>NZ_AP022848.1:3320000-4780000 GCF_011764485.1 Bosea sp. ANAM02 | reverse complement strand
TGAGGCTGTCCCCCGGTATCAACATGGAATTGATTGCGACGCTGCCCGATGCCTGCCAGGGGCCCGACGAAGAGGAACCCATGTTGTCGATGGCCGTTGCGCCATAGAGGCGCCAGCTCTTGGTCTTGACGCCGAGGTGAAAGCGACCTGACCCGGGCGATGTCTCATCGAGCGTCGTGTCCACGACCTTGATTCCTGGCCGCTCGTTAATCAGGAGTAGCTGGCGCTCCATGGATGCGAAGCTCGACGGGCGCTCCTCCGTGAGCGGAGCCAGAAGGCGCTGCAGCCCGAAGGTGGCATCCGCCCCGGAGACGCTGACCTGCTCGATCACGCCCTCTACGACGGTTACCTTCAGCGTGCCCGAGCTCATGTCCTGCGGCGGGATCAGGGCCCGGCTGAGGTGAAAGCCCGCCTCGCGGTATCGCGCGGTTATGGCGGCCGCGATCGCGGCCAAATCCTGAGCAGATAGTTCCCGATCGAGATAAGGCCGATAGGAAGCTGCCAATTCGCTGGCAGGTAACGCGGTCGCGCCCTGCAGCTCGATCTTCTTGAGCCGGAACAGCGGTGTCCGATCCTCAGGCTGCGTTCCGGAACCGAGTGAGGGAAGCGCGACGGGACTGCGGCGCTCGTCCGCCTCACGTCGTTGCGCCTGCGTCTCGACACCGAGGGCTGCCGGTCGCAAAGGGGTCGCGGGAGGCAATGCTTGCGCGCAAACCGGCACGGCGATGAACTGCGACAAGACCATCGCGGCAGCCGTTTTGCGCTTGATGCGCGAGCTTTTGATCATTCGTGAACGCCCGCCTGCCCATCCTGTTCTTTAATGAGGAGTGAACGGAAACGGTTAATGAAGAGTAAGTATTAAGGATTGCTCCGCGGCCGGCGGCTAAGTTTCTCTTCATCGCTTCGTGCTTAGGTGGAATTCCCTACGCTTCCAGCACGGAAGCTTCCCGCCTCAAGGAATGAGTGCATGACGGGCCGTTTCGCATTCTGGCTCGCAGCCGCTGCCGCATTGATCTGCGTCTCCGTCCTGCCCGCTGCGGCGCAGAATAACACCTGGAAGGTCGCGAAAACGTCCGGGGAGGCCTGGATAGGCTCCGCAAGTCATCCCGCTTCGCTGACGCAGACGACCGAATTGCGCCCGGGCGATTCCATCCGGACCGGGCGTAACGGGCGCGTTCTCCTCATACGTGGCCAGGAAACGATCCTGGTGTCGCCCAATTCCGCCATCAGCCTGCCCGAGGCCGGGCGATCGGGCCTGTCGACGATCATCCAGCAGGCTGGCACCATCATGCTGGACGTCGAAAAGCGGAACGTGCAGCATTTTGAAGTCGAGACGCCTTATCTCGCTGCGGTGGTGAAGGGGACGCGTTTCCGCGTTTCGATCGCTGGAGGCCAGGCGAAAGTCGATGTCGTGCGCGGCCAGGTTCAGGTCACCGATTTCCGTTCTGGCGAGTATACGCTGGTGAACCCGCAGCAATTCGCGCGATCGTCCGGTACCGGCGCGCCCGGCCTGAAGCTGGGTGGCAGCGGAGAGCTTGGCGCCGTCACGCGCGGACCGGCGCAGGCCCCGCGCGTGCAACCGCTTTCGGTCCCGGCCGGCGGGCTGAAGCCCGATGCCGGCTCGGTACCCCTTCGCAGCAACGCTCGACCCACGACGTCGGCGCGCGCGCCCGGCTCCAGCCAGCCCGTCATCGCCCGTATGCCGGGAGGCGGCGCGCGCATCGTTGCCCCGATCGGAGAACTGCACCTCAACATCCGCGAGGTCACCAACGGAATGGCGCGCAACCAAGGCGCCGACGGCTCGAAGAGCAAGAGCTTGTCGAGCCGCCTTCAGCCCGGCAACGGCGGCAACGACATCCGACTGGACAATAGCGGATCGGCCGGCCCGAACGGCAATGGCGCATCGTCAGGGTCAGCCGTTTCCGGGGCTCTGGCCTCAGGCTCTGCTGCCGCCGGCGTTATTGTCTCAAATGCCGCGACGGCCGGAATCGGTCTCGGAGGCGGCGGCCAGAACGGTCAGAGCGGCCAAAATGGTCAGAATGGCCAAAGCGGTCTGAACGGACAGAGTGGCCAGAATGGACAGAACGGCAGCGGCCTCCTCGACGCTCTCATCGACAATCGCGGCCGCGGCAATGCCTACGGCCTGCTCGGCGGGAATGGCATTGGCAAGGCACTGGGCCTGGGCAAGAAGAATTGAACGCGGCCGTACAAGGGAGCCGGGGCGCCGCACAAGGTTGGAAGGCCAAGGCTGGAGGGCTGCTGCTCCCTTTCCGGTCTTACCTGTTCGCCCTCCTGGCCGTGGCGCTCGTCGTTCTGGCTGGAGCGCATACCCGCCTGCGTGAGACGGTGCTGGATGCACGTTTTCACGTAGTCAAGCGGGCGCCGTCTGGCAGCATCGCCATGGTCGAGATCGACCCTCGCTCGATTGCTGCTGTCGGGCGCTGGCCTTGGCCCAGGTCGCTCCATGCCGAAATGGTTCGTAAGCTCGCCGAACTGGGCGTGACCGACATCGCCTTCGACGTCGACTTCAGCGCCCGGTCGATCGATGCGGAGGACAGGAGATTCTCGGAGGCCCTCAAGGGTGCTGGCGGCAGCGTTATACTGCCTATCTTCAGGCAGGTCGCCTCTGGCGCGAGCAGCGTTCGGCAAGGCTATGTGAACCGCCCGCTCGCCATGTTCGAAGCGGATGCCTGGCTCGGCATGGTCAACGTCGCGCCTGACCGGGATGGTGTCGCGCGCGATTTCAATTTCGGCGCAACGATCGACGGCCAGTTCATCCCCTCGATCGCCGCGCTGCTGGCGGGATTGCACGAACCTGCCACACCGGATTTCCGGATCGATTTCGGCATCGACAGCAGCGCAGTGCGCGGCGTGCCCTATATCGACATTCTCCGCGGGAACGGGGATCTGGGAGCGGTCCTGAGTGGCAAGAAGGTCATCGTCGCTGGAACGGCCGCAGAACTCGGTGACCGTTTCGTGGTGCCTGGTGGGCAGGTCATCCCCGGAGCCTTGCTGCAGGTCCTTGCTGCGGAATCCATGCTGCAGGGCAGAACCCTGCGAACGACCACGTTCGCGCTTTCGCTTGCACTGCTGTTCGTGCCGCTCCTTGTGGCGTTCGTGCTGAGACGGCGTCGCGCGCGGCACAGGATAGTCGCGGTGATCTCTGCGGCAATCGCGGCAGAAGCAGCGGCAATTGCGATCCAGTCTGTCTATCCCGTCGCGATAGACACCTCATTGCTCCATGTTGCGGCTTTCGCTTACGCGCTGATTGCGCTCGTCGAGGAGGTGGACCTTCGCGGCTTGCTTCGCCTCACGGCGGAAAAGCGCTTCAACAATGTAGCCATGTCGTTGTCGGATGGACTGGTCTGCATCGACCGAGACGGCCGGATCTCGATGTCTAACGAAGCCGCGAGCCTGATTTTCGGGTTCGATGCATCGCGGATGCGGAGCTTACAATTCGCCGAGCTGCTGGCAGGCGAAACTGCCGGAAAAGTCCCCGGCGCCTTTCCGAACATCAATGCCCAGGTTCATGAGGAGACGGGGCGGCGCGCCAACGGCGAGCTCTTTCCGCTGGAATGTAGCTGGTCCGTCTGGGAGACACCCTCCGGTCGGCAGTACGGCGTCGTGCTGCGTGATATCTCCGAGCGCCGCCTTCAGCAGGAGCGCATTCGATATCTCGCGGAAATGGACCCCGTTTCGGGCCTTCCCAACAACAACAGCCTGATTGCCGCCCTTAACGACGCCGTTGGGCGGGGCGAGCCTCGACGGCTCATACTTGCAAGCCTGTGGCACTTCCGCCGGATGCGGGATCTCGAAGGACAGACCTTCGCAGATGCGCTCATCCGCGCCGCGGCCGCCAGGCTGAGATCCAAGCTCGGTCAGGGGATGATCCTGTCACGGAGCGACAGCGACGAATTCGCGATTCTGCTGCCGGCAAGCCAAGCCGATGTCGATCATCTCGCGACATCCCTCATCGAGACGTTCCGCAACGAGCCGCTCGAAGCCGAGGGTCGCGCGGTACGCGTGCCGGTCGTCCTCGGCCATGCCGGTTCCGAGGAGGCCGCCGATCCGGAGGTCTGGCTCGGCAATGCCCGCTTCGCGCTCGCCGCGGCTCAGCGGCAGGAGTCCGAGACCGCCGTCAGCTTCGCGCCGGGGATGCGAGACGAGGTCGAGAAGCGGATGGCCCTGGAAAACCGGCTGCGCCAGGCGCTCGCAGCCGGAGAATTCGAACTGTTCTATCAGCCGCAGGTGGATCTCCAGACCCGCTCGATCGTGGGCGCCGAAGCCCTGATCCGCTGGCATCACCCAGAGCGCGGCTACGTCTCGCCCGGCGAGTTCATGCCGGTGATCAACGGCAGCTCACTCGCGGACGGAGTATCCGCCTGGGTCCTTGAAACCGCGATTCGCCAGGCTGCCATCTGGCAGCAGCGGGGAACGCCCCTGCGCGTCGGCATCAATCTCTCTCAGTCCCAGTTCACGGCGGGAACGCTTGCGATGGAGGTCGCCCGCCTTCTAGAGATCACCCGGCTCGATCCGGCCTGGCTTGAACTCGAAGTGACGGAAGACATCATTCTCGACGATATCAGCCGTGTCAGGGCGATCCTCGGATCGTTGCGCGAGCTCGGTGTCCACATCGCGTTCGACGATTTCGGGACGGGTTACGGCAGCTTGACCTCGCTGCGTGACTTCCCGCTCGATACCATCAAGGTCGATCAGACCTTCGTTCGAAAGCTTGAGTCGGGCAGCGAGAATGCCGCGATCGTCGCGGCCACCATCGAGCTGGGGAAGGCGCTGGGGAAATCGATCATCGCCGAGGGCATCGAAACCGAGGCGGTTGCCGCGCTCCTGACCACGCTAGGCTGCCAGGAAGGCCAGGGCTACCTCTTCGGTCGGCCGATGCCCGCTCGCGAGCTTGAAAAGACTTGGCTACGTTGGGCAGCGTAGGAGGCCTTATCGGGCCCGGCTGCTCATCTTGTAACGAGTCTTCGATCGAGCACGGATTGCCCGAGCTGCAATTCTGTAGAGTGAAATTCACCCGTCCAACGATGCAGGTAGATCCTTCGCGGAGCGAACGCTGTTTGGGCACTGCAATTTCACCACGCCAAGGGTGCTCGGGCCAACATTCCACCCCGAACCGTAGCGTCCGCTCTCATTTAGGGCACCAACGTCAGCTACTAATCAGCATGCTGCCACCCGACCGGTATTGCTTCCCTCAATCACGGGATCAGAAGCAATTTGCCGGTCGTCTTGCGGCCTTCCATGTCCGAATGGGCTTGCGCGGCCCCGCTCAGCGAATATGTGCCTCCGACCCGGACATCGAGCCGGCCCTCTGCAACCCAATCGAACAAGCGCGTAGCGCGGGCGCGCAGCAGGTCAGGCGTCGGGATATGGTCGAAGAAGACCGCGTAGCCGATCTTGATGCTCCGCGGCAGGCTCAGATGTCGAGCGGACCGGGACCGCCGAGCACGGGCCCGAACCAGCAAAGGGTACCGCTCCGGCCCAGGGAATCGATCGAGCCTTGGAAGGTCGCGGGTCCCGAGCCGTCATAGACCACGTTCACGCCTTTCCCTCCTGTGAGGCGCCGCACTTCGGCTGCGAAATCTCCGGCTGGGTCCACGATGACATGGTCGGCGCCGGCGGCCTTCGCGCTGACGACTTTGTCCTGCGTCGAGACGCGGCCGATGACATGGCCGCCTCGCATCTTGATGATCTGGGTCAGCAGCAAACCCAGCCCTCCGGCGGCCGCGTGAACCAACGCCGTGTCGCCGGGCCGCACCGGGTAGAAGTCCGTCGCGAAATGGCTTGCCGTCAGCCCCTGCATCATCACCGCTGTAGCGGTCCGGTCGTCGATGCCGTCCGGTACCGGGACGAGTGCGTCGGCAGCGATCACCGCGCGATCGGCATAGCTGCCAGGAGCATAAACCCAGGCGACGCGGTCGCCTGCCTTGACGCTGCGAACCTGTGGTCCGACCGAGACTACCCTTCCGGCTCCCTCGACGCCGAGGGGTTTGGGGTTGGGCTGCTCCGTCCAGGCGATGCCCCGCCTGACCCCGACATCCATGAAATTGACCCCGGCCGCCGCAATCTCGACCAGCGCCTCGTTCGGGCCGGGGTGCGGGTCGGCCCGTTCCGCAAGGCGCAGAACGTCGGGGCCACCGATCCCGGTCATTTCGATCACGCGCATGATGTCGTCTCCTTATTTGAATGATCAGTCAAAAATTGGCCAAAGAAAAAGTCAGCGGAGAGCCCGCAAAGCCAATGCTCCCAAGGCGCGCAGCCTCGTCTCGCCGGCGCCGCTGCGGCCTGCGATCCGGATTCCTGCGATGCTGGCGACCAGGAATGTTGCGACATCGTCTGGGTTCAGTTCGGCGGAGAGATCGCCCTCCGCCTGAGCTGCGCGGATTGTCTCGGCCATGGCCGCATGCAGGCCGCGGCTCGCGGCCGTGCGGATGTCGACGAGATCGGCCCGCGTCTCGCCGAATTCGCAGATCGAACCCACGCCAAGACAGGGCGTGGGCGCGGTCCCGACCACCCTGTCGATCATCCGCCTAATACCTGCCATTGCGCGATCTCCGCCATTCAAAGCGGCGATATGCGCACTCGTTTCGGCTACGGCATAGGCGCGCACGGCTTCGCAATAGAGCCGCCACTTGTCCCCGAAGGTGTCGTAGAGGCTTTGGCGGCCGATCATCATCGCATCGGTCAGCATTCCGGCAGAGCTTCCTTCATAGCCGTGCTCGCGGAAAACCTCGATCGCGGCCGTCAATGCTTGGTCCCTGTCGAATTCCTTGGATCGTGCCATGTCCAGTCGATAATAATTCTGGAACGAAAAGTCAAAATAAAAATGCGCGACCCGCGCTCCGGCGCCGATCGCTTCGTAACGGACTGTGTCGATCGGCTATCGGACACACTCCCTTACATCTGGCGAGTTGGCGGACACATTGGAGAAACACCTCCTTGGCCTATGGCGGGACCGTCACGAAGCACAGGACTTCGACATGTCCCTCCATGCTCAAATGTTTGCCGCTCTCGCCGCCGGAGCAATCCTCATGGCGGGACCGGCTTTCGCGCAGCCGAAGCCTACCGTCGTTCTAGTGCACGGCGCCTTCGCCGATTCCGGAAGCTGGAACGGCGTCATCAAGAAACTGGGGTCGGATGGCTATCCCGTCATCGGAGCTGCCAACCCCCTGCGCAGTGTCAAAGGCGACGCGGATATCGTCTCGACGATTCTGTCGAGCGTCAAAGGGCCGGTCGTCCTCGTCGGCCATTCCTATGGCGGGGCTGTGGTCTCCGGCGCCGCGAAGGGCCATGACAATGTGAAGGCGCTCGTCTACGTCGCCGCCTTCGCGCCGGACGCAGGCGAAAGCGCGATCGAGCTCAGCGGCAAGTTTCCCGGCGGCACGCTCGGCTCGGCCCTGGCTCAGCCCGTGCGCCTGCCCGATGGCGGGAACGATTTCTACATCGACCAAGCCAAGTTCCGCGATCAGTTCGCCGCCGACGTGCCGGTGCCGCAAGCGAAGTTGATGGCCGCGGGGCAGCGCCCGGTCGCGGAAGCCGCCCTGAAGGAGCCTGCCGGCGCACCGGCCTGGAAAACCATCCCGTTCTGGTTCGTCTATGGCAGCGCCGATAAGAACATCCCCGCCGCGGCGCTGGAATGGATGGCGCGTCGCGCCCGCTCGAAGGAGACGGTCGTGGTGAAGGGAGCCTCGCATGTCGTGATGGTTTCCCATCCGGGAACAGTGGCGAAGCTGATCGAGCAGGCGGCGCGGACCGCCGGCAATTGATCATCATCGCGGCGGCCGAACGGCCGCTGCCTTTCGCCGATGTCGAGTATCCCCACGCCTTTATCGGCGCCTCCTGCCAGCACTCGGATACATCCGCTTACAGATCGACCCGCGGGGAAAACATCCGGGATACGTCCAAGCGTTTGAGTGCAGGCCTAACGGCGGCGAGCGCGACAAGCAGCGGTCCCGCCTTTCAGAGGATTTGCCATGACCCTGTTCGTCGCCTCTTATGTTGCCGGCGTGCTGACCATCCTCAGCCCCTGCATCCTTCCGATCCTGCCCTTCGTCTTCTCCCGCGCCGGTCAATCCTTCAGCCGGAGCGCTCTGCCGATGCTGGCCGCCATGGTCCTGACCTTCGCGGTCGTTGCCAGTCTGGCGGCGATCGGGGGGAGCTGGGTGGTGCGGGCCAACGAGGCCGGGCGTTTCGTGGCGCTCGCGCTGCTGGCAGTCTTCGGCGTGACCCTGCTCTCCCCGCGCGCGGCGGCATTCTTCCACCGCCCCCTTGTCGCGCTTGGACAGCGGCTATCCAAGGAAGGAGCCACCGGGCCACGATCCGTTGGTGGCTCGCTGCTGCTCGGCGCCGCGACCGGCCTGCTCTGGGCGCCCTGTGCGGGCCCGATCCTCGGTCTGGTGCTGACCGGCGCTGCCTTGCACGGAGCCAATGCCGGAACGGCACTGGCGCTGGCAGCCTATGCGGCGGGCGCTGCGACCTCGCTCACTGTCGCGCTGCGGGTCGGCGGAGAGGTGCTGGCTGCAGTGAAGCGCGCATTGGGTATCGGCGAGCGCATCCGCCAGGGCCTCGGCGTCGCGGTGCTGGCAAGCGTGCTGGCGATCGGCTTCGGGCTCGACACCGGGCTGCTCACGAGACTTTCCTTCGCGGCCACCACCGGCATCGAGCAGAGCCTCCTCGACGGGCTCGGCCATGATGGCGCAGCCGCCCTGCGCGTCGCCGAGAATGATGCACGGAGCGGTGCGGGAATGGCGGCCCAGCCCTATCGCAGCATGCTGCCGGATCGTGGAGCGGCTCCGGGTTTCGCCGGCGCGGTGAGCTGGCTCAATACAGCTCCCCTGAATGCGGATGAGCTGCGGGGCAAGGTCGTGCTGGTCAATTTCTGGACCTATTCCTGCATCAATTGCATCCGCACCTTGCCCTATGTCCGCGCCTGGGCGGAGAAGTATCGGGATCAGGGCCTTGTCGTGGTCGGTGTCCATACCCCGGAATTCGCCTTCGAGAAGAAGGTCGAGAACATCCGGCAGGCCGCGGCCCGGTTTGGAATCGATTATCCGATCGCCGTCGACAATGATTTCAGGATCTGGCGCGCCTTTCGCAACAGCTACTGGCCGGCGATCTATCTCGTCGATGCGCAGGGCCGGATTCGCCACACCCAGTTTGGTGAGGGCGGCGAAGCGCTCTCGGATCGCTCCATCCAGGATCTCCTCGCCGAGGCTGCCGGCCATCGCAAGGCGGCGTCGAACTTCGTGAACCCGCAGGCATCCGGCGCCCAGGCCGCGCCGGATCTGGCGAATATCCGCTCAGGGGAAGCCTATCTCGGCTATTCCAAGGCGTCGGGCTTCGCCTTGCCGGAAGGGATTACGAGCGACCGGCCGCACGACTACAGCGTCGGCAAGCTCAGGCTCAATCAATGGGGGCTCGACGGCAGCTGGACGGTCGGTGCGGAGAGCGCCCGGCTCTCCCGCGCCGGCGGCGGCATCGCCTTCCGCTTCAGCGCTCGTGACCTGCATCTGATGCTCGGCCCGGACCCAACGGGCGGCCGGTCCGGTTCCGGGTCACGGTCGATGGCAAGCCGCCTGCTGCCGATCGCGGAGCCGATATCGACGCGGCCGGAAACGGCACCGTCTCGGAGACCCGGCTCTATCAGCTCGTCCGCCAATCCGGGGACGTTCGGGGGCGCGTCTTCGAGATCCGCTTCCTTGATGCCGACGCGGAAGCCTATGCGTTCACCTTCGGGTGATTGCATCGGCGATGCGGCATCGCCGGCCACAAAAGGAAGGCGCCCGGAGCAAAGCCCGGGCGCCTTCTGATTGTATCGGGAAGGGCAAGCCGCTGTCGCAGCCGCGCGATCAGGGTGCGAGGCGGGTGAAAACGTAGTCCCGACTCTTCACCAGCGTTTCGCAGCCCCAGCAGGTTTCGTGTTGGTCCTGGTCGACAGGCTTGCGATCGACGAAGCAGCCGAAACCCCAGCCGCCGGTCGCTGCATAGCGCTTCCAATCCTTCACCATCACCTGCACGGTGGTTGCCATGCGGGGAACGAGCGCGGATTCGAATTCGGGCGACTGGATGTGCTTCCAGGCCAGCTTGACCAGTACCGACCCGTCCGGGAAAGGCGGGGTCCCAGCCCGATAGGTTGCCAGTGCCGTCTCGTTGCCGACGACGGCACGTAGTTCGTTGAGCGGCTCATGCTCCAATGCCGGAGCGACCAGCTTCCATTGCCGGTAGCCGTCGGGAATCGTGATGCCATCGATCGGCGAGGCCGGCTTGGGCTCTGCCTCGCTTCGCGCAAACCCACCGAACATAACGACGGCGGCGGCCCGAAGGCCGCCGCCGCACAGGTTGTCAGGGATATCGGCTTCATTTGTGCGATCTCTCAGATCTCAGAGCCTGTCGGCATCGATGATCGCCCGGGCGAACTCCTGCGGCGCCTCCTGCGGCGGATTATGGCCGATGCCACCCTTGAACAGCCGGTGCTCGTATTTGCCGGTGAAGCGCTTTGCATAGGCTGCCGGTTCCGGATGGGGAGCGCCGTTGGCATCGCCCTCGATGGTGATGGTGGGAACGCTGATGCTCGGGAAGGCCGCGAGCTTCTGCTCCAGCGCATCGAACTGCGGCTCGCCCAGCGCAAGACCGAGCCGCCAGCGGTAGTTGTGGATCGAGATCGCGACATGGTCGGGATTGTCGAAGGCCTTGGCCGAGCGCGCGAAGGTGGCGTCGTCGAACTTCCACTGCGGCGAAGCAAGCTCCCAGATCAGCCGGGCGAAGTCATGGGTGTACTTCGCATAGCCGGCAGCCCCCCGCTCGGTGGCGAAATAGAACTGGTACCACCATTGCAATTCGGCCTTGGGCGGCAGCGGCGGCTTGTTCGCGTCCTGGCTGCCGATGAGATAGCCGCTGACCGAGACCAGCGCCTTGACGCGCTCGGGCCAGAGCGCTGTGACGATGTCGGCGGTGCGTGCCCCCCAATCATAGCCGCCGATGACGGCCTTCTCGATCTTCAGCGCGTCCATGAAGGCGATGATGTCGGTGGCGAGCGCGCCCTGCTGCCCGTTGCGCGGGGTATCTGCCGACAGGAAGCGGGTCGAGCCGTAGCCGCGCAGATGGGGCACGAGCACCCGGTATCCTGCCTTGGCCAGGATCGGCGCGACATCGACATAGCTGTGAATGTCATAGGGCCAGCCATGGAGCAGCAGGACAGGCGGTCCGTCGGCAGGGCCGTCCTCGGCGTAACCGATATCGAGCACGCCGGCCTTCACCTGCTTGAGCGCGGCAAAGGTCGTGTGCCCACCCGGCGCTGCCGCCAACGAGGCGGCCGGAGACGACGAACGCGCCTGGGCATAGGCACCGCCTATGGCGGCAAATGGGGCGAGCGTGGCCCCCAGTGCAAAGGCGCTCAGAAGACTGCGACGGGGCTGATCGATCTGTTCCGACATGGCTCTCTTCCTGATTGAAGGTTGCGGCAAGAAGAGCCCGGCGCCTGTGTCGAGGCTGTGTCGGCGTGGGCGGGATTTGTAACCGTTCGCTCGTTTCAAAGGGTGCGATACACGCGGATACAAACCGCTCGCCCGTCCCCGTGCCGCATCGCGGGCCAATGCGGACGGACGGTGCCGCCCGTGCTGCAATGTATCGAGGCGCCGAGGAAACACGTTTCGTTACAAATCGGCCCGTTTCGCAAAACAATCACGACATCCCGGTTTGGGAAAAGCTCCGCCACCCGCCGCCGCTCATGGCGGCGCCAGAGATGGAGCGTTCCATGCCCACGATCGAGAAGGTCCTCTATACCGGCCGCGTTCAAACAACCGGTGGCCGCGACGGCGCTTCGCGCAGCTCCGACGGTAAGCTTGATATCAAGCTGTCGCCTCCCGGCAGCGCCAGTGCCGGCACCAATCCCGAGCAGCTCTTCGCCGCCGGCTGGTCGGCCTGCTTCATCGGCGCGATCGGCCTGGCCGCCGGCAAGCGCAAGCTCGTCCTGCCGGCAGACCTCACCGTCGATGCCGAGGTCGATCTCGGCATGACGGACGGTGCGTATTTCCTGCAGGCACGCCTGCGCGTCAGCCTTCCCGGCCTCGACCTCGAACTGGCGCAGAGCCTCGTCGATGAGGCTCACCAGACCTGTCCCTATTCCAAGGCCGCGCGCGGCAACATCAACTGAACCGCCCCGGATTTGTCGGAGGCCCGAACTCCTGAGAGGATGGGGCTATGACGAGCAAGACGACGAACAAGTTCTCGCCTGAGGTGCGTGCCCGCGCGGTGCGGATGGTGCTGGATCACGAGGCCGAGCATCCGTCGCGCTGGGCGGCGATCACGTCGATTTCAGGCAAGATCGGCTGCACGGCGCAGACGCTGAGCGAGTGGGTGAAGAAGGCCGAGGTCGACAGCGGCCGCAAGCCCGGGCTGACGACGGATATGGCGGCCAAACTGAAGGCTCTCGAACGAGAGAACCGCGAACTGCGGCAAGCCAATGAGATACTGCGCAAGGCGTCGGCGTATTTTGCCCAGGCGGAGCTCGACCGCCGACACCGGTCATGATCGCCTTCATCGACGAGCATCGTGGGGCCTATGGGGTCGAGCCGATCTGCAAGGTGCTGCCGATCGCCCCGTCAACCTACCATGAGCATGTCGCCAGGCGGACCGATCCCGGGAAGCAGTCGGCTCGGGCGAAGCGGGACCTGGAGCTGAAGCCGCAGATCGAGCGCGTGTTCGGCGAGAACTTCGAAGTCTACGGCGCGCGCAAGGTCTGGCGGCAGATGTTGCGCGAGGGGTTCGACGTCGCCCGCTGCACGGTTGAACGCCTGATGGCCGAGCTCGGCCTGCAAGGCGTCATTCGCGGCAAGCCCCTCCGCACGACCGTTCAGGACAAGGCGGCGCCGTGCCCGCTCGACCATGTCAACCGGGTGTTCCATGCGCCGGCGCCGAACATGCTGTGGGTCTCGGATTTCACCTATGTCAGCACCTGGTCGGGCTTCGTCTACGTCGCCTTCGTGATCGATGCCTATGCTCGGCGGATCGTCGGTTGGAGGGTGTCGCGGACGGCCCATGCCAGCTTCGTGCTCGACGCGTTGGAGCAGGCGCTGCATGAGCGACGGCCCATCCATCGCGGCGGCCTCGTGCACCATTCTGACAGGGGGTCTCAATATGTCAGCATTCGATACACTGAGCGCCTCGCCGAGGCTGGCATCGAGCCCTCCGTCGGCAGCGTCGGCGACTCTTATGACAATGCTCTCGCAGAGACGATCAACGGACTCTACAAAGCCGAACTGATCCATCGGCGC
Organism: Bosea sp. ANAM02; assembly: GCF_011764485.1. NCBI lineage: Bacteria > Pseudomonadati > Pseudomonadota > Alphaproteobacteria > Hyphomicrobiales > Alloboseaceae > Allobosea > Allobosea sp. ANAM02. The sequence continues at coordinate 4,766,711 of NZ_AP022848.1, read as the reverse complement.
GGGCCGTGGCGATCCTTCGAGGCCGTGGAGTTCGCGACGCTGACCTGGGTCGACTGGTTCAACAATCGCCGGCTGCTGGAGCCCATCGGCAACATCCCGCCGGCCGAAGCAGAAGAACGCTACTACGCCATGCTGGATGAGCCAGCCATCGCGGCGTGACTCAAACCAAACGGCCTCCCGCGAAGCCGGGGCGGTTCATTATGGGGCAGGCGCAAACCCTATAAGGCGTGTCCGTTCTGCGGTCATTTTCGATGTCAGGTCTTGGCGCTTGGCCGCGTCTTCATAATTTTGCGGGTATTGCAGCTTGGCATACTGCAACTTTAGGTTCTATCCTGCCTCCGCTGGGGCGAAGAAATGCTAGATCGAGATAGTGGGCACACGACGAACGGCGCCAGTGAAGTGCCGACGTCGGTCAAGATCGACTCAGACATTGCTACAAGCTTCACTTTCGCATCTTATCAAAATGCGATCCCCGTTCTGCGCTCCCTCGCGATAGAAAATCCGACCGATCGGCATTTCGAACAGTGCCGGCTGGCGATGGTGGCGACGCCTGGATTTCTGCGGCCCAAGCTCTGGACAGTCGATCGATTGGTGCCAGGCGACCGCATCGTCATCAGTGACAGGCGGATCGAGCTCGACGCTGGCTACCTGGCTGGATTGGATGAGGCGGAACGGGGTGAAATCACCTTGCGCCTATATGCCAAGGATGAGTGCCTAGCCGAGAGCCGGGTCCCGGTCAGGTTGCTAGCGCGCGACGAATGGGGCGGCGTCGCCGACATGGCGCAACTCCTGCCGGCGTTCGTCCTCCCTAACGATCCGGCTGTCGCGAAAATTCTGCGATCTGCCGCCGACTCTTGGGCTGGGCATGGCCATCCCTCGGGCCTCGATGGTTACCAATCGAACGATCCCAAGCGGAGCCTGCTGCTCGCGGCAGCGGTGTATTCCGCGGTTGCTGGGCTGAAGCTGCACTATGCCGAACCTCCGGCGAGCTTCGAGCAACGCGGGCAGAAGGTCCGGCGCCCCTCCGCCGTCGCACAACACCGGCTGGCCACCTGCCTCGACACCTCGTTGTTGTTTGCTGCGGCACTCGAAGGCTGCGGGCTGAACTCAGCGCTGCTGCTGTTCCAGAATCACGCAGCGGTCGGGGTGTGGCTGACGAAGCGGACGTTTCCCAATGCGGTCGAGACAGACCTCACCGAGGTCCGCAAAGCCATCGCCGCACGCGAGTTCGTCGCGTTCGAGACGACGGGCGTGACACACAGGCCGCCGGTCACGCTCGACCATGCACGCCAGCTTGTGGCACCACGCTTCGAGGATACGCAGGCAGCCGGTTTCGTGGCAGCGATCGACCTGCATCGCTCCCGCAGCGGCGGCATCATGCCGCTCGCCTCCCATGCACCCGCTCAAGCGGATCATGCCCAGGATGACGAGATCGACCTGCCGATCACAATCGATCCAGGGCCGATCGACGTGCCGACGGAGGTCGTCGAGCTCAAGCCAACCACTGCAGCCGGACGGATCGACCGCTGGCAGAAGAAGCTGCTCGACCTCACTCTGCGCAATCGGCTGCTGAACTTCCCCGACTCGAAAAAGACGATCCCGTTTCTGTGCACGGATGTAGCCTATCTCGAGGATCAGCTCGCAGAGGGGAGCGCGATGCGGCTGATCTCCCTTCCCGAGCACAATCCGCTCGGCGAGCGTGACGCGGCGCTCTACCGCGAGGTCCGGGGCCAGGATCTCCACCGCACATTCGCGGCAGATGCCCTCGGACGCGGCGAGCTTGCTTCGCCGCTTGAGGCCAAGAATCTTGAAGCGCGGCTGATCGACCTTCATCGTCAGGTGCGCAATGATTTCGCCGAGGGCGGCGCAAACACATTGTTTCTCGCGGTTGGCTTCCTGCGCTGGAAGCGCAAACCTAGCGACGAACGCAGTTATCGTGCACCGCTATTGCTGCTGCCGGTCAAGCTCGACCGGCGCAGTGCGAGTTCGCAATTCTCGCTGCGCTTCCACGAGGACGAACCGCGTTTCAACGCCACGCTGCTGCAGTTCCTCGAGCGCGAATTTGATCTGCCGCTGCCGCAATTCGCAGGCGAGTTGCCGCAAGACGAAAACGGTATCGACGTGCCGCGCCTGCTCGGCGCGATGCGCCAGGCGGTGCGCGATGTGCCTGGCATGGAGGTGATCGACGACGCGGCGCTGTCGACCTTCTCATTCGCAAAGCATCTGATGTGGAAGGACCTCGTCGAGCGCACCGATGCCCTGCGCGAGAACCGGCTCGTCCGGCATCTGATCGATTCGCCGGACCGGCCTTTTCCGGGTGCGGCAGATGATTTCGTCGACGAGCGGCAACTGGATCGGCGCTATGACCCAGCCGACATCGTCTCTGTCCTGCCGGCGGACTCGTCCCAGATCGCGGCGAGCGTCGCGGCCGCCGAGGGGCGGGATTTCGTGATCATCGGCCCGCCCGGCACAGGCAAGAGCCAGACGATCGCCAACATGATCGCGAACTGCCTGGCATCCGGGAAGACCGTGCTCTTCGTTGCCGAGAAGACCGCGGCGCTCAACGTCGTGCATCGCCGCCTCAAGGCGCACGGCCTCGGCGACCATTGCCTGGAGCTTCATTCGAACAAGGCCGACCGCAAATCATTCCTCGCCCAGCTCAGGAACTCGTGGGAAAAAGGCCGCGCGGCCTCGCAGTCGGACTGGATTGCGGTCAACCGCCGGCTCAAGCTCAAGCGCGACGTGCTCAACGCCTATGTCGATGCGCTCCACAAGCGGCATCCAAACGGGCTGACGCCCTATATCGCACTCGGCATCGCGCTGCGGGGCCGCGAGCACTATGCGCCGGTTCTGAGCTGGCCGCATCGCGATGCCCATGACGACGAGGCGCGTCGCGTGCTCGGCGATCTCGCGGACGAGATCGGCCGCGTCTTCTCTGCGGTCGAACGCATGCCGGTTCTCACCTGCGTGAACACGCCCGAGTGGTCCTCCGCCTGGCAGGAGCAACTGCTCACGCAAGCGCGCGAGCTTGCAGGCACGGTGTCGACACTGCGAAAGTCACTCACCGCGTTTCTGCCCCACCTTGGCCTATCGGCGCGTGGCGATGCATCGGCCGAGGAGCTGGAGCGATTCTCGGTGCTCGCAGCCACGCTGCACGATAGCGCCGGCACCGATCAGCGGATCGCGTTCGATCCGGATTTCGGCCGCCTGAAGGACGCCCTCGCCGAGCTAGAGGGATCGATCTCATCCTACCGAGCGGCCGAAGCCGAGCTTTCTGCGACCTTCGCCCGCGACTCGGTGCTGCGCGTTCCCGTCGATGACCTCGAGCGCGGGTGGCGCGAGGCCAGAGCCGCCATGTGGCCGCGCAGCTGGCTGGCTAGCCGGCGGGTGAAGAAGCTGCTGCAGAGCTATGCCACTACCGGTCAGCCTGACCCTGACAAGGACCTGCCGATCCTGCGCCGCCTGCAGGGACTGCATGCGTCCGCCGACAAAAGTGGGCTCGCCGGCAAGCCGCTGCGCTTTGCAGGCCTGGACACCGACGTGTCGGCGATCGAGCGGCATCTGACGGGCGCGACCAAGCTGCGAGATAGTCTCCTGCGACTCGGGCGAGCCGCAGACGACATCCGCGCGATCGTGAAGACGATCGCCCCGATTCTGGTGTCGGGCAGCGATGCAGAGCCGATCCGGCATGCTGCGCTCGCTTATCGCGAAGCCTACCGGAGTTTTTCGGCGGCATTGGCGCGCTTCTCTGCGCTAGCCGGATCGTCTCCGGTCCGGTCGGAAAGCGCAACAGTCCTCTCAGAGCTTCTGTCGCTCGCCGATGACATCGCGAGCGCGCGCCTCTTGCTACGGAACTGGACGAGCTGGTGTCGCATCCGCGCGCTGGGCGAGGCGCAGGGCCTGAGCGCCTTGATCCAGGATCTGGAGAGCGAAGTGCTTTCCCCACATCAAACGCGGGAGGCGTTCGATCTTGCCTATGCGCGCTGGTGGCTGCCTCTGGCGCTGGATTCTCACGCGACGCTGCGCGACTTCCGCCGGTTCCAGCATGAGCATGCGATCGAAGAGTTCCGCGAGATTGACGATCTGGTCCGGGCCAAGGCGACCAGCCGCGTGGTGAGCGCTCTGGCTCACGGCCTGCCCTCGGTCCAGAGCGTGCCACGCAACTCCGAGCTCGGCCTTCTGCGCCATCAGATGGAGTTGCAGAGGCCGAGCCGCTCGATTCGTGAGATGATCGGCGCCATGCCGGGCAACTTCGGCAAGCTCGCGCCCTGCATGCTGATGTCCCCCCTGTCCATCGCGCAGTACTTCCCGCCGAACCAGGCGCTCTTCGACGTCGTGATCTTCGACGAGGCTTCGCAGATCACGACCTGGGACGCGGTCGGCGCGATCGCCCGGGGACGGCAGACAATCATCGTCGGCGATCCCCGCCAATTGCCGCCGACCAATTTCTTCGGGCGCAACGAGGATGACGAAGAGGTCGAGGATTATGAGCGGGACCTGGAGAGCATCCTCGACGAAACCAAGGCCGCCGGCATTCCGGTGCGCGACCTGCGCTGGCACTATCGCAGCCGCAACGAGTCGCTGATCGCCTTCTCCAACGCGCATTACTATCAGAATCGCCTGATCACCTTCCCGGCTCCGACCGTCGAGGATCGCTCCGTGCGCCTCGTGCGGGTCGAGGGCGTCTACGATCGTGGCAAGACCCGAACCAACCGCACTGAAGCCCGCAGGCTCGTCGAAGATGCCGTCGGGCGCATGCGGGGCTGGCTTGCCATGCCGGAGGCAAGCCGGCCGACGCTGGGCATCATCACTTTCAACGCGCAGCAGCAGGCTCTGATTCAGGACTTTCTGGACGAGGCGCGCCGCCTCGAACCCTCTCTCGAATGGTACTTCGCCGAAGACCGGATCGAGCCGACGATCGTCAAGAACCTTGAGAATGTTCAGGGCGACGAGCGCGACGTCATCCTGTTTTCGATCACCTTCTCGAAAGATGCGGCTGGCAAGCGAACGATGGACTTCGGTGCCCTGAACCGCGACGGCGGCGAGCGGCGCCTCAACGTTGCCGTGACCCGCGCCCGACAGGAGCTGGTCGTGTACTCCGGCTTCGCCGCCGATGACATCGACACGGGCCGGACAAAGGCGGTCGGTGTGCATCATCTCAAGACCTTCCTCGACTTTGCGGAACGCGGTCCGATCGCGCTGCCGGCCCGGGATGAGGGATCAGTTGGGGGGCTCGAATCTCCATTTGAGGAGGCGGTTGCGGAGCAACTCGCTCGCTTCGGCTGGCAGGTCGTGCCGCAGGTCGGCATCTCCGGGTTCCGCGTCGATATCGGTGTGAAGCATCCCGATCGTGCCGGTGCCTATCTCGCGGGCGTCGAATGCGATGGCGCGACCTATCACAGCTCCGCGACGGCTCGGGACCGCGACAAAGTGCGCGAGCAGGTCCTGAGAGGACTGGGCTGGAATATCGTCCGTGTCTGGTCGACGGATTGGTGGTTCGACCCCAATGGGGCGATGCAGAGGTTGCACGAAGCGCTTGAGGCTCTGCTCGCCGACAGTCGCGCACGAGCAGCCGAGGAAGCAACTGACCAGGCACTCCACTGGGAGCTCGGCGTGGAGGTCGAAGCCGGTCAGCTCGACCTGGACGCTGCCGAGTCCGAGGAAGCGACCGAGGACGCCGTGCGCGACGGTCGCGAGCAATCGCCGCAGGACGATGTCTTGGCTGCTGCGCCTGCCGCTGATGTCATAGCCTCGCCCGTCGCCGGAGCTGTCAAGGTGGCGTCCAGAACGGAGGGAGGGGCCAGTCCCTCCCACGGCGGAGCGCAGTATCGCTTAGCCGACCTATCGCAATTCCGAGCTGATCCGGACCAGTTCTTCGAATTCGGCTATCGGGGCACATTGCGTGGCATGGTCGATGCGGTGATGGAGGCGGAAGCGCCGTTGCGCGCGGATGTGCTTGCCCAGCGCATTGCGCGGGCGCACGGCTGGTTGCGGACAGGCGCTCGAATCAGGGAGCGCATCGACCTGCATCTGCGCGACCTTCCGCGAACTGAGGAGTCGAGCGGCCCCTTCCTTTGGAGGCCAGGCACTATTGCACCAATCTGCCCCTATCGTGCGCCGGTGGATGTCGCTGCGCGGCGCGCGATACCAGACGTCCCGCTTGCCGAGCTTGCCAGCATTGCAGTCAGCGAGCCCGCGCTGCTGGAGGAGATCGATCCGGCACTCGCTCTAGCGCGGCTCCTTGGTGTTGAGAGGCTGGCGGCAACCTCGAGGGCTCGTCTGGACGAGGCCTTACAGCGGGCAGCCACCCACCTGGCCGCGGCTCCAAGCGACGGCGAGTAAAAGGCATCGCATGGTCCGTTTTCTCCACAGCGCCGACTTGCATCTCGGCAAGGCATTCGGATCGATGCCAGAGGAGCTGCGCGGGCGCCTGCGCGAGGCCCGCCATACCGTGCTCGACCGGCTGGCGGCCCAGGCCCGCACGGCCGGCGTCGAGACGATCCTGCTCGCCGGCGATGTGTTCGACACAGAAACCCCGAGCCCGGCCGTGCTTCGCCAGGCGCTGGCGGCCATGGCGGGACATGACGGCCTTCGCTGGATTCTGCTGCCCGGCAATCACGATTCTCTCGCCGCCGAAGCGCTCTGGGCCGGGCTGGCGACAGCGCGGCCCGCCAATGTAGTGCTCGTGACCGAGCCGACGCTTCTCCCACTCGCCGACGACGCCGTTCTGCTTCCCGCGCCCTGCACGACGCGCCGGCCCGGCCGCGATCTCACCGAATGGATGGACGCGGCGGCGACCCCGGCGGGCACAATCCGGATCGGGCTCGCCCATGGCGCCGTGCAGAGCTTTTCCGAGGACGGCGGCGCCAGCGACGTCGTTGCTCCTGACCGGGCTATCCGCGCTGGCCTCGACTATCTCGCCCTCGGCGACTGGCATGGCCAGATGCGGATCGGGCCGCGGAGCTGGTATAGCGGCGCGCCGGAGCCGGACCGGTTCAAGCATGACGCTTCCGGCCGCGCCTTGCTGGTCACGATTCCCGCGGCCGGAACCGAGCCCGCGGTCGAGCCCGTGGTGACCGGAGTGTTCGACTGGCGCACGCTCGCACTCGAATGCTTGGCGGGCGACGACCCAAACGCGCATCTGGCAGCGCTGCTGCCCGCGGGCCCATCGCGGCGTCAGACGCTCCTGCGCATCGTCGCGACAGGCCGGACGCGGCCGCCGGCGCGGACTCAGCTCGAAGCGGATCTTCAGGCGATCGCGCCCGAATTCGCCCTGCTGCAGCTCGAGGCGCAGGAGCTGGTGACGGAATGCGAGAGCGAGGACCTCGATCAGATCGACCGGACCGGCGCCTTGCGGGGCGCCGCCGACATGCTGCTTGCCGAAAGCCGGGACGACGGCCGCGCCTCGGCCGAGCGCGAGGTGGCGCGCGAGGCGCTGATGCGCCTGTTCTCCTATTGCGCGGCAGCGTCGCGATGAAGCTGACCGCTCTGCGCCTGCACAATGTCCGCCGCTTTGCCGGCACCGGCGTGCGCATCGAGAGCATTGGCGACGGCATCAACGTGCTCTGCGCCGCCAACGAGCATGGCAAGTCGACCTGCTTCGATGCGCTGCACGCGCTGTTCTTCCAGCCGCATACCGGCACGCCGGGCGCCGTCCAAGCGCTGCGACCCTATAGCGGCGGCAACCCGCTGGTCGAGGCGGATCTGGTCACCGCCGACGGCGCCTTCCGGCTGACCAAGCAGTTCTATGGCGGCCGCCGCGCCCAGGTTCGGGACCGCGACAGCGGCCGCCTGATTGCACAGGCTGACGAAGCCGAGCGCTTCATCGCCGCGCTGGTGAAGGGCGGCGTCAGCGGGCCGGCCGGCCTGCTCTGGGTTCGCCAGGGCGTGACCGGCATCGAGCGGCGCGCCAAGGCCGAGGACGAGACGGAACGGCGCGCGCGGGAAACCGTGCTGACCTCGGTCCAGGGCGAGGTCGAGGCCCTGACCGGCGGGCGGCGCATGACCGAAGCCGTCGCCGCCTGCGAGGAAGAGCTGATGCGGCTGGTGACGGCGACCGGCCGGCCCAGGACCGGCGGTCCCTACGCCATCGCCATCGACGAAAGCGAGCAACTGGCGGAACAGGAGCGCCGGCTCGGCGCCGAAGTCGCCGATCTGCGGGCCGCGCTCGACCGACGCCGTGCGATCCGGGCGCGGCTCGCCGAGATCGACACGCCCGAGACGGCACGAGAGCGGCAGGCCGCGCTGGCCGAGGCCGAGGCGGAGCTGTCGGCCGCCAAGGCACAGGCGGAATCCCTCAAGGCAGCCGAGAGCAAGGCGGCCCTCGCGCTGAACCGGCGCGTCTCGGCCGAGCAGGCCCTCGCCGGCTTCCGGCAGGCGCTCGCCCGTTTCGCCAGCCTGCGCGAGGCCGAGGCCAGCGCAGCGCAGGCGCGCGACGCCGCCCGAGCCCGCCATCAGGACGTTGCCGGCGCCGTACGGGAAGCCGCGGCTGCGGTGGAGAGTGCCGAACGCGAGGAACGCGAGCAGCGCGAGCTTCTCGCCCGCCTCGAGCGGGCCATGCGCGCGCAGGAGGCGGCGAAGCGATTGGCCGAGGCCCGAGACAGCGAGCGCGAAGCGCAGGCAACCCGCGAGCAGATCGAGCGGATGGAAGCGACCCTCAAGAGTCTCATCCTGCCTGTCGGCAAGATCGCCGAGCTGGAGCAGGCGGAAGGCCAGCTGCTGCAATTGCAGGCCAAAGCCGAGGCGCGGGCGCCACACTTGCGCATCGACTACTCGGACGGCGCGAAAGAGGGCATCTCGATCGCGGGCGTGATGCTCGCGCAGGCCGAGGAGCGTTCGCTCACTGGCACCACGCAGATCGAGATCGCCGCGATCGGGCGCCTGACCGTGACGGCGCCCCAGGCCGAGGAGGACAACCGGACTATCGCCAGGGCGCAGGCGAAGCGCAAGGCGCTGCTCGACGAGCTCCAGGTCGACAGTCTCGCCGCGGCGCGCCTGCGCGAGGGGCAGGCGCGTGACCTCAAGGCCGATCTCGACCTCGCGCGCCGGAGTCTTCAGCTGCTCGCGCCGGGGGGACTCGCCGCCCTTCGGGAGCAGATAGTGCGGCTGGAAATCGAGGCGGCCAGCGCGAATGAGGCGCCTGCGGACCTCGACACGGCGCGCCAGCAGCTCGGCACCATCGAGGCGCGTGTTGGCTCCATGCGCGAGGCGGCTCGCGCGGCGCAGGCCCGGACCGAGACCTCCGCCTCCGCTCTGGTCGAGGCGGAGCGTCAGGCCGCCGGATTGTCCTCCGCGCTCGCCGCGCTCGCCGAGAGCCTTGGTCCCGAGACGGAACGGCGCGAGCGCGAGGAGCGCCTCGCCGCGGAGCATGCCGAGACCGACCTCGCCTGGCGGGCGGCGCAGCGGCAGGTCGAGGAGCTCGCAGCGCGCCGGCTCGATCTGGCGGCAACCGAGGCGCGCCATCTGCGCCTGCGCTCGGTCATGGACGCGGCGCGCGAGGAGGTCACCCGCCTGCGCGAGGAAGCGGCCGGTCTCGACGGCCGCATCCAGACCCGCTCAGAGGCCGCGATCGAGGAGGCCTGGCAGGAAACCCGCGACCGGCTCGCTCAGGCGCAGCAGCGCACCACCGTGCTCGCCCGCGAAGTCGCCGTCCTGACCCGGCTGCGTGATGCGCTGGAAGCGGCGCGCTCGCAGGCGCGCGACCATTATTTCGCGCCGGTGCTGCAGGAGCTGCGCCCGCTGCTCGGCCTGCTGTTCGACGATGCCAGCGTCACCTTCGACGAGGAAACGCTGCTGCCGCGCTCGGTCAGGCGCAATGGTCAGGACGAGCAGGTCGGCGTCCTCAGCGGCGGCATGCGCGAGCAGCTCGCGATCCTGACGCGGCTGGCCTTCGCGCGGCTGCTCGCCAAGGGCGGACAGCCGACGCCCGTCATCCTCGACGATGCGCTGGTCTATTCCGACGACGATCGCATCGAGAAGATGTTCGACGCGTTGCATCGCCAGGCCAGCGCCCAGCAGGTCATCGTTTTCTCCTGCCGCCAGCGCGCCTTTGCCCGGCTGGGCGGCCAGGTGCTGCGCACGGAGCCGTGGCACCCCGAAAATTGAGCAAGACGCGTTCGCGGGCTCGGAACGTCAGCTTTCGGGCAAACTCTCAACGTCGGCTTATGTGAAGGGTCTCAGATGCGGGCCCTTGCGCAGCATTGATGGCGCGGCTCTTGGGCCCGCGTCTGAGAACCTCCAGTGGAGGAAGCCGCGGCCCGAGGCCGTGGGCTATGGGGATTTCGCTGAGCGGCGTGGTCTGCGGGAGCGCGCGAGGCGCGTAACGGCGGCGCGATGCTCCGACCTTGATGCCCGGGAGCCCGCGCTTGGCTGCCCATCGGACGTATCCGGGCCCACCGCGATCTCCATTTCCGCGACTGGGGCGAACAGGATCGCCCGCTCTCTGGCCGAGATCGGCGGCGCTTCCTCGGGGTGTCGTCCCGGCGCCATCGTCATGAGGTGTCGATTCTGACGGCGAGGATGGTGCGCGGCGCTGTGCCCGGTGCGAAGCGCTCGACGAGGATCATGCGGCCACCGCAGCACGGGCAAGGAGGCCTCCGCTCATCGACCGGATCGGATTGTTCGGCCGAGATCTCTGCTCCACGATCTGCCGTCATGGCGTCCGGTGTTGGCGCCGCGATGATCTGCCTGATGCGGGCGATGGTGCCGGCGCGCCGGCTCGAGGCGAGCAATCCATAATGCCGGATGCGGTGGAATCCGTCGGGCAGGACGTGGAGCAGGAAGCGGCGGATGAACTCGAAGGCCGTCAGCGTCATGGTCTTGCGCCAGGTCTCGCCGGCGGAGCGGGCGCGATAATCCTTCCAGCGGAACGTGACCCCGTGCCGATCCATGGCAATGATGCGGCTGTTGGCGATGGCGACGCGGTGGGTGTAGCGGGCGAGATAGGCCAGCACGGCCTCAGGTCCGCCGAAGGGGCGCTTGGCATAGACGACCCAGTCGGCTCGTCGCAGCGGCGCCAGCACGGTGGCGAAGGCCTCGGCTTCGGCCAGATGGGCGAGATCGCCATGGAAGGCGAGCCGCCCGGAAGCATTGAGAGCGGTGAGCCCTTCGAGGAAGAGCCTGCGGAACAGCCGCGAGAGCACGCGCACGGGCAGGAAGAAGCCAGGCCGGCACGGGATCCAGCGAGCGCTGTCAGGCGACAATCCGCCTCCGGGTGCGATGATGTGGAGATGGGGATGATGGGTCATCGCCGATCCCCAGGTGTGCAGCACCGAGGTGAAGCCGATGCGGGTACCGAGATGCCGGGGATCGCTCGCGATGGTGGCGAGCGTCTCGGCTGCTGCCTTGAACAGAAGGCCGTAGACGGCGGCCTTGTTTTGGAAGGCGATGGCCGCGACCGGTGCCGGCAGGGTGAAGACGAGATGATAGTAGGGCACGGGCAGCAGGTCGGCCTGCCGGTCCGCGAGCCAGTCCTTCGCCGCCGCGCCCTGGCATCGTGGGCAGTGCCGGTTGCGGCAGGAGTTATAGGCGATCGTCGCGTGATCGCAGTCGCCGCAGGCCATGACATGGCCGCCGAGCGCAGCCGTCCGGCAGGCCCGGATTGCACCGATCACCTTGAGCTGGCCACGGCTGAGCCGATGGCGCGCGAGGAAGGCGTCGCCATGTCGGTTCAGGATGTCCGCGACCTCCAGCGAAGGCCGCGCCATGATCGGCGCGGAGCGTTACGGCGGCGGCGGCGGCGCCAGCAGCGCGAGCGGGCTGGTCACCTCGCGCAGCGTCTTCAGCGCGACGCGGGTGTAGACGGCGGTGGTGTCGAGCTTCCTGTGGCCGAGCAGGACCTGGATCACCCGGATATCGGTCTTCCGCTCCAGCAGATGCGTGGCGAAGCTGTGCCGCAGCGTGTGCATGGACACCCGCTTGTCGAGCTTGGCCGCAACGGCTGCGGCATGACAGGCCCGGTTGAGCTGGCGCGTCGTGATCGGCTGGCCCGGCTGCTGGCCGGGGAAGAGCCAGCCACGCGGGCGCTTCACCCGCCACCATTGCCGCAGGAGGTCGAGCAGGTCGGGCGCGAGCATGACATAGCGGTCCTTGCGGCCCTTGCCCTGCTCGACCCGGATCAGCATGCGCGCGCTGTCGACGTCGGCGACCTTGAGGTTGGCGATCTCCGACACGCGCAGGCCGCAGCCATAGGCGATACTCAGCGCGGCCCGGTCCTTCAGGCTCCGCGCATGGGCCAGCAGCAACGCCACCTCTTGCGTGTCCAGCACGACTGGCAACCGCTCCGGCGTCGGGATCCGCGCCATGCGGTCACCGAAGCCGGTCCGTCCCAGCGTGACATGGAAGAAGAAGCGCAGTGCGGTGCAGGCCAGGTTCATCCGCGCGTAGCTGGCACCGAGCGAGGCCAGGTGGAGCTGGTAGCGCCGCAGATCCTCAGGCTCGGCCCGGTCCGGCGGCAGGCCGAGGAAGGCGGTGAACTCACGGACCTGCCGCACATAATCGCGCTGCGTATGCTCGCCAAACCGGCGGATGGTCATGTCCTCGATCATCCGCTGACGCAGCGGACTGACGGTGACGGCATCGGTCATGGAGGCCTCCAGGGATCAGGGGAAACGACCCCGAAATCCTCGGATGCAGCGCCTCACAGGCGAAATCTCAGCAATGACCGCGCCGCAGCGCCCTGCCGCGAGAGCGGCTTAGTCCATTGGCGCAAGGCGATGGTGACGCCCGTTCTGCCGCGCCGACGCGGCGAGAGCGCGAATGTCTGGGTGCCTATACGCCGCCGCTGCGAGAGCGGTTTATCAGCTAGGGGCGGCGCAAGCTCTCTTCGTGCCAGCCGATCCAGCTAGTTGGAATCTGGGAACATTGAGACGGCGGGCGGCCGTCTCGGTCATGACATGCGGCTCGATAGCAGCCTGCTCACGGGCCGATGGAGTGTAAAATGTCTGATGAGATTTCCGCCAAGTCCATCCACTCCGTGCTCTGGGGCTGTGACGACGGTCGCGATGTCGTCTGCTTTGCAGCGGGAACGGAAGCGGAGGCTCAGCGGTGCCTTGAGCTTCTCCGTGAGCTGCGCGACGTCGGTGGTGACGATCGGTTCAGGTACCGCGTCGAGGAGCTCAAGGACGAGGAATACGCCGAGGCGATCGTCGGCCTGGAAGACTGGGAGGCCGATCCTGAGCAGTTGGACGGCCTGATCGAACGGCTTCAGCTCGATATCGTCGAAGCGGCCGAAGATGCTAAGCGCACGATCGAGGACGAGATCGGCGATCTCGAGAATGAAATCGAAGATCTGATGGAGCGCGTGGCGTCGAAGCGGGCGGAGATCGCCGCCATCGACCTCAGGTTGAGCCTCATCATCTGCGCCGAGGTCTGATCTATCGAGGCTGTTCGTGCTGCAGCCGCATCTGCCGCGCGGTGACGTTCAACCTCCGGACAAGGATAGCACCGCCGCGGCGATGCGCACACCCGCGTATCGCCTGCTGCAATCCATTCCCGCCGACATCGCTGCCGCCGGTTCAAGCGGCCCAGTAGAACCGATCCCACGGATCGCCTGGCCGATGCGACGCGGAGCTACAGGCTGAACGATCGCATGGCCTCTGATGACATCCGACAAGACGGAAAAGGTGACGAAGCCGGTGGATGGTATCCGCCGGTTCCGCTGCATAATGCTCATGACGACCAATCGGAGCATGGCCGCAAGCATAAGCGTGAGCGCTACCGCCATCGCGAGCATGATTGTAGCGATCATCGAGCCTGGCAGTTAGGCTTCATCGGCGAGGCGGATTACGCGTTCCTTCTCGTCAGTGTGTATGTCACCTGTTTCAACGAGGATGGGCGGCCGATAGTCGAGCTGTCCTGGAAGAATCAGTCCATGCTTCTTCCGATCGGCGACAGGCGGTTGATCGCGATCATCGACGAGCTATTCTGGGCGCATACCGACAGGCACCTCACCTCGGCTGGCCGTTATGGTGCCCTGCGCCTCCTCACGAACGAAGCCGTCATGGCGCCGGCGCGGGTATTAGCGTTGAGAACGGCCCTGACGGTCGATGGTGAGGTCGGCATCGACATCGGCCGTGGGCGTGTCGTCACATTTGGTGGCGGCAGTTTCACCATCGACCGCGAATTCCCCGTAACATTCCGAGTTGCACCGTCGCTGCCGACCCCGGCCGGCGTCCCTGACCTGATGCGGCTGCGAGACTACATCAACGTCGAAGATGAGGGATTTCAGCTCATCGTCGCCTGGCTGACCTTTGCGCTTCTACCATTCGGCCCCTATCCCGTCCTGCATCTGATCGGCGAGCATGGGTCCGCGAAGAGCACGGTCTCGAGGTTTCTCCGATACCTCCTGGACGGACGGTTTTCGCCCGGCGGCGGCCTTCCAGACAGCATGCGGGATTTCGATGTGTACGCTCGGCACCGCCACGGACTGTTCTTCGAGAACGTGTCTTTTCTGCCTGACGCGGTCTCGGACAAAATCTGCCGCATGGCTACGGGAAGCGAGGATGAGCGGCGGGCCAACTATACCGACGGTGATCTCGTCACCTTCGAAGCACGCCGACCCATCTTGATCAACTCCATCACCAACGTGATCACCCGGTCCGATCTCGCGAGCCGAGCGCTCGTCGTCGAGCTGAAGCCCATTGAGAAAGGGCGCTACCGCAGTGAGAGTGAATTGCATGCCGCGTTCATGCGGGATGCTCCCCAGATCATGTCCGGGGTCATGCAGATCATCGCCGAAGGGTTGATCAACCGCTCCAGAACCACAGCGGCGAAACTGCCGCGGATGGCCGACTTCGCCCACTGGGCGCTTGCCATCGAATCCACGTTTTGGACGCCCGGCTCGTTCATTGCTGCCTTCGAGCGTAATCATGAAGCCAGCGCGAGCGACATCCTGGACGATGATGAGGTTGGGCAGGTCATCTTCGCATTGGTCAATCGCAATGGCGGTCGTTGGCAGGGCACGGCCAGCGACCTGCTCGTCGAGGTCGGCCTCCATTTGCAGGAGAAGGGGCACTCCCGCCATTCCGGGGTGCCGCGGCAGCCTCGCTCGCTCTCAGAGCACGTCACCCGACTGGCCCCCGACTTGCGAAAGAGGGGCATCACGGTCTCGAGGATGCGCGTCGGCGCGGAAAGCGCGAAGCAGATCACTTTCGAGCGCATTTAGACTCTGTATCGCCGTCGCATGAACGCACGCCGTGCGATCCGGTGAAAGGGATTAATGGCAGGCTGGTTCGCTTCGATTGAGTTCCAGCTCCGCGAGCAGGCCGCGCCAGCCGATACTCGGCTTCTCGGCGTCTTCCAGCAACGTCCTAACGAATTCCCGATGGGCTGTCCTTGCGACCGGTGCGCCCGGAGACCGCGACGGTATGGACATCGATGGGACCTCGGCAGGTTGGGGAAAAGCTGTCTATTCTCAGCACTTTCGAACACCAAAGGGAGCCACCAAGCGGTCGCGTCGGTCGCACGGTCGCACTCGATCCCGATCCGAGAAAGCGAGAGTGCTGGCTACCGAAAATCCCGTGCTTTCACCTTGATCGTGTTCAGGTGCAGGTCGCAGATGTAGATGTCGCCGGTCCTCGAATCCTCCATCGCCCGTTCGACCCGTGCGAAGGACGCAAGTGTCGAACCCTCTGCGCGATGGTTCGGCGATCCTGCCCATTGACCTCGCGCCATGTCATTGTCGGTTTCGGCTCCTCCAGACGGTCGTCGATTGACAAAGCGATATGGACCTTTCCGTGCGGTACCCGAAGCGTGCGGTATTTGGGTGCATTGGCGACGAATTGTTGCGGGACGAGAGAGAGCGACAGCGTCGGTTTCGGCCCAATCGTGACGGCTACTCTTCCGCCTGGATGTACCACTCACATGCATAGGCGGCTGACGAGGCGCCAGCTTAAGCCTGGCGCCGCGCAATCAACGAGCCTTTCGGATGGCTCGAATCTGGGAACATTGATACGAGAGGCCCCATCTCGGTCATGACACGTGGGTTGATACCGACGTGATAAGGCCGAGATGCCCGAAATATTTTCATCTGATACTCGTAGCGCGCTGTCAGCGTTCCGGCCCGCCCCTGCGGCGGTTCGCGCTGCCCTGGACGGCGCGACGGACGCCCGTCGGGGGCCCCTCGGGCGTGAGGGCATTCCGCTGGCGATTGCGATGGATTCGCATTCGGGCGTGTTGAGCGTAAGCTTTCTCGGACATGGCTTTCTGACGGATTGCCCGCTCCCGGAAGAAGCTGCGTGTCTCGTCCTGAACTTCTCGGGCCATCTCGACGCGCTCCAGCATCGCAGCCTGATCGGTGATGGCGCGCAAGCGCCTGGCGCTATGGAAGGTCGGGATCGCGGCCACTGCGATACCTGCGACTACGAGTGCAGGCATCAGGCCTGCGCCGGTGGCGAGGACGCCGGCCGCGACGAGGTAGAAGGCGGCCTTGCGAGTCTCGGGGCCTGCGAACAGCCCGGCGGCGATGAAAGCGCGATTGACCCGCGCTCGCCGGATGCGATCGCGCTGCCGGTACCGGTCGCGAACCTGCTTCTGACGGGCTCGCAGGTCGTCACGCTCCAAGGTCGACAGGCGGGTGTCGAGACGGGCTCGCCCCTTCTTGGCTTTGGCGGCCTCCTCGCGCTCGCCATCGGCTTCCATCTCGGCAACCATCCGGTCGAATTCGAAGAGTACGGCGTCGGCGCTACGCGGAAGTGCGTCCTTCCGCAGGTTGGCGGTCGTCTCGGCCAGTGGGGGCAGTTCGCCGAAGTTCGCGCCGATGGCAACCTCGCGAAACCGTGGCCCGTTGCCGTGCAGCGCCAGGCGATTGAGATGGCGGGTGAGGCTGGTCGACTTCAGCGTCTCGACATCAACGAGCATGACGATGGGTACGCCGGCGATACGCTGATCACCTGCCGCGAGGCAGAATCCCATAGCATCGAGTTCGAGGCGAAGCCGGGACATATCATTCCCGGACTGACGCCAGGCCTGCCGGAGTCGTTCGTCAAGCAGCACCTGATCAACGCCAAGTCGATCGTTCTGCCGGGTCTCGGCTTTGGACGTCCGCCGGCCTTTTTCCGCCACCGGGCCCTGTGCCGCGATCTCGGCCAGGTCGGCGAGCCCGCGCTGGCGCAGGAGTTCGGCCGTCCGCTCCACGCGGGTGCTCGGCTGGATTTTCTCGCCGAGTTCTATCTCGAACCGGCGGGCGAGCATTTCATCTCGGTCGCCGGACCGATTGAACCGCAGCGCCCTACCGGTGGCCTCCGATACCATCGAGTAGACCACGTGATAATGCCGCGCACGCTCGCCTTTCTCGTGCTCGACCAGCAGTCGAGCGCTGCCGTCGGGGATGCCGTACTCTTTCTCGATCGTTCGAAGCATGGTCTCCAGCTCATCCGTGCTGAGCATTCGCTCCGGCGATATGACGATATGCACGACCTCGCGCTTCATGCGAGTGACGCGGTGGGCGGGCGCCGCCAGCATGCGCAGGGCCAGCGTGACGTCGTGCGGGACATCCCGGCTGAGGTCATGGCGGACGATGACCCGTTCGTTCGAGCCTCGACCGGCATCCATGAGATGGCGACCGAGACCGCCCAGTCTCCTCGGGATGCTCTCGAGATACATCAAGCGTCATCCTCAATGCGCAGCAGGTCGAGGATGCACGAGATCAGCGCCTCCAGTGAGGCCCGCATCAGCGCGACGTCCGCCGCGATCTGCGCGGCGCCAGGGTTGGCGTTCGCGGCTCGCGCAATCTGGTTGAGGTTCCGGCCCTGTGCCTTGAGCTCCTCCAGGATGGCGTGGAGCTGGACGGTGTTCGCCGCAGCGCGCCGAACCTTCGGTGCCCGCATCTGCGAATCCACGGCCTTCAGCACCAACGCTCGGACCCAGATGCCGACCGGCATGCCGGCGACCTCGGCCACGGTCGTCAGCTTGGTGTGCGTGGGCTCATCGACCCTGAACGCGACCAAGTGGGGAAAGCGGTTCTTCTCGCTCATCTCGATCTCCGATCTCGGCGAAGCCGGCGCCGAAGGGCGCACCCGGCTTTGCTGGTTGGGGGTTCCACAGGGGGCAGCGCCCCCTTGGCAAGAAAACCGTGTTGCTGGTTTCCAGTTAACACGGGCCGGACTTGCCTAATCAAAGATCAAATCAGGTCATATTTCAAGTTATATTATTCGTATCAGTGTCGTTCCAGCGAGAATATCGCGAGAATATTAGTATATATTTCTGATACAGCTCAGATACGTATCTGTAATCAATCTGTATATCAAAAATACATTTCGACTTACTTCTCAGAATTTGCAATCGATCGTTGCGGGAGCGTGCGATGAAGACTGCGAAAGCCAAGGGCAGGAAGGTCACGGATCGGCGTTCGGCCGAGGAGATCCAGCGTGCCTTCTCCGCGCGCGCCGAGGAGGTCGCCGCCGATCACGTCGTCAGGCCGCGTTACGGCTGGGAGGTCGTCGCAATCAACGTCCAGACGATCGATAAGCTCAGGCTGCTCGAAAAGGACTGGGGCGAGATTGCCGACGAACTTCGGCAGGCATCCGGTTTCCCCGACCTCGCCGCGAATTCTGTCCGCGTCAACCGGTCTCGCCTTGGGACGGGGTTCTACGACGACAAACTCGGCGCGCTCGGACTTTGCAGGGTCAACGACCGGATCGAGCCCATCCGTCCTGCAAACCCGCAATCTGAGGGTCCCAACAACGTTTCTGAAGCGACGCCCACGAGAGAGCCGACGGGCCCGACAGTCGGTACTGGAAGTGTCGGTGGCCAGAGCCAGGCATCGCTTTCAAGCCCCGCGGTCCTGGATGCCGCTCACGAGACGCCAGCCGTCGGCCAGGCCTTCAGGGCAGGGGTGAGGGATCATCGCGAGGCGCTGCCCGCGGCAGCACCGGCGGCCCCGCCAGTCGATCCGGCCAGCGCGGGCGACGACGCTGAAAACGATATCGATGCCGGTGCCTCAGCACCGCGCAACCCGGATGTCGGCGGATCTCCGCCGACATCGCGCGCTTCTTCTGGCGCGCGGTTTCAGCTCAAAACGCAACCGAAATAGGAGTTTACGATGTCCAACGATCGTCGCGCCGACTCGACCAGGGCGGCGGCCCTCGGGAGCACCACGCTGAGCGGACCGCCCGGGGAGGCTGAGTCCGTGTTCATGTTCTACTCCGGCAAGGGCGGGGTCGGTAAGAGCACCGAAGCCGCAAATCTGAACCACCATTTCCGCCGGCTCGGCAAGATGCCGACCCTGGTCGACGGCGATTTCGTCGTTCAGGATTATATCCTCGCGCATCACGAGGAGCAGGAATGTCACGGCCTGCGGATGTCGGAGGAGGAGGGGTACACAGCCCTCGCCGACGTGATCACGGAAGCCGAGCCGACGTCGCCGATCATCGTGTCCTGTCCGGGAGCCCAGGTCGAAGTCTTCAACGACCATGTCCAGACGATCCTGTTCGCCGCGCGTAGCGTCGGGCGCAAGGTCTTTGTGCTCTCGCCGCTCGACCTACACGTCAACTCCTACGACCATGTGCCCGATCTGGAGACGGCCGCGCAGGGCGCCGAGATCTACCTACTCCGGCCGCGCTGGTTCGGCCGCCCCGACCAGTTCCGCCAGCTCAACCAGTCCGAGTTGGGCAGGCGGTATCTGGCCGCGGGGCGCGTCATCGACGTGCCGCTGCTGCCGGAGGCTCTGTCGCGCGCGTTCAAGGACGACCATCATTCGCTGAGCTGGATCGAGCAGCACGGTTCCGGCGGGGAGCGCGCCTCGCTCGAAGGGTGGCGGGAGAAGTCGCGTCTCGCCTATGCCCGGTTCCTGGGCTGATCGTCATGGACAGGGCTTCACTCGATGGCGCCGCGCGAGAGCTTCTCGGGCGGCCCCTCACGGACGATGAGGCTGCCTTCATCGCGAATGCGTGCACGACCATGCGTTTGGGCCAGGGCGATGTCCTGCTCAGCCTTCTGATCGTGTACGCGTCGCTGATGACCTTCCTCGGCCGCACGATCGCTGCAGTGGAAGCGTCGCGTTCGCCCTCGGCGTGGCTCGCCCGCCATCGCGGTCTGGTGATCGCGCTTTTCCTGGCGGTGTTGGCCCTGGCGGCGGGCGCCTTCGCGCTTGGCCAGGCCAGCGTGCCTGAGGCGGCCCAACGCGATATCGCGAAGGTCCTGCATTGGGCCTTCTCTGAAGAGGGAGCGCGGGCGCGGCGCATGTCCGATAGCGGCGTTCTCAAGCTCCTTGAGGACTGTTCGATACCTGGATGGCGGATGGAGGACGATGTGTGCAGGCCGGGGCCTGACCCCTCGACCGGTGCCATCTGGGGCATCCGCACGCTGATCAAGCCCTGAACTTCGCCATCGGGAGATCGCTCATGTTTTACAAGAATGCCATGCCGAAGGTTTCGGCGGAAAATGCGGTCCATGTGGATCCAGGGCGGCACCAGCTCGGCCACGGCGCCTCCGACCAGGCAGCCCCCGACGGGCAGCCTCGCCGCCACGCGCGCATTCCGGCCTGGCCGATTCTCATCATTCTCAGCATCGGCTGCTTCGGGTTGGGACACCTTCACGCCACGCTGCAGACGCTCCACAGCGACCGGCGCGCGCTGATCTGGGCTCTGTCCAGCGAGGGCGAGCGTGCCCGTCGCCTCGCTCCCAGCGGGCTGCTGCAGGCCGTCGAAGCCTGCACTGTCCCGAGCCAGTCCAGAACCAGCGCCTGCTGTTCCGCGCTGCCGGGCCTCGTCAACGGCGAGACCTGGGCCTTCTGCGCCAGCCCCATCCGCTAACCCCCATCATCAGCAAGGACGACGTCATGTTCGACAAAGCCATGTTCAAAGAGCAGTTCCCCGCCACCTGGCGCGCCGCCATGGCGTACAGGAGACAGCAGGGGCGCTGTGACCTCCCCGAGGGCCGCGCCATCGAACCCGTCGGCGTGGGGCCCGCCGCCATGCCGGGGACGCCCGGGCCGAACGCGATGGGCAGCGGGCGGTCGCTCCAGCTCGCCATCACCGCTTGTGATGGCGACGCCATCGTCATCCGGATCGCCCGCGACGGCGATGGCTTTACCGCGATCGTCGACCTGGATCGCCACCCGCTCCTGGACAGGGTCGAGGGAGAAGCGCGATGAGCGACGAGCCCGTCAAGGCGCTGACCGACGCCGACATCATGGTGGCGCTCGCCCAGGAAGACGCCGAGCTGTCGCGCTGGAAAACGCGCACCTATGCGACTCTGGCGACCCATGCCGGCCGTCGCACCCTCCCTGTTCGCGGTCAGGAGTTTGGATCCTGGCTTCGCCTCAAGTTCCGCGACGCGCAGGGGCGCAGCGCCCCGGCCGGCGCCGTCAAGGCCGCCATCACCATGCTGGAGGATCTCGCCAGCCTGGAGCCCGAGCACCGTCAGAAGCGGTCCGACGAGTGAACGCTGAATCTTACTTGCCGGCTTTGGCGAGTCCGGCGTCGAGCTCGGGCAGGACGGTGAAGAGGTCGCCGACCAGGCCGTAATCGGCGATCTGGAAGATCGGCGCTTCCTCGTCCTTGTTGATGGCGACGATGACTTTCGAGTCCTTTATGCCCGCGAGATGCTGGATCGCGCCGGAGATGCCGACGGCGATGTAGAGCTCGGGGGCGACGACCTTGCCGGTCTGGCCGACCTGCCAGTCGTTCGGGGCGTAGCCGGCATCGACCGCGGCGCGCGAGGCGCCCATAGCGGCGCCGAGCTTGTCGGCGACGGGCTCGATCACCTTGCCGAAATTCTCGGCCGAGGCCAGCGCGCGGCCGCCCGAGATGATGATCTTGGCCGAGGCCAGTTCCGGACGGTCGGACTTCGCGACCTCCTCGCCCTTGAAGGACGAGTTGCCGGGGTTCTCGGCCGCCGGGACGCTCTCGACCGGAGCCGAGCCGCCTTCGCCCGCCGCCGCGAAGGAGGCGGTGCGGATGGTCAGGAGCTTCTTGGCGTCGGTCGATTGCACGGTCTGGATGGCATTGCCGGCATAGACCGGGCGCTCGAAGGTGTCGGGCGAGACGATGCCGCTGACATCGGAAACCTGCATCACGTCGAGCAGGGCGGCGACGCGCGGGAGCACGTTCTTGCCGGTCGTGGTCGAGGGCGCGACGATGGCGTCGTAGCCGTCGGCGAGCTTGACGATCAGCGCGGCAAGCGGCTCGGCCAGCGCATGGCCATAGGCCGCGTCATCGGCGAGCAGCACCTTCTCGACGCCGGCGAGCTTGGCGGCCGCATCGGCCGCGCCCTTGGCGCCCTCGCCGGCAACGAGGATGTGGACGGGACCGCCGAGTTGGGCGGCGGCGGTCAGCGCCTTGGCTGTGGCGTCCTTGATCGAGGCGTTGTCGTGTTCGGCGATCAGCAGCGTGGTCATCAGATCACCCCGGCGGTCTTGAGCTTGGAGACGAGTTCGGCGGCACTGGCCACCTTGACGCCGGCGGAGCGGCCGGCAGGCTCAGCCGTCTTCAGAACTTTCAGGCGCGGCGCGACATCGACGCCAAGCGCATCGGCCGAGGTCTCGTCGAGCGGCTTCTTCTTCGCCTTCATGATGTTCGGCAGCGAGGCATAGCGCGGCTCGTTGAGGCGCAGGTCCGTCGTGACGATCGCCGGGAGCTTGAGCGAGACCGTCTGCAGGCCGCCATCGACCTCGCGGGTGACGTCGACGCTATCGGCGCCAAGCTCGACCTTCGAAGCAAAGGTGCCCTGGCCCCAGCCGAGGAGAGCGGCCAGCATCTGGCCGGTCTGGTTGCAATCATCGTCGATCGCCTGCTTGCCGAGGATGACGAGGCCGGGTGCCTCCTGCTCGACGACCTTCTTCAGCAGCTTGGCGACGGCGAGCGGCTCGACGATCCCGTCGACCTTCACGAGGATGCCGCGATCGGCGCCCATGGCGAGGCCCGTGCGGATCGTCTCGGCGGCTTGCGCCGGGCCGATCGAGACCACGACCACCTCGGTCGCCTTGCCGGCTTCCTTCAGGCGCAGCGCTTCTTCGACGGCGATCTCGTCGAAGGGATTCATCGACATCTTCACATTGGCGAGCTCGACGCCGGAACCGTCCGCCTTCACGCGGATCTTCACGTTGTAGTCGACAACCCGCTTGACGGGCACCAAGATCTTCACTGGATTTTCCTCCACCTCTCAGAGCGGCTTCTTGACGGCCTTGGCGATGACGCCGACGATGCCTTCGCGGAAGAGCAGCACGCAGAGCACGAAGATCACGCCCTGGACGACGGTGACCCAGGCGCCGAGCGTGGCGAGATAGTTCTGCATCGCGACGATGACGATGGCGCCGACGATCGGGCCGAAGACGGTGCCTAAGCCCCCGACCAGCGTCATCAGCACGACCTCGCCCGACATCGACCAGTAGACGTCGGTGAGCGATGCCAGCTGAAAGACGATGGCCTTTGTCGCGCCGGCAAGGCCGGCCAGCGTCGCCGAGAGCACGAAGACCATCAGCTTGTACTGGTTGGCGCGATAGCCGAGCGAGATGGCGCGGGGCTCGTTGTCGCGGATCGCCTTGCAGACCTGGCCGAAGGGTGAGTGGATGACGCGGTAGATCAGCAGGAGCCCGCCCAGGAAGATGGCGGCGACGAGCCAGTAGAGCGCGCGGTCGTCTGCGAGGCTCATCAGGCCGAGGAACTTGCCGCGCGGCACGGCCTGGATACCGTCCTCGCCGCCGGTGAAGCGTGGCGTCTGCAGCGAGAAGAAGAACACCATCTGGGCGAGCGCCAGCGTGATCATCGCGAAATAGATGCCTTGCCGCCGGATGGCGAGCGCGCCGAAGACGAGGCCGAGGACGGCGCCCACGGCGGTGCCGAGCAGGATCGCAAGCTCCGGCGTCAGGCCCCAATGCTTGGCGGTATAGGCGCTGACATAGCTCGCCATGCCGAAATAGGCGGCATGGCCGAAGGAGAGCAGGCCGCCATAGCCGAGCAGAAGATTGAAGGCGAGCGCGAACAGCGCGAAGCAGAGCACCTTCATCACGAAGACGGGATAGGCGACGAAGGGCGCGACCACGAGCACCGCGGCGATGGCGATGAACAGGTTTCGGTGCAGGCGCGCGGTGCTGTCGTCGGTTTCGGCGAGCGCCAGGCCGCTGGCGGATGCATCGGTCGAGGCAAGGTCGGTCATGTCTTCAGTCCTTGCTTGCGGGTCAGGCCGCGCGGCCGAACAGGCCGGCCGGCTTCACCAGCAGCACCAGCACCATGATGACGAAGATCACGGTCGCCGCGCCCTCCGGGTAGAACACCTTGGTCAGGCCCTCGATCAGCCCGAGCGAGAAACCGGTGACGATGGCGCCCATGATCGAGCCCATGCCGCCGATCACGACCACCGCGAAGACGACGATGATCAGGTCGCCGCCCATGTTCGGGTTGACCGAATAGATCGGCGCGGCGAGCACGCCGGCGAAGGCCGCGAGCGCGACGCCGAAGCCATAGGTCAGCGTCACCAGCAGCGGCACGTTGATGCCGAAGGCCTGGGTCAGCGTCGGGTTCTCGGTCGCGGCCCGCAGATAGGCCCCGAGCTTGGTCTTCTCGATCAGGAACCATGTGCTGAGGCAGATCACGAGCGAGGCGACGATCACCCAGGCGCGGTAGTTCGGCAGGAACATGAAGCCGAGGTTCTGTCCGCCGGCGAGTTGCGGCGGGATGGCATAGGGCAGGCCCGACGAGCCGTACTGGTTGCGGAACAGGCCCTGGATGATCAGCGCCAGGCCGAAGGTCAGCAGCAGCCCGTAGAGATGGTCGAGATGGGCGATGCGCTTGAGCAGCAGGCGCTCGATCGCGATGCCGGTCGCGCCGACGATGATCGGTGCCAGCAGCAGCGCAGCCCAGTAGTTGATGCCGAGATAGTTCAGGCACATCCAGGCGACGAAGGCGCCCATCATGTACTGCGCGCCATGGGTGAAGTTGATGATGTTGAGCAGCCCGAAGATCACCGCCAGCCCGAGGCTGAGGATGGCGTAGAACGAGCCGTTGATCAGGCCGAGAAGGACCTGACCGAACAGCGCCTGCGGCGGAACGCCTAGAAGCTCGAACATGATGGGCTCAGATCATCTCGTGAGGTTGTTGTCGAACCCCCGCCGTCCGGGCCGGGCGAAACCCGGAACCGGGGCCTGTCCTGGGGTTCCGGAACCCTCCGATGCATCCCGGGCCGACCAGTGTCGCCCGGGATGACTGCGGAGGGCTTCAGATGGCGATCAGGCGCTCACTTCTTGACGAGCGGGCACTCGCTCTCGGCAAGCGGGCGGAACGCCTGCTCCGCCGGCAGGACGGCGAGCTGCTTGTAGTAATCCCAGGCGCCCTTCGACTCGGCGGGCTTCTTCACCTCGAAGAGGTACATGTCGTGCATCTTGCGGCCGTCGGCGCGCACCGAGCCCTTCCCGAACAGCGGGTCGTCGGTGGGCATTTCCTTCATCTTGGCCACGACGGCGCCCGCGTCCTTGCTCTTCGCTGCTTCGACAGCCTTGAGGTAATGCAGCATGCCGGAATAGACGCCGGCCTGGACCATGGTCGGGCGCTTGCCGCCGTTCAGCTTCGAGAACCGGTCCGACCAGGCCCGCGTGCCGTCGTTGCTGTCCCAGTAGAAGGATTCGGTCAGGACCAGGCCCTGCGCGGCCTGAAGTCCGAGCGAATGGACGTCGGTCAGGAAGACGAGCAGGCCCGCCAGCTTCTGCCCGCCCGCGACGATGCCGAATTCGCCGGCCTGCTTGATCGAATTGATCGTGTCGCCACCGGCATTCGCCAGGCCGATGACCTTCGCCTTCGATGCCTGTGCCTGCAGCAGGAAGGACGAGAAGTCCGTGCCGGGGAAGGGCGTGCGGACGGCGCCGAGCACCTTGCCGCCCGCCTTGGTGACGACGGCGGAGGTATCGCGCTCCAGCGCATGGCCGAAGGCATAGTCCGCGGTCATGAAGAACCAGCTGTCGCCGCCGGCCTTGACCATGGCGCCGCCGGTGCCCTGGGCCAGCGCATAGGTGTCGTAGGTCCAATGGATGGTGTTGGCGTTGCAGGCCTTGCCGGTGAGATCGGAGGTGGCGGCGCCGGAGTTGATATGGACCTTGTTCTTCTCCTTGGTGATCTGGCTCACCGCCAGCGCGACGGAGGAGGTCGGCACGTCGAGGATGAGGTCGACGCCGTCCTGATCGTACCATTGCCGGGCGATCGTCGATCCCACGTCGGGCTTGTTCTGGTGGTCGGCCGAGACGATCTCGACCTTGATGCCCTTGTCGGCGGCCTTGAAGTCCTCGACCGCCATGCGCGCGGCGATGACGGAGCCTTCGCCTGAGAGGTCGGCATAGAGACCCGAGCGGTCGTTGAGCACGCCGGCCTTGACCGTGATCTGCTGGGCGAGCGCCGGGACAGCCATCAGGGTTGCAAGCGCCGTGGTCGCGAGAATCGTCTTCAGCTTCATGATCGTTCTCCCTCTATGGATGCCGGCTGAGCCGGCTGCTTTTATGGGTCGCGCTGCTTCAGACGCCGAGATAGCGATGCAGCTTGTCGATATTGGCGTCGAGTTCGGCATTCGGGATCATGTCGATGACCTTGCCTTGCTCGACCACATAGTGCCGGTCCGCCACCGTCTGGGCGAAGCGGAAGTTCTGTTCCACCAGGATGATGGTGAAGCCGTCCTGCTTCAGTTTCGCGATGGTGCGGCCGATCTGCTCGATGATGACGGGGGCGAGGCCCTCGGTCGGCTCGTCGAGCAGGAGCAGATTCGCGCCGGTGCGCAGGATGCGGCCGATCGCCAGCATCTGCTGCTCGCCGCCCGAGAGCTTGGTGCCCTGGCTCTTCAGACGCTCCTTGATGTTCGGAAAGAGCGTGAAGATCGCGTCGAGCGAGAGCCCGCCTGGGCGCACCTGCGGCGGCAGCATCAGGTTCTCCTCGACCGAGAGGGTCGAGTAGATGCCGCGCTCCTCCGGCACGAAGCCGATGCCGAGCCGGGCGATCGAACGCGAGGGCAGGGCGATCGTCTCCTTGCCCTCCAGCACGACCGAGCCCTTGCGCTTGGCCAGCACGCCCATGATCGACTTCAGCGTCGTGGTCTTGCCGGCGCCGTTGCGGCCGAGCAGCGTCACGACCTCGCCGGGCGCGACGTCGAAATCGATGCCGTGCAGGACATGGCTCTCGCCATACCAGGCTTCGAGCCCACGGACCTTGAGCAGCGGGGCGGTGCCGGCGGCAGCCATGGGAGCCTTCAGGGCCTCAGTGGTGGCCATGTCCGCCTCCCGAGCCGATATAGGCCTCGACCACGCGCGGGTCCTTCGAGACGGTGGCGTAATCGCCTTCCGCCAGCACCTGGCCGCGCGCCAGCACGGTGATGCGGTCCGAGAGCGAGGCGACGACCGAGAGATTGTGCTCGACCATCAGGATGGTGCGGTTCTGCGAGACCTTGCGGATCAGCGCCTCGATGCGCTCGACATCCTCGCGCCCCATGCCGGCCATCGGCTCGTCGAGCAGCAGCATCTCCGGATCGAGCGCCAGCGTCGTCGCGATCTCCAGCGCGCGCTTGCGGCCGTAGGAGAGTTCGCCCGCGGTCAGCCCGAGGAAGGGCGTGAGGCCGACGGCGTCGATCAGGTCGGCTGCTTCGGCATCGAGTTGCTTGAGCGACCGTTCCGAGCGCCAGAAGTCGAAGGAATCGCCGCGCTTGCGCCGCTGCAGGGCGATCCGGACATTGGCCAGCACTGAGAGCTGCGGAAACACGGCCGAGATCTGGAAGGACCGCACCAGCCCGAGCCTCGCGATCTCGGCCGGCTTCTCGCGCGTGATGTCGCGGCCGTTATAGACGATCGCGCCGCGCGTGGGCGCGAGGAACTTGGTCAGCAGATTGAAGCAGGTCGTCTTACCCGCGCCGTTCGGGCCGATCAGCGCGTGAATAGAGCCGCGGCGCACGTTGAGGTCGACGCCGTTTACAGCTGTAAAGCCGGCAAATTCCTTGGTTAGGCCTGACGTGGAAAGAATATTGTTTGTTTTCATAGCTCGCACTGCTGGCCGCTAGCGTCCGCGCGCCTATAGCTAGAAAGGCGGTGGAGGCGTTTACTGGATCAAACAGGAGAATGAAGCTTGCCATTTATCGTGGCGACGGTTTCGAACAGAAAGTAGTCGCCCCAAATTAGTTCGTTTGAGACGGCAGTACCGTTCTTTGGATCAAAACATCCGTCGGCCAGAATGCCCATTGAGTTTAGGTGCCTTTCGACCAATGAGCGTGCGGTTGCTTCCGCCGTGTCGCGATAGGTCGCGGCCTTGTTTGCGTCAGGATGAATTTGCGACAGCTTGAGAAGTGCGGCCGCGGCGATCGCGGTGCCCGAGGTATCGCGCTTTGTCTCCGGGGTTACCGGTGCGTTGAAATCCCAGTAGGCGACCCGGTCTTGGGGGCTGTTGGCGAGCCACCAATCGCAAACTTTTTCCGCGAGTTGGACGAGCAAGGTCTCCTTCGGCTCCAGCCGAGCGCTGAGAACGAAACCCAGCATCGCCCAGGCTTGGGCCCGGGTCCAAATCGAGTCGTCGGCGTAACCTTTGTGGGTGTACCGGCGGTTGACCTCACCCGTCGCAGTGTCGAAGCTCGCCGACTGGATCACACCGCCGTCGTCGCGAAGGAAGAACTCTGCACTTCGATAGGCATGCTTGAGGGCGCGCTGCCGCAGTTCATAATCCCGGAGACGTTTGGCCGCCCACAACATGACCGGAGCTGCGGGCAAACCGTCAATGTTCGCCTCTCCATCGCCAACCGAGTGAGCTTCTTCCGCCTCTTTGCCGAGGGGAATCAAGTTGGCGATTGGATCGAACTGTCGTCCGAGCGACTGAGCGGCATCCTCTGCCAGCGCCGCAGCCTTTTGGTCACCATGCAGAAGGGCTCCGATCACGGCGCCGTAATAGAAGAGAAAGCCACGAAAGACTGTCTTGCTCTCTACGCGCGGTTCAAGCCTTTCAAGCCAGCGCTTTGCGGCTTCCAGATATCGGGCTTCACCAGTGACGCTCGCGGCGAGCCAAAGCTCCCCGATCCAGAACCCACCTGTCCAGAAGCCATCCGGCGTCGTTACCCATTCGCCTGTTTTCGGATCACCAATATGGGGAAATCCGTTGAGGTTTTGATCGATCGTTGACGAGACGCGCTTCAGGATCTTGGCTTGGGCTTCGCCCCAAAACGTACGGTCGGCTTGCAGGGTCGCCATGATTCCTCCAAAAGATACTATCCAACTAGTATTTATTTTAGCTGCTTACACGCCTTCGACGACGCCTTGCTGTCTCAGGGAGCTGAACTCTTCCTCGCCCACCCCAATTTCGCCGAGAATTTCACTGGCATGCGCACCCAGTTCCGCAGGGGAAATCCTGAGCTCAGGAGGTGTGCGCGAAAGTTTGACCGGGTTGCCCGCAAGTGCGACGTCGCCGTACCCGGAAACGGGGACCGACCAAACCATTCCGTTGTTGCGGATCTGCGGGGACGCAGCGGCTTGCTCCAGTGTATTGATCGGCGAGCACAGGATGTCCTGTCCTGACAACCTTTCAACGCACTCGGCGGTCGAAAACTCGGCCACGAGCGGTCGAAAGTACTCCTCTATTTCTGCGATGTTTTTGACTTGGAGATCGCGTGTCGCGAACTTTGGCTGCCCGCTGAAATCCAGCACATCGAAAGCAGCGCACAACCCCCTTAGCGGGTTGTCGCGGAAGAGGGTCAGCACAACGAGCCACCCGTCGGTGGTCTTAAAGCGCATCGACTGCTTGACCCAGCTCGTGCGCTGGCTGTGCATCGCGATGCTCGACTGCTCCAGCACTTGCGCGGCGAAGGCCACATCGAGGAGCGATGTTTCGATCTTCTGCCCCCGCCCGGACGAGGATCGTTCGACCAGCGCGGCCAAGATGCCTTGGGTCAGGGATAAGGCGGTCATATAATCGATGATGGGTGTGTTCGTGATTTGGGGAACTGCGCCTTCCTCGACCCCGCTCATTGCGAAGCCGCTATAAGACTGCGCCAGCATGTCCTGGCCGGGCATTTTCGCCATCGGACCTGTGGCTCCGAAGGCGTAGCCGACGGCATAGATCAGGCGCGGGTTCCGCTTTTCGAGGTCCTCGAACGAAAGTCCGAGACGCTCCATCACTCCGGGACGAAAGTTGTGAAGAAGGACGTCCGCACTGTCGATCAGGCGAAGAAGCAGATCGCGGCCTTCTTCAGATTTGATGTCGAGGGCCAAGCTTCGCTTGTTCCGGCACAGCGCCGCATAATAGCAGCTGATGCCACCCTTCTCGTTGGCTACCGGATCGAGCGTCCGAAGAATTTCGCCAGGGGACAGGCGCTCCACTTTGATAACATCGGCCCCATAGTCGCCGAGCATCTGGCCAGCGAGCGGGACTTGCATCACCATGCCGAGCTCGATTACGCGAACTCCGGAAAGCGCGCCGCGGGACGTTGGCAATGGCGGGCTAGCTTGCGTCATCAGAGTGCCTGTCCTAAGAATACTAGCCGGATGGTATGTAATATTTTTTGAGTTTGCAACCGGCTTGTGACCGGTGGATCAAACGGGCGAAAAAGAAGAACGTTTGGAGGAAGCTATGAACGGATCGCTCTTGGATATGCTGACGCCTGATAGGTGGACGGTCCGCGAAGTAGCCCTCCGGCGGCTTGCGTCATCTCCCGATTTTCCATTTGTCAGCGAGATTGGCGGACCCACCGAAACTTATGGCCGGTTCATTGAGCGTGCGTCGGCGCTTGCTCACTTTTACTCGGAGTGTGGAGTCGCAGTCGGAAACACGGTCGCGGTGCTTTGTCCCAACGGCATCCCCGCGCTCCATGGCTGGATGGCCGCCAGCCTCATTGGCGCGGTCGACGTCACGGTCAACTCCGCCTACCGCGGCGAGCTGCTTACCCATGTGCTCGCCACCACGCAGCCGAAAGTGGCGCTAGTCGACACAACGCTCCTCGACAGCCTCCTCGAGGTTCGCGAACAGCTTCCCTTTCTGACGCACGTTATCCTCGTTGGATCGAGTGAAGCGCCTGACGACGGCCACCACCTGCAATTCGCGCGGTATGAAGAGATTGTCGAAGCCCGACGGCCCTTACCGACCCGCCAGGTCGAGCCGCAAGACCCCGCAGTCGTGATGTTCACGTCAGGTACGACGGGCCCGTCTAAGGCGGTGCTGCTGCCAAATGCACAGGTCTGCCTGCTCGCCCACCAGGTGATTGTCAACACGAGGCTCTCTGCGGATGACGTGTACTACAATGCGCATCCTCTTCATCACATCGCCGGCAAGTTCATGGGAGTACTCGCGACATTCATAGCCGGCGGACACCTTGTGCTGGATCGAAAATTCGATGCTGAAGCTTGGTTGGCCACGATAAGACGCGTTGGAGCAACGGTGGGCATCGCTCACGGCCCCATGATCGAAATGATCCATGCAACCGCCCCTGCAGCAGACGATCGAAATCACCGGCTTCGGCGTTTGATGTGCTGCCCGCTGCCGAAATCCATCGGTCGCGCGTTCGAGCAGCGGTTTGACCTGAGGGGCATCGAAATGTGGGGGATGACGGAGGTGACCTGCCCATGCTGGACGTCTTTTGACGGCGGGCATCCCCTCGGATCCTGCGGAAAGCCAATGGACGATTGGTTCGATGTGCGGATCGTCAACCCGGAGACGGACAGAGAGCTCCGCCCCGGCGAGACCGGAGAGATAGTCGTGAGACCCAGGCTCCCCTGGACCAGTTTCGCGGGCTATCTCGGTGCGCCTGAGGCGACGGTCGAGGCTTGGCGCAATCTCTGGTTCCACACCGGTGACGCTGGATGGCGCGACGATGACGGGTATTTTTTCATCCTCGATCGCATCAAGGATCGCATTCGGCGGCGAGCAGAAAACATCTCATCGTATGAGATCGAAGCTGCAGCGCTGCAGCTTACCGGGGTCCGCGAAGCCGCGGCCGTCGGCGTTCCTTCGGGAATGGAAGGCGATGACGATATCAAGCTCTGTGTCGCTCTCGACCGCGCCTTCGAACCGGCGGACATCCTGGCATTCCTGGCTGCCCGGCTGCCGCACTTCATGGTACCGCGCTATATCGAGATCATGCCTTCGTTGCCCCGCACGCCGACGAACAAGCTGAAAAAACGTGAGCTTCGGGATGGCGGTGTCGGCGTTCACACCTGGGACAGGCATCAAGTCGGAATCAGGCTCAAGCAGCTGGTTCAAGAGCGGTCAGCAAAAAGGACGTAAGGGCGAAGATGGGGATCAACCGGAGGAGGGGGCACGATCCCGTTGAGAAACGTCTGCCAGACGGTCCGCACGAACAGCCGACCGTCAATATTCCCGCCGCGACGGTGCCACTCCAGCATCATGCCATCGTGCGTCGCGACTACGAGCATGGCGAACTCCTTCGTGGGTAGCGTCGTCGCGAGTTCGCCCGCGAGCTTTCCTCGCTCGATAATCTCTTCGAGCATTCGGTAGATGCGCTGA
This sequence comes from Bosea sp. ANAM02, assembly GCF_011764485.1. Classification (NCBI taxonomy): domain Bacteria; kingdom Pseudomonadati; phylum Pseudomonadota; class Alphaproteobacteria; order Hyphomicrobiales; family Alloboseaceae; genus Allobosea; species Allobosea sp. ANAM02. Next base: position 4,734,312 of record NZ_AP022848.1, on the reverse strand, counting down.
TAGATAGCCGATATTTTCACATCTGCCACTTCGGTGGAGCTGCGGCTCTCGATCGACATCTTGATCAAGCATAAGAGCTCATCAGGTCTATCGATGCCCTGCCGAGATGTGAATTTGAAGAAGGCAGCAATCTTTTCAGCAGCTGGGGCTGAAAGATTCTTGAGATGATCGAAAAGCGGATCGACGATATCCTTCTCAGCGACATCCAAGAGATGCAGAAGCAGATTCTCTTTGCTCTCAAAGTAGAAATATACCGCTCCTTTGGTGAGTCCCGCCGCTTCGGCTATCTCCTGGAGGGTGCACGCCTGATAGCCTTTCGAAACGACGATACGAAACGCGGCTTGGGTAAGCCGATAGATGCTTTCTTCGCGTAGGAGCGCCTTCTTATTCACTTTTTGGGCTGAGGTTCCGGTCATACCGTTCGCCTTGAAGCTTCGCTCGCATTGACCATGGGACTAATTATCAGGCCGAATTCAACTGCCTTACATTTTTTCTCCGCCGGCATCAAAACGGCGGCCAGGCAAGACCGGAAATGGGGGCATTTCCGCCGCGCGCAGCTTTGATCTGCTCGGCGGAAAAACCAATCTCGGACAGAACCTGGGTGGTTTTGTCAGTTAGGTCGATCTCTCGGGGAGCACCTTCAAGTCCTTGCATTATCGGCGCTAGAACCGGAGCCTCGCGTCCAAACGTGGCGTGGCGGCCGCGATTGTGAGGATGATCGACGGCTTCCTCTGGATCCAGGACCGGGGACACGCAGGCGTCCTTGCCTGCAAAGTGGCTCACCCATTCGTCGCGCGGACGCGTGGCGAACGCAGCAGCAAAGCGGTCGGCCATCTCCGGCCAAGTCCCTCGATCAAATTGAGGGGGAGCGGGATCGAGAAATCCGAGGCCGTTCCAGAGATTCTCAAAGAAGCGACGTTCCAGAGGTCCGATTGCGACGAACTTCCCATCTGAGCAAGCATAACAGCGATAGTAGGGAGAAGAGCCGGCAACCAGGCCATCTCCACGCGACTGTAGCACTGGTTTACCCCAATCCGCGAAGTGCATCGCCATAAGCGACAAGCAACCATCTACCATCGCGGCATCGATATGCTGGCCCTGACCACTGTGCCCCCGCGCGTAAAGGGCGGACAGAATTCCAATGACAGCGAACAGGCTGCCACCCGCAAAGTCTGCCAGAAGGTTTAGGGGGAAACTCGGCACATCGCCCACCGGGCCGAATGCGCCGAGAGCCCCAGACAGCGCCACATAATTGATGTCGTGGCCAGCCTCCTGCGAAAGAGGGCCGTCTTGGCCGTAACCAGTCAAAGAGCAGTAGACCAAGCGAGGGTTGGTTTTCTTCAATGTGTCGTAGTCGATGCCTAGCCGTGACGTGACACCCGGGCGGTACCCTTCGATCAGGACGTCCGATGTCGTGACAAGCCGCAGCAAAGCCTCTCGACCAAGACCAGATTTCAGATCCAGATTTATGAGCGCTTTGCCCCGAGCGAAGGCGGGAATGGGCAGACTACCCGGCCCGCCCCCGACCACAACAACTTCCGCGCCCATGTCCCCAAGGATCATCGACGCATAGGGGCCAGGCGCGAGCCTCGACAGATCAAGAACCCTGATGCCCTGCAGGCTGGGGGTATTCGGGGAGACCATGGCGATTTAACTCCCAGGCGCCGCGCTAGCCCGGCGCCGCTAAAGGACGGAAGAGCTTGGAAATGTGCGCTATCGCGCTCCCGCCCGATCGTAGACATGCTTCGCGATGATCAACCGCTGGATCTCGTTCACGCCCTCGTAAATCTGGGTGATCTTCGCATCCCTCATCATCCGTTCGACGGGGAAGTCGGCGAGATAGCCCGAGCCGCCGTGAAGCTGGACCGCCTCCGTCGTAACTTCCATGGCAGAGTCGCTGCAGAAGAGCTTAGCCATGGAAGCCAGCGCCCGGGCGTCGGCAGAGCCGTTATCGATGGCGGCGCACGCGCTATAGAGTAGTGCGCGCCCCGCTTCGACCTTGGTTGCCATATCGGCGATCTTGGCTCTGACCATTTGGAAGCGCGAAAGCGTTTCGCCGAACTGTTCGCGCTCCGACGTGTACTTCACCGCCTGATCGAGCGCCCCTTGCGCAATTCCGAGTGCTTGGCCGCCGATCAGTGCTCGGGTCCAGGTCAGCGAATCGGTGATGTACCGATGCCCTTGGTTGGGATCGCCGATCGCGCGATGAGCAGGAATGCGGCAGTTCTCAAACGTCACGTCGGCGGTAGGGCTGCCCTTGATGCCCATTTTCTTTTCGCGAGCCCCTAGAACAAGACCAGAGTCGTCCTTGTGAACTGCGAAGAGGCCCAGGGTCTTCTCACCGGTTCGCGCGAGGACCGTGTACCAGTCGGACCTCGTGGCATTGGTGATGTAGCGCTTCTGGCCGTTGAGGACCCAGCCATCGGCTTGCTTCTCGGCTTTTGTCTTGAGGCCGAACAAGTTTGAGCCACCGGCTGGCTCCGTGAGGCAGATGGACGCGACGGTGTCGCCACTCATAGCAGGGCGAATAACCTCATCGCGAAGTTTTTGGGATCCGTGCTTGGAGATCGGCACCAAGCCAGCCCAGATCACCATCAGCGTTAGCGAGGACGTTGCGCAGACCCGACCAAGTTCTTCAAGCGCCATCACCTGAGACAGAACGTCCCCGCCTTGACCACCGTCGTTCTCCGGAAACGCCAGCGATACAAGACCGAGCTCCTTGAACGCATGAAGGGATTCCTCGGGAAAACGCGCCTCAGAATCAAAGCGCGCTGCATTCGGCTCAATCCGGGCTCCTGCCAAGCGGCGGAGGCCGTCGCGGAATGACTCATAGCTCTCCCGGTCCATCATTTTGTCCATCATCCCATTTCGAGGAACGCTTGATCTTAACATACTATCTGGATAGTATCTGTTAAGGCAAGCCCTTTTGGGTTTCGAGTTTGCAAATCGAGGAGGGGCCATGTCGCTCATCACCTATCTGACGAACGTCAAATTTGGCTTTGGCGAGCTCTCCAGCCTCGAGGCGGAACTAGCCAACCTAGGTATCAAGCGCCCCCTTCTCATCGCCGATCGCGGTGTTGTCGCAGCGGGCTTGCTGGACAAGGTCGGAACGGCCGCTCCGTCGATCACGTCTGCTCCGGTGTTCGCCGATACGCCGTCAAACCCCACCGAGGCTGCTGTTCGCTCCGCGCTTAGTGAGTATTCCGCCAATGATTGCGATGGCCTCATCGCGATTGGCGGTGGGTCGCCTATCGATCTGGCCAAGGGTGTGGCGCTTCTGGCAACCCACAATGAGCCGCTGGAGACCTTCGCGGCGATTCTCGGTGGCATACCCAAAATTACTGCGCGAGTGGCTCCGGTTATCGCAATTCCGACGACCGCGGGGACGGGCTCGGAGGTCGGGCGCGCAGCCCTGATCACGCTCGATGACGGTCGCAAGCTTGGCTTTATCTCGCCACACCTCATCCCGCGCCTCGCCATCTGCGATCCCGATCTGACGGTGGGGATGCCAGCCTGGTTGACCGCGGCTACGGGCATGGACGCTATTACCCATTGCTTGGAAACCTATCTCAGCCCCCGATATAATCCGCCGGCGGAGGCGATCGCTCTCGACGGCTTGGCGAGGGCCGTGGCTCACATCGAACGGGCAGTCGCAGATGGTAGCGATCTCGAAGCTCGTTCCGAGATGCTGATGGCCGCGCTCCAAGGCGGCCTCACCTTCCAGAAGGGTCTCGGAGCGGTCCATGCACTGTCGCATCCGCTGGGAGGTCTGAAGGAGGTGTCGCTGCACCACGGTACTTTGAATGCTGTGCTGCTGCCTGCCGTCCTGCGTTTCAATGCGTCGGCCGTGCCTGAGAAGTATGCTCGAATTCGCCAGGTACTCGGACTGCCCGACGACGCGGATCTTGCCGAATGGGTGAGGGGACTGGTGTCCAAAATTGGGATGCCCGGATCGCTTTCCGCCATGGGCGTTCCCAAAGCTGTTTTCTCAGAAATCGCTAATGCAGCAGTGGCAGATCACTCCAGCGCAACAAACCCTAAGCCCGCGACGGCGAAAGATTACGCCCGCATGCTGGAAGAGTCCTTTTAAGGCGCGGGCGTAGCTGGAGTGCGCCCCGTAAGGCGGACATGGTGAAGCCGCGAGCCCGTGGCCGCGATCATGACGCCCGATGCGTTGCAGGGGCCTTAGGGTCAGGACCCATTGATATGAGCGTTGCGATCTGATTCAGGCTCCGCGAGGAGACCGGGATGAGCGACCTGTTTTGGCTAACGGATGAGCAGATGGAGCGGCTGCGGCCGTTCTTTCCGAAGAGCCACGGCAAGCCTCGAGTGGATGACCGGCGGGTGCTGAGCGGCATCGTGTTCGTCAACAGCAACGGGCTGCGCTGGCGCGATGCTCCTGGCGCGTACGGCCGGCACAAGACGCTGTACTACCGCTGGAAGCGCTGGGGTGAGGCAGGCGTTTTCACGCGCATCATGGAAGGTCTGGCTGCGGTGGGCGCCGAACCCAAAACGGTGATGATCGACGCGACCTACCTGAAGGCGCACCGCACGGCATCGAGCCTGCGGGTAAAAAGGGGGATCTCGGCCGCCTGATCGGACGCACGAAAGGCGGCATGAACACCAAGCTCCATGCCGTCGCCGACGCGAACGGTCGCCCCTTGAGCTTCTTCATGACCGCCGGTCAGGTCAGCGACTACACCGGTGCGGCCGCGCTGCTGGACGACCTCCCAAAAGCGCAGTGGCTGCTCGGCGACCGCGGCTACGACGCCGACTGGTTCAGGGACGCTCTTCAGGCCAAGGGCATCCAGCCTTGCATCCCAGGCCGCAGGTCGCACAACGAGCCCGTCCGGTACGATAAGCGCCGCTATCGGCGCCGCAGCCGCATCGAGATCATGTTCGGCCGCCTCAAAGACTGGCGCCGCGTCGCCACCCGCTACGATCGCTGCCCTACGGCCTTCTTCTCCGCCATCGCCCTCGCTGCCACCGTCATCTTCTGGCTGTGATCAACGAGTCCTGACCCTAAGGAATGTTTGTGAAATTCAACCGGCGTCGCCCGGCCGAATGAAGTCCATCACGTTGGCGACGTCATGGCTGTTGCTGCCGTCTTGTCCTTGAAGTCGGTGATGACTTCGCCGATCAGCGCCCGTAGCCAGCGGTGGGCGGGATCGTGGCGGTAACGGACGTGCCAGGCCATCTCGACAGGAAAGCTGCCGAGGTCGAACGGGGCGGGCAGGACCTTCAGCCGGGGGTCGTGCATCAGCTGTCGGCAGATGAGCGAGGGCAGGGTGGCGCAATAGTCGGTCACCGCTACCATCTCGGCTGCCGCGAAGAAGTTGGTCACGGAGATCGCGACGTCGCGCTTCAGCTGCTGCTGCGCCAGCGCCTGAAACAAACCGGCGCGCATCCGTCCGGGCGGCACGATGTTGACATGCTTCATCGTCTCGAACTGCTAGCGCGGCTTGCGAAAGCAAGCCGATACGAGGGCTGCTATCTGTTGCACCCAACGAGGGGCCCCCTTGCGGTGGCCGGGAGCCGGCCACTACATTATCGCCTGAAAGACAATGAGCTGAAAATCAGCCTGGGCGAGGAAACGGCATGTCGGATGCCTTGCGCATCGCGCATGGAGCTTTCGGACGGGTGGCGCTGCTGGACATGGACCGGAGCCTGGTCCGGCACGCGCATCCCCATTGCCATGTCCTGCTCAAGGTGGATGGCGACGACACCCAGTTTCTCGTTGGCGACCATGTCGCCCCGCTGACAGGGGATCTCGCGGTGCTGGTCAACGCCTGGGAGCCGCACGCCTATATCCATGACCCCAGGCGCAAGAACGCTCTGATCCTGGCGCTCTATATCGAGCCGGACTGGCTTCGCAGCTTCCGGCCGAACTGGGCCGCCAGCGGTGCGCCCGGCTTCTTCGAGCACTCTGCCGGGGAAGTCACGGCCCATATTCGCCAGACCGCGCTCGATCTTGCCGCCGAGATGGTGCACGAACCCGGCGCGTCGCGGCGGCAGGAGCATCTGCTCTCGGAACTGATGATCGCCGTGATCGAGCGCTTCACGCCCTGGCGCTCGATTGGCGCTTCGCTGCGCGAGATCGCCCGCTCCAACGCGGTCGACTGGCGTGTCGGCCGGGCCATCTCGCTGATGCGATCCAACCCTGCAGCCTCGCACAGCATCGACAAGCTTGCTAGGGAATCCGGCCTTTCGCGAGCGCATTTCTTCCGCATCTTCGAGGATTCGGTTGGCGTGACGCCGCATGTCTTCCTGAACGTGCTCAAGGTCGAGCTGGCTGTGGGAGCAATCGTCGAGGGCGACGAGACCTTCTCGACAATCGGAAACCGGCTCGGCTTCAGTGCCCCAGCGCACTTCACACGCTTCTTCCGCGACCATTGCAGCGTCGCCCCGAGCGAGTTTCGCCAGGTCGCTCGACTCGGCCGCTGATCGCGCTCGCCCGCCGGGGGCGTAATCCCGGCGTAGTTCTGCACTGTCCTGGATTTCCTCGATTTTGAGACTTTTCGGTAAGCCGCGAGACTCCGCGGGATCGCGCCGCCACGCCTGATCGCAGAACCTAGCTCCCAGACGCCGTTCTCAAGAGCGTCCTCGGGAGCAGACGTCAGTGAAAATCGAAACCATTTCGTGGACCGGTCAATCTGTGGAGCGCGTCGAGGACGCGGCTCTGCTGACCGGCCGCGGGCGTTTCGTTGACGATCTCGGCACGAGGCCCGGTACCCTCCAGGCGGCGATTCTGCGCTCGCCTCACGCGCATGCCGACATTCTCGGGATCGACATTACCGCTGCTGCCGCCATGCCCGGCGTCGTGGCCGTCATCACCGGTCGCGACCTTGCAAAGCTCACTGCGCCCATGGTCGCGGGCCTCAAGGTCGCGGTCGAGAACTGGCCGATGGCAGTCGAGCGCGCGCGCTATGTCGGCGAGCCCGTCGCCATCGTGGTGGCGCAGGATCGTTATCTCGCCGAGGACGCAGTCGACGCGGTCGAGGTCGAATACAGCGCGCTGCCCTGCGTCGTCGATACGCTCGCGACTCTCGAGCCTGACGCGCCGTTGCTGCATGAGAGAGCTGGCGCCAACCTCGTCAGCGACCGGCATTTTCGCTACGGCGACCCTGAGGCGGCCTTCGCCAAAGCCGAGCATCAGGTTTCCGTCTCCATCGCCTATCCGCGCAACACCGGCGCGCCGATGGAGACCTTTGGCGTCGTCGCCGAATACGATCCTCATGAAGACGCCTACGACATCCTCGCCAATTTCCAGGGCCCCTTCAGCATCCATGCGGTGCTTGCGCGCTGCCTGAAGGTTCCCGGCAACCGCCTGCGGTTGCGCATGCCGCCGGATTCGGGCGGCAGCTTCGGCGTCAAGCAGGGCGTCGCGCCCTACGCCGTACTGATCGGCATTGCCGCGCGCATTGCCGGCCGGCCGGTGAAATGGATCGAGGACCGGCTCGAACATCTGGGCGCGGCCGTCGCCGCCACCAACCGCGTCACGACCTTGAAGGCCGCCGTCACGGCGGAGGGCCGCATCACCGCGCTGGACTGGGATCAGGTCGAGGATTGCGGCGCGTATCCGCGCGCCCCCGAGCCTGCCACGCTCTACCGCATGCATGGCAACATGACCGGGGCCTACGACATCCGGAATCTCGCCATCCGCAACCGCGTCGTGCTGACGAACAAGGCTCCGACGGGTCTCGTGCGCGGCTTTGGCGGCCCGCAGGTCTACTACGCGCTGGAGCGGCTGATGCAACGGATCGCGGTCGAGCTCGGGCTCGATCCGCTCAAGGTGATCCGCGCCAACCTGATTCCGTTCGGCGCCTTTCCCTATCGCACGGCCTCGGGCGCGCTCTACGATTCCGGCGACTACGTCCAGGCCTTCGACCTCGCCTTGGCCGAGGGCCGGCTCGCCGAGCTTGAGGCTCGTCGCGATGCCGCCCGTGCCGCCGGCAGGCGCTACGGCATCGGCTTTGCCGCTGCTGTCGAACCCAGCGTCTCCAATATGGGCTACATCACCACTGTTCTGACCGCCGCCGAGCGGAAAAAGGCCGGGCCGAAGAACGGTGCCCAGGCCACCGCGACGGTGTCGCTCGATCCGGTCGGCTCGGTCAGCGTCCATGTCGCTTCGGTGCCGCAGGGCCAGGGCCACCGCACCGTGCTGGCGCAGGTCGTCGCCGATGTTTTCGGCCTGTCGCACCATGACGTCCGTATCGTCGCCGATCTCGATACGGGCAAGGACGCCTGGTCGATCGCCTCGGGCAACTACTCCAGCCGCTTCGCCGCCGCTGTCGCCGGCACTGCCCATCTCGCCGCCACCCGCCTGCGCGACAAGCTCGGCTTGATCGCGGCAAGCCAGCTGGGTGCCGATCCAGGTCAGATCGGATTCGCCGGTGGCGCGGTCTTCGCCAAGGGCCAACCCGACAAGACGATCCCATTCGGCCGCGTCGCGGCGTTGAGCCACTGGTCGCCGGCGCTGCTGCCCGCCGGTATCGACCAGGCGATCCGCGAGACTGCCTTCTGGACGCCGCCCGAGCTGTCTGCGCCGAGCGAGGACGATCAGGTCAATTCATCGCTTTGCCACGGCTTCATCTTCGATATGGCCGGTGTCGAGGTCGAGCCCGGAAGCGGCAAGGTCCGCATCGACCGCTACGTCACCATGCATGACTGTGGACGGATCCTGCATCCCGGCATGGTCGACGGACAGATCCGGGGCGGCTTCGCCCAGGCGCTGGGTGCGACGTTCTACGAGGAACTCGCCTATGCCGCTGACGGTGCCTTCCTGACCGGCACCTTCGCCGACTACCTGCTCCCAACGGCGACCGAGACGCCCGATATCGACATTCTGCATATCGAGACGCCGTCGCCCTTCACGCCGCTCGGCGCCAAGGGCGTCGGCGAAGGCAATTGCATGTCGACGCCGGTCTGCCTTGCCAATGCGGTCGCCGACGCGCTCGGCGTCGCGCAACTCGACCTTCCGCTGACGCCTGCCAGGGTCGCCGCCCTTGTCGCCGCGCCTGAGCCTTCGCTTCCCGCATCCCATCGGACGGCCGCGAAGACTGCCGTGACGGCAAAGCCCGGTGACCGCGCTTTGCGTGGCGAAGGGCAGGCCAAGGTTGCAGCGGGGCCGGACGCGGTCTGGGCGATGCTGCTCGATGTCGACACGCTCGCCTCGATCATCCCCGGCTGTCACGGCGTCAAGAAGCTGTCGGACACGCATTTCAAGGCCGATGTCACGCTGGGCGTCGGTCCCGTGAAGGGCCGCTACAAGGCCGAGATCAAGCTCTCCAATCTCGTCGCGCCGCAGGCCGCGACCCTGACCGGCTCGGTCTCGGGTGCGCTCGGCACCGGCGGCGGCTCGGGCCGCGTGATGCTGTCGCCGGGCGAGGGCGGTGGCACGCTCATCGCCTACACCTATGAGGCGGCCGTCGGTGGCAAGGTCGCCGCGATCGGAGGCCGGCTTCTTGACGGCGCCGCCAAGGCCATCATCGGCCAGTTCTTCGCGGCATTGGCGCGTAAGGCCTCGCCCTCCCGGCCAGGCTTTTTCGCCCGCCTGTTGCGGAGGTACGCATGAAGCCCGCAGCCTTCGACTACATTCGGGCCGGCGACCTCACGGAGGTGCTCGAGGCGCTCGACAAGCACGGTTCCGATGCTCGTATCATCGCTGGCGGCCAATCGCTGCTGCCGATGTTGAACATGCGCCTCGCCAAGCCGTCGGTGCTGATCGACATCATGAACATCGCTGGGCTCGACCGGATCGGGCGCGAGGGTGATGCGACCGTGGTGTCGGCCGGCGTCCGTCAGGCCGTACTGATGAGGCGTCCGGGCCTTGCCGGCGAACAGCCTCTGCTGGCGGCAGCGCTGCCCTGGCTCGGCCATTACCAGACTCGTGCACGAGGTACGGTCTGCGGCTCGGTCGCCCATGCCGATCCCAGCGCCGAGATCCCACTCTGCCTCGTCGCGCTCGATGGCGAGATCCGGCTGCGTTCGCGCCGCAAGCGGCGCAGCGTGAAGGCGAGCGAATTCTTCGGCGGCATGATGGTGACCGACAGGGGCGATGACGAGCTGATCGAGGCCGTCGCTTTTCCCGCCGCCAAACCAGGAAGCGGCTACGCCTTCCGCGAGGTCGCGCGCCGCCATGGCGACTTCGCCATCGTCGGCTGCGCAGCAGTCGTGACGGGCGACGCGATCCATCTCGCTGTCGCCGGCGTCGCCGACAAGCCCGAGCGCCGCAGCTTTCCCCTGCTCGACGGTTCTGCGCTCACCGACGCGCTGAACGTCTTCGCCTGGGAACTCGATGCCCGCGAGGATCTCCACGCCACCGCGCGGCTGCGGCGCGACCTCGTGCGCTCGCTCGGCCTGTCCACGATCGAGGAGGCCAAGCGATGCCGCGCCTGAACGCCGCAAGCCGCCACCGTGTCGGCTTCACGCTGAACGGCAAACCGGTCTCGCTGGAGGCCGAGCCGCGCCTGCTTGCGACCGACGCCCTGCGCCATGGCTTGGGCGCGACCGGCACTCATGTCGGCTGCGAGCACGGCGTCTGCGGTGCCTGCACGATCCAGATCGACGGCCAACCTGCCCGCGCGTGTCTCACGCTCGCAGTCCAGCTCGAAGGCCGCGACGTTGCCACGGTCGAGGGGCTTGCGCCTGGTCAGGATAGACTTTCGGTGATGCAGGCTGCGTTCCGGCGCCATCATGCGCTGCAATGCGGCTTCTGCACCGCAGGCATCCTGGTTTCGCTCGACGCCTATCTGCGCGAGGAGCCGGCCCCCAGCGAGCAGGCGCTGCGCGAGGTCGTCGGTGGCCATCTCTGCCGCTGCACCGGCTACACCCCCATCATCAGGGCGGCGCTCGAGGCCGCTGCCATCCTGCGGGGCGAGCCTGCGCCGCACTCTCAGGCTCGGGAGCCTGCCAATGTTTGACCTCGGCACCAGCTTCATGGCGAGCGCGGCACGGGACCCCGATGCGCTTGCCATCGTCGACGGCGACGTCCGCCTGACCTATGCGCATTGGCTCGACAAAATTTCGTCGCTGGTCTCTGCATTCGATGGCATGGGCCTGAAAGCCGGCGATCACCTCGTCACCGTGCTCCAGAACCGCTGGGAAGCGGCGAGCCTGCACTGGGCCTGCCAGTTTGCCGGGCTGACGATCACGCCGATCAACTGGCGCGCGAAGCCAGATGAGATCGACTTCGTTCTGGAGAACTGCGACGCCAAGGCCATCGCCTTCGAGGCCGTCGCAAGCCAGTCGATGACCGAAAGCCAAAGGGCGGTCGCAATCCCGCGGATTGCTGTCGGCGCCGATGCCGGGCGGGCCGAACTGACCTTCGCCGAAATGATCGCGGTAGCGGCGCCCGTTGCCAAGCCGCGCGTGGCGGCCGACGCACTGTCGCTGATGCTTTACACGTCGGGCACCACCGCCAAGCCCAAGGGCGTACCGCGCCGGCACCGGGCCGAGCGCATGGCGGGCCTCGCCCACGTCGCCCAGAACCTCTATGGCCGCGGCGAACGCACGCTTGGCGTGATGCCGCTCTATCACACCATGGGCGTGCGCTCGCTCATCGCCATGTCGCTGATCGGCGGCGTCTTCGTCTGCCTGCCGCGCTTCGACGTGACCAGGGCACTGGAGCTGATCGAGGCGGAGGGCATCAGCAACCTCTACCTTGTGCCGACGCTGTATCATGACGTCGTCCACCACCCGCGCTTCGCGCAGACCAACGTCTCCAGCGTCCGCAAGCTCGGCTTCGCCGGCGCGCCGATGACGGACGGTCTGCTCGGCCAGCTGACGGACGCCTTCTCCCCCGAGCTCTTCGTCAACCATTACGGTTCGTCGGAAATCTACACCTTCACCATCAACCAGAAAGCCGCTGAAAAGCCGGGCTCGGCCGGCAAGGCCGGCCTCAACCAGTTGATCCGGGTGGTCAAGCTCGGGGCGAAATCGGCCCATGAAATCGCAGCGCCCGGCGAGGAGGGCGAGATCGTCGCGCTCGCCGCGAGCGACGAGGCTTTCGAGGGCTACTGGAAGCGCCCCGAAGCCGACGCCAAGTCGCTGCGCGACGGCTGGTATTTCACGGGCGACACCGGATATTTCGACGCCGACGGTGATCTCTACGTCTCCGGCCGCGTCGACGACATGATCATCACCGGGGGCGAGAACGTCTCGCCGGTCGAGATCGAGAGCTGCCTGTCGCTGCATCCCGGCGTGTTGGAGGTTGCGGTCGTCGGCCTGCCCGACGAGCGCTGGGGCAAGGTCGTCGTCGCCTTCGTCCAGCGTAAGGGCGCGGTCACAGCCGAAGAGCTCGATGCCCATTGCAAGGCGACGGGGCTCGCCAACTTCAAGCGGCCGCGCCGCTTTGAATTCGTCAAGGCGATCCCGAAGTCGCCCGTCGGCAAGCTGCTGCGTCGCCAACTCGTCGCAGGCGAGTTCGAGCCCGAGTCCTCCGGCAGCGCCGCTGCCTGAGATCGCAATTCAAGATCTCAAAACCCTGATCAGCACATTCGCCAAAGAAAGGTTTCTCATGAACGCCGTCACCCCGATCCACCCGGCCCTGATCGATCTGGATGGCTTCACCGTCGAGATCGATGCGGCTCGTGAGCGTGCCGACATCATCCTCAACCGCCCGCCGATGAACGTGATCTCGATGCCGCAGCGCGACCAGTTGCGAAAGGTCTTCGAAGCGCTCGATGAGGACGACCGCGTCCGCGTGATCGTGCTGCGCGCCGTTGGTGAGAACTTCTCCTCGGGCGGCTACATCAAGGGCTTCCTCGATGCCTCGCCAGAGCATGTCTCGAAGCTTGCCTGGAACATCGCCGCGCCGGCGCGCTGCGCCAAGCCGGTGGTCGTCGCCAATCGCGGCTATGCCTTCGGCGTCGGCTTCGAGATCTCGCTCGCCTGCGATTTCCGCATCGTCTCGGAAACCTGCCAATACGCGCTGCCCGAGCAGAAACTCGGCCAGATCCCCGGTTCCGGAGGCTCGGCCCGGCTGCAGAAGATGGTCGGGATCACCCGCACCAAGGACATCGTGATGCGTTCGAAGCGCATTCCCGGTCGACAGGCCTATGACTGGGGCGTGGCGACAGAATGCGTGCCCGACAGCGAACTGGAAGCGGCGACGGACCGGCTGGTCGAGGAACTGCGCGGCTTCTCGCCGATGGCGCAGCGCACCGCCAAGAAGCTCCTCAACGATACCGAGGATTCGACCCTCTCGATTGCGATCGAGCTCGAGGGTCACTGCTACAGCCGCCTGCGCCAGTCGGACGACTTCCGCGAGGGCGTCGAGGCCTTCCACGCCAAGCGCGCGCCGAAGTTCATCGGAAGCTGATTCCATGCAGCGCCCCGAAACACTGTGGAAGACTGCCTGGTCGCTCGATGATCTTGCGTTGCTGATGCGCGGGACGTTCGCAGAGCAGCTCGGCATTCGCTTCATTGAGATCGGGGCCGACTGGTTGTCGGCGGACCTTTCCGTTCTTCCGGCGCAGGTGCAGGGCGTAGGCCTGATGCAGGCTGGCGTCGCTCTTACCCTTGCCGAAGCGGTTGCCACGCTGGCGAGCCAGATGGCGGTCGAGGCCGAAACGCACAGCGTCTGCGGGCTCGACATCAAGGCCAATCATTGCCGGCTCCTAAGCCCGGGCGAGACGATCCGTGCGACCGCCCGGCCGCTGTATCTCGGCCGTCAGACCCACGAATGGGAGGTCCATATCGACGCGCGCGGCGGCGATCGGCTCGTCTGCGTCGCAAGGCTGACCACCGCCATAAAGACCCGCGCGGGAGAACCAGTCCGCGCGGCTGCCTAAGCCTTCACGATGACAACAACAAGCAAGACATAAAGGGAAACGACCATGACATCCGGGACCATCAAGACCCTCATCGGCAGTCTGCTCGCCGTTACCGCCTTGTCGGGTAGTGCGCTCGCCCAGAGCGGTCCGATCAAGATCGGCGTGGTTACGCCGCTTTCGGGAACCTACACGCCGATCGGCCAACAGGTGCGCTGGGGCCTCGAGCTCGCTGCGAAGGAGGTCAACGCCGCGGGCGGAATTGCCGGCCGCCAGGTTTCGTTGGTCTTCGAAGACGAGGAGGCCAACCCCTCCGTGGCCGTGCAGAAGGCCGAGAAGCTCTTCCAGGTGGAGAAGGTCGACTTCCTGACGGGCACGGTCAATTCGGGCTCGACACTCGCCGTCGCCCAGCTCGCCGAGCGCAATGGCAAGCTCGCGGCGACGACGGTGTCCTTTGCGGACTCGATCACCACCGACAAGTGTTCGCCCAACATGTTCCGCGTTAATGCACGCGCCGAACAGCAATCGGTCGCACTTGCTGCCTGGCTCGCGAAGGAGAAGCCCAAGGCAAGGGTCTTCTATCTCGGTCCCGACTACGAGATGGGCCGCTCCACGGTGGCGGCCTTCAAATCGAGTGCCGAGAAATCCGGCGCGCAGACCGGTGGCGAGGTGTTCGCACCGCTCGATTCCAAGGACTACACCCAATATTTCGGCCAAATCCGTGCTACGCGGCCGCAGGTCGTCTACACCTCCGTCGCCGGCAACGACACGGTGCGCCTGCTGACGCAGCTTCAGGACTTCGGACTGCTCTCAGGCCTGACAGTGGTCGGGGCGTCCGGAACCGTGACCTCCCAGAACATCACGGCGATCGGCGCTGCAGCCGAGGGCTTCGCTACCGGCGTCGGCTATTCGCCGCAGATCGAAAGCCCCGAGAACAAGAAGTTCGTCGCCGCCTTCCGCGAGGCCAACAAGACGGATCCGGATCTTTACGGCGCCGACAGCTACGGCCTGCTCTTCGCCTACAAGGCGGCCGTCGAGAAAGCGGGCTCGACCGAGACCGACAAGGTCCGCGAAGCGCTGCGTGGCCTGACCTGGCAGACCCCGCAGGGGGCCAAGAGCATCCGCGCCGGCGATCACCAGGCGATGCAGCCGATGTATGTCGTGCGCGTCAACAAGGGCAAGTTCGACATCATCGACAACGTCCCCGCCGAGAATGCGATCGGGCCGGACGCCTGCGCCCGCTTCTGAGCTCCGCGACCTGTTCCCCTCTCCGCGTGGAGAGGGGCTTCGCGCGGCCTACCGCATAGAGGCACCGCCATGACCCCAATCGACTATCTTCAATTCGTCCTCGCTCCGCAGGTCGTGAACGGGCTCGCGCTCGGGGTCGCGGTCGTTCTCGTGGCGCTGGGGCTGACGATCATCTTCGGCATGCTCGACGTCATCAATATGAGCCATGGCGAATTCTACGCCATAGGCGCCTATGCTGCGCTGGCGCTCGCCGCAGCCGGAATCGGCTTCTGGTTCCTGCTCGTGCTTGTGCCGGTCCTGATGGTTCCGCTCGGCATGGCCGCAGAGCGCCTGCTGATCCGGCCGGTGTTCGACTCGAAGGACCGCCATGTCACGACGCTGCTCGTGACCTTCGGCCTCGGGCTCATCGTCGAGGATGTGCTGAAGATCATCTTCGGCGCCAACACGCAGCGTCCGCCCACCCCGATCCCGGGTGCGACCGAGATCCTCGGCATCATACTGCCGAACTACCGGCTCTTCCTGATCCTGATCGGCGCCGCTATCGTGCTGGCGGTCGCCTATGTCGTCTACAGGACGAGGCTGGGCGCCATGGTCCGCGCCGCCGCTTTCGACCGCAACATGGCGGCCTCCCTCGGCGTCCCCGTTTCGCTTGTCTACGCCGGCACCTTCGCCTTCGGTGTCGGCCTCGCCGGGCTCGCCGGCGTCCTGCTCGCACCGATCTACTCGGTCTTCCCGACGATGGGGCGGGACTTCATCCTGCTCGCCTTCACCGTCGTCATCGTCGGCGGCATGGGCTCGATCTGGGGCGCCGTCGTCGCAGGACTGCTGCTGACTCAGGTCCAGGCACTGGCGAGCCTCGTGATCTCGCCGGTCTGGACCGATCCGATCGTGTTCGGGACCATGGTCGCTTTTCTCATGTTCCGGCCGCAGGGCCTTTTCGGGAGGCTCGGCCATGCATGACCGGCTGACGCAATCCATGCGGGCGAGCCATCTGCTCGCGCTGCTCTTCGTCCTGGTTTCGATCGGGCTGGCCGCCATGGGCGCTGCGACCGGCGACACCTTCTATCTGCGGCTCGGCACCGAGGCGCTGATTTTCGCGGGCCTCGCGCTCTCGGTCGATCTGCTGTTGGGATACTCTGGCGCGCTCTCGCTGGGCCAGGCGCTGTATTTCGGCATCGGCGCCTATGTCTCGGCTCTGACGCTGATGAAGGTCCCGTCCTTCTGGCTCGCCATGGGCGCGGCTCTGGCGGCGACGCTGGTCGCCGCCATCATCGGAGGGCTGATCGCCAACCGGGTGCGCGGCGTCTATTTCGCGCTGATCACCTTCGGCCTGGCGCAGGTCATGGCGAAGGTCGTCTACAACACCCGCGAACTCGGTGCCTCCGATGGCATGATCGGCATTCCTGTCATCGAGATCGGGCTCGGGCCGTTTTCGGTTTCCGCCGCCAATCCGGCTGGCTTCTTCCTGCTCGTGCTTGCGTTCATCATGGGCCTCTACGCTCTGACGGCCTACCTGCTCGACACGCCTTTCGGCCGCGTCTTGACGGCACTGAAAGCCAATGAGCGGCGCGTGCCCTTCCTTGGCTATTCGGTCTGGCAGGCGCGCATGGCGGCCTATGTTCTGGCCGGGCTGATCGCGGGTCTGTCGGGTGCGCTCTACCCGATGCTGCGCGGCTTCGTCTCGCCGGAGCTGATGTTCTTCGCTACCTCCGGCAACGCCGTCATCTCCGTCGTGCTCGGCGGCGTCGGCACGCTGATCGGCGCCATCTATGGCTCGGTCCTGCTGGTGATCCTGAAATCAATCATCGGTAGCTGGACGGAGCACCATCTCATCGTGATCGGCCTGCTCTTCATGTTGTGCGTGATGTTCCTGCCCAAGGGACTCGCCGGGCTCGTGAGGCCGCGCATCGAGGTGCTGCTGAATCGCCGGACGCAGACTCCTCCGGCCAGCGCGGAGCCGGCAGGCCTGTCCCCCATCGCCGTCAAATCTGGGAGCGTCTCGTGATCACGCCCGTCCTCGACATTCGCGACCTCGGCATTTCCTTCGGTGGCCTGAAGGCAGTCGATCAGGTCAGTTTCCAGGCGCAGCGCCACAAGATCACGACTGTTATCGGTCCCAACGGCGCGGGCAAGTCGACGCTGTTCAATTTGATCAGCGGTGCGCTGAAGCCCCATCGCGGGCAGGTCATGATCGACGGCGTGGACATGACCGGAGCGGCCCCCGAGCGTACCAAAGCCGCTGGTCTGTCGCGCTCGTTCCAGATCACCAGCCTGTTTCCTGAGCTCACGGTTGCGGAGAACATCAGGCTCGCGGCCCAGGTTCTCGAGACAGCTAGGCGCGCGTTCCTGCCGATCAGTCGCTCTGCGCGGGCTATGAGCAAGACGAGCCAGATGCTCGAGCGCTTCCAGCTCACCCACAGGCGTGACGAACTGGCCGGCAACCTGTCGCATGGCGACCAGCGTCGCCTCGAGATCGCGGTCTGTCTCGCCTCGGAGCCAAAGATCCTGCTGCTGGACGAACCGACGCAGGGGATGAGCCATGGCGACACCGCCGATACGGCCAAGCTCGTCCGCAGCCTGACGGAGGACGTCACCGTGCTGCTCATCGAGCACGATATCGGCCTGGTCATGGATCTCTCCGACTATGTCGTCGTGATGCATCAAGGCCGCAAGCTGGCAGAAGGCCACCCTGACGTCGTGCGCGCCGACCCGGCCGTGCAGGCTGCCTATTTCGGACATCATTGACATGCTTGACATCAGCGGATTGCACAGCCACTACGGCTTGAGCCACGTCATTCAGGGGATCGACCTGAGCGCAGGGCCGGGCGAGGTCATTGGCATCTTCGGCCGCAACGGAGTCGGCAAGACAACGCTGCTGAAGACGATCGCCGGCTGGGTCAAGCCCAGTCACGGAGCGATCCGGCTCG
The DNA here is from genome assembly GCF_011764485.1 of Bosea sp. ANAM02. Classification (NCBI taxonomy): domain Bacteria; kingdom Pseudomonadati; phylum Pseudomonadota; class Alphaproteobacteria; order Hyphomicrobiales; family Alloboseaceae; genus Allobosea; species Allobosea sp. ANAM02. The sequence goes on along the minus strand of NZ_AP022848.1, from coordinate 4,716,365 downwards.
ACGGCAAGACTCTTGAGGGTCTGGCGCCCGACCGCATCTGCCATGCCGGCGTCGGCTTCGTGCCGGAGGATCGGCGTATCTTCCCGGGGCTGACGGTGGAGGAAAACCTCTCGCTCGGACTGCTGCAGGTGAAGGGCCGTTCGTCACGTGACGAAAAGCGGACGATCGAGGGCATCTATGACCGCTTCCACCGGCTCGGCGAGCGTCGGCACCAGCTCGGCACGACCCTCTCGGGCGGCGAGCAGCAGATGCTCGCCATGGCCCGAGTCATGGTCGGCAAGCCGCGCCTCGTCCTGATCGACGAGCCTAGCGAAGGGCTTGCCCCCATGATCGTTGCCGAGATCTTCGCGATTGTGCGCGAGTTGCGCGAGCAAGGGGCGATCATCCTGCTCGTCGAACAGAACGTGCATGAGGCGCTTTCGGTCGCCGATCGCTTCCATGTCGTCGAACGTGGCCGGATCGTCTTCAGCGGCGATGCGGAGAGCGAACCCGATCGCGAGCGGCTGCTGAATCTGATTGCTGTGTAAATGCCCAAGCGTTTCATCCTCGGGCGTTGGCTGCACTATCGGCTCTGTGGCGAGATGAGTGCCGAGAAGCCGCCGATTATCCTGCTTCATCATGGTTTCGGCCACGCCGATGGCTGGCGACGTTTTCCCGATGCGCTGAGACAGGCCACAGGCCGCACCGTACTGGCCTATTCGCGATCCGGTTGCGGGCGCTCCGACGCCGCGAGCCAGCCACGCGGCTGCGACTATCTTCAGCGCGAGGCCTGCGAGACGCTGCCCGCCATAATGGCGTCGTTCGGGTTGGAGAGGGCTTGTCTGTACGGTCATAGCGACGGCGCCACGATCGCCCTGATCGCGGCGGCGCAGCGTCCTGATCTGGTCGAGGCTGCGGTTGCCGAGGCACCGCATGTCTTTGCCGAACCGCAGACTCTTGCCGGCGTTCGCGCGATGGCGGAGCGCTTCGCTAACGATCCGGCCTTCCTCAAGGCGCTTGCCCGCAATCATTGCGATCCACAGGGCGCTTTCCGCGCCTGGAGCGAGATCTGGCTGTCGCCCGCTTTTGCTGACTGGACGGTCCTGCCGCTGCTGCCCTCGATCCGAGCGCCGCTGCTGTTGCTCCAGGGGGATGAAGACCCCTTCGGCAGCCTGGCCCACGTCGAGGCGACGCATGAGGCCGTGTCCGGGGCGGCCTTCACGCGCGTCCTGCGTCGTGTCGGCCATGCACCGCACCGGACCGAGGAGCGCGTCCCCAACTGGGTTGCGGAACTGTTGGCCGATCTAGCAGGGAGCGTCACCAAATGCTGGCGCGTAGAGGAGGCTTCCGCCTCGTCGCGGGCCGTCAGTTGGGCTTGATGCCGGCATCCTTGATGATGCCGGACCATTTCACGATTTCCTCTGCGAGGAAGCTCTTGAACTCAGCGGGCGAACTGCTGTGGGGCTCGACCCCGATGTCGATGAGCCGCTTCTGCACGGCAGGGTCAGCGACCGCGAGGCGGATTTCCTTGCTCATCCGTTCAAGGATGGCCGGCGGCGTGCCTTTCGGGGCAGCGATACCGAACCAGGCATAGGACTCGTAGTTCTCGACGCCGGCCTCAGTCATGGTCTGAACATCCGGCAGCGACTTGCTGCGCGTCTTAGTGGTGACTGCCAGTGCCTTTATCTGGCCCGCTTGTAGCTGCGCGATAACATTGGGAATGAGTTGGAAGCTGACGGGCACATCGCCCGAAACGAGATCAAGCGCGATCTGGCTGCCTGATCGGTAGTTCACATGGACCATGCGGGTGCCGGCGACGATGTCGAAATAGGCCGCCGCCAGATGCTGGGAGGAGCCGAGGCCCACCGACGAATAGCTAATCGCGCCCGGCTTTCCCTTCACATGCGCAATAAAATCCTTGACGTTGGCAACCGGAATCTTCGTATCATTAACTACGAGTACGTTCACCAGGGTGGCAACGGGCGAGATCAACTCGAAGTCTTTCTCCGGATCGTAGGGTCAGGACCCATTGATATGAGCGTTGCGATCTGATTCAGGCTCCGCGAGGAGACCGGGATGAGCGACCTGTTTTGGCTAACGGATGAGCAGATGGAGCGGCTGCGGCCGTTCTTTCCGAAGAGCCACGGCAAGCCTCGAGTGGATGACCGGCGGGTGCTGAGCGGCATCGTGTTCGTCAACAGCAACGGGCTGCGCTGGCGCGATGCTCCTGGCGCGTACGGCCGGCACAAGACGCTGTACTACCGCTGGAAGCGCTGGGGTGAGGCAGGCGTTTTCACGCGCATCATGGAAGGTCTGGCTGCGGTGGGCGCCGAACCCAAAACGGTGATGATCGACGCGACCTACCTGAAGGCGCACCGCACGGCATCGAGCCTGCGGGTAAAAAGGGGGATCTCGGCCGCCTGATCGGACGCACGAAAGGCGGCATGAACACCAAGCTCCATGCCGTCGCCGACGCGAACGGTCGCCCCTTGAGCTTCTTCATGACCGCCGGTCAGGTCAGCGACTACACCGGTGCGGCCGCGCTGCTGGACGACCTCCCAAAAGCGCAGTGGCTGCTCGGCGACCGCGGCTACGACGCCGACTGGTTCAGGGACGCTCTTCAGGCCAAGGGCATCCAGCCTTGCATCCCAGGCCGCAGGTCGCACAACGAGCCCGTCCGGTACGATAAGCGCCGCTATCGGCGCCGCAGCCGCATCGAGATCATGTTCGGCCGCCTCAAAGACTGGCGCCGCGTCGCCACCCGCTACGATCGCTGCCCTACGGCCTTCTTCTCCGCCATCGCCCTCGCTGCCACCGTCATCTTCTGGCTGTGATCAACGACTCCTGACTCTAGTGGCGGACATGGCGACCCTTGCGGCAAATCCCGCAAAGGTCGGATCATGGCTATAGATAACAAGTCAGATCATGCCGGCGTATAGTAATCGGCGCTTCTATCGTAGGAATGGTATGCTCTGTTTTAGCAATATTGGCGCAGAATATTCTATACGAGCTAATTTCCGTGCCTGGACGGCCCTTCCCCAGTGATCCTACTTCACCGCCAAAGCATCCCAACGTTCAATCACGGGCGGTGTCGACAAGAGTTCGTCCGCATGCTGCATCAGAGCGGCAGCAATTGGGCCATTCAGGTGAGCGCCGCGATCTTCATCGGTCGCAAAAGCGTCAAAAATCGCGAAGCTTTGAGGCCCGAATTTCACGGCGTACCACACCGGCGTGCCGGTCTCCTCCTGCGCCAACGGCAATGCACCTTGAAGAAACGCTTCAAGATCCGCCTCTTTGCCGGCCTTCGCTTCCAGCCGAACATACAGCCCAAACTTAATCATACCTATCTCCTTATCAGACTTGGAATCTGCCCTGGCACGGATCGACAGCAACGATGATTGCCAAGAGTTGTTGTTGCAGACACCCGAGTGGCTCGACTCGCGCCTTTGTCGATACGCGCCTCAACCGAGAGCGGCCTTCGTTCCCATAGGCAGTCACAACACTAATGGAGGTCAGCGCATCAGTCGCTTGGCATAAATGACAAATGTAGTACCATTCTCGCCATGAACATCGCGATCCTTGCCCTTGATGGGGCTTTCGACACCGGACTGGCCGCGTTCCAGGACACGCTGACCACAGCCGCCGAACTGGCGCCGACCTCAGAAAGCAAGTCGTTCAAGGCGACCGTTCTGAGCGTCCGGCACGGCGCGATGACTGCGCATGGCTTGGCCATACCTGCTGTGCCGGCAGTCGCCTCTTTTGCGCCTGATCTTGTGCTCGTGCCTGCGGTCGGCGCAAAGACCGAGGAGGCGCTGAGCACCACACTCCGCCATCCGGATTGCGCGAGCGCTGGCGTTCTGTTGCGCGCGTGGCATAAACGGGGCTCGACTATCGCAGCGGCATGTACAGGAACGTTCCTGCTAGCGGAGGCCGGCCTGTTGGATGGTCGGGCCGCGACGACGAGTTGGTGGCTGAGTCCGTTCTTTCGCTCCCGTTATCCGCGCGTGGATTTGGATCATCATCGCACCATCGTGCGGGCCGACACCATCGTTACGGCGGGGGCTGTGTTGGCCCATTTCGATCTGGCATTGTGGTTTATTCGACAGCGCAGCCCTGAACTTGCGGCGACGACAGCCCGCTACTTGATGCTCGACTCGCGTTCACCCCAGGCGACATACGCGATCCCGGATCACCTTCGACACACGGACGAGCTTGTCCAAGCTTTTGAGGTATGGGTGCGGACGAACCTTGATCGAGTTTTCTCGCTCCGAGACGCGGCGCAGTTCACTGGAGCAAGTACGCGAACGCTGTCGAGAAGAGTTCACGCCGTGCTCGGACGATCACCACTGGCGTACCACCAGGATCTGCGGGTCGAACACGCGACCTATCTTCTGAGGACGACTCGATTGAGCGTCGATGAAATCGCTTCTCGGACCGGGTACGCTAATGGAACGACCCTTCGTGTGCTGCTTCGACGCAAAACCGGGCGTACCGCATCTGAGCTGCGCCGGCTTAGCGAGTTCGCCGACTAATCAGATCGCGCCTGAACCCTCCCGCGACATGACCGCATGTGGACGATGGCCCTTATAGTCCCAGGTCGCGTTTGCGGCCGAGGCTCCACTCGATGCCGCCGCCGGCTCGCGCGACGCCGGCGATGTGGCCGAGCTTGCGATCGATCTCCCGCGACCACGGCACGAGCTGGAAGCCGAGCCCGTTGTCGATCATCGCGAACCGTCCGGACGACAGGGTGAGGCTTTGGCGATAAGTGCCGGCGACGTGTTCGCCCGCCGCCGCCTTCAGGTGAGGCAGGCCGGTTTCGGCGGCGAGCTTGGAGCCGACGGCGTCCAACTCGCGGCGGCGGAGCGTGCCCCATCCGCGATTTTCCGCAAACTCGCGGAAGCGTTCGTACTGGTGGGCGGGGTGAAGGTCTTCGCGGGTGACGTTCTCGTCCAGGCTGATCTCGGCCGGATCGTTCTGCGTGTCGATCACGCAGCGGATGGGCTCGGTCTTCTTGATCTGCTTGCGCTTGGCGCGCAACAACTGCGCCAGCCTCCGGCCTTCGCCGATGGTGACGAAGTAGAAGCCGGTTTCTGCACCCTCGGCTTCAAGCTCCGGCTCCACAACCAGATTTTGCAGGAAGCCCTTGGCATGTATGCTCGCCGCCTTCGCCTCGATAGAGGCCTCGCTGTGCGGCGTCTTGCGGGCATTCCAGGGCGACTTCTTGAGCTTGTTGAGCGGGCCGCGATTGCCCGACCTGCGACGGCAAGCGCCTGAAGCGCGAAGTCCTGTCGGTCAAATTCGCCGGCGTCGACATTGCCGAGTTCGGCGACCTGACGGTGCTCAAGCTAAAGGACTTGCTGATGCCCGTCGCGCATGGCGCGTATGGGGCGGTCTCCGCCCCCTCAAAGGGCCATGTTCTGGAAAAAGCGGCCCGCGATGCAGCGGTCGAACAACGGGTTGCGGCGGGCGGCTCTGCGCACAAGAGCGCGCCCGACGTACGCCGCACGCCCAATCTCTCCGACGAGAAGCGGATCGCCGCCCAACGCCTTGCCTGCGAATTGATCGAGCGGCTAGAGCCGCTGATCGATCTTGGCCTTGGCTACATTTCGCTCGACCGCAGCACGCCGACGCTCTCCTCCGGAGAGCTGCAGCGCTTGCGGCTTGCCACGCAATTGTCGTCACAGCTTTTCGGCGTGGTCTATGTGCTTGACGAGCCTTCGGCAGGGTTGCACCCGGCAGATGGCGAAGCCTTGCTCACCATCCTCGAGCGTCTCAAGGCGGCGGGCAACTCCCTGTTCGTCGAACATGATCTCGACGTGATCCGCCGCGCGGAATGGCTCGTCGATGTCGGGCCAGGAGCCGGGGAAAAGGGCGGTGAAGTCCTCTACAGCGGGCCGATAGAGGGGCTTGCCAACGTCGAGACTTCGATCACCCGCCGCTACCTGTTCGCAGAGCCGCTCCGCAGTGAGCGCACACCGCGCGATCCCAAGGCATGGCTAGGCCTGGAAGGGATCAGGCGGAACAATCTCCATGGTCTCGACGTCGAGTTTCCCATAGGCTGCTTCACCGCTGTCACCGGCGTTTCGGGATCGGGCAAATCCAGTCTTGTCAGTCAGGCGCTGCCCGAGCTCGTCACGGAACACCTCGGCGGCTCACCTTCCTGCCGGCACCGGCCGGAGGAACCCTATCGGCCGCCTCGCGCCCTCCTTGCCGGCGAGCAGCACCTGTTCGGCCTTTCGGACATCGTCGGCGACGAGGTGCCGCCGGCCCTGCTCGCAGGCGAATCCCATGGCGATGTCCCAAAGGCGCGAGAGCGTCCTGGGATTGTGGCTGGCCGTGGCCTGGAACAACGCCTCGTCGGGCTCGGCGAAGCACTCCCCAACCCGCAGGTTCGCCTCGTGGAAGATGCTCTTCTGGATCACCAGCATCTCGGCCTCCTTCGACTCGACCCGGAACACGATCAGCCTGTCGACGACGCTTGGCGGCAAGGGATCGAGGCTGTTGGCGGTGGCGAACCAGAAGATGTGGTCAGCGCGGATCGGGAGATCGACGAACTCGTCGACGAAGCGCGCGGCATTCTCGCGCTCGAGCAGTGAGTGCAACACGTTCTCCGGGGTCTCGCTGGGATTGATCGGGGATGCCTTTTTCGATCTCGTCGATGACGATGAGTGGGCAGGCATGGCTGCCCTCGATCAGGAGCTTGGCGACCTTGCCGGGCGATGAAGCCCGCCAGATCGGGGCGAGGCCGGAGAAGGCCGCGCCTCTGTCCGTCATCAGGTTCATCGCAATCACCTCGCTCGGGACGCCGAGCGCCCCGGCGAGCTTGCGGGCGTAGAAGGTCTTGCCCGTGCCCGGCGGTCCGACCACCACGGCGGGATCGAGCCGGAGCGGCGTGCCCGTGGCTAGGGTCAGTCCGGCCGCCCTGACGATCCAGGCCGTGACTTCCTTGAACTGCGGACAGATCGCATCGAGGCCGGCGAGGCGCGCGATCATCGCCTCGTCGGGGATGACGAGCTTGCGCCACGGCCCGCGCTCGTCGGACTGCATCCGGCTCCAGAGCCTGACCTGGCGCGCCTGCGCCGTGTCCTCGTCGTTCTCTGAGGGAGCATCGACGATGCCATCGCCATGTCCAAGACGACGGGCCAGCCGATCGGCATCGTAGATTTCGATCGAGGGACCGGTCGGGTGTGGCTCGTCGCGATCACGTTGGGCGTGTGTCTCGGCCTCTCCGCCATCGGGCCGCTGATCACGTAAATGACCGAGCAGGAACTGGAGGTTGAGAAAGCGCCGGTTCTCGTAGGCCTCAATGGGATCCTGAGGGGGTATGCTCATGACCGGCTTCACAGTTCAACGCCGCCGAGGCAGGTCAGGAAGCGCCCGCTCTGCCGGGCGATGCGGTTTCCGACACCGAGCGCGATCTCGGCGAGGGCGCGCATCGCATCGGGATCGCCGGCGCGTTCTGAGACGAGGCGCTCCGCTTCCATCTTGGCGACAAGGTCGGCCCGGATGCGCGCCGGCCAGAGTCCGATCCGGCAGAGTTTTGCATAGGCGAGGATGAGAGCGCCGCGCTTCGCGCCATACCCGAACGGCCCCTGGTCCGGCTCCCAGACCGCGACCCGCGCGAACAGCTCATGTGCCTCGTTCAGCAACGCGGCGAGGTCGGGCGGGTCGTTGAACCAGGCTTCCAGCGAAGGCGCATGTTCGAGATGATGCACGCCAGGGCTCGCGCCGCCCTGCTCGCCGGGCTGCGGCAAGTCGGTGCCGCGGAAGCGCCGCGCCGCGCCCTGCATGCCAGGCGGAATCCGCGCGCCGATCACGAGGCGCGGGCTGCCGTCAGAGAAAGACCGCCGCAGCGCCCGGGCCATCAGCTCGGAATCATGGACGCCGGCGCCGGGATACTGACGAGCCCTCTCCTTCGAGAGCATGGCCCGGCCGAAGCGGTCCTCGGGCGAGCCCGGTGGAACGAGCAGCACCGCGATCTCGCCGGCATGTGCGAGAATGGCGAGCGCGTTGGCGGTGTCGATGCGATCCTCCAGCGCTGATGGGTCGGCCTCGGCGAGGGTGAGGAAGCTCTCATATTGCTGCGCATGCACCAGCGCCCGGCCGCGCAGATCGAGGATCGGCGGCAGTCGCTCGAGCAGCGCGGCATGGCGTTCGGGCTAGTCCGGCAGGTCGGGGAGGAGAGCGTCGAACCCGGCGAGTTCGTCGATCACGGGAACCGGGCTGGTCGAGACGGCGAGATTGCGCAGGGATGAAGCGGTGATGTCGGTCATGATCTGGATTGTCCTTAAGGGGGCGGCCCACCCGCCCTGTCACCGTCTCCTCCTCGCCACGACGAAAGGCGCGCCACGCGGACGCGCCTTTCATTCTTTTGGGAGCAAATGTCGCGGCGTCGCCGTCAGCCGAGCTCGTCGACCTTGGGAAAGGCGTCGCCCTCTTGCCGTCGCAGCCTGGCGACCGGCTCAGACGATCTCGATCCAGTTCGTCATGAACAGTGCCCCGTCATGGAGTCCGAGGCGGCGATGGACCCAGATCGCCTCGTCGACCATGTGCCGGACGATGGCCTGCTGATGCAGCGGATCCGGGCGGCTGGCGCGATCGTTGATGATCCGCGCGACCGCGCGCTTCTCCTCCAGATCGGCCTTCGACCGAGCCGGCCAGATCAGCGCCTGGCAGGCGCTGACATAGGCTAGGATCCGCGCACCCTCGGCCGCAAGCCGCAACTCGCGGCTCTTGCCCTCCTCGTTGGCACGCGCGAGGTCGAACAGCCGCTCCGCGGTCGCGAACATGCTGACGATCCGCTCGCGCAGCCGGCCGAACTTCGGACCTTTGGCAGCGAATGCGATCCACATATCGGGCGAGGTGGGAAGAACCGGCTCGCCGCCTCGGACCGGCAGGAGATCGCGCAGATCGTAACGCAGGCGCTTCCAGGAAGAGAGGTTGCTGTCGGCGAGTCCCGGTGCTGCAGGAGCCGGCGGAACGGTCAGCTCGCCGACGTGGAACGCGGCCCGCATGATGCGGATCCGCCTAGCGGTCTTCGCAGCGAGCGACGCGACATAGTCCGCATCCTGGTCGGTACCATACGGCCCCCGCCCGTCAGCGAGGGCGAGCTTTGCATCGACTTCGACGAGGCTGTCGGCCGGCCAGGCGCAGACCAGACTATCTAGGAGAAGAGCTGCGAGCTCCATGCCGGCGGCGATGGTGGCAGCCTTCGGGTGCCGATTATCAGCGTAAGCGACCCGGTGGGCCTCATGGTCGAACTGCCGCGACATCCGCGCGGCCTCCTTCAGGTCGGGCCGGCTCTGGCGGAAGGGGCGCACGCGGACCATCGCGATGACCCGCGTCGCCTAGGCAGTGGTCGTCTCGGTTGCTCCGTCCGAGCCGTACGCACCGTCCGATGCGATCTCTGCGGCGGACGGCACAGACGGCAACGGCGGAGGCAGGTCCAATTGTTGATCGGTTCCGGTGCGATCCTAGGAGGTCAGCTTCGCTGCTTGGCTCGGCCTGGTCGCTGCCTGGCACTTAACCATTGGCTGCATGAGCCCGGTCAAGTTCGAAAAGAAGGTCAAATTACCCCAACCGACCGTCCACAGCACAGGCAGCAGGCCAAAGGTCGCTGATTTGGCCGATACTCAGCCTTGGCGTCGCCGGGGCGGGATTTGCTTTCATCGCTCTGGATGCCGCGCCGACTGCCATCGCCTGCATCGCGGACAGATTCGCCGGGCCACGCCGCGCCTCTCGAAATGCATCGATTAACCGCTAACAATGTTGTGCCGTCGGCGGGGCGAGCAGGCCGACGGCTTCGACAAAAGACGGCGGATAGAGAAGGCTCGTTGATGCTCTTTGCAGCATATCAAAGAACACGATCGGCCGACGGGTTAGGCAATGGGCTCTTCAACGGTCGATCGGAGCTCTGTTATGCCGGCCACGCCATATCGGGACGAGCGGCTTCCACGCTATACGAGCTATCCGACCGCTCCGCATTTTCAGGCGCATGTCGACGGCTCGTCCTATGCAAGCTGGCTGAAGACGCTAACGGCGGGGACGACGACGTCGCTTTACCTGCATGTACCGTTCTGCCGCTCGATGTGCTGGTACTGCGGCTGCCACACCACGGTGGCGCTGCGCAACAGCCCGATCATGGACTATCTCGCGGCGCTGCGCGGTGAAATCGCGCTGGTGGAGGAACATCTGGCGGCGCCTGTCGACGTCCGGCACATCCATTTCGGCGGCGGCACGCCGACGATCCTCGAACCGGCGGATTTCGTCGCGCTTGTCGGGCTGCTGCGCCAGCGTTTCGCGGTTCATCCCGAAGCGGAGATTGCGGTTGAGATCGATCCGCGCCGCCTCGCGCCCGCCATGACCGCGACCCTGGCAGTAGCTGGGGTCAATCGGGCAAGCCTCGGGGTGCAGAGCTTCGATCCAGAGGTGCAGAAGGCGATCAACCGGATCCAGAGCGCCGGGCAGACCGCTGCCGTCGTCGCGGGGCTGCGCGGAGCGGGCATCGGTTCGGTGAGCTTCGACCTGATCTACGGCCTGCCGAAGCAGACCGTTCAATCCTGCATCGACACCGTCGAGCAATGCCTCGCGATGCGGCCCGACCGCTTCTCGATCTTCGGCTATGCTCATGTGCCGGAATTCAAGAAGCACCAGCGCCGGATCTTGACAGCCGAGCTGCCGGATGGACAGGAGCGGCAGGCGCAGGCGGAGGCGATGGCGCGCCGTCTCGTCGCTGCCGGCTATGTCTGCATCGGGCTCGATCACTTTGCCCGGCCGGAAGACCCGATGGCTAGGGTGCTGTCGCAGGGCCGGCTGCACCGCAATTTCCAAGGCTACACCACCGATCCGTGCGAGGCGCTGATCGGTTTCGGAGCGTCGGCGATCGGGCGCCTGCCACAGGGCTATGTGCAGAACGAAGTCGTGATCGGGCGCTATGCCGAGCGGATCTCGGACGGCGCGCTGCCGACTGCGAAGGGCTATCGCATGGCACCGGAAGACAGGCTGCGCGCAGAGCTGATCGAGCGCGTCATGTGCGACCTGACGGTCGATATCGACGCCGTTTGCGCCCGGCATCCCGTCGATGCCGGCGTGCTCGCGACGTCGCGCCATGCGCTGGCGCAGCTCGCGCAGGAGGGCGTGGTCAACTTCGACGGCAGCCGCGTGCTGTTGCCCGGCGATGCGCGCCTGCTCGTGCGCAAGGTCGCCTCGACCTTCGACGCGCATCTGAACCATGCGCCACGGCAATACAGCCGCGCCGTCTGAGCCGTGCGTCAGGACAGGCCGAGCGGGCGCCGATAGGCTGCGAGAAAGAGCAGGAAGGCGGCGCACCAGCACAGGGCCGCGTAGCTCGGATGCAGCGGCGCGCTGACTTCCGAAAGCAGCCGCAACGGCGCTGCGGCAGCGCTCGTAACCAGCATCGCCTGTGAACCGACGGGGCTGGAAAAGGCCTGACGGGATTGCCGCCGGACCATGCTGGCCATGACGCCGAGGCACATCGCGCCGACGGTGCCCGCCGCCCAGGCGTGCAGAACCGCATTTCCGCTGACTCCCAGGCCGGCGGCGCGCAAAGTGTTCAAACCCAGGCCCAGCGGAATCCAGGCGTAGGCCAGGTGAACGGCGACAAGGCCTGCGTAATGGGCAACACGCCAGGGCCGCCAGGCGAGCCATCGGGTGGCTTGCAGGACCGCCGCTACCAGGCTGACAGGAGCTTGTCCTGCAGCGTCGCAAGTCCAGAGGCCGAGAGCGGCCACGAGCGACAAGGCGGCGGCGGCCTCGAAAGCGCGAGGCAGCCGCGGGCCGCATTCCTGCCCGTGCAGAGCAAGATAGGCGGCGGTCAGTGCCGGCGCGACACGTCCCGCGATCACCGCTACCAGCCCGATTTCGGCCGCCAGGGCGAGCCGCAGGCGCAAGCCGACGGCCAAAGCGTCGAGCGCGGTTTCCGATGCCGAGGCTCCAGCCAGAGCGACCATAAGAAGAACGATCTTGATTTCCCGTAGGGCGCCGGCCCCGATCACGCGGACGGCCACGACTCCCGCGACGCAGAGGATGAAGCCGGCCGCAATCGGGGCCGTGAACGCCGGATAACAGAACGGCATCGCACGGCCTGCCAGCCAAAGCGCTGCGAGGCTCAGCAAAAAAGCGCGCGACATCGCCGCCGAGCGAGTCCAGCGCGGCAATGCGGTGAGCAGGAAGCCGGCCATGACCGCCGGCATCAACCCGAACACCAGCATTTGGCTGTGCCAAGCTGCCGCTGTCATGCCGGCCGGCGAGAGGCCGGCGAGCCAGGGTGCAACGCCTGCGACGGCAGCGAGCGCGGCGAGGACGAAGAAGATGCGAAAGGGCCGGTGCGTGCATGCGGAGCAGTCGCTCCCGGCCGTCACGCGCCACCGCCTTGCCATTCGTTGATCGGCAAGGCTGCGGTCCCGAGGTCGAGCAGCCCGATGGCGCGCCGCGCGATCTGGTCGATCAGCTCCGCGATCGTATCGGGCATCAGATAGAAGGGCGGCACTGGTGGTGCGACGATGGCGCCGTATTCTGTAACTTGGGTCATGGCGCGGAGATGGCCGAGATGCAGGGGGCTTTCGCGCACGAGTAGGACCAGCCTGCGCCGTTCCTTGAGATGGACGTCGGCGGCTCGCGCCAGGAGATTGTCGAGCTGGCCGTAGGCGATCGCGGACAGGCTGCGGATCGAGCAGGGGGCGACGATCATCCCCGCCGTGCGGAAGGAGCCGCTGGCGATGGCGGCTCCGATGTCCGAAACCTCATGGTAGCGGGTGGCCAGTTGCCGGGCTCGCGCGGGCGCGGCGCTGTCGACCTCGGTCGCCAGTGTCCGTTCGGCGGCCGGAGAGATCACCAGATGAGTCTCGACCCTGCCCGTTTCGGCCAGCAATTCGAGTACGCGCAGGCCGATCGCCGCGCCGGAGGCGCCGCTGATCCCGACGATGACGCGGAGGCTCATCGCGCCGTTCCGGCCGGATGCAGGCCGAGCGACGGCCACAGCGTATCGATGCGGGCAATGACTTCCGGCGTCATGGCCATGGGTCGGCCCCATTCCCGCTCGGTCTCCGGCGGGAGTTTGTTGGTGGCGTCGATGCCGAGCTTGCCGCCCAGCCCCGGTTTCGGGGAGGCGAAATCGAGATAATCGATTGGAGTATCGGAGAGCGTGACGAGGTCACGGCTGGCGTCGCTACGGGTCGCGACCGCCCACATCACCTGCGCCCAGTCGCGCGGGTCGATGTCGCCGTCGACGATGATCACGAGCTTGGTGTAGCTGAACTGCGGCAGCAGCGACCAAAGCCCGAGCATCAGCCGCCGCGCCTGCCCCGGATAACGCTTGTCGATCGCGACGACCGCGATCCGGTAGGAACAGGCCTCCGGCGGCAGCCAGATATCGACCACTTCGGGAAATTGCCGCTGGAGCAGCGGCAGGAACAGGACATTCAGCGCTTCGCCGATCCGCGATGGCTCGTCTGGCGCGCGCCCGGTGAAGGTCGAGAGATAAAGCGGCGCCCGCCGCATCGTCACTGCAGTCACGCGCATGACCGGAAAGGGCTCGACCGCATTGTAGTAGCCGGTGTGGTCTCCGAACGGACCTTCCGGCGCCGTCTCGTCAGGCGATACCATGCCCTCGATGACGATCTCCGCCTCCGCCGGCACGGAAAGCGGAATGCTGACACAGGGGACGAGCGCCGGCCGCTCGCCACGCAGCAGACCGGAGAAGCGTAGCTCTGGAACGGTCTCCGGCAGCGGGAGCACTGCCGACAGGATCGTGGCGGGGTCGGCGCCGATCAAGACCGCGACCGGCATGTCGCGGCCGATCCGGCGCCACTGCGCATGGTGGCGGGCGCCGCCGCGATGGGCGAGCCAGCGCAGGATCACGCGGTCCCGCCCGAGCACCTGCATGCGATAAACGCCGAGATTGCCTTCATCCTCGGGCAAGGGGGCCGGCGGCATCGTGAGCACCAGCGGCCAGGTGATCAGCGGTGCAGCTTCGCCCGGCCAGCAAAGCTGCACCGGCAGCGCCGTCAGGTCGATTGCATCGCCTCGGAATACCCGTTCTTGGACCGGTGCACGTTTCATCTCGCGCGGCCGCATCGACAGGGCGGCGCGCGCCAGCGGCAATGATCGCCATGCCTCGACGAGCCCGCGTGGCGGGCGCGGTTCGCGTAGCTCGGCAAGCGCCCGGCCAAGGGGAAGCAGGTTCTCCCGCTCGACGCCGAGACCCCAGGCGACGCGTTCGACCGTACCGAAGAGATTGGTCAGCAGCGGCATGGACGAAACCGCGCCGTCCGCAAGCAGGGGGCGTTCGAAGAGAAGGGCCGGCCCTTCCTCTGCGATGACGCGGCGGTGGATCTCGGTGATCTCATGGACCACGCTGACAGGCTCGGCGATGCGCCGCAGCTGCCCAGCGGCCTCGAGATGGGCAACGAAGGCACTGAGATCGCGGAAGCGGGGCAGGGTGCGGATCGGCAAGGCATGGGCTCCGGTTGCCGGACGATGCGCCGTTTCATTCGCGATCGTCTTTGAGCCAGAGCAACGAAGATTCCGGCTTTCGGTCCAGATTAGGGGCCGGAGGTGACCGATGTCGGATCCACAGATGACCAGGTCGGCGGCGATTCCGGCGACGCTGCCGCCAGGACTGGCGCGCGCCGTCGCGCCATTGCCGCTTGCGCCGCTGCAGCCGTTGCTGGCGCTGATGCTGCATCGCATCGGCCGGCTCTATCCCGATCTCTACGGCCGTCTCGGCGAGCACGCGGACAAGCGCTTCGGCATCGATCCGACCGACCTGCCATTCGCCTTGCTGCTGGAGCCGAGCCTGCGCCAGCCCCGGCTATGCGCCGTGCGGGCTCTGCCTGCTCGCCTCGACGCCAGCATCCGCGGGCCGCTGGTGGGGCTCGTCGGCATGGCGGAAGGCACGCTTGACGGCGATGCGCTGTTCTTCTCGCGGATTCTCTGGGTGGAGGGCGATGTCGCGGCGGCTCTCGCCCTGCGCAACGCGATCGACGACTCCCGCATCGACTTCGGCGCCGTCATGCTCGGCCCCCTCGGCCAAAGACTCGGCCAGGTGCTGCGCAGAAAACTGCAAGGGCGGTCCGCCGCCGTCGGAGCCGAGACATGGAGCTGATTTGCCCTGCCGGGACGCCGGCCAGTCTCGAAGCCGCGGTTGAAGCGGGCGCCGACGCTGTCTATTGCGGCTTTCGCGACGAGACCAACGCCCGCAACTTCCCGGGCCTCAATTTCTCGCGCGAGGAGCTGCGCAAGGGGGTCGCCTTCGCCCATCGGCGCGGCGTCAAGGTTCTGGTCGCGATCAATACATTCGCCCGTGCTGGGGCGTTCGGCCTGTGGCAGGAAGCGATCGACGATGCCGTCATGGCTGGCGCGGATGCGCTGATCCTCGCCGACCTCGCGACGCTTGACTATGCCCATCGCCGGCACCCCGGCCAAAGGCTCCACGTCTCGGTCCAGGCCGGCGCGGCCAATCCCGACGCCATCCGCTTCTATGCCGAGACCTTCGGTGCGCAACGCGTCGTGCTGCCCCGTGTGCTGAACGTGATGGAGATCGCCTCGATGGTGCGCGAGACCTCCTGCGAGACGGAGGTCTTCGTCTTCGGTGGCCTTTGCGTGATGGAGGAGGGACGGTGCTCGCTCTCCTCCTACGCCACAGGCCAATCGCCGAACATGAACGGCGTCTGTTCGCCCGCGAGCCATGTGGCCTATGCCGAGCGGAACGGACATATCGTTTCCACGCTGGGCGGCTTCACCATCAACAGCTTCGGCAAGGACGAGCCGGCGGGGTATCCGACCCTGTGCAAGGGGCGTTTCGCCACGCCCAGAGGCTCCGGCTACATCTTCGAGGAGCCTGTCAGCCTCGACGCGGCCCTGATGCTGCCGGCATTGCGCGATGCCGGCGTGACCGCCTTCAAGATCGAAGGCCGACAGCGCGGGCGCGCCTATATCGCGGGCGTGGTGAGCTCCTTCCGCAAGATACTCGCGGCGATCGACGAGGGCCGCAGCCCTCCCGCAGTCAGCCTGGCGGCCATGGCCGAAGGGCAGGCCAGCACGGTCGGTGCCTATCGCAAGGGCTGGCGTTAGGCCCGCAAAGGAACAGGCGATGCAGCTTACCCTTGGACCCGTGCTCTATCATTGGTCGCCGGAACGCTGGCGCGATTTCTACTATCGCGTGGCGGACGAGGCGCAGGTCGACGCCGTGGTCGTCGGCGAGGCCGTCTGCTCGAAGCGCGCGCCCTTCAAGCAGGATTCCATCCCCGCCGTGGTCGAACGGCTGGAGGCAGCGGGCAAGCGCGTGCTGCATTCCAGCCTGATCCTGATCTCGCTGCCGCGCGAGCGCCGCCAGACCCGTGAGCTGATGCAGAGCGACGAGGCCGAGGTCGAAATCAACGACCTGACCTGTCTGGCTGGGCTGGCGTCGAGGCCGTTCGCGGTCGGCCCCTTCGTCAACGTCTACAACGAGGCAGCGGCCGGATTTCTGGCCGAGCGAGGCGCGACGCGCATCTGCCTGCCACCGGAGTTGCCGCTGCCTGCGGTCGCGGCCATCTCGGCGGCGGTGCCGCAACTCGCGACCGAGGTCTTTGCCTTCGGCAAGGTGCCTCTGGCGATGTCGGCGCGTTGCTATCATGCGCGTGCTCACAAGCTGACCAAGGACAATTGTCGTTTCGTCTGCGAGAAGGATCCTGACGGCATGCCCGTCAAGACGCTTGACGGCGCCGGATTCCTCTCCGTGAACGGGGTGCAGATCCTTTCGGATAGCTGCGTCAGCCTGCTGAGCGATATTCCTGCCTTGCGTCGTGCCAGCGTGGCTTCGCTGCGCCTCTCGCCGCAGGGCTGCGACATGGTCGCGGTCGCGCGATTGTTCCGCGACGTCGTCGGTGGGCGGATCGAGCCCGAGGAAGCCGAGAGGCTGCTGGGTGAAATCTATCCGGATGTGCCGTTCTCCAACGGCTTCCTGCACGGGATGGCCGGTCACGTTCATGCGGGAGCGGGCGGCGGCAGTTTGGGCGCGTTGCGCTGAAGCTCACCGGGAAGCGGGAAGGAGCCTGTCATGAAAGCCGGGCACGAGGGAGACGCCGACTATACGTTCGAGCCAAGCGCAGCGACCACCTCGGCGAGCCAACTGATCGGCCGCTTGCGACGAGTGCTACGTCCGGAAGATCTGGATTGCCCTTGCCGCGAGACGCTGAACGGGGCGCTCGCCCGCTTCGACGAGCAGGAACGTCGGCGTGAAACGCGCCGGCGGCTCGCCGCCGCGCGCGAGCACAAGGAGCGCATCGCTTCGATCCTGCATTTCCTGTCGGAGTTGGACGCCCTCACCGAAGCGGAAAGCGACCGAACCGTGTTCGAGGAGTTCGCGCTGCTGTTCGTCGAGATCACGCGCAGCGCGGACGCCGCGGTCTCGGCGTTGCGCGTCCTATAGGCCCGTCAAATCCGGCCTTCTCTTTGCGCTATCGCAAATTGCGATCGGCCCGCTCCCGTTAGTGTTGCGGTGCAGCGAGAAACCGATGAGTTCGCTGCGGTGATGGAGAAGTCAGATGTTCAGGACTGTTCTAACCGGCGCGATGATGGCTCTGGCGATCGCTGGCGCGAATGCCGCCGAGGTCGAAGTCAAGATGCTCAACAAGGGTGCCGCCGGCGCCATGGTGTTCGAGCCCGCACTGGTGAAGATCGCGCCGGGCGACACCGTGAAGTTCGTTCCCACCGACAAGAGCCATAATGCCGAGAGCATTCCCGAGATGATGCCGGCCGGCGCTGAGCCCTTCCTGGGCAAGATGAACGAGCAGGTCGACGTCACTTTCAAGGAGGCTGGCGTCTACGGCATCAAGTGCAAGCCGCATTACGGCATGGGCATGGTCGCGCTGGTCGTGGTCGGCGAGCCGACCAACCTGGATGCCGCCGCTGCCGCCAAGCACCCCGGCAAGGCCAAGCAGGTCTTCGCCGATCTGGTCGCCAAGGCGAATCAGGTCGCCAAGGCGCAGTAGCTCGAAACCCGATACTCGGGCGCGGCCGGATCTCTCGCGGCCGCGGGAAGGAGGGAGCCCATGGCACCCATACCGCGACTGCGGGCCTATGACGGGCCCGCTTTTCTGTCTTACGGCTTTCGGCCGTTCTTCCTCCTGGCCGCCTTGCAGGCCGGCCTGACGATGCTGGTCTGGCTGCCTTTCGTCACCGGCCATCTCGCCGTGCCCACCGCCTTCGCGCCGGTGGACTGGCATGTCCACGAAATGCTCTTCGGCTATCAGGCGGCCGCGATCGGCGGCTTCCTGCTGACGGCCATCCCGAACTGGACCGGGCGCTTGCCGGTGCTGGGCCGGCCGCTTCTGGTCCTCGTGCTGGCATGGCTCGCCGGGCGTCTCGCCGTCTCGGCCTCGGCCCTGATCGGCTGGCGCCTGGCGATGGCGATCGATGCGCTGTTCCTGCTGCTGCTCGCCGCCGCCGCTGCCCGCGAGATCGTAGCGGGGCGCAACTGGCGCAACCTCAAGGTCGTGGTGCTGATCGTGCTTCTGCTGGCGGCGAATCTCGCCTTCCATCTCGAAGCGGGGTTGACCGGAGGCGCCGGCGTCTCCCGCCGTTTCGCGATCGCCGCCGTCCTGATGCTGGTCATGCTCATCGCCGGACGGATCGTGCCGAGCTTCACGCGCAATTGGCTGGCGCAGCGCGGAGAGGGGCGGCTGCCGGCCCCCTTCGGCACCTATGACAAGGCCGTGCTCGCCGGCAGCGCCGTGGCGCTCATCTGCTGGATCGCGGCGCCGGACACGGTCACGACCGGCGTCGTGCTGATGATTGCCGCAGGCCTCCACCTCTTCAGGCTCGCGCGCTGGGCCGGCGACCGGACTTGGCGCAATCCTCTGCTCGTCGTCCTGCATGTCGCCTACCTTTTCGTGCCGATCGGCTTCGCTCTGACGGCCCTGTCGAGCCTCGGCTTCATCGCTCCCGCTGCCGGCACCCATGCCTGGACCGCCGGCGCCTTCGGGACGATGACGCTCGCTGTGATGTCGCGCGCCAGCCTCGGGCATACCGGCCGCGCTCTGACC
Source organism: Bosea sp. ANAM02 (assembly GCF_011764485.1). NCBI lineage: Bacteria > Pseudomonadati > Pseudomonadota > Alphaproteobacteria > Hyphomicrobiales > Alloboseaceae > Allobosea > Allobosea sp. ANAM02. The sequence continues at coordinate 4,697,340 of NZ_AP022848.1, read as the reverse complement.
GCCACGGCGGCGACCCAGCTCTGCTATGCGCTCGTCGTCATCGGCACGGTGGCGCGGATCTGCTCGGCATTCGGCCATGGCCCGGTCGCGCTGCTGCATGTCGCAGGGCTGGGCTGGTCTCTGGCCTTCCTCGTCTTCGCTGTGGCCTACTGGCCGGTCCTGACCGGCGTGCGTGTCGCGCCGAAGGCTCCCGCCGCCGCCCAGCGGGCCTGATTGGAGCATCGGCCCGAAAAGTCGACCGCGGCTTTCGGCAAATGCCGATGCAAAGAGCCAGATCATCGGACCGGATACGACATTCGGTCCGATGATCTAGCCGCAGCCGCCTTCATCGCGCTGCGGGTTGTTCAGGATCGGCCAAAAGCCGATGAGCCATGTGGCGAAGGACGCCGACCAGAGCCCGGCTGCGAGCGCATAGTGCAGACCGAGCAGGCTGGAGCCCACGCCGAGCTCGGGCAGAACGCGCATCACGGTCGCGGCAGCCATCAGCGTCAGCGCCAGCTTGGCCGCCGGCGGCAGCACGAGGTCGCGTCCGCTATGGCGCAGGCCCGCGATCACGAAGACTGCCATCACCGCCAGCCCGAGCGCCCCGACGGACAGCAGATGCAGTCCGGTTGCCGGGGCGACCGGGGCGCCGAGGCCGGCCAGCCCCAGCACCAGAAAGCCGAGGCCGCCGCAGGCGTTCGCCGCTGCGAGCGCAAGCACTTCCATGCGCAGAACGGCACGGCCGATGAACCACTCCGCCAGCCTGTCGAAGAAGGCGGCTGCCGCGGCGAGCGCAAGCCAGGCGGGCACGGCGGAGTCCGGCGCGACGAGTCCGGCGATGAGCTGGAGCCCCACGAGCCCGGCGGTCAGGTTCTGGCGACCGGGATGGGGCCGGTAGGGCGTCGTCTCGCCGCTGGGATCCAGCGCATGGTTGACGACCACGACGTTGATGCGGGCGATGGCCAGCGAGAGAAAGACCAGGAAGACGGCGAGCGCGGCCTGCAGCAGCCGCCCGGACAAGGCCGTCTCCCCCAGAATCCAGGCCACGCGGATCGAGAGTTCCAGCAGCGCGAACAGCATGATCCAGACGGCGAAGGAGCCGTGGCGGGTGGTGCGCCGGTCGATCAACGGCCGGGTGACATAGACGAGCAGCACGGCAAGGAAGGCGAGGTCGGTCAGCGCCGCCGGGATGATCAGGGCATCGGCGCCGAGGAAGCCGATCAATCGGCCGGGCAGCCAGAGGGCCAGCAGGAGCAGGAGCGCGCGTCCGCGGCGCGGCTTCGTATCGGTCCATTCCGGCATGGCCGAGCCGAGAAAGCCGGCGAGCGCAGCGCCATAGGTCCCGAAGATCATCTCGTGGGCGTGCCACTGCCCGGCCGGCACCTGCCGGGTGAAGGGCAGATCGAAGGCGAAGACCGTCACCCAGATCAGCGGCAGCAGCACCGCATGGGCCGCTGCCACGGGAAAGAACAGCTTCAGCGCTTCCGCGAGCAGCGGGTGGTCCGGTGAATGTCGGGTCATGTCACTGCCTGTCGCCATCGAACAGGTCCGCGAAGGAGGGGTCCTGCATCCAGGTCTGCACGGTCTCGAACACCGCGCGGTCGTCGCGTTGGCCGGGCACGCCGTAGAGCGTGCGCTCCGCGACGATGCCGTCCTGCCGGCCGGACACGACGATGCGATGGGCGAGCCTGACCGCCTCGGCGAGATCGTGCGTGACGAAGAGCGCGGAGAACTTCTCCCGGGCGGAGGCCGCAATAATCAGGTCCTGCAGGACACGCCGTAAGCCGACATCGACCGCCGTGAAGGGCTCGTCGAAATAGACGATCTCGGGGTCGGTCGCGAGAGCACGAGCGACGGCCGTCCGCTGGCGCATGCCGCCGGAAAGCTCCGCCGGGTACTTGTCGAGATCCCGCTCCAGCAGGCCCACCTCGGCTGCGCGCTGCTCGGCAAGCGCCCGGCGTTCGGCCCTGCCCATCCCGCGCGCGGCAAGCCCATAGGCGATGTTGTCGCGCGCCGTCAGCCAGGGCAGCAGACGCGGCTCCTGGAACACGACGGCGTGTCGCCGGTAGTGCCGGCGCACGCGTCCGCGCAACGGTTCGATCAGCCCGGCTGCGATCTGCAGAACGGTGGTCTTGCCGCAGCCGGAGGGGCCGACCAGCGCGACGACCTCGCCTTCGTGGAGGTCGAGCGTCAGATCCTCGAAAACCGGCCTGCCAAGAAAGGCGTGGCCGATGCGGTCGAGTTCCAGCCTCATCGCTTCACGCCCCAGGGCCGGCCGGCCTCGCGCCATTGTTCCAGCCGGTCGCGGACGGGCTGGAGCAGCGCGTATTCGGAGAACAGCGCAAAGCCGACGACGACGAGCACGATCGCGGTGACGCGCGCTATGTCGAACAGCGCACGTGCACTGGCGAGGTCGCCGCCGAGGCCGCCCGCGTTCGATAGGAGCTCCGCCATCACAGTGACCTTCCAGGCCGAGCCCGCTGTCGTCGTCCAGGCCGGGAAGAGATAGGAGACCATGTGGGGGGCGGTGACGGTCCGCAACCGCATGAGGGGGCCGGCGCGGAAAGAACGCGCCATGGCGTCGAGCCCCCGGTCGCGCGTGGCGACGCCTTCGAGCCCGCCGGCGAAGGAGATCGGCAGCGAGGCCACGACCACGGTCATGACGGCGGTGCCGCCGCCGGCACCGAACCAGATCAGTGCCAGCACGATCCAGGCAATCGGCGGCACGCCAAGGATGACGGTCACGACCGGGCGCATCAGCCGCATCGCCGCGAAGGAGTAGCCCGCCGCGATTCCGGCGGCCGTGCCGATCAGCACGGAGAGCGCGAAGCCCAGTCCGGCGCGCTCGGCCGTTTGGCGCGCCGCATGGCGAAAGGCTTCGTCCTGCGCCAGCCTTACGACCTCACGCGCGGTCTCCAGCGGCGCTGGCAGGATGAAGGAGCCATAGAGCTCATGCCCCGCCTGCCAGGCGGCGGCGATGCAGAACAGCCCGGCCGCCCCGGCCCAGCCGGACCAGAGATAGCGGCCGGCCCAGCCCAGGAAGGCGAGCCCGTGATGCATCGCGTCACAAGGCGTAGAAGGCGTCGCCCGGCAGCTTGCCGCCGATGATCCGCGGATCGTCCGCGGCGAGCGCGGTGAACAGCGCTTCCAGGTCCGGACGGGCCGCGGAGGCGGGCTGCGCGGCGAGGTTGCTCACCGGCGCGGCGCGGGTCAGCACGGGCGAGGGCAGCTGGAACAAGGTCGCAGCCTCGTTGGCGACGGCTGTCGGATCGGTGGCGACCGTGCCGAGCGCGTTTTCGATCGCGCGCTGGAGTGCGGCGATGCCCTCGGTGCCAATCTGCTTCGTCAGCGCGTCGGTGACGGCCAACCCAGCCTGCGGCAGGTTGGGGCGCCCGGTCGCCTCGGCCCAGAGCTTGCGCAGGTCGACTGCGCGCTCGAGCGGCTTGGCGCGCATCCCCGACAGCATGATCGCGCCCGAGGTCGCGGGCTCGGACAGCAGGGCGGCGTCGGCGCGGCCGCCGAGCAGGAGCTGGACCGCTTCTGGCGGCGTGCCGGAATAATCGATGTTCAGCTCCTCCGGCCTCAGGCCCTGCGCAGCGAGCACGCGGCGGAACAGGAAATCGGGCATGTCGTTCTTGAACGGCACGACGACCCGCTTGCCCTTGAGATCGGCCAATGTGCTGACCGTGCCGGCCGGCGCCACGACCTGAAGCAGGCCGTGGGTGAGGACATTGGCCAGCCGGATGCCGAGGCCGCGATTGTGCAGGTTGGCCGCGACATAGCTCGGCACCACCACCGCCTTCATGCCGCCTGAGGAAACGCCGGCGCGCATCTCGTCCGGCGTGCGCCAGATCCTGACCTCGACATTGTCGGCGAAGGGCTTGAGCGCCGGGTCCTTGGCGGCGGCGACGAGCAGCAGCCCGGGCGTCGCCGGCGGGCCCCAGAGCACGAGCGGCTCGGCGGCGCGCGCGAGATGTGGCACGGCGATGGTGGTGGCGGTGGCAGCCAGGAAGCGGCGGCGGTTGAGCATGCTGATCTCCTTGCCGCGTCGCCGTAAGCCGGCGATGCGGACCGTGATGTCTTTTTCAGAAGCGCGCCTTCAGCCCGGCATAGAAGGCGCGGCCGGTGCCAGGCAGGAACGCCGCCTGGTCGGAGCGCGCCTGATCGACGATCAGCGTCGAGGAAGCGTAGGTCTTGTCGAAGACGTTGCTGACTTCGCCGAAGGCAGTGACGCAGTCGTTGATCCGGTATTCGGTGCGCAGGTCGACCAAGGCATAGGGGTCCGCATAGAGCGTGTTCATGTTGTCGACCGGCGTCTTTTCTGGGTTCCAACGTAGCGAGGCCTGCAGCATCCAGGCCTGCGTCGCCTGGTATTGCAGCGTGGCGTTGATGAGGTGGCGCGGCGCGCCGGCGATGCGGTTGTTGCCGCGCGTCGGATCGTTGTCGAAGCGGAAGTCCTGGTAGGTGTAGGCGAGGCGTCCGGTCAGCTGCTCGAAGATCTTGGCGCCGAGCCCGAGCTCCACGCCGAAATGCGTGGTCTTGTCAGCATTGATCGCGCCAAGCGAGGCGCCGGTCGCGTCGCGCAGGCTGAGCAGCTCGTTGTCGACCCACGAATAGTAGACGACGCCGTCCCAGGAATAGTCGCCCTGTCGGCCGCGCCAGCCGCCTTCCAGCGTCGTGCCGGTCTGCGCCTTCAACGCGGGCGTGGAGAACACCGCCGCAGCCGCCATGGGCGCGCCGGGATTGGGGCGGCCTGGGCTGCTGTTGGGCGTGCCATTGATCGTGGCGAGCAGGTCCTCATGGGTCGGCGGCTCGAAGCTCTTCGACAAGGCCGCGAAGACGATCTGGTCCGTACTCGGCCGCCAGCTCAGGCCGAGGCTCGGGCTCCAGCCGTCATAGCTGCGCCCGTAGCTCGAGTCCTGCCGGGGAACCGAGCCGTTCGGCAGCAGGGCATAGGGCGAGGCGGGGTTATAGGCATTGGTCGGGCGGCGCGCGGCGGCATAGGTATCGCTGTTGTCGCGGGTCGCATGGGCATAGGAGATGGCCGGCGAGAGCGTCACGCTCTGCCAGACCGGGATGTTGGCGCCGGCATAGAGCGAGAGCGCGCTCGCATCGAGATCGCTCTCGCCGAACAGTGCGCCCGTAGTCCCGCCCTGGTTGAGATAGTTCTCGCGCTTCGCCGAGCCGACGACGTATTGCGCGGTCGTCTCGAAGAGCGGCAGCGGTGTAGCCTGGTCCGGCTTGTAGGCGTAGCGCGCGACGGCGGTGAAATCGCCGCCCTTGGTGACCCGGACGCCCGAGGAAATCGGGAAGCGGAACATGTCGTCCGTGTAGGTGTAGCCGAGGCCCAGATCGACGAGATGCGGCCCGAATTCCGCCGTCGTGCGATTGCCGATGAAGAACTGCTTCGTCTCGCGCCGCGGGCGGTCTCGCAGGACGTTGGGGCCGGGGTCGACCGCTATGCCATTGACCACGCGGGGGCCGCCATGAACCTGCTTCGGGTCAGTGCGCAGCCCCTGCTTGGTCAGCGGGCCGGCGACATCGAAGCTCAGATCGGTGTAGCCGATGAAGAAGCGGGTCTTGATGTTTTCGGTCAGGGCCACGCCGACATTGCCGCTGACGCTGGCGCGTTGCGATTCATTGTAGACGCGGTAGCCGTCGCGGCGGCTGAAATCGCCCTGGATCAGCGCGTCGACGCCCTCGCCGCGATAGCCGGTCTGATCGGAGAGATTGACCTGTCCGAAGCTGCCGCCCGAGACCTGCACCTGCGTGCCGGGCGCGCTGTTGCCGGTCGGCGAGACGAAGTTGAGGGCGCCGCCAAGCACCGTGGCGCCGAGCCGATGCGAGGTCTGGCCGCGATAGACCTCGATCGACTGCGCCTGGAGCGGGTTTGCGAGGCCGACGATGTAGGAGCCGTCGGCGCGGTTGAGCGGCAGCCCGTCGCGCAGCACGAGGATGCCGCGCTCGACCGGGTTCTGCTGCAGGCCGGAGCCACGGATCTGAATGCGTGGCTGGTCGTTGCCGCCGAAGAACTCCTGCACCACGACGCCGGGCGCGTCCTGCAGGGCCCGGGCCAACGTCGGGTTGCCGCTTTGCGGAATGTCCTCGGCCGTTAGCAGCGTCGCGCCCCCGGCGGTTGCGAAGAAGCGATCCCGCACGAAGGCCGGCACGCCGGCCGCGGCGCCCTCGACCACGATCGTGTCGAGAACGATCGCCGAGCCGGGGGAGGCTGACTGAGCGAGGCACGCCTGTGTCGACACGGTCGTCAGCAGAGTCGCGAGCGTCAGCCGACCGAAACCGGCGATCCGGCGCGGCGCGCGCGCAGCGACGCAGAGGTGTTCATTGCGGGTCGTCATGATCTCGACGCCTTCTGAAGAGTGGAACGAAAGAGGGAAGGCGGCGTCCGTCCTGTGGACTCGCTTCGCTGATGGCGGGACCGAGTCTGCCGGCGAGAGCCGGGGCCGGTGCGATTCAAACTGACGTTCCGCATGGGAGTATTTTAAATAGGAATTTCAGATGGCACTTTTCCTACGTGCGGAGGCGGAAGCTGTAAACTCCGATCTGCGGGGTGCGACATGTTGTTACATGTCTATGCTTGTGCATTATCTGCTGAAGCGCTGCTGATTCTGATATTATATTTGAATTAATCTAGATTAAAGAAGATGTTGATGTGGATATATTACGCCGCGACCTCGACAAAATGCTAGGGGATTACTGGGTCGCGGCAGGGAGAGACGGATTCTGGAATGCGGTTGACCCAATTCAGTGAATACGCGCTGCGGCTCCTCATCTTCGCGGCGGCTCATCCCGACCGCTTGGTCACCGTCGAAGAAGCAGCGGCCTCATACGACATTTCGCGAACGCATCTGATGAAGGTGGCCAACCTCCTCGTGCGGCACGATTTCCTCAAGGGCGTGCGCGGGCGTTCGGGCGGGCTGACGCTGGCGCTGCAGCCGGAGGCGATTTCGCTGGGTGCGATCATCCGCGTGACGGAGCCGGCCTTTTCCATCGTGGAATGCTTTGGCGAGGCGGAGGGGCGTTCGCTTTTGAGCCTGGATCGTTGGCGCGGCATCCTCTCCGGGGCGATGGAGGTTTTTCTGGCCGAGCTCGACAGATATTCGCTGCGCGACCTCGCCGCTGATCCCGAGCGTTTCGGCATCGGCCGGCCGGCTGCCTGAGATGTCCTCATATGCCCTGCGGCGATCGACAGCTGCTTGCGTCGGCGCAAAAAGCGCGCCGCCAGATTGCGCTAGATTGGAGCAGTTTTTCGGATGCTCGGGCGCGGTGCGCCCGGTTGAGATCGAGGTGGCTTGATGACGTTTCCGTCCTTTTTTGCGCAGGCTCCGCGCCTCAAGGTCAGGGATCCGCTCGCTGCCTTTCTCGGCGCCAGCGAAGATGGCATCCTGGATTACAGCTACGAGGATGCGGTGCGCCTTGCCGGCCATTCCTGCCCAGCCGTCGCAGGCGCCTATCTGATGGTCATCAACGGCCTTTCCTACCTCTATGAAGACGAACTGCCGGAGCGCGGCGGCGTCGAGGTGCTGATGCGGGACGAGCGCGACCAGGGGACGACTGGCGTTCTGGCCTCAGTCGTGACGCTGCTCACCGGAGCTACGGCGGAAAGCGGCTTTCACGGCATCGGCCCGGCGCATCGTTTTGCCCGGCGTGACCTGCTTCGGTTCGGGGCCGACATCGAAGGGGTCATGGCGCTGCGCCGCCGCGACACCGGGCAGGGGGTGGTTGTCGACATCGACACCGGAGCGGTGCCGCATGCCGAGGAGATGGCCGCCGTCATGCCTCGGGCCGTATCCGGGCAGGCCGATGAGGCGGGCCTCTCCAGCTTCGCCGCGCTCTGGCAGGATCGCGTCCGCCGCATGCTCATCGATCATGCGGACGATCCCAAGCTGATCCATCTCTACGACTGGGAGGCAGCCGATGCCCCGGTGGCCTGAGGGGCTCGTCGCTTATCGGCGTTCGCCAGAGTTTACCGAAGATACCATTCCGGGCGGCCTGCTCAAGGCTCATGCCACGAAGCCGGGCGTCTGGGCCAAGCTGCATGTGCTCGCCGGCTCGTTGCGCTTCCGCGATCTGCAGAACGGCGAAGAATTGCTGCTGTCAGAGGGCGTCCATCCGCAGATATTCCCGGCCTCGTTGCACGAGGTCGAGCCTTGCGGCCCCATTCGCTTCTTCGTGGAGTTCTACAAGCCGCAGTGAGGCACGCGGATCATCCCGCTACTTCACGTTCTCGGCGAGCCGTTTCAGCGCAGGCGCATCGCAAACCACGAGCTTCTGCCGGCCGCCTTCGACCAGTCCCTGCGTCTCCCAGGCGCTGAGGATGCGCGAGACCGTATGCAGGGTGGTTCCGGTCATTTCTGCGATGTCGCGGCGCGAGATCGGAAAATCAACGCGCATGCCGGCCACATCGCGTTTCCCGGCCTGCTCGATCAGTCGCAGCACGGCATGGGCCACGCGGCGCTCGACTTCCTCGGTGGACATCTCGCGGATGCGTGTATGGGCCTCGTCGAGACGCTGGCCGATGGTCCGTATGGCGTTCATCGCCAGGTGCGGATTGTCTTCGACGAAGCTGTCCCAGGATTCGCTCGGCCATGCCGAAACGAGGCTGTCGACGGCGGCCGTCGCGGTTCCCGGATAGTCGGGGCGGCTGAGTGCGCGCGTAAAGCCGAACAGGTCCCCGGGGTGGACGACACGGACGATGATCTGCTGACCATCACGCGTCACCTGCGTCACCTTGAGCCGGCCATGCAGCAGGAGATAGAAGGCCTTTGCCGGATCGCCCTGCTCGAAGACCGCCTCGCCCTGGGGAATTCGCCGCGCGCTCGCTTGCGCGGTCATGCGGTCGAGCTGCGCGTCGCTCATGGCCGCGAAAAGCGGGATGCTACGCAGCACGCTGCGATCCAAAGCCACGGTGCTGCCTTCCCTGTGCGCGGTTCCAAACGTGCCCGCATTCTGATTTCACGCAGACGGGATGCGGAATAAGACCGCAATCGCGACAGGGGTTCAAGTGCGTCACGATATCCCGGAGAGCGCGATCCTGGCGCCTGCCAACAGGCATATCAGAGCCGCATAGCCGATCAGGGCGCCGGCCAGCACCACGTTCTCCCGCTGCAGCTGCATGAAGCCCAGCACGACGAGTATCGCCTTCGTCAGGCTGAGCGCCGCGATGGCCGCGCCCCGAAACCCGGCGGGCAGGACGGAGGCTGCGAGCAGGCTCAGCCCCGTTGCAACGAACAGGCAGATGAGAATGGCCGGGAGGGGCAGGGCAGGAGAAAAACGCATGTCAGCCGAGATAGACGACGGGGAGGATCAGGAGCCAGACGAGGTCGATCAGGTGCCAGATCGTGGCGACGCCGGCGATATGCCTCGGCGTCGGTCGCCAGGCGACGAGCAGCAGCAAGCCGGCGACGAACAGGACATGAGCGAAGTGGAAGCCGACGATGAGCATGTAGAGCTCGGCGAGGCGTGCTTCCATGGCGGCCAGCGCCGGAAGTTCGTGGGTGAACGCGACGATCTTGAGGCCGCAGAATATGAGGCCGCCCAGAGCTGCGGCAATGAGATTGCCTAGTGGCTGCCATCCGGACGCCGCCCGAGCGGCGAAGAAGCCACTGGAGACGAGTATGGCCGTGGCGATGCCCGCGAGCGGAAGGTCGAGTTCGCCGCGCACGGCAGCCAGCGCAGCGGGATCGAGCATTCCCAACAGCAGGAAGGCGCCGAGCAGAGCGCCGAAGACGGCGAGCTCGCTCCAGATCAGGATCCAGAGCAGGAGCTCGATGCCACTCCCGGCTTCCGGCTGCGTGGTATCCAGGCCCTCGCGTAACGCGACGTTCATGCCGGCAGCAGCCTGCGCAGCCGGTCGCGCCAGCTCTGCTCGCGGACCAGCCGGAAGCCGAGATTGTCGGGCGGAGTCGCCACCGAGCAGCCGCCCGCCTTCGGGTTGCGAATGAAGAAGCTCATCGGGGCGCGATGCTGGCCCTCGACGACATAGATCCCGCAATTGGTGGTCTCGCTGGTCGTCCGGCCGGCAGCATCCTGCGTGACGCGCCGTAAGCAGGTCTGCGTCCATTCCCAGACATTGCCGGCGATGTCGTGGACGCCGTGCTCGTTCGCGCCGAAGCTGCCGATCGGCAGGGGGGCCGGGTCGGAAGCTGCCTTGCGATTGGCTTCTCGTTCGTAGTCTGCAAGCCAGCGCAGCGCCGGGTTGGTCTCGCTGCCGTCCAGGCCCCGCGCGTCGTCGACGAAGCGCGAGCCGGCGGCCTGAGCCCATTCGCCATCGCTCGGCAGACGCCAGGCGGCGGCTGTCTCGCGAGACAGCCAGTTGGCGTAGTCGATGGCGTCGGCATGGCTGACGCCAGTCACCGGCAGGTCTCCGCGAGCCGCCGCATGATCGAGGTTCCTACAGGCCCCGGCGCTGATGCAGCGCGAAAAATCAGCGGCGGTTACCTGATACCGCATGATCTCGAGCGGCTGCGCGAGCCGGACGGTCACGCGCGGGGCGTCGATCGGGCGGCCCGCGCGGCTGTACTCGCCGTCGACGCGGTGCAACAGCGTCGCCGGAGGCACGATGGCCGTCTGGGGCATGGGGAAGGCCGGTACGGCGTGGTTCGCGGGGCCGGCGAGCAGAAGTGCTGCGGCACCCGCCATGAACAGGAAGCCGAGGGAAGTCGTCAGTCTCGGCAGTGAAGTGTTGAGCGTCGTACCCATGGCCGGAAGCCCTATTGGGAAGGAGCCTCCCCGCTGGTCGCGGGGAGGCTGAGAGAAGTCAGATGCCGGCCGGGGCCACGATCTGCTTCATCAGGTCGTCGTTCCACTCGCCTTCGACCTTGAAGTGGCCGGCGGCACCGAGTTCGAACGCCTCGATCAGGTTGTGGTTGACGTAGGCGTAGATCCCCGGCTGCAGGAAGGTGTAGAGCGCCGCCCCCGCACAGCCGCCGGGGATGAACCAGGTCTCGAGGTCCCGCTCTGGCGGGTTCCGGAACTTGCCCGTCGCCCAGACATAGTCGCCATGGCCACCGATCAGGTGCGGGCGGGTGTCACGGTTCGCCTGCGAATGCAGGATCAGCACCGTCTCGCCGACCTTGGCGGTGAGCGCGTTCTTGCCGGTCAGGGCGCCGACCTTGCCGTTGAAGACGACATGGCTCGGGGTCAGCGTGCGCATCGCCTTGGCGACATCCTCATGCGCTTCGCCAGGGCTGGCATAGCGCTTGAACTTGCCGTTCTCGTCGCGCGGCACGTAGAAGTCCTGCTCGCCGACATAATAGGCCTTGTCGTACTTCAGCGGCTTGCCCTGATGGTCCTTCAGTCCGTCGCGCGGCAGCACCGTGATGGCGCCGTTCATGCCGGCCGTAACGTGCCAGGGCACCATGCCCGGAGGGGCGCAGTGGTAGACGAATACGCCCGGGCGGGTGGCTTTCCAGCGCAGCACGACCTTCTCGCCGGGGTTGACCTCGGTCAGGGCGCCGCCGCCGAGCGCACCTGTCGACGAATGGAAGTCGATGTTGTGCATCAGCTCGTTGGTTTCGGCGTTGATCAGCGTCAGCTCGACATAGTCGCCCTCGTGGACAACCATCATCGGGCCCGGGACCGTGCCGTTGAAGGTAAAGGCGAAGGTCTCGGTTCCGGCGTCGTCAAGAATGATCTTCTTCTCGCGGATGGTCATCGTGAACTCGACGACCTTGGGGCCTCCGGTCGCGACCTGCTCATGCGCATGCACGAAGGGGGGATCGACCAGCTTCGGCTTGATGCGCGGCAGCTTCGCAATATCGGCGGCGGTGGCCTTGGTCATCACGGCCTGGGCCTGCGCCGGTGCAGAGGCGGCCTGGACGATCGCCCCGGTGGCTGCCGCCCCCGCCAGTATGCTACGGCGGGTCAGTTTGAGTTCTTCGCCCATGGCTTGTCTCCTTCCAATGACCGTCAATGGATCGGTCATGAGCACTTTAGGAGCCTGGCGAATTCGATCTTTGTTGCAGCACAACATCTCTGACGATTGCCGCTGGACACTAGGTCACTCGGCGGCGACCATTGCTGGCTCCCAGGCCGGCTCATAGGTCAGCGTTACGGTGACGCCCGTGACGCCCTCGACGGCGCCGGCGGCAAAGGCCACGGCCTCCTTCAGGAAGCCGGTGAGCGGGCAGCCACGCGTGGTCGTCGTCATGGTGATCGCGACCGAACCGTCCGGCGCCGCCGCGATCGCGTAGATCAGGCCGAGGTCGATGATGCTGCGGCCCATCTCGGGGTCGAGCACGTCACGCAGCGCGATCTCGACGAGGCGCTCCAGATTGGTGCTCATCCGTGCGCCCTCCCGCCGCCATGGCGCACGAGCAGGCGATAGGCCGTGCCGGACGCGTCGAAATTGCCGGCCCATTCATGCTGGCGCTTGGCCAGTTCCGGAAAGAGGAAGACCGGCTCGCGGGCGAGCAGTGCGAACAGCACATCGCCGGGCTGCAGCGCCTCGAGTGCTTCAAGGATGCGCACCATCGGCTCCGGCGGTTCGAGATCGATCAGGTCGAGCTCCTCGACGGGGTCGCCCCAGAAGATGGCGGAGGGGCTGCTGCCCGTGGCGAGCCCGGCCTCGGCCTGCATCTCGGCGACAGGCGAAAACACGACTTCCCAGTCGCCGCCGTCGAGCGGGCGGTCACTGGCGGAGAAGCCGCGATTGGCCATCACCGAGAACAGCGGCACCGGCCGGAAGGGCGCGACGAGGCGCAGGGACTCGCCCGGCGCCAGCGCGCCGACGGCCTCCATGATCGCCTGGAACGGCTCCTCGCCGGCCAGCAGCATCGGGCGGACGTCAAGCTCGCGGATGGGCGATGGTTCCGGTGTGGACATGGTCCGGTCTCCTTTCCTCTGCCCGAGCGGCGAAGAGCCTGGGGCGTTCATGCGCCGGCGGCCGGTCGGCAGCCTTGATCTGCGACAAGCGGCGGATGTGGACCAGCTCGGCGGCGATGCCGATCGTTCCCGCCAGGCCGATCGCCATGCTCGATCGGAAGCCGCCGGTCGCCTCCATCGCGAGCGCCGCCGTTCCGAACGCGACCCCTGCATAGTAGAGCAGGAACCACCAGCCGGTGCGCGGCATGGCGACGAGATCGCCGACGCGCGGCGCCGGGCCGCGCCCGAGCCGGGGCGCATAGGTTTCGAGCCAGGTCATGAAGGAGACGATCTTCACGAGCTGCGCCAGCGTCAAGCCGCCAAGCCAGCCGAAGACGACGAGGAAGACGAGTGCCGCGATCGAGCCGTCCCCGGCATGGGCCACGACGGCGACCGGCAGCAGCGCCAATCCAAGCGCGAGCGCCGCAAAGGCGGGAATGCTGGCGAGCATGTTGATCTCCAGCGCCTTGCGCCTGCGGGCGCTGTAAAGCGCGAGGATGCCCCGGCCGTAGAGGAGGCTGGCCAGGACGAGCATGATGAGCGCCGCTACGATCCAGGTGGCGCCGGGCTCGATGCCGGCGAAGGGGGCGGCGAGGCCCGCGAAGGCGAGGCCGAGCCCCAGGCTGGCCAACAGCAGCACCGGGCGCACCCCGCGTGCGGGCGGCTCCGGCGCCATCATGAACATGACGAAGAGGCGGTAGGTGACGCCGAAGGCGATCAGGCCGAGCCAGCCGCCCAGGCCGAGCAGGGCGTGGAAGGGCAGGCCGTCGGGAAGCAACGCGACGTGGCCGAGCCAGCCACCGCGTCCCGACAGGAGCGTGGTGAAGGCCGCGCCGCTCATCGCCGTGGCTGCGAGGCAGGCGAGGCCGACGAGGACGAAACGGGCGAACAAGGCGATGGGCCTCGCGTTCAGCAGCGTCACGGCCAGCATCAGGCCGAGCAGGGTCAGGCCCGAGAGCAGCGCGGCGCCGCCCAGCGGCAGGAGGTCGAGCGGGGCGTCGATCCAGCCGGCCAGCGTGGCGAAGCCGGTGCTGAGCAGGATGAGGCCGGCGGCCAGCGCGGCCAGCACCGGCAGAGCGAGTTGGGGGAAGGCAAGCGGGCGGGAGACCAGAACCGGCACGAACTGCAGCAGCGCGCCGGCCATGGCGAGGCTGAGCCAGCCGACAGCCACGAGGTGGACGAGGACGAGTGTCGCGGGCTCCCCGAGGCCGGCGGCGGGATAGCCGATGCCGGCGACGGCGAGAGCCTCGGCCGCAAGCAGGAAGGCGAGCGCGGCCGCGAAGTAGCTCATCGTCCAGCGGGACAGCGATGCCATCGGCATGGCTGCGGTCTCCCGGATGCGAAGCGGTCAGTGACCGCAGGTGCAGGAATGGCCTTCGTCATGGCCGCCGCAATCGGCGGCATATTCATCGCTGCCGGCTTCGTTGCGGCCGATCTCGACCTGCCAGATCTCCGGACCCTGGACGATGTAGCCCCAGGAATAGACGCCGGGATAACGCGCGTCGATCTGCCGGCGCAGCGGCGCGGGATCGTGATCGTTGACGATGCTGAAGGCATCGCCGGGGGAGAGCCGCTCCAGGATGCCGAAGATCGTGGCATGGCGCACGACCGGCGGAATCGTGCGCACGTCGAGCGGTTCGAGAGGCTGGATGGTCATGGTTCGGCTCCGGTTGCGGCCCCGATGCGGGCGGCTCTCCAGCCTAACGGAGCCCTCCCTGCGGCAATTTGCCGAAGCGCAAACTGCGCGCTTTTGGCGGCCTCACTGTTCGAGGAAGAGCAGGACGGCGATGGCGAGCGACATCATGACGGCGGCGGCGACGCCGCCTTTCTGGAGCACGCCCATCCGGTAGAGCAGCAGGGCCATCACGATGATCGCGGGCGTGGCGACGACGAGACCCATCTGAGCGTCGGTCATGGCGTTCTCCTCAACGCTTGTCTTGACGTTCGAGCCCTCATCCTGAGGAGCAGCGGAAGGCTGCGTCTCGAAGGATGCTCCAGATGGTTCCGGAGCCTCCTGGAGCATCCTTCGAGACGCCATTTCTGGCGAAACGGCTCCTCAGGACGAGGGCTTGCTTTTGGCTTCGGGCACTCAGGTGGCCAGCGCGCGGTAAATCGCCGGCAGGGCGGCCGGCAGGCGATCGAGCCGGGCGACCACGGCGTGGCCATTGCGGCCGAAGAGATGCGGGATGTAAGCGCGCGATTCCCGGTCGACGGTGACGGCGAAGACGCAGATGCCGGCGCGCCGCGCCTCGATCACCGCCATGCGCGTATCCTCCATCGCGAAGCGGCCTTCGTAATGGTCGATGTCGTTGGGCTTGCCGTCGGTCAGGACGAGCAGGAGCTTGCGCCGATCGGGCCTCGCCTTCAGGCCGGCTGCGGCATGGCGGATCGCCGTGCCGATGCGCGTGTAGTAGCCGGGCTTCAGGGCGGCGATGCGCGCCTCCACCGCCGGTCCCATCGCTTCGTCGAAGCGCTTCACCGTCTCGATCCGCACCCAGTCGCGCCGGCGCGAGGTGAAGGTGAGGATCTCGTGGCGGTCGCCGCAGGCGGCCAGGCCATGGGCAAAGACGGTGAGCGCCTGCTTCTCGACATCGAGCACGCGCAGATCGTCGAACCAGGAATCGGTCGAGAGCGAGACGTCCATCAGCGTGGTCACGGCGAGGTCGTGCGCCTGCGGCCGGCTCGCCAGATGGATGCGGTCGCTGCCGGAGCCGCCGGCGGCGAGATCGGCCTGGCGGCGCACCACGGCGTCGAGGTCGAGATCGGGGCCGTCGATCTGGCCTCGCTGCGGCTCGCGGAGCGGCCGCAAGGCCTCGAACTGCCGCCGCACTTGGCGCACCAGCGCGCGGGTCGCGGCATCCTGCACCGGCGGCACCAGCTCCTGCTGGGCCAAACCGGCAAGCACGCGGCAATGATCCTCACGATAGGAGGCGCTGCGGAAATCCCATTCCGGATAGGACAGGGCGCCGGCGATCGCCGTCTCGTCCATCGCCTCCGGGGGCAGGTCGAGATCGAAGCGGAAGCGCGAAGCCGGGCGGCCCTTGCGCTCGCTCAGGACCATCTCGTCGAGCTCGTCGGCGGCTTCCGGGTCATGTTCCTCGCTGTCGTCGGAGGGACGGTCGACCGCGACCATCTCCGACATCGCCAGGATCTTCTCGAAGCGGTTGAGGATGAAGGGGCTGCGCTCGCGCCACTCTTCCGCCGTCTCGTCGCGGCTGGCGGTATAGGCCTTCATCTGCTCCTCGGCCCTCGTCGAAGCCGGCGGCGGCTGGTCCTCGTCGCGCCGGCGCGTGCGGGCGGGAGCGACCGCGCTCGCCAACGGCCAGAGCGGCACGCCGAGGGCCGGCAGATAGCCGGCCGGCGCAGCCATCGACCAAGCCGCGGACGAAAGGTCGACGTCGTCGCCCCGCAGCAGCGCGCAGATGAGCGCCTCCACTTTCGCTTCGGTCGCGGGCAGGCCCTGGCGGTGCCGGCCGGCCAGCGTCGCCTCGGCAAGCCGGCGGTAGACAGGGACCAAGCCGGCGAAGCTTTCGAGAACGGTCGAGACCAAAGCGCGTGCCGCCGCGATCAGGGCAAGGTCGCGCCGGAGCGGATCGCCCTGCGCCACCGGGGCGGGCGGCGCAGCCGACATGGCGGCAGCGAGCCAGACATACAGATCGCGATTGAGGCTGCGCTCCGGGAAGAGGGCGATCTCGGCCGGAAGCTGCAGGCTGTCCGGCGTGCGGAGCGCCTGGACCAGCCGCTCCTCGCCGAGGCCGACGCGCTGACGCAGCCGCAGCCGGTGGGTGGCCGCGCGCCCGCGTGCCGGAACGATCCTGACGCCCGGCTCACCGCCGAAGCCGCGGAAGCAGACGGCCAGCGTCGACGTGATCGAGGACAATGCCACCGCAGCTTCGGGATGATGCGGCAAGCTGGCGGTATCGCCGACCAGCTTGTGCCAGAAGCGCCCGACCGTCTCTTCCATTTCCAGGAAGTCCAGCATCGCGGCGCTCCTAGGCGAGGACGGCGCGGGCGATTTCGACCAGCCCCGCGCGGACTTCGGGTTCGTCTGTCAGCGGCTCGATGATCGCGGCCATCACGGCTTCCTGCCGAGGCAGGCCGGCGGCGATCAGGCTTGCGGCATAGACGAGGAGGCGGGTCGAGACGCCTTCCTCGATGTCCTGGCCCTTGAGCGTGCGCAGACGACGGGCGAGATCGACCAGCGGCGCGACCGCGGCCTCGTCGAGCCCGCTTTCCTGCGCGACGACCGCGATCTCCTGATCGCGCGGCAGGAAGTCGAAGCTGATCGAGACGAAGCGCTGCCGGGTCGAGGGCTTCAGGTTCTTCAGAAGGTTCTGGTAGCCGGGGTTGTAGGAGACCGCGATCATGAAGGAGGGCGGGGCCGCGAGCAGCTCGCCGGTGCGCTCCAGCGGCAGGATGCGCCGGTCGTCGGTGAGCGGATGCAGCACCACCGCCACGTCCTTGCGGGCCTCGACGATCTCGTCGAGATAGCAGAGCCCGCCCTCGCGCACGGCCCGCGTCAGGGGGCCGTCGACCCAGACGGTCTCGCCGCCCTTGAGCAGGTGGCGGCCGGTGAGATCCGCAGCGGACAGGTCGTCATGGCAGGAGACCGTGAAGAGCGGCAGGCCGAGCCTGCCGGCCATGTGCGCGACGAAACGGGTCTTGCCCGATCCGGTCGGCCCCTTCAGCAGCAGCGGCAGGCGCCGCTCCCAGGCCTTCTCGAACAGGAAGAGCTCGTTGCCGGAGGCGGTGTAGGCGGGGATGTCCGCGGGCGCAGGGATGGGCAGGCCGGCGGACGGCTTCTGGATCATGTTCATGCTGGTGTCCTCACGCGGTGGTGCGGAAATGGAGGCCCGGCGGCGGGGGCGCCGCCGGGCGAAGGTCCGTCATTCGGCAGGCTGGGCGAGGCCGATCGGCTCGGCACTCCGCTCGCGGCCGGGCACCAGGACGGCCCAGGCGAACATCAGCGCCGCGAGCACCACCGCGACCCCCGAGCCGAGCCGGATCCAGTAGAACAGGACAAGGTGCTCCTGGACCTCCATGAAGAACTGGCCCATCACGCGCTGGAGGTGGATCTGGACAACGCCCGCGAAGGTCAGGGCAAAGGTCATCACGATCATCGCCGAGCACATGAGCCAGAAGCTGACGATCGAGAGCCACTGGTTGTAGGGCGCGCGGCCCTTCAGCTCGGGGATCGCATAGGCCATCACGGCAAGGTTCAGCATCACATAGGCGCCGAAGAAGGCGAGGTGGCCGTGGGCGGCGGTGAGCTGCGTGCCGTGCGAGTAGTAGTTGACGAAGGATAGCGTGTTCAGGAAGCCCCAGATGCCGGCGCCGATGAAGGCCATGACCGAGCATCCGACCGACCAGAGCAGGGCGGCGCGGTTGGGGTGGTTGCGGCCCGCCTTCCAGGTCATGTGCACCGTGAAGAGGATCATGGTGAAGAACGGCGCGACCTCGAGCGTCGAGAACAGCGAGCCGATCCACTGCCAGTATCCGGGCGCGCCGATCCAGTAATAGTGATGGCCGGTGCCGAGGATGCCGGAGAACAGGGCGAGTCCGACGATGACGTAGAGCCACTTCTCCACGACCTCGCGGTCGACGCCGTTGAGCTTGATCATCAGGAAGGCCAGGACGGAGGCCATGATCAGCTCCCAGACGCCTTCCACCCAGAGATGGATGACATACCACCAATACATCTTGTCGAGCGCAAGGTTGGCCGGGTTGTAGAAGGCGAAGAGGAAGAAGATCGCCAGGCCCCAGAGGCCGAAGAGCAGGATGTTGGTGACGGTGGTCTTGCGGCCCTTCAGCGAGGTCATGGTGATGTTGAACAGGAAGATCAGCACGACCACCACGATGCCGACCTTGATGATGAAAGGCTGCTCGAGGAATTCCCGCCCCTCATGGATGCGGAAGAGATAGCCGACGACGGCGATCGCGGCCGCGATGAAGAACAGCCAGAACTGCAAAACGGCGAGCTTGCGGCTGTAAAGTTCGGTCTGCGCCTCCTCGGGCAGCAGATAGTAGGTTGCGCCCATGAAGCCGAGCAGCAGCCAGACCACCAGCGCATTGGTGTGGATCATGCGCACGATGTTGAAGGGCAGCAGCTCAGACAGCGTGTTCGGCAGCACGTAGATCAGGCCGGCGACCAGCCCGAAGGTGACCTGGGCGAGGAACAGCGTCAGCGCGCCGTAGAAATACAGCATCGCGACGTTCTGGGTCTGATATCTGGTCGTATTGTAGCCTGGCATGGCTCTCTCCTGTCGCGACATCTCAGCCGGCATCGTTGGGCGGCCAGTTCTGGGTCTTGATCCGGCTCGTCCATTCCAGGAAGTCGGCGAGATCGTTGAGTTCCTGCTCGGTCAGGTTGAACTGCGGCATCTGGCGCCGGCCCTCGATCCCTGTCGGCTGGGCCGCCATCCAGGCCTTCAGGCTCTCGCGGGCGCCGGCCGCGTCCTTGTCGCCGCCGTAGCGCTTCCAGACATTGCCCAGTTCCGGCGCGAAATAGGCACCTTCGCCCAGCAGCGTGTGGCAGTTGATGCAGGAATTGCGCTCCCAGACATGCTTGCCGCGGGCGACCGCGGGCGTCAGCGTCGACTCGTCGGTGGATTTCGTCCGCATGTACCAGTGGCTATGGGCTGTGAGCCCGACGAAGATGGCGAAGAAGAAGATCGATCCGCCGTAGAAGACATTTCGGGCTCCCGCCTTTGTCAGACGTTCGGCCATGCGTGCACCCTTCCGTTGCGCCTTGTTGAGGCGACGCCGGCACCGCCGGCTCTTGACCCGCCGCGCGGGCAGGGAAGACCGGTCTTATCGGCCGCGGCGCCCGGCCTCTTTGCGCTTCGGCAAACAATCCGCCGACCCCTGGGGCCATCCATCCGGGTATGGCCGCGTCGCGTGGCGCAGCTTCGCCGATCAGCGTGGTGCCGGGCCGGCTAAACGGGCCGTGGCGAGGTCGACTAGGGCCGGTACGCTCTGGACCAGCAGTTCCCGCCTGCCACCGCCGATGATGCCCTGCCGCTCCCAATTCGTGAGAATGCGGGATGCGCTGTGCAGGGTCGTTCCCGTGAGCGCGGCAATGTCCTGCCGCGTGATGGGGAAATCGACCCGAATGCCCTTCTCGTCCTGCCGCCCTGCCTGATCAATCAGGCGCAGGACAAGATGGGCGATGCGGCGGGGAACATCGAGAGAGGCTATCTCGATGAGCCTGTCCTGAGTGACGGCCAGGCGGCGCTCTAGAACCCCCAACAGCCCGATCGCCAGGCCCGGCATGTCGTGCAGGAACCGGTTCCAGGTCTCGATGGGCCAGACGGCGAGCAGGCAGTCGCGCTGGGCGATAGCGGTGGTGGTCTGCAGGCTACCTTGCGTTCCGCCAGCGGGCCCGAAAGGCTCGCCCGGGTGAGCGATCCGCAGGATGACGCCGCCGCGGTGCCTACTGGCTCGCGAGAGCTTCACATGCCCGGACAGGATCAGGAAGAACTCGCCGACCGGCGCTCCTTCGGAAAACGCGCGCTCACCTCTCGCAAGATGCTGCAATGACGCCGCTGACGCGATGGCACGTCGCTCGGCATCGGACAGCGCCGCAAAGATCGGCAACCTTCTCAGATTCTGGGGAGTGAGTGTCATGACCGCGTGAAGGGGATGTCCGGAATCGCCAGGGGCGGCCGGATGCCGAGGGCAACCAAGGCGGGCTTTCCGTGTTTCGGAACGCTGCCCGTGATCTCAGCTAGTCGATCCAGAATCAGGCATGTTTGCGCTGCAGCAAACTCGGCGGTCGAAAGCTGCGCTAGGAAAAGCTTTGCGTCGCTCGTCTGTCGGGCAGGCTACCGCAGCACAGATCGTGGCGGGAGAGGGGCGCCGCGGTTTCGAAGGATTCGAACGGTTCAGTTTGCGCTACATCAAACTCAGCTCACAAATCGGGCGTGTCAGCACTTGTGAGGCTGTACAGCGGCGCAGAGCTGCTTATTCTCCTTCCTCGATCTCTAATCTGGCGACGGCGCGATACGTGATCGGCCGTCTTGGAGAAGGAAAAGAGATGGCGACGGAGACTGCGGGGGCGAGTGGCCCGGAAGCCGCTCCGGAGCGGCCGACGAAACGGGCCGAATTACTGGCTTTCCTGACGCTGGCCGTGCTGATTTGGCCGATCGTTGCCGTGGGCGTCGTCGGCGGATACGGCTTCCTGGTGTGGATGTCCCAGATCATCCTGGGCCCGCCCGGGCCGCCGCATTGAGGCCGGGCGATGGAACGCTCCGTCATCGATCGTGGGCGCCGTAATTTCCTGACGGGCCGGCGCCTTTCGCCGCCCGACAGGCCGCGCCCGCCCTGGGCGCGCGCGGCTTCCGTCGCTGCCGCCTGCACCGGCTGCGGGGCCTGCGTGCCTGCCTGTCCGCAGGGGATCGTCGCGCTCGACGAAACCGGCCGGCCCGCCCTCGATTTCTCGCGAAACGACTGCAGCTTCTGCGGCGCCTGTGCCGAGGCTTGTCCGGAACCGGTCTTCGACCGGGCCATTCCGGCCTTCGAGCATCGGGCCGTCATCGGCGCGGATTGCTTCGCCGGACGCGGTATCGTCTGCCAGAGCTGCGGCGATGCCTGCCCGGAGAGTGCGATCCGTTTCCGGCCACGGCTCGGCGGCCCGGCTTTGCCCGAGATCGCGAGCGATCGCTGCAACGGGTGCGGCGCCTGCGTCGCAGCCTGTCCGGCGCAGGCCGTCGCCGTCAGCATGCTGCCGCAGGAGGCCGCCCATGGCTGAGACTGCGCGCCCGCGCTTCCATCATATTTCGAGCGCCGTTGTCTCGGCCCTGCCGGCGCAGGTCGAGGCTGTGCTCGCCCGTATCGCAGAGCTTCCCGAGACCGAGATCCATCGGGTCGAGAACGGCAAGATCGTGATCGTGCTGGAAGGCTCCAGCACCGGCGTGATCGGCGACCGGCTGGCCGCCATCAGCCTGATCGACGGCGTGCTCTCGGCCAACATGGTGTTCGAGCAGATCGAAGACCTCGAAACCCTCGACGACCCCGGAGTGATCCCATGACCCTGTCCCGTCGCGAGATGCTGAAGGCGCAGGCGGCCGGCGTCGCCGCGCTTGCCGCCAATATGAGCGTGCCGGCCGAAGCCCAGCCGGTGACCGGCGGCGTCGACAGTCTGCAGATCAAATGGTCGAAGGCGCCGTGTCGCTTCTGCGGCACCGGCTGCGGCGTCATGGTCGGCGTCAAGGAAGGCAAGGTCATCGCCACCCATGGCGACATGAAGGCCGACGTCAATCGCGGCCTGAACTGCATCAAGGGCTATTTCCTCTCCAAGATCATGTACGGCAACGACCGGCTGACCCAGCCGCTGCTGCGCAAGAAGAACGGCGTCTACGCCAAGGACGGCGAGTTCACGCCGGTCTCCTGGGAGGAGGCCTTCGACACCATGGCCGCCAAGGCCAAGGCGACGCTCAAGGCCAAGGGGCCGACCGCGCTCGGCATGTTCGGCTCCGGCCAGTGGACGATCTTCGAAGGCTACGCCGCGACCAAATTGATGCGGGCCGGCTTCCGCTCCAACAATCTGGACCCCAACGCCCGCCACTGCATGGCCTCGGCCGCCTACGCCTTCATGCGCACCTTCGGCATGGACGAGCCGATGGGCTGCTACGACGATTTCGAGCATGCCGACGCCTTCGTGCTTTGGGGCTCGAACATGGCGGAGATGCACCCGATCCTGTGGACGCGAGTGACCGACCGCCGGCTCGGCCAGCCGCATGTGAAGGTCGCGGTGCTCTCGACCTATACTCACCGCAGCTCCGACCTCGCCGACATCCCGATCGTGTTCAAGCCGGGCACGGATCTCGCGATCCTCAACTACATCGCCAACCACATCATCACGACCGGGCGGGTGAACAAGGATTTCGTCGGCAAGCACACCACCTTCGTGAAGGGCGCGACCGAGATCGGCTACGGCCTGCGGCCAGACGATCCGCGCGAGGTCAAGGCGCGCAAGGCGGAGGATGTCACCGCGACGACGCCGATCGATTTCGAGGCCTATGCCGCCTTCGTGAAGGATTACACGCTGGAGAAGGTCTCGGCCCTGACCGGGGTCGAGCCCGGCTTCCTGCAGCAGCTCGCCGAGCTCTATGCCGATCCCAAGCGCAAGGTCACCTCGTTCTGGACGATGGGCTTCAACCAGCATGTGCGCGGCGTCTGGGCGAACCAGCTCGTCTACAACCTGCATCTGCTGACGGGGAAGATCTCCGAGCCGGGTAACAGCCCGTTCTCGCTCACCGGCCAGCCCTCGGCCTGCGGCACGGCGCGCGAGGTTGGTACTTTCGCCCATCGCCTGCCGGCCGACATGACGGTGACCAATCCCGAGCACCGCAAGCATGCCGAGGAGATCTGGCGCGTCCCGCACGGGATCATCCCGGAAAAGCCCGGCTACCACGCCGTCGAGCAGGACCGGATGCTCAAGGACGGCAAGCTCAATTTCTACTGGATCCAGGTCAACAACAACCTGCAGGCCTCGCCGAACAACACCAACGAGGCCTATCCGGGCTATCGTAATCCTGACAATTTCATCGTCGTCTCCGATGCCTATCCGACGGTGACGGCAATGGCCGCCGACCTGATCCTGCCCGCCGCGATGTGGGTCGAGAAGGAGGGGGCCTACGGCAATGCCGAGCGGCGCACCCATGTCTGGCATCAGCTGGTGCAGGCGCCGGGCGAGGCGCGCTCCGACCTCTGGCAGCTCATGGAGTTCTCGAAGCGCTTCACCACCGACGAGGTCTGGCCGGCGGAAATCCTCGACGCCAACCCGAACTACAAGGGCAAGACGCTCTTCGACGTGCTCTACCGCAACGGCAATGTCGACAAGTTCGCCGCAAGCGAGATCGATCCCGAATACGACAATGTCGAAGCCAAGCATTTCGGCTTCTACGCGCAGAAGGGGCTGTTCGAGGAATATGCCGCCTTCGGCCGCGGCCATGGTCATGATCTCGGGCCTTACGACCTCTACCATCAGGTGCGCGGCCTGCGCTGGCCGGTGGTCGACGGCAAGGAGACGCTCTGGCGCTATCGCGAGGGGCTCGACCCCTATGTGAAGCCGGGCAAGGGCGTCGAGTTCTACGGCAACAAGGACGGCAAGGCCCGGATCATCGCCGTGCCCTACGAGCCGCCGGCGGAATCGCCCGACGCCGAATACGATCTCTGGCTCGTCACCGGCCGCGTGCTGGAACACTGGCATTCCGGCTCGATGACCATGCGCGTGCCGGAGCTCTACAAGGCCTTCCCCGGCGCGCGCTGCTTCATGCACCCTGAGGATGCCCGCAAGCGCGGGCTCAACCAAGGCGCCGAGATCACGGTGGTCTCGCGGCGCGGCGAGATGCGCACCCGCGTCGAGACGCGTGGGCGTAACCGCATGCCGCCCGGCGTGGTCTTCGTGCCCTGGTTCGACGCCAGCCAGCTCATCAACAAGACGACGCTCGACGCCACCGATCCCATCTCCAAGCAGACGGATTTCAAGAAATGCGCGGTCAAGATCGTTCCGGTCTCGGGCTGATGCGCTCGCGGACCTTCCTCGGGGCCGCCCTCGCGGCGGGCCTCGTCCTCGCCTTCGGTGCCGCCGTCTCGCAGGAGGGCGCGCCGGTGAAGATCGTGCCGCGCCTCACGGGCACCGCCGATCCGATGGCGCTCGAACGCGTTCCGGCTCTCGGCCGCCCGATCGTCGATGATGTCAGGCGCATGCGCAACTATCCCGAGCAGCCGCCGGTGATTCCGCATGCGATCGACGGCTACCAGCTCACCCTCAACACCAATCGCTGCATGGACTGCCACAAGCGCGAGTTCACGGAAGGCTCGGGCGCGCCGATGATCAGCGTGACCCATTTCCAGGACCGCGACGGGCAGGTGCTCTCGGATGTGACGCCGCGGCGCTATTTCTGCACCGCCTGCCATGTCCAGCAGACCGATGTTGCGCCCCTGGTCCCGAACCGGTTCCAGGACGCCAAAGACATCGGCCGGAAGCCATAGCGGGGCGGGATCATGGCCAGGTTCAAATCCCTCGTCCTGTGGTGCTGGGGCGTCGTCGTCAGCTTCTGGCGCATCATCAGCCGGCCGAGCGCCTATCTGCCGCTTGGCGTTCTGACGCTCGGCGGCTTCGTCGGCGGCGTGCTGTTCTGGGGCGGCTTCAATACGGCGCTGGAGGTCACCAACACCGAGAAGTTCTGCACCTCCTGTCACGAGATGCGCGACAACGTCTATCAGGAGCTGCAGTCGACGATCCATTTCTCGAATCGTTCGGGCGTGCGCGCGACCTGCCCGGACTGCCATGTTCCGCATAACTGGACCGACAAGATCGCCCGCAAGATGCAGGCCTCCAAGGAGGTCTGGGGCAAGATCTTCGGCACGATCTCGACGCGCGAAAAGTTCCTCAACCTGCGGCTCGAACTCGCCAAGCACGAATGGGCCCGGCTGAAGGCGAATGATTCACTGGAATGCCGGAACTGCCATTCCTCGGTCGCTATGGATTTCACCAAGCAGACGCGCCGCGCCGCCGATATCCATAGCCGCTTCCTGACGACGGGCGAGAAGACCTGCATCGACTGCCACAAGGGCATCGCCCACCTGCTGCCGGACATGACCGGAATCGAGCCGGGCTGGAAGGACGCGCCCGAATTGCAGGGCAAGGGCAGTGCCTCCTGGCACGGGCCGGAGCGGGCGGTGCGGACCTATCTCGCGGAGATCGAGAAACAGTGAGGGGGAGGATACGGCCCACTGTCGCTACGATCAGATGCCGACTACGGCATTTTGTCCGACCCTGCCATCGGCAAATTAGGTATCTGAAATACTTCTTTTGTGCGATACCGACCTTGAAAGCCTGAGGCCGCAGGCCCGCGCTGGCTACGGAGAGGGGGAGCGATGATTGCGGCACTCACTGTCGCGGAGCGACAGCGCGCAATTGGAATCTCGGCCGCCCTGGCGCTATGCGGGCTCGCCATGGCGATCGCCGGTAAGGAAGACCTGTTCGGCGTCCACGGCGTCATCGTCATGCTGTTTGGACTCGGCTGCCTCGGCCTCGTCATGTCGCAATATTTCGCGCCGGAGCCGTCTGACGAGCGCCTGACGCGCTATTTCGACGATCCAACTCGGGTCGGCATCGTGCTCTCACTCGGCTGGGCCGTGGTCGGCATGTTCTTCGGCGTCTGGGTCGCGGCGCTGTTGGCCTGGCCGGATCTTACCTTCGATGCCGGCTGGGCGAGCTTCGGCCGCATCCGGCCGGTCCATACCTCCGGCGTGATCTTCGGCTTCGGCGGCAATGCGCTGATCGCGACCTCGTTCCATGTCCTGCAGCGGACGACGCGGGCGCGCCTGCCCGATCAATTCAGCCCATGGTTCGTGCTGATCGGCTACAACTTGTTCTGCGTACTGGCGGCCAGCGGCTACCTGATGGGCGTCACCCAGTCGAAGGAATATGCCGAGCCGGAATGGTATGCCGATCTCTGGCTCGTCGTCGTCTGGGTCACCTATTTCCTGCTCTATATCCGCACGCTGCAGCGGCGGAAGGAGCCGCATATCTACGTCGCTAACTGGTACTACATGGCCTTCATTTTGGTCGTGGCGGTGCTGCATATCGTCAACAACCTGGCGGTGCCGATCTCCTTCGGCGAGGTGAAGAGCTATTCGCTGTTCTCCGGCGTGCAGGATGCAATGACGCAGTGGTGGTACGGCCATAACGCCGTCGCGTTCTTCCTGACCTCCGGCTTTCTCGGGATGATGTATTACTACCTGCCGAAGCGGGCAGGGCGACCGATCTTCTCCTACAGGCTGTCGATCATCAGCTTCTGGGGCATCACTTTCATGTATATGTGGGCGGGCTCGCACCACCTGCACTACACGGCGCTGCCGCAATGGGTGCAGACGCTGGGCATGACCTTCTCGGTGGTGCTGCTGGTGCCGTCCTGGGCCTCGGCCGGCAACGCACTGGCGACGCTGAACGGCGCCTGGGGCAAGGTCCGTGACGACGCGACCTTGCGCTTCATGATGGTCGCCGCCGTGTTCTACGGGCTCTCGACCTTCGAGGGCTCGTTCATGGCGATCCGGGCCGTCAACTCGCTCTCGCACTACACCGACTGGACCGTCGGCCATGTCCATGCCGGCGCGCTCGGCTGGGTGGCGATGATCACCTTCGGCTCGCTCTACGCGCTGGTGCCGTGGATGTGGAAGGTCGAGCGGATGTATTCGCCCAAGCTGATCGAGGTCCATTTCTGGCTCGCGCTGGCCGGGACCGTCATTTACGTCTTCGCGATGTGGAACTCGGGCATCATCCAGGGCCTGATGTGGCGCACCTATAATGACAGCGGCACGCTGGCCTATTCCTTCATCGACAGTCTGGTCGCGATGCGCCCCTATTACATCGCGCGCACCGTCGGCGGGTTCCTGTTCCTGCTCGGCGCCGTGGTCGCCTCCTACAATGTCTGGATGACGATCCGGATGTCGCGCTGGCAGGCTGCGGCGGGCGCCGTCGATACGGACCTGCCGGCGCTGCCGGGCGCAGCGCTTCAGGCGGGGGAGTGAGCCGATGCGCGAGTTCTTTCACCGCAAGCTCGAGCGCAGTGCGATCGGCTTCGTGCTCGCTATCATCGGCGTCTCCGCGATCGGCGGCTTCGTCGAGATCGCGCCGCTCTTCACCATCGGCGAGACCGTCGAGAAGGCGCCGGACATGCGCGTCTACACGCCGCTCGAACTGGCCGGGCGCAACATCTACATCCGCGAGGGCTGCTATGCTTGCCATAGCCAGATGATCCGGACGCTGCGCGACGAGGTCGAGCGCTACGGGCCGTATTCCCTCGCGGTGGAGTCGAAATACGATCACCCGATGCTCTGGGGCTCGAAGCGGACGGGACCGGATATCGCCCGGCTCGGCGGAAAGTATTCCGACGCCTGGCATGTCGCGCATCTGATCAACCCGCGCGATGTCGTGCCGCAATCGGTGATGCCGAAATACGGCTGGCTGATGCGCAACGAATTGAAGGCCGCGGATCTTGGCCGGCATCTCAAGGCGCAGCGCGCGGTCGGTGTGCCCTATACTGATGCGCAGATCGCCAATGCGAGCGCGGACGCCTATGGCCAGGCCAGCCCCGACAGCGCCTATGCCGGCGGCGTCAGCGAGCGCTATGGCGAGGCGACGAACGTGCGCGCTTTCGACGGCGAGCCCGGCCGCCTGACCGAGATGGACGCGGTCGTCGCCTATCTCCAGATTCTGGGCCGCCTGACCGACGCTGCGCAGAAGCAGACCGCGGCGGCGGGGAAGTGAGCCGATGGAGGTCGATCACAACACGCTGGCCGGTTTCGCCAAGAGCTGGGGACTGTTCTACCTCATCACGATGGCGGCCGGCGTGCTGATCTACGCCTTGTGGCCCTCGAACCGGAAACGCTTCGACCGGGCCAAGACGAGCATTTTCGACAAGGACGACAGGCCGGGGGATTGAGCGATGGCAGATTCGGCACGCGATCCCGTCACCGGGACAATGACGACCGGCCACGAGTGGAACGGCATCGAGGAACTCGATACGCCGATTCCGCGTGTGGTATTGTTCTTCCTGGCCGTCACCACCCTGTTCGCCATCGGCTACTGGCTGCTGATGCCGGCCTGGCCGCTGGGCGTGACCTACACCAAGGGGCTGCTCGGCATCGATCAGCGCGAGGTCGTGACCGAGCAGGTGCGTAATGCCGCGGCCGAGCGGGCAAGCTGGACCGCGAAGCTCGACAAGGCCTCCTTCGCCGAGATCGCCGCCGATCCCCAGCTGATGCGCCATGTCCGCGACACCGGCCGCACGCTCTTCGAGGACAACTGCGCCGTCTGTCACGGCGTGCAGGGCAGGGGCGGGCCGGGATTCCCCAATCTCGCCGCCGGCTCCTGGCTTTGGGGCGGCAGTCCCGAGGCGATCGCCGAGACGATCCGTGTCGGGATCAACGGCACGGCCAAGGATACGCGCACCGCGCAGATGATGGCCTTCGGCCGCGATGGCATCCTCCAGCGCGAGCAAGTGCTCGCCGTCGCTTCTTATGTCCGCTCGCTCTCGGGCCAGAAGCTCGACGCGGCCGAGCAGGCGCGCGTCCCGGCCGGCAAAGAGGTCTTCGCGGCGAATTGCGTCGCCTGCCACGGCGAAAACGCGAAGGGCCAGCATGATCTCGGGGCGCCGGACCTGACTGATGCCAACTGGATTTATGGCGGGGACCTGCAATCGGTGGTCAACAGCATCCATGGCGGGCGGCAGGGCCAGATGCCGAGCTGGGAGGGCCGCCTGTCGCCGACGGATATCAAGCTGCTGGCGCTCTATGTCGGCTCGCTGGGCGAGGCGAAGCGATGAACGCGCCAGTGGACGGTGAGGCGCGGCGGCGCGGCGGGCGCAGGGTCCTATGGCTGACGCTCGCGGGGGTGCTGGCGGGCGGGCTGATCCTCGCCAACGCCCATCTGGTCTATGTCGCCATCGACTCGCAGCCGGACTGTGTGCCGCATGCGAAATCGGCGGGCGAGGCGGGCGGGTTCCGCGCCGCCCGTCCGTCCTGCTGAGGGAGGAGGAGCACATGGCTGCGATCGGGAACGGCCAGGAGATGCCGCTGCCTCTCGCCGCGCAGCGGCGGCGCAATCTGCCGGCGGGGGCCGCCCTGTCCTGGCTCGGAGCGGGCTGGCGCGACCTCTGGCGCGATCCGGCGCCGAGCCTGCTCTACGGGCTTGCGGTTTTCGCGGTCTCGGCCGTCATCGTCTGGGGCCTGTTCCGGCTCGGGCTCGACTACATCCTGTTCCCGGCTCTGGCCGGGTTCATGGTGATGGGGCCGCTCTTGGCGATCGGGCTCTACCAGAAGAGCCGCGCGATCGGGCAGGGCGAGCCCGTCAGCCTCTCGCGGATGATCTTCGTCAAGGCGGCCTCGGGCGGGCAGGTCTGGTACACGGGCGCGATCCTGTCGCTGCTGATGCTGGTCTGGATGCGGGCGGCCGTGATCATCTACGCGCTGTTCTTCGGCCTGCGGCCGTTCCCAGGACTCCACGAGGTCGCTGCCATGCTGTTCGGGACGCCGGTCGGCTGGGCGATGCTCTTGGTCGGCACCGTGGTCGGCGGGCTGTTCGCGGCCTTCTCCTTCGCCATCAGCGCCTTCGCGATCCCGATGCTGCTGGATGAGCGGGTCGATGCCTTCACCGCGATGGGTACCAGCATCTCAATGGTCTGGCGGAACCTGCCGGTGATGCTCGCCTGGGGCGCTATCGTGCTCGCGCTGTTCCTCGTCGCGGTTGCGACAGGGCTGCTCGGCCTGATCGTCGTCTTTCCGCTGCTCGGCCACGCAACCTGGCACAGCTACAAGGCGCTCAGGTGAGCTGCTGCGCGCCGCCGCTGGCTCTGGACGGCGCGCCCGATCCGTCCGCTGCGCGGCAGGAGATTCGCCTCGCCAGCCGCGATCTCGGCAATGGTCTGCGGCAGAGCGACCTTTCGGTCCCCGGCCTGCACTGCGCCGCCTGCATAAGGACGGTCGAGACCGGGCTTGCGCGACTGCCGGGCGTGGCGCAGGTCCGGGTCAATCTCTCGACCCGCCGCGTTGCCGTGCAGTGGCGGGGCGAGCAGGCGCCGGAGCTGCTGACGGCGCTGGCCGGGCTCGGCTATCCCGGCCATCTCTTCGAGAGCGCGGCGGAAGGGACGGACCCCGAGCGCGACCGGCTGATCCGGGCGCTGGCAGTCGCCGGCTTCTGCGCCATGAACATCATGCTGCTCTCGGTCTCGGTCTGGTCGGGGGCGGAGCCTGAGACGCGGCAGGCCTTCCACTGGATTTCCGGCGCGCTGGCCTTGCCCTGCCTGATCTACTCGGGCCGCATCTTCTTCGCTTCCGCCTGGGTCGTGCTGCGGCGCGGGCGCACCAATATGGACGTGCCGATCTCGATCGGCATCTGCCTCGCCTTCGCGCTCAGCCTCTACGACACGATCCACGATGGCCCGCATGCCTATTTCGATGCCGCGACCTCGCTGATCTTCTTCCTGCTGATTGGCCGAACGCTCGACCACCTGATGCATGAGAAGACGCGGGCTGCCGTGCGCGGCCTGATGCGACTGGCGCCGCGCGGCGCGACCGTGCTCGATGCCGATGGCAGTCGGAACTATCTGCCACTGGGGGAGGTCGTGCCGGGCATGCGCATCGCGCTCACCGCCGGCGAACGTGTGCCGGTCGACGGCATCGTGGAGGAGGGCGCTTCCGAGCTCGACTGCGCCATCGCCACCGGCGAGAGCGCGCCGCGATCCGTCTCGCCGGGCATGCCGGTGCAGGCCGGAACGCTCAATCTCTCCGGTCCGCTGACGATCCGCGCAACGGCAAAGGCCGAGAGCTCGTTCCTTGCCGAGATGGTCCGATTGATGGAGGCGGCGGAGGGTGGCCGCGCCCGTTATCGGCGCATCGCCGACCGGGCGGCGGCGCTCTATTCGCCAGTCGTCCATGCGACCGCGCTGATCGCCTTCCTCGGGTGGATGATGGCCACCGGCGACTGGCACCGGGCAATCACCATCGCGATTGCCGTACTGATCATCACCTGCCCCTGCGCGCTGGGGCTGGCGGTGCCGATCGTGCAGGTCGTGGCCTCGCGGCGCCTGTTTGAGGCCGGCATCATGGTGAAGGATGGCTCCGCCATCGAGCGGATCGCCGAGATCGATACGGTCGCCTTCGACAAGACGGGCACGCTGACCTATGGCCAGCCGCAACTTGTCGATCCTACTTCGCTCCAGGCAAACGATCTTGCCATCGCGGCGGCCATTGCGCGGCGTTCCAGCCACCCGCTCTCGCGCGCCATCGCGGCTGCGGCGCCGGACGCGGGGCTGGCGCCGAGCGAAGTTCGGGAGCATCCTGGGCTCGGAATCGAGGCCGCGCTGGAAGGCCATCTTTATCGCCTCGGGCGGGCGGAATGGGCACTTGCGGAAGCGGGCGGCCAGCCGGAAAACGGCACGGTGCTGAGCCGCGATGGCGCGCTCGTCGCCTGCTTCGCCTTTGCCGAGACCTTGCGCCCGCAGGCGCGTGCCGCCGTCGATGCCCTGCGCGGGGGTGGGCTCGCCATCGTGCTGCTCTCCGGCGATCGTCCGGAGGCCGTGCAACCGATCGCGGGCCGGCTTGGCATCGACGAGGTCTCAGCCGGTTTGCTGCCTGCCGGGAAGGTTGAGCGTCTCGCCGCGCTGGCGACCGAGGGACGCAAGGTGCTGATGGTCGGCGACGGCCTCAACGATGCTCCGGCGCTGGCCATGGCGCATGCCTCGATGGCGCCGGCCTCGGCCGCCGATATCGGCCGCAACGCCGCGGATTTTGTCTTCCTGCATGACGGGCTCGATGCCGTACCGGTCGCTGTCGCCGTCGCGCGGGCCGCCGGCCGGCTGGTGCGGCAGAACTTCGCGCTCGCGATCCTCTATAATGTGCTCGCCCTGCCGGTCGCGATCGCCGGCTATGTCACGCCGCTGATCGCGGCGCTTGCCATGTCGCTGTCCTCGATCCTCGTCGTCGCCAATGCCTTGCGCCTCGATGCAGGACGAGCGCTCGTGCCTGTCAACGCCAGCTCGCAACCGGCTGGAAGACTCTTGGTTCAGGAGCCGGGTGAATGAGCAGCCTCGTTTTCCTCGTCCCATTAGCATTGCTACTGGGCGGGGCGGGTCTTGCCGCCTTCCTATGGTCGCTTCGCAATGGCCAATATGATGACCTCAACGGAGCGGCTGAGCGCATCCTGATCGATGACGAACGAGATACCCAATGACGATCTTCGTGTTCGATCGTTTGGCGGTGCGGCTCCACGAGAAATAAAGGCCACAAGGGAACCATTACATTTCTGGTTATGAGCCGGTTCGTACGCGGAAATGTGTAACGGACCATTAGAGCCATGCACGAATTTCCGACCTGTCACTCTGGAGGTTACGTGTTCGAACCCCGTCGCTCGCGCCATTTAAATCGATGACTCATTGGTGTTGTCGTCATTACATTTCTATAGCTAAAATCATTAAATTTTTGTCCCGGTTTGCTCCCTCTGAGCTTTCGCCGGTCTACCGCTTCACGACCGAGGACGAGGTCGTCACTATGGCCAACGACACGCCCTTCGGGTTGGCCGCCTATTTCTACTCGAAGGATCTCGGCCGCGCCTTCCGCGTCGCGGAGGAACTCGAATCCGGCATGGTCGGCATCAACTCCGCCATTCTCGGCACTGAGGTCGCCCCCTTCGGCGGTGTGAAGGAGTCGGGCCTCGGCCGCGAGGGATCGCTCCACGGCATGGATGAGTTCGTCGAGATCAAGTACATGCTCGTAGGCGGAGTTGGGCTGTAACATTGGTCGCCGCTTAGATATCGAAGATGAATAGCTCCACGATGAGCACCACACCTGGGAAAAGTTCGCGGAAACGGGTCATCTCGACCACAAGGCGTTAGATCGCCAGCACTAACGAATGTCGGGATCGGTGGTTGCGAGCCCCCGCAACCAAATAAAAAAATCCCCGTGGCCAAAATACCGCGGGGCTTTGCGCATTCAAGCATCGGCAACGCCAGCAGCGAGGGAGCCACCCGATCGGCAGCTTCAATCGAATTGGTGTCGAGGCGCTTTATCTTTCGCGCGCGCCTTGGATCGCCCCGGAGAAACATCGCCAGGGGGCGTCGTTGGCGAGGCCCGGCGACGCTCGCCGCCGACAAAGCTCAACCTTCGACAAGCCGTAGAGCTCTCCGCTGGTTATGATCCGTATATCCGGGCGGCTTTGCGGGCCTCAGGGACTATCATCTGCGTAAAAGCCCGCGACATCCCCGGCAAGGCCGCACCGCATCGGACGTTTGCAGATGCCGAAATTTCCGCACGCTATCGCGGCTCGCCGATGAGCCGGGAGCGTGCTTGGCGGATCCTGCCGTCAGGAAGCGGCCGGTAGCGCCTGTCGGAACCGGGGCCGCACGGGCAGTCCTCGCCTCGCGCGACGATACCGGCGATCCCGCGCGGATCCATGGCGGCTTTTTTGATTGGTTCTCGGTCGGCTCCCCGGCATCATCGCGCCATGATCGACCTGCGCAACATCGAGACCTTCTTCTGGGCCGCCGCGCTCGGCAGCCTGCGGGCGGCTTCGGAGAAGCTCGGCACGACCCAGCCCGCGATTTCGCAGCGGATCGCCTCGCTGGAGGCGGCCCTCGGCGTGCGCCTGTTCGAGCGCGATGCGCGTGGAGTCACGCTCACCGCCAAGGGCCATGAACTGCTCGCCCATGCCGAGCGGATGATGCAGGCGCGCCGCGATATGATGCAGGCTGCCCGCGACCAGACCACGATGAGCGGCACGTTGCGCATCGGGGTGGCGGAAACCATCGTGCAGACCTGGCTGCCGAAGCTGATCGAGGAGGTTCACGTCGCTTATCCGGCCCTCGTTCTCGAGATCGAGGTCGACAGTACCCATGTGCTGCAATCCCATCTGATGGCGCGGCAGATCGATCTCGCCTTCCTGCTCGGCCCGGTGCTGGAGGCGCGGGTGGAGAACCTTCCGCTCTGCACCTATCCGCTCGCCTGGGTCGTCAAACCCGGCGCCGGTCTCGGTCCCGGTCCGGTCGCGCTCGCCCGCATCGCCGGGCTGCCGATCATCACCTATCCCTCCAACAGCTCGCCCTACCGACAGGTCCGCGACATGCTGATGCGCGCCGGCATCGCCACCCCGCGCATGTATGGCAGCGCCTCCCTCCTGATGGTGGTGCGCATGGTGCTGGACGGCATCGGCGCCGCCGTGATCACGCCGGTCTTTCTCGACCGCGAACTGGAGCGCGGCGAACTGGAGATCCTCGACGTCGAGGCCGACCCGCTGCCCGATCTGAGTTTTACCGCGAGCTGGATCGACGGGCCCGACAGTCACCCCGCCCGCGTCATCGCCCGCATGGCGCAAGCGGTCGCGCGGCAGGCTTCCGCCGGCCGGGACGGGTGATAAATCTGATTTATATCTCGGTTCCAAACATACGATTGGACAGCAACGCCCCGATATCCTGCAATATCGATGCATAGACGGCTCTAAAGTCGCGGCAGAGGGGTCACGCGTTGGATCTTGCAGACATCGTTGTTTCGGTGCGGCCGGTCATGGCCGCCATCTTCGTCGTCCCGGTCTGATCCGCAATGACGGGTGAGGTGCCGGGAGACAACCCAGACCTGTTTGCGCAGCGACGAGACGCGCTGCTGCGCCTAGCGCGCGATCACGGCGCCGACAGTGCAGCTATCTTCGGTTTCGGCAGTGCTCTTGGCGCCGGCAGCGCCTCCCACGGCGCTCTTCGTTTCTTCAGCGGCTGGGATGGGCATGAAAGCCTGTCGCTGCTGCTCGTCACCCCCGCGGGCGCACGCTTGCTGTTGGGCAGCCCGTTCATGCTGCCGCTCGCACTCGAGAGCCGGCCCGATCTCGTCGTCGAATATGTTCCGCCGCTGGATTGGGGCACGGCGCTTGCGGCGCGTCTGCCGGGGGCTTCCCTTGCGACGGTGGGCTTCGGCGAACTGCCCCGGCAGGTCGATGCCGCGCTGACACGGGATGGGGTCGCCATCGGCCTGGCGCTGGACGAAGCCGCGGCACGGCTGCGGCTGGCCAAGGATGCGCATGCCATCGCGCTGCATCGCGAGGCTGCGGCCTTGTGCGATGTGCTCTTCGGCCGGCTGGGCGGAGAGTTGGCGCGGCGGCTGCCGGCCTGGGAGGTCCAGCTCAACCTCGAAACCGAGGCGCGTCGGCAGGGCGCCGACTATTGCCGGACCTGGCTGACCGTCGCGCCGGCAGCCGATTATCCGCGCTACTGGCCGGCGGAGGCGCGGCGGGTGCCCGAGCCGGGCGACCAGGTTCTCTTCGGCGTCGCGCTGACGGTCGACGGCCATTGGGGCCACGGCATCCGGATGGGCGGCATCGGGCCGCAGAAGGCCGAGCACCACGAACTCGCCGGTCATGTCGAGGCCATGCTGGAAGCGGGGCTGTCGGCCCTGCGTCCAGGCCTGCCGCTGGGCGGAGCCGAGCAGGCCATGGAGGCGGTTCTGGCCGGGCGCGTCGATGCGCAGGACCGCCGGCGCCTCCGGCGCTTCCGCAACGGGCATGGTCTCGGCTTCTCCTATGAGGAGCCGCTGACGACCGGCGTGTTCCGCCAGCATTTCGATCCCGGCGCGCCGCCGGCCGCGACCTCCGATCTCGCGTTGGCGCCCGGCATGATCTTGGAGCTGCATCCCAATCTGTTCGTGCCCGATCTCGGCGGCGCGGCGCTCGGCGAGATGGTCCTCGTCACGCCGGCCGGCCCCGAATGCCTGCTCCACCACCCCCGCGTCTGCCAGTCCTGGGACTAGGGCGCGAGGCATTTCACCACCAACCACCAACGAGGGGACAAACGATGAAAGCATTCATTCTCGCGACCGGCCTGCTCGCGGCGACCGCCGCCTCCGCGCAGGACCTGCCGAAGACCAGCCTCAAGGTCGTCGGCGGGCTGAGCAACCTCACCGCCTATCAGGACTACGAGCAGCCGTTCTGGACCAAGACGATCCCGGAGAAGTCGAAGGGGCAGGTCACGGCCGAGATCAAGGGCTTCAACGAGATGGGGCTGAAGGGTCCCGAGCTGCTGCGGTTGATGTCGCAGGGCGTGATCGAGTTCGGCACGGCGACGCTCTCCTATTTCGCCAGTGACAACCCGATCAACGAGGCCATCGATCTCGCCGGCCTGGCGCCCGACGTCAGGACCGCTCGCAAGATCACCGACGCCTTCGAGCCGATCTATGCTAAGTTCTACGGCGAGGGCTCGAAGGTTCGCCTGCTCGGCATCTCGCCCTATCCGGCGCAGGTGCTGTTCTGCAATGCCGAGATCAAGGGCCTCGCCGATCTCAAGGGCAAGAAGGTCCGCACCTCCAGCCGCACCCAGGCCGAGTTCGTCGAGGCCTTCGGCGGCTCGAGCGTGACCATGGCCTTCGGCGAGGTCGTGCCGGCCCTGCAGAACAAGGTCGTCGACTGCGCCATCACCGGCTCGCTCTCCGGCTATTCGGCCAAGTGGTACGAGGTCTCGACCCACCTGCTGGCGCTGCCGATCAACTGGAACCAGCAGATCCACGCGGTCAACGAAGCCGCCTGGAACAAGATCGACCCCAAGGTCCGCGAGTTCCTGGCGACCAACATCAAGACCCTGGTCGGCCAGATCTGGGACGCGGCCGCGCAGCAGACCCAGCAGGGCTATGATTGCAACACCGGCGCCGCCGCCTGCACGCTGCCGGTCAAGGGCAAGATGCAGCTCGTCGTCCCGACCGACGCCGACAAGGCGCTGCTCAAGACGGTGCTGCAGGAGAAGGTGCTGCCGAAATGGGCCGCACGCTGCTCGGCCGATTGCGTCGCCGGCTTCAACGCCACGGTCGGCAAGGAGCTCGGCCTGACCGCGAAGAAGTAAGCGCCGGAACCGGAGGCCGGCCCCGCGCCGGCCTTCTCCCACTTTACCGGGAGCCGAGGATGCCATGACCAATCCGCCCCCGCCTAACGCTCTGGCGGCGCTGCTGCGCCATGCCGAGAAACTGTCCCGCGCCGCCGTCTGGTGCGCCGGGGCCCTGACGATCGCGAGCG
Source organism: Bosea sp. ANAM02 (assembly GCF_011764485.1). Taxonomy (NCBI): domain Bacteria; kingdom Pseudomonadati; phylum Pseudomonadota; class Alphaproteobacteria; order Hyphomicrobiales; family Alloboseaceae; genus Allobosea; species Allobosea sp. ANAM02. The sequence continues at coordinate 4,659,929 of NZ_AP022848.1, read as the reverse complement.
TGCTGCTGATCTCCTTCGACGTGCTCGCCCGCAAGTTCCTCGGCTTCACCACCGGGGGCGCGGACGAGCTGTCGAGCTATACCTTCGCCGTCAGCACGAGCTGGTCGCTCGCTTTCGCGACCCTGCAGCGCGCCCATGTCCGCGTCGACGTGCTCTATCAGTACTTTTCCGTGCGGCTCGCCGCCGTCCTCGACTGGGTCTCGCTGATCGCACTCGGCGTCTTCATGGCGATGCTGACCTACTATGCCTATGACGTGGTCGGCGCCTCGCTTGCCCAGAGTTCCCGGGCCAATACGCCGTTGGCGACGCCGCTCGCGATCCCGCAGGGGCTGTGGTTCGCCGGCCTGCTCTTCATGTGCGTCGTTCTCGCCCTGATGCTGCTGCGCGCCTCGATCGCGCTGGTGACCGGCGACATCGACACCGTGAAGGCGATCGCAGGCGTCCGCTCCACCCAGGAAGAGGCCGAGGAGGAAGCTGCCGCCGGCGAGCGCATGGTCAAGGGAGACGCGGCATGATCGGCACCACCCTCATCCTCCTGCTCGTCCTGATCGGCCTGTCGATCCCGGTCGGCGCGGCGCTCGGCGTGCTCGGCCTGATCCTCGATCCGCTCTATTCGATGCTGCCGCTGACCCGCGGCATCGGCGAGCTTGCCTGGAGCACCAACAACGAGTTCCTGCTCGTCGCCATTCCGCTCTTCATCCTGCTCGGCGAGATCCTGCTGCGGTCCGGCCTTGCCGAGCGGATGTACGGCGCGATGAGCCTGTGGCTGTCCTGGCTGCCGGGCGGGCTCATGCACGCCAATATCGGCGCCTCGGCCCTGTTCGCGGCGACCTCGGGATCGAGCGTCGCGACCGCGGCGACGGTCGGTACGGTCGCGCTGCCGCAGATCAAGCGCTACGGCTACAACGAGCCGCTGTTCCTCGGCAGTCTCGCTGCCGGCGGCACGCTCGGCATCCTGATCCCGCCCTCGATCAACCTCGTGCTCTACGGGGTGCTGACCAACTCCTCGGTGCCCAAGCTCTATCTCGCCGGCATCATTCCCGGCCTGCTGCTCGCCGGCCTGTTCATGCTCACGGTCATCGTCGGCTGCATCGCGAAGCCGGAATGGGGCGGGCGCCGGATCACCGCGAGCTGGGGCGAGCGTTTCGCCAGCCTGAAGCATCTGGCGCCGCCGCTCGGCATCTTCCTGCTCGTGGTCGGCTCGATCTATGCCGGCCTCGCCACACCGACGGAAGCCGCCGCGCTCGGCGTGACCGGCGCGATGATCCTCGCGGCATTCTCGCGCCGGCTGACCTTGTCGATGCTGCGGGACGCCGTCGAGGGCACGATGAAGGCGACCGCGATGATCATGCTGATCATCGTCGCCGCCGCCTTCCTCAACTTCGTGATGTCGGCGACCGGGATCACCGACGCGATCACCGGTTCGATCCGGGGGCTCGGACTCTCGCCGGGGCAGATGCTGCTCGTGCTCGTGGTATTCTACCTGGTCCTCGGCTGCTTCATGGAGACGCTCTCGATGATGATCACCACGATTCCGATCGTGGCGCCAATCATGATCGGGCTCGGCTACGATCCGATCTGGCTCGGCATCCTGATCATCGTGCTCGTCGAGGCCGCGCTGATCACCCCGCCCGTCGGGCTCAATCTCTTCGTGGTCCAGAGCCTGCGCAAGAGCGGCTCGATGAACGCGGTGATCGTCGGCTCCATGCCCTATGTCGCGGCGATGGCGCTGCTGCTGCTGCTGCTCGCGCTCGTTCCGGACCTCGCGCTCTTCCTGCCCCGCGTCTTCGAATAGACGCCGGGCATCACCCTCCCCATCTCGGACAATCCGCAGGACGTCATGGAACTCAACTTTACCGTCGAAGGCGGCGCTGCCACGAAGCCGCTCAAGGTCGAACTCGCCCAGCTGGTCGTCGCCGGCTGGGCCGGGCGCGACCGCGCCGCGATCGAGCATCATATCGAGGAACTCGCCGCCATCGGCGTGCCGCGTCCGAGCACCGTGCCGCTCTACTACCGTGTCGCCGAGAGCCTGGCGACGCAGGCGGAGTGCATCCAGGTCATCGGGACCGAAAGCTCCGGCGAGGTCGAGACCTTCGTCTTCAGCGCCGGCGGCGAGATGTATGTCAGCCTCGCCTCCGACCATACCGACCGCAAGCTGGAGACCATCGGCGTCGCGATCTCCAAGCAGGTCTGCGCCAAGCCGCTGGCCGGCAAGGCCTGGCGCTTCGCCGAGGTCGCCGGGCACTGGGACGAGATGATCATCCGCTCCCATATCGAGGAGAACGGGACACGGGTGCTCTATCAGGAAGGTCCGCTGGCCAGCCTGCGTCCGCCGCTCGAGCTCATCGCCGGCTTCACCGGCGGCGCCGAGTTCCTGCCGGACGGAACCGGCATGATCTGCGGCACGGTCGGTGCGATCGGCGGTATCCGGCCGGCGCCGTCGTTCAGCATGGAGCTGTTCGACCCCGTGCTCGGCCGCAGCATCGAGCATGCCTACCGGATCGTGTCGCTGCCGGAAGTCGCCTGACCATGAACGGGACCTTGATCGAACTGCGGGGTGCTCTCGAAAGCGGGCGCACCACCTCCGTCGCCCTGACGGAAGACGCGCTGGCGCGGGCACGGGCGAGCGATGGCGAGGGCGCCCGCGTCTTCACCAGCCTCCATGCCGAGCGTGCGCTCAAGGTAGCGCGCGCTTCCGATGCGCTGCGTCAGGCCGGCTTCGCGCGCTCAGCCCTCGAGGGCCTGCCGATCTCGATCAAGGACCTGTTCGACGTTGCCGGCGATGTCACCCTGGCCGGCAGCGTCGCTCTCGACGACGCGCCGCCCGCCCAGGCCAATGCACCTGTGGTCGATCGCCTCGTCGCTGCCGGCGCGGTCATCGTCGGCCGCACCAATATGACCGAGTTCGCCTTCTCCGGGCTCGGGCTCAACCCGCATTACGGCACGCCGCTGAACCCGTTCGACCGGGCCGCCGGGCGCATTCCGGGCGGCTCGTCCTCGGGGGCGGCGGTCTCGGTCAGCGACGGCATGGCGGCGGCCGCCATCGGCACGGATACCGGCGGTTCGGTCCGGATTCCCGCCGCGCTGTGCGGCCTCACCGGTTTCAAGCCGACCGCACGGCGGGTCCCGCGCGACGGGGCGCTGCCGCTTTCGACCAGCCTCGATTCGATCGGGCCGATCGCGCGCAGCGTCGCCTGCTGCGCGATGCTCGACGCGGTTCTCTCCGGCACCGGCGAGAATCTGCTCGGTGAAGCGAGCCTCGCCGGATTGCGGCTCGCCGTGCCCGGGACCGTCGCGCTCGACGGCCTAGACACCGCGGTGGCGGCCAGCTTCGAAGCCGCGCTCGGCATCCTGTCGCGGGCCGGTGCGCGAATCAGCGAGATCGCCGTCCCCGAATTCGCACAGCTCGGCGCGATCAATAGCAAGGGCGGCCTTGCGGCGGCGGAAGCTTGGCACTGGCATCGCGATCTGATCGAGCGGGCGGGTGATCGCTACGATCCGCGCGTGCGGGTGCGGATTCTGCGCGGCCGGGAGATGTCGGCTGCCGACTATATCGACGTACTGGCGGCCCGCTCCGCCTGGATCAGGGCGGTCGAGGCGCGGATCGCTCCCTTCGACGCGCTGATCATGCCGACAGTACCTGTCGTCGCGCCCCGGATCGACGAGCTGTCGAATGACGCTGCCTTTGGCGCCGCCAATCTGCTGATCCTGCGCAATCCCACTTTCATCAACTTCCTCGACGGCTGCGCCGTGAGCGTGCCGTGCCATCGCTCCGGGGAGGCCCCGGTCGGGTTGATGCTCGCCGGCGCGGCTGGGCGCGATCGCATGGTCCTGTCGATCGGGCAGGCGGTGGAACAGGCGCTTCGCGCCACAAACGGGCGCTGAAATCATGGCAGACAACCCGTCCTTGCTTGATCCCTATGCGGCGCGCCTGGCGGTTCGCTCGGGCGCCTTCGACGCGCCGACCGCGAATGTCGCGCCGGGCTTCGTCCAGGCCAATCTGGCGATCCTACCGCGCGAACTTGCCTTCGAGTTCATGCTGTTCTGCCAGCGCAACCCGAAGCCCTGTCCGCTGATCGGCGTGTCCGAGATCGGCGATCCCATGCTGCCGGCTCTCGGACGCGATCTCGACATACGCAGCGACCTGCCGCGCTATCGCATCTGGAAGGACGGCGAGCTGGTGGCTGAGCCGACCGACATTCGCGACTACTGGCGCGAGGATCTCGTCAGCTTCCTGATCGGCTGCTCCTTCTCCTTCGAGGAGGCGATGCTCGCCGCCGGACTGCCGGTGCGCCATATCGAGCAGGGCAGCAACGTGCCGATGTACCGGACCTCGATAGCGACGACGCCGGCAGGCCGCTTCTCCGGACCGCTGGTCGTCTCGATGCGACCGCTGACGCCGGCCGATGCGATCCGCGCCGTCCAGGTCACGGGCCGGTTTCCTTCGGTCCACGGGGCGCCGGTCCATCTCGGCGACCCCGCCGCCATCGGCATCCAGGACATCATGGCGCCCGACTATGGCGATCCCGTCGAGATCAGGCCCGACGAGATCCCGGTGTTCTGGGCGTGCGGCGTCACGCCGCAAGCCGTCATCGCTAAGACCCGCCCCGGGTTCTGCATCTCGCATGCTCCCGGGTACATGCTGGTCACCGACATTCCCAACGGCGAGCTCGCGACGAGCTGAGCGGGCGGCACCTCAGAACATTCTCGAGCGAAGTGGACACCGGTTCGCGTGAAGACGATGCGTTGGAACAAAGGCTTGGAGCAATTCCGCGATACGGGGAGTTGTGGAATGGCCCTAGAGCATCGGCCCGAAAAGTAGAACGCGGTTTTCGGAAAAAGCCGATGCAAAATCAAAGAGCTAGAGCAGCGGCGGGGCGTAGAGAATGCCGCCCATGTTCCAGAGCTGGTTCAGGCCGCGTGGGATGCCGAGAGCGGAGCCGGTGCCAAGATTGCGCTCGTAGATCTCGGCATAGTTGCCGCCGGCCCTGATGGCGCGGACCGCCCAATCGGCATCGAGGCCGAGCGCCTGGCCGAAACCGCCCTCCGCCCCTGTGAAGCGACGAACGTCCGGCTTCTGCGACTTGAGCGCGTCGTCGAGACTGGCGCTTGAGATGCCGAGCTCTTCGGCATTGACCAGCGCGAAATTCACCCATTTCATCAGCGTGAACCAGGAAAAATCGTCGCTGCGCACCACCGGCCCGAGCGGTTCCTTCGAGATCACGTCCGGCAGCACGATCGCATCCGTCGGCTTGGCGAGCCGGAGGCGGTCGCCGTGCAGGGCCGACTGGTCGCGGGTCAGCACGTCGCATTGCCCGCTCTCGAAGGCGGTAAAGGCTGCGGCCGCGTTCGGGTAGACCTTCTCCTCATAGGTCATGGAGTTGGCCTTGAAGAAATCGGCCAGGTTGAGTTGCGTGGTCGTGCCGGCTTCGACGCAGATCTTCGCCTTGTCGAGCGACAGCGCCGTGTCGGCCTTGAGCGAACGCTTCGCCAGGAAACCCTGGCCGTCGTGATAGGTGATGCCCGCAAAGGCAAGGCCCAGCTCGGCTTCGCGGCTGAGCGTCCAGGTCGAGTTGCGCGCCAGCAGGTCGACCTTGCCGCCTTTCAGGGCATCGAAGCGCTGGCTCGCGGACAGCGGCGTGAAGGCGACCTTGCCGGCGTCGCCGAGGATGGCAGCGGCGGCGGCACGGCAGAAATCGACATCGAAGCCGCGCCAGTTCCCCTGCGCATCCTTTTCCGAGAAGCCGGTGACGCCCTCGCTGACGCCGCATTGCAGCGTGCCCCGCTGCTTGACGCTGTCGAGCGTGCCCGCGCTGACGGGCAGCGCGAGGCCAGCGAGGGCTGCGAGGCCCAGGCCGCTGCGGCGAAACCAGTTGGCCTTCGACATGTCTGTCAGTTCCTTCTGCAGGCCGGTAGGTGCGGTTACAGCGTCGCCTTGTGGCGGATGATGACCTTGGTGCCGAGCGGCACGCGATCGTAGAGATCGGCGATATCGCCATTGGCGAGCCGGAAGCACCCTGACGAGATCGCCTGGCCGATCGTCTCCGGCTGGTTGGTGCCGTGGATGCGGAACACGGTCGAGCCGAGATACAATGCACGGGCGCCCATCGGGTTGCCCGGGCCGCCGGCCATGAACCGCGGCAGGTAGGGCTGGCGTTGCAGCATCTCCGGCGGCGGGCGCCAGTCGGGCCATTCCGCTTTGCGGCTGACCTGGACCTGGCCGGACCAGGTGAAGCCTTCGCGACCGACGCCGATGCCGTAACGCAGCGCGCGACCATTGCCCAGCACCACATACAGGAAGCGCTCGGCCGAGTGGATCACGACGGTCCCCGGCGCCTCGCTCGAGCGGAAGAGCACCATCTGGCGGGCATAGGGCCCCTCGGTGATGGTGGCGTCCTCGGTCGAGACGCGGCCGGGCTCGTCGACGATCTCCATTGTCTCCTGGGTCGCTGCCGGTGGGCGCGGCTGCGCCGGCGTCGCGTGCGGAAAGGCGAGGAGCGCCGTGAGTCCAAGCGCGGAGGCGGCGAGGCCGCGTGGGGCTTTGCGCATGGTCGAGTTCATCGCTTCGCCTCCCGTCAGCCGCACCGGCTGTAGATGAAGGTGCCGTAACGGGCATGGGCGTCGGGGTCGACGAAGCGCGCCACGATCTCCTTGGGCTTGACCGAGAGAAGCTCGCGATCCTGCGGATCTCCAGCCGGGGCTTCGAAGCCGAGATAGGTCTTGCCGCCGGCGCCCGCCTTCAGCCTGAGCTCGTAGAGCTTGGGATCGTCGGCGACATGCATCATCACGCCTTCGCCATTGCCTCTGGCGATGACATAAGGCTGCCGGCATTGCGCCCGTGCCTCGGCCTCCGTGCGCTTGCGGTCCTTCTCCGCATGGAAGGATGCGACGCCCCAGCGTCCGATCAGCGCGTCACGCGAGATATGCGCAGGTGCCGGCGCGCTCGCCACGCTGCTGCCGCCTGCGACGGGTGGCAGGCTTTCGCCGCCGCCGCAGCCCGACAGGACCAGCGTCAGAAGGAGGCCGCAGCCCAGGACGGCAAGGGTTGGGGGTTGCGCGCTTCGCGGCTCGACGGGGCTCCGTATCATCTTTCCTCCGGAATGGCGTGGTCCGTGAAGCCTTTGGGCGTGGGAGGCGAAGGGTCGGCAGGTTCGCGGCCAAGGACGGTAACCCGGCGGCCGTGAGAGACAAGCCTGAATGACCGGTGACCAACTCGTCAATGGGGTCGGCGGCTCAGCCGCCGCATCTGCGACAGCCGCGGCAGCTATCGGCGGAGCGGTTCCCCAGGAAAAAAGGGGCGCATGACGACCGGCCTCAAGCCGGGAGCGCTCCCGACAATGATCGCGCCTGGTTGATTGACAGGGTGGATCAAGATATTTCAAACTTAAAATATTGGGATCGCTGAGGGGCGGCGTCATGCGGGTCATCATTGTCGGCGGCGGTATCGGCGGATTGACGCTGGCCCTGATGCTTCATGCCCGCGGTATCGGCGCGACGGTCTACGAGCAGGCCAGCGAAATCCGCGAGGTCGGCGTCGGCATCAACACCCTGCCGCATGCCATACGCGAACTGGCCGATCTCGGCCTGTTGCCGGCGCTCGACGCGGTCGGCATCCGCACCCGCGAACTGCTCTACATGAACCGCTTCGGCCAGACCGTCTGGCGCGAGCCGCGCGGCCTGCATGCCGGCGCGCCCGTGCCGCAATTCTCGATTCATCGCGGCCGTTTGCAGAAGGTCATCCGCGATGCGGTCGCGGAGCGGCTGGGCGAGGACGCGATCCGGACCGGGCGGCGATTGCAGGGTTTCGTCCAGGACGAAGGCGGCGTCACCGCGCATTTCAGCGATACCCGCTTCGGTGAGGCTGGCGAGACGGCGCGCGGCGATATCCTGATCGGCGCCGACGGCATCCATTCGGCGGTGCGCGCTTTCTATTTCCCGAACCAGGGGCCGCCGCGCTGGCAGGGCGTGCAGATGTGGCGCGGCGCCTGCGACTGGCCGGTCTTCCTCGACGGCGAGAGCATGATCATCGCCGGCGGCATGGCCGGCAAGCTGGTGCTCTACCCGATCGGCGCGGGCGCGACGCCGCAGACCCGCCTGCTCAACTGGGTCGTCAATATCCGTACCGGCGATCCCGAGCGGCCGCCGCCGAAGGAGGCCTGGTCGAAACCCGGGCGGCTGGAGGACGTGCTGCCCTTTGCCAGGCGCTTCAGCGTGCCCGAGGTCGATATCCTCGCGCTGATCCGCGCGACCGGGACGTTCTGGGAATATCCGATGTGCGACCGCGACTCGCTGCCGCGCTGGACCCATGGCCGCGTCACGCTGCTCGGCGATGCCGCGCACCCGATGTACCCGGTCGGTTCCAACGGCGCCTCGCAGGCGATCCTCGATGCCCGCTGCCTTGCCGACTGGCTGGCGAGGGCCGAGCATCCGCGCCAGGCGCTGGCGGCTTACGAGGCCGAACGCCTGCCGGCGACGGCGGAGGTCGTGGCGATGAACCGGGTCGGCGGGCCGGAGCGGGTGATCGACGCGGTCGAGGCGCTGGCGCCGCAGGGCTTCGACAATGTCGAGAGCGTGCTCGACCACGCCTCGCGCGAGCAGATCGTTAAGGGCTATGCCGGCAAGGCCGGGTTCTCGGCCGAGCAGCTCGCGCGGAAGAAGTAACGTTACGTCATGGTCGGCCTTGTGCCGACCATCCACGCCTTCCTTCGTACAATGCGGCGTTCAAGACGTGGATGCTCGCCACAAGGGCGAGCATGACGGCGTGGCTCCACGACGGGCGTTGAAGCGTCTTGGCCTCAACCCGCGTCGGGCGGAGGCGGCAGGAAGTCGACCTCGTGCTTGGCCGAGAGCGCGACGACATCGGCCGGCTTCTGCTCGGCCATCGAGTGCAGGCCCCAGAACAGGTCGTAGAGACGCGCCGTCGGCGAGACCCAGAACAGGCACTTCACCGTCGCGTCGCTTTTGTTGAACAGGCCGTGGGGGACGTTGCGCGGCAGCTTGATCAGGTCGCCGGCGGTGGCGAAGCTCTCCTTGCCGTCGAGCAGCAGGTCGAGCCGGCCCTCCAGCATGTAGATGAACTCGTCCTGCGTGGTGTGGATATGCGGCGGCACGAAGGTGCCGGGCGGCAGGGTCGCGTGCCAGGAGAAGCTCTCCTCCGTCAGCGTCTTCGGCACATAGGTCTGGCCGAGGATGCTCCAGGAGATGCCCTCCAGGCCCTCGTTGGCGCGCGTCACGCCGGCGGTCAGCGGGTTCATGTCTCGGCTCTCCTCATCTGTCGGCGTGCAGGCCAGGTGGCGGTGATGTGATGGGCTCAGAAATGCAGGAAGCGGTCCTTCACGGCGCTGTCGTTACGCAGCTCCGCGCTGGAGCCACGCCAGACGACGCGGCCCTTCTCCAGCACGACATGGCGGTCGGCGATCCGGACCAGCGCATCGACATTCTTGTCGATGACGAGGATGGATTCTCCTTCCGCCTTCAGGGCCGTCAGGCAATTCCAGATCTCCTCGCGGATCAGGGGGGCGAGCCCCTCGGTCGCTTCGTCGAGGATGATCAGCTTCGGATTGGTCATCAGCGCCCGGCCGATCGCCAGCATCTGCTGCTCGCCGCCGGAAAGCTGGTTGCCGCGATTCTCGCGCCGCTCCTTGAGGCGCGGGAAGAAGGCGTAGATCCGCCCCAGGTCCCAGCGCTTCTTGCCGGAACGGTCGGCCGCGGTTGCGATCAGGTTTTCCTCGACAGACAGCGTCGGGAAGATCTGGCGGCCTTCCGGCACGAGCCCGATCCCGGCCTGCGCGATGCGGAAGGGCGCGGCGCCGGTGAGGTCGCGCCCGCCGAAGGCGATCTTCCCGGCCTGTGCCGGCAGCAGCCCCATGATCGAGCGCACCGTCGTGGTCTTGCCCATGCCGTTGCGGCCAAGCAGGGTCACGACCTCGCCTTCGCCCACCGTGAGATCGACCCCGAACAGGATCTGCGCCTCGCCATAGCCGGCATCGAGCCCTTCGACGCTCAGCATGGCGAGCGCCCCATCTTTGTCGTTCCGGGGCGCGCAGCGAACCCGGAACCCACCACTGGGTTCGACGATTTTGCGGTGTCGGAAAGGGCTCGCTCGGTCGTGGGTTCCGGGTTCTTCGCTGTGCGAAGCTCCGGAATGACAAAGGCGGAGCAACAGGCTGGCATCGCTAGCCCTCCTCGCCGAGATAGGCATGCCGCACGGCCGGATCGGCTCGGACAGCCGCCGGCTCGCCCGAGGCGATGACGCCGCCATAGACCAGCACGGTGACGCGATCCGCCAGCGCGAAGACGGCACTCATGTCGTGCTCGACCAAGAGCATGGCGAAGCGGCCCTTGAGGCTGTTGAGCAAGGCGATCAGACGCTCGCCCTCCTCATGGCCGACGCCGGCCAGCGGCTCGTCGAGCAGGATGAGCTTCGGCTGCAGGGTCAGCGCCATCGCGATCTCCAGCGCCCGCTTCTCGCCATGCGACAGGCTGCCGGCCGGGGCGTGGGCGCGTTCGGTCAGGCCGACTGCGTCCAGCGCCTCCCAGGCAGGCGCATTGAGCCCCGCGTCGCTGGCCGCGTCGCGGAACAGCGAGAGCGGACGGGCGCTATGCGCCTGCACGCCGAGCGCGACATTCTCCAGTGCCGAGAGCGAGGCGATGGTCGAGGTGATCTGGAAGGTGCGGGCGAGTCCGGCGCGCGCGCGCGCCTGCGGCGGCAGGCGGGTGATGTCCTGGCCGCCGAACAGGATTGCGCCGGCATCGGGCTTGAGCGTCCCGGAGATCTGGTGGACCAGCGTGGTCTTGCCGGCGCCGTTGGGGCCGATCAGGGCATGAAGCTCGCCGAGCGCGATGGTGAGGTCGACCCCGTTGGTGACCTTGAGCGCGCCGAACGACTTGGCGAGGCCCCTGAGTGCGAGCGCCGGCTCAGCCATCGCGGCGCCCCCCCAGCTTCTTGGCGAGCCCGGCGATGCCGCCACGGGTGAACAGCACGAAGAGCACGATCAGGGGCCCGAAGATGATCTTCCAGTTCTGCGTCAGGCTGGAAAGCACATCCTCTGTGACGAGAAAGGCGAGCGCGCCGAGGATCGCGCCATAAAGCGAGCCGACACCGCCGAGCACGACCATGAAGATCAGTTCGCCCGAGCGCGGCCAGGACATATAGGCCGGGCTGACGAAGTCGGTCTGGTTGGCGAGCAGGAAGCCGGAGAGCCCCGCCATCATGCCGCTGATCACATAGGCGCCGAGCCGGACATGGTTGACGTCGTAGCCGGTGACGGTGACGCGCACGGCGTTCTCCCGCGCCGCCCGCAGCACCCGGCCGAAGCGCGAGGAGACGATGCGACGCGCCAGCCAGTAGCAGAAGGCCAGGGTGCCGAGCGCGACATAGTAGAAGCCGGTGCGGTTGCCTAAGATGTCGTGTCCGAAGAGCGTGCTCTTCTCGTAGAGCGTCAGCCCGTCATCGCCGCCATAGGCCGAGAGCGCCTGTGCGAAATAGAAGGCCATCTGCCCGAAGGCGAGCGTGATCATGATGAAGGCGACGCCGCGCGTGCGCAGCGAGACATAGCCGGTGACGGTCGCGAAGACGGCGCAGACGAGCAGGATCACCGGCAGCGCCACCAGAAGCTCGGTCTGGCCCTCCGTGATCAGGATGCCGGCGCCATAGGCGCCGATGCCGATGAAGGCGGCATGGCCGAAGGAGACGAGGCCGCCGATGCCGAGGACGAGATCGAGCGAAAGTGCTGCGATCGCGAAGATCATCGCCCGGGTCACCAGCGTGAGCCAATGGCCGGGCAGGCCGAGCGCGGAGGCCAGCGGCAGCAGAGCGAGCAGGAGGAAGATGACGGGCGGTGCCAGCCGGCGCAGCGTCGGTGTTGCCGGCCGCGTCGCGACGGCAGTCGGGGAGGAACTCGCCATGCTCACGAGCGCCCCTTGGCCGGCAGCAGGCCTTCGGGCCGGACGAACAGCACCGCCGCCATGACCAGATAGATCAACATCGAGGAGAGCGCCGCGCCCGTGGCGCGGGCCGAGGCCGGCGCCATGAACAGCCGCAGCAGATCGTTCATCGAGGACCGGCCGAGCGTATCGACGAGGCCGACGATGAGCGCGCCGACGAAGGCGCCGCGGATCGAGCCGATGCCGCCGACGACGATGACGACGAAGGCGAGGATCAGGACCGTGTCGCCCATGCCGGGCTCGACCGAGAGGATCGGCGCCGCCATCGCCCCGGCGAAGCCGGCGAGCATCGTGCCGAAGGCGAAGACGATCATGAACAGCTTGCGGATATCGACGCCGAGCGCCGAGACCATCGGCGCGTTCGAGGCGCCGGCCCGGAGCAGCATGCCTGTGCGCGTCTTCTCGACCACGAACCAGAGCAGCGCGCCGACACCGAGCCCCGCCGCGATCAGGGCGAAGCGGTAGACGGGGTAGAGGATGCCGTCCATCAGCCGGACATTGCCGGAGAGGAATTCCGGCACCGGTACCGAGAGCGGCGCGGCGCCCCAGATCATCTTCACCGCCTGGTTGAGCAGCAGGATCAATCCGAAGGTCGCCAGAACCTGGTCGAGATGGTCCCGTTCGTAGAGATGCCGGAAGACCAGGAATTCGAGCGCGAGCCCCAGCAGCAGCGCGGCGGCGAGCGCGAGCACGAGGCCGAGCAGGAACGAGCCCGTCAGCCCGACGAAGGTCACGGCGAGATAGGCGCCGAGCATGTACTGGACGCCATGGGCGAGGTTGATGAAGTCCATCACGCCGAAGACCAGCGTCAGCCCGGCCGCGACCAGGAACAGCAGGACGCCGAACTGGAGGCCGTTGAGAAGCTGGACGATCAGGAGGCTGAGGGTCATGGAAGGTGCTGTCGCCTGTTCGCTCAGGGCACGGGGCCGTTGCCGTCTTTCCGGAGGGCGATCGCTTAAGCCCGTCATGCTCGCCCTTGTGGCGAGCATCCACGTCTTGAACACGACCTTCGCCCAGCGAAGACGTGGATGGTCGGGACGAGCCCGACCATGACGACGGGACGGATAGCGTCAGAGACGTCTGACGCTTCGCGTCACTTCAGCGCGCAATCCTTGGCGTGCGGATCGGCGTAGTCCGAAAACACCTTCTGGGCGATCTCGGTCTGGAACTTGCCGTCGGCGCGCTTGGCGACCTTGACGAGGTAGAAGTCCTGGATCGGGTAGCCGTTGGTGTTGAACTTGAACTTGCCGCGCAGCGAGGTGAAATCGGCCTTCTTGATCGCCTCGCGCAGCTTGTCGGCATTGCCGGTGCCACCCGCCGCCTTCACCGCGGAATCGATCAGCATCGCCGCGTCATAGGACTGCTGCGCATAGGAGCCGGGCACGATCTTGTAGGCCGCCTCATAGGCTTTGACGAAGTCCTTCGTCTGCGGGTTGTCCATGTTGGGCGCCCAGGTCATGCCGCCATAGAGGCCGACCGCGGCGTCCTGCTGCGCCGGCAGGGTCGATTCATCGACCGTGAAGGCGGAGAGGAACGGGATCTTGCCCTGCAGGCCGGCCTGCGACCACTGCTTGACGAAATTGACGCCGAGCCCGCCGGGCAGGAAGGCGAAGACGACATCGGGCTTGGACGAGGCGATCTTGGCGAGATCGGCCGAGAAATCCATCACGTTCAGCGGCGCATAGACCTCGTCGACGATCTCGCCCTTGAAGTAGCGCTTGAAGCCGGCGAGCGAGTCCTTACCCGCCTGATAGTTCGGCGCGATGATATAGGCCCGCTTGTAGTTCTGGTCCTGCGCGTATTTGCCGAGGACCTCGTGCACCTGGTCGTTCTGGTAGGAGGTGACGAAGAAGTTCTTGTTGCAGGCCTTGCCGGCCATGGTCGAGGGGCCGGCATTCGGGCTGATCAGGAAGGCGCCGGAATCGAGCACCGGCTTGGCGATCGCGCCGAGGATGTTCGAGAAGACCGGGCCGACGACGAAGGCAGGCTTCTCGCTCTCGACGAACGAGCGCACGCGCTCGACCGCGACATCGGGCTTCAGCTCGTCGTCGATCACCGTGATCTTGACCGGCACGCCGCCGAGCTTTCCGCCGTTCTTGTCGACCGCGAGCTGGAAACCGTCGCGAACCTGCTGGCCGAGGGAGGCAGCCGGGCCGGTCAGCACGCTGACCACGCCGATCTTGATCGGCTCCTGCGCTTGCGCCGAGGCGATGGACAGCGCCAGCGCGCCGCAACCGAATGCCAGACCGAACCTGAATGCCGTCATCGATGCTCTCCCGGACGAAGTTGAAGCGCGGCCGCGTTCCCTCGGATTTCTATGGCTCGCGCAGACCATAATGTTTCAAGCTTAAAATATCTGCAAGTCGCAGTTTACGGAAATTTCGCGAACTCTCCAAGGCAGCCTCGGCTGCGCTCGCCTGACGCTGCTCGCTGCGGCGCTCAGGATCGAAGGGCCAGCGCCACGCCGCCGATGGTCAGAGCGATCGCGACGGCCTCCCGCAGGCCGAGCGTTTCGCCCAGCAGGGGGACGGCGGTCAGCGTTCCCACGACCGGCACGATCAGCATGCTGGTCGCGGCAACCGCCGTGGGCAGCCGCCTGAGCGCGCCGAACCAGGTCAGATAGCAGAGCGCCATCGGGCCGACGGCCATATAGGCCAGTCCAAACGCTCCGGGCATGGACAGTGACGATATCCGCGGCTGCTCCAGCGCAAGGCCGAGCACGACCATCGGCAGGCAGCCGAGGCAGACCTGCCAGGCTGCGAGCGCCGGGCCGGGCATGGCGATGGGTTTCCGTGCCCGGACCGTGCCGAGCGCGAACAGCAGGGCAGCAGCGAAAGCGAAAAGCACGCCGGGAAGCTTTGCCGCGGTGAAATCCGGCCCACCCATCAGGATGGCCATGCCGGTGAGGCTCAGCCCCAGCGCCACCAGGCTGCGCCGGGTCGGGCGTGCACCGAGCAACGGCCAGGCGAGCAGCATCGCCCAGATCGGCATCGAATAGGCGATCAGGGCCCCTTCCGAGACCCTGAGCCAGTTCAGGGCGAGCGCGGTGAAACCCATCCAGGCGAAGACGTTGACCGCCGCGGCCGTCACGAGAGCGGCCCAGGCCTGCCGTGGCACGGCGAGGCTGTCGCCCCGGGCGAGGGCCAGCAGGACGAGGCAGAGCGCGCCGAGGAGGCCGGCCGTGCCCCGCGCGAAGAGCGGCGGCCAGTCCTGCAGGACGAATTTCAGCACGGACCAGTTGAGGCCCCAGCCGAAAGCCGTCGTCAGCAGCAGGGCTTTGCCGATCGCCTGACCGGCCGGCGCGCTGGCGGAACCCGTCGTGGCCATGGCGCGCGCCTCAGGAGCGATGCCCGGCCTTCAGCGCCTGGTCGAGATCGGCATAGAGGTCATCGACATCCTCGATGCCGGTCGAGAGACGCAGCAAATCGGTCGGGCAGGGCGAGCCGGCGCCTTCGATCGAGGCGCGATGCTCGATCAGGCTCTCGACCCCGCCGAGCGATGTCGCTCGCTTGTAGAGTTCGACATGGGCCGCCGTCTTGATCGCTGCGCCCTCGCCGCCGGTGACCTGCACCGAGAGCATGAAGCCGAAGCCGTTCTCCATCTGCCGGGCGGCGATGTCGTGGCCGGGATGCTGCGGCAGGCCGGGATAGAGCACGCGCGCCACCAGCGGATGCGCCGAGAGGCGCTGCGCCAGCGCCATCGCCGAGGCCGCCTGTCGCTCCTGCCGGACATGGAGCGTGCGCATGCCGCGCATCAGGAGATAGGCCTCGAACGGGCCGAGGATGCCGCCCTGGCCCTTGCGGACCGTCTTGATACGGTTCCAGAACTCGTCGTCCTCGCGGGCGCAGAGCGCGCCGGCGACCACGTCGGAATGGCCGTTCAGCACCTTGGTCGCGGCATGCATGACGATATCGGCGCCGAGCGTCAGCGGGCGGGTATGGACCGGCGAGGCGCAGGTCGAGTCGACCGCGAGCCTGGCGCCGGCCTTGTGCGCGATCTCGGCCGCCGCCGCGATATCGGTGATGGTCCAGAGCGGGTTCGACGGCGTCTCGATCCAGACCAGCTTGGTCGCGCCCGGCTTCACGGCGGCCTTGAGCGCGGCGAGATCATCGGTCTCGACGAAATCGACCTTGATGCCCCAGCGCGCCGCCTCGGTGAGCAGCCAGGCGCGCAGCGCCCAGTACATCACCTTGGAGGCGACGACATGGTCGCCGGGCGAGAGCGCCTGAAACACGGCGGTCGCCGCCGCCATGCCCGAGCCGAACAGCAATGCGCCGGCCTGGGCCTCCTCCAGCATGGCGAGCACGGCCTGTGCCTCATGCACCGTCTCGTTGTCCGGGCGGCCATAGATGAAGCCGGTCGAATAGCCGTTATCCTCATCGCGGATATAGGTCGTCGCGATATGAATCGGCGGCACCACGCCCCTGGTGGTCGGGTCGATCTTGCCCATGGCCTGCGCGGCAAGGCTTCGCTTCGTCCATTTCGTCGAGGTCATGGCCTGCTTCCCGGATTCATGGCTGCCGAGGGATCGGCGGATGCTGGGATCATGCCGGCGAACGCCTGGCGATTGTCGCCCAATTTTGCTATCGAATGACGAATTTTGCCGATCGTGGGGTATTTCGTGGCCAAAACGGTCGATCTCGACAAGTTTGATCATGCCTTGCTCAAAGAGATGCAGGCCGACAACCAGACGCCGGCGCGGGTGCTGGCCGAGCGCGTGGGCCTGTCCCAGAGCGCGGTGCTGCGGCGATTGAGGCGGCTACGGGCGGAAAAAGTCATCACGGCCGATGTCTCGATCGTCAGTCCGGAGGTGATGGGCGTGCCGGTGACGGTGCATGTCACCGTCTCGATCATCCAGGGCTCGCGGACCTATGGCGATTTCGCCCGCAAGCTCCAGGCCCGGCCCGAGGTCAAACACGCTTCCTATGTGACGGGGGACGCCGATTTCGTGCTGCATCTGCAGGTCGAGAGCATGGCCGCCTATGCCGCCTTTACCCGCGAGGTCTTCCATGACGACCCGAACGTCGCGGAATACCATAGCTATATCGCCATGCGGGAAGTCGTCGGCTGGGGCGCGGCCTGAGCGGGATGCTCGTCTTGGCGCACGGTCCGGCAGGCGCTATCGATTCGGCCTGTTCGCGACGACACGGTTCTTTGATCTCCGGTTCGTCGCAGTGCCTCCCCGAAGGTAACGCCCGATGAAGTCTGAAGAAGCCTTGGAAACCGCCGCCGGCCTGCCGTCGAAGGCGTGGCTCAGCGACACCCTCATCCCGGCCTGGATCGCTCGCGCCGTCCGGCCCGGCCGCGCCGGTTACGTCGAGATGTTCGATCCGGCCGATCCGGACCGCGAGCCCGGCCCGGTCCGGACGACGCTGGTCACCGCCCGGCTGATCTATGTCTTCAGCCATGCCCACCTGCTCGACCCGCAGGGGCATGCGCTCGATGCCGCCCGTCACGGCTTCGCCTTCCTGCGCGATGCCTGCCGGGAAGGCGGGCAGGGGCGCTTCCTGCATTCGGTCCGCGAGGACGGCTCGGCCGTAGATGTCCGCACCGATCTCTACGATCTCGCCTTCGTGCTCTTTGCCATGGCCTGGTACCATCGCGCGACGCGGGACGATCAGGCTCTCGCGATCGCCGACGAGGTGATCGGCTTCATCGCAAGCGAGATGGCGCATCCACAGGGCGGTTTCGTCGAGGACACGCTGGGCAGCCTGCCGCGCCGGCAGAACCCGCATATGCATCTGCTGGAGGCGTTCCACGCGCTGGCCGAAGCGACCGGGGAGCGACGCTGGCTCGACCACGCCGATGCGATCGTCCGGCTGGCGCGCGAGCGCCTGGTCGATGCCGGAGCCGGGACGCTCGGCGAGTATTTCACCGATGACTGGCAGCCCGCTCCCGGGGCGGCCGGCATGGTCTGCGAGCCCGGCCATCACTTCGAATGGACCTGGCTCCTGCTGCATCACTGGCGCCTTACCGGCGACACGCAGGCGCGCGATCTGGCGGAGAGGCTCTATGACTTCGCGATCCTGCACGGTCTCGACAACGGCGCGGCTGGCCCGCTCGCCGCTTTCGACGTTGTCGACCGCTCGGGCAGCATCACGGCCTCGACCAAGCTGCTCTGGCCTCAGACCGAGGCGATCAAGGCCTTCCTCGCCCGGATCGAATTCCTGGATGACGCCGATGCGGCTACGCGTCTCGACAGGCATCTTGCCAGCCTGTTTCGCTGGTTCGTCGCGCCCGAGACCGGGCTCTGGTTCAATCAGGTGGCGAGAGATGGAACGCCGACCCAGACCGTGATCCCGGTGCGGGTGCTCTACCACCTCCTGCTCGCTCTCGCGGAAAGGGAGCGTGTTCGCGCAGGCTGACCGGGCCGTTGGCGGAATCTATTGTTCGGCGGGCACGGTGCTCGCCGCGGGCGCGGCCTGCGCCAGGAAGAAGAAGGCCAGCGCGGCGCACCAGACGATCAGGCCGAAGACGCTGGCGCCGGCCAGCACGAGCCCGAACCCGCCCTGCGCATGCAGCAGGGCCAGCATCGGCACAACGAAGCCGCTGACCGTGAAACCGAGGAAATAGCGCACGCTGAAGGCCTTGGCGCGATGTTGCGCCGGCACGTAGCGGGCGACCATCGCGTCGTTGACGACGACCTGCCCGTAGATCGCGGCCATGGTCATGACGAGGCCGATGAGCAGCGGCACGCCGGAGGTCGTCGCCGCGAGCGCGAGGCCGAGCGGCTGGAATAGCGCGAGCCCGACGAACAGGGCCGGCAGCGTGAAGCGATCGACGAGGCGGCCCATCAGCCATTGCGTCGCGGCGCCGAAGACGAAGACGAGCGTCGCCAGAGAGCCGATCAGCGCCAAGGGCAGGTCGAGGCCGAGCCGCTCGTCGATGACCTTCGGCAACGCGATCGTGGTGATGTTGAAGGTCATGCCGCCGGCGATGACCGCGACGGCGAAAACGACGAGCAGCGCCATCGGCCGGCTGACCGGGACGAGCTCGGCCTTGCCGGAGCGGCTCGCGGACGGGTTTCCGTCGCCGGGCACCAGCGCGAGGAACGCCGCGCCCAGCACGAGGCAGACGAGGCCGGGCAGGATGAAGGCGAAGCGCCAGCCGAATTGCGCGGCGATCAGCGCGGTGACGCCGGCGGCCGAAGCGGCGCCGAGATTGCCCCAGACGGCGTTGACGCCAAGATCGCGGCCGAGCTGGCGGGCATGGCTGACCAGCATGGTCGAGCCGACGGGGTGATAGATCGCCGATGCCACGCCGAGCACGAGCAGCCAGCCGGCGAAGGCGGCGGGACGGTCCGCGCTGGCGACGCCGAGGCAGGACAGGCCATAGCCGAGGAAGAACACGGCGAGCATGTTGCGCCGGCCGAACCGGTCCGAGAGCCAGCCCATCGGCAGGGAGCACAGGCCGAAGGCGACGAAGGCGCCGGTGGCGAGGCCGATCAGTTCCGCGTAGCTGAGATCGGTTTGTGCCGCGATGGCGATCACCGCGGTCGGATAGATCAGCAGCACGAAATGGTCGAGCGCGTGCGCCGCGTTGACGAAAAGCAGGGTGCGCCTGGACAGCGTCTCGGGAATCATGGGCGATCTCGCAGCGATGATGTGCGATCCTAGCTTGACCCGCTAAGCCTGTCGGGTCGTTATTCGACATGATCGGGCCAAACAGGGCATAGGATGCGCAACGCAAGCGAGGCCTATCAGACGGTGCCGCGCGCGGTTGCCGTGATGCCGAAGAGCTACGAGTCCGGCGCGAGTACGGGCTGGCACAGCCATCCGCGCGCGCAATTGCTCTATGCGACGGCCGGGCTGACGCTGGTGCGGGCCGAGGACGGCACCTGGGTTCTGCCGGCCCGGCACGCGCTCTGGATACCGCCGCGTCTCTCCCATGAAGTCAGAATGCATGGCGCGGTCTCGATGTGCTCGGCGTATATCGCGCCCGAGGCGGTCGGCGTCCTGCCCTCGGGGTGTCGCGTGCTGGAGGTCTCGGCCCTGCTGGCTTCGGCACTGGAGGCGCTGTCAGTCGAGCCGCTGCTCTATGACGAGGCCGGGCGCGGCGGCCATCTCGCCGCGCTGATCCTCGACGAGATCGCGCGAGCGCCCGAAACCCCGCTGACGCTCCCCCTGCCGCGCGACCCGCGCCTGCGGCGGATCTGCGATGCGCTGCTGAAGGACCCGGCGCTCGACGTCGATCTCGACGGCTGGGCCGAGCGGGCCGGCGCGAGCCGGCGCACCCTGACGCGCGGCTTCAGGGCCGAGACGGGGATGAGCCTGGGCGATTGGCGTGCCCGCCTGCGCGTGCTCAGGGCCATGACGATGACGAGCGATGGCGCTTCGCCGCAGCAGGTCGTCAAGGCGGTCGGCTATGCCGATCAGCGTGCGTTGCGGACAGCGGCCCGGCGTATCCTCGGCCGGACTGATCTTTCCTGAGGGTAGCCGGTCAGCGCGATTGCAGCGTCGGGTCGAGCCGGTCGCGGATCCAGTCGCCGACGATCGAGATCGACATCGTCGTCAGGAAGATCGCCAGGCCCGGCAGCAGCGCGATCCACCAGGCGCTGGTCAGATAGGCGCGGCCGGCGCCGAGCATCTGGCCGAGGCTGGTCAGGGGCGGGCGGATGCCGAGGCCGAGGAAGCTGAGCGAGGTCTCCAGCAGGATCACCTGCGGGAAATTCAGCGTGAACTGGACGATCAGCACACTCAGGATATTCGGCAGGACATGCCGGAGATAGACATGGCGGGCGGGCGCCCCGAGTGCGGTCACGGCGGTGGCATAACCCTGCGTGTTGGCGGCGATGACGACGCCGCGCGTCAATCGCGCGAAGACCTCCCAGCCATAGAAGCCCATGATCGCCACGAACAGGAAGAAGCCGCCGCCGAACAGGGCAATCAGCGCCAGCGCGATCATCATGAAGGGCAAGGACGCCTGCACGTCCGCCAGCATCATGATCGCTTCCTCGGTGAGCCCGCGGAAATGGGCCGCGATGAAGCCGAGCGTGGTGCCGATCAGGGCGCCGATCAGCGTGCCGCCGAGCGCGACCAGCACGCTGAAGCGGATCGCGTAGATCAGGCGGCTGAGGACGTCGCGCCCGAGTTCGTCGGTGCCAAGCGGGTGCTGCGGCAGGCCGCCGAGAAAGCTCGGCGGCTTCAGACGCTTCAGCAGCGACTGCGTGCGGTAGTCGTAAGGCGCGAGCCAGTCGGCGAAGAGGAAGATCACGAGGATCAGGCCGAGCAGGACGAGCGCCGCGATGACGAGGGCCGGATAGCGCGCTTCGGCCTTCACCGGCGCATCGTCCTTCCGGCGGAAGAGGGTCGTCAGCGCCATCTCAGCTCTCCGAGCGGGCGGCGCGCATGCGCGGGTCGATCAGCGCGTAGATCGCGTCGACGGCGAGGTTGGCGAGAACCATCGTGATCGAGGTCATGATCAGGATCGCCTGCACCAGCGCGAAATCGCGCGAGGTCACCGCGTTGACCAGCAGCCGCCCGACGCCAGGCACTGCGAAGACGGTCTCGACGATGATCGAGCCGGCGACGAGATCGCCGAGCTTGAGGCCGATGATCGTGATGATCGGGATCGCGGCATTGGGCAGGGCATGCCAGAGCACCCGGCGCGGGCGTGGAACACCCTTGGCCCGGGCGGCGACGACATATTGCTTGTTCAGCACCTCGAGCATGGCCGAGCGGGTGAAGCGGGCGAAGGTGCCGGCGAAATGCGTGCCGAGCGTGATCGCCGGCAGGATCAGGTGCCAGATCGTCTGGTCGCCCGAACTCGGCAGCAGGCGCCAATGCAGCGAGAACAGCAGGATCAGCAGGATACCCAGGAAGAAATTCGGCAGGCTGAAGCCGAGCACGGCGAAGCTCATCACGAAGCGGTCGATCGCCCGGTTGCGGTTGAGCGCCGCGACGATGCCGAGCCCGACGCCGAGGACGAGGCCGAGCAGGAAGGCGGTGAGCCCGAGCCGGAGCGTGCGCGGCAGCGCCGCGGCGATGAGCTCGATCGCAGGCTGCTGATCGGACAGCGACAGGCCGAAATCGCCCTGCGCGATTCCCGCGACATAGGAGACGTATTGCTGCCACAGCGGTCGGTCGAGGCCGAATTTCTCGCGGTAATGCGCGACGACCTCGGCCGGAGCCTGGTCGCCGACCAGCGCCTCGATGGGGTCGCCAGACAGATTGAGCGCAACGAAGGTCAGCGTCACGATCAGCCACACGGTCAGCAGGCCGCGCGCCAGCTTGGTCAGGAAGAGCCGGCCGGGCATCACGAGGCCTTGCGGCTCTGGAAGCCGGTCAGCAGGTCGGGGTCGTTGAGCAGCACGGCCTGCGGCGCATGCGCGAGGATGGCGCGAAGACCGTCGCCATCGACATCGCCGACGATGCGGCCGGTGCCGGTGCCTCCGGCCGTGACCCAGACGGGCACGCGCCCCAGCAGCCGCGACGCGACCGGGCCGTCGAGAGCGCCCTCCCAGATGCGGAAAGCGCTCGCGCCCGCGGCGGCATAGTGATCCGGATTGGCCTTGTCGGGCAGGAAGGCGAGCATGCGGATGCCCGGCACCTTGAGCGTGGCATGGGCAACCTGAAGCACCTCGCGCGCGCCGATCCAGACCCGGTCGAGCAGGTCCAGGTCCCTGATCACCGCGAGCACCGCGTCGATGATCGCGAGGTCTTTCGTCTTGATGTCGATCAGCGCTTCGCGATGCGGGCAGATCGCGGCGAGCGCCTCTGCCAGCGTCGCGAGCTGAACGCCGCCGGAGCGGGCGATGGCCTTGAGCTGTTCGTGAGACGTCTCCACGATCGCGGCATCGCTGCCTGCGACCCGGACGAGATCGGGATCATGCGACGCGATGACGATGCCGTCGGCGCTGAGCCGCGCATCGGTCTCGACAAGATCGGCACCCGACGCGATCGCGGCGCGATAGGCCTCCAGCGTGTTCTCGGGATAGCGGGCGGAATGGCCGCGATGTGCGATGACGAGTGGCGGGGTCATGACGCAACTCCCAGTTCACCAGCAAAATGGCAGCGGACGCTGCGGCCTTCGCCCATTGGACGCAGCTTCGGCATCTCGGCCGAGCAGCGCGGACGGGCATAGGGACAGCGCGTGTGGAAATGGCAGCCGGCCGGCGGGTTGGCCGGCGAGGGCGGATCGCCTGCGAGGCGCACGGACCGGGCCTCGCGCGCGGCCGAAAGGTCCGGAATCGCGGCGAGCAGGGCCATCGTATAGGGGTGCATCGGCTGTTGGTAGACCGGGTCCGTCGGGCCTTCCTCGACGATCTGGCCGAGATACATCACGGCGATGCGGTGCGAGAGCTTCTTCACCACGCGCAGGTCGTGCGAGATGAAGAGATAGGCGATGTCGAAGCGCTCCTGCAGCTCCTGCAAAAGCTCCGTCACCGTCGCCTGCACGGAGACGTCGAGCGCCGAGACCGGCTCGTCGCAGACGATCAGGCTCGGCTTCATCGCCAGCGCCCGCGCGATCACCACCCGCTGTGCCTGCCCGCCGCTGATCTGATGCGGGAAGCGGTCCGCCATCTCCGGCGCCAGCGCCACGGCCTGCATCAGGCTTAGGACTTCCGCGTCGCGCCCGCTGCGTTCGCCGATCTCGTGCAGGTCGAGCGGCTCGCGGATCTGCCGGCCGATGCTGAGCCGCGGATCGAGCGCCGATTGCGGGTTCTGGAAGATCATCTGGATGTCGCGGCGCTGCCGCTGCCAATCCTTCGGCGTCAGGCTTGTGAGGTCGCGGCCCTTGAACAGGATTTCGCCGCCGCTCGGCCGCTCGAGCCCGACGATCATTCGACCTGTCGTCGATTTCCCGCAGCCGGATTCGCCGACGAGCCCGAGCGTCTCGCCGATCCGCAGGGTCAGCGAGACGTCCTCGACGGCGCGGATGGTCCGCTGCGTCCGCAGGAAGGTGCGCCCGCCGCCGAAATGCCGGCGCAAACCTGAGACGCGCAGCAAGGGCTCGATCGCGGCGCTCATGACGCTGCCCGTTCGCGATAGACCGGCGCGGCAACGTCGAGGCGCGGCATCGCTGCCAGCAGCTCGCGCGTATAGGGCGCTTCAGGGGCCTTGAGCAGGCGCTCCGCCGGGCCGGCTTCGACGACGCGGCCATGGCGCATCACCACGACGTCGTCGGCCATCTCGGCGACGACGCCGAGATCATGGGTGACGAACAGGATCGCCATGCCGAGCTCGGCCTTGAGCCTGTTCAGGAGGTCGAGGATCTGCGCCTGGATGGTGACGTCGAGCGCGGTGGTCGGCTCGTCCGCGATCAGCAGGCGCGGCTCGCAAGCCAGCGCCATCGCGATCATGACGCGCTGCGCCATGCCGCCGGAGAACTGGTGGACATAGGATGCGAGGCGCTGCTCCGGCTCGGGGATGCCGACGAGGCGCAGAAGCTCCAGCGCGCGGGCCTGACGCTGCGGCTCGGAAAGCGCGGTGTGCAGGCGCAAGGTCTCGCGCAACTGTGTCCCGACCGTGTGCAGCGGGTTGAGCGATCCCAGCGGGTCCTGGAACACCATGCCGACGCCGCGGCCGCGGATGGTCTCCAGCTCGGCCTCGCTGGCGGCGGCGAGGTCGCGCCCTTCGAACAGGATGCGCCCCGCCGTCCGGCGCCCGTTCCCAGGCAGCAGACCGAGCACCGCCTGGCAGGAGACGCTCTTGCCGCTGCCGCTTTCGCCGACGATGCAGGTCGTCGTGCCCGGCCGCACGGCGAAGGAGACCGCGTGCAGGATGTCGGCATAGCCTCTGGCGGTGCGGAAGCCGACGGTCAGTCCCTCGACGGAGAGCAGCGCATCGCCGCCCCCGTCGGGGCCGATCCTGCGTTCCCTTTCCGTCACTTCGCGGCCAGCGAGAAGTTCGAGGGGCGGAAGTCCATGTAGTACTGGCTGTAGGGCGTCCACTCGATGCCCTTCTTCACGCCATAGCCGGTGACGGGGTTGTAAAGCATCGTCATCGGCATATCGTCCTCGAAGGCCGTCAGCAGCTTGGCGAAGACCGCCCGGCGCTTGGCCTCGTCGGTCTCGGCAGTCAGCGCCTTGGCGGCGTCGTTGAAGGCCGGGCTCGCGCCATAGAGCTTCCAGGTCTTCTGGTTCTCGCTGTCGGGACCCCAGAGCGTCAGGATCGCGCCGGAGGGGTCGGGAACGCGGTAGGTGTTCGACCAGGCGAAGACCTGGGCGCCCGGCTTGCGCACCTCCTTGAAGCTGTCGACGAAATCGATGCGGGCATTGATGCCGACCGCGCGCCACATCTCCTGGATCACCTGCGCCGCCTCGACATTGTAGAGGTAGTAGTTCGGGATCAGCCGGTAGGAGATTTCCTGCCCCTTGTAGCTGCTTTCCGCGAGCAGCTTCTTCGCGAGCGCCGGGTCGTAGGCGTAGCCCTTGTTCTCCTTCACATACATCGGCCCGAAGCTCGGGAGCTGATGGCCGTTGGGCGTGAAGGTCTGGCCCTTCCAGAGCGCGTCGATCAGGGCCTTGCGGTCGATCGACAGGCTCATCGCGTGGCGCAGCTTCTTGTCTGACAACACGGGGTCGTTGGTGTTGAACTGGAGGACATGGCTGTTCTCCAGCGGCTCGGTCTTCACCGAGACGTCCTTGTAGCGCTTCAGGCCGTCCCACTGGTCCGGCGGCAATTCGACGGCGATGTCGAAATCGCCGGCGACGAGGCCGGCGACGCGGGCCGCGACCTCGGGGACCGAGCGGAAGGTGATGGACTTGGCCGCAGGCGCACCGCCGTAATAGCGGTCGAAGGCCGCGAGCGTGATCCTGTCGTTCTTCTGGTAGTCGACGAAGCTGTAGGGGCCGGTGCCGACCGGCTTCCAGCGCAGCGCCTTCGCCGCCTGGTCCATCCAGACCTTGGAATCGACCCCCTCCTTGCGGAAGGCGTTCCACGGTTCGTCGCAGATCGCGAAGGACATGTAGCTAGACAGGCGGTGCTCGATGATCGGGTCGTGCTGCGCCACGGTGATCCGGACGGTGAAGTCGTCGAGCTTCTCGACATTGGTGAAATGACCGAAATAGACGCGGCCTTCGGGATAATAGGCCTTCGGCCCCCAGAGCCGATCCGGCGAGAAGGTTGCCAGCACGTCGTTCGCGTCGAAGGGGCTGCCGTCGTGGCAGGTGACGCCGCGGCGCAGCTTCAGGTCGAAGGTGGTCGGCGTCGACCACGACCAGCTCTCGGCGAGGCCGGGCACGAGATTGGCGCCGCCGTCGGCTTTAGGCTTGGCGAAGTCCCGCCGGATCAGCGTATCGAAGATCGAATAGTAGATGCGGATGTCGACATTGCCGGTGTGCTCGCCGGGATCGAGCGAGCGCGCAAGCTCGTTGACAGCGACCGTGAGGGCGGGCCGTTCCTGTGCGGTGGCGCTTAACCCGGCCGCGATGGCGAGGCCTGCGCCAAGCATGATTCCGAGCGGCGCTTTGCGTGTCATCGGGTTCGTCATGTCATCCTCCCATCGGAATCGTTTGGTGTTCCGTCATCGTCGCTGCGGCAGCCCTATCCGGGCTTGCCGCGAAACAGGCGTTGCAGGGTCTCGACCTTCGCCAGTGTTTCCAGCGAGCGGCCGTCATCGGTGCGCGACAGTTCCAGGATCAGCGTGTTGCAGATCGCCATCGGCACCGTCAGCGAATGGAATTCGCCCAGCTCGCCGCGCGCAGCGACGAGCTGGAGGTCGCAGGCCGGCACGCCGGTGCGCCGGTCGGTGACCAGGAGCGTCTTCGCTCCAATCTCGCGGGCGCAGGCGATGACGCGCGTCATCGCCGGGCTTTCGTGGCGGAAGATCAGCGCGACGACGACGTCGCCGGCGGCCAGGCCGAGCAACTGGTCGGCCGCCTGCCAGTCGGCATGGGCGACGACCGCCGCGCGATAGCCGGACCGGACGAGGCGCCGCACGAACAGGTCGGCGAGGCTGCTGGCATGGCCCTCGCCGGCGACGAGGATGCGCCCGGCCTGCCGCAGCATCCCGGCTGCCGCGACGATCTCGGCATCGGAGATCTGGCTCACCAGCGCGCCGAGCGCACGGATCTCGCCCTCGACGACCGAGCCGAGCAGGGAATCGCCGCGCACCCGGTCGAGCCGGCGCCGCACCCTGACCGAGGCGTCGAGATCGGCGACGACCGTGTCCTGCAGCGCCCCGCGCATCTCGCGGTAGGAAGCAAAGCCGAGCTTGCGGGCAAGGCGCCCGGCGGTGGAAGCGTGCACGCCGGCCTGCTCGGCGACCTTGTGCGACGGCAGGAAGCTGCCCGCCGTGCGGTTGGCCAGCAGAACCTCGACCAGCCGGCGATCCGACTCGGTCAGCTCCTCCCGTCGCGCCGCGATGATCTCCGTCAGGTTCATCGTCTCGTCCATGCCCCGCAGCCTAACGGAGCCTTGCAGTAATCTGCAAGTTAAATTGCAGATTAGCCAATCGGCAACTTATATTGCATACACAGGCATCGCTCCGTAGGGTGACAGAGATATGACGGACATCGCCTCGCATCGCGGCGGCGCCAGAATCTGGCCAGAGAACAGCCGCCTCGCCTTCCGCAATTCCGCGGCCCTGCCGGTGGATTTCATCGAGTTCGACATCCATCGCAGCCGCGACGGCGTGCTGGTCGTCCATCACGATCCCTTGCTGGGCCGGACGGCTTCGGGAGACGGCGCGGTCGGCGAGATGGACTGGACCGCGTTGCAGACCGTGCAATTGATCGGAGCGGACGGCGAGACCATTCCGAGCTTCGACGAGGTCCTCGACATCCTTGAGCCGAGCGGCATCAGGCTGCGCATCGAGCTCAAGACGCGCCAGGGTGGCGCACGCTATCCGGGGATGGAGGCACAGGTGGTGACGCGCTTGAAGGAAAGGCGCCTGCTCGACCGGACGACCTTCACCTCCTTCGATCTGCCGACGCTGGCCGAGCTGCGATGCCTCGCGCCTTCGTCGCCGTCGATCTGGCTCATCGCGGACAAGCTGCTGGCGCCGCCCTCGCGCGATCTGCGCGGCCTCTGCCGCGACGCGATCGCGACCGGCGTGCGTGAAATCGCGATCCGCATCAGTCAGGCGAGGGACGGTGATGGGGAGGTCTGCCGCAGCGAGGCCGTGACACTCGGCTATTACGGTGCCCATGACGAACCGGCGATCCGCAAGGCCTTCGCCGATGGCGTAAGTGCCTTCACGACCGACCGGCCGGATATCGCCATCGCCGTGCAGCGCGAGCTGAATGAGGGGCGTGGCTAGGGCCTGCCGGACAGGCCAAAATGCAGGCCATCCGGTGGGGCATTGCTCCGACAGGAGGTTGCCCTCCGCGCAAGCCGCCATTGCGGGGAACGGGCGATGAAGCAATCCAGGAGGTTGGGTCGAGGATATGCACCCGGCCGCCTGGGTTGCTTCGCGGATTATGCGGTCAGGCCGCGCCGTCGTCGCGCCGCGCGATTGTCTCCACGATCGCGACGGCAAGCGCCCGGTCGCGCTGCGAGCGGATGCGCCCGAATGCGGCGTCGAGCTTGTCGGATTGGGGTAGCCTTTCGATCGCCTGTGCGTAGGCCGCGCCATCCTCGGCGAAGCCCGCTTCGGGCGAGGACAGGCCTTCGAAGAAGGCCGCCGGGCTGATCCCGAGGAAGCGCGCAAGCAGAAAGAGCGCGCCGGCGCTGAGGCGGTCCTTGCCCTTTTCGTAGTTTCCCATCTGCTGGAACGAGACGTCGAGGACGGCCCCAAGGTCAGCCTGGCTCAGGCCGCGTTTCTTACGGATAACGCGCAGCCGATCTCCGATATGGCGGTTGATCGTCTCAGCTTCAGTGCGCATTCCGCTCTCCAGTCGCTTTGAACCGGAAGCGCAATCTGACTCCACAACCGCGGACTCGTCCAGTTTTCATTGGGACTGAACTGATGGTTCGTGGAAGGTTGCATTGCATTGAAACAAGTCGGCGCGCTGTAAACATGAAAGCGCAAGCGTTACGGGCGGCGAACCCAACGGCAGCCGGAATGCGATGGGAGACGAGTGGGCTAGTTTGGCATGAGGCGTGCCGTCACTGCCCGACGAGTTCTCCTCGGATCAAGCGGCCGTGGCGAGAAACTCCTCGGCGTAGTGGCAGGCGACCGCGCGGCCGTCGATCTCGCGCTTCTCAGGGCGCTCGACGCGGCAGCGATCGGTGACATGCGGGCAGCGGGTCGAGAACACGCAGCCCTTCGGCGGATTGAGCGGAGAGGGCAGTTCGCCGCGCAAGATGATGCGCTCGCGCTTGCCGGCGTCGACGCGCGGGGTCGAAGCGAGCAGCGCCTGCGTGTAGGGATGCAGCGGCCGCGCGTAGATCCGCTCCTTCGGCCCGTGTTCGATCGCATTGCCGAGATACATCACCATCACGTCATGGGCGATGTGGCGGACGACGCTGAGATCGTGCGAGATGAAGAGATAGGCGAGCTTCAGCTCGTCCTGCAGATCGGCGAGCAGGTTCAGCACCTGCGCCTGGATCGAGATGTCGAGCGCCGAGACCGGCTCGTCCGCCACCACGACCTTGGGCGAGAGGATCAGCGCGCGGGCGATCGCGATGCGCTGGCGCTGGCCGCCCGAGAACATGTGTGGGTAGCGGGCGTAGTGCTCGGGCCGCAGGCCGACCTTGGCCATCATCGCGCGGGCCTTCTCGGTGCGATCGGCCGGGGAGAGGTCGGTGTTGATCTTGAGCGGCTCCTCCAGGATCGTCCCGATCTTCTTGCGCGGATTGAGCGAGCCATAGGGGTTCTGGAACACGAACTGCACCGTGCGGCGCAGTCGCCGACGCTCGCTTGCCGGCGGCGAGACGGCATCCAGCCCGTCGAGAGTCAGCGTGCCCGCTGTCGGCTTCTCGATCAGCGTCGCCATGCGCGCCAGCGTCGACTTTCCGCAGCCGGACTCGCCGACGACGGCGAGCGTGCGGCCGGCCTCGACCGCGAAGGAGACCTTGTTCACCGCCTGCAACTGCGCCGGGGCGCGGAAGAGCCCCTGCTTGACCGGGTAGACCTGGGTCAGCTCGCGCGCCTCGATGACCGGGTTGCTCATCGCACGGCCTCCTTCGCCTGGCCGGCTTCGTCGCGGGCGCGCGCGGCATCGCGCTGGAGATCGCCGAGCGGGTAATGGCAGCGTACGCGTCCGTCCGCCCAGTTGCGGAGCTCCGGCTGGATGTTGCGGGAATGATCGGTCGCATAGGCGCAGCGCGGACTGAACAGGCAGCCCTTCGGCCGGTCGTTCAGGCCCGGCACCATGCCGGGGATGGTGGCGAGCCGGGTTGCATCCTCGCTGCGCTCCGGCAGCGCGGCGAGCAGGGCGGCGGAATAGGGATGCTGCGGATCGGCGAAGAGCGCGTCGACCTTGCGCTCCTCCATGATCTGCCCGGCATACATCACCATGATGCGCTGCGCCGTCTCGGCGACGACGCCCATGTTGTGGGTGATCAGGACGAGTGCCATGTTGCGCTCGCGCTGCAGCGTCATGAGCAGTTCGAGGATCTGCGCCTGGATGGTGACGTCGAGCGCAGTCGTCGGCTCGTCGGCGATCAGCAGGCGCGGATTGCAGGCGATCGCCATCGCGATCATCACGCGCTGGTTCATGCCGCCCGAGAGCTGATGCGGAAAGGCCTTGAGGCGGCTCTCGGCGGCAGGGATGCCGACCTGTTCCAGAAGCTCGATCGCCCGGCGCTTCGCCGCCTTGCGGTCCATGCCCTCATGCTTCCGCAGCGTCTCGGCGAGCTGGAAGCCGATGGTGAAGCACGGGTTCAGGCTGGTGCTCGGCTCCTGGAAGATCATCGCCACGTCCTTGCCGGTGAGCTGGCGGCGCTCGCGCGCGGACATGGTCAGGAGGTCGCGGCCGTCGAAGCGCAGCTTGTCGGCGCGGACGCGGCCGGGATAGCCGACGAGGCCCATCAGCGCGAGCATGGTGACGGATTTGCCGGAGCCGGATTCGCCGACGACGCCAAGCACCTCACCCTCGTCGAGGGTGAGATCGATGCGGTCGACGGCGCGGAGCGTTCCCTGGGAGGTCGGGAACTCGACGCTGAGGTTTTCGATTTCGAGCAGGGGCATGGGATCAGCGCTTCAGCTTGGGGTCGAGCGCATCGCGCAGGCCGTCACCGAGAAGGTTGAAGGCGAGCACGGTGATGAGGATGGCCAGACCCGGGAAGGTGACGACCCACCAGGCGCGCAGCACGAACTCGCGCGCATCGGCGAGCATCGTGCCCCATTCCGGTGTCGGCGGCTGGGCGCCGAGGCCGAGGAAGCCGAGCGCGGCGGCGTCGAGGATCGCGGTGGAGACGCCGAGCGTCGCCTGCACGATGAGCGGCGCGGCGCAGTTCGGCAGGATCTCCGAGAACATCAGGCGCACCGTCTGCGCGCCCGAGACCTGAGCGGCGACGACATAGTCCTTGCTCGCCTCGGCGATGACGGCGGCGCGCGTGATGCGCACGTAATGCGGCAGCACGACGATGGCGACCGCGAGCATCGCGTTCATCAGGCCGGGGCCGAGGATCGCGACGATGACGATGGCGAGCAGCAGGCTCGGCATCGTCATCAGGATGTCCATCAGGCGCATGATCGCGATATCGGCGAGGCCCTTGAAATAGCCGGCGATCAGCCCGAGCACGATGCCGACGACGATGGCGAGCGCCACGACCGCGATGCCGATGACGAGCGAGAGCCGCGCGCCGAAGAGCAGGCGCGAGAGGATGTCGCGGCCGATCGCGTCGGTGCCGAGCGGATAGGACAGCGAGCCGCCCTCCTGCCAGAACGGCGGCTTCAGAAAGACCGTATTGTTGGTCAGGTTCGGGTCATGCGGCGCGATCCATGGCGCGAACAGGGCGCAGAGCAGCACGAGGACGATGACGACGAGGCCGGCCACGGCGCCGCGATTGGCGCTGAAATAGGTCCAGAACTCGCGCAGCGGATGGGGCGGCGCGACGCTCGGCACGGCGGCCGGGACATTGATGGTTTCGGTGCTCATGCGACGCGGCTCCAATGGGAGCGAAGAACGGAACGACGGGTCATTTCGCGTGCCTGATGCGCGGGTTGATCAGGCCGTAGAGCAGGTCAACGAAGAGATTGACGCTCATCACGACGATGCCGAGAAGCAGCGTGCCGCCCTGCAGCACGGGATAGTCGCGCCGGCTGATCGCCTCGATCAGCCATTTGCCGACGCCGGGCCAGGAGAAGATCGTCTCGGTCAGGATCGCGCCGGTGAAGAGTGCCCCGACCTGCAGGCCGATGACGGTGACGACCGGGATCAGGGCGTTGCGCAGGGCATGCATCGCCACGACCCGGATCGGCGCCATGCCCTTGGCGCGGGCGGTGCGGATGTAGTCCTCGCCCAGCACTTCCAGCATCGCCGAGCGGGTCATGCGGGCGATCACGGCGAGCGGCACGGTGCCGAGCACGATCGCCGGCAGGGCGAGATGCGACAGCGCCGACCAGAAGGCGTCGATATCGCCGGCGAGCAGGCTGTCGATGGTGAGGAAGCCGGTGACCGGCTCGATGAAATACTGCACCGCGATCCGGCCCGAGACCGGCGTGATGCCGAGCTGCACCGAGAACAGCAGGATCAGCAGCAGGCCCCACCAGAAGATCGGCATCGAATAGCCGGTGAGCGATATCCCCATCACGCCATGGTCGAAGATCGAGTTGCGCTTCACCGCGGCGATGATGCCGGCCGGGAGCCCGACGATCAGCGCGATCAGGATGGCGCAGATCGCGAGCTCGATCGTTGCCGGAAAGAGCTGGCCGAACTCGGTCAGCACGTTCTCGCGCGTGACGATCGACTTGCCGAGATCGCCCTGCACGACGCGCTCGATATATTTGCCGTACTGGACGAGCAGCGGCCGGTCGAGTCCGTATTCGGTCAGGAGCTGGGCGTGGCGGGCGGCGTCGATGCCGCGTTCGCCGGCCATGGTCTCGATCGGATCGCCGGGGACGAGGCGGACGAGGAAGAAGGCCAGCAGCGTGATGCCGATGAAGGTCGGGACGACCAGGCTCAGCCGGGTGAAGATGAAGCGCAGCATGGGTCTGCCAATGTTATTGGCCGGCGTGGACGCGTTCGCCGCGCGCCGGCAGGTCGTTTTGATTTATTGCAATGTCGAGCTGTAGCCCAGCGCAAACACCAAAAAGCGCTGGAGATCAAGGATGTCGTCCGCGACATAGCGGATCGTGAAGGCGTCGACCCGCTCGACGAGCTTCAGCATGACGAGATATTCGACCGGCTGGCGGAACAGGAAACTGACCTCGAGCGTGATCGGCCCTGCGATCCGGTAGGGCTTGATCGAGGCCCGCCGCGCGATGGCGCGCTTCACCCCCTCCGCGATCAGCGCGTAGGAAGCCTCCGGCATCAGCGTGCGGGCCGATTGGCGGCTATGCGCCCATTTCACCGTCACGCCTTCGATATCGGGCAGGAACCCCCTGGTCTCGGCGATGGTGGCGTCGTCGCCGCTGACGAGCAGGACCGGCACGTCGAAATGCCCGGCGATGGCCGCGTTGATGCCGGCCTCCGGCACCGCGACACCGTTGACCCGCACTTCCCGCAGCGAGGCGCCGCGGAAGGTATGCGCCAGCACGCCCTCTGGATTGGTCGATCCCGTGTGGTAGCCGATGAAGAGCGCGCCCTCATAGGCGCCGGCTTCGACGCCCTGCATCATCGAAAGCGGGCGGGGATGGGCGCGCACGAGCTGGACGTCGCGCGGCAGTCGATCCAGCAGCAGGTTCTGCGCCCGGCCATGGCTGTCGGCGATCACGACCTCGCTGGCGCCGCTGTCATAGGCGGCTTGCGCCGCCGCGGTGACGCTGTCGGTCATCCAGACACGGGCGGCCTGGTATTCGAAACCTTCGACCAGGGTCTGGTCGCGGGTGACGACGCCGGCGATGCCTTCGATATCGGCGGAAATATAGATGCGCATGATGGGGGAGCTCCAGGAAGGCCCTGTGCGGCCCGCATGACCGCGCAGGCAGTCGACCGCGGCAGCGGGAAGGCTGCCGCGGCGAGCATGACGGACGATTACTTGGCGATGGAGACGCCGTAGAAGGGCTGGCCGCCGAAGAAGTGGATCTTGTAGTCCTTCACCTCCTTGCGCACCGGCGTGAAGGCCTGCGCATTGGCGAAGAGCAGACCCGCGACATCCTGGTGGAACAGCTCCTGGAAGCGCTTGTAGAGCTTGGCCCGTTCGCCCTGGTCGGTGATCGTGTTGGCCTTGGCCAGCGCGTCCGAGGCCTCCTGGTTGCACCAGCGGGCGCGGTTGGCGCCGCTCTTGACGCCCTCGCAGGTCCAGCCCGAGAGCAGGATCTGGCTCGGGTCGGGATAGTCCCAGGTATAGCCGAACATGCCGACCTCATGGTCGCCGGCCCGGCCGCGTTTGAGATATTCGCCCCATTCGAAGGTCTGGATCGTCGCCTTGACACCGATCTTGGCCCAGTCGGCCTGGATCAGCTCGGCCGCGCGACGGCCGTTCGGCATATAGGCGCGCACCACCGGAATGGCCCAGAGCGTGGTCTCGAAGCCGTCGGCGAGGCCGGCTTCCTTCAGCAGGGCCTTGGCCTTCTCGGGATCGTAGGGGCGCGGCTTCAGGTCGGCATCATGCGACCAGAGCGAGGGCGGCACGGCGGCGGCGGCGATCTTGCCGGTGCCCTGATAGACCGCATCGATGATCGCCGGGATGTTGGTCGCATAGGCCAGGGCCTCGCGCACCCGCTTGTCGCCGAAGGGCTTCTTCTGCTGGTTGAAGGCGAGGAAGCTCTGGTCGGCGATGCTGCCCTGCAGCACGTTCAGCGTCGGCTCCGCCTTCATCGCCGGCAGGTCGCCCGGGTTCGGATAGCGCGCGATCTGGCATTCGCCCGAGCGCACCTTGGCGAAGCGTACGGCGGCATCCGGCGTGATCACGAAGATCAGGTCGTTGACCAGCGCCATGCGGTCGCGATTTCCGACGGCCTTGGTCCAGTGGTCCGGCACCGCCTTGAAGCGGATCACGGCGTCCTTCTGATAGGAAACCAGGGAGAATGGGCCGGTGCCGATCGGCGTGAAATCGATCTGCTCGGGGGTGCCGGCCTTCAGCATCGCGGCGCCGTATTCGGCCGAGAGGATCGACATCGGCTCGACCGAGAGCGCCGAGAGCAGCGGCGAGTTCGGCTTCGAGAGGGTCAGCTTGACCGTGTAGTCGTCGACCTTCTCGACCGCTTTCAGGCTGGGCTTCACGATTTCGGCGAAGAAGCTGAAATTGCCGCTGCCGACCTTGTGGAAGGGATGGTTCGGATCGAGCATCCGCTGGAACGAGAAGACCACGTCGTCGGCGTTGAAGTCCCGCGTCGGCGTGAAATTCTTGCCGGCGTGCCATTTCACGCCCTTGCGCAGCTTGAACGTATAGGTCAGCGCGTCGTCCGAAATCGTCCAGGACTCGGCGAGGCTGGGGATGATCTGCGATCCCCCGCGCTCCGTCGCCGTCAGGCGCTCATAGATCTGCGCGGCGACGTCGAAGGCGGTGTTCTGGCCGGTGAATTGCGGATTGAGATAGTCGGGGCTGGCCTCGGAGCACACGACGAGCGCCTGGGCGCTGGCGATGGCGGGAAGCATGAGGGCACTGAGCCCCAGCGTCAGGGCAAGGGAGCGGGCACGAACGGACATGGGCGGTTCTTTCGGCAGAGGCGGGAGAGGCGGATCGGGCGCGGGGCCTCGTGCCCCATCGTCTCCGCCTTCCGGAGCGCGGCCCCGCCGGGGCCGCGCCGTCTGGCATGCATCAGCCGCGCCAAGTCGCGGCGCGGTCGGCAATTCGGCTCACTTGCCGATGTCGACGCCGTAGAAGGTGTGGCGGCCGAACGGCGAGAGCTTGAAGTCCTTCACTTCCTTGCGGACGGGCTTGAGCTGGACCGCATGGGCGATGGTGAACCAGGGCGACTGCTCCTTGAAGATCACCTGCGCCTGCCGGTAGAGCTTTTCGCGCTCGGCCTGGTCGGTGATGCTCTTCGCCTTCAGCACCAGCTCCTCGAAGGGCTGGTAGCAGAACTTGGCGACGTTCGAGCCGTTGGTCTTGGCCGACTCGCAACCCAGCAGCGTGTGCAGGAAGTTGTCCGGGTCGCCGTTGTCGCCAGTCCAGCCGAGCATGCCCGTCTGGTGCTCGCCCGCCTGCATGCGCTTGCGATACTCGCCCCATTCGAAGCTCTTGATCTCGGCCTTGACGCCGACCTTGGCGAGGTCCGCCTGCATCAGCTCGGCGATGCGCTTGGCGTTCGGGTTGTAGGGGCGCTGCACCGGCATGGCCCAGAGGTCGATCTCCAGCCCGTTCGGATAGCCGGCCGCGGCCAGCTCCTTCTTGGCCGCCTCCGGATCGAAGGGGTCGTCCTTGATCGTCTCGTTATAGGACCACATCGTCGGCGGGATCGGGTTCGTCGCCGCGACGCCGCTGGAGAGATAGACGGCGTCGATGATCGCCTTCTTGTTGATCGCCTTGTTGATGGCGCGGCGGACCTTGACGTCGTCGAAGGGCTTCTTGGTGGTGTTGTAGGCGAGATAGCCGATGTTCAGGCCCGGCTGCTCCAGGATCTCGACATTGGCGTCCTTCTTGATGGCGTCGAGATCTGCCGGGTTCGGATAGGGCATGACATGGCATTCGCCCTTCTGGAGCTTGGCCCAGCGCACCGAGGCGTCCGGCGTGATCGCGAAGATCAGGTCGTCGATCTTGGCCTTGCCGGCCCAGTAGTCGGGATTGGCCTTGTAGCGGATGATCGCGTCCTTCTGGTACTGCACCAGATAGAACGGGCCGGTGCCGATCGGATCCTGATCGAGCTTCTCGGGCGTGCCCGCCTTCAGCATCGCATCGGCGTATTCCTTCGACTGCACGCTGGCATATTGCATGGCGAGGTCGGCAAGGAACGGCGCTTCCGGCTGGTTCAGCGTGATCTTGACGGTGTAGTCATCGACCTTCTCGACCGACTTCAGCAGCTTGGGCATGCCCATGTCGTTGAAATAGGAGTGGTTCGAGCTGGTCACCTTGAAGAACGGGTTGGCTTCCTTCCACTGCCGCTCGATCATGAAGATGATGTCGTCGGCGTTGAAGTTGCGCGTCGGCTTGAAATTCTTGTTCGACTGCCACTTGACGTTCTTGCGCAGGTGGAACGTGTAGGTCAGGCCATCCGGGGTGATGTCCCATTTTTCGGCGAGCGCCGGCTGGACCTTGGTGCCGCCGCGCTCGAACTGGACGATCGTGTCGTAGATCTGGGTGTTCGCGTCGAAGGACGTGCCGGTGGTGTTGACGCTCGGCGCGAAATTCTCGGGGCTGCCCTCCGAGCAATAGACCAGGGTCTTGGCCATCAGTGGCTGCGCTGCCATCAGCGCGGAGGCCGACAGCGTCGCCAACAGAATTTTCTTCATGGATGTCTCCTTGAACGCCTTTACCGCCCTGCCCGGGCGGTGAACGGCCCCGTTGTATCGGAAGCTCCTGGAGCGAAAGTGCCCGGGCCGCCTTGTCGACAGCTTATTGAAAGAATGGGGGCGCGGATAGCCGTCCCGGAGGACGTGAAGGCCGGCTCCGGGAGCAGAGTAAACGATTGCGCTGGAACGAATTCCGGGTGAAGCGAGGCGGCTTTCCGCCCCCGTCCGGAGCTTGGTCGAAAGTCTATGGGCCCAGCCGAAGCCGCCGTTTCGAATGGGCGCTCAGAGCACCTCGCGCACCCGCACCAGCGTCGTGTCCATATGGCGGCCGATCGCTTCGGAGAGGGCGTCGGCGTCGCGCTTCAGCAGGGCTGCCATCATGTCCTCGTGCTCGGCCACGGCGCCGGCCCATTTCTCGGGACCCTCGTTGCCGACGAAGCGCAGCCGCTTGATCCGGGCCTGCAGGGTGGTGTGCATCTCGGCCAGCACGGCATTGCCGGAGGCGGCGACGATGGCGCTGTGGATCGCCTGGTTCAGCTTGAAATAGTCGAGCCGCTCGCGCGTCGCATAGAGCGCGAGCATGTCCTTGTGCAGCTTGTGGATCGCCGCGACCGTCGCGTCGCTGGCCTGGGCGCAGGCGATCCGGCCGCCGAGCTGCTCCAGGCTCTTGATCACCTCGAGGATGTCGGCGAGGTCGCGCGCCGTGAATTTCCGGACGATCGCGCCCTTGGCCGGCAGGATCTCGACGAGCCCCTCGCTGGCGAGCGTCTTGATCGCCTCGCGCAGCGGCGTCCGCGAGACGCCGAGCTGGGCGCCGACCTGGCCCTCGTTGATGCGCTGGCCGGGAGCGAGCCGCCCCTCGATGATCATGTCGCGCAGGCGCTCCAGCACCTCGTCATGGAGGGTCCGCCGCATGATCGGGGGATAGTCGGCCGACGCCTCGCTCATCGCTGCTCCATTGTTTCAGGTTGCCCCGTTACGGCATGCGGCTTGCGTGCTGTCAAACCGCCATGCCGTTCCCGGCGAAGAAGAGCCCATCCTGCCGCCGGCGCATCGCCAGCAGTCCGGAGTCCTCGGGGATCGCGACATCGCCGAGACGGATCGCCTCGCCGGCCTTGACCGGACGGACGAGCGTCCGATCGGCTGCCAGATAGAACGGGGCAGGGCCTTCGGCCGCCAGCGCCGCAGCAGGTCTCACCTCGGCCCCGACATTCTCGATGCTGTGGTGATGCCCGCCCATCCTGAGCACGGTCCCCGCCGCAAGGTCGCGCTGCGCCACCGCGACGAGGTCCTGCCGCGGCCGGTAGTCGTCGCCATAGCCGGAGCGGCCGAGGCCGGCCGCATCGAGAATGGAGGTTGCAACCTCGACACCCAGCAGATGGCGCGGCAGGTACAGCGCGGCGGTCTTGCCGCTGCGGCTGACGACATGGCCCTTGCCGGCCAGCATCTCCCAGGTCTCGTCATTGTCTGAGCGGACGACGATGAAGACGCCGCCGGCGAAGCTCGCTTCCTCGGCCAGGCGCAAATGATGGAAGACGTCGATCCGGCGCGTGCCGCCCATCAACCCGCCTTCGCTGCGCTCGGCGAAGAGGTCGGCGAGTTCCGGCACGCGGGCCGGAGGCGCATGGAAGCCGGGAGCATCGGCCGAGAAGCCGAGCGCATTGGCGACGAGCGTCATCTCGCAGAGATCGGGCACGGCCCTCAAGGGGAAGGCCTCGCCGAGGATGCGCGCGCGCTCGGCGGCATTGGCGGTGATGGAGCGCGAGCCCGGCAGCCAATGCTCGCGCAGGGCCGGCAGCGATCGCGTCACGCCATTGCAGGTGACGTTGCCGGTCGCGGCATCCAGGACGAAATCATATTCGCTCGACTTGCCGGCTGCGATGATCTCCAGGCCGATGATTTCGGCCCAGCTCGCCAGTGCGATCAATAGGCTCGGCTGATCGCCGTCGACCGGCGTCACCACCACACCCTTGTCGCGGGCGAGCCGTGCCAGGCCCGGCCCGACGACGCTGTCGGCCTCCTTCGAGACCAGCGCGACATGGCGCCCGGCATCGATCGCCGCGAGGCTATGTCGCGTCGCCGCTTCCGGGCTGCCGGTTGCCTCGACGAGCAGCATGAAGGGCAATTCCATGACGACATCGAGGCTCGCCGTGGCGACGCATTGGCCCGCATTCCAGGCAGCCTTCGCCTCGGCTCCGGTCGTACACAGCGCGATCTCGCCGGGCTGGAATCCCGCCGCCGCGAAAGCTTTGCCGGCGGCTTCGGCGGTGACGTCCACCGCGATGCGCGCGTTCACCAATCGCGTCCGACGCGACTGCGCGAGATAGCTGCGCCCGAAGCTGCCGCTGCCGACGAGGCAGGTTTCGACCGGCTCCGCGATCCCGGCGTAATGCGCGTGAAAATTCATCGGCTTTCCTCCCGGTTCGATGCGGTCTCGGCATCCGAACCGGCGCAAGGAGTACAACAATCTCGATATGCTGCATACAGCATACTTGAGTAGGTGCGCCTGCTGTGTTAGCCAACGTAGCCAGAAGAACGATCAGGCAGCGGAGTTGCGGCCATGAATGAGCGGACGAATGATCCCTTGCCGGTGATCGCCGTGGCGATGGGCGACCCTTCCGGCATCAGCCCCGAGCTGACGGCTCGCATCCTGTCGGAGGCTGATCTGCGCGGCGCCGCCCGCTATGTCGTCTTCGGCGACAAGCGCCTGCTCGATCTCGGCATCGAGGATGGCGGCGTCGATCCGCAGGTCCAGGTGGTGAAGGACGGCGATGCGCTGCCGCTCGGCGACAGGCCCGCCTTCGTCGATCTCGCGAACCACGACCCCGCCGATCTCAAGCGCGGCACCGCGACGCTGGCCGGCGGCAAGGCCGCGACCGAGAATTTCCGCCGCGCGTTGCAGTTCGCCGCTTCCGGCCAGGCCGATGCGGTGTTCTTCACGCCCTTCAACAAGGCGGCGATGCGCTTCGCCTATCCAGGCTATGACGACGAAATCCGCTTCGTGCGCGATGCCATCGGCTTCGAGGGCGCGGCGAGCGAGTTCAATATCCTCGACAAGCTCTGGAACGCCCGCGTCACCTCGCATATCCCGCTCTCCGAGGTCGCGCAGAACATCACGCAGGAGCGCATCCTGCGGGCGCTGACGCTGGCCGATGCCAACCTGCGCGCTGCCGGCTTCAACCCGCCGCGCATCGCTGTCGCAGGCATCAATCCCCATGCCGGCGACGGGGGCAATTTCGGCCGCGACGAGATCGAGACGATCGAGCCGGCGGTGAAGGCGGCCAAGGCCAAGGGTTTCGCGGTCGAGGGGCCCTTCCCCTCGGATACCGTCTTCCTGCGCGCCAGGAACGGCGATTTCGACGCCGTGCTGACGATGTATCACGACCAGGGCCAGATCGCGATGAAGCTGATCGGCTTCGACCGCGGCGTCACCCTCATCGGCGGCTTCCCCTTCCCGATCTGCACGCCGGCTCATGGCACGGCCTACGAAATCGCCGGCAAGGGAGTGGCCAATCTCGGCGCAACGCGGGCCGCGCTCGCGCTCGCCATCAAGATGGCCCAGGACGGAA
The DNA here is from genome assembly GCF_011764485.1 of Bosea sp. ANAM02. NCBI lineage: Bacteria > Pseudomonadati > Pseudomonadota > Alphaproteobacteria > Hyphomicrobiales > Alloboseaceae > Allobosea > Allobosea sp. ANAM02. The sequence goes on along the minus strand of NZ_AP022848.1, from coordinate 4,619,087 downwards.
AGGGCAGGACCCGCGTCGCCGCCTGACGCTCAGCCTTCTCGACAAAGCCGCCGGCAAGAGCGGCCTCGCATCATCAAAACCCAGGGAGAGAAACCATGAAGACAATCGCCATTTCGGCCGCGATCGCCGGTGCGCTGACGCTTGGCGGCATCGGTGCCGCGCAGGCCTGGGAACCGACCAAGCCGATCGAATTCGTCGTGACCTCGGGCGCCGGCGGCGGCACCGACAACTTTGCCCGGATCATCCAGTCGATCATCACCAAGCACAAGTTCACCGAGCAGCCGATCGTGGTGGTGAACAAGGGCGGCGGCTCCGGCGCCGAGGGCTATGTCTATGGCAAGGGCGCCAAGGGCGATCCGAACCGCGTGATCTTCGGGACCAACAACGCCTATCTCCTGCCTTACGTCGCCAAGCTCGGCTACAAGTTTTCCGACCTCACTCCCGTCGCGGCGCTGGCGCTCGACGAGTTCCTGCTCTGGGTCAAGGGCGACGCTCCCTATGCCGATGCCAAGGCCTATATCGAGGCGGTCAAGGCCAAGCCCATGGGCTTCAAGATGGGCGGCAGCCAGTCGAAGGATACCGACCAGACCCTGACCTCGATGATCCAGGACGCGACAGGCGTGAAGTGGATCTACGTACCGTTCCAGGGCGGCAGCGCTGCGGCGGTGCAGCTCGCCGGCGGCCATATCGACTCCAACACCAACAATCCCAACGAGAATATCGGCCAGTGGAAGGCCGGGCAGGTGAAGCCGCTCTGCGTCTTCTCGCCGGTGCGCCTGGCCAAGGGCGAGCCCGTCCATGACGGCAAGGGCTGGGGCGACGTCCCGACCTGCAAGGAAGCGGGGCTGCCGCTCGAGACCTTCCAGATGCCGCGCACCGTCTGGCTGCCGGCCGACGTCCCGGCCGATGCGGTGACCTATTACGCGGACCTTCTGGAAAAGGTCTCCAAGACGCCGGAGTGGAAGGAGTTCGTGACGCGCACCGCCCAGACCGGCAAGTTCATGAAGGGCAAGGAATTCGCCGATTTCGTCGCCAAGGACGAGGCGGCGAACAAGAAGGTCTTCGAGAACGAAGGCTGGGTCGCGAAGTAAGGTGGGATCGGCGCACGTCGATTGACCTCGGAAACACGCGGTCATCCCGGGCCTGACCCGGGATCCATGCCGGAACCTTCATCGGGTCCGCTCAGGCATGGATCCCGGATGTGCGCTTCGCTCCGTCCGGGATGACCCGCTTTTCCCTATAGCCGTATAGCCGTGCCTTCCCGCCGCTCCCGCAAGGAGGAACCCACCGCATGATCACCCGCTTCTGGGCCGAGATCGGGACTGCGATCCTGACGCTGGTCTTCGGGCTCGTCATCGTGAAGGGCTCGCTCGAATTCGGCATCGGCTGGGATACGTCCGGCCCACAGCCCGGCGCCTTCCCCTTCTATGCCGGCGCGCTGATCGCGTTGGCGAGCCTGGGCACGATCGCAGTTACGCTCGGCCAGCGCGTCGCCGGCAAGGCGGCGCTCGCAGAAGCCTTTCTCGACGCCGAGCGCGGCAAGCGCGTGCTGGCCTTTCTTCTGCCGCTCGTCGCCTTCGTCGTGCTGAGCGCGACACTCGGCATGTATGTCGCGACGATCGTCTACCTCGTCTTCGCGATGCGCTTCCAGGGCGGATATGGCTGGCTGCCAAGCCTTGTCACGGCGTTTGCGACGGCGGCCTTCCTCTACTTCTCTCTCGAGAAATTCTTCCAGATCGGCCTGCTCAAGGGCCCGATCGAGCCGCTCATCGGCCTCTGAGACGGCGGGGATATCAGCATGGACAACATCGCCAACCTGATGCACGGCTTCTCGGTCGCGCTCACCACGCACCATGTCCTGCTGATGATGGCAGGTGTGCTTCTCGGCGTGCTCGTCGGCGTCCTGCCGGGGCTCGGCGCGCCCAACGGCGTCTCGCTGCTGCTGCCGCTGACCTTCTCGATGGACCCGGTCTCGGCGATCATCCTGCTGACCTCGCTCTACTGGGGCGCTCTTTTCGGCGGCTCGACCACCTCGATCCTGTTCAACATCCCCGGCGAGCCTTCGTCGGTCGCGACGACCTTCGACGGCCATCCGATGGCCAAGCAGGGCAAGGCGACGGAAGCGCTCTCCTTCGCCTTCCTGTCGGCCGGCTTCGGCGCGCTCGCCGGCGTCATCCTGATCACGCTGCTTTCGGGCTGGGTCGCGAAATTCGCGCTGCGCTTCTCCTCGCCCGAATATTTCGCCGTCTATTTCATGACCTTCGCGAGCTTCATCGGGCTCGGCGGCGCTTCGCCCTTCAAGACGGTCGTGTCGATGGCGATCGGCTTCGCCTTGGCGACGATCGGCATGGACTCGGTCTCCGGCAATGTCCGTCTCACCTTCGAGTTCGACGTGCTGCTCGCCGGCGTCAGCTTCCTGATCGCCGTCATCGGCCTGTTCGGCATCGGCGAATTGCTGCTGACGATGGAGGAAGGGCTGAAATTCGAGGGCGTCGCCGCCAAGGTGCGCATCGGAGACGTGCTGCGAACCGCGATGAAGCTGCCGCGCTACTGGCTCGCTCTCCTGCGCTCCTCGATGATCGGCATCTGGATGGGCATCACGCCGGGCGGGCCGACCGCGGCCTCGTTCATGAGCTATGCCATGGCGAAACGCTCCTCGCGCCATCCCGCCAAGTTCGGCAAGGGCGAGCCAGAAGGCGTGATCGCGCCCGAGACCGCGGACCATGCCGCCGGCTCTGCCGCGATGCTGCCGATGCTGGCGCTCGGCATTCCCGGCTCGGCGACCGCGGCGGTGATGATGGGCGGCCTGATGATCTGGGGGCTGAATCCCGGCCCGACCCTCTTCACCGACCGTCCCGATTTCGTCTGGGGCCTGATCGCGTCCATGTATCTCGGCAATCTCGTCGCGGTCGTGGTCGTGCTGGCGACGGTGCCGCTCTTCGCCTCGATCCTGCGCATTCCCTTCTCGATCATCGGCCCGATCATCGTGGTGATCTGCTTCATCGGCGCCTATACCGCCGCGAGCAAGGAATTCGACATCTGGCTCGCGCTGGTCTTCGGCCTCGTCGGCTATGTCTTCAAGAAGCTCGACTACCCGATCGCGCCGCTGGTGCTCGCCATGGTCATCGGAGACAAGGCCGAGGACGCCTTCCGCCAATCGATGATCTTCAGCCAGGGCTCGCTCTCGATCTTCTGGTCGAACCCGCTGGTCTCGACGCTGATGACGATCGGCCTCGCGCTGCTGGTCATGCCGGTCGTAGGCTCGATCGCGCGCCGCTTGCGCGGCACCAGGGCCGCCAGCACAGTCTGACCACCGCCTGAGCCAGCCACCGACGAGATGACGCCATGACCGAACCCTACAAGGGCATCCTGCCGATCGCGCCGACCATCTTCCATGAGAACGGCGACCTCGATATCGAGGGCAACAAGCGCGTCATGGGCCTGATGGTCGACCAGGGCGTCGATGGCATCTGCATCCTTGCCAACTTCTCGGAGCAGTTCCTGCTGACCGACGAGGAGCGCGATCAGGTCATGCGGCTCTCGCTGGAGCAGGTGGCCGGCCGCGTGCCGGTCATCGTCACCACCTCGCATTTCGCGACCCGCATCGCCGCCGCCCGCGCCAAGGCCGCGGCCGACGCCGGCGCCAAGATGCTGATGATGATGCCGCCCTATCACGGCGCGCTGCTCAAGGCCGACGAGCCGGGCATGATCGAGCATTTCAAGGCGGTGGCCGATGCCTGCGGCATTCCGATCATCCTGCAGGACGCACCGCTCTCCGGCGTGACCTTGACCGTGCCCTTCATGATCCGGCTGGCGAAGGAGGTTCCGCTCGTCCGCTACTTCAAGATCGAGGTGCCCGGTACGGCCAACAAGCTGCGCGCGCTGATCGAGGCCGGCGGCGACGCCGTGGTCGGCCCCTTCGACGGCGAGGAGGCGATCACGCTGATGGCCGATCTCGATGCCGGCGCGACCGGCACCATGACCTCGGCGATGATCCCTGACCTGATCAAGCCGATCCTCGCCGCCCATGCGGCAGGCGATCGCAAGCAGGCGGCGGCGCTCTATGCCCGCGTCCTCCCGATCATCAATTACGAGAACCGCCAATGCGGCCTGCGCTCGGCCAAGGCGGTGATGAAGGAGGGCGGCGTGATCAAATCGGAGGCCGTGCGCCATCCGCTGACGCCGCTGCATCCCGAAGACCCGCGAGGGCCTGATCGAACTGGCGCGCGAGCTCGATCCGCTGGCGCTGCGCTGGGGCAAATAGGCAGCCTTGTGGAAGGCAAGGGCAGGGTTGCGTTTTTCGCATCCCGTTCCGCCTTTACAAAGCGGGCCGGAACGCGGGAACCTCCCTGCCACCTGCCGCCCGGCGGGAGTCATGGACGGAAGGTGAGCGCATGCCCAGTCTCAAGCCGGATACCCGCGAGAAGCTGCGCGGGGTCTCCGTCGCCACGCTCTGCACGGCCCTGTTCAAGCGCGGCCTGCGCAACCAGTTCATCCAGGATGTCCGCCCGCTCAATCCCGGCGCCGGCAACATGGTCGGCGAGGCCTTCACGCTCCGCTACATCCCGGCGCGCGAGGACCTGAACCCGCTTTCGGTCTTCCAGGACCGCGCCCATCCGCAGCGCAAGGCGGTCGAGGATTGCCCGCCGGGCGCCGTGATGGTGATCGACAGCCGCAAGGACCCGCGCGCGGCTTCCGCCGGCGGCATCCTCGTCTCGCGCCTGATGAAGCGCGGCGTCGCCGGCGTCGTCACCGATGGCGGCTTCCGCGATTCCCACGAGATCGCCGGATTGCCGTTTCCGACCTATCACAACCGCCCGTCCTCGCCGACCAACCTGACCCTGCATCAGGCGATCGACATCGACGTGCCGATCGGCTGCGGCGATGTCGCGGTCTTCCCGGGCGATATCGTGGTCGGCGATGCCGAGGGCGTCATCGTCATTCCCGCCCATCTCGCCGACGAGGTCGCGGCCGAGGCCGTCGAGATGACGGCGTTCGAGGATTTCGTCACCGAGGAGGTATTGAAGGGCCGCTCGATCCTCGGCCTCTACCCGGCGACGGAAGAGCAGACCAAGGTCGATTTCGCGGCGTGGCGAAAGGCTAACGGCCGCTGAGCGGTAGAGCCTGCCGGTTTGAGGCAGGTCAATTGGGGGTCGTCGGCGCCAGTTGCGCCCGGCCGAGAACCATCATCCGGTCGATCTCGAAGCCCGAGCGCTGGAGCGCGTCATGGTCCTGCGGCCAGGCGGCGGAGCGCTCCAGCGAGATCGCGATCCGGGGCAGGTCGAGCTCGACCGCGAGCTGGTTGGCGAAGCGCAGCAGCGCGTTGACGAGATGGGTGCCCGGCAGCCGGAGCATCGCGAGCTCCGAGATTTCCAGCGCCGTGCCGCCCGCGATCGTCTGGGCGACGCGGAAGGTGAAGACGGCATGCGGCATGGCGCGGGCATCGCGCAGCGCGAAGACGCCGCGCGGCCGGGCGCCATCCTGCGAGTTGTCTCGCACGAATTCGGCCCAGCCTTCCGGCGTCACCTCCGGATGCAGCATGGCGACGAGGCTGAAGACCGTGTCGGCGCCGGCCGGCGCGATGCGCGCGACCTCGAAGATATCATCGCCCGTCACTGCGGCCTCTCCCGAATTCAGGGCCGCACGGTGGTTGCGCGAGGCCTGTCGTCGCATTGATCTGGATCAATTTCGCCGGCTGCGGCAGGGAGCGTGCTTTGAGCCTTTGCACGCCTCGGTTATGGTCTTTTCGATCAGTGGGAAGATGCGATCGTGAACTGTCATCCTTCGGCCTGTAGCGCCGCGCACCGTGGTGAAGGCAATTGCCGCAGCTGCATGGTGCGTCTCGTGAGCGTCTGCGCGTCGCTCTCGGACGATGAGCTGTCGCTGCTGGAATCCCTGGCCCATCCCACGCATTTCGCCTCGGGCGAGACGCTGTTCACGCAAGGGCGCGAGGCGCATTCCGTCTACAACGTCACGGCCGGCGTCGTGCGCCTCTACAAGCTGCTCTCCGACGGCCGCCGCCAGGTCGTCGGCTTCGCCCTGCCCGGCGATTTCCTCGGGCTTGCGATGCGCGATGCCTATGGCTTCTCGGCCGATGCGATCGGCGAGGTCGCGGCCTGCGCCTTTTCGCGCGGCGCTTATACGGCTCTGGTCGATGCCAAGCCGCATCTGCTGAAGCGCCTGCACGAGTTCGCCACCCATGAGCTGACGCTTGCCCACGAGCAGATGATGCTGCTCGGCCGGCGCACCGCCGAGGAGAAGCTGATCTGCTTCCTTCTCGGCATGCAGCAGCGCTGGGCCAGGCTCGGCAAGCCTTCGGTCACGGTGCCCCTGCCGATGACGCGACAGGACATCGCCGATTTCCTCGGCCTCACCATCGAGACGGTCAGCCGTACCTTCACCCGGCTCGCCAAGGACAAGACGATCCTGATCGTCCCCGGCGGCGTGCGCGTAATGAATGCCGAGCGCATGAGCGCCGTCGCGGCCTGAGCCTGCGCTACCGCGCCGCACGCTGCGCGGCGCTGCCCTTGACCTGAATCAACGCCCCGCCTTCTCCCGCTCGCTAAGCCTCACGCGAAGGGCGCGCTCATGCGCCGGCGACGAAGCGGGGTCAGAAGGTGACGGCAACGGCAAGCCCTGTGAGGCAGGCAACTGTCGGCGAATTGTTGGGGATGCTGATCGCGGCGGCCTGCGTGCTGCCCCTGATCGTCATCGCGGCGCTGACCGAGAATTCCGGCTACGCCTTCCATGCCATGCTCGGCGTGCTGGCCGCAGCCGTCAGTATCGTCCTGATCGCCAATCGCTGCTTCGACGGCACCGTCGCGGTCGAGCCGCAGGAGATCGACGGCAAGCCCAACTACAATATGGGGCCGGTCAAGTTCGCGACCGTCGCTGCCATGGTCTGGGGCATCGCCGGCTTCACCATCGGCCTGCTGATCGCCTCGCAGCTCGCCTTCCCGGACCTGAACTTCGATCTGCCCTGGATCAATTTCGGCCGGATGCGGCCGCTGCACACTTCGGCGGTGATCTTCGCCTTCGGCGGCAACGTCCTGATCGGCACGTCCTTCTACGTCGTGCAGCGCACCTGCCGGGCGCGGCTCGCGGGCACCCTGTCGCCCTGGTTCGTCGTGCTCGGCTACAATGTCTTCATCGTCATCGCCGGCACCGGCTACCTGCTGGGGATCACCCAGGGTAAGGAATACGCCGAGCCCGAATGGTATGCCGATCTCTGGCTGACCATCGTCTGGGTCGTCTATCTCCTGGTCTTCCTGGGCACGGTGATGAAGCGCCGGGAGCCGCATATCTATGTGGCGAACTGGTTCTATCTCGGCTTCATCCTGACCATCGCGGTCCTGCATATCGGCAACAACGTCGCCGTGCCGATCTCGATCCTGTCGCCGAAATCCTACGGCCTCTGGTCGGGCGTGCAGGATGCGATGTTCCAGTGGTGGTACGGCCATAACGCGGTCGGCTTCTTCCTCACCGCCGGCTTCCTCGCGATCATGTACTATTTCGTGCCCAAGCGCGCGGAGCGGCCGATCTACAGCTACCGGCTCTCGATCATCCATTTCTGGGCCCTGATCTTCATCTATATCTGGGCCGGCCCGCACCATCTCCACTACACCGCCCTGCCCGACTGGGCGCAGACGCTGGGCATGACCTTCTCGATCATGCTGTGGATGCCCTCCTGGGGCGGCATGATCAACGGCATCATGACCCTGTCCGGCGCCTGGGACCGGCTGCGCACCGACCCGGTGCTGCGCATGATGGTCGTTTCGCTCGCCTTCTACGGCATGTCGACCTTCGAAGGCCCGCTGATGTCGATCAAGGCGGTCAACGGCCTGTCGCATTACACCGACTGGACCATCGGCCATGTCCATTCCGGCGCGCTCGGCTGGGTCGCCTATATCTCCTTCGGCGCGATCTACTGCCTCGTGCCCTGGCTCTGGAACCGCAAGGGGCTCTACTCGCTCAGGCTGGTGAGTTGGCACTTCTGGATCTCGACACTCGGCATCGTCTTCTACATCACGGCGATGTGGGTCTCCGGCATCCTCCAGGGCCTGATGTGGCGCGCCTACACCGCGCTCGGCTTCCTCGAATATTCCTTCATCGAGACCGTCGCGGCGATGCACCCCTTCTACGTGATCCGCGCATTGGGCGGCGCGCTTTTCCTGATCGGCGCGCTGATCATGGCCTTCAACCTCTGGATGACCGTGCGCTCGCAGAGCGCGGCCGAGATGCCGCGTGCCGACGACATGCCGTCCGCGCTGGCCGCCGCCTGAGGAGTTCCGGGGAATGACGAGCATCGAACACAAGCCCGCGCGCAAGTCGCTCTGGGCCAAGCACAAGATCTTCGAGACCAACTCGATCATCCTGGTCATCGGCGTGCTGCTGGTGATTTCGGTCGGCGGCCTCGTCGAGATCGCGCCGCTCTTCTACCTGAAGAACACGATCGAGACGGTGCAGGGCATGCGTCCCTATACGCCGCTCGAGCTGGCCGGCCGCGCGATCTATGTCCGCGAGGGCTGCTACAACTGCCACAGCCAGATGATCCGGCCGCTGCGCGACGAGGTCGAGCGCTACGGGCATTACTCGCTCGCGGCCGAGAGCCTATACGACAAGCCGTTCCAGTGGGGCTCGAAGCGCACCGGGCCGGACCTTGCCCGCGTCGGCGGCAAATATTCCGACGAGTGGCAGCGGGCGCATCTCGCCGAGCCGCGGGCCGTCGTGCCGCAATCGATCATGCCGGGCTATCCCTTCCTGGCGAAGACAGAACTGAAATACAGCGACATCGCCGATGAGCTGCGCGCCAACCGCGCCGGGGGCGTGCCCTATAGCGACGCGATGATCGCCCAGGCGCAGAGCGACCTGAAGGCGCAGGCGACGCCGGACCATCCCGGCCAATCCGATCTGGAGAAGCGCTACCCCAAGGCGCAGTCGCGCGATTTCGACGGCGACCCGCAGCGCATTACCGAGGCCGACGCCCTGATCGCCTATCTCCAGGCGCTCGGCACGCTCGTCGACTTCAAGCTCTACGACGACAAGGCCAACATCCGCTGAGCGAGGCTGCCATGCAATCGACCTATCACTGGCTCGCCGGCTTCGCCCAGTCCGTCGGCCTTCTCTACTTCGTCGCCGTCTTCCTCGGCGTCTGCCTCTACGCCTTCTGGCCGAAGAACCGCGCCCGCTTCGAGCAAGCCGCGCTCAATCCGTTGCGCGAGGACTGAGATCATGGAACAGCAGCACGACGCCCCGCATATCGACCCGCACACCGGCATCGCCACCACCGGCCATGAATGGGATGGCATCCGCGAGCTCAACACCCCGCTGCCGCGCTGGTGGCTCGGCATCTTCTACGCCAGCATTCTCTGGTCGATCGGCTACTGGGTCGTCTATCCCGCCTGGCCGCTTCTGACCGATACGACCCGGGGCGTGATCGGCTATGCCAGCCGCGCCGATATCAGCGCGGACATGGCCCGGCTCAAGGCGCAGCGCGCCGTCCAGGCCGCCGGCATGGCCGACGCGACACCGGCGCAGATCAAGGCCGACCCGACCCTGTTCCAGATCGCGATGGCGCAGGGCAAGGCGGCCTTCGGCGACAACTGCGCCGCCTGTCACGGCGTCGGCGGCGCCGGTGCCAAGGGCTATCCCAACCTCAACGACGACGACTGGCTCTGGGGCGGCTCGCTCGACGCGATCCAGCAGACCATCCGTCACGGCATCCGCGTCGCCGGCAATGACGAGACGCGCGTGAGCCAGATGCCGGCCTTCGGCCGCGACGGCATGCTGAAGCGCGACGAGATCAATGCCGTCGCCAATCACGTCCGCGCTCTGGCCGGCCTGCCGGCCGAGCCCAAGGCCGATCTCGCGCTCGGCCGCAAGCTCTTCGCCGATAATTGCGCCGCCTGCCATGGCGAGGCCGGCAAGGGCAACCAGGAGATGGGCGCGCCCAATCTCACCGACGCGATCAGCCTCTACGGCATGGATATGGCTTCGCTGACCGAGACCATCACCAACAGCCGCAATGGCGTGATGCCGGCCTGGGGCGGGCGCCTCGACGCGACCACCATCAAGGCGCTGACCGTCTATGTCCACTCGCTGGGGGGAGGGCAGTAGCGTGAGCACGGCCGGGACCGATCCCGACGACATCCCGCTCTTCGCGGCGTCGGCGAAGGTCTATCCGCAAAGCGTGTCCGGCCCGTTCCGGCGCGCGAAGTGGTTCATCCTCTTCCTGTGCCTCGGCATCTATTATCTGCTGCCGTTCCTGCGCTGGGATCGCGGCCCGCATCTGCCGAACCAGGCGGTGCTGGCCGATATCGCCAACGGACGCTTCTACTTCTTCTTCATCGAGATCTGGCCGCAGGAGGTCTACTATTTCACCGGCCTGCTGATCCTCGCCTCCTTCGCGCTCTTCCTGATGAACGCGCTCGCGGGCCGGGTCTGGTGCGGCTATCTCTGCCCGCAGACGGTCTGGACCGATCTCTTCCTCGCTGTCGAGCGCTTCTTCGAGGGCGACCGGCGCGAGCGCATGCGCCTCGATGCGGCGCCGTGGAGCTTCGACAAGCTCTGGCGCAAGAGCGCCAAGCACGCGGTCTGGATCGTCATCGCCTGGTGGACCGGCGGCGCCTGGGTGCTCTATTTCGCCGATGCGCCGACGCTGGTGCGGGAGCTCGCGACCTTCACCGCGCCGCTCTCGGCCTATGTCTGGATCGCGATCCTGACCTTCACCACCTACTCGCTCGCCGGCATCATGCGCGAGCAGGTCTGCAAGTTCATGTGCCCCTGGCCGCGCATCCAGGCGGCGCTGACCGACGACGAAGCGCTCAACGTCACCTATCGGTACGATCGCGGCGAGCCGCGCGTCTCGGTCAAGCAGGGCCTGAAACTGAAGGCGCAGGGCGCGCCGGCCGGCGACTGCATCGACTGTCATCAATGCGTCGCGGTTTGCCCGGTCGGCATCGACATCCGCGACGGTTCCCAGCTCGACTGCATCCAGTGCGGGCTCTGCATCGACGCCTGCGACACCGTCATGGCCAAGGTCGATCGGCCGAAGCGCCTGATCGCCTATGATACCGAGATCAACGTCAAGCGGCGGATGGCTGGCCTGAAGGCGGTCTATCGCCCGCTCCGGGCGCGCACGGCGATCTACACGGCGCTGATCGTCGTGGTTGGCGGCGCCATGCTCTGGCAGCTCGCGACGCGCCGCACCGCCGATATCTCGGTGCTGCACGAGCGCTCGCCGCTCTTCGTGACCTTGAGCGACGGCTCGATCCGCAACGCCTATGCGGTTCGCCTGCTCAACAAACGCCCGGAAATTCGCCCCTTCGCCCTCACTGTCGATGGGCTGCCCGGCATCCGCATCGAAGCGATCGGCGTGGCGCAGACCGCCGATGTCAGGCCGGTCGTGACCGTCGATCCCGATTCCTCGCGCGAGGTGCGCGTGCTCGTCACCGTCCCGGCCGGCGTGCCGCTGGAAACGTCGCAGCCCATCACCATCACCGCCTCGGATCTCTTCGCCGGGGAGACCGTGCGCGCGGCCGACCACTTCATGGCGCCCGGAGCCAAACCATGAGCTGCTGCGGAGTTTTCCTGATGTCCTGCGACACCCCTGCCGCCCCGCGCCCGCGCCGCCCCTTCGAACTGACCGGCTGGATGGTCGCGGCGATGCTGGTACTGTTCTTCGGCGTCGTCATCTCGGTCAATGCGACGATCCTGACGGTGGCGCTGCGCACCATGCCGGGCGTCGAGACCAAGAGCGCCTATGAGACCAGCCAGCATTTCAACGAGGAGATCGCCCGCCAGCATGAGCGTGACGCGCGCGATTGGAAGGCTGCAGCTACGCTCGCGCGCCAGGGTGAGGGCGCCACGCTCGGCGTCACGCTGGCGGATCGCCTCGGCCAGCCGCTTTCCGGCTTCTCCGCGACGGCGCGGCTGCGTCATCCCGCGACCTCCGCGCGCGATCACACTGTGGCGCTGAACGAGCGCCAGCCCGGCCGCTACGAGGCCGGCTTCGACCGCATCGAGGCCGGCTCCTGGATTCTCGAATTGGAGGCGAAGCGCGGCGAGGAGGTCGTCTTCGTCTCGCGCAGCCGCGTCACTTTGCCGGAGACGTAAGATGGCGGCGCAGGACCTCTCCGTCTTCGTGCGCCATCGCGACGGCGGCATCGCCAGCATGGAACTGGCGGTCGACGGTATCCGTTGCGCCGGCTGCATGCAGGCGATCGAGAGCGGGCTTGCCCGCGAGCCCGCCATCCTCGGCGCCCGCGTCAATCTCGCGCTGAAGCGCGTCTCGGTCGAGTGGCGCGAGGCGCTGCTGCGGCCGGAGGCCGTCGTCGACAAGCTCGGCGCGCTCGGCTTCAAGGCCTATCCCTTCGTGGCAGAACGGCAGGAGAATGATGCCGCCGCGGAGGAGCGCAGCCTGATGCGCCGCCTCGGCGTCGCCGGCTTCGCCTCGATGAACATCATGCTGCTCTCGGTCGCCGTCTGGGCCGGCAATAGCGGCGATATCGACCCGACGACGCGCGACTTCTTCCACTGGCTTTCGGCGCTGATCGCCCTGCCGACGGCGGCCTATGCCGGCCGGCCCTTCTTCGAGAGCGCGCTGCGCGCCCTCAGGGCCGGCGCCGTCAACATGGACGTGCCGATCACCATCGGCGTCGTGCTGGCGCTGGTCATGTCGGTCGCCGAGACCTGGACCCATGGCCGCCACGCCTATTTCGACGGCGTGGTGATGCTGCTCTTCTTCCTGCTGATCGGGCGCTATCTCGACCAGCTCATGCGCCGCCGCACCCGCGACCTCGCCGGCAATCTCGCCGCGCTCAAGGCCGAGACTGCGACGCGGCTCGCCGACGACGGCAACTGGACGATCACGCCGATCGCTGCGATCCAGCCCGGCGACCGCGTCCTCGTTCGCCCGGGCGAGCGGGTCTCGGTCGACGGCATCGTCGAGACCGGTCGTTCCGAGCTCGACCAGAGCCTCGTCACCGGCGAGACCGCGCCGGCTGCGATCGGGCAGGGCGAACGCGTCCATGCCGGCACGCTGAACCTGACAGGCACTCTCACCATCCGCGTCGAGGCGGCAGGGCAGGGCACGCTGCTCGACGAGATCGACCGGCTGATGAATCAGGCCGTGGGCAGCCGCTCGCGCTATGTCCATCTGTCGGACCGGGCCGCGCGGCTCTATGCGCCGGTGGTCCATACGCTGGCGGCCGCGACCTTCCTCGGCTGGCTCGCCTGGGGGCTGGCCTGGCCGGAGGCGCTGCTGATCGCCGTGACCGTGCTGATCATCACGTGTCCCTGCGCGCTCGGCCTTGCGATCCCCGCCGTACAGGTCGTCGCGGCCTCCGCCCTGTTCAGGCGCAAGATCATGCTCAAGGAGGGCGCTGCCCTGGAGCGCCTCGCCGAGGCCGACATCGCCGTTTTCGACAAGACCGGCACGCTGACCCTGCCGGAGCCCGAGATCCTCAACCGCGAGGCGCTGCCGGCCGAGCGGCGGGCTGAGATCGGCGCGCTCGCCGCAGCCAGCGCCCATCCGCTGGCGCAGGCTCTGGCCCGCGCACTCGGCGCCGCCTTCCCCCGAACGGATGTCCGCGAGGAGCGCGGGCACGGCCTGTCGTCCGGCGATGGCGACGACGAGCAGCGCCTCGGCAGCCTCGCCTTTTGCGGCGCCGAAACCGAGGCGGTTTCTGTCAAGGCGCTCCATCCCGGCGCCTCGCTGATCGCCTATCGCCACGGCGCCTATCGTACGGTTCTGGCGCTCGGGCAGAGCCTGCGCCCGGATGCGCGCGCGACGATCGACGCTTTGCGCGCGGCGGGGCTGGACATCGCGATCCTCTCTGGCGACCGGCCGGAGGCCGTCGCGCCGATCGCGGCCGCGCTCGGCATCGCGCATGTCGAGGCTGGCCTGCTGCCGGCCGACAAGCTGAACCTGCTCGACAGCATGGCGGCCGAGGGCCGCAAGGTGCTGATGGTCGGTGACGGGCTCAATGACGCGCCGGCGCTCGCGGGCGCGCATGTCTCGCTCTCGCCGGTCAGCGCGACGCATCTCGCGCAGGCCGCGGCCGATATCGTCTTCCTCGGCGACAGCCTCGCGCCGGTCTCGGCCGCGCTCGGCATCGCCCGCAAGGCGCGCGGGCTGATGCTGCAGAACCTGTGCTTCGCGGTGCTCTACAACGCGGTGGCGGTGCCGATCGCCATCGCCGGGCTTGCGACGCCGCTAGTCGCGGCCGTCGCCATGTCGGGCTCGTCGCTGGTGGTGACCCTCAACGCCCTGCGCGCACGCAGCGCAAGGTTTCCGGAGGCAGAGGCATGAACATCATCGTCATCCTGTTTCCCCTCGCGCTCGGGCTCGGCCTGCTGGGCCTGGGCGCCTTCTTCTGGTGCATGCGGTCAGGCCAGTTCGCCGATCTCGAGGGCGCCGCCTGGCGCGTGCTTCAGGACGATGATGCCGCCACCCCGCCCTCGGAAAAGCGGGCGCGCTGACAGTCGCTGCGAGCCTGAACGCGCCAGCTTCGGACACCGAAAGGAAGGCTGCCGGAACGGTCTCTTAACCCTGCCGGGCTAGGACTGGGTCTCAGGTTAACGAAGCGTAGTGTTCGCCTAAGCCCATGCAAAAACTGGATCGTCTCCGCCGCGCGAACGCCGTCGTTTCCGAGGATCATCGCCTCGTTCAACCACAGCAGAACGCAACACCGCACCCTCCTGCCGCAGAGTCGATTCGGACCGAATCGACATCATCCAGTCTCTGGCCGACCTATGTCCGCCCCTCGCGCGCCGCTGACGCCCAGCGCAAGCTCGCGCAGGCCGAGCAGGAGCTCTCTACCTCGCCGGTCCTCGGGCAGCGCTTCGACATCAGCCTGTCTCCGAACGCGCCTGTTCCGGGCGAGAGCCGCGTCCGCTTCTGGCGCACGCCGGATCACCTCATCCGGCAGGTCTGGGGCGCGCCCGGCACCGAGCCAGCGCCCGAACCCGTCATGGACGAGCAGGCCGATGTCGAACTGACCTTCGACGCGGAGGAGAACGCCTTCGTCGATGAGATGCAGCCCGTCGAAATGGTGTTCGAGGGGTCTTCGGAGACCGCCGCGTACCCCGAGCAGGACGTCGCGACGCCGCTCGATTTCATCTCGGATCACGCCTTCTGGGAATGCGTCCCCGAGGCCGAGCGCGACGATGCCGATTTTGTCTTCGACCCCGTCGCTCCGTCGATGATGGCGGAAGCGATGACCCATGCCCCGACGATTGGCTTTGAAGAGCAGCCGGTCGCAAAGCGCGAAGCCGCGCCGCTACCGATCACCGCTCCGGTGGTTGCGCCAGCCTGGTCCGGCTTCGGCTGGGGGCAGAGCTATCGGGTGAGTTTCCAGGTCGCGACCCCGTCCTGGCAGATGCCAGCCGATGAAGCGCCCGCGGTCGAGGATGAGGCGCCGGTTCCGGTCGAGCCTCCGGTCATGGCGAAACCCGGTGTGCCGCTGGCACGCAACACGCGGCCTTTGGTCGAGCCCAAGCCTGTTCCGTCCAAGCCTGTTCAGTCTCAGCCGGTGCCGTTGGCGCCGGTTCAGCCTGAACCCGTTCGTCCCGAGCCGGTCGCGGTCGAATCCGCGAAGGTCACGCCGTTCCGGGCCAAGCTTCGTCTTGTCGAACTGCCCGTGGTGCAGGATGCCGGTTTCCAGCTCCCGCCGATCGAGTTCCTGGCCGAGCCGCCGCAGGCGCAGGCCGAGACCATGCCGGTCGAGATGCTCCAGCAGAATGCCGGCCTGCTCGAAGGCGTGCTGGAGGACTTCAACATCCGCGGCGAGATCGTCCAGGCTTGCCCTGGTCCGGTCGTCACTCTGTATGAATTGGAACCCGCCCCCGGCATAAAGAGTTCCCGCGTGATCTCTCTGGCCGACGACATCGCGCGTTCGATGAGTGCGGTGTCGGCGCGCGTTGCGGTGGTGCAGGGCAAGAACGCGATCGGCATCGAGCTGCCGAACACCCGCCGCGAGACCGTCTTCCTGCGTGAGCTTTTGGCCAGCCAGGATTTCGAGGCGACCAAGCACAAGCTCGCGCTCTGCCTCGGCAAGACCATCGGCGGCGAGCCGGTGATCGCGGATCTGGCGCGGATGCCCCACCTGCTCGTCGCGGGCACCACCGGCTCGGGCAAGTCGGTCGCGATCAACACCATGATCCTGTCGATCCTCTACCGGCTGAAGCCGGAGGAGTGCCGCCTGATCATGGTCGATCCCAAGATGCTGGAGCTCTCCGTCTATGACGGCATCCCGCATCTGCTCACCCCGGTCGTGACCGATCCCAAGAAGGCGGTCGTCGCCCTGAAATGGGCGGTGCGCGAGATGGAGGAGCGCTACAAGAAGATGTCGAAGCTCTCGGTGCGCAACATCGACGGCTTCAATGCCAGGGTCGGCGAGGCCAAGGCGGCGGGCGAGGTCATCACGCGCACGGTCCAGACCGGCTTCGACAAGCACAGCGGAGAGGCGATCTACGAGGAGGAGGTCATGGACCTCGAGCCTCTGCCCTATATCGTCGTCATCGTCGACGAGATGGCCGACCTGATGATGGTCGCCGGCAAGGAGATCGAGGGCACGATCCAGCGCCTCGCCCAGATGGCGCGCGCGGCCGGCATCCATGTCGTGCTGGCGACGCAGCGCCCCTCGGTCGACGTCATCACCGGCACGATCAAGGCGAATTTCCCGACCCGCATCTCCTTCCAGGTGACGAGCAAGATCGACTCGCGCACGATCCTGGGCGAGATGGGCGCCGAGCAGCTTCTGGGCCAGGGCGACATGCTCTACATGGCCGGCGGCGGGCGCATCACCCGCGTCCACGGCCCCTTCGTCTCGGATGCCGAGGTCGAGAAGGTCGTGGCCCATCTCAAGACCCAAGGCCGCCCGCAATATCTCGACGCCGTCACCTCCGAGGAGGACGAGGGGGGCGAGGACGAGGACGGCGCCGTCTTCGACAAGACCGGCATGGGTTCCGCCGAGAGCGACGACCCCTACGAGCAGGCCGTCGCCGTCGTGCTGCGCGACAGGAAGGCCTCGACCTCCTATATCCAGCGCCGCCTCCAGATCGGCTACAATCGCGCCGCATCCATCATGGAGCGCATGGAGAACGAAGGCATCGTCGGGCCCGCAAACCACGCAGGAAAACGCGAGATCCTCGGGGAAGGTCCGCGCCAGCGCGACGACGAGGACTGAGCCCGGAATCCATAAATTGGCTCTGCTCCAGTTCGTCATGCTCGCCCTTGTGGCGAGCATCCACGTCTTGGACACCGCATGGTACGAACGAAGCGTGGATGGTCGGGACAAGCCCGACCATGACGGGAACGTGGTGTTCATGGGTTCCAGGCTCTTTGCTGCGCGAAGCCCCGGAATGACAGCAGAGGTTCCGTCGAATATCGATCTTGCCGCTCAATCCAGCAGGGTCGACCTGACCTCCCGCCAGCTCGCTTCGTCGGGCGTGCAGAGCAGGCCGGCAGGCCGCTCGGTCGGCGAATAGGGTCGGCCGTCGAGCAGGCGCGCATGGCCGCCGGCTTCGCTGTAGAGCAGAACGCCGGGCGCATGGTCCCAAGGGTTGAGGACGCCGTAGAGCAGGAATTGCAGGCGCCCTGCTGCTGCCAGCCGGTATTCCTGCCCGCAGCAGCGCAGCGAGCCGACTTCGAGGAAGGCCGGGAAGCGGCCGGGAAGCGTGCTGCGCAGCGGCTCAGGGAAATACTGCCAGCTCGCCATGCCGTTCATCTGCCGCGTCGCGACGGCCGGAGCGACGCGCAGGTCGCGGTTCGTGCCGTCTGCCGAGCTCATCCAGGCGCCTTCGCCGCGCAGGGCCATGGCGCTGTCATCGGCCGTCGGGTCATGGATCACGGCGGCGGCGATCTCGCCCCGGACGACGACCGCGGCCATCACAGCGAAGAGCGAGAGGTCGCTGGCATAGTTCAAGGTGCCGTCGATCGGGTCGATGACGAAGGCAAGCTCGGCTTCGGAGAGCTTCGCGAGGAGCGTGGGATCCTGCGTCACCGCCTCCTCGCCGATCATCGCGGCGCCTGGAAAGGCCCTGGCCAGCTCGGCGCAGATGAAGCGTTCGGCCGCCTCGTCGGCTTCGGTGACGACATCGACCGGGTTCTGCTTGGCGCGGATATCGCCGGCCCCCAAGCGGCGGAAGCGCGGCATCACCTCGCGCTGCGCCGCTTTGCGCAGGATCGCGTCGAGCCGCTCGTGATCCTGCCGCGTGAAGATCATCCGAGGGCGAATTCGACGAGGATCGGCTGGTGGTCCGAGGCCCGCGTTTCGATGTCGTAAACGATGGAGCGCGCCCGCTTGGCGAGGTCCGGGGTCGCCAGCACGAAGTCGAGGCAGCCCGGCGGGCCATAGGTCTGGTCGCAGATGAAGGCGGAAGGCGGATGCGGTTCCGTGCCCTTCAAGACCGGCCAGAGATCGACCAGCGGCGGAACATCGCCTTCGAACGGGGCAAGCAACTGCGCCAGCCCGGCATCGTCGGGCCGCATGTTGAAATCGCCGGTCAGGATCGCGCTTGCCGCGTTGGGCGTCGGTGCATAGGTGTGCGGACCGGGAAGGCGCGGCGTCGCCTGCCGGGCGGCGGCCAGGCGGTGGATGTGCCGAATGCCTTCGACCTGTGCAGCCCGCAGGACAGGCGAGGAATATTCCAGATGGGTCGTCATCACCCGGATCGGCCCGAAAGGCGTCTCGACCATCGCCTCGACCAGCACGCGTGGCATGTTGCGCGTCGCCGCCGCCTCCCAGGGCAGGACATGGCGCAGCGCCTGCGCCACCGGCAGCCGCGACAGGATCAGGTTGCCGAAGCGCTTGCGGCCGCCGGCGCCATCCGGGACATCGACGCCGATCGCCTCGATCGCGGTGAAGCCCGGCAGCAGCTCGCTGAACAGCGCGAACTGGTCGGTGCGGTCATTGCCGTCGAGATCGGGGAAATTGGCCGCGACCTCCTGCAGGCAGAGCACATCGAAATCCGCCATCTGCCGGGCATGGTCGATGATGCGGCGCGGGTCGACCTTCTCGTCGACGCCGCGGGCCCACTGGGTGTTCCAGGTGATCAGCTTCATGCGGTCGGCCGGGTCCTTACTTGATGCCGGCGCGCATGAAGCTCTGCACGAACTGGCGCTGGAACAGCAGGAAGCCGAGGAGCAGCGGCGCCGAGGTCATCAAGGTCGCCGCGCAGATGACCGCCCAGTCGATACCCTGGTCGGCCGAGGAGAAGACCTGCAGGCCCACCGTCAGCGGCCGCGACTCCACGGAGTTCGTGACGAGCAGCGGCCAGAGGAAGTTGTTCCAGTGATAGCTGACCGAGACGAGGCCGTAGGCGACATAGGTCGGCTTCGCCAGCGGCACGTAAACCTTCATCAGCACCTGCAGGGGGCTCGCGCCCTCGACGCGGGCGGCGTCGTCCAGCTCCTTCGGCACGGTCTTGAAGGTCTGCCTGAGCAGGAAGATGCCGAAGGCCGAGGCGATATAGGGCAGGGCGATCGCGGGGATCGTGTCGATCAGGTTGAGTTTGGCGAGCGTGCGGTAGTTCTCCACGATCAGCGCGTCCGGCATGATCATGAGCTGCGCCAGGATCAGCACGAAGGCGACGTCCCGGCCCCAGAAATCCTGCCGCGCCAGGGCGTAGGCCGCGAGCGTACCCAGCACGATCTGGAAGGTCAGGATCAGGGTGACCAATATGAAGGTGTTGAGGAAATAGCGGGCGAAGGGCGCGGCCGCCCAGGCGCGGGTGAAATTATCGAGCGTCAGCGGCGCGGTCAACACGAAGCGCGTGGTGTATTCGGCCGGATGGAACGCCGCCCAGACAGCATAGGCCAGCGGCAGCACCCAGAGCAGGGCGAGCAGGATCGCCCCGGTCGATTCCAGTGTCAGCGACAGGCCCTTCGGCGCGTAGGGGTCGCTGCGCGTCGTGGCCGGAGCGGGTTGCGTCGGCGCGCTCATTGATAATGCGTCCTGCGTTCGAGCCAGCCATACTGGACGAAGGCGACGAGGGCGAGCAGCGCCAGCAGCACGCAGGTCAGCGTCGCCGCATAGGCCGTGTCCCAGAAGCTGAAGCCGACCTGGTAGATGTAGAACAGCAGCAAGGTCGTGGCGTTGTCCGGTCCGCCGCGCGTCATCACGAAGATATGGTCGACCATGCGGAAGGCGTTGATCACCGCGTTGATCAGCACGAACAGCGTCGTCGGCATCAAGAGCGGGAACTGGATGCGCCGGAAGAAGGTCCAGCGCGAGGCGCCCTCGATGGCAGCCGCCTCGCCGAGGCTGGGCGGAATCGCCTGCAGCGCCGCGAGGTAGAAGATCATGAAGAAGCCGGCTTCCTTCCAGATCGCGACGATGGTGATGGCGTAGAGCGCGGTATCCTGCGACCCCAGCCAGTTGGTCGAGCGCGCCCCGAACAGGCCGGTGATCTGCTCCAGCAAGCCGTATTGCGGCGTGTAGAAGAACAGCCAGATATTGGCGACCGCGATCATCGGCAGGATCGTCGGCGTGAAGAAGGCCATGCGGACGAGCGTCCGGCCGGCGATCCTGTCGTTGACCCAGACCGCCATCAGCAGCGCCAGCGCGATCGAGGTCGGGATCGTGCCGAGCGCGAACCAGAGATTGTTGCTCATCGCCTTCCAGAAGATCGGATCGGCGAGCATCTGCTGGTAGTTATCGAGCCCGATGAAGCGCGCCGGGCGGCGCGCCTTCGGGGTCGAGTGGAAGCTTTCGATGAAGCTCGCGACCGCGGGCCAATGCGTGAACAGGGCCAGGCAAGCCATGGCCGGCAGCAGCAGCAGCCAGCCATGGATCGTCGCGGTCGCGCGGTTCGTCATCCGGGCGCGATCAGCGATAGGCCTTGAGGATGCGCTCGGCCTCGGCCTGCGCGTCCTCCATCGCCTTCTGCGGCATCTTGGTGCCGGTCAGCGCTGCCTGTAAGCCGTCGTTCAGCGCCTTGGTGACGCGCTGGTTCTCGTGGGTCGAGAGTTCGGCGACTGCGAATTCCAACTGGTCGCGCGCGACGGCCGCCGGCGGGAACTCGACGACGTATTTCTTCATCGCCGCGGTCTCGTAGGCCGCCTTGCTGACCGCGACATAGCCGGTGTCGATCGACCATTGCGCGGCGCGCTCCGGCTGCGTCATCCACTTGATGAACTGGAACGCCGCCTGCTGCTGGGCCGCGGTCGCCTTCTTCGAGATATAGAAATTGCCGCCGCCGGTCGGCGAGCCCCGGCGCTTGTGCGCCGGCAGCATCGCGACCCCGAAGGGGAATTTCGCGTTGGTGCGGACATTGGTGAGGTTGCCCGTGGTCGTCCAGATCATGGCGACCTTCTTCTCGAAGAAGTCCTTCGGCGTGGTGCCCCATTCGACGATCCCGGGCGGGTGCACCTTGTGCTTCTGCGAAAGGTCGACCCAGTACTGCAGCGCCTCGACCACGCCCGGCTTGTCGTAATAGGTGGTGTCGCCGGTGGGGCTCATCAGGATGGCATCGGCCTCGGTCGTCAGCGCCTGAAACAGCCAGTAGGGGAAGCCCGAGGACGGGATCTGCGTGCCCCATTGCGTAACATTGCCGGACGCGTCGCGCTTCGTGAGCTTCTGCGCGAAGGCGAGATGCTCGGCCCAGGTCTGCGGCGGCTTCTCGGGATCGAGCCCTGCCTCCTTGAACAGCTCCTTGTTCCAGTAGAGCACGATGGTCGAGCGCTGGAACGGAATGCCCCAGGTCTTGCCGCCGGTCTGGCTGTTCTCCATGAAGCCGGGATAGAAGCCGGCAAGCCACTTCTTGTCGTCCTCGGTCTTGACGAAATCGTCAAAGGGGACGATCGCCTCTTCGTCGATCAGCGTGAACATGTCGGTCGAGAGCAGCACCGAGGTGACCGGAGGCGTGCCGCTCTTGTGTGCGGTCAGCGCCTTGACGATCGTCTCCTGATAGGTGCCGGCATAGATCGGCTTCACCTTGACCGCGGGATTGGCCTTCTCGAAATCGGCCGCATAGGCGTCGATCAGCTTGGTGATCGGCCCGCCGACGGCGACCGGATAGAAGAACGAGAGCTCCGTGGCGCTCTGTGCGCCGGCGATGCCGGGAAGCGCGGTCGCGCCTGCGAGTGCGGCGGTGCCGCCAAGAAATTCACGCCTGTCCATGATATCCTCTCTCCCTGTTGCGGGGATGGTTCGAGCGTCCGGCGCTTCCGGCCGGTTCAGTTTCGAACCACCTTCCGTTCCGACGCCTGGTCGAACCAGTGCAGTGCCGATTGTGACAACGTGATGTAGATCTGTTCGCCGGCTGCGGCTCGCACCTTGCCGGGGCGCTTGACGATGAAGGAATGGCCGTCGATCCGGGTTTCCAGCAGCGTGTCGGAACCGAGATATTCGACCGCGACGACATCGGCGGCGACGCCGCTGCCGGCGATCTCGACCATCTCGGGGCGGATGCCGACGGCCAGGCTGGCGGGATCGAGCCCATCCGGAGCGCTGATCGTGCCGCCCCGCGCCTGGATCGTCGCAAGCGGCAGCACGTTCATCGGCGGCGTGCCGACGAAGCGGGCGGCGAAGATCGTCGCCGGATTCTCGTAGAGCACGTCCGGCGGGGCATCCTGCTCGATCCGGCCGTTCCGCATCAGCACGACCTGATCGGCCATGGTCATCGCCTCGACCTGATCATGCGTGACATAGACCATGGTCATGCCGAGCCGCTGCTGCAATTCGCGGATCTCGCGACGCATCTCGACGCGCAACTGGGCGTCGAGATTGGAGAGCGGCTCGTCCATCAGGCAGACCGGGGCCTCGGCGACGATGGCGCGGCCGAGCGCGACGCGCTGCTGCTGGCCGCCCGAGAGCTGCGAGGGTTTGCGTTCGAGCAGGGCCGAGAGCCCCAGGATAGATGCCGCGCGGGCGAGGCGCTCGTCGCGCTCGGCACGCGAGACCTTGCGGACCTTCAGGCCGAACAGGATGTTCTCGGCGACGCTGAGATGCGGGAACAGCGCATAGTTCTGGAAGACCATGGCGATGCCCCGCTGCGAGGGCGAGGCATGGGTGACGTCGCGCCCATCGATCTCGATCGTGCCGCTGCTGGTGTCCTCGAGCCCGGCGATCAGCCGCAGCGTGGTCGACTTGCCGCAGCCGGACGGGCCGAGCAGCGCGACGAGATTGCCGCCTTCGACGGCGAAGCTGATGGCATCGACGGCGGCGGTGCCGCCCCAGGTCTTCGAAACCGTCTTCAGCGCTACAGAAACCATTCGCGATCCGGTGAGCCGAGTCATGTTGAGCCGGCACAGCGATAGCGTCACCAGCGTGAAGTCAGCGGGACCATGCCGTGAAAACCGTCAGCCGCACAAGAGGCGCAAGGCAGATCGATGATCAGCCTGCCCGCCCGCCATGATGCCGGACAAAGGCAAGCGCCGCTTCCCAGGCGCCGGCATTGGCCTCGGCATTGGCGGCCGGCGTGCCGCCCATCGTGGTCGCGATGCCGCTGACAGGATGGCGATGGGCGATCCGTGTCGCCGGAGTATGCGGAAACAGGATCGAATGGCCGGCATCAGGCCAGTTCTTCCAGAGAACCTCGTGCGGATGCCCGGCCGCGAGCAGGCTCGACTGCACGATCAGCGAGTAGAGATCGGAAGGCCAGGCGCCGTCATCGCCGCCCGACAGCAGCAGCACCGGTCCGGCGATCCGCTCCACCGGGATGCGGGCGCGGGCCATCGCGGCGGGGTCGCCGAGCGCGGTCCGCATCGCATCGGCATTGCGGCGCGTCTCAGTCGCCTCGTCATAGGGCTTCCAGCTCGCCGTGGCGTTGTGCTGCCATTGATGGACGAGCGGCTTGCCGTCGAGCGTCCAGCCGGGGCCGTCGCGACCGAAAGCCGGATCGGCCGCGGCCTGCCCGCCATGCACGAAGGCGCTCGGCACATAGCCCAGTACCGCCGAGACCTTGTCGGGGAAGGTCGCGCCGAGCAGGAGCGCGAGCTCGCCGCCGCGCGACTGTCCGGCGACCGCGACGAAATCGTTGAGCGGGCGCACCGTGGCACGCAGCCAGTCCAGCCCCCGGGCGAAATATTCGAGCGGCGTGTTCGAGATGTATTTCGGCAGGCCGGGCGCACCGAAATAGCCGAGCGCCAGCGCCGCGACCCCGCGCGAGGCCCAGAGCGCGGCGCGTGGCTCGTTGATGCCGCCGCCCGAGCCGTTGAGGATCATGATCGCGGGATGCGGACCTGCGCTGGCCGGCAGGAACAGCGTCCCGACAAGCCCATCCTTCGCGAGCGGATGGCGCGTCACGCCTTTCGCCATCAGGATTTGGCTGAAGCGCCCGGAAGCAATCGTCTTACCGCCTATTGTGGCGGTAAGCGTGGTTTCGAGTGGGCGGGACAGGTCGGCCGGAAACAGCTCGCCCTGGCCCGTCTGCGCCCAGACCAGTCCCATCGCCGCGACGCCCGCGTAGTCGCCGCGCAAGGGCGCATCGCGTTCGAGGTCGACGCTGCCATCCGCCGTGGCCGCGAAGACGGCCTGCGCCCGCCAGACATGACCGTCGCGCGGGGTTTCCGCGGCGATGGTCACCTCCGCGCCCGCCGGCAGTCCGGAAAGCGCGATCCGGCGGGGCACGTCGATCAGGTCGATGGCGGGGCTGATCGAGAAGGCGACAGGCATGGCTGTTTGCGTCTCCGGTGGATTCGGATCATGCCGATTTTTCTTGGAACCGCGCCGTCATCCCGGGCTTGACCCGGGATCCGTCGAAGGGTTGCGAAGCTTTCCGATAGATCCCGGATCGGCGCTGCTTCGCAGCTTGTCCGGGTGACGGCGCGGTTCGTCAGAAATCAGCAGGCTCCGGGATCACTTGGCCTTGCTGACCTGCATCGCGACGGTGCGGTCGCTGTGCCACGGCACGACCTTCAGGTCCGGCCGGCTCGCCCAGATGTTCTTGTAGTGGTAGAGCGGGATGACGCCGACATCGTCCATCACGACCTTGACGGCGTCCTTGATGATCGCCTCGCGCTTGGCGTCGTCGAACTCCGCGCTGGCCTTGGCGAGGGCCTCGTCGAGCTTCGGATTGCTGTAGCGGCCCCAGTTCGAGGCGCCGAGGCCCTTGGCGGCATTGTTGGTCGCCAGGATCGCGGTCATCGCATAGGTGCCCTCGCCGGTACCGTTGCCCCAGCCGATCATGCTCATCGCGTATTCGTTCTTGTTGGCCGCGCCGGAATAGACCGAGAAGGGTACGACCTCGACCTGCGTCTCGACGCCGATGCGGGTCCAGAACTGGGCGATCGCCTGCGCGGTCTCGGGCGCGAGCGGGTAGCGCTCGCCCGGCACATGCATGGTCAGCTTGAAGCCGTCGGGATAGCCGGCCTCGGCGAGCAGCGCCTTGGCCTTGTTGGCGTCGACCTCGATCTTGGCGCGATCGGGATCATAGCCGAAGCTGCCGGCCGGCATCCATTGCGTCGCGACCGTCACGCCGCCGCGTGCGACGCGGTCGGCGATCGCCGCGCGGTTGATCGCGATGCTCAGCGCCTTGCGGACGCGGACATCGAGCAGCGGGTTCTTGTCGAACGGCTTGCCCGCCTTGTCGGTGATGAACTTCGACGGACTGGGATTGAAGCTCGGCTGCAGGAGCAGAACGCGCAGGCCCGGATAGGACCAGACCTTGACCTTCGGATTCTTCTCCAGCTTCTCGATGTCGGAGAACGAGACCTTGTCGATGACGTCGACATCGCCCGAGAGCAGGGCGGCGGTGCGCGCAGCCGGGTTGGCGATGTAACGGTAGCTCACCTTCTCCCATTCGGGTTTGGGGCCCCAGAAGCGCTCGTTGCGCTTCATCTCGATGCGGTCGCCGGGCGCATAGCTGACGAAGGCGTAGGGGCCGTCCGTGACCATCGCCTTGCCGCTGTTGTAGTCGTCGGTCGTCGCGTTCTGGCCGACATGCTTGCTGACGACATAGATGCTGGAGATGTTGATCGGCAGCAGCGGATCGGGCGCGCGGCTGGTGATGATCAGCGTATGCGGATCCTTGATCTCGACCTTGGCGACGTTGCGCAGGAAGCCCTTGAAGCTGGCGACCGAACCCGGCACGGCCTGGGCGCGCTCGTAGGAGAAGGCGACGTCCTCGGCCGTGACCGGCTTGCCGTCGGTCCAGACCGCGTTCTCGCGCAGCTTGAACTCCCAGGTGTTGGGGGCGAGGTTCTTCCAGGACGCGGCGATGTCGGGCACCACGCCGCCCTCGGTCTTCTGCGCGACGAGCCGCGACCAGAAATGCTGCGAGACCGAGTGGTCGCCCGCATGGTTGTTGAGCTGCGGGTCGATCGCGGAGACCGGGTCGGCAAAGGCGATGCGCAGGTCTTCCGCGCTGGCGGTTCCAGCGGCGACGATCAGCGCCGCCGAAAGGGCGAGCGAGCTCAATGTGGTCGTCATGCGATCTCTCCTGTTTGCGCGCGGACCGGGGTCGTTGCGGTGTCGTTGAGGTGGCAGGCAGAACGATGGCCCGGCGCGATCGCGCGCAGGGTTGGTCTTTCGACGCGGCAGCGGTCGAAGGCGGCCGGGCAGCGTGGGTGGAAATGGCAGCCGGGCGGCGGCGCGGCCGGGCTCGGGATCTCGCCCTTCACCGGCGCATAGACGCGCCGCCGCTGCTTCAGGTCGGGGATCTCCGCCAGCAGCCCCTGCGTATAGGGGTGGTTGGGATGGGCGAAGAACCGGGCCGCCGGCGCATCCTCGACGATGCGGCCGAGATACATGATCACGACTCGGTCGGCGATGTGCTGGACGACGCGCAGGTCGTGGCTGATGAAGAGATAGGTCAGGTCGAGCTCGCGCCGGAGCTGCATGAACAGGTTGAGGATCTGCGCCTGGATCGAGACGTCGAGCGACGCCACGGATTCGTCGCAGACCAGGAAACGCGGCTGTAGCGCGAGTGCCCGCGCGATCGAGATGCGCTGGCGCTGGCCGCCTGAGAACTGGTGCGGGAAGCGCTGGCGATAGGCGGGGTCGAGCCCGGCCCGGCGCATCTGCGCGCAGACATAGTCGTCGATCTCGGACCGGCTCGCGATGCCGTGGACGAGCGGCGCCTCGCCGATCGCCTCGGCCACCCGCATGCGCGGGTTGAGGCTCGCTTGCGGGTCCTGGAAGATCAGTTGCACGTCGCGATGGACCGAGCGGTCGCCCTGCGGCGAGCGGCCGAACACGTCGACTTCCCCGGTGCTCGGCGGCAGGAGGCCGGCGGCGATGCGCCCGAGCGTCGACTTGCCCGAGCCGGATTCGCCGACGAGCCCGACGAACTCGCCGGCGGGAATGGTCAGGTCGATGCCGTCGAGCGCCCGGATGATCGGCTGGCGCTTCGCCAGGTGCAATTTGACCGCAAGCCCGTCCGGGCGGCCGAAATGCCGGGTCAGCTTGCGCGTCTCCAGCGCAGGAGCGGAGGGTGTCGCGGCCATGGTCATGCCGGCACCTCGGCGGCGGAGGCGGGGCCGGAGAGGGGATGGAAGCAGCGCAGGCGGTGCGTGCTCTCCGTGAAGGCGGGCTGGCGCTCGCAATCAGCGTCGCGACGGGCGCAGCGTGGCCCGAAGGCGCAGCCTTGCGGCGGATCGACCATGTCCGGCGTCGTACCGGGGATCTGCACCAGCATCGAGCCCGGCGCGCTCGTGCCCGGCAGGCTGCCGATCAACCCGGCCGTATAGGGGTGGCTGGGTTGGTCGAGCACGGCGTCGACGCTGCCCTGCTCGACGATGCGGCCGGCATACATCACCGCGATCTCGTCGGCGATCCCCGCGATCACCGAGAGGTCATGCGTGATCCAGAGCAGGGCGGTGCCGCTCTCGCGGGTCAATTGCTGCACCTCGGCCAGGATCTGCGCCTGGATCGAGACGTCGAGCGCGGTGGTCGGCTCGTCGGCGATGATGAGGTCGGGCTTGTTGATCAGCGCGATCGCGATGGCAACGCGCTGGCGCATGCCGCCGGAGAGCTGGTGTGGAAAGGCGTCGAGTCGGGCCTCCGGGCTCGGGATGCCCATGGCGCCGAGCAGGTCGCGCGCCCGGACGCGCGCGCTGGCGTCGTCGATCGCCTCATGCGCCCGGACCGTCTCGATCATCTGCGTGCTGATCCGGAGCACCGGGTTCAGCGTCATCATCGGGTCCTGGAAGACCATGGCGATGCGGTTGCCACGCAAGGAGCGCATCGCCTCCTCGTCGAGCCTGGTCAGGTCCTGCCCGCGGAACAGAATCTCGCCGCCGACGATCTGGCCGGGCGGGTCGATCAGCCCCATGATCGAGAAGCCGGTGACGGATTTGCCGGAGCCGCTCTCGCCGACGAGGCCGAGCGTCTCGCCGGCCCGCAAGGTGAAGGAGACGTCGCGCACGGCGTCGAGATCGCCGCGATCGGTGCGGAAGCGGGTGCGCAGGTTGCGGATATCGAGCAGCGGCGCGGTCATTTCAGCGCCCTCGGATCGAGCACCTCGCGCAGGCGGTCGCCGACGAGATTGATCGCGACGATCGCCGTCAGCAGCGTCAGGCCCGGAAAGAAGCTGATCCAGTACTCGCCCGAGAGCATGAACTGGAAGCCGTTGGCGATCAGCAGGCCGAGCGAGGGTTGCGTCACCGGCGCGCCGAGCCCGAGGAAGGAGAGCGTCGCCTCCAGCGTGATGGCGCGCGCCACCTGCAGGGCGCCGATGACCAGCAGCGGCGGCAGGCAGTTCGGCAGGACATGGCGCAAGAGGATGCGCGAGATCGGCAGGCCGAGGCCTCGCGCAGCCTCGAAATAGTCGCGCTTGCGCTCGACCAGCGCCTGGGCGCGGGCGGTGCGGGCGTAATAGGCCCATTCCAGCAGCACCAGCGTCAGCACGACATTGCCGATGCCCTTGCCGAGCAGCGCCAGCATCAGCAGCGCGACCAGGATCGAGGGCAGCGACATGATGAGGTCGACGAGCCGCATGATCACGGCGTCGAGGATGCCGCCGGCCCAGGCCGCGACCAGCCCGAGCAGGATGCCGACGATGCCGGCGAGCACGGCCGAGCCGACGCCGACGGTGAGGCTGGTGCGCAATCCGTAGAGGATGGCCGAGAACAGGTCGCGGCCCTGCCCGTCGGTGCCGAGCAGATAGGTGATGTCGCCGGTCGAGGACATGGAGCCCGGCGTCATCCGGGCGTCGAGCACGTCGATGGCGGCGAGGTCGAACGGGTTCTGTGGCGCGATCTGCGGCGCGAAGACGGCGCCTATGACGAGGAGCGCCATCAGGCCGAGCCCGATCCAGGCGGAGGGCGCGCGCAGGAAGCGGCGGAGCGCGTTGCCCGACGGGCGGCGGGCGGGAGCGGCGGCAGGAACCGTGGTCATGCCGAGGCCTCCTCGCGGACGCGCGGATCGAGCACGCGATAGAGAATGTCGACCAGGAGGTTGATGATGACGAAGAGCGTCACCACGACCAGGAGATAGGCCATCACCACCGGCCGATCGAGCGCGTTGATGCTGTCGAGGATGAGCTTGCCCGAGCCCGGCCAGGCGAAGATGCTTTCGGTCACCACCGCGAAGGCGATGGTCGAGCCGAGTTCGAGCCCGAGCACGGTGACCAGCGGGATCATGATGTTGCGCAGGATATGCATCGTCACGATCCGGCCGCGCCGCAGGCCCTTGGCCCGCGCGAAGCGGACATAGTCGAGCGGCAGAACCTCGCGCACGCCGGCCCGCGTCAGGCGGATCACCAGCGAGACCTTGAACAGCGACAGGTTGATCGCCGGCAGCAGCAGGTGGCGCCAGCCATTCAGCGTCAGGAACGACCACTCGACGCCGAAGACGCGCACCGTCTCGCCGCGCCCGCTCGCCGGCAGCCAGCCCAGCGATACGCTGAAGGTCATGATCAGCAGGAGACCGACCCAGAAGGTCGGCAATGAGAAGCCGAGGATGCTGCCGGTCTGGATCAGCTTCGAGAGCAGGCGCTCGGGATAGAGCCCGGCATAGAGCCCGAGCGGCACGCCGATGATGACTGCGAAGACCATCGCCGCGAAGGCGAGTTCCAATGTCGCCGGCAGGCGCTGCAGGATCAGCGTCACGGCGGGCACGTTGTAGACGAAGCTGCGGCCGAGATCGCCCTGCAGGGCGCTGCCGGCGAAGTTCAGGTACTGCTCCCAGAGCGGCCGGTCGAGGCCGAGCCGCGCCACGAGCTCGGCCCGGTCGATCTGGGTCGCGTCCGGCGCCAGCAGCAGGTCGGCGGGGTTGCCGACGGCATGCAGCCCGAGGAAGACCACGAGCGACATGGCGAAGATGACGAGGAGCGCCTGCGCGACGCGCTGGAGCAGCCACCCGAGCATCAGACCGGCACCTTCGCGGGTTCGGGCAGGATCGGCACCCATTCGTCGCCGAAGATTTCGGGCTCCGAGTACTCCTGGCCGCGCTGGAAATGCGCCTCGATATCCTCGCGGAAGAGGCTGGAGGCGATGGCCTGCGACAGTCGCTCGGCGCCGTCGCTGATCGCCGGGATGTCGCCGGAAACCGTGCCATGCGACATCATCGCCGGGTAGCAGAAGCAGTGGATGCGCTCGAGCCCGGGGCAGGTGCCGGGCAGTTTCGGCTGGAACTCGAAGGCGGGGCCGAGATCGGGCATGGCGCCGAGGCCGGGATCGGCATCCGGGGGCACGCCGCGATCGACCCAGTTGCGGGCGCTGGCCGCGATCTCCCTGAGGAAGGGCCGGCTGCCCCAATCGACCTTGAAGCCGGTCGAGAAGATCATGAAGTCGAAGCGCATCGTGCCGGCGCTGGTCTCGACGACGATCTCGTCGCCCTCCATCCGTGCCGAGATCAGCGCCGTGCCCTGCCGGAAGAAGGCGTTGGGGTGGCGTGAGACGCGCAGAACGCTGGCGCGTGGGGGCGGCACCTGCTCGCGGGCGATATAGCTGTTGATCCGCCATTTCCAGGCGTCGGGCAGGTGGCGATAGCCGGCGATGGAACCCGGGTGGCCCATGCCCTTGCCGCGATTGATGCGGGGGATGTCGCGGCGGCGGATCAAGAGGTCGACGCTGGCCGCCCCGGCTTCGAGCGCCGTGCCGGCGCTGTCCATCGCCGACGCGCCGGCGCCGATCACCGCGACGCGCTTGCCGCGAAGCTGTCCATAGTCGTTCTCATCCGAGGAATGCGCCCAGCGCTCGCGCGGCAGGCTCTCGGCGAACTCCGGCACGGCCGGGCCGCCGAGCCCGTCGCGCCCCGTCGCGAGCACGACATGGCGGGCTAGCACGCGCTGCCGCTTTCCGGTGGCGTCGACCTCCAGCGTCGCATGCTCGCGGCCGGGATGGATCATCGCGATCTCGTGGCCGTTGCGGACATCGAGAGCGAGAACCTCGCGGAACCAGCGCAGATAGTCCATCCACATCAGGCGCGGGATCTTGTCGAGCGCCTCCCAGTCGGCGGCGCCGAACTGCGCCTCGAACCAGGCGCGGAAGGTCAGCGAGGGAATGCCGAGCGCCGGCCCCGTCAACGTCTTCGGCGAGCGCAGCGTCTCCATTCGGGCCGTCGTCGCCCACGGGCCCTCGAAACCCTGCGGACGCCGGTCGAAATTGACGGCGCGCAGGCCGATATTGCGGAAGGCGGCGGCCGCGGCGAGCCCGGCCATGCCGGCGCCGACGATCGCGACATCGAGCACCGGCTCGCCGTCGATGCGCCGTTCCGGCACCCAGGGCGCGGCCGGCAGGGTCAGCAGGCCCAGCTCGCGGGCGACGCGGCGGTTGAGCGCTTCCAGCCCTTCCGGTGTCCCGACCAGATTCGTCGTCACAGCCGCGTCTCCTGTTTGGTCAGCGAGGCGAGGAGCGCGTGGTGCTCTTCGGGCGGGATCAGGGTGAAATCGGCAAGCCGCTTCTCGGCCGTCGTCTGGAGCGCTCCGATCAGGTCCCGGGCCTTGTCGGAGACGGTGATACCGCGCGCGGTCACGACGCCGAAGCAATAGGGGATCGGCGTCGTCAGCGGCAGGATGCGGATGCCCGGCGTCGGATTGCCGGTCAGCGTCAGCGGCTCGACGATCGCGATGCCCGCGCCGGCCCGGATGAAGGAGAGCACGTTCATGGTCGAGGTCGTGCGGATTCTCACCCGCACATCGACACCGGCCGCGTGGAGCGCCGCGCGGATGCGTGCCGGAAAGCCGCGGCGCAGCGACATTCCGACGAGATCGCGCCCGGAGAGGGCGTTGAGATCGATCGGCCCTTCGCTCTGGGCGAGCGGATCGGTCTCGGGCACGGCGAGCACGCAAGGCGCCGTGCCCAGCCATTCGAGCGCGAGATCGCGATGCAGCAGGGGCGCGCTGGTGGCGCCGAGTTGCGCATTGCCGGAGATCACCGCGTTCTGCACGCGATCGGGATTCTCGACCTCGATCGCGAGCCGTGGCGCGCCAGCCCCGTTCCAGGCATCGGTGAGCAGGCCGAAGGCGAGCGACGACACCGCCGAGATCCGGATCGGCGGCTCGGCCTCGCCGATCACCTCGCGGGCGCGTTCCCACAGATTCACGAAGCCGGCCAGCGCCCGCTCGACATCGTCGCGCAGCACCATGCCCTTCTGCGTCAGCACCAGCCGCTGGCCGACGCGCTCGAACAGCGGCTGGCCGAGATCGCGCTCCAGCTCCTGGATCATGCGGCTGACCGAGGGCTGGGACACGCCGAGATGCTTCGCCGCCGCGGTGACGCTGCCGAGCGAGGCGACCTGCAGATAGGCTTCGAGGGTCTTGAGACGGCTCATCTCACCCGTCTTTGCGGACCGGGTCGCCGAGGATGTGCATCAGCCGGTTGGCCCAGCCGAACAGCGCGGTGGACAGGATGAGATCGACGATCTCGGCCCCATCCAATCCTGCGTCGCGCAGGCGGGCGGTGTCGGCCTCGGTCACGGCCGGCGGTGATTGCGAGAGCTTGACGGAATAGTCGAAGATCGCCTGGTCGCGCGGGCCGAGCCTGGCCTTCTCGCCATTGGCGAAGAGTTCGTCGGTGACGGCGGTATCCTTGCTGAGCTGGGCATGGCGGGCGGCATGGACGGCGGCGCAATAGATGCAGCGGTTGACCACCGAGGCACCGATCGCGCCGAGCTCGCGCTCGGCCCGGCTCAGCCCGCCGGAATCGTACATGATGCCGTTGAACAGCGGCGAGCGCACGTTGAGCGTCTCCGGATCATGCGCCAGCACCAGCACATAGTCCGAGACCTTGGTGTTCGACGGCGTGACCTTCAGCGCGTCGAGCTGCTCGGGGCTCGCCTTGGCGAGGTCGACCGGAGTGACCCGCGGCTGCCAGTCCGGCACGTTGCGGGTGAAGCGATGCACGACGCGGCTCATGCGGAAGCTCCCTCGAGAACGGCGAGGCCGGCAAGGACGCGGCACTGGTAGCTCATGAAGGCGTTGAGTTCGCAGAGCCGCACGATATCGGCATCAGTCACGCCGGCCGCCTTGAGCGCCTCGATCTCCTCGGCCTGGACGGCGCGCGGCTGGGTCGCGACCCGGTCCATGAAGGTGATGACGCTGCGCTCGCGGTCGTCGCGCCCGGTCGCGTCGGGGTCGGCGAGGCCACGCAAGGCCGGATCGGTCACGCCGCCGAGATAATGCGCGGCAAGCTCCGGCAGCGCGTTCAGCGTCGCGATCCGGGCTGCGACGGCGCGCCGCCAGTCGGAGGGGAACCCGCCGGCATCGCGCGGGGCGATGACCGCGTTTTCGGCCTGCCGGCTCATCTCGAAGATGTTGCTGCGCGACTGAGCGGCGGCCGATGCGGCGGCGCCGATCCAGGGAGAGGCCTCAGGGTTGGCGGGTCGAGCCATGGCAATCCATTTCATGCATCAACTTCACTTCTTGATGCTCTAAATGAATGAAGCAACGAATTTGCGCTGCGTCAAGGAGCTTTGCCGGCGCCATGTTAAACTGCGCGCCACGGGCGGCTTGCGACGTGGCGCGCTGCTTCCTCGCGGGGCTCCTGCGCCCTACGGCGCAGCTTGGCGGGCGGCGTAGCGATCGCGATGCAGCCACCACGGCCCCTCCGCCTCGTTGCGGCCCTTCGGCGCCCGGTCGAGCCAGGCATACATGCCCCAGACGCCGTCCACGCCGCGCGAGTAGCTGGAATAGGTATGGTAGATCGCGCCATCCTCGCGGATGAAGGCGCTCAGACCCGGCCGGTCGCGGTGATAGGTCGGCACGTCCACGCCGGACATCGCGGCGAGCGAGCGCTCGATCGCGTTGCCGGAGGTCCGCCACTCGAATTTCGGCTGGTGCCGGAAATTGTAGTCGATGCCCTGCGTCCGCTCCTGCATCTCGGTGAAGGAGACGTTGTAGTCGAAATTGAAGTCGGTCTGGCCGGACGAGGCCCAGGGGAAGCTCCAGCCCATCCGTTCGCGGAAGGCGAGCAGCTTGTCGATCGGCGCCCGCGAGATCGCCCAGAGCATCACGTCGTGGTTGGCGAGATGCGTCGCCGAGCCGTTGAACCCGTCGGCGATCGCCGAGCAGGACGGGCAGCCGGCCGTGTAATCCGGCCCGAACATGAAATGGTAGACGAGGAGCTGCGAGCGCCCCCGGAAGAGGTCGGTGAGCGAGGCGTCGCCCTGCTCGGTCTGGAAGAGATAGTCCTTCTCGACCTTGACCCAGCGCAGCGCCTGTCGCCGCTGCGCGAGCGCATCGCCCTGCCGCGTATAGGCCTTCTCGGCCTCCAGCAGCTCGAGCCGTGCGGCAAGCCATTCCTCGCGCGTTCCGATCGTATGACTGGTCATGATGTCTCACTCCTGTCGCCAGATGTCCGCGCCGCCTCGACACTCGATGCGGCGTCGCGATCGGTGGTAAGGCGGGGGCGGCAGACGGTGGGAGTGACAAGTTTGGCGGGATTCCGATGGACTCGCTGATCACGGCGGCGGCCCGCGCCCTCGCGGCGGGCGATCCGTTGGGGGCGCTGAACCGGGTCGCCTTGCGCGACGATGCGCCCGCTCTGGCGCTGCGCGGCATCGCGATGGCGCAACTCGGTGATTTCGCCCGCGCCAAGGTGCTGCTGCGCCGTGCCGGCCGCGCCTTCGGGACGGGGGAGGCGGTCGCGCGCGCCCGCTGCACGGTCGCCGAGGCGGAGGTCGCCCTGGCAGCGCGCGATCTCGGCTGGGCGCCCGGGAAGCTGGAGGAGGCCGCCTCCGTGCTCGAGGCCCAAGGCGACCGCACCAATGCCGCCCATGCGCGCCTGCTCGACATCCGCCGCCTGCTGCTGATCGGGCGGATCGCGCATGCGGGCGAACGGCTCGCCGGCATCGACCCCGCGCGGCTTCCGGCTCCGCTGCGGGCAATCCATGGATTGGCGATGGCCGGCATCGCCTTGCGCAGGATGGAGGCGCGCGCTGCGCGGTCCGCCTTGGACGCTGCGCGCGACGCTGCCGACGGCGCCGGCATTCCCGCCCTGATCGCCGAGGTCGCGGCCGCATGCCATCTGCTCGACGAGCCTGCCGCGCGCCTGCTTGCCGGTGGCGTCGAGCGGCCGCTTATGCTCGACGAGGTCGAGGACCTGCAAGCCTCGCAGGCGCTGGTCGTCGATGCCTGTCGCCACGGTGTCCGCGACCGGTCCGGTTTCGTTTCGCTGGCGACGCGGCCCGTGCTCTTCGCCTTGCTTCGAACCCTGGCCGAGGCCTGGCCGCAGGATGCGCCGCGCGATGTGCTGATCGGACAGGCTTTCAACTCGCGCTTCACCGATGAATCCCACCGGGCGCGATTGCGCGTCGAGATCGGCCGGCTGCGCGCGGCCTTGCGGCCGTTCGCGCGGATCAGCGCGACGGAGCGCGGTTTCGCCATGACGCCGCGGCGCGCGACAGGGATCGTGGTGCTGGCCCGCCCGGTCGAGGATAAGCATGCCACGCTGCTTGCCCTCATGAGCGATGGCGAGACATGGTCGAGCTCCGGACTGGCGCTTGCGCTCGGCTCGAGCCAGCGCAGCGTCCAGCGAGTGCTCGAGGCTCTGGCCGAGACCGGCAAGGTCCAGTCCTACGGGCAGGCGCGGGCGCGCCGCTGGGTGATGCCGCCGATGCCGGGTTTCGCGACGAGTTTGTTACTCCCGGCCTCCTGGCCGGATGGCTAGGGTCTGGCATCGCAACAGACGCTGGAGCCAAGCCATGACGATTTCCAATGCCGATATCGCCCGCACCTACGGACCGTTTCCGGGCGTCGAGAAGGTCCATGGCGTGAGCTTCGACGGCGCCAATGTCTGGTTCGCGTCGGGCGACAGGCTGAACCAGCTCGATCCCGCCAAGGGCGAGGTCATCAGAACCATCGACGTGCCCGCCCATGCCGGCACGGCCTTCGACGGCACGCATCTTTTCCAGATCGCCGAGGACCGCATCCAGAAGATCGATCCGCGGACCGGCTCCGTGCTGGGCACGATCCCCGCGCCGGGCAAGGGTGGCGATTCCGGCCTCGCCTGGGCGGAGGGCTCGCTCTGGGTCGGCCATTACCGCGAGCGCAAGATCCACCAGATCGACCCGGCCACGGGCAAGGTGCTGCGCAGCATCGAGACCAACCGCTTCGTCACGGGCGTCACCTGGGTCGAAGGCGAATTGTGGCACGGCACCTGGGAAGATGACATGTGCGAATTGCGGCGGATCGAACCGGCCTCCGGCAAGGTCCTGGACGCGCTTGCCATGCCGTCCGGCGCGGGCCTGTCCGGGATGGAATCGGACGGTGCCGATCTGTTCTATTGCGGCGATGGCGGCAAGAGCACGCTGCGCGCCGTGCGCCGGCCGAAGCGCGCCTGAATGTTGAAGCATGAGCCTGTTCGACAGCCATGAGGCGGGATCAGGCTCATGTCTACGCCGGCCGGTGTAGGGTTTGGCGCCATAGATCGGGGGATCTCTGCAAGGCTCTTCCCCGAGAGCGCCGGCCGAGAAAAGCTTCTTCTCCCATGCCGCAGGCACTCAGCCGGCGGGCAGCCTGTGCCGGACGATTCCGGCATGGAACCGCGCGCCGTGGATCAGGCCGCGATCGTCGAAATCATAGGACGGGTTGTGCAGGGGGGCCGAATTCTCGCCATTGCCGAGATAGGCGAAACAGCCGGGCACATGGTCGAGGAAGCGGGCGAAATCTTCCGAGCCCGTCATCGGCTCCCCGGCGATCGCGACTTTGTCCTCGCCCAGCACGGTCCGGGCGGCCGAGAGCGCCTCCTGAGATAGCGCCTCGTCATTCACCAGCGGCACGAATTCGCGCGTATAGGTCAGTTCGTGGCCGAGATTGTAGCTCTCCGCCGTGCCGCGCGCGATGATACCCATCTGATGCTCGATCGCGGCGCTGACCTCCGGGCGGAAGCTGCGGGCGTCCCCGAGGATGCGCGCGGTTCCCGGCAGCACGTTGCGGGTGCCGTCCGTCAGCAGTTCGGTGACGGAGACGACCGCGATATCCGCCGGGCTCAGCCGGCGCGAGACGATGGTCTGGAGCTGCATCACCAGCGCGCAGGCGGCGACCAGCACCTCGCTGCCGGCGTGGGGTTTTGCCGCATGGCCGCCGACGCCCTTCAGCACGATCTCGAAATTATCCTCGGCCGACATGAAGGCGCCGGCACGCGTCTGGAATTGCCCGATGCCGAGGCCCGGCATGTTATGCAGGCCGTAGATCTCGTCGAAGGGAAAGCGCTCCATCAACCCGTCGTCGAGCATGGCGAGCGCGCCGCGGCCCCATTCCTCGGCCGGCTGGAACAGAAAGCGCACGGTGCCGTCGAACCCGCCTTCCTCCGCCAGCAGCTTCGCCGCGCCGAGCAGCATGCTGGTATGGCCGTCATGGCCGCAGGCATGCATCACGCCGGGCGTCTGCGAGCGATGGGCCTGCTCGCCCTGCTCGGCGATGCGCAGCGCGTCCATGTCGGCGCGCAGCGCAATGGCGCGGTTGCCGCTTCCACGCTTGAGCGTGCCGACGACGCCCGTGCCGCCGATGCCCTCGGCGACCTCGTCCAGGCCGAACTCGCGCAGCTTCTCCGCGACGAAGGCTGCCGTTCGCTTCTCCTCGAAGCCGAATTCCGGATGGGCATGCAGGTGGCGGCGCCACGCGGTCATCTCGGATTGCAGGGTGTCGAGATCGAGCTTGGACATCGGAGCGGCCTTGCATCACGGGGTGCCGAAGAAATAGGTCAGATGTGCCGAAAGAAGCGCTGCAATACTGCCGGCCAAGTGCAAATTTCTTGCACCCGGCGACCGGCTGGCCAGCGCGCGGACGGGTTCGTCACGGCCTGGCCGGAATGCTAGGAACGTTGCCGGATTCGCGTCAGCCGATGCAGGAGGAATGGACATGGCAGTGGATAAGGTCGCCCTGGTCACCGCGGGCGGGAGCGGGATGGGCGCCGCGGCGGCGAAGCGCCTCGCGCAGGACGGGTTCGCCGTCGGCATCCTCTCCTCCTCGGGCAAGGGCGAGACTTTGGCTGCCGAACTCGGTGGCATCGGCGTCACCGGCTCCAACCAGTCGAACGACGACCTGAAGCGCCTCGTCGATCTCGCCATGGAGCGCTGGGGCCGCGTCGACGTCCTCGTCAACAGTGCCGGCCACGGGCCGCGCGCGCCGATCCTCGACATCACCGACGAGGACTGGCACCGCGGCATGGACACCTATCTGCTCAACGCTATCCGCCCGACGCGGCTGGTGACGCCGATCATGCAGAAGCAGAAGGCCGGCGCGATCATCAACATCTCGACCGCCTGGGCCTTCGAGCCAAGTTCGATGTTCCCGACATCGGCGGTGTTCCGGGCCGGCCTCGCCTCCTTCACCAAGATCTTCGCGGACACCTATGCGGCCGACAATATCCGCATGAACAACGTGCTGCCGGGCTGGATCGACAGCCTGCCGGCGACCGAGGAGCGGCGGCAGGGTGTGCCGATGCAGCGCTACGGCACCAGCGACGAGATCGCCGGCACCATCGCCTTCCTCGCCTCGAAGGACGCGGCCTATATCACCGGCCAGAACCTGCGCGTCGACGGCGGCATCACTCGCGCGATCTGAGGTTCTTCCGGGCGCCGATCCGGCGCTCGGCTTTCCGGCTTCGATCGCCGCGCGGCGCCGTTTGACGCCGCCATGTTTTCGCCTTACGCGTCACTGCGACGGTTCCCTCACGGGATCAAAAGGGAACGCGGTGCGGGTGGTTCGCCACTCCATGCCGCGGCTGCCCCCGCAACTGTAA
Organism: Bosea sp. ANAM02; assembly: GCF_011764485.1. NCBI lineage: Bacteria > Pseudomonadati > Pseudomonadota > Alphaproteobacteria > Hyphomicrobiales > Alloboseaceae > Allobosea > Allobosea sp. ANAM02. The sequence continues at coordinate 4,580,017 of NZ_AP022848.1, read as the reverse complement.
GCGGCGAGCCTTTCGCCAGACGCCACTGGGGCCTCGGACCTGGGAAGGCGGCGCAAGGCACCGACCCGCGAGCCAGGAGACCTGCCGTCAGCCGTGGTCACACGCGAACACGTTCGGACGGGGTGTTTCGATCGCTGATTTGACTGTTCGCCGCCTTTCGCGCGGCTGATGGGAGATCGCGTTCGCGGTGACGTGCCACTGACGTCAACGCCCGAGGTCTCCATCGTGAACGTCTTCCTCCCGGCCGCCGGATGCGGCCGCCTGCTGCTGTCCGCCTCCTGTTTCGCCATCCTGGCTGCCGTTGCCCCGGCTGTCGCCCAGAATGCACCCGCTACCGTGGCGCTCGACGAAATCATCGTCAGCGCCACGGGCACGCCGACCCCGGCGCGCGAGATCGCGAGCGCCGTCACCGTGATCACCACCAGGGATATCGAGCAGCAGCAGCGCCGCACCTTGCCGCAGGCGCTCGCCACCGTGCCCGGTCTCAACATCGTCCAGACCGGCGGTCCAGGCGGCCTGACCTCGGTCTTCATGCGCGGCACCAACTCCAACCACGTCAAGGTGCTGATCGACGGCATCGAGGCCAACGACCCCTCGGCACCGAACCGCTCCTTCGATTTCGGCTCGATGCTGACCGAGGATATCGAGCGCATCGAGGTGTTGCGCGGCCCGCAGAGCGGCCTCTACGGCGCCAACGCGCTGGGCGGCATCATTTCGGTGACCACGAAGCGCGGCGAAGGGCCGCCGAAGATGACCGCGCGCGTCGAGGCCGGCTCGCACGGCACCTTCAGCCAGTCCGCCGGCTTCAGCGGCGGCGACGATCGCTTCAACTACGCCTTCAACGCCGCGCATTTCCGCGCCGACGGAACCGAGGTGACGCCGCCGAACCTCGTGCCGCCCGGCCGCCGGATCAATCCGAACATCTTCGACAATTACAGCTATTCCGGCCGCCTCGGCTTCGCGCTCACCGACACGCTGACGCTGAACTGGGTCGGCCGCTATCAGGACGGCCAGCTCCGCTATACCGGCGATACCGGCTTCCCGAGCCGGCCCTCGCCCTATCGCTCCCTGCAGAACTACGCGCAGGCCTTCACCCGCGGCGAGGTGGTCTGGGATCCGCTCGCCGGCCGCTTCGTCAACACCTTCGGCCTGTCGTATTCGCGGCAGGACAGGGGAACGCGCACGGCGTCTGCGGCAACCGGCCTGCTCGGCCTGTCCAACCAGAGCCTCGGCGAGCGCATCAAGTTCGACTGGCGCGGCAATCTGGAGATCGCGAAGGGCCACAACCTGATGATGGGCCTGCAATACGAGCGCGAGCGGCTGGACACGACGAACCTCATCGCCTCGAACGGCAACAAGGCGGCCTGGCTCGAATATCAGGGCAATCTCCAGGATCGCTATTTCCTGGCGGCCAATATCCGCCACGATCATGACGACAGCTATGGCGGGCACACGACCTACCGCGTCGCGCCGGCCGTGATCATCCCCGGCACGGACACAAAGTTGAAGGCGAGCTACGGCACCGGCTTCAAGGCGCCGACGCTGAGCGAGCTGTTCATCGACTACCGCCCCGGTTTCAACTTCTTCGGCAATCCCAACCTCAAGCCGGAGGAGAGCCGCGGCTGGGATATCGGCTTCGAGCAGCCGCTCTTCGACAAGCGCCTGCAACTCGGCGCGACCTGGTTCCAGAACGACATCGAGAACCTGATCGTCACCAATACCCGGCGCGATTCCTACGCCAATATCGGCAAGGCGAAGACGAAGGGCGTCGAGGCCTTCGCCGCGCTCGAGATCTTGCCGCAGTTCCGCATCCGCGCCGACTACACCTTCACCCTCGCGAAGGATGAGATCGCCCGGCAGGAATTGCTGCGCCGGCCGCGCCACGAGGCGAGCGCGACCGCAACCTGGGCGCCCACCGACAGGCTCAGCCTCTCGGCGACGCTGGTCTATGTCGGGTCCTGGGTCGACGGCAATCGCGACTTCTCGGTCCCGCGCATGCGGGCGAAGGGCGCGACGCTGGTCAATCTCGCCGCCGAGTACAAGGCGACCGACAGGGTGACGGTGTTCGGACGGGTCGATAACCTCTTCGACAAGCGCTGGGAGAATCCGGTCGGCTTCCTCGTGCCGGGCCTCGGCATCTTCGGCGGCATCAAGGTGGCCATCGGCGGATGAGCTTTGCCCGGCTCCAGCGGCGCCTGCGTGGCGCTTACCTGATCACCGTCGCGCTTTCGGGCGCTGCGGTATCGGTCACGTCCGCCACGGAGCGGCCGGCGCGCATCGTCTCGCTCAACATGTGCACGGACGAGCTCGTGCTGCGCCTGGCCGATCCCGCACGCATCGCCTCGGTGACATGGCTGTCGCAGGATCCGCGCAACGCCAACATCGCCGAGGCCGCACGCCTGATTCCGGCCAATCACGGCCTGGCCGAGGAGGTACTGGGCTTCAAACCCGATCTCGTCGTCGCCGGCGCCTATACGACGCGCGCCACCGTTTCCCTGCTCCGGCGCGTCGGCATCACGGTCAAGGAATTCGGCGTTCCTCGCAACCTCGCGGAGATGAAGGCGCAGATCGCGAAGATGGCGGAGGTTCTCGGCGAGCCCGAGCGCGGGCAAGCGTTGCTCGCCGGGATCGAGCGGCGACTGCAGGCGCTCGCCGCGCGTCGCGTCGAGCGGCCACTCCGGGCGATCGTCTTGCGTCCGAGCGGCTTCACGGTCGGGCGGGGCTCGCTCGTCGACGAGATTCTGGCCCGCGCTGGCCTCGTCAACATCGCCGCCGAGCTCGGTGTCGAGAGCTATGGCCAGATCGCGCTTGAAACTGTGGCGCTCGGCCGTGCCGATATCCTGATCCTGAACGAGACGCCGGACGGGCCGCCGTCGCTGGCGCATGAGGTCCTGCACCATCCGGTGATCGAGCGGCTAGGGGACCGCCTGAAGCTCGTCGCCTTGCCGTCGCGGTTCTGGACCTGCGCCGGCCCGAGCGTGCTCGACGCGATCGAATTGCTGGTGCGTGCCGTGGAGGAGAAGTCATGAGGTCGGAGGCTTCATCCGACGTCAGGCCGGTGGTGCTGCTGGGATTGCTTGCCCTCGCCACTCTGGCGATGACCGCGATCTCCATGGCTGTCGGCTATGCGCCGCTGGCGCTGGGCCAGGCGGTGTCGGACCTCCTCGCGGGGCAAAAGAGCCTGCCGGCACTGGTGCTCTACGAACTGCGCCTGCCGCGCGCCCTGCTCGGCGCGCTCGTCGGCTTCAGCCTCGGCATGGCCGGCGCGGCGATGCAGGGGCTGCTGCGCAACCCGCTGGCCGAGCCGGGCGTTATCGGCATCTCCAGCGCGGCCGCCTTCGGTGCCGTCCTCGCCTTCTATAGCGGGCTCTCGGCCAGCCTCGCGCTCGCCCTGCCGCTCGGCGGCATCGCGGGTGCGCTGCTGGCGACCTCGATCCTCTTCATCCTGCTTGGACGCGGCGCGAGCACGACCACGCTGATCCTTGCCGGCGTGGCGCTCAACAGCTTCGCGGGCGCGGCGACCGCGCTCGCCTTGAACCTAGCGCCCAACCCCTACGCGGCGCTGGAGATCGTGTTCTGGCTGATGGGCTCGCTGGCCGACCGGAGCATGAGCCACGTCGCGCTGGCCCTGCCGCTGATGCTGCTCGGCTGGATCCTGCTCGCCTCGACGGCGCCTGCCCTCGATGCGCTCAGCCTCGGCGAGGACACGGCGGCGAGCCTCGGCTTCGACCTCGGCGGGCTGCGCGCGCGCGTGATCGGCGGGGCGGCTCTCGCCGTCGGCAGCGCGGTCGCGGTCACAGGCGCGATCGGCTTCGTCGGACTGGTCGTGCCGCATCTGCTGCGCCCGCTGGTCGGTCATCGGCCGGGGCGGTTGCTGGTCGCCTCCGGCTTCGGCGGCGCCATGCTCGTGCTCGCGGCCGATATCGGCGTCCGGCTCATGCCGCTCCGGCCGGAACTGAAGCTCGGCGTCGTCACCGCGCTGATCGGCGCGCCCTTCCTGTTCGCGCTGGTCCAGCGCCTGCGTCGGGAGGCCTTGTGATGGCGATCACGGCTTCCGGAATCGCGGTCTCGCTCGGCGGCAAGCCGATCCTGCACGATGTCGATGCCCAGGTCCGGCCGGGTGAGCTGCTCGGCCTGATCGGCCCCAATGGCGCCGGCAAGACGACCCTGTTGCGCGTGCTGGCGGCTCTGCTTGAGCCGGAGCGTGGCAGCGTCGATTATGACGGCGCCTCGGCGCGCGCGCTGGGGCGGGCTGCATTGGCGCGCCGCGTCGCTTTTCTCGCGCAGGGCGGAGAGGCGCCTGCGGCGCTCGCGGTCGAGGCGCTGGTCGGGCTCGGCCGGCTGCCGCATCGCCGCCCCTTCGCGGAGGCCGGCGACACCGACCGCGACGCGGTCGCGCGGGCTCTGACGCTCTGCGACGTGGCGGGCTTCGCCGGGCGTGCGGTCGGGACGCTTTCGGGCGGCGAGCGTCGTCGTGTCCTGCTGGCGCGGGCGCTGGCGGTGGAAGCGCCTTACCTCCTCGCCGATGAACCCTTGGCCGGTCTCGACCCGCAGCATCAGCTCGACACCTTGCAACTCCTGCGTCGGATCAGCGCTGGCGGCACCGGCGTGGTCGTCGTGCTGCACGATCTCACGCTCGCCGCCCGCTTCTGCGACCGGCTGCTGCTGCTCGATCACGGCCGGCGGATCGCCGACGGCGCGCCGGCCGAAGTCCTCGACGATGACAGGCTCGCGCAGGTCTTCGGCATCCAGGCCCTGCACGGCTTCCACGCCGATGAGCCCTTTCTCCTGCCCTGGCAGGTGCTCAACAATGAAAATGCGCCTTGAGCGGCGCCAATATCGACAGCGCCAGCATCAGGCGCTACCTCCTCTGGTCGGCTAACGGGGGCGAGAACGGGGCATGCGTAGGGTAGCGGCAGGTCTGGCGGGCGCGCTGATCCTCTTCCTCGCCCGCTTCGTCACGGCCGTCCGCGGCCGCTGGGCGGGCGTCGAGCCCACGGACGAGCAGCGCATCTACTTCGCCAACCATGCCAGCCATGGCGATTTCGTCCTGATCTGGACCGTGCTGCCGCGGCGCATGCGCTTTTCGACCCGCCCCGTCGCCGGCAGCGATTACTGGCTGAAGAGCGGGCCGCGCCGCTTCATCGGCCGCGACGTCTTCGACGCCGTCCTGATCGACCGCGATCGCGACAGCCGCACCAGCGACCCGGTCACCCAGATGACCGAGGCGCTCGATGCCGGCTCCTCGCTGATCGTGTTCCCCGAGGGCACGCGCAACATGACCGAGACACGGCTGCTGCCGTTCAAGAGCGGCCTGTTCCATCTGGCGCAGGCGCGGCCGGACGTGGCCCTCGTGCCGACCTGGATCGACAATCTCAACCGCGTCATGCCCAAGGGCGAATTCGTGCCGATCCCACTGATCTGCACCGTCACCTTCGGCGCACCGCTGCGTCTTGCCGATGGCGAGGCGAAGCCGGATTTCCTGGCGAGGGCCGAGGCCGCCTTGCTCGCCCTGTCCCCGAAGGCGAACGCGTCATGACGATGCCGCATCCCGATCTGGTGGCCGTGCTCGCCGGCATCCTCGGCGTCCTCGTCCTCGCCTCGGCCATCGGCTTCGTGCTGCAGCGCAAGCTCTCGCCCGACGGCTCGAACGCCGTGGTCGAGAACCTGAACGACCGCATCCGGGCCTGGTGGGTCATGGTCGTGCTGATGGGGCTTGCCCTCATCGGCGGCAAGACCGGCGTCACCCTGCTCTTCGGCTTCTGTTCCTTCGCGGCGCTGCGCGAGTTCATCACGCTGACCGATACGCGCCGGGCCGATCACTGGGCGCTGGCCGCTGCCTTCTTCGTCGTGCTGCCGGTGCAGTATTACCTGATCTGGATCGAGTGGTATGGGCTCTATTCGATCTTCATCCCGGTCTACGCCTTCCTGCTGATGCCGATCATCGCGGCGACGCGCGGCGATACCGACCATTTCCTGATCCGCATCGCGGAAGTGCAATGGGCGCTGATGATCTGCGTCTTCGCGACCTCGCATGTGCCGGCGCTGCTCAGCCTCGATATCGCCGGCTATGAGGGTCGCAACGTCCTGCTGATCGCCTTCCTTGTCATCGTCGTGCAGATCAGCGACGTCCTGCAATATGTCTGGGGCAAGCTTCTCGGCCGCACCAAGATCGCGCCGAAGCTATCGCCCTCGAAGACGGTCGAAGGCTTCGTCGGCGGTGCATTGAGCGCCACCGCCGTCGGCGCAGGTCTGTCCTGGATGACGCCGTTCACACCCCTGCAAGCCGCTTTTCTCGCGCTGGTCATCGTCCTGATGGGCTTCTTCGGCGGGCTCGTCATGTCGGCGATCAAGCGCGATCGCGGTGTCAAGGACTGGGGCAACCTGATCGCCGGCCATGGCGGCTTCATCGACCGGCTCGACTCGGTCGTATTCTCGGCGCCGATCTTCTTCCATCTCGTCCGCTACGGCTGGTCGGCCGTATGAGCAGACCGCTCGCGCGCCTGATGCGGAGCAGCATCGTCCATGTCGGCTTCGCCTTCCTCGCGATGGGAAGCTGGGCGGTCTTCGCCAACCGCGCCCATCCGATGCCGGCGCCGCTCCAGGCCGGACTGCTGCAGGGCGCGATCTCGGCCACGATCACGCTGGTCCTCAAGCGCTGCATTGAGTATCTCGCCAGCCGCTTCTCGGGCCTCACAGCCTTGCTCGCGCCGCCCGCGATCGCCGGCCTTGTCTCGGCGACGCTGCTGACGCTTCTCCACACGATCGGCGGCACGCCCGAGATCGCCAAGACCATCGCCGTGCCGCTCACCGTCGCGACGAGCTACGCCGCGCTCTACAACTATTCGCTCTGGCGCATCCGGAAGGCCTGACCCATGGCGCATGACGAGAACCGCCGCCCGCTCGCCAGCCGCGATTCCGGCTGGGCCCGCACGATCGCCCGCAAGCTGTGCGCGGCTTCCGTGACGCCGAACCAGATCTCCAAGGCGAGCATGGCGATGGCGGCCGTCGCCGGCATCGCCTTCTGGCAGGCGGGCGCGACCACGGGCGGTTCTCGCGTTGCCTTGCTGTTCGTTGCCGCGCTGTTCTGCCAGTTCCGATTGCTCTGCAATCTGTTCGACGGGATGGTCGCGATCGAGGGCGGCAAGCAGGCGCCAGACGGGCCGTTCTGGAACGAATTCCCCGACCGCGTCGCCGATATCCTGATCCTCGTCGGTGCCGGCTATGGCGTGGGGCAGCCGGCGCTGGGCTGGGCAGCGGCGGCTTTCGCGGTGCTGACCGCCTATACCCGCGAGCTCGGTCGCAATTGCGGTCTGCCCGCCGATTTCTCCGGGCCGATGGCCAAGCAGCACCGCATGGCGGTGATCACGGCGGCTGCCGTGCTATCATTGGCGGAGCCGCTCTGGAGTGGCCACAACCAGGTTCTCGTCGGCGCGCTCTGGCTCATCGCTGTCGGCGCCGCAATCACCGCGATCCGGCGCGCCGCGAACATCGTCCGCAAGCTGCGCGCCGGTTCATAATACCCACCGATCTCAGATCGACTCGATCAGCAGCTTGCGCGCCGCGTCGACCGTGAGTTCCACCGGGTTGCCGCCGGTCGAGGGGTCTTCCACGGCGGCCTCCGCCAGTTCGTCGATCCGGTCGGTTCCGACGCCGAGCGCGCCGAGCTTGTCGGGAATGCCGAGATCGGAGCGCAGCTTCAGCACGAAATCGTAGAAGCCGTCGAAGCCCCCGGCGATGCCGAGATAGGCGGCGGCAGCCGCGATCTTCTCCTCGATCGCCGGGCGGTTGAAGCGCAGCACCGGCGGCATCACGACCGCATTCGTGGTGCCATGATGGGTGTGGTAGACCGCGCCGACCGGATGGGAGAGCGAATGGATCGCGCCCAGCCCCTTCTGGAAGGCGACGGCGCCCATCGCGGCGGCCGCCATCATCTGCGTGCGGGCCTCGATATCCCCGCCATCGGCATAGGCGCGCGGCAGGTAGGTCTTCACCAGTCGCATGCCTTCCAGCGCGATGCCCTGGCTCATCGGGTGGAAGAAGGGCGAGGAGTAGGCTTCCAGGCAATGCGCGAAGGCGTCCATTCCGGTGCCCGCCGTGATCGCCCTGGGCATGCCGACGGTCAGCTCGGGGTCGCAGATCGTCACGCCCGGCAGGAATTTCGGGTGGAAGATGATCTTCTTGGTCTGGGTCTGCGAATTGGTGATGACCGAGGCGCGCCCGACCTCGGAGCCGGTTCCCGCCGTGGTCGGCACCGCGACGATCGGCGCTATGCCCTCGATCGAGGCGCGCGTCCACCAGTCGCCGATATCCGCGAAATCCCAGACGGGCCGGGTCTGGCCGGCCATGAAGGCCACGCATTTGCCGAGGTCGAGACCGGAGCCGCCGCCGAAGGCGACGACGCCGTCATGCCCGCCCGCCTTGAAGGCTCGGACGCCGGCATCGAGATTGCGTTCGTTCGGGTTCGGGTCGACATCGGCGAAGATCGCCCGGCCGAGCCCGCCGGCCTCGAGGATGTCGAGCGCGTTGGCGGTGATCGCCATGCTCGCCAGCCCGCGATCGGTGACCAGCAGCGGCCGCTTCATGCCGAGCGCCTTGCAGTGGTCGGCCAGTTCCCTGATCCGCCCCGCACCCAGCTTGACGGCGGTCGGATAGCTCCAGTTCGCGGTGATCGGCATCAGCCAGCTCTCTTCAGATGGTAGGATTTCGGACGGGTGAGGTTGTGGAAGCCGATGACCGAGAGCGAGCCGCCGCGCCCGGTCTCCTTGACGCCGGTCCAGCACAGGGCCGGGTCGAGATAATCGGCGCGGTTCATGAAGACGGTGCCGGTTTCCAGCTCCTGGCCGAGCCGGGCTGCGCGCTCGGCATCGCCGGTCCAGAGCGAGACGGTAAGGCCGTATTTCGAGTCGTTCATCAGTGCGACAGCTTCGGCATCGTCGCGCACCTTCATGATGCCGACCGCCGGTCCGAAGGTCTCCTCGCGCATGATCGTCATGGAATGGTCGACATCGACCAGGACCTGCGGCGCGAGATAGGCGCCGCCATCGTCCTGCGGGAACAGCTTGGGATCGACCAGCGCTCGTGCGCCCTTCGCGGTCGCCTCCGCGATCTGCTCGCGCACCACCTGCGCGAAGCGCTTGTGGGCCATCGGGCCGAGCGAGGTCTCTCGATCGAGCGGGTTGCCGAGGCGGTAATTCGAGACCCAGGCGACCGATTTCTCGACGAAGGCGTCGTAGAGGCTCGCATGCACATAGATGCGCTCGATGCCGCAGCAGCACTGCCCGGAATTGAAGGTCGCGCCGTCCATCAGCGTGTCGACCGCCTTGTCGAGATCGGCGTCCTCCATGACATAGCCGGGGTCCTTGCCGCCGAGCTCCAGCCCGATCCCGGTGAAGGTCCCCGCCGCCGCGCGCTCGATCGCCTGCCCGCCCGCGACGGAGCCGGTGAAGTTGATGAAGTCGAACTGCTTCTCGGCGATCAGGCGCGACGAGGTCTCGTGGTCGAGGAAGACGTTCGCAAAGACCTCTTCCGGCACGCCGGCCTCATGGAAAGCCCGCGCCAAGCGCTCGCCGGTGAGCAATGTCTGGCTGGCATGCTTGAGGACGACAGCGTTGCCGGCGATCAGCGCCGGCGCCACCGAGTTGATCGCGGTCATGTAAGGGTAGTTCCAAGGCGCGATCACGAAGACGACGCCATGCGGCTCGCGCGCGATGGAACGTTTGAACGCGGCGCTATCCTCGATGACGAGAGGCGCCAGCGCCTCGCCGGCGATCGAAGCCATGTAGTTCGAGCGCTCGTTGAAGCCCTTGAACTCGCCACCATACTTCACCGGCCGGCCCATCTGCCAGGCGAGCTCGGTTACCACCTCGTCGCCCATCTCGTTGAGCCGCGCGACGCCCTTGAGCACCAATGCGATGCGCTCGTCGAGCGGGCGCTTCGCCCAGGCCTTCTGCGCCCTGCGGGCATGGGTGACCACGGCCTTGGCCTCGTCGAGGCTCAAGGCCGGCCGCTCGGCATAGACCGAGCCGTCCACCGGCGACACGCATCGGATCATCGTCATCGTTACTATCCGTCTGGCTGAAGGCTTTGCTGCAGGAGGGAGGATTGGTCAGGCGCGCTCGAAACCGCGCTTCACTTCCCAATCGGTGATCCGGCGGTCGTATTCCTCCTGCTCCCATTCGGCGGCGCGGACATAGTGGTCGATCACGCCGTCGCCGAAGGCCTCGCGCAGCATCGCCGAGCCCTTCAGCGCGACGGTCGCATCACGCAGGGTCTTGGGGATTTCGCGGACATCCCGGTCGCCATAGGCATCGCCGACGAAGGCCTCTTCCAGCTCCATCTTCTTCTCGATGCCGTCGATCCCGGCGGCGAGCAGCGCCGCCATGGCGAGATAGGGGTTGAGGTCGGAGCCACCGACCCGGCACTCGATGCGGATGCCCTTGGTGCCGGCGCCGCAGAGCCGGTAGCCGGCCGTGCGGTTGTCGGCGCTCCAGACCGCCTTGGTCGGCGCGAAGGTGCCGGCGACGAAGCGCTTATAGGAGTTGATATAGGGCGCGAGGAAGCCGGTGATGTCCGAGGCGTGCGCCAGCAGTCCCGCGACGTAATTCCGCATCAGCGGCGACATGCCGTGCGGCGCCTGCGCGTCGAGGAAATGCGGCGTCTTGCCGTCGGCGCTCCAGAGTGACTGGTGGATATGCGAGGAGGAGCCGGCATGCGCGTTGCTCCACTTGGCGAGGAAGGTGATCGACTTGCCCTGCGCCCAGGCGATCTCCTTGCAGGCGTTCTTGATGATCGCGTGCCGGTCCGCCATCGTCAGCGCGTCGGCATAGCGGACATTGATCTCCTCCTGCCCGGCCGAAGCCTCGCCCTTGGAGTTCTCGACCGGAATGCCGGCGCTCTGCAAACCGTTGCGGATCGCTCGCATCACCGCCTCTTCCTTGGTCGTCTGGAAGATGTGGTAGTCCTCGTTGTAGCTGCTCGCGGTCTTGAGGTCGCGATAGCCGCTGGCGCAGGCATTCTCGTAGCTCTGGTCGAACAGGAAGAATTCGAGCTCGGTCGCCATATAGGCCTTGAGGCCCATCGCCTCGAGCCGCTTGACCTGCTTCTTCAGCACCGCGCGGGGCGAATGCGCGATCTCGTGGCCGTGATGGTCGAGCACGTCGCAGAGTACGAGCGCGGTGCCTTCGAGCCAGGGCACGCGGCACAAGGTCGAGAGGTCCGGCTTCATCGTATAGTCGCCATAGCCTGCGGCCCAGCTCGTCGCCGTATAGCCGGCTACGGTTTCCATCTCCATGTCCGTGGCGAGCAGGTAGTTGCAGCTATGCGTCTCGTGATGCCCGCTTTCGAGGAAGAAGGCGGCGTGAAAGCGCTTGCCCATCAGGCGCCCCTGCATGTCGACGAGACAGGCGAGCACCGTATCGATGCGGCCGTCGGTGACATCCTGCTTCAGAGCGTCGAGCGTGTAGGCTTGCGTCATGCCGGTCATCCATCTCCGATGCGCGATCTTCACACGGTAATGCCCCCGGCGGAATAGCCGGCTCGCATCCCCCGGCCTGAATATTCGGCAGGGTTCCGCTTCACCCGGTTGCCATCAGGGCGGCGGCGCGCTCTCCAACCATCATGGCCGGTGCGTTGATGTTGCCCGAGGGAATGGTCGGGAAGATCGAGGCATCGACGATGCGCAAGTTGTCGATGCCGTGCACCCGCAATTGGGCATCGACCACGGCATCATCAGCATTGGGCCCCATCCGGCAGGTCCCGCAGGGGTGGAAGACCGAATAGGCGTTGGCGCGGATCGCGGCGACATGGGCCTCCTCGTCGGCGGTTTCCGGCCCCGGCCGGATCGCGGCATCGATCACGGCCGAGAGAGTTGGCGTCGCGGCGAGCCGGTGCAGGAAGCGCGCGCCCTCCAGCAGGATGCGCAGATCCTCCGGCTCGGATAGATAGTTCGGCGCAATCTCCGGTGCGACATTGGGATCGGGCGAGCGGATCGCGACATGGCCGCGGCTGAGCGGGCGGCAGGGCGAAACGCTGAGGCTGAAGCCCGGAAACGGGTCGGGCTTCATCAGGGCGCGCACGCCCGGTACGGCGCGCTCATAGCTCAGCGGCGAGAAATAAAGCTGCATGTCCGGACGCGTCAGCTCCGGCCTTGTGCGGTAGAAGCCGCCGCCCTGATTGACGCTGAGCGAGAGCGGCCCGCGCTGCCGCAACAGGTAATTCGCGGCCATGCCGATGCGGGCCGGCCATGACAGCAGCGCATCGTTCAGGCTCGGCAGCTTCGAGCGATAGACATGGTCGTAGCAGAGATGGTCCTGCAGGTTGCGGCCGACCGCCGGCTGGTCGAGCAGCGGCGTGATGCCGTGCTGCTTCAGCAGTTCCGCCGGGCCGATGCCGGAAAGCTGCAGCAGTTGCGGCGAGTTGAACGCGCCGCCGGAGAGGACGACCTCCCTGCGGGCACCGAAACGCAGGGTCTCGCCGCCGCGCCTGGCCTCGACGCCGATGGCGCGTCGCCCGTCGAACAGGACGCGCGTGACCTGCATGTCGGTTTCGAGCTTCACGTGTCCGCGCCGCCTTGCCGGATGCAGAAAGGCGCGCGCCGCCGACTCGCGCCGGCCGCCGCGCGTGGTGATCTGATAGAAGCCGGCGCCCTCGCTGGTCGCGCCGTTGAGGTCCGGATTGAAGCGCAGGCCCGCTTCGCCGGCCGCCTTGACGAAAAGCGGGGTCAGGGGGTGGACTTCTCCCGCAACGTTCTCGACATGGAGCGGCCCACCGGCGCCGTGCCAGATCGAGGCGCCCAGCGCGTGGTCCTCCATCCGCCTATAGGCGGCGAGCACCTCGGCCCAGCCCCAGCCGGGATTGCCGAGCCGCTTCCACTCGTCGAAATCCTCCGCCTGGCCGCGGGCATAGACCATGGCGTTGATCGCGCTCGATCCGCCGACAACCTTGCCGCGCGGCTGGTAGATCTCACGCCCGTTCAGCTCCGCCTGCGGCGTGGTCCGGTACATCCAGTTCATGCGGCGGTGGTAGAAGGTCTTGCCGTAGCCGATCGGCAGATGGACCCAGGGGCTGAGATCGCGCGGCCCGGCCTCGATCACCAGGATCGAGCCTTGGCCAGCCTCAGCAAGCCGCCCGGCCAGCACGCAGCCAGCCGAACCCGCACCGACGATGATCACGTCCCATTCCGTCAAGATGCTCTCGTCCAGCCTGCCCGGCACGATTCCTAGGAAGGATTGGGCTTCCCGCTAAGGGCCATTCCCACCGAAGCGCCAGTCCATTCGCCGGCCGCCATGAGGTCGTCGATGGCGTGGCGCAGGTCGAGCACGCCCACCTTGATCTCTGCCGGCGTGAAGCCGCTGAAGCCCAGCACGAGCCCGTCCCGCGCGGCGGGTTCGAGGCAGAAGCGGCTGATCGGCGCGACCGTCACGCAGCGTTTCGCCGCGGCCTGCGTCAGCGCGACGGCATCCAGCCCGTCGCGGAGATAGGCGATGGTGTGCATGCCGGTCTGGGTCGGCACGACCTCCAGATCGGGCGTCAGATGCTCCCGCGCTGCGTCCTCCAGTGCCTGATAGCGTTCCTGATAGAGCTTGCGCATGCGGCGGACATGCGTCGCGAAATGCCCCTCGACGATGAAATCGGCAACGATGCCCTGCAGGGCCGTCGGAACGCCCGGCGAGAAGGCTTCGAGGCAGATGCCGATCTGCTCGACGAGATGCGGCGGCGCGACCATGAAGCCGAGGCGCAGCGACGGGAACAGCGTCTTCGAGAAGGTTCCGACATAGATCACCCGGCCGCTGCGATCGATGCTGGTCAGCGTCGCCATCGGCGCACCCTGGAAGCAGAACTCGCCGTCCCAGTCGTCCTCGATGATCCAGGCGCCGCTGGTCTCGGCCGCCTCCAGCAGGGCGAGGCGCCGTTCCAGGCTCATCTTGGCGCCGAGCGGCTGCTGATGAGCCGGTGTCACGAAGGCGAGCCGGAACTCGGGCGCGCGGCGCAGGCCCTCCTCGACGACGAGCCCGGCCTCGTCGACCGGAACCGGCACGATGTCGACGCCGGACTGGATCATGCTGTTGCGCGCGCCGATCGCACCGGGGTCCTCGAACCAGACCTTGTCGCCGGGGTCGAGCAGCGTCGCGGCGATGAGCTGGAAGGCCTGCTGCGCGCCCGCCACGACGAAGACCTGTTGCCATTCGCAGGCGATGCCGCGGTTGAGCCTGAGATGAGCGGCGATGGCCTGCCGCAGGCCCCGTTCGCCATGCGGATCTGGATAGCCGAGCACCTGATGGCGTGGCTTGCGCCAGTTCTTGCCCGAAAGCCGCGCCCATTGCGCCATGGGGAAGGCGTCGAAGGCCGGCATCGCGGTGGTGAAGGCGCGGGGTTGATGGGGCAGGCGCGTGCCGAACAGTTTTGACGCCGTGTTCATCGCCAGCGCCAGCTTGACCCGCGCGGTCGGTGCGGCGATGGCCGCGGCGGCCGGCGTCGGCCGTTCGTTCGCCAGCGCCTGGCTGACATAGGTGCCTGATCCGACGCGGGTCTCGATCAGCCCTTCCGCCGCAAGCCGCTCGAAGCTCTCGACGATGGTGGTGCGCGCGACCCTGAATTCCTGCGCCAGCGTCCGCGTCGCCGGCAATCGCTCGCCGACCTTGAGCGTGCCGCCGAGGATCAATTCGCGCAGGCCGGCGCAGATTTGGACGCTGAGCCCATGCTCGCCCGCGCGGTCCAGCACAATCGACTGGAGCAGGGCGCCTTCCTCGCGTTTGACCATGCTGTCCCGGGACAAGAGTGGACTGTCGATTTGGTGAGAATGGACCTTGGGATCAGGCCAATTCAAGCCCCTTCTTGCGCCGAAGCTGCCTGCGGTCCCGCCGGGCGGCGCTCCCGGAACGGATAGCGGCTGCGATGAAGATCACCCGGCTCGAAAGCTTCTCGACGCAGGATGTCGGCTTCGTCCGCGCCACATGCGAGGATGGCAGCCAGGGCTGGGGTCAGTTCTCGCCCTATAATGCCGACATCACCGCGACCGTCTTCCACCGGCAGGTCGCGCGCTGGGCGGTTGGTGCGGACGCCGTCGACATCGACGAATTGATCGCGACCGTCGGCGAGCGCGAGCACAAGTTCCCCGGGTCCTATCTCTGCCGTGCCATGACCGGGCTTGACACCGCCCTGTGGGATCTGCGCGGCCGGATCGAGCGCAAGAGCGTCTGCGAATTGCTCGGCGGCACGCCACGACCCTTCCCCGTCTACGCCTCAAGCATGAAGCGCGGCGAGATCACGCCGGAGGCCGAGGCCGAGCGCTTCCTACGCCTGCGCGACGCTCATGGCTACCGCGCCTTCAAATTCCGGGTCGGGCGCGAATGCGGCCGCGATATCGACGAGTGGCCGGGCCGGACGGAGGCGATCGTGCCGCAGGTCAGGCGCGCGCTCGGCACCGATGCGACGCTGCTCGTCGACGGCAACAGCGCCTATTCGCCGGCCAGGGCCATCGCGGTCGGCAGGATGTTGCAGGATCACGGCATCGTTCATTTCGAGGAGCCCTGTCCCTATTGGGAGCATGCCTGGACCCGCGAGGTTCGGGAAGCGCTCGACCTCGACGTCACCGGCGGCGAGCAGGACTGCGATCTTGCGGTCTGGCGCGCGATGATCGACGGCCGGGTGGTCGACGTCGTACAGCCGGACGTCTGCTATATCGGCGGCGTCGGGCGGATGCTGAAAGTCGCGCGCTGGGCGCAGGAAGCGGGCCTGCCGGTGACGCCGCATTCGGCCAACCAGACGCTGGTGACCGTTTTCACGCTGCACATCATGGGCGCGCTCGCCAATGCCGGCCCCTATGTCGAATTCTCGATCGAGGGACCGGATTACTACCCCTGGGAGCAGGGCCTGCTGCGCAACCCGCCGCAGGCGCGCGACGGCATGGTGGCGATACCCGACGGGCCAGGCTGGGGCGTCGAGATCGAGCCGTCCTGGCTCGACAAGGCCGCCTATCAGGTCACGGAGATCGGCGCGTGATCCTGAACCGTGCCGAACTTGTCGCCGAAGCCTTGCGGACGGGAACGCTCGCCGGCCTGCCAGGCGGGCATTTCATCGACGGGCGCTTCGTCGAATCCGTCTCGGGGCGGCGGATGGAGAGCTTCGATCCCGGCCGGGGCAAGGCCTTTGCTACCATCGCGGCCGGTGATGGTGAGGATATCGAACGAGCGGTCGCAGCCGCCCGCGCCGCCCTGTCCGGCCCATGGACGCGCCTGAGCCCGGCCGCGCGCGGCGAGATTCTGATGCGGGCGAGCCGCCTGATCGCCGAGCGCGGGGCCCGCTTCGCCGTGGTCGAGACCCTCGATTCCGGCAAGCGGCTCATGGAAGCCGAGGGCGATGTCGGCGGCGTGGTGAAGGCCTTCGCCTATTATGCCGGCGCGGCCGACAAGCTGCATGGCGACAGCATGCCGCTCGGCCCCGACCATATCGGACTGACGATCGAGGAGCCGGTCGGCGTCGCCGCCCAGATCGTGCCCTGGAACTACCCGCTCTCGACGGCGGCGCGCGGCATCGCTCCGGCGCTCGCGGCCGGCTGCACGCTCGTCGTCAAGCCGGCCGAGCAGACGCCCTTCACGACGCTGATGCTGGCGGAACTGCTGCACGAAGCCGGCTTGCCCGCAGGCGTGCTCAACGTCGTTGCCGGTACCGGCGCCGAGGCCGGCGCGGCGCTCGTCGCCCATCCGGGCATCGACCACATCACCTTCACCGGCTCGGTCGCCACCGGGCAACGCGTGATGCGGGCCGCGGCCGAGCATGTCACCCGGCTCGTGCTTGAACTCGGCGGCAAGTCTCCCCTCGCCGTGCTTGCCGATTGCGACCGCGACGCGGCCGTGGCCGGAATCATGGAAGCGATCTTCGAGAATGCCGGGCAGATCTGCTCGGCGGGCTCGCGCCTGATCGTCGAGGAGGCGATCGCCGCTCCCTTGCTCGAACGCCTTGTCGCCGCCGCGCAGGCCTTGCGGCCGGGCCATGGCCTGAGCGATGCCGGGATCGGGCCGATCAATTCGCCGGCGCAGCTCGCGCGCGTCGCCGACCATGTCGACCGCGCCCGCGCCGCCGGCAATCGCATTCTCGCGGGTGGCGCGATCGTACCGCCCGAGGCGTGCGGCGGAGGCTGGTTCTATCGGCCGACCATCGTGCTGGCCGATGGCCCGGACGATCCGCTGGTTCAGGAGGAAATCTTCGGGCCGGTGCTGACGGTGCAGGTCGTCGCCGATTTCGAGGCGGCCATCGCGGCTGCGAACGCGACGTCCTATGCGCTGGTCGCCGGCATCTATACGCGCGATCACGCCAAGGCCTGGCGTTTCGCCCGGGCGGTCGATGCGGGGCAGGTCTATATCAACGAGTTCTTCGCCGGCGGCATCGCGATGCCCTTCGGCGGCAACCGCAAATCCGGCTTTGGCCGCGCCAAGGGCATGGCGGGCTTGCGCTCCTACTGCAAGCTCAAGAGTGTGGTGGCGCGGATCTGATCCGGGGGAAGATTGAGACGATGTCGAGCGATCTGTTCGCCAGTGATTTCAAGGCCGCGCCCTATTGGTGGGACGCGGTGCCCCGGCCTGACCTGCCGCGCAGCGAGCCGCCACGGCAGGCCGAGGTGGTCGTCGTCGGCTCCGGCTATACCGGCCTGCAGGCCGCGCTCCAGACGGCGCGCGGCGGGCGCCATACGGTCGTCCTCGATGCCGAGGCGGCGGGTTTCGGCTGCAGCACACGCAATGGCGGCCAGATATCGACCAGCGTGAAGCCAGGCTTCGACGAACTCGCCCGCCGCCATGGCCGGGAGCGCGCCTTCGCGATCATGCAGGAGGGCCGGAACTCCCTTCGCTATATCGGCGATTTCGTCCACGACGAGCAGATCGATTGCGATTTCGGCGTCGTCGGCCGCTTCCATGCGGCGCATGCGCCCGGCAGATACGAGGAACTGGCCCGCAGCGTCGGCACCCAGCCGAAGGGGCTGGAGGTCGCCTGCCATGTCGTGCCGCGCGCCGAGCAGCGCACGGAGATCGGCTCGGATCTCTACCATGGCGGCGTCGTCTACGAGAGCCATGCCTCGATCAATCCGGCCCGCTACCATCAGGGCCTGTTGCAGCGCGTCGTCGCGGCCGGCGCGGAACTCGTGCCGCATTGCCCGGCGACCGGCATCGAGCGCATCGGGCAGGATTTCCTTGTCCAGACGCCGCGCGGCACGATCCGCACCCGCGACGTCGTCATCGCCACCAACGGCTATACCGGCCCTCTGACCGGCTGGCTGCGCCGCCGCGTCATCCCGATCGGCAGCTATGTCATCGCGACCGAGGCGCTGGAGCCGGCGCTGGTCGACAGGCTGATCCCGAAGAACCGCATCGTCAGCGACACCCGCAAGGTGGTCTATTACTACCGCGCCTCGCCGGACCGTCGCCGCATCCTGTTCGGTGGCCGCGTCTCGCTGAGCGAGACCGATCCGCGCCGTAGCGGGCCGCTGCTCCATGCCGCGATGAGCCGGATTTTCCCGGAACTGGCCAACCGCAAGATCAGCCATTCCTGGTGCGGCCTCGTCGCCTACAGCTTCGACGAGTTGATGCATATCGGCCGTCACGACGGCATGTATTACGCCATGGGCTATTGCGGCTCCGGCGTCGGCATGGCGAGCTATCTTGGCATGCGGCTGGGTCAGCAGGTGCTTGGCCTTGCGGAAGGCAAGACCGCTTTCGACGGCCTGCCCTTCCAGACGCGACCCTTCTACTCCGGCAATCCCTGGTTCCTTGCGCCGTCCGTCCTCTACTACAGCTGGCGCGACCGGTTGGCGCGCTAACTCATCGGATTGGTCGCCCCGAATTCTCAGAGTGGACCTTATGGCCAGACCAATTTCGCCGGACCCTGCATAAGGCGAGATGTGCGGACGCCGCTGACCGGTCAACCGCGCGCCCGTCCATGGGGAACGCATCGTTCAAACGGGAGAACAGACACATGCCGCGCCAGCCGATCATGCCGACGAGAACGGCCCTTGCCCTCGTCATGGGCCTGGGCCTGTTGAGCGCTGCGCCCGCCTGGGCGCAGGAACTGACCGTCGTCTCCTTCGGCGGCTCCTATCAGGACGGCCAGAGCAAGGCGCTCTTCCAGCCCGCCGCCAAGGCGCTGGGTATCAAGATCAAGGAGGAGACCTATACCAGCATCGCGGACCTGCGCCTCAAGGTGAAGGCTGGCGCCGTGACCTGGGACGTGGTCGCCAGCGGCTCCGGCAGCGCCGCCCGCGCCGGCGCCGAGGGCATCCTCGAGAAGCTCGACTACAAGGTCATCGACACCTCGAATTTCCTGCCCGGCGCGGCGCAGGACTATTGCGTCGGCGGCGACGTGTTCTCGACCGTGCTGGCATGGAACACCAAGACCTACGGCCAGAACGGGCCGCAGAGCTGGGCCGATTTCTGGGACGTCAAGAAGTTCCCCGGCAAGCGCTCCTATCGCAAGGGGGTAGCCGGCGCGCTCGAGCCGGCGCTGATGGCGGATGGTGTCCCGGCAAACAAGGTCTATGAGGTCCTCTCCCAGCCCGGCGGCATCGAGCGAGCGATCAAGAAGATCCGCGAATTGAAGCCGCATATCGCGGTCTGGTGGAGCTCGGGCGCGCAGCATGCCCAGCTCATGAAGGACGGCGAGGTCGACATGATCACCGGCTGGAACGGCCGCTTCGACGTCGCCGCCAAGGATGGCGCCAAGGTCGCCTATACCTTCAATCAGGGCCTGCTCGACTATGATTGCTTCGCGATCGCCAAGGGCGCGCCGAACAAGGATCTGGCGATGAAGTTCCTCGCCGAGATCAGCAAGCCGCAATACCAGGCCGAGTTCACGAAATGCATCACCTACGGCCCGACCAACAAGAAGGCCTATGAGGGCGGCGCGATCGACGCGGCTTATGCCAAGACCCTGCCGTCCCATCCCGACAACGCCGCAAGGCAATTGCCGGTCGACCTCGCCTGGTACATCAAGTTCGAAGCCCAGGCCTCCTCCGCCTACCAGAACATGCTGACCGAATGAGGCAGGCCGGCGATCACGAGCGGCCGCACGCTGCGGCCGCTGCCGGGCCGGGTTCCGCTACGGCCCTAGGCATCGCGGTCCGGCGGCTGAGCAAGGCCTATGGCGCTGTGCCGGTGCTGGACGAGATCGATCTCGACGTCCGGCCGGGCGAATTCCTGACCCTGCTCGGTCCCTCCGGCTCGGGCAAGACGACGCTCTTGATGGCGATCGCCGGCTTCCTGCGGCCCGACAAGGGCTCGATCCGCTTCGGCGAGCGCGAGGTCGTCCGCCTCGCGCCGCACAAGCGCGAGATCGGCATGGTCTTCCAGAATTACGCGCTGTTCCCGCATATGGATGTCGCTCGCAATGTCGGCTTTCCCCTGCGGCTGCGGCGCGTGCCGGCGGCCGAGGTGGCTCGCCGCGTCGAGGCGGCCCTGGAGATGTTCCAGCTCGGCGGCTTCGGCGGGCGCCGCATCGATCAGCTCTCCGGCGGCCAGCGCCAGCGCGTCGCGCTCGCACGCGCCATCGTCTTCGAGCCGCGCATCATCCTGATGGACGAGCCGCTTTCGGCGCTCGACAAGCAGTTGCGCGAACGCATGCAGATCGAGTTGCGCCAGCTCCATGAGCGTCTCGGCACGACCACCGTCTATGTCACGCATGACCAGCGCGAGGCGCTGACCATGTCGGACCGCGTCGCCATCCTCGATCGCGGCCGCATCGCCCGGATCGACACGCCGCGCGCGATCTATGACGATCCCGGCAGCCGCTTCGTCGCCGAGTTCATCGGCGAATCCTCCTTCCTCGACGTCGCTGTGGCCGATGGTGTCGCCCGCGCGGCGGGTTCTATCATCCGTGCCGGCAACCTGCCGACCCGGCAGGGGCATTGCACGATGGTGCTGCGGCCGGAGCGCCTGCATCTGCTCGGGCCGGGCGAGGGCGAGGACATGAACTGCTTCGACGGCCGCGTCACCGGCGCGGTCTATCAGGGCGACACGCTGCTCCTTCAGGCTGTCTTGAACGGCGGCAGCCCGGTGGCATTGCGCCTGACGACGCGCGGTGGCGAGGGTCCGCCGCCTGCACCGGGTACGCCCGTCCGCATCGGAATCGCGGTCTCCGATACCGTGCTGCTGCCCGACGAGGCGCGAGGCGCGCCGTGACGGCCGCGAGCGCCTTCGATGCCGCCGGCACGGCTGGCGACGACCATGCCTCGGGCCTGCGGCGCGACCAGTGGCGCGAGCGCATGGGGCTGGCTGGCCTCGCGGTGCCGGCGCTCCTGCTCGTCACCGTCACCATGCTCGTACCGCTGGGCTGGCTCTTCGGCCTGTCCTTCCTCGACGACAGCGGCGCGCTGAGTCTCGAGCATTACCGGCGCATGCTGGCCGAGCCCTCCTATGGCCGGACCTTCCGCACCACCTTCGAGATCAGCTTCGTCACCACGCTGATCTGCATCCTGCTCGGCTATCCCCTGGCCTATTTCCTGTCGCAACTGCCGCGTCGGGCCGCCAATCTCTGCATGATCGCAGTACTGCTGCCGTTCTGGACCTCGCTGCTGGTGCGCACCTATGCCTGGCTCGTGCTGCTCCAGCGCAGCGGGCTCATCAACACCTGGGGCATGAAGCTCGGCCTGTGGAGCGAGCCCTTGCAGCTCGTCCACAACATGGGTGGCACGCTGATCGGCATGGTCCATATCATGCTGCCCTTCATGGTGCTGCCGCTCTACGGCGCGATGCGCGCGATCGACCGCAACCTGCTGCGCGCTGCCGCCAGCCTCGGCTCGACGCCGGTCCACGGCTTCTGGACCGTTTTCTTCCCGCTCTCGCTGCCCGGGCTCGCGGCCGGGGCCGCGCTCGTCTTCGTGCTCTGCCTCGGCTTCTACGTGACGCCGGCCATGCTCGGCGGCGGCAAGGTGACGATGGTCTCGAACCGTATCGCCAACGATATCGAACTGTTCTTCAACTGGGGGGCGGCGAGCGCGCTCGGCGTTGTGCTGCTGGCGATCACGCTGGTCGTGCTCGTGCTGGCGGCGCGCTTGTCGCGCGGCGCCGGCCTGTTCGGGGCAGGGCACTGAGATGGGCTGGCTCGATCGCCCCGCGAGCGACACCCAGATCAGCCACGGCGCGCGGCTCTGGCTCTATGCGCTCGGCGTGCTGGTGCTGGCCTTCCTGGCGATCCCGACGCTGATCGTCATCCCGATGTCCTTCTCCCAGTCGCAATATCTGGAGTTCCCGCCGCGGGAATGGTCGCTGCGCTGGTACGAGGCCTATTTTTCCTCGTCGAGCTGGATGGCTGCGACCGCGACCTCTTTCAAGGCGGGCTTCTGCACGGCGCTCTTGGCGACGCCGATGGGCACGCTCGCGGCCTACGGCCTGCATGCCGGGCGCCTGCGCTTCGCCGGGCTCGCGATCCTCGCCCTGCTGACGCCGACGATCGTGCCGGTCATCCTCGTCGGCATCGCGCTGTTCTACGCCTATGTGCAGCTCAAGATGGTGAACTCGTTCGTCGGCATCGTGCTGGCGCATACGATGCTGGCCGTTCCGATCGTCATGTTGATCGTCGGTTCGGCCCTGAAGAGCTTCGATCTCGACCAGGAGCGGGTGGCGCGCAGCCTCGGCGCGACGCGGACCCAGGCCTTCCTACAGGTGACGGCGCCGCAGATCGGCTTCGCCCTCGTCACCTCGGCGATCCTGTCCTTCCTGACCTCCTTCGACGAGGTCGTGATCGCGCTCTTCGTCTCCGGCGGCGACAATGCGACGCTGACACGCATGATGTTCCTGGCGCTGCGCGACCAGATCGATCCGACCATCGCCGCGATCTCGACGCTCATGATCGTGATCACGTCGCTGCTGCTGGCGGTGTCGCAGCTCTTCGGGAAGAGCGAGAGCTGAGCAGCGCGCTACACGCCACGGCCAACTGATTTTACGGGGAACCGCGCCGTCATCCCGGCTCTTCGCTTCGCTCCGGCCGGGATGACTGGCTGAGGCGTTACGGCTTCTTCGGTTCGGTAGTCGGAGCCGCCTTAGCCCCACTCGTCCCGCCCAGGGAAGCTGCGAGCAGCACCTGCGTCGGATCGGCGCCGGGCCCGAGGGAGAGGGCCCCTAGAGACCGGGCGCGCCTTCTACCGCGCCTGGCTCGCGATCGCGGCGCTGGGTCTTGGCGCCTGTCCGGTCTCGGTGCTCGCCGACTGGCCGATCAGCAACGCCGCCCTCGTTCAGCGCCATCCGCTGCCGGCCGGACGCAGGCTCGTCAATGTCTTCCGGCTGGGCCATGTTCCGCCTGGCGCCGGGGTGCCGCGAGCACGCCTGCCTCTCGCGGAGCTGATCGTCTGACGGGGCTGTCAGTCGCGCCTGCGACGCGAACCAAAGCGATCGAGCAGGCGCAGGCACCACAGGGCAAAGCGCGCCATCGGTCGTTGCAGGATCGGAATATCGGCGGCGAGCAGGAGCAGACCGAGCGGCAGCATCCAGGCGCCGAGCACGGGCAGGAACGAGAAGATTCCACCTGCGATCAGGGCGATGCCGGCGGGGATGCGGATCAGCCGGGAATCGGGATGTCGCAGCCAGCGCAGGCTCCTGGCCAGCCGGGGTGGCAATTCACGCTCGATATGCTTGAAGGCGCGGCGCAATTCCTGCCTGGGCGAGAGCGGCTGCATGATCGGGTATCTGTCGCCTCGTCGGGGGCTAGATCAATTCCGCAATTCCGCATCGCGGAATTGATCTAAGTCTTTATTTTAACGTACTTTCTTCACGCGAACCGGTCTCCGCTTCGCTCGAAAATGCTTCAGCGGATAACGAAACCGCGCCGGCGCCCTTTGGACGTGTGGCAGGCGCAATCATCTCCGAGCGCTGCCGGTCGCGCCAGGGTGCATTGCCGCGCCTGCGTCCGGCAATGGCGCCCGAGGCCGCTCGTCCGCTCCGCCCGGCGATAAGACCGTCCCGATGACGGGCTCGGTTCGTAGAAGCGTGGGCTGGGCGCTCCGGCTCCGACCGGCGGCCCGGCTCCCGGAATTCCGCCCTGGCTCGAACGCAGCCGGATGTCCGGCACATTGTCGGTGATAGATGGCGGTCCCAGCCCCTGTCGCGGACCGCCCGGATAAAGCGGACCATTGCCGGGAGTCGCATCGAATTGGGCGCTGGCGGGCAGCGCAATCAGCATGGCCAGCAAGGCCGCCGTCGCTGCGGTTAGAATGCGCATCATGCTGTGCCTGCCTTCCCGAAATCGCCCATCGATTTAGTCTTCCAAGGCGATGAGCATAAGGCCGGTCTCGTGATCCCGCCGCTTTTTCAGATGGGCTGGCTGCTCGGTCAGGATGATCTCCAGCGTCGGGCGGACGACCCCCTTGTTCAGATGTCCCGCGACGGCGCCGCCATCGCGGCGCCCGAGAACGGCATGGACATGGACGCCGGGTTCGCCGCCGGGCTCGACGGCGATGTCCCCGGTCAGCGAGGCGACCTCGACCTGCTCATCGACCGGGATCGGCTCATAGGTCTTCTTCGACCAGTCGAAGAAGCTGAGCTCGGCGCGTTCGAAGGCGCCGATGGCCTTGAAGCTCGCGGCCGTCAGCCGATTGTCGCGGGCGAAGGCTTTCAGGCAGCCCATGGCCTCGTCGCCGGCATCGAGGATGATGGCGAAGGTCTTCTGCCCGTCGGCTTCGTGGATCAGTTTGTGTCGCATCGCCCGTCCATTTGCTTGAGTCCGCTTGGAACGCGAGGCGGATGGACGTGTTCCGCAATCTCAGCGGCTCGGACTGATGACGGAGGTGATCTCCGACCATGGCTGCCAGCCCAGCACCTGATAGAGGCCCCGGCCGTCCGGCGTCGCGATCAGCGTGCTCTGGCTCGCGCCGCGATCGATCGCGCCAGCTCCGACAGTACCGCGGTATCGAAAGCGCGCAGCACGAAACGGCCGCGCTGGTCCGGCTTCCCGACCTTCAGCCACAGCCCGCTCGGCACGGTCTCCGGGGCGGGGTAGCCGCGTGTCAGGGCATAGCCGAAAACCCAGATTTCGATGGGATTCATGGTCTGCTCTCCGCTCGTCAGACAGGCGGAGTAGGCTCGGACCGCACGATTCCGGCGCATATAAGTGCGCCGAATAGAGGCCGGAAATATATCATAGCGCGTGGCCGCTCCGTTCCCGGGCATGCCCGCTAAGATCGCGCAGCGTCAAAAAGGCGCTCGGCTGCCGAACCCGCACGCCCCCTCCGGGGGGCCTCGCGAGCTTGCCGGCCGGCAAAACGGGGAACCATGATGACCGCTCATTGTCCGGCCGGACGCTGCCTTCCGGCAGCCGCCTTCGCTCTGATGTCCGCACTCGCTGCCGCGACGCCTGCCTTTGCCCAGCAGGGCGGCATTCCGCTGCCGGCAGCGCAGAAATCCGCAGGGCAGATCGTCGTCGGCATCGAGACCACTTATCCGCCGATGGCCTTCAAGGACCCGAAGACCAATGAGCGTGCCGGCTTCAATGTCGAACTGGTCAATGCGATTGCCAAAGAGCTCGGCATTTCCGTGAAATGGGAGGAGATGAGCTTCGAGCAACTCATGACCTCGCTGACGACCGGTCGCATCGACATGATCGGCACCGCGATCAGCGATCTGCCCTCCCGCCGCGAGAAACTGACCTTCGTCGATTATCTCGCCACCGGCGCGCAGCCCTTCGCCCTTGCCGCGAAGGCGGGCGAACTGAAGAGCAATGCCGATCTCTGCGGCAAGACCGTCGGCGCGCCCCGCACCACGAGCTACATGCCGGTGACCGTCGCCTGGAGCGAGAAGAACTGCAAGGGCGCCGGCAAGCCGGCGATCACGGTGAACGGCACGGCCGGCGCGACCGCGACCAGGCTCGAACTCAAGCAGGGGCGGCTCGATGCCGCCGTGCTCGGGCCGGAATATGTCGCCTATCTCATGGCGGACGAGCCGAACACCTACGCCTTCGTCGGCGAGCCCCTGAACAAGACCTTGTTCGGCCTCGCCTTCGACAAGAAGAACGCCGAGCTGCGCGACGCAGTCGCGAAGGCGACCGCGGCGGTGATGAAGAACGGCGCCTATCAGCAGGCCCTGAAGAAGTTCGGCCTCGAACGGCAGCGCATCTCCGAGCCTACGATCGACGCCGGGCAGTGATTCCGGCTCGGAAACTGGGCTTGCTGCCAGCGAATGCACCCCGCCGCCGGCCGGCCGAGCCGGCGGCAGGTCTTTTGCTTGCCCTTCCTTTCACCGACGACCTCAAGCCATCGAGGCCAGATGACCGCTGAAACCGAAAACCTCATCATCGTTCCCCGCCGGCATGTCGGGCGGATCATCGGCGCCGCCGCGGTCTGCATCGCGCTGGCCGCGATCGTGCGCGCCTTCGCCGTCGGCCAGATCGAATGGGACTATGTCGCCGAATTCCTGACCGTGCCGGCGATCCTGACCGGCCTCGTCAACACGATTGTCATGGCGATCCTGGCGATGGTGCTCGGCATCACGCTCGGCGTCGTCTTCGCGGTGATGCGGCTCTCGGCCAATCCCGTGCTGTCGAACACGGCGATCGGCTATATCTGGTTCTTCCGGGCCGTGCCCGCGCTGCTGCAGTTGCTGCTCTGGTTCAACCTTGCGCTGGTCTTCCCGACGCTCGGCATCCCCGGCCTGTTCGCGTTCAAGACCGTCGACGTGATGACGCCCTTCGTCGCGGCTCTGCTCGGGCTCGGCATCCAGCAGGGCGCCTTCACGGCGGAGGTCGTGCGCGCCGGCCTGCTCTCGGTCGACAACGGCCAGTACGAGGCGGCGCAGACGCTCGGCATGACGCGCCTCCAGTTGCTGCGGCGGATCATCATGCCGCAGGCCATGCGCGTGATCGTGCCGCCGATCGGCAACGAGTTCATCGGCATGGTGAAGCTGACCTCGCTCGCCAGCGTCATCCAGTTCGCCGAGATCCTGCACAGCGCGCAGAACATCTATTATGCCAATTCGCGTGTCATCGAGCTGCTGATCGTCGCCGCCATCTGGTACCTGGTGGTCGTCACCGTGCTCAGCCTGATCCAGGGCCGGATCGAGGCCTATTACGCCCGCGGCGTCGCCGCGCCGGCGCAGCGCTGAGGAGCGGCAGGATGACCGACACCCTCCCGCAGGTCCGCACGACCGACCCCGACCATCTCGCCGCCGGCGCCCCGCTGGTCCTCGCCCAGAAGGTGGAGAAGCATTTCGGCCCGCTCAAGGTGCTCAAGGGCATCGACATCGCCGTGCCCAAGGGCGAGGTGCTCTGCATCATCGGCCCCTCCGGTTCGGGCAAGAGCACCTTCCTGCGCTGCATCAACCAGCTCGAGCGCATCGATGGCGGCGCGCTCTGGGTCTCCGGCGAGCGCGTCGGCTATCACCGCGAAGGCAACAAGCTCTACGAACTCGACGACAAGGCGATCGCGCGCCAGCGCCGCTCGATCGGCATGGTCTTCCAGCGCTTCAACCTGTTCCCGCATCTCACCGCGCTGCAGAACATCATCGAGGGGCCGGTGCAGGTCCTGCGCGAGCCGGCCGCGGACGCGACGCAGCGGGCGCTCGCCCTGCTGGAGCGCGTCGGCCTCGCCGACAAGCGCGACGCCTATCCCTCGCAGCTCTCCGGCGGCCAGCAGCAGCGCGTCGCGATCGCCCGCGCGCTCGCCATGCGGCCCGAACTGCTGCTCTTCGACGAGCCGACCTCGGCGCTCGATCCGGAGCTGGTCTCCGAGGTACTCAAGGTTATGCGCGACCTCGCCGAGACCGGCATGACCATGATCTGCGTCACCCACGAGCTCGGTTTCGCCCGGGATGTCGGCCATCGCGTCGCCTTCATGGACCAGGGCCAGATCGTCGAGCTCGGCGATCCGCGCACCGTGCTGACCGAGCCCAGGGAACCCCGCACCCGCGCCTTCATCAACGCCGTCCGTCACTGACCAAAGAAGGGGAATATCATGTCGAAGAAGTCCATCCTGCTCGGCCTTGCCGCCATCGCGCTCTGCGCCACCTCCGGTCTCGCCCAGGCCCAGGCCCTGCCGGCTCGCATCCTGGAGAAGAAGACCATCTCCGTCGCCAATGTGCCGAACTACCCGCCGCTCGAATTCAAGGACCCGAAAACCGGCACGCTGACCGGCCTCGACATCGATCTCGGCAATGCGATCGCCCAAAAGCTCGGCATCACCATCAAATGGGAGGAAATCGGCTTCGAGGCGATGATCCCGGCGCTGACCACCGGCCGCGTCGACATGATCCTGTCCGGCATGAGCGACCTGCCGAGCCGGCGCGAAACCCTCGACTTCGTCGACTACCTCGCCTCGGGCGCGCAGTTCTACACCAATGCCGACCGCAAGGACGAGTTCAAGGATCTCGCCGCGCTCTGCGGCAAGAAGGTCGGTGCCAGCCGCCGCACCTCCTTCCCGAAGGAGATGGAGAAGTGGAGCCAGGAGCACTGCGAGGCCAAGGGCAAGCCGGCCATGCAGATCGTCGGCACGGAAGGCTCGGCCGATGCCCGTACCCAACTGCGCCAGAAGCGCCTCGACGCCGCCGTGCAGGGCAGCGAGACCTTGCCCTATCTGATGAACCAGGACCCCGGCGTCTACGCCGTCCTCGGGGCGCCCTTCACCACGGTGCATCAGGGAATGGCCTTCGCCAAGAAGGACACCGAGCTGCGCGACGCCGTCGCCAAGGCTTTCGCCACCATGCTGACGGACGGCACTTATGCCGCCGTGCTGAAGAAGTGGGAGCTTGGCGAGGCCAAGGTCGACAAGCTGATGATCAACGGCGAAGCCAAGAAGTGATCAGGCCATAACGGCATCTCTCGCGCCCCGGCCATCCGGCAGGGGCGCTTTTCCCGAAAGACGCGTCCCATGCTGACCGATTTCCCCCATCGCATCGCCAACCTCGCCGACCCGGCGCCGGACTACCCCTGGCCGGACGGCTATCGCAGCGCGGTCTTCCCGGCCTTCGACGTCGATGCCGAGACGGCCTGGTTGAACTATGATGCGAAGAATACCGACCGGCTGGTGACGCTCTCGCATGGCGGCTACGAGGAGCGGGTCGGCGTCCCGAAGATCCTCGAGCAGCTCCGCCTCCAGGAGATCAAGGCGACCTTCTTCATTCCGGGCTGGGTCGTCGAGGTGCATCCGGCGATGTGCGAGGCCATCGCCAGGGACGGGCACGAGATCGGCCATCACGGCTATTCGCACAAGCGGCCGGAGCCCGGCGACTTCACCGTCGACAAGGAGGAGATCGACAAGACGCTCGACATCTTCAAGCGCATCCTCGGCGTCACCCCGGTCGGCTACCGCGCGCCCTCGGGCGAGAACTACGACGAACTGCTCGGCTATCTCCGCGACAAGGGCATCCTCTATTCCTCCTCCTTCCGCGACGATATCCGGCCCTATCGCCACAAGCTTCGCGACGGCTCGAAAGGCCCGATCGAGTTGCCGGTGGACATGTATTTCGACGACTGGCTCTACGGCCTGTCGCAGCGCTTCTCACCGCGCCCCATGTTCCCGAAGGAGCATGTGCTCTCGATCTGGAACGACGAACTCGATCAGCTCCGCGAATGGGGCGGCCTCGTCTCGATGGTGATGCATCCGCAGGTCTCCGGACGGCCGATGCGGATCGGCATCATGCGTGAATTCCTGGCCCGCGCTCGCGGGTTCGGCGACGTCTGGATCGCCACCGGCCAGCAGATCGCCGAGCATTTCATCGCGCAGGAGAAGAAGGCGGGCTGAGCCCGTCTTCCAGCCCTCAGCCCTCATCCTGAGGAGCCGTGGTACACGGCGTCTCGAAGGATGTTCCGGGAGGCTCCGGAACCATCTGGAGCATCCTTCGAGACGGACCTTCGGGCCTCCTCAGGATGAGGGCTCACGTATCCGGAGAGCCCAGGTGAAAGCGCCATGACCACCCGCATCCGCAACGCCGACATCGTCATCGCCTATGACGCGGCGGCCGACGACCATGTCTATCGCCGCGATGTCGATGTCGTTTTCGACGCCAGCGGCATCCTGCATCTCGGCGAGGGCTACACCGGCGCGGTCACCCGCGAGATCGACGGCAAGGGCTTCATGGTCATGCCCGGCCTCGTCGACATCCACTCCCACCCGTCGAGCGAGCCCGGCAATAAGGGCATGACTGACGAGGTCGGTACGCCCAAGCTCTACAATTCCTCGCTCTACGAGTTCCTCTGGCTGTTCCGTGCCGATGCGGAGGGCATCCCGCATCTCAACCACGTCGCCTGGTCGGAACTGCTGATGTCCGGCACCACGACGCTGGTCGATCTCTCCTTCCCGAGCGAGGGTTGGCTCGACCGCGCGGCGGCGAGCGGCCTGCGCATGGTGATGGCGCCGATGTATCGCAACGGCCGCTGGTTCACCCGCAACGGCTATACCGTCGAATACGAGCTCGACGACGCGGCCGGCCGCAAGGCGATGGAAGATGCCTTCAGGGTGATCGATGCCGCGCTCGCCCATGAATCCGGCCGGCTTTCCGGCATGGCCTGCCCGGCCCAGATCGATACCTGCACGGAGGAGCTGTTCCGCACCTCGATCGCGGCGGCCGCCGAGCGCAATATCCCGATCCAGACCCATGCCGGCCAATCGATCAGCGAATTCCACGAGATGGTTCGCCGCAGCGGGCTCTCGCCGGTCCAGTGGCTCGACTCGGTCGGCTTCCTCGCGCCCAACGCCTCGATCGCCCATGCGATCTTCCTCGACGACCATCCCTGGGTGCGCTGGCCGACGCGCACCGATCTCGCCCGCCTCGCCGAGACCGGCACCTCGGTCGCCCATTGCCCGACCGTCTTCGGCCGGCGCGGCTTCACGTTGCGCGATCTCGGCCGCTACCTGAAGGCCGGCGTCAATATCGGCATCGGAACCGACACCTTCCCGCACAACATGCTGGAGGAACTGCGCCATGCCGGCGTCTATGCCCGCATCACCGGCGAGAGCCATGCGGTCGTGACGACCGGACAGGTTTTCCGCGCCGCGACGCTCGGCGGGGCGAAGCTGCTCGGCCGCGACGATATCGGCCGGTTGGCCACGGGTGCGCAGGCTGATCTCGTCATGGTCGACCTGACCCACCCGATGATGCGCCCGACGCGCGACCCGCTGAAGAGCCTCGTCAACGCGGCCGCTGACCGCGCCGTCTCCCATGTCTTCGTGCAGGGCAGGCAGGTCGTTGCCGACGGCAAGGTCCTGACCATGGACTATCGCGCCGCCTCCGACGGGCTGGAGCAGGCGCAGCGCCGCGCACTGGCCAAGGCCTCCTCGCTTGACTGGGCCGGCCGCTCTGTCGACGAGCTCGCGCCGCCGAGCCTGCGCTGGGCCTGATCTGGCCTATGATTTGCTGACCGAATAGAGTGGTGCCACTCTATTCGGAATCCTGTCATGAATCTCCGCCAGATCGAACTTCTGCGCGCTGTCGTCCGCTGCGAGACCACGGTTCGCGCCGCGCAGGAACTGGGGCTGTCGCAGCCGGCAGTCAGCAATGCGATCAAGCATCTCGAAAGCCAGGTCGGCTTCCCGCTGTTCGAGCGCGTCAACAACCGCCTGTTCCCGACGGCGGAGGCGCGCACGCTCTACGAGGAATCCGAACCGATCTTCACCCTGCATGCGGCTCTCGAGGCCAGGGTGCAGGACATCAAGGAAAACCGCGCCGGCCATATCCGCATCATCGCGACGCCGCCCCTGGGCTATGGCGTCCTGCCGGCGGCGCTGCGCAACTTCCTCGCCAAGCGACCGAAGGTCAGGATCTCCTTCGACATCCGGCGCTTCGAGCATGTGCTGGAGAGCGTCGAGAACGGCACCGCGGAACTCGGTTTCGTCATGGGGCTGGACGATGATCGCGGGCTCGAAGCCGAGACCTTCTTTGCCGGCGACATGGTCTGCGTCATGCGGCCCGAGCATCCGCTAGCGACTAAGGAAACCATCACGCCGGAGGATCTGCGCGCGGCGCCCTACATCGCCCTCGAACAGGGAACCCGGATGGGTACGATCGTCCGCCGGGCCTTCGCGCAGGCAGACGTGCCCTTCCGCTTCTCCGTCGAGGTCCGCTATTGCAACACGGCCTGCGTGCTGGCGGAGAGCGGTGTCGGCGTCGCCGTGGTCGATCCCTTGTCTCCGGTCTTCAGCGGCCATTACGACCTCGCCATCCGCCCTTTCGCGCCGGCTTCGGAGGTCCGTGCTTCCGCCGTCCGCTCGCGCAAGCGTCCGATCTCGCGGGCTGCCGATGCCTTCCTGCGCGAGGTCCGGCTCGTCGCTGCCGAGACGGCCGCCAAGCTCGGCTCCGGTTGAGACGGATCGCGCTATTCAGCCTGCGAATGTCGCCCCGGAAATCCGCATAGACGGAGCCATTGTCCGGTTGACCGGGCTGGCCCAGAGTCCCCCGGCTGCCGTCCGGCAGCGCCTATCATGAGCCGAAACAGGCCTGGTCCTCGCCGCCGATCGCCGGTGCATGACCAGACCGTCCCGACACCCGACCGGACCGAGATGACTGCAACTGCCAGGACGCCCCATATCGACGCGGCGATCGCCACGGCTGTCGCCGCCCAGCGCAACTGGGTGGAGGTGCTGTTCGGTCGGCTGTCGGAGGGCAGCCGCGACGCTCCCGGCATCACGCGCGATACGTATGGCGCGGGCGAGGATTTCGGCCATCGCCTGCTGGTGGAGCATGGCGAGGCGCGCGGGCTTGCCGTCTCGCACGACTTCGCCGCCAACACCTATGTCACCCTGCCGGGCCGCGAGAGCGGGGCGCCGCGTATCCTGATGGGCTCGCATCTCGACAGCGTGCCGCATGGCGGCAATTTCGACGGCGCGGCCGGTGTCGTCGCCGGGCTCGTAGTCATCGAGACGCTGCGCGCGCTCGGCATCCAGCCATACTGCGACGTCACGGCGATGGGCGTGCGGGCCGAGGAGAGCGTCTGGTTCCAGGTCTCCTATATCGGCAGCCGCTCGGCGCTCGGCACCTTGCCGGATGGCGCGCTCGAAGCCCGGCGCATCGATGACGGCCGCGTGCTGGCCGCCAGCATCGATGCCAGCGGCGGCGATGCCGATGCGATCCGCCGGCGCGAGCGCCATCTCGACCCCGCCACGATCCGGGCCTTCCTCGAAGTCCATATCGAGCAGGCGCCGAGCCTGGTCGAATCGAAGCTGCCGGTCGCGATCTGCACCGGCGTGCCAGGCAATTTCCGCTATCCCGACGCGCGCATCGTAGGCCGGCACGACCATGTCGGCACGCCCCGCCGCTTCCGCCGCGACGCCGCCATGGCTGGCGCCGAATTCGCCGTGATGCTCGACCGGCTCTGGCAGGAGGAGGAGGCGGCGGGCTTCCCGATGGCGGTGACGCTCGGGCGCTTCCACACCGACCCCGCCGTCCACGGCCTGACGACGGTGCCCGGCAGCTTTGCCTTCAGCCTCGATGTGCGCGCCTATGATCCCGCCGTGCTGGAGCGCGTCGAAGCCAGGATGCTGGCCGCCATCGGCGAGATCGAGGCGTGCCGGCGTGTCAGTTTCGAACTCGGCGCCCGCGCCAGCGCCGCGGTCGGCCCGGTCGATCCGGGTATCGTCGCGGGGCTGAAGGCGGCGGCCGACCGGCAGGGCATCGCGACCATGCCGCTCGGCAGTCCGGCCTCCCATGATTCC
Source organism: Bosea sp. ANAM02 (assembly GCF_011764485.1). NCBI lineage: Bacteria > Pseudomonadati > Pseudomonadota > Alphaproteobacteria > Hyphomicrobiales > Alloboseaceae > Allobosea > Allobosea sp. ANAM02. The sequence goes on along the minus strand of NZ_AP022848.1, from coordinate 4,546,407 downwards.
GCCGCCTTCGCCGCCGCCGGCGTGCCGATCGCGATGCTGTTCGTGCGCAACGAGCATGGCAGCCACAATCCGTACGAGGCGATGGAGATCGACGATTTCCTGGCCGCCTGCACGATTCTCGCGGATTGGATCGTGCGAGAGGTCGCATGAACCGGCTGGCGATGCCATGCTGAACCCCGAATCTGCCACGTCGGAATCATTGCGATGAATCGCCGCCCTCGCATCCTCGTCATCAATCCCAATTCCAACGAGATGGTCACCGAGGGTTTGCGGCAGGCGCTGGTGCCGCTCGCCTTCGCGGAGGGGCCTGAAATCCTTTGCGAGAGTTTACGCGAGGGACCGCTCGGCATCGAGACGCAGGAGCATGTCGAGAGCGTCACGCTGCCTTTGCGGCGCCGTGTCGAGGCGGCGAACGATATCGATGCCTTCGTCATCGCCTGCTATTCCGATCCCGGCCTGCATGTCGCGCGCGAGGGTACCGCGAGCCCTGTCTTCGGCATCGCCGAATGCGGCGTGCTGACGGCGCTGACGCGGGCGGACCGCTTCGGCGTGATTGCGATCAAGTCGCGCTCGATCCCGCGCCATATCCGCTATCTCCGCCAGATGGGGCTGATGGACAGGCTTGCCGGCGAGCGTCCGCTCGAAATGTCGGTGGCGGAAAGCGCCTCGGGCGAGGGCACGCTGGCGCGCATGATCACGATCGGCACCGAGCTCAAGAACCTGGACGGGGCCGGCGCCATCGTGATGGGCTGCGCCGGCATGGCGCGCCACCGTCGGCCGCTGGAGGATGCGCTTGGCATCCCCGTGATCGACCCGACGCAAGCGGCGGTCGCGATGGCGATCGGCACGCTGATGGTACGCTGAGAAGGACGAGGGCAGATGACGGCGAACTATGATCTGGTCATTCGCGGCGGCACGGTCGGCGCCGCGACCGGCAGCTTCCGCGCCGATCTCGCGGTCAAGGGCGGCAAGGTCGCCGCTCTCGGCCTCGGCCTTGGCGCCGGCGCCCGCGAGATCGACGCGACCGGCAAGCTCGTCCTGCCCGGCGGCATCGACACCCATGCCCATGTCGAGCAGGTCTCGGCCGGCGGTCTGCTCAATGCCGATACCTTCGAGAGCGCCACGACCTCGGCCGCCTTCGGCGGCAACACGACGCTGATCTCCTTTGCCGCCCAGCATCGCGGCCTCGATCTCAGGAAGGTCGTCGACGACTACGCGGCATTGGCTCGGCGCGGTGCGCTGATCGACTACGCCTTCCATCTCATCGTCGCCAATCCCGACGCCAGGACGATCCAGCAGGATCTGCCGGCGCTGATCGGCGAAGGCCACGCCTCGATCAAGGTCTTCATGACCTATGACCTGATCAAGGTCGATGACGAGCCATTGCTCGACCTGCTGCTGACGGCCCGGCAGAACCGGGCGCTGATCTGCGTACACGCCGAGAACCACGGCATGATCTCCTGGATGGGCAGGAAGCTCGTCGAGAAGGGCTATGTCGCGCCGAAATACCATGCGATCAGCCATCCGCGCGGCTCGGAGGCCGAGGCCTTCAACCGGCTGATCACCGTGGCCGAACTGCTCGATCAGCCGATCATGATCTTCCATGTCTCGACGGCCGAGGGCGCGCAGGTCATCCGCGATGCGCGCGGGCGCGGTCTCAAGGTCTTCGCCGAGACCTGCCCGCAATATCTCTTCCTCACCCGGCACGATCTCGACAAGCCCGGTCTGGAAGGCGCGAAATGGATGTGCTCGCCGCCGCCGCGCGAGATCGCGGATCAGGAGGCGCTCTGGCAGGCGCTGGCGCTCGGCGACATCCAGACGGTCTCCTCGGACCATGCGCCCTATCGCTTCGACGAGACCGGCAAGCTTTCGGCCGGGCCGAATCCGAATTTCAAGCAGATCGCCAATGGCCTGCCGGGCCTTGAGACACGTTTGCCCCTGCTCTTCGACGCGCTGGTCTCGAAAGGCCGCCCGGAATTCGCCGGTCGCGGGCTCGAAGCTTTCGTCAACCTCACGGCGACGGCGCCGGCCGAAATATACAACCTTCCCGGCAAGGGCGCGCTGCTGCCCGGCTACGACGCAGATATCGCGATCTGGGACCCTGGCAGGCAGGTGGAGATCACCGATGCGGCGATGCATGACCTGACCGGTTTCACGCCCTTCGCGGGCCGTCGCGTCACCGGCTGGCCGGAGCATGTCCTCGTCCGGGGGCAGGATGTGGTCGGCGGCGGCGTGCTGCACGCCGCTCCAGGCTCGGGCCGCTGGCTCGCGCGCACCGGCGGCAATGCCGCGACCCCGACCGGGCGCCTCGTCGCGGATGTCGATCCGCAACGGAACTTCGGCGCAATCTTGCTCGACTGAACGTGGGGTTGCGCGGGCAGGGCTGGCGGTGACAGTGAAGCGCCATGCCGATTCCGAACGATATCCCCGTCGAGATCCGGCGCGCGGCCTGCGCGTTTCATGAGGCTGGCCATATCGTCGTCGGCTGGGAGCATCGGCGCGCCATCACCCATGCCTGGCTGCGGCCGCCCTATGGCGTCTCGGGCGAGACCTGCTTCGAACCCTACACGCGCGGATTCCGGGCCGACCGCCCGGTCGACCGCCGAAGGGCCGAGGTCGAGATCATCATCCTCTCCGCCGGCTATTGCGGCGAGATGATCTATTGGAATGAGAAGGGGCTGAAATGGTATCCGGGCGCGATCGCTTCCCATGAGGACGATCTCCGCCAGATGCGGCCCTATATCGCGCTGCTTCAGCCCGCGGACGAGGCCGCCTTGCGCGAGCGCTGCGCGGCGGCTGCCACCGCGATCCTGTACCGCCCGGCGATGCTCGCGGCCCAGGCCGCCATTGCCCGGCGGCTGTCCGAGCAGCGCCGCATCGATCGCGACGAGGTCGACGAAATCATCGGACGCGCGGCCGGCCGATAGCCGCCGCGCGCCCAAGGGAACGATTGCGGTTACGCCGCCTTCTTGCCGGCGTCGAAGGGAACCTCGATATCGACGGCGAGCGTCGAGACCTGGGCGCCGCGCTCCATCCGGACGCTGACCTTGTCGTCGTCGATCTGCATATGCTTGGAGATCGCGCGTAGGATTTCGTCCCGCAGCTTGCCGAGCAGGTCGGCATCGCCGCCGGCGGCGGCGCGCTCATGGGCGAGCAGCACTTGCAGCCTTTCCCGAGCGGCGGGGGCCGAGCGGGGGCGGGAGAAGAGGCGGAACAGATTCATGCTCATGCCGCCTTCCTTCCGAAGAACTTGCCGAAGAAGCCGCGCTTCTCGCCGGGCACCGTGACCGGGATCTGCTCGCCCTTGAGCCGGCGGATGGCGTCGAAATAGGCGAGCGCAGGGGCGCTGCCCTGGTCCGCCAGCGTGACCGGCGAGCCGATATTGGAGGCGCGCAGCACGTCCATGCTCTCGGGGATGATGCCGAGCAGCGGGATCGACAGGATCTCCAGCACGTCGTCGACCTTCAGCATGTCGCCGCGCTCGGCGCGAAGAGGGTCGTAGCGGGTGAGCAGCAGGTGCTTCTCCATGCGCTCGCCATTCTCGGCCTTCAGCGTCTTGGAATCGAGCAGGCCGATGATCCGGTCGGAATCGCGCACCGAGGAGACTTCCGGATTGGTCACGACGATCGCGATGTCGGCATGGCGCATGGCCAGCGTCGCGCCGCGCTCGATGCCGGCCGGGCTGTCGCAGATCACCCAGTCGAAATTCGCTTTCAGCGCGCCGATCACCGCCGCGACGCCCTCGGCCGTCAGGTTGTCCTTGTCGCGGGTCTGCGAGGCCGGCAGCAGATAGAGCGTCTCGACGCGCTTGTCGCGGATCAGCGCCTGGGTGAGCTTGGCCTCGCCCTGGATGACGTTGACGAGGTCGTAGACCACGCGCCGCTCGGCGCCCATGACCAGGTCGAGATTGCGCAGGCCGACGTCGAAATCGACGACAACGACCTTGTCCCCGCCCTGGGCGAGCGCGGCGCCGAGCGCAGCCGACGACGTCGTCTTGCCGACGCCGCCCTTGCCCGATGTGACGACGATGACCTTGCCCATTGACCGCTCCTTCTGAACGTTGAGTTATGTGTGCGCCTCAGGCGAGCGCTTCGACCTTGAACGCTTCGCCGTCGAGCCAGATCTGCACGGGCTTGCCGCGGAATTCGGGGCCCATGTCCTCGGCCGTCTTGTAGTAGCCGTCGATCGCGATCAGCTCGGCCTCGAGCTTGCGGCAGAAGATGCGCGCCGCCGCGTTGCCCATCGTGCCGGCCATCGCCCGCCCGCGCAGCGTGCCGTAGACATGGATCGAGCCGCCCGCGACGATCTCGGCGCCAGATGCGACCGAGCCGACGACGGTGACGTCGCCTTCGAGGAAGACCAGCGACTGGCCCGAGCGCACCGGCTGCGTCACGATGATCGACGGAACCGCCTTGGGCAGCTCCGGCACGGCCGGCTCGGCGACGGCAACCTCGGCCTTGGCAGACTCGGCCGCGGCGGCCGGAGGTTCGAAATCGGAGGTCGGGCGCCCGTCGGCCATGGCTGGCGGCAGGTCTGCGCCGAGCAGCGCCGGGGAGGCGCCCTCGATGCCCATGATCCTGACCTGGCGCTGGCCGAGTTGGCTGACGAAGGTGCGAAGCTGCGCCCGGTCGACATCCAGCCCGGTGATGTCGAGCACCACGGGGCGCCGCAGGAAGAAGCCGGCGGAGCGCGAGGCGAGGTCGTCGAGCCGCGCCAGCCAGTCCTCGAAGGGCAGCTCCGGGGTCAGCGTCAGCGCAAGATAGGACCGCCCCTTGAGGCGGATGGGCCGGGGTTGAGTTAACACGTCGGTTATCTTGGTAAATTTTCGGTTGCTTCGGTGTATCGAGGGAATGGTTAACAGGTCGTAAACCGGGCTCTCGACGGCGGCTGCTCGATGCATTCCGAGGGAGGCTGTCCACAGCTCCCTGACGCGGCGCTGAACAGGCAGAACTGATTGAGAACGTGCCGGGAAATGGCACGGAAACCACAGTCGTCATGCTCGCCCTTGTGGCGAGCATCTACGTTTTGAACACCGTCCTCGATCAATGAAGACGTGGATGGTCGGGACAAGCCCGACCATGACGCACGTGGGCTGACGATCTGATTCCGTCAGTCGATGCTACCCCTGAAAAACTTCCGGATAGGCGTAGAGCCCCGGCGCGCCGCCGGTATGCCAGAACACGACGGTCCCGTCCGGCCCGATGGCGCCGCTTCGGACCAGTGCGACGAGTCCGGCCATCGCCTTGCCGGTATAGACGGGGTCGAGCAGGATGCCTTCCGTCCGCGCGACCAGTTCGACGGCCTCGATCATCGCGGGCGTGGGCTGGCCATAGCCGGGGCCGACCTGCGAATCATCGATTTCGAGCGCGGCCTGCCTGCCGCGCCGCCGGCCCTCCAACGCGTAGATGTCGTTCACCAGCCCGGAGACGATGGCTCCGGCCTGATCGGAGGAGCGCGAGACGCTGACGCCCTGCACGCGACAGTCGAGCCCGGCTTCCTCGACGCCGGCGAGGATACCGGCATGGGTGCCGCCGCTGCCTGTCGGCACGACGATATGGTCGATATCGACGGCTTCGGCCTTGGCCTGCCCGGCCAGTTCCAGAAGCGCGTCGCGATAGGCGAGGCTGCCCAGCGCATTGGAGCCGCCGACCGGGATGAAATAGGGGCGCTTCTCCTGCGCCTTCAGTCCGGCCACAGCCTCGTCTGCGATCGCGGTCGCATCGCCGCCGGGCGGAAGCAGGCGGATATCGGCGCCAAAAATCCGGTCGAGCAGCCAGTTGCCGTTTCTCCGGTAGGATTCGCTGCGATCCGCCACCGAATCGGTCAGCAGCAGGACGCAGCCCAACCCGCTGCGAGCGGCTGCGGCGGCCGTCTGGCGGGCATGGTTCGACTGGATCGCGCCCATGGTGACCAGCGTGTCGGCGCCCTGCTTCAGGGCCTCGGCGACGAGATATTCGAGCTTGCGCACCTTGTTGCCGCCGCCGGCGAAGCCGGTGCAGTCGTCACGCTTCATCCAGATCGACGGTCCCTTGCCGTTGCGGGCGAGCGCCTGCGACAGGCGGGGCAGGGGCTCGAACGGCGTCGGCAGCAGCGCCAGTCTGATCGTGTCGCGTCGGGTCATTCCGGCAGGCTCCCAGCTTCGTTGCCGTCGTTAGCGGGAACAGCATAGCGCGGCGCTGGGGATTCGCCGGGCGCGCGAACGCATGCCCGGCGTGCAATCCCGGCTTAAGGCTACAGCCGCCGCGACAGGCGCGGATCGAGCCGGTCGCGCAGGCCGTCGCCGAGGAGGTTCACCGCCAGGACGACCAAGGCGAGCGCGATCGCCGGGAAAAAGATCGTCCAGGGCGCGCGCGCGAGGTAGAGCCGGCTCGACGCGATCATATTGCCCCAGCTCGGCACCTCGGGCGGAACGCCGGCGCCGAGGAAGGACAGCGAGGCCTCGACGAGGATCGCCGAGGCGCAGATATAGGTCGCCTGCACGATCAGGGGCGCGATCGTGCTCGGCATGATGTGGCGGAACAGGATGCGCGGCGTCCGCGCGCCGCAGGCCGTGGCGGCCTCGACGAAGGGCAGCTCCTTGACGCTGAGCACGATCGAGCGGACGAGCCGCACGACGCGCGGCAGCTCGGGGATCGAGATCGCGGCGATGACGATGCCGATGCTGCCCTGGTTCAGCGCGACCATGGCGATGGCGAGCAGGATCGCGGGGATCGCCATCAGCCCGTCCATCAGGCGCATGACGATGGCATCGAGACGACGATAATAGCCGGCGAAGAGGCCGATCACGAGGCCGACGAGGATCGATATCGCGGCGACGCTGAAGCCGACGATGAGCGAGACGCGGGCGCCATAGACTGTGCGCGCGAAGACGTCCTGCCCGAGCTGGTCTGTGCCGAAGCGCAGTTCGGGCGAGGGGGGCTGGAGCCGGCGGGTCGGCGCCTTCAGCATCGGGTCGCCGGCGATGAGCGGCGCGATGATGGCGACGATCAGGAAGACGATCAGGATGGCGGCGCCGAACAGCATCGTCGGATTGCGGCGGGCGAACCGGGCGAACCGGGCCAGGCGGTTGCCGCTGGCCGGGGTCGGGAGGGTTTCGGTGTCGATTGCGGTCATCGGTCTCTCGCCTCAGTGCCGGATGCGGGGATCGATGAGCGAATAGGAGAGATCGACCGCGAGATTGATCAGCACGTAGATGCCGGAGAAGACGAGAATCACACCCTGGATGATCGGGTAGTCGCGCTTCGAGATCGCGTCGACGACGAGGCGGCCGATGCCGGGAATGTTGAACACCGTCTCGGTGATCACCACGCCGCCGATGAGAAGGGCGACGCCGATGCCGATCACGGTGATGATCGGCACGCCGGCATTCTTCAGCGCATGCTTCATCAGCATGGTGCGCGCCGAGACGCCCTTGGCATTGGCGGTGCGGATATAGTCCTCCTCCAGCACCTCCTGCATCGAGGCGCGGGTCATGCGCGCGATCAGCGCGACATAGGCGAGGCCGAGCGTCACCGTCGGCAGCACGAGATGCAGGAACCAGGGGCCGATGCCGTTGGCGATCGACCGGTAGCCCTGCACGGGCAGCCAGCGCAGCTCGATCGCGAAGACATAGATCAGGCAGTAGCCGACCACGAACGTCGGCATCGAGAAGCCGAGTACGGAAAAGCCCATCAGAAGCCGGTCGATCGGGCGCCCGGCCTTCCAGGCGGCGAGCACGCCGAGCGTGACGGCGATCGACACCGCGAAGATCATGGTCAGCACGGCGACGGAAAGCGTCGGTTCGAGCCGCTGCAGGATCAGCGTCGAGACCGGAGTGCTGGAGAAGATCGAGACGCCGAGATCGCCCTGGATCACGCGCAGCGCCCAGCGCCCGAACTGGACGAGCAGTGGGTCGTCGAGGCCGAGCCGCTGGCGGATCGCGACGATCTGCTGCGGCGTGGCGTAGTCGCCGGCGATGATGGCGGCGGGGTCGCCCGCCGAGAGATGGAGCAACAGGAAGACGAAGACGCCCACCAGCGTCATCACCAGGATGGTCGATACCAGGCGCTGTAGGAGATAGCTCAGCATGGATTCGGTCGTCCTCCGTCGGGTCGCTTGTCTGGCGCGGAGCTCCTGGTAGGCCCCGCTCGCGCGTGCTGTCGCGTGCTCGCCCTCACGCCGCCGGCACGATCACCTGAAGACGGTCGGACAGGCGGAGCCCGCCGGAAGGCGGGCTCCGCTGGTCGGGGTCGAGGCTCGGATCAGCCCTTCTTCACGTTCCAGAACGGGATCAGCTCGGGCATGCCGATCAGTCCGGTCAGGTTGCGCAACGCCGCCGGCTGGAACCACTGGCCGTAATAGGCGTGCGGCACGAAGTCCCAGGCGTTCTGCTGGATGTCGCGGGCGATCTGCTTGCGCTCGGCATCCGTCTGCGCGGCGGCCCATTTGTCGCGCAGCTGCTCGTGCTTCTCGTTGCTCGGCCAGCCGAACCAGCCCTTCTCGCCATTGGCGGCATGGCCGCTGAGCGAGACGGGATTGCCGAAGGCGTTGACCGAGCCCGAGGTGAAGAAGACGTTCCAGCCGCCCTGGTCCGGCGCGGCCTTGACGGCGCGGCGGGTGATGACGGCGCCCCAGTCGGAAGCCTGCAGCGAGACGTTGAAGCCGGCCTGGCGCATCCATTGCGCGATCAGGTTGGCGGCATTGTTCATATAGGCGATGTTGGTCGCCTGCAGCACGACGACCGGGCGCCCGTCATAGCCGGACTCCTTCACGAGCTGCTTGGCCTTCTCCATGTTCGGCGCCGTCTTGAACCAGTCGATATTGGCGTCGTTCTCCATCGGCGTGCCCATGCCGAACAGCGAGGAGCAGCCGCGGAAATATTTCTCGTCGCCGAAGGTCGCCTTCATCACCTCGGTCGGGTGGATCAGGTGCAGCATGGCCTGGCGGGCCTTGACGTTGTTGAACGGCGGATGGAGCCAGTTCACGCGGCACCAGCCGAGCTGGCCCTGCTTGTTCAGGACCTCGAGCTTGATGTCCTTCTCGCCGGCGAGCGAGTCGAGCAGGTCGACATTCGGGTATTCGATCATGTCGATCTCGCCGGCCCGGATCGCGGCGATCGCCGTCGCCTCGTCGGCGATGTTCTCGAACACGACCCGGTCGACATTCACCACCTTGCCGCCCGAGGTGAAGACGGCGGGCTCGGAACGCGGCACGTAGTTCGGATTCTTGTCGTAGACATAGCGCTGTCCCTGGACGACGGCGCCCTCGTTGAACAGGAACGGTCCCGAGCCGAGGATGGTGCTGATCTGCTGGTTCGGATCGGTCCCGGCCTCCTTCTCGCGCATGATGTAGCAGACATTGGTCGCGGCCTTGGCGAGCCACTCGACCACGAGCCCGTAGGGCTCCTTCATCACGATCTGGAAGGTCTTGTCGTCCTTGACCGGCGTGTCGGCGAGACGCGCCATCATGTGCTGGCCGCCGCCGTCGCGGGCGCCCCAGCGCCGGATCGAGGCGACGCAGTCCTTGGCCGTGACGGGCGTGCCGTCGCTGAAGCGCAGGCCGTCGCGCAGCTCGAAATTATAGGTCTTGCGATCGTCCGAGAGCGACCATTTCGAGATCATCTGCGGCTGCGGTTCGTATTTGTCGTTCACGCCGAACAGCGTGTCGTAGACCATGCCCGCGTGGTAGGAGGTCATGTTCGCGGTCGTCCAGATCGGATCGAAGACGCGAAGATCGCCGTGCAGCACGGCGCGGATGGTGCGGGCGGCGGAAGGGGTGGTCTGCGCGCGGATCGTGGCCGGCGCGGCGACGAGCGCCCCGGTTGCCAATCCGCCCTGAACGAAACCTCGGCGTGTCGTTTTCATCTGGTTCTCCTCCGTTGCATTTGGAAGGCCGCGGGCATTCGCCTCGTCTGGCCCTCGTCGGGTCATGCTTCTCGTCTCTCGTTCCTTCCGTTTCGAGCGGCCTCAGACGACGAGCCGGCCGGGCGGGAGCGGATCATGCGGCCAGAGCGGCCGGTTGATCTTGCGATAGGGATATTTGCGCACGTCGAGATGCGAGGGGCCGCCGCCGTCGGTGTAGATCACCTCGCTGGCGATCGGGCCGTAGGCCGCATGGAAATGGTTGGTCGACTTCACGCTGACGATGCGCTTCTGCGTCGGGTCGATGCCGACGCTGGTGAAGATCTCCAGGCCCAGCGCCTGCGTGCGGTGCGAGAGCAGCGCGACGTCGATGCCGTCGATGCGGATGCCGACCGCGTCGCCGATCGGCACCTTGGCGGTGCCGAAGCTCTGCGTGCCCCCGCGGATCGCACCGAGCACGGTGACCTCGCCATCGACCGGCGTGCCCGAGGTCGCGGCCGCCTTGCCGCCGAAGCGCAGCGGGATGGTCGCGCCGACCCCGGCCGTCAGGCAGAATGCGACCGCGACCGGGTCCCAGACCGGGCCGACCGCCGCGTCGGAAATGCCGCGCTCGCGCAGGCGGTGGATGATGTTGGTGTTGTCGGAGGCCGCGCCGCCGCCGGCATTGTCGGTCGAATCCGCGATGACGCGGGGGCCGTTGGCGGCGCCGCCGAGCGCGCGGTCGAGGGCTTCGTCGAGCGGCGTCACGGGCGGGGCGAACTGCCCCTTGAGCGAGCGGAACTCCTCGCCAAGCTTTGCAGCCAGCGCGTCGCCCTTCGCCTTGTCGTTGTCGGTGATGACGAGGACGCGGGTGCCGATCTCCGGAACGTCGCCCTGCTGGAAGCCATGCGCCAGCGAGACCGAAAGAATGCCGTCCTTGCCTTCGAGCGCGCTCATCCGGTCGACGAAGGAGCGGCCGGGCTCGCGCGTCGTCGGCACCAGCTCGATCATCCGGCAATCGTAGAGCGACATCACCGGCTTGATCTCGCCCCGGATCGTCCGGAGGATGATGTCGACCAGTTCCTCGGCCCGCTCGACGAAGTCGACATGCGGGTATTCCTTGTAGAGGATGACCGCATCGGCGAGGCGCACGCGCTTCTCGGTCAGGTGGCAATGCGGGTCGAGCTCGACGCCGATCGGCACGGAAGGGCCGACGAGGGCGCGGACATGCTCGATGATGTCGCCCTCGCAATCGTCATAGCCATGCGCGACCATGGCGCCGTGCAGGCCGAGCAGCACGCCGTCGACCGGCAGCGCCGCCTTGAGCTGGGTGAGGATCTCGTCCCGCATCTCCTCGTAATCGGCCTTGGCGCAGGTGCCAGACGGCTCGGCCCAGAAGCAGGAGCCCTCGATCAGCTCGAAGCCTTCGCTCTTGGCGTGCTGCCGAGCGACATAGAGCGGGGCGGTGGTATGCGTCGCCCGGTCCGGGTGCTGGCCGGCAGGAAAATAGGCGGATGCCTCGAAATTGGCCCGGGATGTCGGGATCGGAGAGAAGGTGTTCGTTTCGGTTGCGAGCGACGCGGCAAACAGACGCATAAGCTACCTTTCCGAAGAATGAGCCTCATGTTCGGTTGGCCGGGAAGGCCATGTCAAGCTGCAGCGCGAGGCGCAGGGTGTTGCGGCTGCGACATGGGCGCGATGTGCCTTATTATTGCTAATGAGGCGCATTATCGACTATTGCGTCTGCTGCCGGCTCCGCGGCCGGATTGGCGAGAGCGGGCGTGCTGCCTCACTTCGCCAGCGTGACTTCCCACATCCGCAGCTTGGACTGCCAGGGCTGGAAGCCGGAGATCGACTTGTTCATGGCGACCGCGTCCAGGCCGTTATAGAGGAAGATCAGCGGCACCTCGTCGATCACCCGGCGATGCAGTTCGTCGAAGATCTTCTGCCGCTCGGCCTTGTCCGAGATCAGCATCGACTTGTCGATCAGCTTCTGCGCGTCCGGATTGTCCCAGGCCTTGCGCGGCTGCTTGTCCTTCGAGCCGGAGAACTGCTCGAAGGCGATGGCGGGGTCGAAGCGGGCCGAGAACGAGAAGGACTGCATCTGATAGTTGCCCTTGTTGAACCGGTCGAGCTGCGTCGCCCAGTCCAGGATCTCGATCTCGGCGTTGATCCCGACGGCTTGCAGCATCTGCTGCCAGACCACCGCGGCGGGGAAGCTCGGCACGGTCGGGCGCTTGTTGGCGAGAATCGTGATCTTCTCGCCCTTGTAGCCGGCCTCCTGCAGCAATTGCTTTGCGCGGGCCGGATCGTATGCGTGCCCCTGTTTCTCGACCTCGCCGAAATAGCCCGAGGTCGAGTAGATCGGCGAGTTGTTCGGCGTGCCCAGATTGTTGGAGGCGGCTGCGACGAGTTCTGGATAGTCGAGGGCGGCGGCGATCGCCTGGCGCAGCTTCTTGTTGCCCATCACGGGGTCGCGCGTCTGGATCAGGAAAAGATGACGCACCGCATTGGGCGCGATCGCGACCTTGAGGCTCGGCACCTTCTTGAGTTCCTCGACATCGCTCGGCAGCGTCTCGCTCATCTGCAGCGCACCGGAGATGAGGCCTGCCTTCACCGTCGCCGCGTCCTTGACGATCAGGAACTTGACCTCCTTGAGCAGCGGGCGCTTGGAGCCGACATAGCCGTCGATCTTGCCCTGGCCCGGCGACTGGTAGCCGTCGAAGGCGGTCATCGTGAAATATTCGCCGCGCTTCCACTCGCCGAACTTGTAGGGGCCGGTGCCGATCGGCTTATCCCAGGTCCCGTCGGCCTTGACCGAGTCCTTGTGCAGGATCGCGGTCATCGCGCAGTCGGTGCGGGCCATCGTGTCGAGGAACAGCGCGTTCGGCTTGTCGATGGTCATGACGAAGGTCTTGGCGTCGGGCGCCGAGACGGATGTGACCTTGAGGCCGCTGCGCCCGTCGAATTCCGACGTGCAGCGCCACTCGGTCTTTGGGTCCATGTAGCGGTTCCAGCTCCACAGCACGTCGGCCGAGGTCAGTGTCGCGCCGTTGTGGAACTTCACCCCCTCGCGCAGCGTGAAGGTGTAGGTCTTGCCGTCGGCCGAGAGATCGACCTTCTGCGCCAGCAGCGCGGTGGCATTGCCGCCTTCATTGTAGCCGACGAGGCCCTCCACGAGCTGCAGCGCGAAATCATCGGTGCTGTCGTCGCGGTTTACGCCGGGATTGTTGCTGCGGATGTCGGCTGCCACGGCCACGGTGATCGACTGGGCGGCGACCGGACTCGCGCAGGCGGCGAGCAGGACGGCAAGGGCGAGTGGACGTCTCATGGCATCGGTTCCCTCAGATGTCGCCGCAAGCGGCGCTGTCGATGTCGCTCGGTCAGGCGGCCTGCTCGGTCGCAAACGGCTCGCCGGTCAGGCTGTAGCAGGTGAAATGCCGGTTGAGCGCCGGCAGCGGCGCCACTTCCATCACGCCCTTGGCCGACTCGATCAGGATCATCGCCACGCTCGCCGTGATGTCGCCGCGTTGGCCGGGGCGCGGCGGGCGGCAGACCGAGAAGGGCGAGAGGAAATCGTCGAACAAGGCCGCCTTCAGGTCCTCGCGGCCGAGCGGCCGGCGCGGCTCGTTCAGGAGCTGTCGGACGCGCCAGTCGCGATAGGGGCTGTCCGGCGCACTCGCGATGCCGGTCTCGCGCAGCTTCGCCAGCGCCGCCGGGCTGGCCCAGTGATTGGCATGCACGATCAGCCCGTCCTCGGGCAGGATCGGGAACGCCTCGTCCGGCGCGCATTCGAGATCGATGCCGAAGCCCTTGTCCTGGCTCAGCATCATGTTGGTCGAGCAGGCCTTGGGCGTGGTCGCCACGACCTTGATCGCCAATGCGAGATGCTCCTGCTCCATCGCCTTGCGGCGGATCAGGGCCAGTGGCACGCCTTCCTGGCCATAGTCGCGGTCGCTGCGCAGGTAGTTGCCGGTGACGCAGATGCCGGCCTCGTTCATGCCGTGCCGGCCTAGCCCACCGGCTTCGACGAAGGTCAAGAGGTCCGGCCCGTTCCTGCGCTGCACCCTGAGCACGATCGCGGTCTTGGCGCATTCGGGCTGCCAGTCCCAGTTCTGGCCCTGGATCACGCCGCCGGTCGCGCTGCGCTCGGGCAGGATGATCGCGCCGGTGCAGCCGTCGTTGTCGGCCTCGTCTTCCTCTTCCTCCTCCTCGACGCGGTTGGCGATCAGCCTCGCCTTGGCGACGATCTCGGTGCGGGCATTGATCATGATGATCGCATCGAGCGGCACGCCGGAGCCGTCGGCGATGCCGCGCATCTCCTCCAGATAGGCTTCGTCGAAGGCGGCGATCCCTTGCCGGGCCTCGTCGATCAACTGGCGTCGCAGCGTCGGGCTGGAGCCGAGCCCGTCCAACTGCCCGGCATAGAACCGAGCGCTGCCGGCGATGCGATCGGGCACCGCCGCGCCATAGCTGCGGCCGCGCTCATAGGGAGAGCCTGAGACGGAGACGAAGGGGAACGGTTCGATCATGAGACACTATCGTGTTTTTTGATTGACCAAGATGCACAGTGGCGCATCATGGCGCGGATTGTCAAATCGCTTCCGAACACGCAGAAGCACGGAATGGCCAGCAGCCTGCGCGGCGAGATCATCGGCGATATCCTGCGGCTGGCTCGTGACGAGGGCTGGCCTGCCGGTGCCGCTGTCGGCGCGAAACCCCTGGCGGAACGGCTTGGCGTCTCGCGCACCCCGGTGAGAAGCGCGCTCCTGATGCTGGTCGAGTCCGGGCTTCTGGCGCATGAGCCGGATCATGGCTTCAGCCTGCTGCGGCCTGTCGATGACGTCGCGGTCGCCGCGCATATGCCGGCATCGGCCGGTGGCGGCGAACTCTACCACCGGATCCTGATCGAACGGGCGCGCGGCGATCTCCCGACCGAGGTCACCGAGAACGCGATGCTGGCGCATTTCGGCGTGGCCAAGGGCGACCTGCGCAAAGCGCTGATGCGGCTGTCCTCGGAAGGTCTGGTCCAGCGCCAGCGCGGCCATGGCTGGCGCTTTACCGAGAGCTTGGATACGCCGCAGGCCATTCTCGAATCCTATGCCTTCCGCATCGCCATCGAGACGGCGGCGCTGAGCCAGCCCGGCTTCAAGGTCGATGCGGTGGAGCTTGGCCGGCTCCGCACGGCGCATGAGGGGTTGATGCGCCGCCCGGTGGGCGAGGTCACGCCGCAGCTCTGGTTCGAGGTCAACTCGACCTTCCACGAGACGTTGGCCTCATGGTCGCGAAACCGCTTCTTCCTGCAGGCGGTCAGGCGCCAGAACGCCTTGCGGCGCATGCATCAGTTCGCCGATTTCTGGGAGCTCGAGCCGGGGCAGATCCTGCAATCCTGCCGGGACCATCTTGCCATACTCGCCGCGCTCGACAAGGGCGACCGGCCGGGCGCCGTAAGGCTGCTGGTCGAACATCTCTCCGGGGCGGCCCGGGACTGGGAAGCGTCGCCGCCGGAGAATTCAGGGAGGCCCTGACCGGCCAGCCCGCACAGGTCTACAGCGACAATTGCGACCCCGCTTCGGAACAGCTCGCCTTGAGTGCCTTAAGGATCGCGTCCTCGTCTGTCGCAATGCCGTGGCGCTGCAGGCAGGGCACGAGGATCGCGGCTTCCGCCTGCCCGCCGGGCCCGATCACCGGGCAGGCGATATCGGTCACCGCCATGATGTCGCGGCTGGCGGCGACGCGGTGCCCGAGGGCACGGATGTCCGCGAATATCCGCTCTGTCTCGGCCGCTTCGAGGCGCTGCCTGTCGGCCTCGGAGGCTTCGCGCATGAGCTGGCGTCGGCGTGCCTCGCTCTGGAAAGCGAGGATCAGCAGGCCGGAATTGGCGTCGAGCGCCGGGCGGCCATAGCCCGGCCGGACGATGACGCTGGCATCGAGATGACCGGATGTCGTCGCCAGCACCACGGTCTGGGCCCGGCTCAGCACGACGAGATGGGCGACCTGGCCGCTCGCCTCGCTGAAGCGCTCCATCACCGGCAGCACGATCGAGGTGAGCTGTCGTCCCGCCGGCGTGCGGATGCCCAGGTCGAACAGCCGCCGCGACAGTTCCAGTCGATCCGTCCCGGCCTCGCGGGCGAGATAGCCGCGCTGCTGCAGCACGAAGACCATGCGGAAGATCTCGCTCTTCGAGCGGGCGAGGCGCTCGGCGATCTCGCGCGTCGAGAGCGGTTCGCCGACCTCGGCGAGGAGTTCGAGGATGTCGAGCCCCTTCTCCAGGGCCGGTGCCGCGTAGCTGCTCTTGTCTCCGGTCTCAGCGTCGGGCAGGTCGCTCATGTTAGCCTGTTTCATATATGAAGCTTGACATCAAATAAGAAACGAACCTAGCCTCCAGGTAAAGGGGAGGCTGATGGTACGATCGTCGGATCATATCGCAGGTTCTGGCAGCGGCTGCGCGCGGCTGCCGCGGAATGGCCGGCCATGAAATATGGCCTGCAGTTCCGCGATGTCTTCGCCGCCTGGGAATCGATCCTCGACGGCGTCTGGATCACGCTGCTGCTCTCCGCCGCCGCGATGGTCGGTGGCCTGATCATCGGCATCGCCTGCGCCGCCGCCCGCGTCTACGGCCCCGCCTGGCTGCGCCGCGTCGTCGGCACCTATGTCGAGGTCATCCGCAACACCCCGCTGCTGGTACAGCTCTTCCTGATCTTCTTCGGCCTGCCCAGCTTCGGCGTCAGGCTCGACGGGCTGACCGCCGCGATCATCGCGCTGGTCATCAATCTCGGCGCCTACACCACCGAGATCGTCCGCGCTGGGCTGGAGGCCGTGCCGAAGGCCCAGGTCGAGGCCGGCCATTCGCTCGGGCTCTCCGGCCTGCAGGTCTTCCGCTATGTCGTGATGTTCCCGGCGCTGAAGGCGATGTTCCCGGCACTCGCCAGCCAGTTCGTGCTGCTGATGCTGGCGACCAGCGTCGTCTCGCAGATCTCGGTCGAGGACCTGTTCCATGCGGCCTCGATCGTGCAGTCGCGCACCTTCCGCGACTTCGAGGTCTACACAGTCATCGGCGTGCTCTATCTCGGGCTCGCCTTCGCCTTCCGCGGCCTGTTCGCGGGCATCTACTACTGGGCGTTCGTCAGACGATGATCCGCGAATTCGGCCTCATCGATGTGATGTACCTGATCGCGGCGGCACGCTGGACGCTGGCGCTGACCGCGACCGCCTTCATCGGCGCGTCGCTGATCGGTATCGTCATCGCCGTCGCCCGCATCCTGCCCTTCGCGCCGCTGCGCTGGCTCGCCGCCGCCTATATCCACATCGTCCAGGGCACGCCGCTGCTGGTCTGGCTGTTCGTGATCTTCTTCGGCCTGCCGCTCGCCGGCATCTCGGTCAATCCATGGCTCGCGGCGGCGACTGCCTTCTCGGTCTATGGCAGCGCTTTCCTCGGCGAGATCTGGCGCGGCGCGCTCGTCTCCATCGCCAGGACGCAATGGGAGGCCGGCGCCTCACTCGGCCTCTCGCTCGGTGAGCAACTGCGCTACGTCATCGTGCCGCAATCGATCCGGGTCGCGATCCCGCCGACGGTCGGCTTCCTCGTCCAGCTCATCAAGAACACCTCGCTCGCGGCGGTGATCGGCTTCGTCGAGCTCACCCGCGAGGGCCAGCTCACGGCGGCAGGCACCTACAAGCCCTTCGCCGTCTACATCACCGTCGCTGCGATCTATTTCGCGATGTGCTTCCCCCTTTCGCAATGGAGCCGCTCGATCGAGCGGAAGCTCGATGTCGCTCGTTGAAATCCACGGGATCAACAAGAGCTACGGCTCGGTCCAGGTGCTGAAGGACGTCTCGCTTGATATCGCCAAGGGCGAGGTCGTCGCGGTGATCGGCCGCTCCGGCTCGGGCAAGAGCACGATGCTCCGCTGCATCAACGGGCTGGAGCCGATCCAGGCCGGGGTGATCCGCGTCGACGGCACGCAGGTCAACGACCCCGCGACCAACCTGCGCAAATTGCGGCAGGAGGTCGGAATCGTCTTCCAGAGCTTCAACCTGTTCCCGCATCTCTCGGTCTGCGACAACATCACGCTCGCGCCGCGCGTCGTGAAGAAGCAGGCCCCGCAGGCCGCCCGCGAAGTCGCGCGCGAGGTGCTCGCCCGCGTCGGGCTGGAGGACAAGCTCGACGCCTATCCCTCGCAGCTCTCGGGCGGCCAGCAGCAGCGCGTCGCGATCGCCCGCTCGCTCGCCATGCGACCGAAGCTGATGCTGTTCGACGAGGTCACCTCCGCGCTCGATCCGGAGCTGACCGGCGAGGTGCTCAAGGTGCTCGAATCCGTTGCGAAGGAGGGCATGACCATGATCCTCGTGACCCACGAGATGGGCTTTGCCCGCCGCTTCGGCTCGCGCGTCGTCTTCATGCATGAGGGCCGCATTCACGAGCAGGGCCCGGCCGCAGCCGTCCTGGCCGAGCCGAAGACGCCGGAGCTCCAGACCTTCCTCAGCGCGGTGCTGCACTGAGGCGGAACACCAAGACAACATCAACGAGGGGAGAAAAGACGATGCGTTCACTGTTCGCTGGTTTAGCCGCCCTGGCCGTCGCCGCCTTCGGCGCCGCCGAGGCCAAGGCCGACAAGCTCCAGGACATCCTGTCCAAGGGCGTCGTCCGCATCGGCGTGCCGCTCGACGCGCCGCCCTTCGGCTCGCAGGACAAGGACCGCAAGGCGATCGGTTTCGATATCGAGATGGCCGAGATGGTCGCCAAGGGGCTGGGCGTGAAGCTGGAGATGCAGCAGATCACCGGCGCCAACCGCATCCCCTTCCTGATGACCGACAAGGTCGATATCGTCATCTCGGTGATGGGTTTGACGCCCGAGCGCGCCAAACAGATCCAGTTCACGGCGCCCTATGCCAACACCTTCCTCGCGGTCTACGGCTCCAAAAGCTCCACGGTGTCGAGCCCTGAGACGATCGGCTCCGCCCGCGTCGCCGCCGCCAAGGGAACGACGCAGGAACTCGCGATCTCGGCCGCCGCGCCGAAGGCCAGCCTGATGCGCACCGAGGACGACGCGACGGCGGCGGCCGCCTACATCACCGGCCAGGCCGATCTCCTCGCCACCAATTCGATCGTGGCGCAGGCGCTCGCCAAGCAGAACCCGAACAAGGAGTTCGAGCGCAAGTTCGTCATCCGCCGCAGCCCGGCCCATATGGGCGTGCAGATGGACCAGCATAACCTCGTGCGCTGGCTCGACAGCTTCATCTTCTTCAACACGATGAACGGCGAACTCGAGCGGCTGCATCGCAAGTATCTGGACATGCCGATGGATCCGCTGCCGACGCTGTAAGGCGGCGGAGAAACGCGAAGCCTACTCACAAAGAGCACGGAGAACCCCTCTCCTGTAAGGAGAGGGGTAGGGGTGAGGTGTAGCCCTTGGACCAGTTCGCCATGTCCTCGCCGCAGCCGCGGTCAGGTCACGGCCACGGTGTCGAACGGCCTACCCCTCATCCTGCCCTCTCCCTCCGGGAGAGCGTTCCCCGCGGCTCGTCCTGCAACCAAGCGTCTGACGTTGCCGAGCCCGCCATGACCACCACCCGCCCGAAGCCGACCCCGCGCCCCTCCAGCGCCTTCCTCACCGTCGATCCCGACCGCGAGGGCAAGCAGACCGGCTTCCTAATGATCCCGCATTCGCCACATGACGATGCCTGGGGCGCAACCCGGGTGCCGATCGCCGTGATCAAGAACGGCACCGGCCCGACCGTGATCATGGAAGGCGGCAACCATGGCGACGAATACGAGGGACCGATCACGATCTGCGACCTGATCCGCGATCTCGACCCCGGCCGCGTCCAGGGCCGGCTCATCCTGATGCCGGCGAACAATGTCCATGCCGTCATGGCCGGCCAGCGGACCTCGCCGGTCGACGGGTTGAACTTCAACCGCACCTTCCCGGGCGATCCGCGCGGCACCATCACCCAGCAGATCTCGGCCTTCGTCAGCGATCATATCCTGCCGATCGGCGACGCTTTCCTTGACCTCCATTCCGGCGGCTCCTCGCTCGACATCATCCCGAGCGCCATCGTCGAGCCGACCGACGATCCAGCCCTGCACAAGCGCAATGTCGCGGCGGTGCAGGCCTTCGACGCGCCGATGATGGTCGTGATCAGCAATCTCGGCGAGCCGCGCACCGCGACCGCCGCCGCCTGTCGCGCCGGGCTCGTCACGGTCGGCACCGAGATGGCCGGCGCCGGCACGGTCTCGCTGGAGGCGCTCTCGGTCTGCCGGCGCGGCGTCGCCAACGTCCTCGACCATCTCGGCGTCGTCGTCCGCGACAAACCCGAGCCCCGGCGCGGCGACGGCCAGATCCTCGAACTGCCCGGCATCTCCGCTTACGTCTACGCGACGGCGGACGGCATCTTCGAGCCCTTCCACGCCAATGGCACCAAGGTCAGCGCCGGTGAGCCGGCCGGCCGCATCCATTGCACCTGGGACCCGGCGCGTCCGCCCGAGATGCTGCATTACGCTGCCGACGGCATCCTCTACGGCCGCCGCCAGCCCGGCCGGGTGAAGCCGGGCAATTGCTGCCTGATCGTCGCGGCGCCCTATCGCGGGACCCTGTGATGATCGCACTCGACGATATCCGCGCCGCCCGCCAGCGCATCGCGCCTTATATTAGAAAGACGCCGACGCTGCCCTATGCCAGGACGCGCGGCAGCGATTTCGGCGGCGACGTCACGCTGAAGCTGGAACTGTTGCAGGCAGCCGGCTCCTTCAAGGCGCGCGGCGCGATGAACCGCCTCCTGACCCTGTCGAAGGACGAGCTGGCGCGCGGCGTGGTCACGGCGTCGGGCGGCAATCACGGCCTCGCCATCGCCCGCTCGGCCCATGTGCTCGGCGTCGACGCCACGATCTTCCTGCCCTCCAATGCCGCGCCGGACAAGATCGCCAAGCTGCGCGACTGGGGCGCGGACGTCGATATCGTCGGCGCGATCTGGGACGATGCCAATGCCGCCGCGCTCGCCCGTTCCCGTGAAACCGGCGCGACCTACGCCCATCCCTTCAGCGATCCCATCGTGGTCGCCGGGCAGGGCACGCTTGGCCTCGATATCCTCGACGACATGCCGGATGTCGACGTCATCCTCGTCGCCATCGGCGGCGGTGGCTTGATCACCGGCCTCTCGACGGCGGTGAAGGCCCTGCGTCCGCAGACGCGGATCATCGGCATCGAGCCGGTGGGCTCGCCGACGCTTCACGCCTGCCTGGCCGCCGGCCGCCTCGTCGCGCTCGACCGCTTGGAGACCCGCGTCGCCACAATGTCCTGCCGCCAGACCGACCAGGCGATCTATGAGGCGACGGCGCGCAATGTCGACGAGATCGTGCTGATTACCGATGCCGAGATGGAGCAGGCGGCAAAGTCGCTCTGGTTCGAATTCGGCATTGCCGCCGACCTGTCGGGCGCCGCGGCGCTGGCCGCGCTCCAGTCCGGGCGCGTCGCGCTCTCCAGCGGCGAGAAGGTTTGCGCGTTGGTCTGCGGCGCCGGTACGGATGGCTGCCTGCCGGGCTGAGGTCCGGCTTGCAATTCTGGAAACAAAGAGGGAACATGATTGCATGTCTCTCTCGGTTTCCGTTCTCAATCCGCCACCGGCGCGGCCCGATATCACGCGCATCGTCTGTCGCGGTGCCGCCAGGCATCTGCGCGAGCGCGGCTATGCCATCGTCAAGGAGATGACCTTCGCCAATGGCCGGCGCGGCGACATCGTCGCTCTCTCGCCTTCGGGCGAACTCTGGGTCGTCGAGGTCAAGTCGGGCATCGCCGATTACCGCGTCGACGGTAAATGGCCGGATTACCGCGACTATTGCGACGGCTTCCTCTTCGCGGTCGCGCCGGAATTCCCACGCGAGATCCTGCCCGACGATGTCGGGCTGATCGTCGCCGATGCCTATGGCGGTGAGTTGCTGCGCGAGCCGCCGCGCCATCCCTTGAGCGCGGCGCGGCGCAAGATGCTGACTATCGCGCTGGCGCGGCTGGCCTCCAGCCGGCTCGCCGCGATCGAGGACCCCGAAGGCTCAGCCTGACAAGGCGGCCTCAAGCTGTCCTGACCCGGACTCTTCATGCATCGTCGCGAAGCGGCGCAGGTCGATCTCGTCGACGAGGAAATCGATGAAGGCCCGCACCCGCGCCGGCAGCCGGCCGCCATGGCCGACATAAACGGCGTGGATCTCCTCGACATCGCCGGGATTGAAAGCCTCCAGAACGGGCACGAGCCGGCCGGCGGCGATGTCGTCGGCGATATGGAAGAGCGAGAGCCGGGTCAGACCCTGTCCCGCCAGCGCAAGTTCGCGCGCGCTTTCGCCGTCGCCGACCGTGGTGCGGCCATGGGCCGGGAAATCGCAGCGCTTGCCGTCGATCATGAACGACCAGGAATCGCTATGCCGGACGAAGTTGAACGTGACGAGATCGTGCCCGGCAAGGGCGCGGGGAAGGGCCGGGGCCGGGTGCGAGGCCAGATAGGAAGGCGCGGCGACGATCGCCATCCGGCTCGCGCCGAGTTTGCGCGCCACGAGTTGCGACGAGCGCAAGGGGCCGACGCGGATCGCGACATCGGCGCGCTCGTCGACGAGATCGACGACCGCGTCGCTGAGCGTGATGTCGAGCTGCACGCCGGGATGAAGCGCGGCGAAGCGCGGCACCAGCGGCAGCAGGTAGTGCCGGCCGAACGGGACGTTGGCATTGACCCGCAATCGCCCGCGCGGGATCTGGCAGGCGGCGACCGCCCGCTCGGCCTCGTCGAGATCGGCCAGCACGCGCAAGGTCCGCTCATGGAAGGTCGTGCCTTCCTCGGTCAGCATGAACTTGCGGGTCGAGCGCACGATCAGCCTGACGCCGAGCCGTGCCTCCAGCCGCGCGACGAGCTTGCTGACGGCGGAAGGCGTCATCCGCAAGGCGCGCGCTGCCGGCGAGAAGCCGCCGAGCTCGACGACGCGGGCGAAGACCTCCATTTCGCCGGACCGGTTGATCTCGTTGCGCGGCATCGTGAATTCATCTCACAATTGCTGGTCTTTCATGCAGTCTAATTCACAAGCGCTTCCGGCGCTATCTCCGGGCCCGAACAAGCTCCCCGGAGGCATCACATGCCTATTGCCCTTTATGCCCTCACCGTCGGTGCCTTCGGCATCGGCGTCACCGAATTCGTGATCATGGGCCTGCTGCTGCAGGTCTCCGCCGATCTCGGCATCAGTGTCCCGCTCGCCGGCCTGCTGATGACCGGCTATGCGCTCGGCGTCTTCGTCGGCGCACCGGTGCTGACGATCGCGACCCGCACGCTTCCGCGCAAGACGACGCTGCTCGTGCTGATGGCGATCTTCACCCTCGGCAATCTCGCGGCAGCCTTGAGCCCGAGCTTCGGCTGGCTGATGGCGGCGCGCATCGTTACGGCTTTGGCGCACGGCACCTTCTTCGGCGTCGGCTCGCTCGTCGCCACCAGCCTCGTCGCGCCGGAGCGCAAGGCCTCGGCCATCGCCCTGATGTTCACCGGCCTGACGCTCGCGACGCTGCTCGGCGTACCCTTCGGCTCCTGGCTCGGCCTCGCCTTCGGCTGGCGCTCGACCTTCTGGGCTGTGACCGCGATAGGCCTCGTCGCCCTGGTCGTCCTTGCCGTCTTCGTGCCGGCGGATCGGGAGCGCGTAGTTCCCGGTTCGCTTGCCGAGGAGTTCAAGGTGCTGGCGCGGCCGCAGGTCCAGCTCGGCCTGATCATGACCGTGCTCGGTTTCGGCGGCATCTTCGCGGTCTTCACCTTCATCCAGCCGATCCTCGTCCAGCTCGCCGGTTTCAGCGAGGCGGCGGTCTCGCCGATCCTGCTGGTCTTCGGCGGCGGGCTCGTCGTCGGCAACCTGCTCGGCGGGCGCTGGGCCGATCGCCGGCTGGCCCCGGCGTTGATCGGCTCGATCGCGCTCTTGACCGTCGCGATGTTCGCCTCGGGTCTGGCCTTCCACAGCCAGGTCGGTGCCGTCGTCGCGGCCTTCGTACTCGGCGCCGCCGCCTTCGCCACGGTCGCGCCGCTGCAGATGTGGGTGCTCCAGCAGGCCGGCGGCGCGGGGCAGGGGCTGGCCTCCAGCCTCAACATCGCCGCCTTCAATCTCGGCAACGCCTTCGGCGCCTGGCTCGGCGGCGCGGTGATCACGCAGGGGCTGGGCTATGGCGCGATCGCGCCGGTCGCCGCCGTCGTACCGCTGGCGGCGCTCGGCCTCGCGGTTCTGGCAGTGTCGCTCGAGCGGCGCGCGGCCCGCGTCGTCCCCGCCTGCGCGACCTGAGATCCACAGGCATATTGACCAAGCGAAAGCCCGCCGGACACGTCGTCCGGCGGGCTTTCTGCGTTCCCGATCAGGTCAGCGCGGCGCGCGCTTGGCGAGGATGCGCTGCAATGTGCGGCGATGCATGCCGAGACGGCGTGCCGTCTCCGAGACATTGCGGCTGCACAGCTCGTAGACGCGTTGGATATGCTCCCAGCGCACCCGGTCGGCCGACATCGGGTTCTCCGGCGGCTGTGGGCGGGCGTCGCGCTGGGCGGCGAGCGCGGCATGGATCTCGTCGGCATCGGCCGGCTTGGCGAGGAAGTCGAAGGCGCCGAGCTTCACGGCACTGACGGCGGTCGCGATATTGCCGTAGCCGGTCAGGACCACGCCGCGCGCCTCGGGGCGGCGCTCCTTCAGGCGGGCGATGACGTCGAGCCCGTTGCCGTCGCCGAGGCGCAGGTCGATCACGGCGAAGGCCGGTGCGGCTTCCTCCACGGCGGCCATGCCCGCCGCGACGCTGTCGGCGATGCGGACCGTATAGCCGCGGCCTTCCATGGCGCGGGCGAGGCGGGTCAGGAACGGCTTGTCGTCGTCGACCAGCAGAAGGGACATGTCGGCCGCCGGGCCGGGCCTGTCGGTTTCGCTCGCTGCGTCCTGCATCGTCTTCTCCTTGCCGCTTCTCGGCGCGCTGCGGCTTGCGCGCATTAGGGTTTCGGTGTGCTGGCAGCTCTGTGCGGGCTGCTCAACCCGGTTCATGTAAGGCCGATCTTTCGCCCTGTGTACCCCCTTCGACTGGCAGATCGGCCTCGAAATCCTCGCGAGACCAGGTGATCCGGATCGAAGCGCCGCTGGCCGGCGCCGGCCGGTTCGAGAATTCCAGGGTCGCGCCGCCGCGTTCCAGCAGCGTCTTGGCGATGAAGAGGCCGAGTCCGAGGCCGCCGCCGGCCCGGCCTTCGCCGGAGCCGCGCGAGAGATAGGGGTCGCCCGCCCGCATCAGCACGTCCGGCGGGAAGCCCGGCCCGTCATCGGCGATGACCAGCACGACCCGGCTCTGGCTCCACTCCGCCGCGATCGTCACGGTCGAGCGGGCGAAATCGACGGCGTTGTCGACGATATTGCCCAGGCCGTAGATCATGCCGGGATTGCGGCGGCACACCGGTTCGGGCTTCTCGCCGGTCATCGTGATCTCGAAGGGCGTGCCGAAGGGCCTCTGCGGCCCGGCTGCTTCCTCGATCAGCAGGCGCAAGGTGAGCTGGCCGAGCGGGCCGGCATCCTCGTCCTGCAGGCTGGAGAGCTTGCCGAGGATGCCGCGGCAGCGCTCGACCTGCTCGCGCAGGAGGGCGATATCCTCGGCCATCTCGCCATCGGGCGGGGCGAGGCGGGTCAATTCGCGCGCGACCAGCGCGATCGTGCCGAGGGGCGTGCCCAATTCATGCGCTGCGGCCGCCGCGAGCCCGTCGAGCTGCGACAGGTGCTGCTCACGCGCCAGCACGAGCTCGGTCGCCGCGAGCGCGTCGGAGAGATCGCGTGCCTCCTTGGCGACGCGCCAGGCATAGATGCCGGTGAAGCCGAGCCCGAGCACGAGCGCGGCCCAGTTGCCGAGCTGGTAGAAGGCCGGCAGCACCGGCCGGTCGTCGCCGGCCCAGGGCAAGGGCAGGTGATAGCGGCTGAGCAGGGTGGCGAGCCCCATCGCCAGCAGGCCGAGCACCAATGTGCGCTGCGGCGGCAGGGCCGTCGCCGAGATCATCACCGGTGCGAGGAACAGGATCGCAAACGGGTTCTGCAGGCCACCGGTCATGAAGAGCAGGGCGGCGAGCTGGGCGATGTCGAAGCCGAGCAGGGCGGTCGCGGCCCTGTCCTGCAGGCGGTGGCTCAGCGGAAAGCGGATGCGCAGCGCGATATTGAGCCAGGCTGAGATCGCGATGATGCTGAAGCACCAGCCGAAGGGCAGCGGAAAGCCGAGGCCGAAATGCACGCCGGCGACGGCGAGGCTTTGCCCGGCGATCGCGAGCCAGCGCAGCCGGACCAGCGTGTCGAGGCGCAGATGACGGCTGGAGCGGGCCAGAACCGGGGCGGAAAGGTCCGGAAAGCTCACGTTTCGAGGGTCTCCCGCCCGCCGTGTGCCGGCGGTTTTTCTGGCTTCATCCACATTGGTATTGACCGAAAGGCGAAATCTCCGGTTCGGGTCAATCCGATGCGATGCCAATGAGATAGATCATCGTTATCGCGCCCGGTAGGACGCGCGATGATCGCGGCAGGAAATTCTTAGCCTTTAGCCGGGTTGAATGAGAACAAAATCAACGTAAGGTGCGATGCTGCGTCGCATCATCACATGCTGCGACGCCGGAAGGACGATTGATCGTATGTACGGGGCTGCCATGTCGTTTGCCTACCATGCCTACGAAGCGGTTCATATGATGGTGAGCCCGGTGCGTGGGATGTCGGATGCGATGCATCTGGCCTTCAAGAACCCGGCCAATCCGCTGACCTACACGCCGTTCGGCCGGACGGTCGCGGCATCCTGCGAATTGTTCGAGCGCGTTACGCGGCGCTACGGCAAGCCGGCCTTCGGTCTTGACGAAACCACGATCAACGGCGTCAAGGTCGCCGTCGAGGAGCGGGTCGTCTGGGAGCGTCCCTTCTGCAAGCTGGTCTATTTCGACCGCAAGATTCCATCAAACCGCCGCAAGCCGCAGCCGAAGGTGCTGCTGGTCGCGCCGATGTCGGGCCATTACGCCACGCTCCTGCGCGGCACGGTCGAGGCCTTCCTGCCCGGCCACGAGGTCTATATCACCGATTGGGTCGATGCCCGTCTCGTGCCGCTCTCCGAGGGGCGCTTCGACCTCGACGATTATATCGACTACGTCATCGGCATGCTGCAGAAGCTGGGGCCGGACACCCATGTCATGGCGATCTGCCAGCCTTCCGTGCCGGTCATCGCCGCCATCGCCCGCATGGAGGCCGAATCCGACCCCTGCGCGCCGCGCTCGATGACGCTGATGGGCGGCCCGATCGATACCCGCCGCTCGCCGACGGCCGTCAATCAGCTCGCGATGGAACGTGGCACCGACTGGTTCCGCCGCAACTGCATCACGGTCGTGCCCTTCCCGAGCCTGGGCGCCTTCCGGCAGGTCTATCCCGGCTTCATGCAGCTCTCGGGCTTCATGGCGATGAATATCGACCGTCACGTCACCGCCCATTACGACATGTTCAAGCATCTCGTCGGCGGCGACGGCGATTCCGCCGAGAAGCACCGCGACTTCTATGACGAATACCTGGCGGTGATGGACCTGACCGCCGAGTTCTATCTCCAGACCGTCGACACCGTCTTCGTGAAGCATTCCCTGCCCAAGGGCGAGATGATGCATCGCGACAAGCCGGTCGATCTCTCCGCCATCCGTCGCGTCGCGCTGATGACGGTCGAGGGCGAGATGGACGACATCTCCGGCGTCGGCCAGACGCAGGCCGCGCATGATCTCTGCGTCAATATCCCCGCCGACAAGCGCGTCCATTATCTCCAGCCGAAGGTCGGTCATTACGGCGTCTTCAACGGCTCGCGTTTCCGCGCCGAGATCCAGCCGCGTATCTCCGATTTCATGGTCAGCCTCGACATGGAGGCGGCCAAGGAGCGTCGCGACGACAGCGCCAAGGAGCAGCGCAAGGCGCTCAAGGTCGTCGGTTAAGGCAACTCTTCCCCATCGCCCGCGAATCCCGCACAATCGTGGGCGATGCGCATTTCCCTGTTCAGGCGCCAGCCGGATCCCGATCGGATCGAGGTCGTGCATGCCGGCGCGCGCTATGCCGTTCTGGTCAAGCGTCGCAGCGCCGCGCGGCGGATGACGTTGCGCGTCTCGCAGGCGACGGGCGAGATCACCCTGACTCTGCCCGAGCGCGCCGATTTCGCGGCAGGCCGCAGCTTCGCCGAGAATCATGGCGGCTGGATCGCCGCGCGCATGGCCAGGCGCCCGCGCCCCGTGCCGTTCGAGCCCGGCCAGAGCATACCGCTACGCGGCGTGCCGCATCGCATCGTCCACTGGTCGAAGGCGCGCGGGCTGACGCAGGCAACGCGCGATAGCGACGGCGCGCCTGTCATCGCGGTCGCAGGCGATGCCGCGCATGTCTCGCGCCGGGTCAAGGATTTCTTGCGCAAGCTCGCACTCGACGATCTCGAAAAAGCGGTGCGCCGCCACACCGCGACGCTCGGCATTCCCGCCCGCAAGATCACCATTCGCGACACCACGAGCCGCTGGGGCTCCTGCTCCTCGCAGGGGCATCTCAGCTTCTCCTGGCGATTGATCCTCGCGCCACCCGCGGTGCTCGACTATCTCGCGGCCCACGAGGTGGCGCATCTCAAGGAGATGAACCATTCGCATCGCTTCTGGGCGCTGACCCACAAGCTCTGCCCGCATACGGAAGAGGCGGAGGCCTGGCTGAAGCGCCATGGCGCCGGCCTGCATGGCTATGGTTGAGCAATCGCTCCCGCCGCAATTTCGCCGTTAACCACTTTCTGAAGCCTGCCGCCGCACACTGAGGGCCGATTCGCTTTCAGCGTGAGTATGCCTATGGGTCAGGTCATTGCGTTCCGCTTGCCGCAAAAGCCGGCTGCCATTGCCGAGCCGGCGCTGGGCCTCCTCTCGGCCGTCGATTTCGCCCTGCGCGATCTCGCCGAGATCCTCCCCCATATCGCGCTGGATTCGGCGCGCCAGCAGGCCGAGGCGTGCCGCGCCATGCTGGCCCAGGCCTTCGACGCCGAGATCGAGGCCGAGCTCGGCAACTAAAGCATTTTCGAGCGAAGTGGATGCCGGTTCGCGTGAAGAACCGAAGGTCCGCGTCAGCGAATATGCGGTAGTCAAGAAGCCGGAGCATTTTCGCGATTTCGGAGAAACGCGGAAATGCTCCGATCCAGCGCCCGCGCATGCCGCCCCCGGCGATGACGCGGGTTGCCGAAGCGGCTGAAGTGTCGAACCTTTCCGGGCAAGAGCCGGCGATCCGCCGGCCGCATAGCGACCCGGGAGGCTTCATCTGTGTTCCCCACCAACAGCGATATGGTCGATCTCGTCGATCTCCGGCATCGGCTGCATCGCAGGCCTGAAATCTCGGGCGAGGAGCGCGAAACCGCCGCGACCATCGTCGATTTCCTCAAGCCGACGGGGCCGAACCGCATCGTCACCGAGCTCGGCGGCCATGGTGTCGCGGCGATCTACGAGGGTGCCGAGCCAGGCCCGACCGTTTTGATCCGCGCCGAGCTCGACGCGTTGCCGATCGAGGAACTCTCCGGCAGCGATCATCGCTCCGAAATTCCCGGCAAGGGTCATCTCTGCGGCCATGACGGCCATATGACCATCCTCGCCGGCCTGGCGCGTGGCCTGCAGCGCAATCCGCCCAGGAAGGGCCGCGCCATCCTGCTCTTTCAACCGGCAGAGGAGACCGGCGCCGGCGCCGCCGCGGTGATGGCCGATCCGAAATTCGAGGAAATCATGCCGGATTACGCCTTCTCGCTTCACAACCGTCCGGGGGTGCCCGTCGGCCATGCCCGCATCTCGGAAGGCGCCGCCAACTGTGCCTCGCGCGGCATCAAGATCGTCCTGACCGGCGAGACCTCGCATGCCTCGACCCCCGAGCACGGCCGCTCGCCGGCTCCTGCCATCGCGACGCTGATCCCTGCCTTGACGGCGCTTGGCCCCGGTGGGCCGCTCGACGCCAATTTCCGATTGGTGACGGTGACCCATGTCGAGATCGGCGAGCAGGCTTTCGGCATCGCGCCCGGCCATGGCGAGCTCTGGGCGACCTTGCGCACCGTCAATGATGCGCAGATGGGCGCGCTCTGCGAAGCCGCCGAGAAACTGGCGCGCGAAGCGGCCGAGGCCGGGAGGCTCGCCGTCGAGATCAGCTATCACGACATCTTCCACCATTGCGAGAACGAGCCCGAGGCCGTCGCGATGCTGCGCCGGGCGATGGACGAGGAGAAGGTGCCGCACGGTCCGACGCCGCCCTCGCGTGGCTCGGAGGATTTCGGCCTGTTCGGGCGCCGCTCCAAGTCCGCGATGTTCCTCCTCGGCTCGGGCGAGACCGCGCATCTGCACAATCCCGATTTCGACTTCCCGGACGATGCGATCGGCCCCGGCGCGCGCGTCTTCATGCGGGCCTTGCGCAATCTGCTCGGCGAAGCCCGGCCGCAGGGCTGATGGAGGGGCGCATGGCACTGGACTGGACCGGCGCGGCGAGACGCGCGCAGGAAATCGTCGCGAACTGGCAGAGCGCGGCGGGCCCGGGCGGCGCCGTCGTGCTCTTCGACCGCGACGGCGTGCGCGAGTCCTTTGCCGGCGGTCTCGCCAGCATCGAATACGGCGTGCCCTTCACGCCGCAGACGCCGAACCGCTTCGCCTCGATCAGCAAGCATATCCTCGCGGTCGCCTTGCTGCGGGCCGGCATTCCGCTCGATGCGCCGCTCGGCCGCTGGCTCGGCGAATTGCCGGCGCCGCTCGCCGCGGTCGAACTCGGCCGCGCCCTCGACATGACGGGCGCCCTGCCGGACATGATGGAGGCCCTCTGGCATCAGGGCGTGCCCTTCACTGCGACCTTGAGCGCGGAAGAGGTCTTCGCGATGGCCTGCCGCTTTCCCGCGCTGAATGCCGAGCCCGGCACCGAGATGGCCTATTCCAATACCGGCTGGCGGCTCGGCCAGCGCATCCTCGAACAGGTCACCGGAAAGCCCTATAAGGAAACTGTCGCGGAGCTCTCCGGCGAACTGGGCGCCGCCTTCCGCCTGCCCTATGACGGCTCGGAGATCGTTCCCGGCCTCGCCACCGGCTACTGGAATGACGGCACGGCCTGGCGGCGCGGCCATAACGGCCCGCATTTCTCCGCCTCGGGTGGGATCGTCGGTTCCGCCACCGATCTTGCCGGCTGGGCCTCGGCCCTGCTGGCGGGGCGCGGCCCGCTCGCCGGCATGCTGGAGCGCCTGACCGCGCCCCGCCATTTCGCTGATGGCAGCGAGAGCGTCTACCGGCTGGGCCTGGTCTGCAGCCGGCTCGGCGAGACCGGGATCGTCGGCCATGGCGGCTCGCTCGCCGGCTATCGCAACCATTTCTGGATGTCGCCGGCCCATGGCGTCGGCGTCGTCGTGCTGTCCAATCGCGAGGAGGAAGCGCTCTGGCCGGCCCTGACGGTGCTGGCGGCCTTGCTCGGGCAGGACCTGCCGACGATCGCGAGCGCGCCTGCCGGCCTGTTCGCCAGCGACGAGGGGCCGTTCTGGGCCGAGATCGCCGCGGATTCGATCAGCTTCATGGGTGGCTTCGAGCGCCTGATCACCGATGGCGAAGGCGGCCTGCGCAGCCTGCCGGCCTATCTCGACATCCGCCTGAAGCAGGAAGGCAAGGATCGTCTCACGGGCCTGATCGGCGGCGTCGAGCGGTCGCTCCGGCGCGTGCCGGCCGATACCCCGCTCGACGCGCGGCTCGTCGGGCGCTGGCGCGACCCCCGGTTCGGCACGGAGATCGAAATCCGGGCCGACGGCACGGCGCTGATGCCCTGGCCTGCCGGCGGGACGGTCTCACGCCTGACGCCGCTGCCGAACGGCCGCGCGCTCGCCAGCCACCTGCACGGGCCCTGGCTTGCGCGACCCTGCCTCTGGCTCGATGCGGAAGGCGGCTTGCGGGTTGCCGGCCATCGGGCAAGGATCTTGCAGATGAAACGAGCCTGAAACGCGCCGGCTGAAGCGGCTCCGCAGAGGGGTGGTGCCGCAAGGCCGGTGACGAAGGAGGAGAAAACCCGATGCAACTGTCCCGTTTCACCGCCGCGCTGCTGCTGTCGGCCGCCGCGTTCCTGCCGCTTCAGGCATCGGCGCAGTCGCAGCCGGCCTCGAACCGCATCCTGCGCGTCGCTCCGCATGCCGATCTCAAGACGCTCGATCCGGTCGCGGCCTCGATCGTCATCACCCGTATGCACGGGCTGATGATCTACGAGACGCTCTTCGCCTGGGATTCGAACCTCCAGCCGAAGCCGCAGATGGTCGAGAGCTTCGAGACCTCGCCGGACAAGCTGACCTGGACCTTCAAGCTCCGCCCGGGGCTGAAATTCCATGACGGCCAGCCGGTGACGACGAAGGACGTCATCGCCTCGCTCGGCCGCTGGATGAAGCGCGATACGATCGGCGGCAAGCTCGGTGAATATACCGAGGGCATGGAGGCGGTGGACGACGCCACCTTCCGCCTCAAGCTGAAGCGCCCGATGGCGCTGGTGCCTTTCGCCCTGGGTTCGGCCGTCGGCCAGATCCCGGTCATCATGCGCGAGTCCGACGCCAAGTCCGATCCGATGAAGCCGATCACCGAGACGATCGGCTCCGGACCGTTCAAGTTCAACCGCGAGGAATGGCGCAGCGGCTCGAAGGTCGTCTATGATCGCAATCCCGACTATGTACCGCGGTCCGAGCCGGCCGATGGCCTCGCCGGCGGGCGCGTCGTCAAGGTCGATCGGGTCGAATGGCAGATCATGCCGGATGCGGCGACCGCAGCCGCCGCCCTGCAGACGGGCGAGATCGACATCTGGGAGCAGCCGAGCCAGGACCTCATCCCGGTCATCTCCGCCAACAAGCAGGTCAAGGTCGACCGCTACTCCAACCTCGCCAACCAGGTGATGCTGCGGCCGAACCATCTCCACCCGCCCTTCGACAATCCGAAGGCCAGGCTCGCACTGGCCTACGCGACCGAGCAGGCGGATTTCCTCGCGGCCGGTTTCGGCGACGAGGAATGGTGGAAGCGCTGCAACGCCTATTTCGTCTGCGGCGGCCCGAACGGCACGGAGGTCGGGACCGAAGGTTATGCCAAGCCGAATCTCGACAAGGCGCGCGAACTCCTGAAGGAGAGCGGCTACAAGGGCGAAAAGCTGGTGCTGACGACCAGCAACGACATCGCTCCGATCGGCCGCATGGCGGAGGTCGCGGCCTCCTCGCTGAAGAAGGTCGGGTTCAATGTCGACGTGCAGTTCTCGGACTGGGGCGCCGTCACCACCCGCCAGCAGAACAAGAGCGCGCCGGACCAGGGCGGCTGGAACCTGTTCGTCACCTATGCCTCGGGCGCGACCATGCAGTCGCCCCTGACCAATATCGGCACCAACATGGCCTGCGAACGGGCCTGGGCCGGCTGGCCCTGCGATGCCGAGGCCGAAAAGCTGCGCGGCGCCTTCGTCGATGCGCCCGACGATGCCAGCCGCAAGCTGGCGCTGGAGGCGCTGCACAAGCGTCTGGCCGAGATGCAGCCCTATCGCGTGCTCGGCCAGTTCGACCAGCCCTATGCAAGGCGCACCAACATCACCGGCGTTCTGGCGGCGCCGGTCATGCTGTTCTGGAATGTCGAGAAGAAGTGAAGGGCGAGGGCGAGTTCTCCAGGGTTGCCCTTTGAGAGGTCATCCCGGACAAACGGCGTCAGCCGCGCCGATCCGGAATCCACACCTGAGCCTCTATCGGCTGTGCTCCGGAATGGATCCCGGGTCTCCGCTTCGCTCCGCCCGGGATGACGGCGCGGGTGAAATGCTACAGGGTCGCCCGCCAGATGAAATCGCGGCTCTCGCCCGGCGCCAGCCTGAGGATGCCGGGCTTCTCCGCGATTTCGCCCCGCCATCCGGCGGGGCTCGCCATGCCGTACCAGGGCTCGATGCACAGGAACGGCGCCCCTGACGGCTTCGACCAGATGCCGAGGTCCTTGTAGCCTTCCCAGCTCACGGTCAGGGCGCGGCTCTCCCGCCCTGACACGTCCAGCGCCGCGAAGCGCACCGAGCGGTTGGCGGTATCGGGGATCACGATCGCGTCGTTGACGAAGAGGCTTTCGTCGAGATCGAGTTCCGTGCCCTTGAAGGGCAGGGGGATCGGCGCGGTCAGCAGGCCGGCCTCGACGCCGCGACCCTGGCCCGGCTCCGCCTGGGGGAAAGTCAGGCGATGCGCCTGTTTCGCGACGCCCTCGCTCAACGGCCAGAGAAAGGCGGGATGCGCACCGACGCCGCAGATCAACGGTACTTCGGCCGGATTGCTTACCCGCGAGGTCACGGTCAGCGTATCGCCTGCGACCGCGTAGATCATCTGCAGCACGAACCGGAACGGATATATGTCCAGGGTCTCCGGGCTCTCCCGCAATTCCAGCACGGCTCGATCCGCGCTACGTTCGAGCCATGTGAACAGGCTATCGCGGGCGAAGCCATGCTGGGTTAGGCGGTAGGAACGCCCCTGATGGACCAGCCTGTCGTCGCTCAGCCGCCCGACGATCGGGAACAGCACCGGCGCATGGCGCGGCCAGTCCGGCCCGCCATGCCAGAGCGCCGGCCCGTTCGCGTCGGAGAGCGCGATCAATTCGCCACCTTGTGCCCGCACCGTCGCGCGCAGCCTGTCGGAGGCAATCTCATGGGTCTCGCTCATCATCGTCTCCGTCGGCGGTCTCGTCCCGGTTAGCCGATCGGCGCCGACGAAATCCACTGCTTCGTTGCCTGCACAAAGCGTCGTTGCAGAGGGCATGCACGGCGTGTCCGTCTGCCGAGCGCCATATCCTCTTGAAGCCAGGCGCGTTTCGGGCGATCCCCCTATCTGTGCCGAAGGAGGCAAGCCTTGCCGATCACCCGCCGCCAGTTCGCCACCGCTTCGCTTGCCGCGCCGGCCATCCTCAGGAGCGGTCGGGTTGTCGCCGCCGGCCGGCCGATGACCGTCGCCTCGCTTCTGGGAGAGGACAAGCCGGAGACGAAGATCTGGCGGCGCATCGCCGAGATCCTGGAGCGCACGGCGCCCGGCCGCTTCGATCTGCGGATCGTGCCCAATGCCGCGCTCGGCGGCGAGAAGGAGGTGGCGGAGGGCCTGCGCCTCGGCTCGATCCAGGCGGCGCTCTCGACCGTGTCCTCGCTCTCGGCCTGGGTGCCGGCCGGGCAGATTCTTGACCTGCCCTTCCTGTTCCGTGATCGCGATCATCTCGCCCGGACGCTGTCCGGGCCGCTCGGCACGGAGCTTCGGAAGCTCTATGAGGCGCAGGGCTTCGTCGTGCCGGGTTTCATCAATTACGGCGCCCGCCATCTCCTGGCGAAGGAGCCGTTGACCACGCCCGCCTCGGTCAAGGGCAAGCGCATCCGCGTCATCCAGAGCCCGCTTCATACCGCGCTCTGGTCGGGTTTCGGCGCCTTTCCCACGCCGATCCCGATCCCCGAGACCTATAACGCGCTGAAGACCGGCGTGGTCGACTGCATGGACCTGACCAAATCGGCCTATGTCGGCTTCCGCCTGTACGAGGTCGTGCCAGTGCTGATCGAGACCGGCCATATCTGGGCGAGCGGCGTCGTGATGTTCGCAGCGCCCTTCTGGAAGGGCCTGGCTCGGCAGGATCGCGAGGCCCTGACCGCCGCGGTGACCGAGGGCATCGCTTATTTCGACGAATTGATGCGGGCGGACGAGGAAGCCTCGATGGCGCGCGCCAGGGCCGAAGGAGGCAAGGTCGTGCCGGCCGAGAACCGCCAGGGCTGGCAGGACGGCGCGCGCAAGGTCTGGGAGAGCTTCGCGCCGCAGCTCGGCGGCATGCCGGGCATCGAAGCCATCGCGCAGGGCGCCTGAAACCAGCATTGACGGGACGAGAACCATGCCGCTTTCGATCGACCATATCGTCATCGCCGTAACCGATCTCGACGCGGCCGTCCGCGACTACGCCGCGCTTGGCTTCACGGTGCTGCCCGGCGGCGAGCATCCGCGCGGCTCGCGCAACGCGCTGGTCGTGTTCGAGGATGGTGCTTATCTGGAGATCATCGCCTTCCCGCGGCCGGTGCCGGATTTCCGCTGGTGGCAGGTGCTCGACCGCGCCGGCCCCGGCCTCGTCGACTATGCCGTGCTGCCGGATGATCTCGATGCCGACCTCGCCCGCGCGCGGGCCGCCGGCATTGTCATGGACGGCCCGATCGATGGCGGCCGGCTCCAGCCGGACGGCACGCGCATCGCCTGGCGCTCGGCCCGCCCGCCCGAGCCCGATATCCCGTTCCTCTGCACCGATGTCACGGCCCGCAGCTTGCGCGTGCCCGAAGGGGCGGCCCGTCGCCACGCCAATGGCGTGACGGGCGTCGCCGGTGTCACTGTGGCGGTGCAGGACCTCGCGACCTCGGTCGCCCGCTACCGGGCCGTGCTCGGGCGGGAACCGGTCGCCATTGGCGGCGTTCCCGGCCTCGGCTTCGGGCTCGCGCAGTTCCGTATCGGCCGGCAGACCTTATCGCTTGCCGAGGCGCAAGGCCCGGCCGCGGCCAGCATCGGTGAGCATCTCGTCCGTCGTGGGCAGGGCGCTCAAGCCATCTCCTTCTACGGCCCCGACGATGCCCGGCTGGACGAAGATCTTACCCACGGTGCCAGCCTGGAAATCGTCCGCGACCTCTAGCCGCTGATTATTCTCCGAGCCCTCATCCTGAGGAGCCATTCCCTTGGGAATGGCGTCTCGAAGGATGCTTCAGGAGGCTCTGGAGCATCCTTCGAGACGCGCGTCGCGGCTCTTCGGGACGAAGGCTA
Source organism: Bosea sp. ANAM02 (assembly GCF_011764485.1). Taxonomy (NCBI): domain Bacteria; kingdom Pseudomonadati; phylum Pseudomonadota; class Alphaproteobacteria; order Hyphomicrobiales; family Alloboseaceae; genus Allobosea; species Allobosea sp. ANAM02. The sequence goes on along the minus strand of NZ_AP022848.1, from coordinate 4,509,806 downwards.
CGTTGCCTCCTTAGCGGCGTCATGATGCCGTCACGCCTGCGGGCGAGAGTAGCTGCCTACATTAAAATAGTTCTATTTACGTAGTAATAACAAAGGCTTGCATAGAATCGTCGACGCGCCTATCTCTCCCCCGCGATCAGTGAATCAGCCGGCGGAGAAACCGAATGGGTGGCGTCACCGAGGTCGATGTCGCGGCCGCGATCGGCCGTATCGACGAGATCATCATCCGCGAGATCGTCCGCACCGGGGCGAGCCGGCCGGAATTGCGACGCGCGCTCGCATTGGCCAAGGGGCCGGGCGATCCCGACGCCGATGCGGCTCTGCCGCCGCGCATGCAGCGCCTTGTCGATCTGCTGGTCGTGACCTTGCCCGAGCAGGGCCCCAAACCCCTGCAGGGGCCCGAACTCCCGCGCGAACCCAAGCCCTTGCAAGGGCCGCAGCGCCGCCTCCATGCCGCCATCAAAGGCATCGACCGTGCAGCCTGATCAGGGGAGCGCCGAATCGCTGGAGACCGCCCGGGCCGAGCTCCGGGAAGCGGTCATGACAGCTTTTTGCGCCGCGCTCCACGATACTCGCCTGCCGCCGCTCACCCTGATCGAGCTGGCGGCGGCAGCGGTCGGTTCTGTCTACGGAGAGGTGGCGGATGCTCATTGCGGTGACCAGCCATGCCCTTGCGGCTGGCTTCCGCGCCTCCAGGCGGATCTGGAGGCGCTTCAGGCGGCGCTGGCGCTGAACGCGACGCCGCAGACCGACCTCGCCCGCATGGCCGTGCTCGGCCGGGCCTGATCTCGCATTCTGCTTAGAGGGCATGCTAAGCCGCCGCGAACGGCGGAGCGGCATGCGCAACATCCTCATCATCGGCATCGGGGCCGGCAATCCCGACCACATGACGGTCGAGGCGATCGAGGCGCTGAACCGCGCCGATATCCTGTTCATCCCCGACAAGGGCGAGGAAAAAGGGGCCCTTCGCGCCCTGCGCGAGGCGATCTGCGCCCGTTTCATCCGCAAGCCGGATTATCGCACGGTTCCCGTCGCGATCCCGCGCCGGGCCGAGGCCGGCAACGACTATCACGGCGTGGTCGACGACTGGCACGAGCGCATCGCTGCGCGCTACCGTGCCCTGTTAGAAGCCGAATTGCAGGATGGGCAGACCGGCGCGCTGCTCGTCTGGGGCGACCCGGCGCTCTACGATTCCACATTGCGCATCATGGAGCGCGTGGCCGCTTCCGGCTTCGATCTCGACTGGCAGGTCTATCCCGGCATCAGCAGCGTGCAGGTGCTGGCCGCGCGCCACCGCATTCCGCTCAACACGATCGGCGCGCCGATCCTGATCACCACCGGCCGCCGGCTTGCGGCGGGCTTCCCGGCCGATCAGGACAGCGTCGTCGTCATGCTCGACGGCGAACAGACTTTCGGCAGGATCGATCCGGCCGGGCTCGATATCTTCTGGGGCGCCTATCTCGGCACGCCCGACGAAATCCTGCGCGCCGGCCCGCTCACAGAGCTCTCGGCCGAGATCGCCGCGGTGAGGGCGGAGGCCCGCGCCCGGCACGGCTGGATCATGGATACCTATCTGCTGCGCCGCCGTCCGGCTTGACGCAGCCGCCTGCATCCGCCATCGCTCGCGCCGATCCTTCTGGAAGCGCCGGAGCCACCCGATGTCCCTCGCCGATCTCAACCAGACCATCGACGCCGCCTGGGAAAACCGGGCCGAGATCGGCGTCCAGACCAAAGGCGCCGTCCGCGAAGCCGTCGAGCAGGCGATCGAGATGCTCGATGCCGGTCAGGCCCGCGTCGCCGAGAAGCAGGGTGCCGACTGGATCGTGCATCAGTGGCTCAAGAAGGCGGTGCTGCTCTCCTTCCGCCTCACCGACAACGTCATCATGGCCAATGGTCCGGGCGAGGCCGTGTTCTGGGACAAGGTGCCCTCCAAGTTCGAGGGCTGGGGCGAGAACCGCTTCCGCGCCGCCGGCTTCCGCGTCGTGCCGCCGGCCGCCGCTCGCAAGGGCTCCTTCATCGCGTCGGGCGTCGTGCTGATGCCGTCCTTCGTCAATATCGGCGCCTATGTCGACAGCGGCACCATGGTCGACACCTGGGCGACGGTCGGTTCCTGCGCCCAGATCGGCAAGAACGTGCATCTCTCGGGCGGCGTTGGCATCGGCGGCGTGCTCGAGCCGCTTCAGGCCAACCCGACCATCATCGAGGATAACTGCTTCATCGGCGCACGCTCCGAGGTCGTCGAGGGTGTGATCGTCGGCGAGGGCTCGGTGCTCTCGATGGGCGTCTTCATCTCGGCCTCGACCAAGATCGTCGACCGCGCCACCGGCCAGGTCCATGTCGGCAAGGTGCCGCCCTATTCGGTCGTGGTGCCGGGCTCGCTGCCGGGCAAGCCCTTCCCGGACGGCACGCCGGGCCCGGCGCTCTCCTGCGCCGTCATCGTCAAGACGGTCGACGCGCAGACGCGCTCCAAGACCGGCATCAACGAGCTGCTGCGCGACTGAGGTCGCGGCCCTGAAGCGTCTTGCCCGGGCTTGACCCGGGCATCCGGGAAACCAGCGCTCTCTCGTCCGGCGATGCCCTGCCTTGCTTCGCTGGGGTATGACGCTCGGCTTTCCTCCTATTCGCCGCCGATGGCCTTGGCTGCCTCGACGGCGCGTCCGCGCAGCGGCAGTTCCTGCATGCGCGCCAGCGACAGCCAGGCCAGCGCGAAGCCGAGGCTGGCGGCGCCGAAGACATAGCGGAACAGCATGACCATGGTCTGCCGGTCGACGGTGCCGAGCTTCAGCGCCTCCGGCGAGAGCTGGGCGCCGACCCCACCGACGCCGCCGAGCACGATCGCGCCGAACACCGCGACGATCAGCGCCCCGCCGATCTGGCGGAAGAAATTGGCCACCGCCGTCACCGTCCCGAGCTGATGCGCCTGCACGGCATTCTGAATCGAGACCGTCGCGACGGGTAGCAATGTGCCGAAGCCGATGCTGACGATCGCCAGGATGACGCAGAAGGGCAGGAGCGAAATCTGCCCGGAGAAAGCGCCCAGAACCGCCGCACCGGCCATCGCGACGAAGAGCCCGGCCAGTGGCACGCGCTTGTAATGGGTGAGCTGCGACATCGCCCGGCCGGAGCTGGTCGCGCCGAGAACGGTGCCGCAGGTCAGCGGCAGCAGGCCGAGGCCGGAATGGGTGGCGCTCAGGCCCATCACCGTCTCGAAATAGAGCGGCAGGTAGATGGTCAGGCCGATAAACGTGCCCATGCCGAAGCCGGCGGCCACCGTGCCGCGTCGGACGACGCGATTGCCGAAGAGGTCGAGCGGAATCAGGGGCTCGGCCGCCCGGCGCAGCCGCCAGGCGAACAGCCCCCAGAGCACCAGTGAGGCGCCGACCAGGCCGGCGATCGGCAGTGAGACCCAGGGATAGGCGGTACCGCCCCAGGACAGGGCGAGCAGCAGCGAGACCGTCGCCAGTGTCATCAGCATGGCGCCGAGCACGTCGAGCTTGTGCGGGCGCTCGTGGCGCGGCAGCCGCTTCAGGGCTTCGCTCGACATCCAGAGGGCGCCGAGCCCGAGCGGCAGGTTGATCCAGAAGATCACCGACCAGTGCAGCTTTTCCGCGAGGAAGCCGCCGAGCACCGGGCCGAGCAGCGAGGAGGACATGAAGACGCTGGCGAAATAGACCTGATAGCGTCCGCGCTCCCTGGGCGGCACCATGTCGCCGACGATGGTCTGGGCCAGCGCGATCAACCCGCCGCCGCCGAGCCCCTGCACGAAGCGCGCGAGGACGAGCAGCCAGAGCGAAGGGGCCAGCGCGCAGGCGATCGAGCCGATCACGAAGACCACGATGCCGGCGAGCAGCGTCACCCGCCGCCCATGGATGTCGGCGAGCTTGCCGTAGAGCGGCGTCACCGCGGTCGAGGCCAGCAGGTAGATCGTGACGATCCAGGAGAGATGCGTGACGTCGTCGAGCTCGCGCCCCATCGTCGGCAGCGCGGTCGCGACGATGGTCTGGTCGAGCGCGGCGAGGAACATCGCCAGCATGACGCCGATCAGGACCGAGCGGATGTCCGCGGGCGTCATGGCCGCGGCCTGGGCTGGGGCGTCGAGCCGCTTGTCCATGGCGATTGTGATCTTGCTTGCGTCTGAGGAATGGCTGGAGGGTAGTCCCGGCGCGCGCCATGCGCCAGCGGCGTGTTGGCGGGGCGGCCCTGCGGCGCAGGCGGGACAAGCTGCCGCAGCTCAGCCCAGCCTGGGCAAGGTATCGCGCAAGGTTGCCGGCGCGCCGCCGGGCATGGCGGCCTCGATCGCCTCATGCGTCCGTTGCCAGATCGGCACGGCCGCCGCGAGCAGGGCCATGCCGTCCTCCGTCAGCGTGAGCAGGCGGCCGCGGCGGTCGGTCGGATCGATCGCGACGGCGACGAGGCCGCGCCGCTGCAGCGGCTTGAGCGCGGCGGTGAGCGTCGTGCGGTCCATCGCCAGCAGCTCGGCGACCGGGCCGAACGTGGCCGGGACGGGGCGGTTCAGCGCCATCATCAGCGAGAACTGGCCGTTGGTCAGCCCGACCGGACGCAAGGCTTCGTCGAAGCGCCGCGCCAGCGCCCGCGCCGCGCGCTGCACATGCAGGCACAGGCAATGGTCGCGCACATGCAGCGTCGTCGCGAAGGGAACGATCGGTTTGCCGTCCATGTTGTCTGCATGTTGACTGCCGTTAGGCAAGTCAAGCCAAGCTGTATTGAACAGATTCCACGCGGGTTGACGGAGCGGCGCCCTGGGGCGCTGCGAAGCTCCCGGACGGCGCCAGGAGGACAGGCCGATCATGCCGCTGCTCACCGCAAAACAGGCCATGCTGGTCGTCATCGACTTCCAGGAGAAGCTGATGCCGGCGATCCATGACGGCGCGGCGGTCCTGCTCAATGCCGGCCGCCTCGCCGAGGCGGCGCGCCTGCTCGATGTGCCCGCCGTCCTGACCGAGCAGTACCCGCGCGGTCTCGGCGCGACGGTGCCGGCACTGACGCAGGTCGCGCCGGCCATCACGAAGATGAGCTTCGACGCCTGCGCCGAGCCTGCCTTCCTCGAGGCCGTGGCAGGAGATCGCGACCTGGTGATCTGTGGCTGCGAAGCGCATGTCTGCGTCGGTCAGACAGTGCTGACGCTGCTGGAGCACCGCCGCCGCGTCGTCGTGGTCGCCGATGCGATCGGCTCGCGCGTGCCGATCTCGCGCGAGATCGCGTTGCAGCGCATGGCGAGCCAGGGCGCCGAGATCGTCACCACCGAAATGGTGCTGTTCGAATGGCTGCGGAGCGCCGAGCATCCGCAGTTCCGCACGGTCTCGAAGCTGATCCGGTAGCTTCTTATCACCCTCGCCGTCATGCTCGGGCTTGACCCGAGCATCTCCAGCCGAAGGAGGCTCCGGCTTCTTCGTATCCGGAGATTCTCGGGTCTCCGCTTCGCTACGCCCGAGAATGACGCTCTGTCATGGTATCAAAGCGGCTTCTTGATCGCTTTGGCGATGACGCCGACGATGCCCTCGCGGAAGAGCAGGACGCAGAGCACGAAAATCACGCCCTGGACGACGGTGACCCAGGCGCCGAGCGTGGCGAGATAGTTCTGCATCGCGACGATGACGATGGCGCCGACGATCGGGCCGAAGACGGTGCCTAAGCCCCCGACCAGCGTCATCAGCACGACCTCGCCCGACATGGTCCAATAGACGTCGGTGAGCGATGCCAGCTGAAAGACGATGGCCTTTGTCGCGCCGGCGAGGCCGGCCAGCGTCGCCGAGAGCACGAAGACCATCAGCTTGTACTGGTTGGCGCGGTAGCCGAGCGAGATGGCGCGGGGCTCGTTGTCGCGGATCGCCTTGCAGACCTGGCCGAAGGGCGAGTGGATGACGCGGTAGATCAGCAGGAGCCCGCCCAGGAAGATGGCGGCGACGAGCCAGTAGAGGGCGCGGTCGTCGGCAAGGCTGATCAGCCCGAGGAACTTGCCGCGCGGCACGGCCTGGATGCCGTCCTCGCCGCCGGTGAAGCGTGGCGTCTGCAGCGAGAAGAAGAATACCATCTGGGCGAGCGCCAGCGTGATCATCGCGAAATAGATGCCCTGGCGGCGGATGGCGAGCGCGCCGAAGACGAGGCCGAGGACCGCGCTGACGGCGGTGCCGAGCAGGATCGCAAGCTCCGGCGTCAGGCCCCAGTGCTTGGCGGTATAGGCGCTGACATAGCTCGCCATGCCAAAATAGGCGGCATGGCCGAAGGAGAGCAGGCCGCCATAGCCGAGCAGAAGATTGAAGGCGAGCGCGAACAGCGCGAAGCACAGCACCTTCATCACGAAGACGGGGTAGGCGACGAAGGGTGCGACCACGAGCACCGCCGCGATCGCGATGAACAGGTTGCGGTGCAGGCGTGCCGTGCTGTCGTCGGTTTCGCTCAGCGCGCGGCCGCTGGCGGATGCATCGGTCGAGGCAAGGTCGGTCATGTCTTCAGTCCTTGCTTGCGCGTCAGGCCGCACGGCCGAACAGGCCGGCCGGCTTCACCAGCAGCACCAGCACCATGATGACGAAGATCACGGTCGCCGCGCCTTCAGGGTAGAACACCTTGGTCAGGCCCTCGATCAGCCCGAGCGAGAAACCGGTGACGATGGCGCCCATGATCGAGCCCATGCCGCCGATCACGACCACCGCGAAGACGACGATGATCAGGTCGCCGCCCATGTTCGGGTTGACCGAATAGATCGGCGCGGCGAGCACGCCGGCGAAGGCCGCGAGCGCGACGCCGAAGCCATAGGTCAGCGTCACCAGCAGCGGCACGTTGATGCCGAAGGCCTGGGTCAGCGTCGGGTTCTCGGTCGCGGCCCGCAGATAGGCCCCGAGCTTGGTCTTCTCGATCAGGAACCATGTGCTGAGGCAGATCACGAGCGAGGCGACGATCACCCAGGCGCGGTAGTTCGGCAGGAACATGAAGCCGAGGTTCTGTCCGCCGGCGAGTTGCGGCGGGATGGCATAGGGCAGGCCCGACGAGCCGTACTGGTTGCGGAACAGGCCCTGGATGATCAGCGCCAGGCCGAAGGTCAGCAGCAGCCCGTAGAGATGGTCGAGATGGGCGATGCGCTTGAGCAGCAGGCGCTCGATCGCGATGCCGGTCGCGCCGACGATGATCGGTGCCAGCAGCAGCGCAGCCCAGTAGTTGATGCCGAGATAGTTCAGGCACATCCAGGCGACGAAGGCGCCCATCATGTACTGCGCGCCATGGGTGAAGTTGATGATGTTGAGCAGCCCGAAGATCACCGCCAGCCCGAGGCTGAGGATGGCGTAGAACGAGCCGTTGATCAGGCCGAGAAGGACCTGACCGAACAGCGCCTGCGGCGGAACGCCTAGAAGCTCGAACATGATGGGCTCAGATCATCTCGTGAGGTTGTTGTCGAACCCCCGCCGTCCGGGCCGGGCGAAACCCGGAACCGGGGCCTGTCCTGGGGTTCCGGAACCCTCCGATGCATCCCGGGCCGACCAGTGTCGCCCGGGATGACTGCGGAGGGCTTCAGATGGCGATCAGGCGCTCACTTCTTGACGAGCGGGCACTCGCTCTCGGCAAGCGGGCGGAACGCCTGCTCCGCCGGCAGGACGGCGAGCTGCTTGTAGTAATCCCAGGCGCCCTTCGACTCGGCGGGCTTCTTCACCTCGAAGAGGTACATGTCGTGCATCTTGCGGCCGTCGGCGCGCACCGAGCCCTTCCCGAACAGCGGGTCGTCGGTGGGCATTTCCTTCATCTTGGCCACGACGGCGCCCGCGTCCTTGCTCTTCGCTGCTTCGACAGCCTTGAGGTAATGCAGCATGCCGGAATAGACGCCGGCCTGGACCATGGTCGGGCGCTTGCCGCCGTTCAGCTTCGAGAACCGGTCCGACCAGGCCCGCGTGCCGTCGTTGCTGTCCCAGTAGAAGGATTCGGTCAGGACCAGGCCCTGCGCGGCCTGAAGTCCGAGCGAATGGACGTCGGTCAGGAAGACGAGCAGGCCCGCAAGCTTCTGCCCGCCCGCGACGATGCCGAATTCGCCGGCCTGCTTGATCGAGTTGATCGTGTCGCCACCGGCATTCGCCAGGCCGATGACCTTCGCCTTCGATGCCTGTGCCTGCAGCAGGAAGGACGAGAAGTCCGTGCCGGGGAAGGGCGTGCGGACGGCGCCGACCACCTTGCCGCCCGCCTTGGTGACGACGGCGGAGGTATCGCGCTCCAGCGCATGGCCGAAGGCATAGTCGGCGGTGAGGAAGAACCAGCTGTCGCCGCCCGCCTTGACCATGGCGCCGCCGGTGCCCTGGGCGAGCGCGTAGGTGTCGTAGGTCCAGTGGATGGTGTTGGCGTTGCAGGCCTTGCCGGTGAGGTCGGACGTGGCGGCGCCGGAGTTGATATGGACCTTGTTCTTCTCCTTGGTGATCTGGCTCACCGCCAGCGCGACGGAGGAGGTCGGCACGTCGAGGATGAGGTCGACGCCGTCCTGATCGTACCATTGCCGGGCGATCGTCGATCCCACGTCGGGCTTGTTCTGGTGGTCGGCCGAGACGATCTCGACCTTGATGCCCTTGTCGGCGGCCTTGAAGTCCTCGACCGCCATGCGCGCGGCGATGACGGAGCCTTCGCCTGAGAGGTCGGCATAGAGACCCGAGCGGTCGTTGAGCACGCCGGCCTTGACCGTGATCTGCTGGGCGAGCGCCGGGACAGCCATCAGGGTTGCAAGCGCCGTGGTCGCGAGAATCGTCTTCAGCTTCATGATCGTTCTCCCTCTATGGATGCCGGCTGAGCCGGCTGCTTTTATGGGTCGCGCTGCTTCAGACGCCGAGATAGCGATGCAGCTTGTCGATATTGGCGTCGAGTTCGGCATTCGGGATCATGTCGATGACCTTGCCTTGCTCGACCACATAGTGCCGGTCCGCCACCGTCTGGGCGAAGCGGAAGTTCTGTTCCACCAGGATGATGGTGAAGCCGTCCTGCTTCAGTTTCGCGATGGTGCGGCCGATCTGCTCGATGATGACGGGGGCGAGGCCCTCGGTCGGCTCGTCGAGCAGGAGCAGATTCGCGCCGGTGCGCAGGATGCGGCCGATCGCCAGCATCTGCTGCTCGCCGCCCGAGAGCTTGGTGCCCTGGCTCTTCAGACGCTCCTTGATGTTCGGAAAGAGCGTGAAGATCGCGTCGAGCGAGAGCCCGCCTGGGCGCACCTGCGGCGGCAGCATCAGGTTCTCCTCGACCGAGAGGGTCGAGTAGATGCCGCGCTCCTCCGGCACGAAGCCGATGCCGAGCCGGGCGATCGAACGCGAGGGCAGGGCGATCGTCTCCTTGCCCTCCAGCACGACCGAGCCCTTGCGCTTGGCCAGCACGCCCATGATCGACTTCAGCGTCGTGGTCTTGCCGGCGCCGTTGCGGCCGAGCAGCGTCACGACCTCGCCGGGCGCGACGTCGAAATCGATGCCGTGCAGGACATGGCTCTCGCCATACCAGGCTTCGAGCCCACGGACCTTGAGCAGCGGGGCGGTGCCGGCGGCAGCCATGGGAGCCTTCAGGGCCTCAGTGGTGGCCATGTCCGCCTCCCGAGCCGATATAGGCCTCGACCACGCGCGGGTCCTTCGAGACGGTGGCGTAATCGCCTTCCGCCAGCACCTGGCCGCGCGCCAGCACGGTGATGCGGTCCGAGAGCGAGGCGACGACCGAGAGATTGTGCTCGACCATCAGGATGGTGCGGTTCTGCGAGACCTTGCGGATCAGCGCCTCGATGCGCTCGACATCCTCGCGCCCCATGCCGGCCATCGGCTCGTCGAGCAGCAGCATCTCCGGATCGAGCGCCAGCGTCGTCGCGATCTCCAGCGCGCGCTTGCGGCCGTAGGAGAGTTCGCCCGCGGTCAGCCCGAGGAAGGGCGTGAGGCCGACGGCGTCGATCAGGCCGGCCGCTTCGGCATCGAGTTGCTTGAGCGACCGTTCCGAGCGCCAGAAGTCGAAGGAATCGCCGCGCTTGCGTCGCTGCAGGGCGATCCGGACATTGGCCAGCACTGAGAGCTGCGGAAACACGGCCGAGATCTGGAAGGACCGCACCAGCCCGAGCCTCGCGATCTCGGCCGGCTTCTCGCGCGTGATGTCGCGACCGTTATAGACGATCGCGCCGCGCGTGGGCGCGAGGAACTTGGTCAGCAGATTGAAGCAGGTCGTCTTACCCGCGCCGTTCGGGCCGATCAGCGCGTGAATAGAGCCGCGGCGCACGTTGAGGTCGACGCCGTTTACAGCTGTAAAGCCGGCAAATTCTTTGGTGAGGCCTGATGTCGAAAGAATAGTGTCCTCAGGCATGCCGGTTGCCAGCCTCCATCAGCTTTATCTTTCTTTTTTAAGCGGTTCCCCTTGCATGTCATGCTGCACCGCGCTCAGGGCATAAGTCAACGCTGGCGGGTTTCAAAGCGGTCTTGGCAGGCGTGCACTCATCCCTTCGTCTATGTGCGCTGTCTCGTGCGAATGAAGGATGCGGGGGCCTCCGCGGCGGTTCGATGCTCGCTGCCCGGCGCGCGACACGGGAAAGATTTGAACCGGCGTCGCGTTCCGCGCGACGAAGAGACGTTCCGGTTTACCGCCGGGGCGTGTTGCGGTAAAAGCGACGGCCATCTTTCGTCCATATTGCCGCCGTGTTTTTGATCGTGCGCTGCGCCGACCGTTGCGGGCGGGCAGCCGGTTGCCGAATTGGGGAGGTTGTCGTGAACTTCGCGTCTCTGGTTCCAGGGTTCCGTGCCCGAATGGCTGTCGCCTTTGCGCTGGTGCTCTCAGCGGTGGCGCTGGCCTCTCCGGGCTCCGCGGCCGTACCCGAGCGGCGGGTCGCGCTCGTTATCGGCAACAGCGCCTATACGGCGGTGCCGCCGCTGGCCAATCCGCAGCGCGACGCCAAGGGCATCTCGGCCGCGCTGAAGCGCCTCGGCTTCGACGTCGTCGAGGGCTACGATCTCAAGATGGACGAGATGACGGGCATCGTGCGCGAGTTCGCGCAGAAGCTCGACGGCGCCAAGGCTGGCCTTGTCTATTACGCCGGCCACGGCATCGCGGTCGGCGACGAGAACTATCTCATTCCCGTCGACGCTTCGCTGCGCTCGGAGGCCGATCTCGATTTCCGCGCCGTGAACGTCCAGCTCGTGCTGCGTCAGATGCAGCGCGACGAGCGCGTCAACATCGTCATCCTCGACGCCTGCCGCGACAATCCCTTCGCCGCCCAGCTCGCCGCGAAGTCGCGCGCCGTCACCCGCGGCTTGACCGCGATCGAGACGCAGTCGGCCTCGGGCATCCTCATCGCCTTCGCCACCGATCCGCGCGCCACGGCGCTCGATGGCGAGCGCGACGGCAACAGCCCCTTCACCAGCGCGCTGCTCAAGCATATCGAAACGCCGGAAGTGTCGATCACCACGGTGATGGACCGCGTGCGTGCCGATGTCTGGGAAACCACCAACAAGAAGCAGAAGCCCTGGACCAATTCCTCGATCATCGGCGAGTTCAAGCTCAACCCGACGCTGAAGCTCGCCGCGGTCGATCCAGGCGTCGCCGCGACCAAGACCATCGACGCGGCCGTGCCGATGCCGGCGATGCCGGCCGCGTCCACGCTCGACCGTGCCCAGATCGACATCAAGACCTGGGAAGTCGCCGAGCGCGGCAATTCGGCCGCCGATTACCGCGCCTATCTCGAGGCCTTCCCGTCGGGCCAGTTCGCGACTTTCGCCCGCAATCGCCTCGCCAGCCTCGAGGCGGCGAAGCCCGTGAGCGGCTTCCTGGAAACGCCTCCAGGCGTCACTGAGGAGGCGCTGAAGAAGGAGATCGGCACCGCGCAGACCGAGACCGCGATGAAGCTTGGCGCCAAGGACCGTCGCGAGCTGCAGGCCCGCCTGCGGGTCAGCGGCTTCCAGCCGGGCAAGGCATCCGCCAGTTTCGGCCCGAGTGCCCGCAAGGCGATCCAGGCCTGGCAGAAGTCGCGCAACATCCCGGAAACCGGCTTCCTGACCGCGATGCAGGTCAGTGCGCTCAACGCCCAGAGCGAGGCTGCCTACCAGGCCGTGCTCGCCGAAGAGAAGGCCGCTGCCGAGAAGAAGCGCAGCCGGACAGCCGGCGAAGGAAAGGCGGGCGGCAAGGCGACGCGCAACGTCACCTACGACGGCGACGAGATGTATCGGCGCGACCTCGCCCGCGAGCGCGGCGAAGCCTACCAGGGTACGACCACGGCTCGTCGCGGCACCACCAGCACCGGCTATCAGGGTCGCGTCCGGACCCGTGAGGGTAACTCCGGGGACAGCGCTGGCGCGGCCATCTTCGGCGGCATCGTCGGCGGTGTGCTCGGCGGCGCGATCGGCGGCGGCTTCCGCCGCTGACGGATCCCTTTCCGTTGCCATGATCCGCAAGGCCGGCCCCCGGGCCGGCCTTTCTTGTGCCTGCCCCGGCTATAGCGGTGGCGGGCAACCCCGGCATGCGCAAGCGGCTTCAGATGCGCTGCAAAAGGGTTTCCAGCTTCCATCCTTCTGGTCTAGTGCTGTGCACAACCCCGCCCGGCGGCGCGGTGTGACGAGCAAGGGCAGGACGATGAAGAAGGTTTATCCCGACGCGAGGACGGCGCTCGCCGGCGCGATCAAGGACGGTATGACGATCTGCGCCGGCGGATTCGGCCTTTGCGGCATTCCGGACGTGCTGATCGAGGCGGTGCGCGAGAGCGGAGCCAGAGACCTCACCGTCGTCTCCAACAATGCCGGCATCGACGGCGCGGGCCTCGGTATCCTGCTCGAGACCCGCCAGATCCGGAAGATGATCTCGTCCTATGTCGGCGAAAACAAGCTCTTCGCGCAGCAATACCTCGCGGGCGAACTCGAACTCGAATTCACACCGCAGGGCACGCTGGCCGAGCGCATCCGCGCCGGCGGCGCCGGCATCCCGGCCTTCTTCACCAAGACCGGCGTCGGCACGCTGGTCGCGGAGGGCAAGGAGGAGCGCGAGTTCGACGGCGAGCGCTACATCATGGAGCGCGGCATCGTCGCCGATGTCTCGCTTGTCCATGCCTGGAAGGCCGATACCGAAGGCAACCTCGTCTACCGGAAGACGGCACGCAACTTCAATCCGATGATGGCGACGGCCTCGCGCTTCACCGTGGCGCAGGTCGAGAATCTCGTCGAGGCCGGCGAGATCGATCCCGACCATATCCATACCCCGGGCATCTTCGTGAAGCGGCTCGTGCATGTGCCGAACGCGCAGAAGCGCATCGAGCAGCGCACCGTCCGCAAGCGTGCCGTCTGAGGAGACCCGACATGGCCTGGACCCGTGAACAGATCGCGCAGCGCGCCGCGAAGGAGCTGCAGGACGGCTTCTACGTCAATCTCGGCATCGGCATCCCCACGCTGGTCTCGAACTATATCCCCGAGGGGGTTTCCGTACAGCTCCAGTCGGAGAACGGCATGCTCGGCATGGGGCCGTTCCCCTATGAGGGCGAGGAGGATGCCGACCTGATCAATGCCGGCAAGCAGACGATCACGCAGCTCCCGACGACGAGCTTCTTCTCCTCGGCGGATTCCTTCGGGATGATCCGCGGCGGCCATATCGACCTCTCCATCCTCGGCGCCATGCAGGTCGCGGAGAATGGCGACCTCGCAAACTGGATGATCCCCGGCAAGGTGGTGAAGGGCATGGGTGGCGCCATGGATCTCGTCGCCGGCGTGAAGAAGGTCATCGTCGTGATGGAGCATGTCGCCAGGAACAAGGACGGCTCGGAATCGCCGAAACTGCTCAAGGCCTGCGACCTGCCGCTGACCGGCGCCGGCGTCGTCGACATGGTCATCACCGATCTCGGCGTCTTCACCATCGACGAGAAGGGCGGTGGCATGGCGCTGATCGAGCTTGCCGAGGGCGTCACGCTCGACGAGGTCAAGGCCAGGACCGAGGCCGCCTTCAAGGTCGCGCTCTGAAAGGCTTCGCTTCGAAGGGTGGCGCTTTGAAGGGTGTCATCCCGTGCGCGCCGCGGCATGAAATGCCGCTGCGCAGCCACGGAAGCGCTCCCCGAAAAAGGCGCCTTCTCGTCGCACGGTCCCGCATCTGCGCAGCGTCACTGCGTGCCGCAGCGCGTGCGGGATGACAGGCGTCAGCCCCCTGTCTCCCAGCCAGCCCTGACCAGCTCGGGTCGGTCGCAATCCTCTTCCGGCCAGCCGACGCAGAGATAGGCGACGAGCTTCCACTGCGCGGGCACATCGAGCGCTCGTGTGATCTCCCGGGGATCGAGGATCGAGACCCAGCCGACGCCGAGCCCGTGCACGCGCGCCGAGAGCCAGAACTGCGTGATCGCCGCCACCACCGAATAATCCAGCATCTCGGGCATGGTCGTCGTGCCGAGGCCATGACCGCGCGCGGTGCCATGGTCGCTGAACACGGCGAACTGGACGGGCGCCTCCCGCAGGCCCTCGAGCTTGAGGCGCGCATAGAGCGCAGCCCGCTCGCCGTCATAGGAGGCCAGCGCATCGGCATTGCAGCGGCTGAAGCTCTCCTGCACGGCCGCGCGCCGGGCCGGCTCCGCAACCGGAATCCAGCGCCAGGGCTGCGCGTGTCCGACGGAAGGAGAGAGCTTGGTCTGCGTCAGCAAAGTCTCGATCAGTTCGGCCGGAACGGGATCGCGCTTGAAGCGCCGGACATCGCGCCGCCAGCGCAGCAGCTCCTCGAACTGCCGGGCGAAGCCTGCGTCAAAGACCGGCGGTTGGCTCACGCGGCTTTCGCCGTGGCGATGGCGTGGAAGAACGAGCCCGTCACCGGGCCGCGCCGGCTCCCGGCCGGGGCAGGGGCCGAGCCATGGGGATCGGTCACCATGGCGAAGGGCGGGTCCTCGCCCTGCGCGACGATACTGGCATAGTGGAATTCATGCCCGGTCAGCGCCGAGCCCGCCGGCCCGAGAGGGCCATCCGCCTCCAGAATGGCGCGGCGATAACCGAGATTCATCTTGCGCCTGGCGAAGGAGGTGTCGACCGAGAGCAGGCCAGCCATCGCGTGGGCGACGCCATCGACATCGGTCAGGTTGCGTCCGAGCACCATGTAGCCGCCGCACTCGCCATGCACCGGCCGGGTCTTGGCGAAAGCGCGGAGGCCGCTGAGGAAGCGCCCGGCAGCCGCGATCGTGCCGGCGTGCAACTCCGGATATCCGCCCGGCAGCCAGCAGGCATCGCAAGCCTCCGGCGGGGCTTCGTCCCTGAGCGGCGAGAACGGCACGAGTTCGGCGCCGTTCGCGCGCCAGCCCGCCTCGACATGCGGATAGACGAAGGAGAAGGCAGCGTCGCGGGCGATGGCGATCCGCCGTCCGGGTACGGGCAGGGGCGGGGCTTCGTCGCCGATCGCGTCCGGAAGCGACGTCGCACCGGCAGCAGCGACAACCGCGTCGAGATCGACCGCCTTCGAGACGGCCTCCGCCAGCGCATCGAGCCTTGCATGCAGGTCGGCGGTCTCCCCGGCCTGGACCAGCCCGAGATGACGCTCGGGCAGGATCAGGCTCGCTTCGCGCGGCAGCGCGCCGAGCACGGGCAGGCCGATGCGCTCCATCCCCTGTCGCACCAGCCGCTCATGGCGGGCGCTCGCGACCTTGTTCAGGATCACGCCGGCGACGCGGATGCGTGGATCATAGAGCTTGCAGCCGAGAGCGACCGCCGCGACCGACTGCGCCGCGCCGGACACGTCGATGACGAGCACGACGGGCCAGCCGGTCAGTGCGGCGATATCGGCGCTCGCGCCGGTATGGCCTTCCCGTCCCGGCACGGCGTCGAACAACCCCATCGAGCCTTCGGCGATGACGATGTCGGCTGCACGAGCCGCTTCTCCGGCGATCTGTCCGAGCAGCCCGTCCGTCATCGCATAGCTGTCGAGATTGGCGCTGGGTGCGCCCGTGGCGGCCGCATGGAAGGCGGGGTCGATATAGTCCGGCCCGCATTTCAATCCGCGCACGGTGAGGCCGCGCTTTGCCAGCGCGCGCTGCAACCCGAGCGTGAGCGTGGTCTTGCCGGAGCCGGAGCGCGGCGCGGCGATGAGCAGCCCGCGCGCGCTCATTGTCCGCCCCGCGGCCGGAACCGGCGGTCGTAGTCGATCGAATAGAGCGCGCTTTCGCCGAAATCGTCGGCGGCCAAGGCCGGCCCGACCAGGATCAAAGCAGTACGCTCAAGCGCGCTGGCGCTGACTTTCCCGGCGATATCGGCGAGCTTGCCTTGCAGCACCGTCTCATCCGGCCATGTCGCGCGGAACACGACCGCGACCGGGCAATCGGCGCCATAGAACGGCGTCAATTCCGCCACGACCTGCTCGACGACATGGATCGAGAGATGGATCGCGAGCGTCGCTCCCGAGGCGGCGAAGGTCGCGAGCGTCTCCCTCTCGGGCATGGCCGAGGCACGCCCGGAGGTGCGCGTCAGCACCAGCGACTGCGCCACGCCCGGCAAGGTCAGCTCGCGCTTCAGCACGGCGGCGGCAGCGGCGAAGGCGGGCACGCCCGGTGTCACCGTATAGGGAATGCCGGATCGGTCGAGCCGGCGCATCTGCTCTCCGCAGGCGCTCCAGATCGAAAGGTCGCCGGAATGCAATCGCGCTATGTCCTGGCCGGCACGATGCGCTGTCTCCATCTCGGTGATGATCGCGTCGAGATCGAGCGGCGCGGTGTCGACGATGCGCGCGCCCGGCGGGCACCAGTCGAGCATCGCCTTGGGGATCAGCGAACCCGCATAGAGGCATACGGGCGAAGTGGCGATCAGGTCGCGTCCGCGCAGCGTGATGAGATCGGGCGCGCCGGGGCCGGCGCCGATGAAATGGATGGTCATGCGAGGCTTCTGGCGAGCGCGCAGGTGACACGCGCGGTTGCGATGCGCGGCTGGACCAGTTCGCCGCCGGGGCCGGCCGCAGCCAGCGCCGCGGCTTCCGCCACCGAGCCGACGCCGTAGAGCGAGGCGATCCGGGTCGAGCGCGTCGCGCAGGCGGCCTCGAAACCTTTCAAGGCCTCGTCAGGGATGGCGACGAGCTCGGCCGCGCGTTCCTGGGCGGCCGCGACGATGCCGGCCTCGCTGACGCGGCTGGCGAGCGTGGCGAAGCGGGGCGTTTGCGCGCCGGCAAGCCCGGCGCTTGCCAGAGCCTGGTCGAGGCAGGCGAGGATATCGGCGGCCTCCGTGCCGGGCCTGATGCCGATGCCGGCGACGATGCGGCCCGTCATTGGGGAACCCCTGCAACAATACACGCCGTCATCCCGGGCGACCGAAGGGAGACCCGGGATCCATGCCTGAACCGCTCCGGACTGGATCCCGGATCGGCGCCGCTGACGCGGCTTGTCCGGGATGACGCGGTGGGTTGCACGGAGCGCGTCAAGGCTTCTCGACCCGCCATTGCGTCACCGGCATGGCCGGGCGCCAGCCATGCTTGCCGCCGACGGGCGCCAGCCGGTCGATCGAGATGCGGCGCAAGGAGCCGCCATGCTCGGCATGGAGCGCGGCGAGCTTCGCCTCCCCCTCGATCGTCACGACATTGGCGACGAGCCGTCCGCCCGGCTTCAACGCCGCCCAGGCGGCGTCGAACAGGCCGTCCTCGGTCAGGCCGCCGCCGATGAACACCGCATCCGGCGGCTCGCGGCCGACGAAGCTGGCCGGCGCCTCGCCGGTGACCTCGACGGAGAGCCCGCCAAGTTCCAGCTTGTTGCGCCTGATCCGCTCGGCCCGTTCCGGCTTGGCCTCGAAGGCGACGGCGCGGTTGCGTGCGTGCCGCTGGCACCATTCGACCGCGACCGAGCCCGAGCCCGCGCCGACATCCCAGAGCAATTCGCCGCCGCGCGGGGCGAGTGCCGAAATCGTGATCGCGCGGACTTCCGACTTGGTGATCTGCCCGTCATGGGCGAACCACTCCTCTTCGAGCCCCGGCGCCAGCGGCAGGATGCGGGAATCGCGGGTCGCCGCGACCTCGACCGCGATCAGGTTGAGCGGAACGATGTCGTTCAGATTGAAGGCATCGGCGCGGCATGCGCGGATGCGCTCCTGCGGCCCACCCAGCGATTCCATCACCACAATGCGGCTCGCGCCCATGCCGCGTGCGGTCAGGAGTTCGGCCACGGCGCGCGGCGTCGTCTCGTCCCAGGACAGGGCGAGGATGCGGGCCTCCGGCTGGAGATGCGGCACGATCCGGTAGAGCGTGCGGCCATGCAGCGAGACCAGCGCGCACTCCTCCTGCGGCCATCGCATCCGCGTGCAGGCCATCGAGAAGGAGGAAAGCTGCGGGATGATCCGCATCTCCTCCGCGGGGATCGCCCGGCTGATGCTGTTGCCGATGCCGTAATGGAACGGGTCGCTGGTCGCGAGCACGCAGACCTTGCGGCCGCGCTCCTTCAAAATCTGCGGCAGCGCGTTGCGGAAGGGCTGCGGCCAGGGGCGCAGTTCGCCGGGCACGGAGCCGACCAGCGCGATATGCCGCTCGCCGCCGAAGACGATCTCGGCCTCGTTCAATGCGGCAAGAGCCTCGCGGCACAAGCCTGCGGCGCCATCCTCGCCGAGGCCGATCAGCGCGAGCCAGGGCGCCGGCGCCTCACGGCTCGACAGAACATCCGATTCACGCAAAACTGGCGACATGACCGTCCTCATTCTCGGCGGAACGACTGAAGCTGCTGCGCTTGACCAGCACCTGGCTGATCAGGCTCCCGATATTCGCGCCATTATCTCGCTGGCGGGCCACACCGTCGATCCCCGCCCGAGCAATCTGCCGGTCCGCACGGGCGGTTTCGGCGGCGTCGAGGGCTTGCGGCGCTATCTGGTCGAGGAGGGCATCGTCGCCGTCGTCGACGCGACCCATCCCTTCGCCGCGATCATGCCCTTCCATGCCGAGCATGCCTGCAAGGCGGAGGGTGTGCCACTGCTGGCGATCCGCCGCGAGTCCTGGAGGCCGCGCCCCGGCGATCGCTGGAAATCCGTGCCTGATATCGAGGCGGCCGCGCAGGCGCTGGGCGACGCGCCGCGGCGCGTCTTCCTCACGGTCGGCCGGCTCGAACTGCCGGCTTTCGCCGACGCTCCGCAGCATCGCTATCTCGTCCGCGCCATCGAGCCGATCGGTGACCGTCTGCCCGTGCCGCATGTCGACGTCATCCAGCAGCGCGGCCCCTTCGACGCCGACGACGAGGAGGATCTGATGCGCCGCGAGGGTGTCGAGATACTCGTCAGCAAGAATTCGGGCGGTCCCGCCACGGTCGGCAAGCTCGTGGCGGCGCGCCGGCTTGCCCTGCCGGTGGTGATGGTGGAGCGCCCGCCCAAGCCCGCTGTCGAGACCGTCGACCAAATCGATCAGGTCCTGCCCTGGCTGGTGGCGCAAGGCATCTTCGCCACGGAACGCGGCGTGTAGACGTAAGGCGCCGCGCCTTCGCGGGCGATCAGGCGCGTGCTCGAAGCTCCGATCATCACCAGCGTCGCCATGTCGGCCGTGCTCGCGGCCGCGACGGCCTCAGTCAGCGTCAGGATGCGCAGATTCTCGTCCGGCCGCCCGACGGCGCGGGCGAAGAGCACCGGCGTCGCCGCGCCGCGATGCGTTGCCGCCAATTCCAATGCCTTGCCGAGCTGCCAAGGGCGCGCCTTCGAAATCGGGTTGTAGAGGCAGATTACCAGATCGGCCGCGAGAACGGCTCCGAGCCGTGCGGTCACGACATCCCAGGGTTTGAGATTGTCCGAGAGCGAGATCGCGCAGAAATCCCCGCCGAGCGGAGCGCCTGCCTTTGCCGCCGCCGCCAGCATCGCGGTGATGCCGGGCTCGACCGTGATCGGAAGCCCACGCCATCCCGCCGGCCCGGCCTCCAGTGCCTCGAACACCGCCGCCGCCATCGCGAAGACGCCGGGATCGCCGCCCGAGACCACTGCGACCGCCCGGCCTTCCGCCGCCAGTTGCAGGGCATGCGAGGCGCGCTCGACCTCGACGCGGTTGTCGGAAGCGTGCCTGGTCAGTCCCGCCCGGTCCGGCACCCGGTCGACATAGGGACCGTAGCCGACGATATCGGTCGCGGCATCGAGCGCGGCCTGTGCCGCGGGCGTGATCCAGTCCGGCATGCCCGGCCCGAGCCCGACGATGGTGAGGGAGCCGGTCACGATGATCTCCCCGTTCTCGGTATCCTGGCTTCCCCAGCGCCGTCATCCCGGGCGACCGGAGGGAGACCCGGGATCCATGCCTGAACGTCTACCGGAAGGGTTCCGGAATGGATCCCGGATCGGCGCCGCTTCGCGGCTTGTCCGGGATGATGGCGAAAGACGGGAAGAAAAGGCTGGATCGCCGTCACAGACGCCGTCCTTCGCCGGGCACCAGCACCATCGCGAAATAGGGCGCCTCGTCATCGCCCTTGTCGGCGAGGCGGGCCACGACCTGCCGCACCATCGTCGCGCGCTCGACATAGATCGCGCGGCCTTCCAGCCCGGCGGCTACGAGCGCGCGCCGCACCTTCGGCAGGTTGCGGCCGAGCTTCATGATCACGGCAGCGTCGGTATCGGCGAGGCGGCGCGTGAGTTCCGCTTCCGGCAGCGTGCCGGGCAGCACGGTCATCACGTCGTCGCCCCAGGTGATCGGCGCGCCGGCCTCGCCCCAGGCACCGGTCATGCCGGTGACACCGGGTACGACCTCGGTCGGAAAGCGCTGCGAGAGCCGTCGCCACAGATGCATGAAGGAGCCGTAGAAGAACGGATCGCCGTCGCAAAGCACGGCGAGCGTCCGCCCAGCCTGCATTTCGACCGCGAGCCGTTCGGCCGCTTCCTCGTAGAAGGTCGCGATCGGGCCGTCATAGTCGGGCTCGCCGACACTGGCCTCGACCGTTACCGGGAAGGCGAGCTCGATCTCGCGGGCCGGATCGGGCGCAATGATCGCATCCGCCGTGCTGCGGGCATTTCCGCGACGGCCGCGCTTGCAGAAATGCACCAGCCGGTCGGCCGTGGTGATGATCTCGCGTGCCCTGACCGTCATCAGGTCCGGCGCGCCGGGCCCCAGGCCGACGCCGTAGAGCAGGGTCTTTTGCGTCCCGCTCATCGCCTATTCCTTGTCCTGCGCCAGCGCATTGACGGCGGCCGCCGCCATGGCCGAGCCGCCGCGCCGTCCATGCACGACGACGAAGGGCACGCGCCCGTCCTTCGCCAGTGCCTCCTTCGATTCCGCCGCGCCGACGAAGCCGACGGGAATGCCGATCACGGCTGCCGGCTTGGGCGCGCCGGCATCGAGCATCTCGAGCAGGCGGAAGAGCGAGGTCGGCGCGTTGCCGATCACGACGACAGCGCCGGCAAGCCGGGGCCTCCACAGTTCCATCGCGGCGGCGGAGCGGGTCGTCCCCATCTGCGCGGCCAGCGCCGGCACCTGCGGATCGTCGAGCGTGCAGAGAACCTCGTTGTTCGCCGGCAGGCGCACGCGGGTCACGCCATTGGCGACCATCTTGGCGTCACAGAGGATCGGCGCGCCGGCCCGGAGCGCCGCCTGCGCGGCCTCGGCGAAACCGGCGGACATCTCGACGTCCCTGGGCAGGTCGGTCATGCCGCAGGCATGGATCATGCGCACAACGACACGCTCGGCCGCGCCGCTGAAGCGCGTGAGGTCGGCCTCGGCGCGGATGATGGCGAAGGAACGCTCGTAGATCGCCGCGCCGTCCTGAATGTAGTCGTATGCCTTGCTCAACCCTGCGATCCCGTCGAACGCGCGGCCTTCAGCCGGGCGTGAATATCCTGTCCGGGCTGCAATCGCGTGAGCAGCGCCGAAAGGTCAAGCGTCGCGAGCGGCTTGTCCCGCGTCGTGCCGTTCAGGACGACATCGTAGCGCCCGTCTCGCCCCGCCAGCGTCAGGTCCGCAGCCGCCGGATGGGCGCACGCCTTGACGCAGCCGGAGACGTGCAGCGTCACGCCATGAGCGAGCAGATCGGCGGCGGTGTCGGCGAGTTTGGCTGCATCCGCCATGGCCGGCGCTTCGGCGCGCGAGCATGCCGGGCTGCCGGCGCAGGCCTGCACCGCGAGGCGCGGATCGTCGTCGCTGGTGATCAGCCCGAGCTCGCCGCCGAGCCCCAGCAGGCTCTCGGCCTCGGTGCGGCCGAGATCGCGGAAGGCGAGCCCGCGCCAGGGCGAAAGCCGGATATCGGACGTCGCCTGGGCCGTGCCGAGCCTGTCGAGTGTTGTTGCAGCGCATCGGCCGAAGGGCAGGCCGATGAGCGCGGCGAAGCGGCCGCCTTCCAGTGCGAACAGCCCCGCGCGCGGGGGGCGTGGGCGTGGCGCGGGGAAGGTGGTTTCCGGCAGAGAGGTCAGGCTCGCCAGTGCCTCGGGCGAGAGGTCGCGCAGGCGGCGGATGCGATCGGGAGCGGCTTTGCGCAAGGCCGCGAAGCGGCGCAGGGCGGTTTCGACCGACGCGGCGGCCTCCCCCTCGCCGACCGGGCCGCGCCAGACGCAGTCTCCAAGGCACAGGGCCGCTTGTCCGGCCGCGATGCCGACAAGCCGGATGTCGCCGGAGAATTCATCCAGCGCCTGTGCGCCGCCATCATCCACGACGACGGCGAGCTTGGCCGGCAGGCCGGCGATGGCGCGGGTGCGCTGTTCGATCTGCGCGGCCAGTAAGGCGGCGTCGATCAGAGCGGTCGGGTCCCGTCCCGCCAGCGACGAGACCAGTGTCACGCGTTGCGGTCCGTCGCCGTCATGCTCGTCGACGAGGCGTTCCGCCAGCAGGCGCTCGACCAGCAGCGGATGACTCTCGGCCGTCACGCCGCGAATTTGCAGGTGGGCTCGGGCGGAAATCTCGATCAGCCCGTTACCATGCTCGGCAGCCAGCGCCGCGATCCGCCGCAGTTCTGCGAGTGACAGTCTCGCGCCCGGTGGATGCAATCGCACCAGCCAGCCGTCGCCGGTCTCCATTGGCCTGAGTGTGCTCGGGCACCAACCGCGCCGCAGCGCCTCCTGAGGCCGCGCGCTCACTCCGCCGCCTCCCGCGCCAGGAAGGCGCCGACGGAATTGCGTCGGCTGGTCCAGAGCCCACGTCGCGCGGCTTCGGCGAGCCGCGAGCGGATCGCGGCGGCTGCTGGCGCATTGGCGTTTTCCAGCGCCGCCCAGACCTGCGGATCGGCGCAATAGGCCTGGAAGACCGCGTCGAGCAGCCCATCCACGACGGCATCCGTGCTCGCGGCGAAGACGAAGAGCGTGTCGACTGCCTCGGCCAGTTCCGCCGCGCCGCGCCAGCCATGGCCGAGTTGCGATGCGATCCAGCGTGGATGCGTCAAGCGGCCATGGACGATGCGGGCGATATCCTCGGCGAGTGTGCGGGCCTTCGGCGCTTCCGGGTTCGCGCTGTCGAGACTGTAGAGCGCCGGGTCGGCACCCAGCGCTTTTGCGGCCGCCGCGAGGCCGCCGATCACGTCGGCCGCGCTGCTGGCTTCGAGGATGTCGCGCCCGGCCGTGTCGCTGACATGGATGAAGGCGTCGCAGGCGCGGATGCGATCGGCGAAGCCGGCATCGGCGCTGCCCACGCCTTCGGGTCCGCCATAGGCATGGTCCGAAGCCGCGAGATAGGCGCCGCCCAGTTCCGCGCGCTCGGTCCAGTCGCCGTCGAGCGCGCGGTCGGCCATCGCCGCGCCGTAGCGGCCGGGCGCGGCGCCGAAGATGCGCGCGCCATGCTCGCCGCGGCGGCGAGCGGCGGCGGGTTCGTTCCAGTCGTCCGGCTCGTCTAGCGCAGCCACGGCCCGTGCCGCCTGGTCGATCAGCGCGATCTGGCCGGGGAAGGTGTCCCGGAAGGTGCCGGAGATGCGCACGGTCACGTCGAGGCGCGGATAGGCGAGCTTCGGTTGCGGGACGATGCTGAAGCCGGTGACGCGGGTCGAGGCGTTGTCCCAGAGCGACTCAACGCCCATCAGCGCCAGCGCATGGGCGATGTCCTCGCCGCCCGAGCGCAGAGTCGGCGAGGCCCAGAGGTCCATGACGACCCGGCGGGGATAGTCGCCGTGGTCCTGCAGATGGCGTGACACAACCGCCTGCGCCGCAAGCTGGCCCAGCCGTGTGGCGGCGCGCGTCGGGATCGCACGGGGATCGAGCGTCGAGAGATTGCGGCCGGTCGGCAGCACGTCCGGCCGGCCGCGATGCGGGGCGCCGGCCGGTCCGGGCGCGACGAAACGGCCGTCGAGCGCGGTGAGCAGGTTGTCGCGCTCGTTGCGGGCGGAAACGGGATCGATCGCCGAGTGACCGAAGACGTGCAGACCGTCGCGGAAGGGCAGTTCGGCGATATCGCAGAGATGGGCGTCGAGCCGCGTCAGCGCCTCGTTCATTTCGGTATCGGCAGCGACGCCGCAGGAGGCGGCGAGACCGCTCGCCTCGGCACGCGCCCGGATTTCGCCGGCGACGATATCGGCCCGGCGCGGATCGAGCACCTGCGCCTGCGAGAACTCCTCGACCAGATCGCGCAGCAGGGCCGTCTCGCCGGCCGCTTCCGTTTCGGCCAGCGGTGGCGGCAGATGGCCGAGCGTGACGGCCGAGAGCCGGCGCTTGGCCGGCGCCGCCTCGCCGGGATCGTCGACGACATAGGGGTAGATCACCGGCAGTCCGCCGGTGGCGAGCCGCGGCCAGCAGCCGGAGGAAAGCGCGACCGCCTTGCCCGGCAGCCATTCCATCGTGCCGTGCGTGCCGAGATGGATCAGCGCATCGATGGCCTCCATCCGACGCAGCGCGAGATAGAAGGCGAGGTAACCGTGGCCGGGCGGGGCGTCGGGGTCGTGATAGCGCGCCTTGCGGTCGGGTGTCGCATCGCGTGGCGGCTGGAGCGCGACGATGAGATGGCCATGGCGCACGGCGCGGAAATGGAAGGCGCCATCGCGGCAGGTTGGATCGGTTTCCGGCGCTCCGTGGCTGGCGAGAAGGGTTTCGCGGGCGGCTGCGGGGATCGTATCGAGCCAGTTGCGATAGGTGGCGAGGGGGATGCTCAGAGTGGTTGGGCCGGCGGTGAGCGAGGCCATCAGCAGGACCCCCTCTGTCGTTCCCTCATCGTCATCCCGGGTCAAGCCCGGGATGACGGCGGAGGTTGCAGCGCCGACCTCATATCCCGCTCCCGCCAGCAATTCCCGGATCGCCGTCACGCTCGCCGGCGTGTCGAGTCCGACCGCGAAGCCGGCGCGTCCGCCGCGCGCGGGATAATCCGACATCACCAGCGCGAGCTTGCGTTCTGCCGCGGGTTTCCGGGTCAGTGCGATCCAGCCGGCCGCCAGATCGGCCAGAGCGGCGATGCCCTCCACATCGGGCACGAGACGGCGGATAGCGAGGCCGATCGCGGGATCGATCTCTTCCGCCTTGAAGGCGACCGGAATTGCGCCGATCCGCCCGTCGAATTCCGGCAGCGCCACCTGCATGGCGAGGTCGGCGGCGGACAGGCCGCGCGGCGAGGCTTCCCAGGCCTCGCGCGGGCTGCCCACAGGAACCGCCTGCAGTATCGGGCAATCGGCACGGTCGAGCACGAAATCGGCACCCTCGCGCGCGGAGAAGGCGGTCGTGGTGACGATGAGGGCCGGTTTGCGCGTCGCGATCAATGCCGCGAGTTCGGCTGTGACGACCGGGTCCTTCAGGCTGGTCAGCGCAAGGGGCAGGGGTGCGAGGCCGCGGGCTGCCAGTGCCGTGGCGATGGCTTCGCCCATGGCGGTGTCGCCCGCCGCGACGCCGGAGCGATAGAGCAGGATCGCGACGAGTGGCTGGCCGGAGGGCAGGGCAGCGAGTGCCTCGCGCCAGGTCTGGGGGAGGCTGTTGGTGCCGAGTGCGAAGAAAGATGGCAGTGGGAACGGAGCGAAGTCGCTCGCGTCGTGCGACCCCTCATTCGTCTCGGCTTCGCCGGGCCACCTTCTCCCGCAAGGGGAGAAGGAAGCAGCGGGGACCGTCTGGCCCTTCTCCCCTTGCGGGAGAAGGTGCCGGCAGGCGGATGAGGGGTCTCTCGACGTTGCCAGATACCCGTCTACCCGCCCCAGCAGCCGCCGCATGTTCTCGGCGCCGCCGCCGGCCTGGAAGTAGCCCAGCAACTCGCCCGCGAATTCCGCCGGCACCGTCGCATGCTCGCCCAGCCGCGGATCGTCGCGGTCGTCGCCGGGCAAAATCGCCAGCGGAATGCCGCGCTCACGACAAACCGTGCCAAGCTGCTCGATGCCGTAGCGCCAGTAGTCGAGTCCGCCGAGGCAGCGCAGCAGCACGAAGCGGCACTGCGCTGCCGTTTTCTCGATCAGGAAATCGACCGACAGCGGATGCTTCAGGCGTCGGAGCGGCGCGAGGCGGACAGTGAGGCTCTGTCCGTCATGCTCGCCCTTGTGGCGGGCATCCATGTCTTGAACACCGTGCTCGCGGGAAGACGTGGATGGTCGGGACAAGCCCGACCATGACGACGGCGGTTCAGTACAAGTACGGGTCGCCACCGCCAGCGCCGAGAGGTCGCTGTCCGTGAAGGACAGGACGAGCACATCTCCCGGCGGCAGGGCGAGATCGACGGCGTCCTCGCCGTCGTCGAGCCTGATCTCGCTGGTCGGGAGAAGGTGCATCGGTCGAAGTTACGCCCCCGCGAGAGCCGCTTCCACGGCCTTGAGGTCGAAGCCCTTGAGCCCGATCACGGTAAGACGTCCGTCGCGTGACTCGCTCGCGCCCCAGGGCCGGTCGAAATGATGTCCGACGCGTCGGCCGACGCCCTGTACGACCAGACGCATCGGCTTGCCCGGTACCGCGGTGAAGCCCTTGAGGCGCAGCACGCCCTCGGCCTCGGCGGCCTTGGCGACGCGCGCCGTGAGTTCTTCCGGCGACAAGCCGGCCGGCAGCGGCACGGCGACCGAGTCGAAATCGTCATGGTCGTGATCGTGCTCGCCCTCGCCGTGATGCGAGGGGCGGGCGGCGAGATCGCTCTCGGCTGCGGCGCCCAAGCCCACGATCAGCGCCGGCTCGACCTTGCCATGGGCGGTCTCGACGATCTTGATCGCCTTGGGCAGATGCTCGGCGATCTCGGCCTTGACCCGCGCGCGGCCGGTCTCGTCGACGAGATCGCTCTTGTTGAGCAGGATCAGGTCGGCGCAGAGGATCTGGTCCTCGAAGACCTCCTCCAGCGGGTTGTCGTGATCGACCGAGGCATCGGCCGCCTTCTGCGCCGCGAGCGCCTCGGGATCATCGGCGAACTGGCCCTCGGCCACGGCCGGGCCGTCGACCACGGCGATGACGCCGTCGACGGTGACCCGCGAGCGGATCGCCGGCCAGTTGAAGGCGGTGACGAGCGGCTTCGGCAGGGCGAGGCCGGAGGTCTCGATCAGGATATGCTCCGGCGGATTCGGCCGGTTGAGCAGCTTCTCCAGCGCCGGCACGAAATCGTCGGCGACGGTGCAGCAGATGCAGCCATTCGGCAATTCGACCACGTCCTCGTCGCTGCAGCCGGCAATGCCGCAGCCCTTCAGGAATTCGCCGTCGAAGCCGAGATCGCCGAACTCGTTGACGAGCACGGCGAGTTTCTTGCCCTGCGCGTTCTCGAGGAGATGGCGCACCAGCGTCGTCTTACCGGCGCCGAGGAAGCCGGTGATGATGGTGCAGGGCGTCTTGCTCAATGACGTCTTGCCCAGGTTCGTCGTCTGCGGAGCGTTCATGATGTCATCCTTGCTGGCGCGCCGGCAAAGGCGGCACGCGCGCGACCACGCCCTTGCGGAAGGACTGGGGCCGCTCTTTCCAGGGAACGA
The DNA here is from genome assembly GCF_011764485.1 of Bosea sp. ANAM02. Taxonomy (NCBI): domain Bacteria; kingdom Pseudomonadati; phylum Pseudomonadota; class Alphaproteobacteria; order Hyphomicrobiales; family Alloboseaceae; genus Allobosea; species Allobosea sp. ANAM02. The sequence continues at coordinate 4,482,124 of NZ_AP022848.1, read as the reverse complement.
TGCCGTTGGCGCTGGCGGCATAGGCCTCCGCGGCGCCGACGATCTCGTCGAGATGGGTGTCGGTGTCGAGATCGCCGATCAGATAGGTCCATTTGCCGTCGGCGCTGAGCGCGATGGTGCAGGGCCGCTTGCAGACGCAGAGGCACTCGACGGGCAGCACGGGGATCGTGCTGCCTTTTGCTTTGAGCTGCTCAGCGAGACGCTCGGCCAGCGCCAGTCCCGGCTGGTCATAGCCTTCCGGGAGATCGGCGCGGGCACGGCGGCAGGCCGTGCAGACATGGATGGTGAGGTCGCCCTCGGACATGGCTTGCCCTCAGGCTTCCGCGGAACGGCGGTTCGCCCAGGGCCATAGCACGCCGACCATGAAGGCGGTGGCGAGCCAGAGCGCCGCCTGGATGCCGAGCGAGAGCGCTGCGAAATGCGCGGCGACCTCGGCGGGCACCTTGCTCTCCGGCGCGGCCGGGTGCGGGGCGCCGACGACATGCGGCAGCACGATCAGGACGATGGCCACGAGCTTGAGCCAGGGCTGTTCGAAGCGCAGGAACATGAAGAGCCCGGCCGCGGTCGCGACGGCCGTCCAGAGCCACCAGAGCTGGCGCTGCTCCAGCGCGGCCGAGGCTGCGCCCGGCAGTTCGGGAGCCAGCCCCATCGCAGGCGCAAGCCCGAGCGCGAGGAAGCCGCAGGCGCCCCAGACGAGCGCGCTGCGCTGGTCGATGCTGTCGCCGGCCGCGATCATCCCGGCGAGCAGCAGCCCCGCGAAGCCGATCGCGGTCGCGATCGTCACCGCGCCGGTGAAGAGCGTGCGCTGGAGGCCGTCCTGCGGCTTCCACTCGGCATGGTCGTGGCCGGGCGCTTCGCCGGCCGGTCCATGCGCCAGGATGATTTTCGCCTCGTCGTCGAAACCGGCCAGCGTCGGCGCCTTCAGCGCGAGCGCCGCCTCATAGGTCTCGGCCTTGAGGATGAGAGGTGTGGTGGTGACATGCTGCAGGGCGGCGACGATCAAGCCAGCCAGAAGCCCGGCCAGGATGCTGACCGTGAGAACACGCGTGACCATGGATGCTTTCCCTCAGTGGCAGGGAAAGGCGAGGCCGTGACGGGTATCGTGCGCGGCGTTGTGGACATTGGTCGAGGCCGCGAAGCCGGTCGTGTAGATCAGCGCGACGCCGATCACGAGCGCGGCGGCGACCGCCTTGACGCGGTCCGAAACGCTGAGTGTGGGGGTGGGAACCGAAGCGGTGTTCATAAGCGTTCTCCGTGGCCGCCCCGCCGGCAGCCGGTTGGATCTCTGCGGGTCGACGGCAGGTCTCCTGGCTCGCGGACTTCGCGTCTCTCGCCGCCTTCCCGGAGCGAGCGCTCCAGTGGCCGATGGCGAAGGACATCCGCTTACAGTTGCGGGGGCAGCCGCGGTCTCGCACCGCGTTCCCTTTTCACCTCCTCGCGGAGGCACCGTCACGATCATCATTAGCTATCGCCGTGTTGCTGTGCAATGCAGTGCGCGATCTTCTTCGTGAGCCCTCATCCTGAGGAGCCGCGTCAGCGGCGTCTCGAAGGATGCTCCAGATGCCTCCCGAGCCTCCTGGACCATCCTTCGAGACGGCCCTTCCGGCCTCCTCAGGATGAGGGCTCAGGAAACGCAGCGGATATGATGCCGAACGAAATCCCCCACCTCACCCTCGTCCTCGGCGGCGCCCGTTCCGGCAAGAGCCGCCATGCCGAGGCGCTGATCGAGGCGTGGCCTTCGCCCTGGACCTATATCGCCACGGCGCAGGCCTATGACGACGAGATGCGCGCGCGCATCGCCGAGCATCGCGCCCGCCGCCCGGCCGGCTGGCAGACGGTCGATGCGCCGATCGATCTGGCCGGGGCCATCGCCACCCAGCCGGCCGGCCGGCCGATCCTGATCGATTGCCTGACGCTCTGGCTGACCAACCTGATCCTGGCCGAGCGCGACACGGCCGCCGCCCGCGAGGGCCTGATCTCCGCCTGCGAGCGCGTCTCCGCGCCGCTCGTGCTGGTCGGCAACGAGGTCGGGCTCGGCATCGTGCCGGAGAACGCGCTGGCCCGCCGCTTCCGCGACGAGGCGGGACGCCTGCATCAGGTGCTTGCGGCGCGTGCGGCCAGCGTGGTCTTCATGGTCGCCGGATTGCCGATGCGAGTGAAATGATGACGGACACTGACGACGCCGCCCGCCACAAGGCGAAGATGGAGAAGCGCAAGGCGGTGCAGGACGCCGAAGTCGCCTCCAAGACGCTCGAAAAGGGCCTGCTGATCGTCAATACCGGCCCCGGCAAGGGCAAGTCGACGGCGGCGTTCGGCCTGATCCTGCGTGCGCTCGGCCATGGCTGGCGCATCGGCGTGGTGCAGTTCATCAAGGGCGCCTGGTCGACCGGCGAGCGCAAGGCGCTGGAAGCCTTCGGCGACCAGGTGAACTGGCACAGCATGGGCGAGGGCTTCACCTGGGAAACGCAGGACAAGGCCCGCGACATCGCCGCTGCCGAGCGTGCCTTCGCCAAGGCCCGGGAGTTGATGGCCGATCCGGAGATCAGGCTGCTCGTGCTCGACGAACTCAACATCGCCCTGCGCTACGACTATCTGCCGCTCGCCGAAGTGGTGGCGGCGCTAGCCGCCCGCCGGCCGGACCTGCATGTCGTCGTCACCGGCCGCAACGCCAAGCCCGAGCTGATCGAGGCGGCCGATCTCGTCACCGAGATGACGCTGGTGAAGCACCATTTCGCGGCGGGCGTGAAGGCGCAGCAGGGGATCGAGTTTTAAGCCGCTTCCTCGTCGGCTGCCGGTCGTTTGCCCCATAACGAACGCGAACGGCGTTCGCGCGTTCATGTCCTCGATCATCGTTTTCGGGGGTGGGCCATGAGTGGTTTTCTCTGGGGAGAGCTGGATCTGCTGCTCAGGCTGCTGGCCGGCATGGCCGCCGGCATCGTCGTGGGCTGGGAACGGACCAACAGGCAGCGTGCCGCCGGAATCCGCACCTTCGGCCTGGTCGGGCTGGGTACGGCCGCCGCGGCGACGATCTTCAGCGGGCCACATGAGGCCGATGCCGCCAGCCGCGTCGTCCAGGGCCTGCTGACCGGGATCGGTTTCCTGGGCGCCGGCGTCATCGTGCTGCGTCGCGGCCATGCGACGCCGACGGGCCTGACCACCGCCGCGGCCATATGGGTCACTGCCGCGCTCGGCTGCGCCGCCGGGCTGGGCGATCATGCCATCGTGGCGTCGGCCACGCTGCTTGCGCTCGTCCTGCTCGCCATCGATCATTCCGTCGAGCGCTGGGCCGGTCGCGACAGGACGGCCAATTCCAGCGAGGCGCCGCCTTCGTGAGTACCTGAGGCGCCGCAGGGTGCCTCAAGGGGGCGCCGGAGCGTGCCGGAGGCAATCTCGCCCACGGCTTGCCGTGCTCCAATCCGGTCATTCCGATCCCAGCTCTTGACGGCGGCCAACTGTGTCTTCAAATTGAATCTGAATTCAAATTCAATTTCGAGATCAGCGATGGCCGGCACGCAGTCGAGGCACCCCCGCAAGGCCGGCAAGCGCGAGGCGATCCTCGCCGCCGCGCGCGGCATCGTCTCCGAGGTCGGCTTCCACGAGACCTCGATTGCGGCGGTCGCCGCCGCAAGCGGCGTCTCGACCGGCAGCGTCTATTCCTATTTCGCCTCCAAGGCGGAGCTGATGGCTGAGATCGTCGCGGCGGTCTCGTCGCGTGAGCTTTCCGTGCTACGTGAAATCGCTGCAAGTGACGCTCCCGTCGCCGAGCGCCTGACCGCCGCGGTGGAAGCCTTTGCGCGCCGCGCCTTCGCCAATCGCCGCCTCGCCTGGTCGATGATCGCCGAGCCCGCCGACCCGGCCGTCGACGCGACGCGGCTCGATTATCGCCGCGAGATCGCCGGTATTTTTCGCGCGCTCGTCGTTGAGGGCGAAGGGCAGGGGGCCTTCCGCGCGGTCGATCCCGATGCTGCCGCCGCGATGATCGTCGGCGGCTTCATGGAGGCGCTGATCGGCCCGCTCTCGCCGGACCGCCCGATCACCTCCGAGCGCGACCGCGAGATCGCGGCCGCCCTTGCCGATCTCTCCCTCGCCGCGCTGATCTCCCGAGAAGGACAGGCCGCATGACCACGCTCGACGCTTACGGCTACGACACGCATGAGGTACTGAACCAGGCGCCGGCGCTGGCGGATTATGACGCCTTCGCCGCCGATCCGGCGCTTGGTCGCATCCTCGATGCCTTCGGCGCCGGCTGGTTCCGGGAGCAGGCGGGCATCGTCGGCGGCCATGTCGGCTCGCAACGCGTGCAGGACCTGGCGCGGCAGGCCAATCGCAGCCTGCCGGAATTGCGCACCCATGACCGCTGGGGCCGGCGCGTCGACCAGATCGAGTTCCATCCGGCCTGGCACGAACTGATGGGGCTCGCCATGCGCGACGAGTTCCATTCGCTGTGCTGGACCAGACCGCGGGAAGGCGCACAGGTGGCGCGTGCTGCCGTTTCCTATCTCTGGAACCAGGGCGAGAACGGCATCTGCTGTCCGCTCGGCATGACCTACTCGGCGATTCCCGTGCTGCAGCGCGATCCCGCGCGCTGGGCCGAGTTCGGCCGGCTGATCACCTCTTCGGAATACGATAGCCGCCCGCTGCCGGCGGCACAGAAGCGCGGCGGCACGGTCGGCATGGCGATGACCGAGAAGCAGGGCGGCTCCGATCTGCGCCAGACCCAGACGGTCGCGGCGCGCAACGCCGACGGGACCTATGCGCTGACCGGCCATAAATGGTTCTTCTCGGTCCCGCATTCCGACGTGTTCCTGACGCTGGCGCGCACGGAGGAGGGCGTGTCCTGCTTCGTCGTGTCGGGCTGGCTGCCGGACGGCTCGCGCAACCGCCTGCAGATCCAGCGGCTCAAGGACAAATGCGGCAACAAGTCCAACGCCTCGTCCGAAGTCGAATTCCGTGGCGTGATCGCGCATCTCATCGGCGAGCCGGGCCACGGCATCCGCGCCGGGCTGGAAATGAACCACTATACGCGGCTCGATTTCGCCGTCGGCTCGGCCGGCTTGATGCGCCACGCGGTCGCGCAGGCGGCGCATCACACCGCTCATCGCCGTGCTTTCCAGAAGGCGCTGATCGACCAGCCGATCATGACGAATGTGATCGCCGATCTCGCTTTGGAGGTCGAGGCCTCCGCCTGGCTCGCCTTCCGCTTCATCCATGCGCTCGACCGAGAGGGCGGGAGCGAAGCCGAGAAGCTGATCGGCCGCATCGGCGCGCCGATCGCCAAATACTGGAACTGCAAACGCGCGACCCCGGTCGTGGTCGAGGCGTTGGAGTGCCATGGCGGCAACGGCTTCATCGAGGACCATCTGATGGCGCGGCTCTATCGCGAGGCGCCGCTCAACGGCATCTGGGAGGGCACCGGCAATGTCGTCTGCCTCGACGTGCTCCGCTCGATCCGCCGCTATCCCGATTGCGTGCCGGCCCTGCTAGACGAGTTGCGCGCTGCCCGCGGCAGCGATCCACGCTACGACGCCTTCCTGGCCGGGCTGGAGGCCGATCTGGTCGATGTGCTCAGGCACGAGCATCTGGCGCGGCGCTTCGTCGAGCGCATGGCGCTGGGCCTGTCGGCCTCGCTCTTGATCCGCCATGCGCCGCATGCCGTGGCGGACGCCTATGTCGCATCGCGGCTGGCCGGCGGCTGGTCCGGCCATTTCGGCTCCCTGCCGCAGGGCGCCGATCTGCAGGCGATCGCGCGGCGGGCCGTGCCGGTGCCGAACTGAGGCTTCAGAGCAGCGCCACGGCCGCCAATAACGCGGCCAGTGCCCAGAGCAGGCCGCAGGAGAGCTTGTAGAGCGTGAGCGCCCGGCGGATATCGGCGGCATTGGCCCCGGCCCGACCATCGCCCATCCAGTGGTCCTCGACGCGGGTTTCGCCATAGACGCGCGGCCCGGCGAGCCTGAGGCCCAGCGCCCCGGCCATTGCGGCTTCCGGCCAGCCGGCATTGGGCGAGCGGTGCTTGCCGGCATCGCGTCGCAATGCCCGCCAGGCACCTGCGGCATCTGCATTGCGGTCGAGTGCTGCCGAGACGACCAGCAGTAACGCCGTCAGGCGCGAGGCGGGCAGGTTGACGAGATCGTCGAGCCGGGCGGAGGCCCAGCCGAAGGCGAGATGGCGCGGCGTGCGATGGCCGATCATCGAATCGGCGGTGTTGATCGCCTTGTAGGCGACGATGCCCGGCAATCCGCCGGCCCCGAGCCAGAAGGCCGGCGCGACGATGCCATCCGAAAAATTCTCGGCGAGACTTTCGATCGCCGCGCGCGACACGCCGGCTTCGTCCAGCGTCTGCGGATTGCGCCCGACGATCATCGAGACGGCGCGCCGCCCGCCTTCCAGCCCATCCTGCTCCAGCCCCTCGGCGACATCAGCGACATGCTCGTAGAGGCTGCGCTGCGCCATCAGGGTCGAGGCGATGAGCGCGAGCGGGATCAGGCCGAGAAGCCCGAAGGAGAGGCACAGGCGCTGGATCAGCGCCGACAGCGAGATGACCACGGCGAGCAGCAGCCCAAGTGCGAGCAAGCCCATGGCCTTGCGTTGCGCGGAGGAGGCGCTCTCCCGGTTAAGTCCTCGGTCCAGCCGGCCGATCAGCTTGCCGATCCAGGTGACGGGATGGCCGATTGCGGCATAGAAGCGCTGGGGATAGCCGAATGCCGCCTCGATGGTCAGCGCGAGCACGAGCAGAGGCAGGCTGGCGGAGAGGTTCATGCGGGAGCGCGGGCAGGGTCGTGGCTGAGGACGGTATCTGGCATGGCGGCGATCTCGCCACGGCCCGCGCGCTCTTTCCGGAGGCGCCGCAGCCCTGGGTCGATCTCTCCACCGGGATCAATCCGATCCCCTATCCGCTTCCGGCGCTGCCGTTAAGCCTCTGGACGCGTCTGCCCGGCGCGGATGACGAGATGGCGCTGATCGCCGCCGCCCGAACAGCCTATCGCGTCCCGGCCTCTGCCGAGATCGTCGCCGCGCCCGGCACGCAGATCCTGATCGAGTTGCTGCCGCGCCTGGCGCCCGCCGGTCCCGTCGCGATCCTCGGCCCGACCTATGCCGAGCACGGCCATGCCTGGCGCAAGGCGGGCTACGCCGTCAGCGAAATCGCCGCGCCCACTGGGGAAGCTGCGACCCTCGTCGCGGTCAATCCGAACAATCCCGACGGGCGCGTGCTGCCGCAGGCCGAGCTCAGAAGCATCGCCGCGCGTTGCGTCGCCCGCGAAGGCCTGCTCATCGTCGACGAGGCCTTCGCCGATTTCACGCCCGAGGCCAGCATCGTGCCGGAGCTTCCTGATGGCACGATCGTGCTGCGCTCCTTCGGCAAGACCTATGGCCTCGCCGGGTTGCGGCTCGGCTTCGCCATCGGTGCGACCGAATCGATGGCGCGGCTCAAGGCGGCGCTCGGTCCGTGGTCGGTGGCTGGTCCCGCGCTCCATGTCGGCGCGCTGGCTTTGTCGGATGCCAACTGGCTTGCCGATACCGGAGGGGCGCGGGCGCAGGATGCTGCTCGCCTCGACGCCCTGCTGGCGCCGCATGGCCGAATCGTCGGCGGCACCGCCTTGTTCCGTCTGCTCGAAACGCCGCAGGCCGCGGCACTCTTCACCCGCCTCGGCCGGCACGGCATCTATGTGCGTCGCTTCCAGGACGCGCCGGATCGCCTGCGTTTCGGCCTGCCAGGCGATGAGTCGGCATGGTCGCGCCTGCACGCGGCGCTGGCCGTCGATGCTTTCGGAGCAACGCCACCAGCGTGAAGCTTGCATGCGGCGGAAGCGGGGACAGGAGCCGGCAGGCCGGCTAACGTCCTCTGAAACGGAATCGGGGAGAGACGACGCATGGCATTCCTGCCGCCGGAAGGCGACCTGACGATCGGCTTCGCTCACGCTGCCTATCAGCTTCGCGACGAGTTCCTGACGCGTGGCCGTGCCGCGAAGAGCTTCGAGGTGCGCAGCCTCGACGAGTTGCGCGAGCGCGCGCCCGAAGCCGATGTGCTCGTCGTCTCCGGCCTGTGGCGCAACGACCTGCTGACGCGCCTGCCGAAGCTGCGCTTCATCCAGTCGATCAGCGCCGGCACCGATCAGTTCGACAAGCCGGCGATCGGCGCGGCCGGCATCCGGCTCGCCAGCGCCCAGGGCAGCAACGAGCGGGCCGTGGCCGAGCACGCGATGTCGCTGATCCTGGCGCTGACCCGCCAGATCCATTTCGCGCGGGACAATCAGGTAAAGCAGGCCTGGCGCCCCATGATCGGGGATCGGGCGCTGCGCGAGGACGAGCTCGGCGGCAAGACGCTGGTCATCGTCGGGCTCGGCCGCATCGGCCTCAGGCTCGCGAAGCTTGCGAGCGCCTTCGACATGCGCGTCATCGGCGTCCGTCGCAGCCTCGATCCGCAGCCGCATGTCGAGGCGATCGTCCATCCCGACAAGCTGGCCGAGACGGTGGCCGCGGCCGATTTCGTCGCCCTGACCTGCCCGCTGACGCCCGAGACGGAGGGCCTGATCGATGCCCGCATCCTCGGCGCGATGAAGCCTTCGGCCTTTCTGATCAATGTCGCGCGGGGCCGCGTCGTCGACGAGACGGCCCTGCTCGACGCGCTCGGCAACAGCGGCATCGCCGGCGCGGGGCTCGATTGTTTCCATGAAGAACCGTTGCCGCCGATCTCGCCGTTCTGGCGCATGCCGCAGGTCATCGTCACGCCTCATAGCGCCGGCGAAACCCGCGCCTATGAGGGCAATGTGATCGACATCCTCCTCGACAATCTCGAGCGCCTCGGACGCGGCGAAGCGGATTTGCGCAACCAGATCGTCTGAGCGGCAGCAGGTGGCGGCGATGGCTTCGCCCAGATATCTCCGGCCGGGCGGCGCCTCGCTGATCCCCGTGCTCGGCGTCACCCAGGTCCTCGGCTACGGCACGCTGTTCTACGCCTTCACCGTGCTGGCGCCGCGCATTACCGCGGATTTCGCCTGGGCGCCGGAATGGACCTTCGGCGGTTTCGCGGTCGGGCTCCTGCTGGGCGGTGCGATCGCGCCGATCACCGGCGGTCTGATCGACCGCTACGGCACGCGTCTGGTCATGACGGTCGGCTCCGCGCTGGCCGGCCTCTCGCTCTTCGTGCTGGCCGAAGCGCGGGGCATCGTCAGCTACACGCTCGCGATGGTCGCCCTCCAGGCGGTGACGACGGCCGTGTTCTACGATGCCGCCTTCGCCGCGTTGACGCAGGCGCGCGGCAGCCAGGCGCGGCGTGCCATCAGCCAGCTCACCCTGATCGGCGGCTTCGCCTCGACGCTGTTCTGGCCGTTGACCTCGAGCCTGCTCGGGGTCCTCGACTGGCGCGGCGTCTACCGGCTCTACGGCCTTTCGCAGATTCTGGTCTGCCTGCCTCTTCATCTCCTTTTCCTGCCGGGGCGCGTCAAGCGGCCGGTCGTCGCCGAGGTCGATGCGGCCGTCATGCCCAGCCCACAGGAGCCGGAAGTGGCCTATCTCACCGGGGATGCCCGCCGCCGCGCCTTCCTGCTGCTGGCGCTGGCCTTCTCGCTGCAGGGCTTCGTGGTTTCGGCCATGGCCGTGCATATGCTGGCGCTGCTGCAGGGCTTCGGGCTCAGCGCCGCGGCTGCGGTCGGCATCGGCGCGATGCTCGGCCCCTCGCAGGTCGCCGGACGCTTGACCGAGATGCTCTTCGGCCGCGGTGTCTCGCCGGTCACCACGGCCTGGGTCTCGGCCTGGCTGATGCCGTTCGGCCTCGCCCTGCTGCTGATCGGCGGTTCCTTGCCGGTCGTTGCCGGGCTTTTCGCCATCGCCTTCGGCATCAGCATGGGCCTGAGCTCGATCGTGCGCGGCACCGTCCCGCTTCAGCTCTTCGGTCCGGTCGGCTTCGGCGCGACCATGGGCAAGCTCTCGGCGCCGGGTCTCGTCATCAAGGCTGCGGCGCCGCTCGTCTTCGCCGTGGCGCTGGAGCGCGGCGGCGTCACGGTCTCGACGCTGCTGCTGATCGCCTTCTCGGCGCTGGCGGCTGGTGCGCTCCTGATGCTGGCACGCAGCCGCCCGGCTTGAGTCTCAGGCGCGCACCGTTCGCCACCAGTCGCGCACCACGTCGCGCGTCCGCATCGCCAGGTCATAAGCCGCGGTGGCCCTGACCCAACCGAGAACGCGATCGCGCACCCGCACGACCTGCCCCATGATCCAGGCGAACCAGCGATAGCTCATCAGCTTCCCACGGCCGGCATGGTAGATGCGCTCGACGAAGACGAAGCTCGTCAGATGGGCGAAGGCGGTCACGATGAGCCCGGCCCAGAATTGCCCGCGCGCGAAGAGCAGCAGGCCGAACAGCTTCAGCGGCTCGGCGATGGCGAAGGGGATAGCCAGCGCCAGCAGCACGAGCGGGCGCGGCAGCGCGGCGACGCTCTCTTCCAGCCGGCGCATGATGCGCAGGTCCGCGAGGCGCCGCAGCAGCGGCCGGTAGAGCGGCCGCAGGAGCTCGTCGAGGATGACGAAGACGGTGATCGCGGCGCGTAGCACCGCGAGCAGTCCGCGCGTCAGCGGGCCGCGTTCCGGCGCGGGCGAGGGCGAAAGGTCGTCTGGCATCGCGATCCGATTCATAGATCGCGATTTGCGGCAATTCCATGCCGCCCGGCCCCGGCGGCGTCTAGCGGCGCGCGTCTTCCTTCAGCATCGCCACGCCCTTCTCGGCGATCATCATCGTCGGATTGGCGGTGTTGCCCGAGGTGATCGTCGGCATCACCGATGCGTCGATGACGCGCAGGCCCGCGACGCCGCGCACCCTGAGCCGCCCATCGAGAACCGCGCCCGGATCGTCGTCGCTGCCCATCCGGGCCGTGCCGACGGGGTGGAAGATCGTGGTGCCGAGCTTGGCGGCCGCCTCCAGCAGGGCCTCGTCCGACTGGGCGGCCTCGCCCGGCATGTGCTCCTCCGGGCGAAAGCGGGCGAGCGGTGCCTGCGACACGATCCGGCGCGTCAGCTTCATCGCGTCGACCGCGACCTGCCGGTCCTCCTCTGTGTCGAAATAATTCGGCGAGATCACCGGCGTGTCGCGAACATCGGCCGAGCGCAGATGCACGCTGCCGCGGCTCGTCGGCCTGAGATTGCAGACGCTCGCGGTGAAGGCATCGAACGGATGCAGGCCGGAACCCCAGCTATCGAGCGAAAGCGGCTGGAAATGGTACTGCAGATTGGCGGTGGCATATTGCGGCGAGGACCTGGCGAAGGCGCCGACCTGCGAGGGCGCCATCGTCAGCGGTCCCGTGCGCAAGGCCGCCCATTCCAGCGCCATCAGCGGCCGGCGCCAGAGCCTGGCATAGTCGCTGTTCAGCGTCTTGACGCCATGCACCTTGTAGACCGGCCGGATCTGGAGATGGTCCTGCAGGTTCTCGCCGACGCCGGGCGCATCGACCAGTGTCTCGATACCGAGCCCTTGCAAACGCCCCCCGCTGCCGATGCCGGAACGTTCGAGCAGGAGCGGAGAGGCGACGGCCCCGGCGGACAGCACGACCTCACCACTGATCTCGACCCGCAGCTTCTCCTCGCTCGGCGTGCCCAGCCCATGGGTGAATTCGACGGCCTTGGCCCGCCCGTCCTCGAAGACGATGCGCTCGACATGGACGCGCGTCTCCAGCCGGAGATTGCGGCGTTCCTTCTCGCGAAGCAGCGGCTTCAGGAAGGCGCCATAGGCGCTCAGCCGCCGCCCGCGTCGCTGGTTCACCTGGAAATAGGAGGAGCCTTCGTTGTCGCCCATGTTGAAATCGGGAATCTTGGCGATGCCCGCGGCTTCCGCCGCGTCGCGAATCGCATTCAGGATCGCCCAGCGCACGCGGGGGTGCTCGACACGCCATTCCCCGCCAGCCTTGTGCAGGCCGCCGGGCGGCGGCGCGATGTGGTCCTCGTGCTTCAGGAAATAGGGCAGCACGTCGTCCCAGCCCCAGCCGGCGAGACCGCGCTGGCGCCAGCCGTCATAGTCGGCGGCCTGGCCGCGCATATAGACCATGGCATTGATCGCCGAGGAGCCGCCGACGACCTTGCCGCGCGGATAGGCGAGCGCCCGCCCGCCGAGCCCGGCCTGCGGCTCGGTCTGGAACTGCCAGTCGGCACGGGGATTGCCGATGGCGAAGAGATAGCCGACCGGGATGTGGAACCAGATCCAGTCATCCATGCCGCCCGCTTCGAGCACCAGGACCTTGGTCTGTGAGTCGGCGGCGAGGCGGTTGGCGACGACACAGCCGGCCGAGCCCGCCCCGATCACGACGTAATCGAAGGTGCCGATCAGGCGGCGGTCGGTGGAGGCGGGGTCAGGCATGGCGTTTCCGGTCGCACGATCAAGTGGCCATCTATCGTCCTGGCCGATAGGTAATCTGGCATAGCTTGGCATGGGGCGACAGCGTGGGGAAATGCCCCCTTCGTTGGTGCCCACCATCGGTGGAATTCCCTAGTATCAGGGAATTTTCAGGATCGCGTTCTTCTCGCCGCCGTGATCGGCGCCGGCTGAGAGGCTGTTGTGTTCGCTTTGGCCGTCACGGTGCGAGATCACGCAGGTGATCGTTACCCCCTCGCCGTCGCTGTTCAAGCGGAAGCGGTAGGCCAGCCCATGGCGTGCTAGTATCGGCCCGGTCGTGCGGGCGATCTCAGCCAAACCCTCATGACGGTAGTGCTTGGCGCCGATACTGGCGATCTGGGACTTGGCGATCACCGGGAGCTCGGCCTTGGCGGTCGTAAGGGTAGCCTCAAAGGCTCGGCGTGCATGCTCCGCGCGGCTGCGCTCGTGCAGACCGATCAGTTGGGACAACACATGCTAACCTGCGCCGCGGTCGCGTGCGGAGCTCAACAGGCTCAGCTGGGTGATCGTGGGGGCAGGGCGCAGATCTGTGAGCCGAGCGCCGGCCGAGGAGCGTCGATGGCGCAAGGTGCCGGTCATCGTCCGGTCCCTCTGGTGAGAGGGACGAGCGATACGGCGCGACCTGACCCGAACCGCCAGTCCCGAGGCGACACCAGTCAACTGGAATAGTCGTCACTCGACGAAAAGCGTTGATCAGGCGATGCCGCCATCACGATCACGCCAGTCCAATGCCGCGCCGCCCGCGCGCTCCTCGATTGGAGCCAGCAAGAATTTGCCAAGGCTGCGCATCTCGGCCTCTTAACCATCCGAGACTTTGAAAAGGGCAGGCGCGTGCCGACGCACAACAATCTGCGAGGCATCAAATTCGCACTCGAGGAGGGCGGCGTCGAGATCGGGCGGCGAAATCGATCGTTGCGTTCAGAGGAGGCTGAACAGCTGTCGAGCAAGCAAGGCTTTGGGTGAGTGCGTTTGTAAAGGGCCTTGTCGCCGAAAGGTGTCGGTGGCCTCGACCAACGGCGGTGCCGTCAATATAAGGCAGCACAAGACTGTTTTGGTCGGCGGCAACAAATCGCTCGAAGCCGCAGCAACGAGGCTGGCGCATGTGTGGCATTTTTGGGTCGATCGGCTTCGAGCCAGACCCCCAACGGATCGACATCGTAGCGCACCGAGGACCAGACGGTCGCGGCTGGGAAACCTATGCCAGTTCCAAAGGTCCTGTTGCCCTCGGTCACCGACGCCTCGCCATTATCGACGTTTCGGATGCCGGCCTGCAGCCGATGGGTGATGCGTCGGGCCGATATCGGCTCGTCTTCAACGGGGAGATCTACAATTACATCGAGCTGCGCGAGGAGATGCGGGCGAAGGGGGAGGTCTTTGTCTCCGAGTCTGATTCCGAGGTGTTGCTGCGCGCCTACATCCTCTGGGGTGAGGATGCGCTGCCTCGGCTGCGCGGTATGTTCGCCTTCCTAATTTGGGACGATCGTGACAAGAAGCTTTTCGCCGCCCGCGACCGCTACGGTATCAAGCCACTATACATGGTGACGGCGCCTCGCGGCGCCGCCTTCGGCTCCGAGATCAAGCAGCTCCTGGGTCTTCCGGGCGTGTCGGGCCGCATGAACGTCGCTCGAGTCCATGACTTCCTCGCCTCCGGCATCTCTGATCATACCTCGGAGACGATGTTCGAAGGCGTGTTTCAGCTTCGCGGCGGCGAATGCATCACGATCGATGCGAGCCGCGACGCTGCCGTCGAAGCGCGGCCGCGTCGCTGGTATCCGGCAACCGCTGGCGAGATTTCCATATCCGAGGATGAGGCGGCGGCTCGCTTCCGCGACCTCCTGACCGAATCCGTGCGGCTGCATCTGCGCTCGGACGTTCCGGTCGGCTCCTGCCTGTCGGGTGGGCTCGATTCTTCCTCCATTGTCTGCCTGATGTCCGGCATGATGGGCTCGGACGCGGGTGGTGCGAAGGTCAATACCGTCTCGGCCTGCTACGCCGAGAAGAGCGTCGACGAGAAACCGTTCATGGAGGCGGTCGTTGCCCACGCCCATACCGAGCCGCACTATATCTTCCCGAAGGCCGAGGACGTCTTCCAGCGCGCCTCGGACATCACCTGGCATCAGGACGAACCCTTCGGCTCTACCTCGATCTTCGCGCAATGGTGCGTGTTCGAGGAGGCGAGGCGCGTCGGGGTCAAGGTGATGCTGGACGGGCAGGGGGCGGACGAGCAGCTCGCCGGCTACCATGGCGGCTTTTCCTACTACATGGCGGATCTGACTCGGCGACGGCGGTTCGGGCAGTTGGTGACAACGATCCTCGAGCGAAACCGCTACCACGGCACGCCGATCGCGGATCAGGTCAAGCATCATCTCGTGCCGCTGCTTCCGCGCAGGCTCGGCGGGCTGCTGCGGCGCCAGCATCGCGCTCTCACGCAGCACGACTGGCTGGGGACGGATTTGTTGCGCCAGAAGGGCAACCCGCGGACGGCGCTCGAGCTGGCCAGCGACGAGCTCGGCCTGCCGCCAGTGGCCGATCTGCGGACCCTGTGCCTGACGCTGACCTATGGTTCGAACCTCGCCATGCTGCTGCATTGGGAGGACCGTAACTCGATGGCCCATTCCATCGAGGCGCGCGTCCCTTTCCTCGATCATCCGCTGGTCGAGTTCGACCTCGCGCTTGGCAACGACCACAAGATCGTCGGCGGCGACACCAAGCGTGTCCTGCGACGCGGCATGGCCCATGTCCTGCCGGAAAGCGTGCGCGAGCGGCGCGACAAGCTCGGCTTCGCTACGCCGGAGCAGATCTGGTTCCGCGGGCCGCTGCGCGGGCAGGTCGAGGATGGCATCGAGAAGACGCTCGCGCGCTATCCGGGGCTGATGAATGCCGATGGAGTGCGTGCCCTCGCCAAGGATATGCTGGACGGCAACAGGCCCCTCGACTTCACGCTGTGGCGGATCGTCAATCTCGGGATGTGGGGCGAGCGCGTCGGCGTGTCTCTGTAAGGGGCCGGTCCGCGGGTTCCGGCCGGCATGACAAGATCACACCGGCCTGTTAAAGACCGCCCTTGCGTTTGAGGATCGAGGTGGTCGGCCCTGCGGCCGTCGGCTGCCGCTCAGGGCTCCAGAAGTCAGAAAGTTTGTCATGTGTGGAATCGCCGGTGCGGTCTCGCTGACGCGTCAGCCTATCGCGAAGCTCGCAAATGCGCTCGCGGTGATGAACCAGCTGATCGCGCATCGCGGCCCGGATGGGCAAGGCGTCTGGGTTGCGCCGGGTAATGTCTGCGGTCTCGCCCATCGGCGCCTCGCGATCATTGACCTGTCGCCGACTGGCCGCCAGCCCATGATCGGCAATGATGGTACGGTCATCACCTTCAACGGCGAGATTTACAATTACGTTGAGCTGATGGCCGAGCTGCAGGACGGCTGGAGCTTCCGCTCCTCCTCCGACACCGAGACCGTGCTGGCCGCCTATGCGAAATGGGGCATCGACTGCCTGCAGCATTTGCGTGGCATGTTCGCCTTCAGCCTGTGGGACGGCGAGCGCTTCTTCGCCGCGCGCGACCGTTTCGGCATCAAGCCCTTCTACTACGCCGTGGTCGACGGGACCTTGTATTTCGCCTCCGAGATGAAGGCGCTGCTGTCGCTGCTGCCCGAGATCGCGACCGACCCGGACGCGCTCGCCGAGTACATGACCTTCCAGTACACGATCGGCGAGAAAACCCTCTTCAAGCACATCCACACGCTGCTGCCCGGCCACGCGCTGACTGTGGAGAACGGCGAGGTCAGGGTCTTCCGCTACTGGGATGTCCATTACGACATCGACTTTGACCATACGCCGCGCTGGTTCGGTGACGAAATGCGCGCGCGCCTGTCAGATTCCATCAAGGTGCATCTGCGCTCGGACGTGCCGGTCGGCGCCTACATCTCCGGCGGCATCGACTCCAGCCTGATCGGCATTCTCGCCGGCCGCGAGGAGGCCTCCGGCCGTATCGGCTTCCACGGCAAGTTCACCGAGTTCCCCGGCTATGACGAGAGCTCTTTCGCCGAGGCCGCCTGCCGGGACGGCGGCATCGACCTGCACCAGATCGAGATCACCGCGGGCGACTTTCGCAACAACATCGAGAAGGTGCTCTATCACCTCGATACGCCGGTCGGCGGTCCCGGCTCCTTCCCGCAATACATGGTCTCCGAACTGGCGGCCCGGCACGTCAAAGTCGTACTGGGTGGCCAGGGCGGCGACGAGATCTTCGGCGGCTACGCCCGCTACCTGATCGCCTATCTGGAGCAGGCGCTGAAGGCGTCGATCGACGGCACGCAGCGCAACGGCAACTTCGTCGTCACGCCGGAATCGATCATCCCGCACCTGACCGTGCTGCAGGAATACAAGCCGCTGATCCGGCAGCTCTTCTCCAAGGGCCTGTTCGGCCCGCTGGACGAGCGCTATTTCCGCCTGATCGACCGTTCAGCCGACATGGAGAACGAGGTCGACTGGTCGGCGCTCGACCGTTCCGGTGTCTTCGCGCGCTTCCAGGCCATCTTCAATTCCGAGCGGAACGTGAAGAAGGAAGCCTATTTCGACTCGATGACGCATTTCGACTTCAAGTGCCTGCTGCCGGCGCTGCTGCAGGTCGAGGACCGGATGTCGATGGCGCATGGGCTGGAATCGCGCGTGCCGCTGCTCGACCATTCGGTGGTCGAATTCGCCGCGACGATTCCGGCCGACATCAAGTTCAAGGGCGGCCAGATGAAGCATTTCATCAAGTCGACCTTCTCGGGAGACCTGCCGCAGGAGCTGGCGCAGCGCCGCGACAAGATGGGCTTCCCAGTGCCGCTCAAGGAATGGTTCTCAGGCGAGCTGAAGGACATGGTCGCGGACATCTTCGCGACCCAGAAGACCCGCCATCGCGAGTTCTTCAATTCGGACGCCATCCTCGCCAATTTCGACAAGGCCGAGCGCTTCTCGCGCAAGACCTGGGGGCTGCTCAGCCTCGAGCTCTGGCAGCAGATCTTCCACGACCGCGCCGCGGACTATCGGCGGATGCTCGACGAGGTCGAGCCCGCCCAGGTCGCGGCCCAGTAACTTCAATCACGGGAATAGCACGATGAAGGTCTTCATTACGGGTGGCTCCGGCCAGGTCGGCTCGACGGCGGCGGACATGTTCCTGGCGCGCGGGGACACCGTGATGTCGCTCGAGAACTTCTCGACCGGCCGTCGCGACAATCTGCTCGACCAGGAGCGCCTGACCCAGGTCGAGGGCTCGATCACCGACTGGAAGCTGGTCGACCAGCTCTTCTCGGACTTCAAGCCGGATGTCGTCGTCCACACCGCCGCGTCCTACAAGGATCCGGAGGACTGGGAGACCGATGCCTTCGTCAACGCCGTTGGCGGCGCCAACATCGCCAAGGGCTGCAAGCTCCACAAGGTCGGCCGTCTCATCTATTTCCAGACGGCACTGTGCTACGGCACCAAGCCGCTGCAGCAGCCGATCCAGCTCGACCACCCGATCAATCCGGTGAACTCGAGCTACGCGATCTCCAAGACCGCCGGCGAGCACTATGTGCAGTTCTCGGGCGTCGATTGGGTGACCTTCCGCCTCGCCAACGTCATCGGCCCGCGCAACGTCTCCGGCCCGCTGCCGATCTTCTATGGCCGCCTGGCCGAGGGGAAGAAGTGCTTCGTTACCCCGGCGCGGCGCGACTTCTGCTATGCGGGCGACCTGGCCCGCGTCGTCGTCCAGGCCGCCGACGGCAAGGGCAACGGTACCTATCACTTCTCGTCCGGCAAGGACGTGGCGATCAAGGAGCTCTACGACGCGGTCGTGAAGGCGATGAAGCTCAACGACTATCCGGAGCCGGAGGTCAAGCCGCTCGGGCCCGACGATGCGCCCTCGATCCTGCTCGATCCCTCCCGCACCTTCGCTGATTTCGGCGATATCGAATTCACGCCGCTCGACGAGATCGCGCGGCTCTCGGTCGAGCGCTGGGAGAAGGAAGGCGTGGTCGGTGGCTATACGCATCTCAAGGAAGCCCGCGCCGACATCAACACGGCGGCCAAGGGCTGAGGCGGATCATGCGTATCCTGATCACCGGCGGGGCGGGCTGCCTCGGCTCGAACCTGACCGAGCGCTATCTCGAGGGTGGGCACGAGGTTCTCGTGCTCGACAACTTCGCCACCGGCCAACGTGGCTCCCTGCCGGAAGCCCACCCGGCGATGCGCGTGGTCGAAGGCCGGGTCGAGGATCGTGCGTTGCTCGACCGCCTCTTCGCCGATTTCAAGCCGAGCCATGTCGTCCATTCGGCCGCGGCCTACAAGGATCCGGATGACTGGCTCGAGGATACGCGCACCAATGTCGAGGGTACGATTCAGGTCGTCGAGGCGGCGAAGGCGGCCGGCGTCCAGCGCTTCGTGAACTTCCACACGGCGCTCGGCTATGGCCGGCCGGAAATCGTCCCGATCCCGGCGGATGCTCCGGCGCGCCCCTTCACCAGCTACGGCATCTCGAAGCAGGCCGGCGAGAATTACCTTGCCATGTCGGGCCTGCCCTTCGTCTCGCTCCGGCTCGCCAACGTCACCGGCCCGCGCCTGGCCATCGGCCCGATCCCGACCTTCTACACCCGCCTGAAGGCCGGCAAGGGCTGCTTCTGCTCCAAGACCGTGCGCGACTTCGTCGACATGGACGACTTCTTCTCGGCCATGGACGTGGTGATGGCGGACGGCGCGCCCACCGGCGTGTTCAACGTCTCGACCGGCACCGGCCATACGATCAAGGAGATATTCGACATCGTCGTCGACCATCTCGGCATCACGCTCTCGGAGCCTGTGCCGGAGGTGGAGCCCGGTGCCGACGACGTGCCAGCCGTCGTGCTCGACCCTTCGAAGACGATCGAGACCTTCGGCTGGAAGCCGCGATACTCCTTCGAGCAGACGATCCGGCGGATGCTGGCCTGGTACGACCAGCACGGCGTCACCGCGATCTACAGCCACCTCAAGGCGCCCTCCGCGAAGGCCTGACCGCCTTCGCCCGCACGGCTCGCTCCGCCCCCACCTTCAAACGGATATTCCCATGACCGAAAGCTTCGCTGGCAAGAACGTGCTGGTGGTCGGCGGCGCCGGCTTCGTCGGCTCCAACCTCGTCAAGCAGATCCTACGCGAGAAGCCGCGCAAGCTGACGATCGTCGACAACTTCCTCTCGGCCGATCCGGTGAATGTCCCGGATGATCCGGCGGTGAAGCTGGTTTCGGGGCCGATCACCAGTGATCGCATCCTGGCCGAGCTCGACGATGATCTCGACTACGCCTACCATCTTGCCTGCTTCCACGGGAACCAGTCGTCGATCCACGACCCTCTGATGGATCATGAGAACAACACGCTGACCACGCTGAAGCTGTTCGAGCGCCTGAAGGACATCGGGTCGCTGAAGAAGGTGGTCTATTCGGCCGCCGGCTGCGCGGTTGCGGCCAAGACCTTCGACGGCGCCAGCGCGACCACCGAGGATGCGCCGGTCTCGCTCTTCCACGACAGCCCGTACTCGATCTCGAAGCTGATCGGCGAGATGTACGGGAACTACTATTTCACCCGGCACGGACTGCCTTTCGTTAAGGCGCGCTTCCAGAACGTCTACGGGCCGGGCGAGATCCTGGGCGCCGGCCGCTGGCGCGGCACTCCGGCGACCGTCTGGCGCAACGTGACACCGACCTTCATCTGGAAATCGCTGCATGGCGAGGCGCTGCCGGTCGAAAACGGCGGCATCGCCACCCGCGACTTTATCTTCGTCGAGGACATGGCGCGCGGCCTGATGGCCTGCGGCCTCAAGGGCGAGCCGGGCGAGATCTACAACCTCGGCTCCGGCGCCGAGGTCTCGATCCGCGAGCTGGCCGAGCGCATCAACGCGGCGACGGGCAACGCGACGCCGATCGCGCTGACCCCGGCCCGCGACTGGGACCGCTCGGGCCAGCGCTTCGCCGCCACCGACAAGGCCCGCGAGAAGCTCGGCTTCGTGGCGCAGGTGCCGCATGAGGAGGGCATCCGCCGCACGGTCGAATGGACGAAGGCGAACAAGCCGACAATCATGCGCTGCATGATGAGTCACAGGCATTTCGTGCCGGATGTGCGGAAATACGGCGCCTGAGCCGCAGCAGGGCCGGCGTTATTTCGTAATGTTACGGCGCCCGCCGCGAGCGAGCAGGGCGTCGTAATCGCGACGCACAGCCCGCGCCCGTCCCATGATGGCGCGATCGATGCGCTCAGAAGGGGGCATGGGCTCCGGAGCCCACCACGCTGGGTGGGTCAGGAGATGGAGTCGGGGATGGCCGGCGGCGATCACTTCAGCCATCGGCTGGAAACGCCAATATCCATTGGAATCGGAGCAATAGGTGTAGTCGCGTTTGAGCGATGCGCCATAGGCGTTAATGAGGCCCCCGATCTCTTCAGCGTCGAACGCAAGCAGGTTCGACATATCGGGATTGTGCCAACTAACGCACCTGACAGGGGCATCTAAGGCCAACTCGAGGAGTGCGCGTTCGCGCGCCAGCGCTTTGTCTAGGGCTGCAGCCGTCCATTCCGTGACGTCGTAGGCGCCAGCGTCGAAATGCAGCCCGATTTCGTGTCCGTAGGAGCGGATCGTGTTTAGGAGACGCATGATCTCCGGCTCGAACAAATTGTAGAAAGTGCAGCGCGGATTGACGAAATAGGTAGAGACCGCTCCTTCCTCAGCCTCGATCTGGGCGAGGCGGGCGGCGCGATGCATCGAAAAGTCCACATCATGCCGCCAGATGGCATGCCTGTCCTGACCAGTCTCGCCATAGCGCGCGAAGCGATAGCCGCGCGCCTTCACGTCCTGCAGCAGCTTTCGAAATCCGGCTTCGGTGAATTCGTTGAATTCTTCATTGGAGCCAAGCTGACGATGCGACTTGTCGATTCGGAACAATTGACCGTGAAGCTCGACAGTCAGATTGTCGTGAGATGCACCATCGAAGGCTTCGAAGCGACGAAGGAGTTCATCTTGCCCGATGAGAGGAGATAGCCTGCAAAATTGGTGAAGATCGCTCCTTTTGGTTTTCAGGCTGCCCCAAGTGGTATCGGCGAGCGGTGGGGGAGAAACAGGCTCAAGGAGCCTCGCCCCGAAACGTTGAAGGAGCCGGAAGCCGGCTTCGTTCGCCTGAGCTAGAAGCTGCGTCGGAGATGTCCCCGGCGCAACGGGGAAGATCTCGACCCCGATGATCGGGCCGTCGTCCACGCGTTCTGTCATCACGTGCAGGGTTGCTCCGTATTCGGTAACACCCCGATAGATGGCGTGATGATGCGGGTCGCGGCCTGGGAAGGCTGGCGAGGCAGCGTGCACGTTATATGCCGGTTTGGAAAATCTGGCCAAGACGTCGCCAGGAACGATTACGCCGGAGCCGAAGCTTAGCAGCGTCGTATCTCGATCAACAGGCATGGCGTACAGTTGTTCAAGGTCGTTGATGATGGCGATGTCAACATCGCTACCGAAGCTCCCGCCAAGCTGATCAACTTCGGCGGGTGCCATCGGGGTCAGTAAAATGAGACGCTTATTCATTGTTGGCGATAAATACGTTGCAGAGAGTGCCTGTCATAGCGGCCTTCCGTCGAACATAAGGTAGTCGATCACCGATAAGCCTGGGATGAAACGGTCAGCATCGCCATAGGGGCGTGGCACGAAGCCCTGATAGACAAGTTCCAGCCCATGGGCGGAGAAAACCTCGTCTTCTTGATATCCGCTGGCGCCGCCGCCAGCGAGATAAGCATCTCCTCCGGCCGCATTGACCAGAGAGGCCAGAAGTTCGGTGGCTTTGCCTGCGCTCTCGAGGCTCGACTGAAGAACGAAGCGTGTTTTGAGCTTGAGTGCGACGGCTATGGTCTCGATTGCCGAGATATTGAACGCTGCAAGATTGTTCTCTGGTGTCCCAAGCAGGGGCTCGATGAGTGCCATCGCAGCGGCATAACGGGGTGCTTTGCGATAGTTCGCTTCAAGCGTGCGCAGCAGCTTCGGGCGCCAAGGTTGGCCGTCATCGATTAGGACCTTGCCGATTGGCGTGCCGAGATCAACCCGCTTAAGCGGGCAGGTGATCCAGCGGGCTTGGCCCTGAATGTTCAGTCGCACCCGATTCGTCCAAGAACCCATGCCGCCTGATCCCGATCGGGGGTAATCGACGGCATCGAGGAAGATGAAGGTGTCGGCTCGCCGGATCTTGTCGAAGTAGCCAAGCCAGGGAAAGAAATTTGGCTGATGGATGGCGACGAGGACGGTCATTCTGTACGCCTTCGCGCTGTTAGCCGATAACGGTTGGCTCTTGGTAGCGGGCGACCGGAGGCGGTTTCGCTTTCCTCGATCTCGATAACACCGCTTTGACAGGCGACAAGCGGTCGACCATTAGCGCTACGGCCGAGAATCTGGCCTGGAACGGCAGCTATCTCATGATCCATTTCCGCGAGACGTGCGCGCCAAATTACAGCCCGTTCCTGACCTTCAAGGTAGGTAAAAGCTCCTGCGAAAGGGTGAGAAGAAGCCCGGACAAGGCGTAGGATACTCGCTGCGTCACTATGCCAGTCGATTAACCCGTCTTCCGGCCGACGCGGATAGGAGCGCAGCGGTCGCATACCGTCGGCAGACTGTTCCTCGGGTGCGAAACCGGAGCGTGTCAGATTCTCGATGGCGCGAGCAAAGAGGCCAGGAACCGCGGCATCCATCCACGCGTAGACGTCGCCAATATACGTGTCGGGCGCGAGTTCGAACCGTTCCCGCGCATAGATCGGCCCAGCATCGAGTGCATCGGGATCCATGGCGTGCACGCAGAGGCCGATATGGCGTTCATCATTCAGGATAGCCCAATTGGGGCATGCGTTGCCACGATAGCGCGGTAGATCACCAGCATGGGCGTTGAGAATTCCAAAGCGTGGCGTGGTGCAGGCTGACTTGCGGATCAGGGTAGGCCAGTTCACCGAAATCGCAACTTGGGCTCCCGATGCTGCGAGGGCGTCGATGAATTTGGCGTCATTGACATCGGGACCGTTGTGAAACGGAGCGTTGTGACGACTCGCTAGAGCGGTAAAGTCTTCTTCGCGCACGCGGTATTCGGGAGCAGCTGGTGCTGTTGCCACAAGCGCAATCGCATGCCCTAGCCCGGCAAGCTGTTCGGCACTGTCGAGTAACCAATGTGTCCGGCCGAGCACGGCGACGCGCATCGATCAATTCTCTTGGTTCGGGCGCAGTTGGCGCATGCAGGCGCTTGCCGCGCCTTGTTGTGCGGCTTCGAGGAGATTCAGGAAGTGATCGCGCGATCCACCGCTGCCTGGAGCTCGACGCCGCTCACGCAGAACAACGGGGTCTTGCGCGATCGGTCGGGAGTGTTCGTACTCAGCGATGGAGGTCGTATTGAGGAACAGATGGATCGGGTGAAAGTCGACCGTCAGCGGTGTGATCTTGCCAAGGTGAGCTACAGGCTCACCGATCGTCGGGTCGAGGAGATGTACGTCGTCCTCCCAGCGGATGGGGACCTGCACAATGCCGGTGAAGTCGATCCAGGGGGGGATGTCGTCACCCGCCGACGGCGGCAGGAAGTAGTTGGATTCATGCGTCATACCCAGTTCGCGGAACAGCACTGATAAGCGGCTGGATCGTACGAGCGAGTGGCTACGAACGCTGACAGCTTCCGGAACAATGTCGCGCAGTTGGAGCAGCTTGTCTCTCGCCGATCCTGGTGCTCCATCGAGCAGCGGATTGAAGTTTGGATGGAGACCGAGCTCTTGGCGAGGTGTTGCTCGGATATCGGCAAGAATGGGTGTCGCATGAGTTACGAACCAGGTCGCTGCGACACCCGCCTCGGCAACCAGCGCTAAAGTGTCCGCTATGACCGAGTCATGGGCCCAGTCGATATCGATCGTCAAACAGAGCGTTCTCGCCAACAAAGGGAGCCTCAGAGTCGCGTGTCGAAGAAGGATTTCAGGCGTCGGAACCACCAGAGCCCGCCAGCGATCAACGCACCCGAAAACACCGCAAGATAGGCCAGCATCCAGATGGGCGGGAAGCTGCCGGCGAGCAGGGGCGCACGGTAGCACTCGGCGAGCACATAGAATGGGTTGAAGATCAGAACCGCCCGGATCGCGGCCGGGTAAGCCGATAGCGGATAGAAGATCGGCGATGCGAACAGCACGATGGTGAGCACGCTCGGCAGGGCCAGCGCCGTATCCCGCACGAACACGTTGAGCGCCGAGAGGAACAGGCCGACCCCCGAGACAAAGAGCAACTGCAGCGCGATCACGACCGGCAGGGCGATCGCTGTCCAGCTCAGCCCTTCGCCCGAGACGAATTTGAGGATTACGACCAGGCTCAGACCAACGCCGAGCGGTACGAGGCCGAGCATGGCGCCGACCACCGGCAGGAGCTCCGATTTGAAGGCGATGTTCTTGACGATGCCGGCATTGCTGGTGACCGAGCTGGTGGCCGAGCTGAGGCCTTCGTTGATGCCGAGCCAAGGCCCATAGCCACTGATCAGCCAGATGACGAAGGGCAGCGCTCCCTCGCGCCCCGGCAACCGGCTCGGGAACACGAAGGTGAAGACGAAGACGAAGATGCCCATCAGCATCAGCGGCGAGAGCACGGCCCAGACCAGGCCGAGGGCGGAGCCAAGGAAACGGTCGCTCAGCGCCATCCGGAACAGGCTGAGGAGCATCCCATAGTCTCGCCGGTCAAACCCCGCGAGCGTCATGAAATATCTCCCTTCGGCGTCGCCGTGATGACTGGTGGATATAGCAGGAGCGGAGCACCGCCGAACTGGCCTTCCTCGTCGACGATCTCGATCACGCGATGGATTGCGTCGATCGGCCCGCGCTCGTCAAGCAGCGTCAGCTCGAAACGATAGAGACCGGCGCCGAGGATCATTGGCTCGAAGGTGACCGAGAGGTCGAACGGACCGGTCGCAGGCAGGCGAGCGGCATCTGGCGAGAGGCGCCTTTCGAGGATCCTCCGTCCGTCGACCCGGAGGATGGACAGGCAGAGGTCGCCCGCGCCTTCGGCCAGCGTCAGCCGGCCGCTTGCCGATAGGCGCAGCGGCACCAGGGCGCGCGCGCTGGCGGTGATCGCCATGCCGTCCTGATCGAGACGGACATCGGTCAGGCCGCCCGCCTCTGCCCGGCGCACCGAGGCGGTCCCACGTCCGAATTTGGCTACCAGCTCCGCTTCGTCGGCCTGAGCGACGGCTTTCTCATAGGCCTTGGTCACTTCCCTGGCCGGGCCGTCCATAACCAGCCTGCCCTGATCGAGCCAAAGGCATCGGCTGCAGATCTCGTCGATGACGCCGAGCGCATGGCTGACGACGATGACGATTCGGCCTTGAGCCGTGATCTCCTTCATGCGCCTGGCGGCCTTGGCCGCAAAGAAGGCATCGCCGACCGAAAGCGTCTCGTCGATGATGAGCACGTCGGGCTCGATGAAGGCGCCCATGGAGAAGGCGAGGCGCGCCTTCATGCCGGAGGAGTAGGTCCGCACCGGCCGGTCGATGAATTCGCCGAGCTCGGAGAAGGCGATCACCTCCTCGACATGGGCTTCGATCTCGTCACGGTTTTTGCCGTGCACGGCGCCGTCGAGATAGATGTTTTCCCGGCCGGTCGCCTCGTCGCGGAGCACCGCGCCGATCGTCAGCATCGCATGGACGTCGCCTGTGATCTCGATCTGGCCGGCCGTTGGGTCGGTAATCCCCGCCAGCATCGAAAGCAGCGTGGTCTTGCCGGCTCCATTGCGACCGATGATGCCGATGCGTTCGCCTTCACGGATTTCGAGCGACACCTCCTGCAGCGCACGCACCTCGCGCAAGGTCGTGACGCGCTCGCCAGTGCGGAGCGCTTCACGGAGCGACATCGGTCCGCGGCCGAGCTCGGCCAGCGAGAAAGTCTTGGAGACGTTGCGAACGCTGACATGCGCGTCCATTCGTTTTGGAGCAGCCGTCATGCGATCGCTTCAGTAGCTCCGACACGCCAGTGCAAAGGCAAGGCCGCCCCTGGAATAGCGTCTCCGACGATGTCGAGCGAAAGCCCGTCGCCGTTCAGCCAGGACCAGCCATCGAGAATGATGCGCCGTCCCGGCACCTCGTGATCCGGCATCACGAGGTGGAGGCTGACCTGGTAGTCGCCGGGCTCGAGCGGCAGTTTGGGAACCTTGATGGCGAGCTGGTATTCGCCGGGGTGTGATCCGATGGGAGTCACGCCCCGCGACATCAGCGCCGTCTCCCACCCGAAGCCCGGCTGCAAGCGCTCGATCACGAACGTGCAGCCGACCTCGGCTGCGGTTTCGACCAGCACATCGACCGTGATGTCGAGATCCTCGCCCGCTGTCGCGACGATGGGCGTCTGCGGCCG
Organism: Bosea sp. ANAM02; assembly: GCF_011764485.1. NCBI lineage: Bacteria > Pseudomonadati > Pseudomonadota > Alphaproteobacteria > Hyphomicrobiales > Alloboseaceae > Allobosea > Allobosea sp. ANAM02. The sequence continues at coordinate 4,455,384 of NZ_AP022848.1, read as the reverse complement.
CGACAGGAATTTTGCGACGCCGGCATGGTGCGTCTCGCGCGCATCCTCGCCGTAGAGATAGAGCCGTGCGGCTCGTTCTGCCGGGCCACCAAAGGTCACTTTGCCCTTGTCGAGGACATAGGCCGTCTCGCACATCCGGACGATGGCGCTCCAATCATGCGTGACGAGCACGCCGGAGGCACCGCTGGAAATGCGATCACGCAGGCGCCGCCAGCATTTCGCCTGAAAATGCTGGTCGCCGACCGATAGGATCTCGTCGAGCAAATAGACATCGTAGCTGCCGGCGGTCGCGGTCGCGAAGAACAGGCGCGCCGTCATGCCCGCAGAATAGGTCAGGACCGGGTCTTCGAAACGGTCGCCCAATTCGGAAAAATCGTGGATGTCGGCAATCATCTCGGCCCGCTCGCGCCGCGAGAAGCCATGGACGGTCAGCAGGCGGTCGGCATAGGCTCGCCCGGTCAGCTCCGGGTTGCCGACGAGGCCGAGCTCGTAGATCGCCGACATGGCGCCGTTCACGGCGACGCGGCCCTCGTCAGCGGCATAGACACCGCCGACCACCCGCAGCAAGGTCGATTTTCCGGCGCCGTTGCGGCCGAGCACGCCGACGAACTGCCCCTTCCGCACGGTGAAGCTGATGTCATGGAGCGCCTGGTAGACCGGGACGTCCTTGCTCGCTCCGAAAGCAAGTCGCCACGCGCTGCCGCCGTCGACGAGCGCGAAGCGCTTCGAGATTCCTTGGCACGTGATGGCGATGGCTGAGGACATCTTGAAGTCGGCCTGAGGGGGCTTCTAGTCTAACGAGGGGCGAAGCGTTTGTGCCCCGCCTTCCGCAGCTTGTCGAGGCAGCTGGAGCCGTCCGGGAAGGTCGCGTCTTCGATCAACAGCAGGCCATCACGGGTGACGACGCCCGGTAGATCGAAATCCGGGAGCATGACGATCTGACCGGGCGCACCGAGAACGAGCGGTGCTTCATCCGGGATTCGGGTCGCCCAGATCTGGATCCGGTCCTCGCCCAGTGTCGTGAAGGCTCCCGGATAGGGACGGCTGACGGCCCGGACCAGCCTGTCGACCTCCAGACGCGATTGCGCCCAATCAATTCGCCCATCATCAGGCATGCGCTGTAAGCCGTAGCTGGCCTCACCTTCCTGAGGGTTCCCCTTTGCGTGGCCATCGAGCAGTGCCGCGAGATGACGCTTCGTCAGCGTCGCGCATGCATCGCGTGATGCGACCACGAGATCACCGATCATGGCATTGGGCGCGATCGGGAACGACTCCTGACCGAATATCAAGCCGGTATCGACGCCATCGGCCATCTCGAATAAGGTCACGCCGGTTTCTTTCGCACCGGACAGAATGGCCCAGTTGAGAGGCGCGCCGCCCCGAAACTTCGGAAGCAACGAAGCATGGAAACCGAAGCAACCACGTGGGAAGGCTTCGCGGAAACGACGTGGCACCATGTGATACCAGCCGGCAACCAGACAGATCGCTGGAAGCTTGCCCTGATGGCGTTCCAGCACATTCTCATACGTCGTGAAGGGAATGATCGGCACTCCCTTGTCCTGCGCCCATGCGGCAGGATCAGCACTGCGAACATTGGCGACGCGCTTCTCGCTATACGAGATCGAGAAACTGTCACCGACGGTGACGATGCCGCTCAACCGCGCGCCGACCGCGTCGACGGCCTGCGCCACCGTCAGCGTGACATCGCTGCTGCCGAGGAGCAGGACACTAGCTGGCATAGGGCTTCTCGCCATTGATGAAGCAACGGCACCATTGCTCGAAAGACAGGAGCGACCAGAGCAGCAGCCGATTGTTCTTCCGCCCGGACAGATGTTCTTCCACCGCAGTGTGGATGAAATCGGCGTCGAGATAAGCGCTCGACGCCAGATCCGTGCCGAGCAGCATGTCCCGGACATAGTCCGCATTATCGCCGCGGTACCAGGAGGCTTCCGGCGAGGAGAAGCCCTGCTTGCGGCGCTCCATGATCTCCGGCGGCAGAACATGCGTCATCGCCTGGCGCAGGCAGCTCTTGCCGCCAGCGAACGAATCCTCGGCCAGCAGCTTCTTGCGGACGGCGTCCTCGTCGACCGTGAGCATATGCTCCAGATCGGACAGCTTATGCCGGGCCGGCAGCCGCATCGCGAAATCGACGAGCGCGTTGTCGAGGAAGGGGAAGCGCTCCTCGAGGCCGTTCGCCATTGAGAGCTTGTCGCCGACCAGGAGAAGGCCGGAAAGGAATGTCCGACACTCGAAATAGAGCGATGCGGAGATGTGATCCTCCGGCGTCTCGAAGGAGAGACGCGGCGCATCAGCATAGACCGAGCGGAAGACGTCGAACATCTCGGCCTCGTCATCCGCCGAGGCGCCGAACAGGCGCTTGCGCTCCTCGGCGGTCGTCAGGCGCTGCCAGAAGCCGTAGTAATTCGACAGATAGTCGTCCTGGTCGAGCGAGCGGAAGACGCGATAATAGCGCCAGGGATACCCCCCGAAGAGCTCGTCGCCGCCGGCGCCCGAGAGGCAGACTTTGACGAATTTTGATGCCAGCCTGGCGATGTAGTAGTTCGGATAGCTCATCCCGAGGCGCAGATCCTCAAGATGCCAGACGACGCGCGGCAGCGACCAGCGGATATCGCCGGCATTGATGACTTGCTCGTAGTGCTCCGTCTTGTAGCAATAGGCCATCAACTCGGCATCACGGCGTTCGTCGAAGCCGGCCTCCGTCCCCTGGACGCGGCTCATTTCGAAGCCGGCTGTGAAGGTTTGCATGCGCGGCACATGCTGGCTCGCGAGGGCGACCAGCGTGCCGGAATCCATGCCTCCCGACAGATAGGCCCCGACCGGCACGTCGGCGACGAGCTGACGTTCGACCGCCTGCTTCATCAAGGTTTCAAGGGTCTCGACCGCCTCCTCGGTGCCGATCGGCTCGCTGTGAGAAAAGTCGTAGTCCCAATAGGTCTCGCGCCGCTCGCCGTCGCGATCGATGGTCAGGATCGTTGCAGCCGGGAGCTGCTCCACGCCTTGGAACAGCGTGTGGGCCCGAAATAGATTCTGGAAGGTGAAATATTCCCGCAGGGCACTGTCATTGACCCGCACCCGGAAATCGGGGTGCGCCATGAAGGCCTTGATCTCTGAGGCGAAGGCGATGCGTTCAGGGGTGCGCCAGAGATAGAGTGGCTTCACGCCGAAGCGGTCGCGCACGAGATGAAGGCGCTTCTCGCGCGCATCCCAGAGGGCAAAGGCAGCCATCCCGTCAATTTTCCGGGCGAGCTTGCGGACGCCCCAGATGACGCAGCCGGCGATCAGGACTTCCGTGTCCGAGAGTGTTCGGAAGCTCCAGCCTTCGCGCTCCAGTTCGGCGCGCAGCTCGCGGAAATTATAGATCTCGCCGTTGAAGATGATCGTCCAGCGCCTGTCGGGCGAATGCATCGGCTGGTTGGCGATAGCACGCAGATCGATGATCGACAGCCGGCGATGGCCGAACCCGAGCGGTCCGTCGACGTGGAGGCCCGCGCCGTCGGGACCGCGATGCGCCAGAGCATCGCGCATCGCGACGACGATGGCGGGGTCGGCAGGCGCGTCGTTGCGGTTGAGAAAGCCGGCGATACCGCACATGCTGGATCAGCTCACGGGATGATGGCTCGCGTCAAAGCGCGGCCAACGCGGCTATGACCCGCTCGACATCAGAGGCTTGCATATGGTTGTGCAAGGGCAGGGCGATGCTCCGCGCTTCGGTGGCGGTCGCGACCGGGAAGTCGGCCGGGTCGGTGCCGAAGGTCTTGCGATAGGCCTCCAGCCCGACGACGGAATGGGTGCCGGGACGCCCGCCTATGCCCGATGCCTGCAGATGCGCGAGGATCTCGTTGCGGCTGGCCGGAGCACGCTTTTCGTCGACCAGCGCGACATAGGCCTGCAGCGCGTGGACCTGGCCTTCCGGCCGAAGCGGTGCGCTGATCCAGTCGAATTGCTGCAGCCTGGCGTCGTAGAGCTTGGCGAGTTCGCTCCGTTCGGCGATGAAGCGATCGAGCTTCTCCAGCTGGATCGTGGCGATCGCCGCCTGGACGTCGGTCAGGCGATAGTTGAAGCCGAAGACCTTGAATTCAGGCAGCTCGTAAGGCTTCGGTCCGCGATGGCGAACTTCCTCGGAGATGCTTGCGCCATGATTGCGGTAAGTATCGACGAGAGCCGCGAGCCGATCGTCGTTCGTGGTGACGACGCCACCCTCGCCGCAGGTGATCGACTTGCGCGGGTGCAGCGAGAAGCAGCCGAGAGCGCCGAGCGCGCCGGCCGCCTTGCCCCGGTAGTCGGCTCCAGCCGCACAGGCGGCGTCCTCGACGATCGGAATATGATCGGGGACGACAGCACGCAGCCGATCCATGTCGGCGGTGAGGCCGAAGAGGTGAACGGCGATGACGGCCTTGGTCTTGGGGGTGAGCGCGCGCGCTACGGCGCTGGGATCGAGATTATAGCTCGCCGCCTCGATATCCACGAAAACGGGGGTCGCGCCGCAATGGACAACGACATTGGCCGTCGCGACCCAGGTGAAGGCGGGAACGATAACTTCATCGCCCGGGCCGATGCCGAGCGCGACGAGGGCGAGATGCAGTGCCGTGGTGCAAGACGTCACCGCGAAGGCATGCTTGACGCCATGGCGGGCTGCGAAATTCTCCTCGAAGCGCTTGACCCAGGGGCCCTGGGTCAACCAGCCCGATTCCAGAACGGAGCGGACCGCAGCGACCTCCTCCTCGCCCATGACAGGCTTGGCGATCGGAAGAAATGGAACGGACATCGCGATCTCCAGCGGGGCGGTTCGGCTGCCGAGCAGCGACTAGGTGGCCTCGATTAGGCGTAGGATTGCCGAGGCGCAAGCGTCCCGGAAGCGCAGTTGGCATTCATGCGGGATAGAGGTCGGGAGAATCGAGTGGCAGACCGGCTCGGATCCTGTCGATGACGCGCTCGTAGCGTTCGGCGCAGGCGTCTTGCCCGTGCCATGCGAGTGCGAAGGCGCGTGCTTGCGCACCGAGCGAGGCGCGCCGGTCGGGACCGAGGACGAGCGCGCGCAGCTTGTCGGTGATCGATAACTCGTCCGCATCGACCATGGGAACGTCCACGATCGGCCTGAGCGGCGGCAGCGGGGCGGCCTGATCGGGCCGAAGCCGGCAGATCGTCGCCTTTCCCAACATCAGGGCTTCTCGCGCGTTGGCTCCGTACCGACCATAATTCAGCTGGTCGACGACGATGTCGGCCTGCACCTGGAGGAACCGGACGCGTGTACTGGGAAGATCATGGGCAAAGATCAGTCGCACCGGGAGGCCTTCCGCGCGGAGGGCTTCGACGGCGGCTTTGATGGCTCCCGTGCCCTTGATGTCGCGTTCGCCGCTCCTGCGCGAGGCATAGTTTCCGACTGCGTGATAGATCAGGATCTCGCCTGGTCCACGCTCCACGCGCATGTCGTCGGGAATGTCGAGATCGGGGCGCCAGAGGTTCGGATCGAGCGTCGTCACGACAGGGCCGTAGACAGTCTTGTGGCCGACGCGCTCGGGCGTGGCGTGATCGCACTCCAGCCCGACCCAGTCGCAGAGGAGCGCGAGTTTCCTGTTCCAGGCGAGACTCCGGGCGTCATTGCAGACGTCGGGCCTGAGCTCCCAGACACAGCGACGACAAAGCCCGTCGGTCTGTTCCCGGATCGACGATTGAAGTCCACCATCCAGGCAGCCGCTGGGCATATATCCGATGGTGATGCCGTGGCGTCTGAGCTCGACCAGATCCCAGGGGACGATCCGCGGATTCTCGTTGTTTTCGACCAGCTCCGAGAAAAACGTCGGATAGCCCTGTCCGCAAAAATGCAGGGCGCCGAATCGTTCCGGGACCGTCCGGAAGAAGTCCCTCGTCTTGCGCACCATCGCAGCAGGGTCGCTGTCGAACAAGCTGACATCTTGTCCGTGAAAAAACTGCTGCTGAGCGCTGTCCGGAGACTCGAGCGAGACCGTGACGGCATCCCAGCCGCGCTCGCGCAAACCCGCGCTGAGGCAATTGAAGTGGTAGTAATTGTTGTGAAGTAAAAGGGCTGAGCGGCGCCGTGGCTCGGCGAAGCGCAGCTTGGGCAGCATCTGGGGCTCGTCGAATGGCAGCGGCGCCGGAAGTGCGATCGAGGCGGTCTTCGCGGCTTGAATGGCACGAAAATCGAGACGGTCGATATCCGCAACAAGGGACGACAGCGTCGCGAAATAATCGATGTTGTTCGGAGCGGCGCGCTGCTGCTGCGGATAGCGCTCGCTCAGCCAGGCGACAGCTTCCAGAGGCATCCGGCGGATCGCACCGAGCAATGCATCGCTGCGATGCGTGCCATGGCCGCCGTCGGGCTCGGGAACGATCAGCGCGACCTCGCTGATCGAGGCGTCGAGGATGGGTTGCAGCAGTCCGTCGGGTTGCTCGCCTGCCAGCTCGTCCCGCTGCTCGTCGTTCGGCGAGGCAAACAGGATTACGAGTTGCGCCTCGCGCCGTGCGGCCAATATCTCATAGGTCTCGCCGAGCGCCGCGATCTGGCCGATCTCCTTCATGATCGGAAGAATGGCTTCCTGATGGAAGTGTCGCGCTTGCAGCCTCTTCGTTGCGGCGAACCGCCGGCGCAGCGGGAGCATCTCCTGCTCCAGCCAAGCCAATTCGGTGCGCAGCCGTTCGTTGTCCCTGCGAAGCGCGCGATGCCTCAGGATCGACTTGGCGAGCGCGCGCCGGAGCTTGCCATGCCTCGAGGATAAGAGGAGCAGGGCCTGCTCGACATAGTCTTTCCAGGCTTTGCTGCGCCGGAGAAAATCGAGAGGAGTCCGGATCATCGGGCACTCTTTATCCGGGCCGGATAAGGCTCTCGTTCGCGCACGCTCATCCTCTTCCGGCGGTGTCTTTGTCGGCGTTCCGCCAGGCAATCAGGCGCCGCAGACCTTCATCCAGATTGATATCGGCTGTGAAGGCGATTTCTTCGGACGCACGCTTGGGACTGCCGATCCGGTTGCGTACAAGGGTCGCCTGGCTGCGTGGTGCGTAGTTGATCGGTTGATTGCTGCCGGTGAGATGGCAAATCCGCTCGGCGAGCTCCTTCAGCGAGGTGCGGATCCCCGTGCCGACATTGTAGAAGCGATCGACGGTCTCGGCGCGCATGGCGCAGAGATTGGCGCGCGCGCAATCCTCGACAGCGACGAAGTCGAAGGCCTCGGAACCGTCGCCGAGAATGGTGGGACCTTCGCCACGGTCGATGGCATCGAGCATTTTCATGATCACGGCGATATAGGCGCCACGATAATCCTGCCGCGGTCCGTAAACGTTCATATAGCGTAGGCCGACCAGGTTAAGGCCGTAGCGGTGATGGAAAGCGCGTGCCATGGCCTCTCCGGCAATCTTGGTCGCACCGTAGAAGTTCTTGTTGTTGAAGGGATGATCTTCGGTCATGGGCTCTGCGACCGCATCGCCATAGACGGAAGCCGAGGAGGAATAGACGAGACGCTTGATGTTCTTCGCCACACAGGCTTCGAGCACGTTGAACGTGCCGCGGACGTTCACGTCGAAAGCGGAGCGCGGGAAGTCGTGACATTGCAGCAGCCAGAGGGCTGCGAAATGGAACACGCCATCGGCGCCGTCGAACGCGGATTGCAACACGTCCGTTTGCAGGATGTCGCCGCCGACATCGTATATCTTCACGCGAGGATCCCGGAGCGCACCCGTCAAGTTGATCGCGCGCCCGCGCACGAAATTGTCGTAGACGAGAATTTCGCCGACATCCGTCTGCGTGAGCTGATCGACGGTATGGGAACCGATGAGACCGGCGCCGCCGATCACCACCACTTTTTTGCCGCTAAGATTCATCGCCTATCCATATGAGGATGTTGCATCGAGGTTTCGGGGGCGTCCGATCCGGAACTGTTCCGCGTTTCTCCTGACGGCGGATGCGCTCCTGGACGGTCTCGTCGGCTGTCTTCAACCGACGGATACGCTTTGCAAGACACTCTAGATTGCCTCATGCAGAAGCTTGGCGATGGCCTGGGCCGCTCGCCCAGTGCCATAATCGGGGATATCGCGGCGGGCGGTGTAGTCGGGGCCGGTCCAAAGCCGGTTCCAGCCTGCCTCGATGGTCTCGACCCATTCGGTCTCGTCGCGTAGCGTTACACAAGGCGCGCGGTGAAAATAGGCTTCCTTCTGAAGCCCGCCGGAATCGGTGAAGACGGCTGCGGCCTGGCTTAACAGGCGAGCCATGTCGAGATAGCCGATCGGATCGATCAGGGTCACTCCGGCAGGGGCGAGGCCGCGGCCGGTGAGCAGCTTGCGAGTCCGTGGGTGGACCGGCATCACCACTGGCACCTCATGGGCCGCAGCTTCGAGCCAGGCGACAACCCGCGCGAAGCGTTCGGGATCGTCGGTGTTCTCCGCGCGGTGGATGGTCGCGACCGCGTAGCTGCCAGGCCTCAGCCCGTGCGTCTCGATGATGGTCGAGCGGCCCTCCGCTCGTTTTACTGCGGCGAGCGTCGTATCGAACATGACGTCGCCGACGGCGTGAACGCCCTTCGTGATGCCTTCGGCCGCCAGATTGGCGACGGCGGTTTCCGTCGGGCAGAACAGCAGCGAACTGACATGGTCGGCCACGACACGGTTTACCTCCTCCGGCATGCGGCGGTTGAACGAGCGGAGACCCGCCTCGACATGTGCGACCGGAATGTTGAGCTTGGCGGCAGCAAGCGCTCCGGCGATCGTCGAATTGGTGTCGCCGTAGATCAGAACCGCGTCGGGCTTTTCCGCGAGCATCGCTTCCTCGAGTTTCTCTAGCATGCGGCCGGTCATCGCGCCATGGCCGAGACTGTTGACCTCGAGGTTGTAGCTGGGCTTGGGGATATCGAGCTCATCGAAGAAGACGTCCGACATCAGCGCATCGAAGTGCTGCCCCGTATGAGCGATGACCTCGGTCATGCCGGCCTCCGCGATCGCGCGGCTGACGGGAGCGGCTTTGATGAACTGGGGCCTAGCGCCCAGGACGGTAAAAATCTGAACCATGATCGTTCCGATGCCGGACAGCCGACCAGTGCACCCGACTGCTGGCTTGCGAATAGAAGATGGCCGCCGACAAAGCAATTCCGCGATGGCGGGCGCGGGGGGTTGCTGCAGCAAGTCTACGGTGCCTTGATGCAGCACGGTATGCAGATGGGCTTCAGCGCTTGACCACCAATCTCACTTCCACCTATCTCACGGCACCGCGAACAAGAGGATCTTCATTTGTCGAGCGTCAAGCGGGCGCTGGTCGCCTACTCCATGTCGAGCACGCATGTTCAGACGACGCTCGACTACCTGGTCGCATTCAAAAAATTTTCCGGCTTCGAGACTGACTTCGTTCACGTCACGCATAACGCGGTGATCGATTTTGCTTTCGATGGCTACGATATCGTCTTTCATAGCTATTGCGCTCGTTTGTGCTTCGAGGGGTATGTTTCGGACAGATATCGCGAGAAGCTGAAAGCCTTCTCCGGAGTGAAGGTCCTGGCGGTCCAGGACGAATATGACCGCACCGACACGCTCAAGGCGGCGATCAAGGACCTGGGTTTCGATATCGTCCTGACATGCGTGCCGCAGGATAGTCTCGACTATGTGTACCCCCGGTCGGAATTCCCCGATGTGACCTTCATCACGGTCTTTACGGGCTATGTTCCAGAAATGTTGATGTCCGAACTGCCCGCGCCCAAGCCTCTGGCGCAGCGATCGATCTTCATTGGTTATCGCGGGCGGGATATCGGTGGGCGCTACGGGCGCCTCGGCTTCGACAAGTTTGAGATCGGGCGGCGCATGAAGGAGCTATGCGATGCTCGCAGCATCGCGACCGATATCGCGATGGATGAGGCCAGCCGCATCTACGGCACGGCGTGGTTCGATTTCATCGGGAATTGCCGCGCCATGCTCGGTTCGGAATCGGGCTCCAACGTATTCGATTTCGACGGCAGCATCGAAGTCCGTTTCAAGGAAATGACGGCGGCCAATGGCGGCGTCCCGCCGAGCTATGCCGATTTCCTGCCGATCGTCGTCGATCGCGACGGCGAAATCGAGATGGGGCAGATTTCTCCGCGTGTTTTCGAGTGTGCGATGATGCGCACGCCAATGGTTCTCTTCAAGGGCCGCTATTCGGACGCCATCGTACCGAATCAGCACTACATCTCGTTGGAGAAGGATTTTTCAAACGTTGACGCGGTCCTTGAGCGCCTGAAAGATCTGCCGTCGCTGGAAGCAATGACTCAGCGCGCTTTTGACCACTTGGTCGGATCAGGCCGGTTCACCTACCGGGCATTTTACGCAGGCGTCGCCGGCGCGATCGAGGAACGATTGGCGCAGAAGTCCTGTGGCCGCAACCGGCAGGCTGAAGTGCCGATGCCGCCGACCGTGCCCGTATATCGATCCGGCATGATCGAGGAGCCCGCAACAGCTGTTCCGTTGGGCAGCAAGGGGTTTCGGTTGCGGGTTGATGCCGTAGAGGCGGCAGTCTATGGGCGCGAATTCGATAGGCTGACGGGAGAATTCGGCCATCTTCGCTCGATCTTCGAGCCAGAGATCAATCGTTTGCTCGGAAATTATGCGGGCATGCTTGATCGCCTGGTCCAAGCTGCCCAGATGACGATCCCGTCGTTCTTCACACTGGAGGACTGTGAGACCCCACGCCTCTTGGTCGACTATGATGCCGAGATGGTGTCAGCGTCGCAGCAGCGCAAGGAGATACGCGCCGCATTCGAAGCCGCGTTGCCGACCGGCACGGAAGAGGCAAGCTCGGAAGCGCTGCGACAGACGCTGCAGCACGAAAAAGATGGTTACTTCCATCTCATCGAGTGGATCAGACGGCTGAATGAAGTCTATGATGCGGATCGGCTGAACATAGAACGCGCCTTTCATAAGAGAATCGCCGCATTGGGCGCGACGATACTGCCAGGATTGTCGCCGAAACAGCGGTTTTCCGCGAGGTTGCTATTGCTCAGATTGCGGTTCTGGGCGGCTAGACGTCGCATACTGCGTGGGGCTGCACATTCTCCGGCGATGCGCCGTCTGCTCGCCGCAGTACCTGTGATCGCGCCGCTGGCGCGTCGGGTTGCTCGCCGACTGAGGCTGTCAGGCTTGACGTGATGGATATTTGCCGCCTCGGGCTCCGGTCCGAGGTTTGCCGCGATGCACCGACAGTCCATGTTAGGCAGGATGGGCTTTGGTTCGTTGGCGCTGCGAGGTGACGTTTTTGGAGGATGCCTCGATTATGTCCCTTTTGGCAGCGCGCAAGCCGCGCATTGGATTGATCTGTTTCTCCGCGATCCCAGACGATCCGCGTGTCCGCCGACAGGGCGATCTTTTCCATTCGCGTGGATGGGATGTCGTCGCGATCGGCTTGCCGCATGCCCGTTCGCAGCAACCACCATGGCAGTATCTGGCGATCGATTCCGGTTCTGGGGAGGGATCGAGCGCCGGCTTCCAAGAAGCGTCTGCCGCTCCAGCTGGAATCGTGAAAGAGGTTGTTGGCGGTTATGTCGAGGTTGCCGCGCCGGTGCGCGCACCGGATGCATTCGATCGGGCGTTGCGCTTCCTTCCAAGCGCCTGGCGACCGGCAACGCGAGCGCTGGCTGGACGGGTTCTACGCCGCACGCTCTTCCCTGTCCTGAGGAGGGCGGTGCGCGCCAAGGACGTTGCATTGGTCTATGCCAATCCGAAGCATGCCGACGCCACCTATTGGACGCTCAACGACCGCTTCGAGCGTCTCTACGAGCTCGCCAGCCGACATCGGGCCGACATCTGGCTGGCCAATGACTGGACGGCGATGCCGATCGCACGGCGCCTGGCGGCCGAGCAGGGTGTGCCTTACGCCTACGACACGCACGAACTGGCAGTCGACGAGTACGCCCACCGCCTGCTCTGGCGTCTGACCCAGCGCCCGGTCATCGCGGCGATCGAACGGGAGGGGATTGCGGGCTCTGCCGTGACGAGCTGCGTATCGCAGGGTATCGCCGACCGTCTGCACGAGCTCTACCGGCTGCCGGAGAAGCCGCTGCTGATCCGCAACATGCCGCGCTTTGAGGCGCATCCTTACAGGCCCTGCGGCAAGACGATCCAGGTGCTTTACCATGGCGTCGTCAATGTCGGGCGCGGGCTGGAAGCCTGCATCGACAGCGTCGCGCTCTGGCGCCCGGAATTCCGGCTGACGATCCGTGGGCCCGGCCCGGCCGAGTATCTCGAAGCGCTGGCCGCCCGGATCAAGGGAGCAGGCCTGGGTGACCGCGTCACGCTGGCCCCGCCTGTCCCGATGATCAATCTGGTCAAGGAGGCCGCTCGTTTCGATGTAGGCCTGTTCGCTCTGCCGGGGCATTCGAAGCAGAACGTCCATGTGCTGCCGAACAAGTTCTTCGAATACACGATGGCAGGCCTTGCGCTCTGCGTCTCCGATTTGCCGGAGATGACGGCGTTGCTGCGGCAGCATGACCTTGGGCGTTCGATCCCCAATGTCACGCCGCAAGCGATCGCGGCGGCGGTCAACGGTTTCGATCGTGCCTTGATCGACCTTCACAAGCGGCATGCGCTCGAGGCGGCGAAGCTGCTGAATTGGGAGGCGGAAGCGGATCGCCTCTTCGCGGCGATCGAGCAGGCGGTGGCAGCGGCTGCTGAGGCTCGGCAAATCGCTGCACAATGATCTGGTCGGCAAAGGCGGGTGGTGAAAAGGGTTAAGCTGCTCCGGCCGGCGCGAAACGGACGACCAGCGCGAGCAGCTTGCCGCCTTCCGCCTCGAAGTTGAGGTCCTGTGCCCGTGCAAGGGCTGCGCGCTTGCAGGCATCGATCCGCGCGGCGTCCAGGCCGGCCAGGCAGGTCGCGATGCCTTCCGGAGAGTCGTTCGAGAGCAGCAGGCCGCAGCCTGCTGCCTCGATCATGCTGCGGATCTCCGGCAGGTCGCTGCTGATCACCATCAGCCCCGCCTGCATGTATTCGAAGATTTTGTTGGGCATGGCGAAGCGCGCATGCGTCGTGCTGTTCGACAGGAGGAAGATGCCGATATCGGCTTGTGCAGCGGTGGATATGAGCTGATCGGGCGGAACCGGCGGCTCGAGGGCGATGCGCTCGCCGAGAGGGCCTGCGAGGTTGCGCAGGTGCTGGTCGAAGCCACCCTGAGCCGGGCCACGGATGACGAGGCGGAATTCTTCCGGCCATCGCGAAACGCTCTCGATCAGGGTTTCCAGGCCGCGGCGAGGTACGACCGCGCCGTGATAGAGCACGGTGATCGGACGCCTCGTGGGTCGAAATGCGGTCGCCTGCCACGCCGGCGTATTCGAGACGACGGTCGGACGCGTCAGGCCGTAGCGCTGGGCAAGGGCGTCGGCGATGCCGTCGCTGACCGTAGCGATCGCATCGGCCTCGCGGATATAGCGATCTTCGATCCTGACGACATGCTGCCGGGCGAGAAGCCGCCAGCGCCAGCTATCCGCGAATTCCTCCGGGGCGAATTCGTGACTGTCGTAGATGATGCGGGCCCCGCAGCCGCGCTTGGCCGCAAAGGCGAGGGGGAGCGCGCGCCAGTCATTGGCGATGACGAGATCGGGCTTGAAGCGGATCAGGTTCCTCCGCGTCGTCAGCCTGCTCGGCGAAAGCCAGTAGAGGAGGTCCGCGCTGGCCGGCAGGAGCGAGGCAGGCGCTTGCCGGAGCACCATGCCGAGGCGGACACGCGTGTCGCTGCCGGGGCCGGGGATGACCGTGACGGGGGCGGGTGGCGTGGCGGGCAAGGGGGCTTGAGCGAAGATGCGCACCTCGTAGCCGGCGCCGGCGAGCAGCGCAGCATGACGCAGCACGCGCGAGTCGTGCTGCAGAGGCGAAACGCAGACAAGCGCGATCCGTGTCATGGCAGCGGTGGCGTCCGGTCGGTGGCAGGCACGCCGGGCTGTGAGATGACCGAGCGCAGAAGGCGATCGATCTCCTGGCCGCGATGATGCCAGCTCGCCTCGCGGGCGACGTAGGCTGCGCCGTTGCGGCCGAGCGTCCGGGCTCTCTCGGGGGCGTCGGCGAGAGTCTTAACGGCTGCTGCGATGGCGGGGGCAGCCGCCGGCGGCACGACCAGCCCGGCTTCGGCCTGGCGGACAAGCTCGGCCTGGAAGGGCAGGTCGCTGGCGATGACGGGAACGCCGCAGGCCATGGCCTCGAACAGTTTCAGCGGTGCCACGCCCGAAGCGGAACGACCGTCCTGGTTTTCGATGACGCAAAGCGATGTCAGGGCGCCGCGCACGATGGCCGGAACGGCATCGTAAGGCTGCCGGCCCAGCCAAAGCAGCTTTCGATTGGCGAGCGCCTGTTCAACCTTGCCGCGTTCGATGCCATCGCCGACGATGACCAGCCGCAGATCAGCCGGCCAGTCCTGCTCCTTCAGGGCGGCCAGCATGGTGTCGATGCCGTGCCACGCGACGAGACCGCCGACGAAGATCACATATCGGCCCTGGACCGGGCTGGACGGGCCTTCCGGCTTGAACAGCTCGGTGTTGGCGCCGTTTGAAACCAGAGCGACGCGGTCATGGCCGGCAAAGGTCTTGACCCAGTCCACGAGCCCGGGCGTTACCGCGAGCAGGTGAGCGGCGCGCCGATACTGCGTGCGGTAAAGCCAGGAGAAGAGCGGGGAGAGTGGCTTTAGCCAGCGGTAGGTCACGCCGATATCAGCTGGGGTGCCATTGATCTCGTGAACCACCGGAATGCTGCGCCAGCGGGCCCATAGCGTCAGCGGCAGCGCCATGAAGTGCGAGCGGATGAAAACGACGTCGAACTCGGGCAAGCGTTTGCCAAGTTCGATCTGCGTACGGCCATAACCGAGGAGACGGCGCAGGAGCGAGGAGCGTGTGCTCGCACCGCCGCTGCTCGTCGCAAACAGCTCGACCTGCCAGCCGCAATCCCGCAGGCCGGCGATGATCTCGTCAATGTGGGTCTGCGAAGCTTGGCCCAGCCGTGGCGTCTCTAGAGAGAGATAAGCCAGCCGCAGGGGCCGGCTCATGCGACCGCGGCCGCCGGCTCCGTCAGAGCCTGCAGGACCTGTGCGATGATATAATCCTGCGTCTCTTCATCGAGATAGGGGTGCATCGGCAGGGCGACGACCTCCTGCGCGACGCGCTCGGAGATCGGCAGGCCGTTCCCGGCGACCGGATAGTGCTTGTAGGCGGTCTGCTGGTGCAGCGGCTTGGGGTAATAGACCGTGGTCGGCACGCCCTTGGCCTTCAGCGCGGCCTGGAAGGCGTCGCGACGGTCGGCAGCCACGCGGATCGTGTACTGGGCCCAGGTCGAAACGCAATCCGCCATGACATGGGGCGTCACGGCGACGTCCTTGAGCGCCGCGGTATAGCGGGCTGCCACGATCTGCCGCTTCTCGATCTCCTCGGCATAGACCTTGAGCTTCTCGATCAGCACGGCCGCCTGGATGGTATCGAGCCGCGAATTCACGCCGACGCGAACATTGTCGTACTTGTAGGAGCCCTTGCCGTGGAAGCGCAGCGACATCAGCAGCGCGGCATGCTCGTCATTATCGGTCAGGATCGCGCCGCCATCGCCATAGCAGCCGAGCGGCTTGGCCGGGAAGAAGCTCGTCGTGGCGAAATCGCCGATGCTGCCTGCGACGCGGCCCTTGTAGCGGGCGCCGAACCCTTGCGCCGAATCCGAGATCAGGACGAGGCCGTTCTGCTTGCAGAAGGCCTCGATCGGCTCGTAGTCGCAGGCCTGACCGAACAGGTCGACGCTGATCAGGGCGCGGCAGGTGAGCTTGTGCTGCTTCGCCGTCTCCAGCGCGGCGCCGAGGCTCTTCGGGTCGATATTGTAGGTCGCTTCGTCGATCTCGGCGAAGACGGGGGTGGCGCCCATCCAGGCCACGACCTCGGCGGTCGCCGCGAAGGTGAAGCTCGGGCAGATCACCGCGTCGCCGGGGCCGATGCCGAGTGCTTCGAGAACCAGGATCAGCGCGTCCGTGCCATTGGCGACGCCGATCGCGTGCTTGGCGCCGCAGAAGGCGGCGAGCTCGGTCTCGAACTGCTGGACCTGCTGGCCGAGAATGTAGTTGCCGTCATGGACGACCTTGAGAATGGCCTCGTCCATGGCCTTGCCGATGTACTGGCGCTGGGCCTTGAGGTCGATGAACTCGATCGGGGGGCGTTCGCTCATCAGGCAATCTCCTCCAGATGCTCCGAGCTGGTTTCCCGGTAGCGCGTTCCGGTCAGCGGACAGGTCAGGTCCGGCCCGAGCCGCTCGCCCGCCTTGCTCATCCAGCCGATCCGGCGCGCCGGGACGCCGGCCATCAGAGCATAGTCCGGCACGTCCCGGGTCACCACCGCGCCGGCGGCAATGAAGCAATACGCACCGAGCGTATGTCCGCAGACGATCGTCGCATTGGCGCCGATGCTCGCGCCCTGCTTTACCAGCGTGCGGCGGAACTCTGCCTTGCGGTTCATGAAGGCGCGCGGGTTGTTGACGTTGGTGAAGACGCAGGAGGGGCCGCAGAACACGTCCGCCTCCAGCTCGACACCGTCATAGAGCGCGACATTATTCTGGATCTTGCAGCCGTCGCCGATCGTCACGCGCGGCCCGGCCATCACGTTCTGGCCGAGCACGCAATCTTTGCCGACCGTGGTCTGGCCGAGGACATGCACGAAATGCCAGATCCTGGTGCCGGCGCCGAGGGTGGCGCCCTCGTCGACATAGGCGCTCTCATGGACGAGCGCGCCGGGAAAGCGCGGGTCTTCCCGCATCTGCGACGCGCCGGCCACGTTTCAGCCCTTGAGATACTTGGCGACGAAGGGATGCGTCTCGCCGCCGGTGACCACCGACGAATTGCGGAACTGCGAGACGACCTCGATCGAGAAACGGACATCCTCGAGGCCGTAGCCCTTGCCGGCGAGGATCTCCTCGTAGCTGCGGGTGTGCAGGTCGGTGAAACCCTCGGAGAACTCGACCTCCTCGCCGTCCATGGTGATCGAGCGGTAGGTCGTCTTCTGGCCCTTCACGCTGTCCGGCAGGTCGTTGGAATCAACCGAGAGGAACCAGCGCACATCGGCCTTCTCATAGGAGAGCAGGCCGCCGGCGCGTTCGCCCTCGCGCAGGTTCGCGGTCTGCGACTTGAGCGGGCCGAAGACATAGGCGAGCATGTCGAAGAAATGCACGCCGATATTGGTGGCGACACCGCCGGACTTGGCGTCGTCGCCCTTCCAGGAGGCGTGATACCAGCGCCCGCGCGAGGTGATGTAGGTCAGGTCGACGGAATGGCGCTCGTTGGAGGTCGCGATGCGCTGCTTCAGCGCCTGGATCGCCGGGTGCAGCCGCAATTGCAGGATGGTATTGACCTTGCGGCCGGAGTCGCGCTCGATCTCGATCAGCCCGTCGATGTTCCAGGGGTTGAGGACGAGCGGCTTCTCGCAGATCACGTCGCTGCCGGCGCGCAGGCCGAAGCGGATATGGGCGTCGTGCAGGTAGTTCGGCGAGCAGATGGCGACATAGTCGATGCGCTCGTCGCGGCGGCGCAGCTTGTCGACATGCCTGTCGAAGCGCTCGAATTCGGTGAAGAAATGCGCCTGCGGGAAATGGCTGTCGATGATGCCCACGGAATCGTTGGGGTCGAACGCGACCTTGAGGTCGCCGCCCACGGCCTTGATGGCCTTCATGTGGCGCGGCGCGATATAGCCGGCGGCACCGATCAGCGCGAATGACGTCATAATGTGTTCTCTGGCGTTTCCCTGGGGCGTCCCGGCTCAGGCCTTGACGATATTGTCGCCGGTCAGGCCGGCCTTAGCGCAGGCATTGCGCGTGTCGACGACGAGGCGGGCCGCAGCGACGAGCGCCTTGTAGTCGACCGCGTCATGGTCTGTCGCGATCAGCACGGCGTCATAGCCCTTGATCGTCTCGGGCGAAAGTGTGGCCGAGACGCGGCCGGTCAGATTGGCATGCTCGCGGGTCGGCGGGATCACGGCGACGTGCGGGTCGTGATAATCGGCCGTGGCGCCGCGCTCCTCGAGCAGCTCGATCAGGCGCAGCGAGGGGCTCTCGCGCATGTCGTCGATGTTCTTCTTGTAGGCGATGCCCATCACCAGGATCTTCGCCCTGTTGAGCCCGCGGCCCTGCTGGCGGTCGAGCGCCTCGGCGACGCGGTCGACCACCCAATGCGGCATGGCCGTGTTGATCTGGCCGGCGAGCTCAATGAAGCGGGTGGTGACGTCGAACTCGCGTGCCTTCCACGTCAGGTAGAACGGGTCGATCGGGATGCAGTGCCCGCCGAGGCCAGGGCCCGGATAGAACGGCATGAAGCCGAAGGGCTTGGTCTTGGCGGCATCGATCACCTCCCAGACATCGATGCCCATCTTGCCGTAGATCACCTTGAGCTCGTTCACGAGCGCGATGTTGACGGCGCGGAAGATGTTCTCGGTCAGCTTGACCGCCTCTGCCGTGGCCGAGGAGGAGACAGGCACGGTCTTGACCACGAGCGCGCCATAGACCGCGTTGGCCAGCTCCAGCGCATCCGCGCCGTCGCCGCCGACCACCTTCGGGATGGTCGAGGTGCCGAAATCCGGGTTGCCGGGGTCCTCGCGCTCGGGCGAGAAGGCGAGGTGGAAATCGACGCCGCTCTTGAGGCCGGTCTTCTCGAAGATCGGGCGCATGATCTCGTCCGTCGTGCCGGGCCATGTCGTCGATTCAAGCACGACCAGATGACCCTTGCGCAGGCGCGGTGCGATCGCCTTGGCCGTCGCCTCGACATAGCTCAGGTCCGGCTCGCGATGCTTGGTCAGCGGCGTCGGCACGGCGATGATGATCGCGTCGACGTCGCGCAGCTCGTCGAAATCGGTCGTGGCGCGGAAGCGGTCTTCCCTGATCGCGGCGGCGATCGCCTCGGTGGGGATATGCTTGATGAAGCTCTCGCCGCGGTTGATCTGGGCGACGCGCTTGGCATCGATGTCGAACCCGACGACCTGGAAGCCCGCCTTGCAGGCCGTCAGCGCCAGCGGGATACCGACATAGCCGAGACCGATGATGCCGATCCGATAGGTCTTGGCTGCGATGCGTGCGAGCTGATCGGAAAGGCCGGAGCCGGTGACGGGGCGAGGAGACGCCGAAGCTGACATGAGCGGCTTTCCGCTGGAAGGGCGCACATGGCGCGAAATCAAGATTCAACGGAGGCTTTGCCGTTCGGTTAGAACGATGTCAACCTGAGCCGCCTAGGTTTGAGTGTCCATTGGTCAAGTTTTAGGCAGAATTCCGGCGGGTTGACGGGGCGGCACCTTACGTCGGTCGTCTCTGCGCCGGAGCGGGCGAGCCGGCTTGCTGTGTCGCTGCCCGATGCGCGATAAACGGAGCGGCAGGTTTGCCAGACCTGTGCTGACGGGGTTTCGATGAGTTTCCGCAATATCCATGCCCACGGTCTCGTCCGGATCGCCTGTGCCGCGCCGCGGTTGAAGGTGGCCGACCCGATTTTCAACATGGCCGAGACCATTGCGATGCTGCGGCGTGCGGAGGAGGGCTCCGCCTCGCTCTGCCTGTTCCCCGAACTCGGCATCAGCGCCTACGCCATCGACGATCTGCTCCAGCAAAACGCTCTGCTCGATGCCGTGGACGACGCGCTGGCCCGGCTCGTCGACGAAAGCCGCAACCTGCGCTGCGTCGCGGTGGTCGGTGCGCCCCTGCGCGTCGAGGGGCGGCTGTTCAACTGCGCCGTTGCGATCCATCGCGGTCGTGTTCTCGCCGCCGTGCCCAAGACCTACCTGCCGAACTACCGCGAATTCTATGAGCGCCGCCAGTTCGCCTCGGGCGAGCGGGCCAGCGCCCTCTATATCGATCTCTGCGGGCAGGAGGTGCCCTTCGGCACAGATATCCTGCTGGCGGCGAGCGATATCCCGGATCTCGTGGTCCATATGGAAATCTGCGAGGACGTCTGGACGCCGATCCCGCCTTCGTCCTATGCGGCGCTCGCCGGCGCGACGCTCCTGCTCAATCTCTCGGCTTCCAACGTCACCATCGGCAAGTCGGACTGGCGCCACGCGCTCTGCAAGGCGCATTCCGGCCGCTGCATCGCGGCCTATGCCTATTCCGCCGCCGGCACCGGTGAATCGACCACCGACCTCGCCTGGGACGGGCAGGCGATGATCTACGAGAACGGTGCCCTGCTGGCCGAGGCCGAGCGTTTCGCCGCCGAGCCGCAGCTCATCCGCGCCGATATCGATCTCGAACGGTTGGCGATGGACCGCATCCGCCAGAACACCTTCGGCGACAGCGCCGACCTCAACCGTGACCGGCTCGGCTTCCGCCGTATCGAATTCGCGCTGGAGCCCGATCGCGACAGCGATCTCGGTCTCGTCCGCGAGGTCGATCGTTTCCCCTTCGTGCCGAATGACGACGCCAGGCTGAACGAGCTCTGCTTCGAGGCCTACAACATCCAGTCGCACGGCCTGCGCAAGCGGCTGGAGAGCACATGGCTCGACAAGGTGGTGATCGGGGTCTCGGGCGGCCTCGACTCGACGCAGGCCCTGATCGTCGCGGCCCATACATTCGATGCGCTCGGCCTGCCCCGCGAAAACATCCTCGCCTATACGCTGCCGGCCTTCGCCACGAGCAAGGACACCAAGGACAATGCCTGGCGCCTGATGCGCGCGCTCGGCGTCAGCGCCGAGGAGATCGACATGACGCCGGCCTGCCGGCAGATGCTGGTCGATATCGGCCATCCCTTCGCCAAGGGCGAGCCCGTCTACGATATCACCTTCGAGAATGTGCAGGCCGGCGCGCGCACCTCCGTGCTCTTCCGTCTCGCCAACCGGCACAATGCGCTGGTGATGGGCACCGGCGACCTCTCGGAACTGGCGCTCGGCTGGTGCACCTACGGCGTCGGCGATCACATGTCGCATTACAACGTCAACGGCTCGGTGCCGAAGACGCTGATCCAGCACCTGATCCGCTGGGTTGCGCAATCCGGCCGCTTCGGCGCCGAGGCATCGGATGTCATGCTCGACATCCTCGCAACCGAGATATCGCCGGAGCTGGTGCCGGGCGATGGCGACAAGCCGGCGCAGAAGACCGAGGATTTCGTCGGCCCCTATGCGCTGCAGGATTTCAACCTGTTCTACACGACGCGCTACGGCTTCAGGCCCAGCAAGATCGCCTTCCTCTCCGAGCACGCCTGGCGCGATGCCGGCGCCGGAGACTGGCCGCCCAACATGGAGGCGGGAAAGCGCGTCGCCTATGATCTGCCGGCGATCAAGCGCTGGCTCGGCGTCTTCATCCGGCGCTTCTTCGAGACCAGCCAGTTCAAGCGCTCGGCCGTGCCGAATGGTCCGAAGGTCTCGTCCGGCGGCTCGCTCTCGCCGCGCGGCGACTGGCGCGCGCCCAGCGACGCCTCGGCTGCGCCCTGGCTCAAGGACTGGGAGCGGATTCCGGATTGAGCAGCGGCAGAACGCCGCTCAGGCGATGCCGAGCAGGCGGATCAGGCCGAGGCTGACGGCCGTCAGGGCGATCAGGGATAGCGTCACAGCGGCGGTGACCCGCCCGCCGGCACGGGCGACGACCCGGACATCGACCCCGAGCCCCAGCGCCGCCATCGAAATGATGGTGAGCACGCTCGCTGTCTTGGCGAGGGGGGCGAGCGCCATCTCCGGGATGAGGCCGTGGCTGCGCAGCGCCGCCATGCCGAGGAAGGCGATGATGAACCAGGGCACGAGCTTGTTGACGGCCAGGCGTCGCGAAGCCGGGCTGGCGCCGCCGGTGCCGGCTTCCCGGTCGTCCCGTAACCGGTGTCCCAGGATCGAGAGCGTCAGCACGACGGGGCCGAGCATCAGCACGCGCACCAGCTTGACGAGGGTGCCGATCTGGACGCTGGCGGCCGCAACGGGAGCGGTCGCGGCCAGCACCTGCGGGACGGCATAGACCGTCAGCCCTGCCAGGACGCCGTATTGCGTCTCGCTCATGTGCAGGAGCGGGACGAGCAGGGGCAGTCCGAGCACCACCAGAACGCCCAGCACTGCGGTGAAGGCGATCGAGGCGGCGACATCCTTGCCGTCGGCGCCGATCACCGGCGCGACGGCGGCGATGGCCGAATTGCCGCAGATGGAATTGCCGCAGGCGACCAGAACCGCCATGCGCTTCGGCAAACCCAGGGCACGGCCCAGCAGGAAACTGACGACGAGCGCCAGCGCCACCACCACCGCGATTCCGATCAGCAGCGCCGGTCCGGCGGCCATGATCATCGCCACGTTCAAGGAGGCTCCGAGCAGCACGATGGCGATCTCCAGCACCATCTTCGCGGAGAAGGCGATGCCAGGCCGCCAGATTTCGGAGGGCGTCCAGATCGAGCGGATGGCCGTGCCGATCAGGATCGCCAGCACCAGCGCCTCCAGCCAGGCGCGACCGGTTGCGAGGGCTTCGATATGTTCCAGCACGAAGGCGACGGCGCTGATGCCTGCACAGAGGCCGAGGCCTGGCAGGATGCGTCCTGCGTTCTGCAACAGGGAATTGGTCGGTGCAGGCGAGGGGGCGGGGGCGTGCATGATCGTAGGAGAACCTTCTTCTCCGCTGACCTAGTCGGAGAAGGAATAAACTGTCTATCGTATTGTTTCGATCGCTCTGTTCGGTGTGGTCGAACGGTGGAGGCGTTGCGCCGGATACACGGTCGGTGCTTCGGCATCCGGGCCGGCCGGTCGAGGACATGGGGCGATCGGCTTCCAAAGCTCAGGGCGGTCATGCCGTCGAAACTCGGACAGGCCTCTGCCTGGCGAGGCAGGAAACGGGTGTCAGCCCGGGCCTGGTTCAACTCTAAGGGCGGCTCATGTCTTTGGAGGAGAAGTGCCGTGGAACTGGAAGGGAAGACGGTCGTCGTGACGGGCGCCAGCAGCGGGATCGGCGCGGCGGGGGCGGAACTGTTCGCGAAGGAAGGGGCCAATGTGGTGCTGGGCGCCCGCCGGTCCGCCGAGCTCGGGGCGCTGGCGGCTCGAATCCAGGCTGCTAACGGCAGGGCGGTTGTCCTGGCGGGTGACGTCCGGGACGCGGGCTACGCCGAGGCGCTGGTCGACCTGGCGGTCCGGGAGTTCGGAGGTCTCGACGGCGCGTTCAACAACGCGGGCATCGTGGGGGAGATGTTGCCGGTACCCGACATGGCGAAGGCAATCTGGGACGATGTGATATCCGTCAATCTCACCTCCGCCTTCCTGGCGGCGAAGGCACAGATCCCCGCTATCAGGAAGCGCGGCGGCGGCTCGATCGTGTTCACCTCGTCCTTCGTGGGCTTCAGCAACGGCGGGTTGCCGGGCATGGGGGCCTATGCGGCATCCAAGGCCGGCATGAACGGGCTGGCGCAGTCATTGGCATCGGACCATGCCTCGGAAGGCATCCGCGTGACCGCGCTGATGCCGGGAGGCACGATCACCCCCGCGGGAGGCGAGGGAAATCCCGATGTGATGAGCTTCGTCGCGAACCTTCATCCGATGAAACGCATGGCGAGCGCGCAAGAGATCGCTCAGGCGGCGCTTTTCCTCCTGTCGGACCGATCAAGTTTCATGACGGGAAGCCCGATGATCGTCGATGGCGGCATGTCGGTTCGATTGCTCTGACGATCCGACTCGCAGCCCCTTGGCAGAAGATCGATGACGTCTTCGGCGTTTCCGGAGGGAGCGGCCTCTCGGCCGGTCGTCAGGGCGGCGGGAAGCCATTGGGGACGGGGCCGTCGCGACGGTTTCGGCTTCCGGCTCCAGGGCCGGTATGGCGCTCCGCAACAAAAAAGCCCGCGGCTGGCGCCGCGGGCTGATCGTTTCGAGGAGGGCAGGCTCAGGCCGCGATGGCGGCCGGGTCCTTCTTCTCCCATTCCTCGCCCCAGATCATTACGGCATGGCCCGGCGAGACCTCGCGATACTGGCGTACCGGCGGCACATAGTCGGGCGGGCGGACGGGGCTCTTGATCTCGTCGTTCGAGACCGGGCGCTTCTGCAGGCGACGCGCCGGATCGGCGATCGGGACCGCCGCAAGCAGGCGCTTGGTATAGGGGTGCTGCGGGTTCTGGAAGATCGCCTCGCGCGGGCCGATCTCGACGATTTCGCCGAGATACATCACCGCGACGCGATGGCTGACGCGCTCCACCACCGCCATGTCGTGCGAGATGAAGAGATAGCCCAGGCCCATGCGCGCCTGCAGGTCGAGCATCAGGTTGACCACCTGCGCCTTCACCGAGACGTCGAGCGCCGAGACCGCCTCGTCGGCCACGATCAGGCGCGGCTCGACCGCGAGCGCGCGCGCGATGCAGATGCGCTGGCGCTGGCCGCCCGAGAACTCGTGCGGGAAGCGGTTCGCCATATCCGGCTGCAGGCCGACGCGCTGGAGCAGATCGGCGACCTTGTCGCGTGCTTCCGAGCGGCTGGCGAGGTGGTTGATCAGCAGCGGCTCGGCGACGGCGGTGCCCACGTTCATGCGCGGGTTCAGCGAGGCGAACGGATCCTGGAAGATCATCTGCATGCGCTTGCGCTGCTCGCGCAGGTCGGTCTGGTTGAGCTTCAGCACGTCGACGCCGTCGAGCAGGACCGAACCCGCGAGCGGCTCGATCAGGCGCATCACCGAGCGGCCGGTCGTCGACTTGCCGCAGCCGGATTCGCCGACCAGCGCCAGCGTCTCGCCGGCCATCAGGCTGAACGAGACGTTCTCGACCGCGTGCACCCGGCCCTTGACCGCGGAGAGCAGGCCGCCGCGGATCTCGAAGCGCGTGGTCAGGCCCGCGACCTCGAGGACCGGGCGCTCGGCCGCCTTGACGGTATCGGGCACCTCGACCGGCACGTCGGACTCGCCGGTATTGCGGTCGACGACCGGAAAGCGCATCGGGCGCGCCTTGCCGATCATCGAGCCGAGCTTCGGCACGGCCGAAATCAGCGCCTTCGTATAGGGCTTCTTCGGGTTGGCGAAGATGTCCTCGGTCGCGCCGGTCTCGACCTCGTCACCGTTGTACATCACGACCGTGCGGTCGGCGATTTCGGCGACGACGCCCATGTCGTGGGTGATGAAGAGGACGGACATGCCCTCTTCCTCCTGCAGCGTCTTGATCAGCTCCAGCGTCTGCGCCTGGATCGTCACGTCGAGCGCGGTGGTCGGCTCGTCGGCGATCAGCAGCTTCGGCTTGCAGGCCAGCGCCATCGCGATCATCACGCGCTGACGCATGCCGCCCGAGAAGCGGTGCGGATACTCGTGGAAGCGCGACTTCGCCGCGGGGATGCGGACCTTCTCCAGCAGGCGGATGGTCTCGGCCTCGGCCTCCGAGCGCGACAGGCCGCGATGCAGGATCAGCGCTTCCGCGATCTGGAAACCGATGGTCAGCACCGGGTTCAGCGAGGTCATCGGCTCCTGGAAGATCATCGCGATCTCGTTGCCGCGGATATGGCGCATCTCCGCATCCGGCAGCGTCAGCAGCTCCTTGTCGTTGAGCTTGATCGAGCCCTCGATCTTGCTCGATTGCGGCGGGGTCAGGCGCATGATCGACAGCGCGGTCACGCTCTTGCCGGAGCCGGACTCGCCGACGACCGCGAGCGTCTCCTTCGGCTTGATGTCGAAGGAGATGTTGCGGACGACCGACTTCCACTGGCCTTCCACCCGGAAGGAGGTGGTGAGATTCGATACGGTCAGGATCGGTGAGGTCATATCTAGCCCTTCCCTGGGATCAGATGACGCGACGCGGATCGAGCGCATCGCGCAGGCCGTCGCCGATGAAGTTGATCGAGAGCACGGTAAGGAAGATCGCGGCGCCTGGGAACAGGGCCCAGTGCGGAGCGGTGTCGAGCTGGTCCTTGGCGTCGAACAGCAGGCGTCCCCAGGTCGGGATGTCCGGCGGGAAGCCGAGGCCGAGGAAGGAGAGCGTCGATTCGGCGATGATCGCCGAGGACACCTCGATCGTCGAGGCGACGATGACGGGCCCCAGAGCGTTCGGCAGGATGTGCCGGAACATCTGGCGCATCTTGGTCGCGCCCTGTGCCCGGGCCGCCTCGACGAATTCCTTCTCGCGCAGCGAGAGGAACTGCGCGCGCACAAGGCGCGCCACCGGCATCCAGCGCAGGCCGCCGATGACGATGACGATCAGCACGAAGACGCCGCCCTCGACGCCGAACACGGCCTTCAGTTGCTCGCGGAACAGGTAGATGATCAGGAGCAGCAGCGGGAGCTGCGGCAGGGACAGGAACAGGTCCGTTACCCACATCAGGAACGGGTCGGCATATTTGCGCGACATGCCGGCCAGCGCGCCGATGAGCACGCCGACGATCGTCGCCACCACCATCGCCGCCAGGCCGACCGCGAGCGAGATGCGCCCGCCATACATCATGCGCGCGAGGAGGTCCTGGCCGAGATCGTCGGTCCCGAGCGGATGCGCCCAGGAGGGACCCTGGAGCTGCGCCGAGAAGTCGATCTCGTTGATCGCTACCGGCCACAGCCAGGGGCCGACGATGACGCCGAGGATCAGCAGGCCGAGCACCACGGTGCTCGCCATGGCCAGGCGGTGGCGGCGGAAGCGGCGCCAGGTCTCCCGCCCCGGGGAGACCGAGGCCGGGCTCGCGGCAGCGCCCGCAGCCGGATCAGCTGAAGGAGATGCGAGGGTCGAGCCAGCCATAAAGAATATCCGCGATGAGGTTGAAGAAGACGACCAGGCAGGAGAACACGAAGGTCACGGCCATGATGACCGGCGTGTCGTTGGCGAGGATCGCGTCGATGAGCAGCGAGCCGATGCCCGGCACGCGAAAGATCTGCTCGGTGACGAGGGCGCCGCCGAACACGGCGGGCATCTGCAGGGCGACAAGCGTCACGACCGGGATCAGCGCGTTGCGCGTGATGTGCCGGAGCGTGACCCGGCGCTCGCTCAGGCCCTTGGCGCGTGCCGTGGTGACATAGTCGAGCCGGATGACGTCGAGCACGGCCGAACGGACATAGCGCGTGTAGGAGGCGGCCTGGAACAGGCCGAGCACAGTGATCGGCATGATCGCCTGGCGGAACATCTCCCAGTACCAGCGCCAGCCAGTCGCGGCGATGTCGGAGCGGTAGACGAAGGGGAACCAGTCCAGCGTGACCGAGAACACCAGGATGAAGAGCAGGCCGGTGAAGAAGGTCGGCAGGGAGAAGCCGATGAAGGCCAGCGTGTTGGCGATCTGGTCGAAGACCGAATAGGGGCGCGTCGCCGCGTAGATGCCGACCGGGAGTGCGATGCACAGCGCCAGGATCTGCGAGGAGCCGACCACGAACAGCGTCGTCGGCAGGCGCTGCAGGATCAGGTCGTCGACATTGATGCGGCTGGCGAATGAGAAGCCCCAGTCACCCTGCGCCATATTCGACAGCCAGCGCAGATAGCGCACCATGACCGGATCGTTGAGGCCGAAGCTGGCGCGCAGCGCCTCGCGGACTTCAGGCGGGACGTTCGGATTCGTCGCCATTTCCGAGAACGGATCGCCCGGCGCCAGCGCCAGGATCGTGAACAGGATCACGCTGATCCCGAGCAGGCTGGGGATGGCGATGAGCAGCCGCCTGATGAGATATGTCGCCATAAAAAGGTCTCTGTACGCACGGCGGGGCCGCGAAGCAGTGTTGATGACGGCCGGCCCGTCCCCGCTGCTGATGCAGCCGCGGAGGCGGGCCGGCGCGCATGATGCCCGTCACGGCGGGGGAAGCCGCCGTGACGGATGATTGGGGGATTAGCTACGATACCAGGCCGCGATGTTCCAGCTGTCGACATCCCAGCCCGAATGGTCGTGCGAGAGGTTGTTCAGCGAGGCCGCGATACGGGTCCGCGACAGGATGGGCAGGATAACGTTGGCCTCGCAGAAGATCTCGTTGACCTTGATCAGGAGCGCGGCGCGCTTGGCCGGGTCGAGCTCCTTCTGCGCGGCCTTGTAGGCCTTGTCGGCCTCCGGATCGGAGTAGCGCGAGACGTTGCGGCCCAGCCACTTGTTCTCCTTCGTCGCGATCTCCCAGGAAACGAACTGGTTGAGGAAGCGCTCCGGATCGGGCTGCGGTTGCGTCGTCGTGTACATCTCCATGTCAGCGTACAGCTTCGTGTAGGTGTCGGGATTGGCGACGTCCGACGAGAAGAACACCGAGGCCGTCACCGACTTCAGCTCCAGATCGATGCCGGCGCGCTGGCAGGCCTGCTTGATGATGGCCTGGGTCTTCTGGCGCGGGGCGTTGATCGAGGTCTGGTAGACATACTTGAGCTTCTTGCCGTCCTTCTCGCGGACGCCGTCCGAGCCCTTCTTCCAGCCCGCATCGTCGAGGATCTTGTTCGCCTTCTCGATGTTGAACTCGTATTTGAGCTTCTGCGACTTGAACTGTGCCGGCGCATTGACGAAGCTCGCGGTCGCGACGCCGCCGCGGCCATAGATGAACTTCTGGATCGAGTCGCGGTCGATCAGCAGGTTGATCGCCTGGCGAACGGCCGGGTCCGACAGGGTCGGGTGCTTGGTCTTGACGCTGGAGCGCTCGCCATCGACCTCGGTCCACGGATCGGTCGTGTTGAGGGTGATGAACTCGATATCGCCCGAGGCCACGGCGCTGATCTTGCCGCGCCCGCCGGTCTCCATGCGCTTGAGGACCTCGTCCTCGACCTGGAGGTTCCAGGCATAGTCGTATTCGCCGGTCTGCAGGACCGCACGCGCCGCCGAGACCGCGTCGCCGCCGCCCTTGACCTCGATCGTGTCGAAATGCGGCTGGACCTTGACATGGTAGTCTTCGTTGCGGGCGCCGGTCAGGATGTCGCCCGGCTTGAACTCGACGAACTTATAGGGGCCGGTGCCGACGGGCTTGAGGTTCGCGGGAGCCTCGCGCGATTTCGCGCCCTTGTACTCGCCGAAGACATGCTTCGGGATGATCATGCCGGCGACGCCGACATAGGGATCGGCCCAGAATGGCGTGGCCTCGGCGAAGATCACCTTGACGGTGTGCGCGTCGACCTTCTCGACCTTGATGTCCTTGTAGGAGCCGGTGGTGTAGGCGGCCGTCGCCGGATCGGCGGCGTATTCCCAGGTGAAGACGACGTCGTCGGCGGTCAGCGGCTTGCCGTCATGCCATTTCACGCCCTGCTTGATCTTCCAGGTTACGGTCTTGCCGTCGGCGGAGAGGCCGCCATTGGCCTTGGTCGGGACTTCCGCGGCGAGCTGCGGGATCAGGTTGCCTTCCTTGTCCCAGCCGGCGAGCGGCTCGTAGAAGATGCGCGAGGCGATCTGGTCCTTGGTGCCCGAGGCGAAATGCGGGTTCAGCAACGTCGGGGCCTGCCAGAGCAGCATCTTGAGCGGACCGCCGCCGCCGGCCTTGGTCGGCTTGTAGGGCAGCGTGGCATTCGCCAGCGCGACATCGTTCCACATCAGGATCTGGGTCGCCATCGGCGCGGCGATGCCGACCGCGGCCATCTTCTGCATGAAGGAGCGTCGCGAGAGCGTGCCTTCCTTCACATCCGCGACGAGGCCGCGGATTTCTTGATCTTTCATCGAATGCCTCCACCTTTAAGCAAAATTGATCCCCGGCGCCTTCGCGCCGTGTTCTCGTTGATGGCCTCAGCAAGGCATGTGCCAACGAAAGCGTCAACTGTGCAGCGCAGGGCAGATGCGCGTCTGCCGCGATGCGCGGTCGCGGCATGGGTTCGCATTTGCATGAATTTGCTCAATAATTCGGCACGGGAACAATTTTATGCCGATCCGGCCCCGAAGACGACAGTTTTCTTTCCGTTGAGAACATCGCTTTTCGTGATCTCGCGTGCGGCATCGTCATCATGGCGACCAAGTCCGTGATGGTGTCGACGTTCCGGTCCGGACAGGACTGCCATTCTTGAATCGGGGCGCTATCGGGGTGCCTTGACTCGTCTATGCCAAAAATGGAATGTTTGTTCCAATCAGCAGGGGCTCCAAAAAATTCCTGCCATTCGCTTCGGGAGGCGGGTCCTTGACGCAGGCCGGTTCGTTCAGCCGTGATCTTCACGGTAGGGTTGCGATCGTCACCGGCGGCAGCCAGGGGCTCGGCGAGGCGATCGCCCGCGAATTCGCCGCTCGCGGCGCTCGCGGTCTTCTCCTGACCGGGCGCAATGCGCAGCGTGGCGAGGCGGTGGCGGACAGCCTGCGGAAGGCCGGCTGCGAGGCACGCTTCCATCGGGTCGATCTTGCCGATCTCGAGGCCGTCCGTCAGGTCGTGCCCGCGGCTGAAGCGGCCTTCGGGCATCTCGACATCCTCGTGAACGCGGCCGGCGACACCGATCGCGGCACCATCTTCGATACCACGCCGGCGCTGTACGAGCGCATCATGGCGGTGAACCTGCGGGCACCCTTCTTCCTGATCCAGGATGCCGCCGACCTGATGCGCAGGCAGGATGTTCCCGGCGCCATCGTCAACATCCAGTCGATGTCGGCGCATGGCGGCCAGCCCTTCCTCTCCGCCTACAGCGTCTCGAAGGCGGCTCTGGCGGCGCTGACGAAGAATGCGGCCTATGGGCTCCTGAAGCACCGCATCCGGGTCAACGGCCTCAATATCGGCTGGATGGCGACGCCGGGCGAGGATGCGATCATGAAGCTGCGCCATGAGGCCAAGGATGATTGGTTGGTCGAGGCCAATGCCTCCCAGCCCTTCGGCCGCCTGATCGATCCGCGCGAGGTCGCCAAGGCCGTCGCCTATCTCGCCTCTGCCGAATCCGGGCTGATGACCGGCTCGAATATCGATTTCGACCAGACCATTCTGGGCGCCCACGACTAGCCCCGGATTTTCACCGCGGCGTCCGCGCCGCAAGACTGCCTGACGAGACGCGACGACGGAAATGACGAAGGCCATGAAGATCGGATTGCTGGGCGCCGGCCGTATCGGGCGCATCCATGGGCTGAACGTCGCGGCGCGCGGTGATGCCGCGCTGGTCGCCGTCACCGACGCGATGCCGGAAGCCGCTGCCTCGCTCGCCGCCGCTGCCGGCGCCAAGGCCACGAGCGCCGGGGCGATCCTGGCCGACGCCGCGATCGACGCCGTGCTGATCTGCACCCCGACCGACACCCATGCCGACCTGATCGAGCAGGCGGTCTCAGCCGGCAAGGCCGTGTTCTGCGAGAAGCCGGTCGATCTCGACGCCGCCCGCATCCGCCGCTGCCTCGCGACCGTGGAAAAGTCCGGCAGGCCGCTGATGATCGGCTTCAATCGCCGCTTCGACCCGAATTTCGCCGCGTTGGAAAAACGGCTGCGCGCGGGCGAGGCCGGCGCGATCGAGATCGTCACCGTGATTTCGCGCGACCCCGCGCCGCCGCCGGTCGATTACGTCAGGCGCTCGGGCGGGCTCTTCCGCGACATGATGATCCATGACTTCGACATGGCGCGCTTCCTCCTGGCCGAGGAGCCGGTCGAGGTCTTCGCGCTCGGTTCCGCCCTGGTCGACAAGGCGATCGGCGAGGCCGGCGATGTCGATACCGCCGCCGTGATCATGAAGACGGCCTCGGGCCGGATCGCCCAGATCTCGAATTCGCGCCGCGCCAGCTATGGCTACGACCAGCGCATCGAGGTCCACGGCTCGAAGGGTATGCTGCGCGCCGGCAATATCCACGAGACCACGGTGGAGATCGCGACGGGGCAGGGCTTCCGCGCCGACCCCGTGCAGAACTTCTTCCTGGAGCGCTATGCCGCGGCCTATCGCGCCGAGCTCGATGCCTTCATCGCCGCCTGCAACGGCAAGGCCTTGGCTTCGCCGACCGGGCTCGACGGCCTGAAAGCGCAGATCCTCGCCGATGCGGCAACGGAATCCGCGCAGACCGGCAAGCCCGTCCGCGTCGATCTCGGGGGCAAGTGATGGCCGCTGGTTCGATGTCCCCGTCTGAACGCGACCTGCGCTACTATGCGGCCCTCGGTCTCGCGGCCGAGGCGAGCCATCTGGCACTGGGCTATTTCCAGAAACGGGAATCCCTCGGCATCACCATGAAGGGCGCACAGGACTGGCTGACCGTCGCCGACGGCAAGGTCGAGGATTTCCTGCGCCGCCGCCTCTCCGAGCTCTTCCCGAACGACACTGTCATCGGCGAGGAGGGCGGCGGCGAGGCCTCCGATGCCGTCTGGATTCTCGACCCGATCGACGGCACCGCGAATTTCGCCCATGGCGACCGCAACTGGTGCATCTCCATCGGCTTCCTGGCGAACCGCAAGCCGGAGATCGGCGTCGTCGCGGCCCCGGCCCTGGGCGAGGTCTATGCGGCGCGGCGCGGTGCCGGCGCGACCCTGAACGGCGATCCCATCAAGGTCTCCGGCGCGACCGATATCGCCCGCGCCTCGGTCGAGCTCGGCTGGTCGACCCGCATTCCCGCGCAGAACTACCTCAAGGTGATCGAGCGCGGCTATGCGGCGGGCGCCGCGATGAAGCGCGGCGGCTCCGGCACGCTCGGGCTCTGCCATGTCGCGAACGGCTCGAGCGACGCCTATGGCGAACTCCATATCAACGCCTGGGACGTCGCCGCCGGCATCGTCATCGCCGGCGAGGCGGGCGCCTCCATCAATGACTTCTTTGCCGGCGAGGGGATCGCCAGGGGCAATCCGATCCTGTGCTGCACGCCGGCGCTGGCGGCGCCGTTGCGGGAGATCACCGGAATCGTTTAGCCAGCGTCATATTCCATTGATCTTTCGCAAAAATTCATCTCAGCTTCGGCTCAAGCGACAAGAAACGAAAGATCCGAACAGGGAGGTTCACATGCAGACGAAATCCTGGCTCAAGGCGGGGCTCTTCGCCGCGCTCGCGACGGCGGCCTTCGCCGCCACCCCCGCCCGCGCTCAGGGCTCGCTCGTGATGTATTGCGGTGTCCAGGAGGAATGGTGCCGCGCCATGTCGACGGCTTTCGAGAAGGAGACCGGCATCAAGGTCGCGATGACCCGCAAGTCCGCGGGCGAGATCTATGCCCAGCTCAAGGCCGAATCCTCCAATCCGCGCGGCGATATCTGGTGGGGCGGTACGGGCGATCCGCATCTGCAGGCGGCCGAAGAAGGTCTGACGCAGGACTATGAATCGCCGAAGAACAAGGAATTGCATGGCTGGGCGCTCGACCAGTGGAAGGCGGCCAAGCACCGCTCGGTCGGCATCTATGCCGGTGCGCTCGGCTTCGGCTTCAACACCGAGCAGATCAAGGCGAAGGGCATTCCCGAGCCGAAATGCTGGGCCGACCTGCTCAATGCCAAGCTGAAGGACGACGTCCAGGTCGCCGATCCCAATTCCTCGGGCACGGCCTATAACCTGCTGGCGACGGTGATCCAGTTGATGGGCGAGGACAAGGGCTTCGAATACCTCAAGGCCCTCCACAAGAACGTCAGCCAGTACACCAAGTCGGGCGCCGCCCCGGCCAAGGCCGCGAGCCTCGGCGAGACCGCCGTCGGCATCGTCTTCATCCATGACGCGGTGGTCTTCGCCGTCCAGGGCGACCCGATCAAGCCGGTCGCGCCCTGCGAGGGCACGGGCTACGAGATCGGCTCGATGTCGATCGTCAAGGGCGCGCGCAATCTGGAGAACGCCAAGAAGTTCTACGACTGGGCCCTGACCCCGGCCGCCCAGGCGCTGGCCGCTCCCGCGAAGTCCTATCAGGTGCCGTCGAACAAGGCCTCGCCGGTGCCGGCGCAGTCGCCGAAGATGGATCAGATGAAGCTGATCAACTACGACTTCGTGAAATACGGCTCCTCGGCGGAGCGCACCCGCCTGCTCGCCAAGTGGGACAAGGAAGTCAAGGCGCTGCCGAAGTAGGCTTGCGTCTCTCCGGCGTGCTTCCGGACGATCTCGGAAACACGCCGTCATCCCGGGCTTGACCCGGGATCCATGCCTGAACCTCCGCCGGATGCGCTCCGGCATGGATCCCGGATCTCCGCTTCGCTGCGTCCGGGATGACGCAGGAGGTTCGGGCGCAGAAAACGAGGCTGGGCCATGAAAGCCGGGGCAACCGGTTCGGGCCGACAGGACATGTGAGGGCAGGGCAACCATGGCGCCGGCGACGAGACTCGTGCTGCTGATCGGCTGGCTCGGCTATGCGCTGATGCCCTGGTATCTCGTCGAGGGCATGAGCCTGACCAACTGGGCCTGGCTCGCAGAATACCCGTTCGGCAAGGCCGGCAGCGCGCTGGCGCTCTCGCTGTCCGGCCAGACGCCCTGGCTCCTGCCGGTGGGCGTCGCGCTGGCCGTCGCGACGGCCTTCTGGGGCAGCGCCGACCGCCAGCGCACCGCGACGGTGCTGATCTGGACCGGTCTCCTCGGCATGGCCCTGTTCTTCGCACAGGCCTTCTCGATCGTGCTGAAGGACCAGGGTATTTCCTGGCTCGCCGCCCTTCTCGGCGGGGCCGGAGCCTCCCAGCGCGGCATCGGCGGCGGCGCCTTCCTGACGCTGCTCTCGCTGCTTTTCCTGCTCTGCCACGGCCTGGCCTATCGCGGCATCTGCCGCGGCGACCTCTTCACGACCTCGACGATCGGCCTCGTCGTCCTGCTGATCGGCATCTTCATCTTCTTCCCGGTCGCGATCATCCTGAAGAGCGCGCTGGTCGACCAGAACGGCGCCTTCGCGCCGGCGGCCTTCATCGAGCGCTTCCTCGATTCCTCGATCTGGGGGCTGGGCTGCCTCAGCGCCAACGTCAATTGCGGCGTCGCCTGGAACACGCTGATCCTCGCGGTGCTCTGCGGCGTGATCACGACGCTGCTCGGCCTCGCCTGCGCGCTGCTGATCCTGCGGACCGGCATGCCCGGCAAGCGCGTGATGCGGGCGCTGACGGTGTTGCCGATCATCACCCCGCCCTTCGTCATCGGCCTCGCGCTGATCCTGCTCTTCGGCCGCGCCGGCGCGGTCTCCACCCTTCTCTACGAGTGGTTCGACATCCCGCGTTCGCGCTGGCTCTACGGCCTGCCGGGCGTGCTCCTGGCGCAGGTGCTGGCCTTCGCGCCGATCGCCTTCCTCGTCCTGATCGGCGTGGTGCAGGGTATCTCGCCCAGCCTGGAGGAGGCCTCGCAGACTCTCGGCGCCAAGCGCTGGCAGACCTTCCGCACCGTGACCTGGCCGCTTCTCAAGCCCGGCATCGCCAATTCCTTCCTGCTCGGCTTCGTCGAGAGCATGGCCGATTTCGGCAATCCGCTGGTGCTCGGCGGCAATTTCGAGGTGCTCTCGACCAAGATCTTCTTCGCGGTTGTCGGAGCTTCCTACAATCAGGGGCAGGCGGCGGTGCTCGCCATCGTGCTGCTCGCCTTCACGCTCGGCGCCTTCTGGGTGCAGCAGCGCTGGCTCGGCGACAAGTCGTACACGACGGTCACCGGCAAGGGCGATGCCGGCCTGCCGACGCCGCTGCCGCGCCGCATCACCTGGCTGTCCGCCGCCGTGATCGTGCCCTGGGTCGCGCTGACCGTGGTGATCTATGTCGTGATTCTCGTCGGCGGCTTCGTCCGCAACATGGGCCGTGACTATTCCCCGACCCTCCAGCATTATCTGACCGGCTTCGCGATCGACTTCAGCAACGGCATCTATTTCCAGGGCTCGGCCTGGCCGTCCTTCTTCACCACGGTGAAGGTCGCGGCGATCTCGGCGCCGCTGACCGCGGTGATCGGCCTGCTCACCGCCTATCTGCTGACGCGCCAGCGCTTCAGCGGCCGGGCCGGGCTGGAATTCGCGACGATGCTCTCCTTCGCCATTCCCGGCACGGTGCTCGGCGTCGCCTATATCCTCGCCTTCAACGTGCCGCCGGTCGAGATCACCGGCACCGGCCTGATCCTCGTCATCGCCTTCGTCTTCCGCAACATGCCGGTCGGCGTGCGCTCCGGCATCGCCGGCCTCTCGCAGATCGACAAGAGCCTGGACGAGGCCTCGACCACTTTGCGCGCCCGCAGCTTCACCACGCTCTGGCGCGTGGTGCTGCCGCTGCTCAAGCCGGCGCTGGTCTCGGCGCTGGTCTATTCCTTCGTGCGCTCGATGACGGCGGTCAGCGCGGTGATCTTCCTGGTCTCGGCCGAGTACAACCTCTCCACCGCCTATATCGTCGGGCGCGTCGAGGCGGGCGAGTTCGGTCTCGCCATCGCCTATTCCTCGGTCCTGATCGTCTTCATGGCGCTCGGCATCGCGCTGATCCAGTTCCTCGTCGGCGAGCGCAAGCTCGGCCGGCGTGCCCGCACCACCACCGTTTCGGCGCCTGCGCCCGCTCCCGCGATCGGATAAGGATTCACATCGAGATGGCCAAGGCCGGACCCGCTTCCGTCGAGTTCCGCAACGTCTCCATGCGCTATGGCGCGGTGACGGCGGTCGACAACATCAACTTCACCATCGAAGCCGGCAAGCTGGTGACGCTGCTCGGCCCCTCCGGCTGTGGCAAGACCACGACCCTGCGCATGATCGCAGGGCTGGAGATCGCCAGCGAAGGTCAGATCCTGATCGGCGGCAGGGACGTGACCAAGCTCTCGGCCGCCGATCGCGACGTCTCGATGGTGTTCCAGTCCTACGCGCTCTTTCCCCATATGAGCGTGCTCGACAACGCCGCCTATGGCCCGACCGTGAAGGGCCTGGGCAAGGACGAGGCCAGGCAGATGGCGCTGGAGAAGCTGGCGCTGGTCGGCCTCAAGGGCTTCGAAAGCCGCTATCCGTCCGAGCTTTCGGGCGGCCAGCAGCAGCGCGTCGCGGTCGCCCGCGCGCTCGTGCTGGAGCCGCAGGTGCTGCTCTTCGACGAGCCGCTCTCCAATCTCGATGCCAAGCTGCGCCGCCGCGTCCGCGAGGAAATCCGCGAGTTGCAGCAGAACCTCAACCTGACCGTGGCCTATGTCACCCACGACCAGGAGGAAGCGCTCGCCGTCTCCGACCGCATCATCGTGATGTCCAACGCCCGGATCGCGCAGGAAGGCGCGCCGCGCGACCTCTATGAACAGCCCTCCAACGCCTTCGTCGCCGACTTCATCGGCGATGCCAATCTGGTCGACGTCACCGTGAAGACGGTGGCGGACGGCAGTGCCGAGGTCGCGATCGGCGCGGCGATGGTCAGCCTGCCGGCGCGCGGTCTCGGCGCCGGCCCGGCCAAGGTGGCGATCCGGCCGGAAGCGCTCTTGCTGGGCGAGGCCGGTCAGGCGGACTCGCTGCCCGGCACGATCCGCAAATGCGCCTATCTCGGCAACCATCTCGACATCATGGTCGAGACCGAGGTCGGCGAGCTCTTCGTGGTCCAGTATGGCGGCCGCGAGATGCTGGAGCCGGGCAGCCCGGTGTCGGTTTCCTTCGCGAACAAGGGCGTGACGCTGATTCCACCGGCCTGATCGCCGACTTGAAGAGACCCTGAGCCCTCATCCTGAGTGTCTAACTGGAAAATCCCCCGAGCCCTCGTCCTGAGGAGCCATTTCGAGAGAAATGGCGTCTCGAAGGATGTTCCAGGAGGCTCTGCAGACATCTGGAGCATCCTTCGAGACGCCGCTTGCGCGGCTCCTCAGGATGAGGGCTTCGGCATTCGGGGGCATCGTACGTAGTCGCGACCGCTTCATGAGAAGCGCTGCCCAAATATCAGCACTTTCGCCGCGTATTTCTGTTGAGTTGGCTAATCAAAAATTGATAGATTCAGCCGAAGATCAGCACCTGAATCGGGGAAAGACCGCACGAAAATGGCCACGGGCGAGAGCGCAACCACCATCTTGATCCATCTTGCCGGCGGCGTCGCGCTGCTGATCTGGGCGGTCAGGCTGGTGCGAACCGGCGCGATGCGCGCCTTCGGCTCCCAGCTCAGGCAGGCGCTGCAGAGCTTCACCCGCAATCGCTTCGCTGCCTTCGGCAGCGGCGTCGCGGTGACGATGGTGCTGCAGAGCTCAACCGCGACGACGCTGCTGGTCTCCTCCTTCGCCGGTCAGGCGCTGATCGTGCCGGCCATGGCGCTCGCGGTGCTGCTTGGCGCCAATCTCGGCACGGCGCTCGCCGCCTTCGTCATCTCGATGGATCTCGGCTGGCTCTGGGGCCTCTGCGTCGCCATCGGCGTCGCCATGTACCTCTCCAGCGAGGCGATGGAACGCCCGCGCAATATCGGCCGCGTGCTGGTCGGCATCGGCCTGATCCTGCTCTCGCTGATCGAGCTCAACACGGCCGCGGCGCCGCTGGCGCAGTCGCCGACCTTCCGCACCGTTCTTGCCGCCATGGGCTCGGAGCCGCTGCTCGGCATCCTCGCCGCCATCGCCGCGACCTGGATCGTGCATTCCTCGATCGCGATCATCCTGCTCGTCGCGACCTTCGCGGCGTCGGGCCTGTTCCCGCCGGCGACGGCGCTGACGCTGGTCATCGGCGCCAATCTCGGCAATGCCGTGATCCCGGTGCTCGATCAGCTCGGCGCGCCCGCCGCCCAGCGCCGCGCCGCCGTCGGCAATCTCGTCACGCGCCTGATCCTGGCGCTCGCGGTCCTGCCCTTCGTCGGCCCGCTCTCGGCCTGGCTCGTCAGCCTGCCTTCCGCGGATGCGAGGCTCGCCATCGAATTCCACGTCATGCTCAACATCGTCGGTGCCCTGGTCTTCCTGCCCTTCGTCGGGCCGATCTCGGGACTGGTCGAGCGCTTCATGCCCGGCAAGGACGGGAAGGCGGAGGCCGTGACGCCGCGCTATCTCGATCCGAACGCGCTCGACAGCCCCACCGAGGCGCTTGCGGGCGCCATGCGCGAGGCTTTGCGCCTCGGCGATCGCGTCGAGGGCATGCTGCGCGATACGATGACGCTGCTGGAGAAGGACGAGCTCAAGCTCTCCCGCGCCATCGCGCAGGCCGATGACGGCGTCGACACGATCCACGAGTCGATCAAGCTCTATCTGGTCAAGGTCTCCCGCAACGAGCTTTCCGAGGAGGAGAGCCGGCGCCTGTTCGAGATCATCACGCTGATCACCAATCTCGAGCATATCGGCGACATCATCGACAAGAACCTGCGCGAGCTCGCCGAGAAGAAGATCCGCAAGCGCTATTCCTTCTCGCCGGAGGGGCTGGCGGAGATCCGCGACTTCCATCATCGCGTCGCTTCGGCGCTGGCCTTGGCGCTCAATGTCTTCGCCACGCGCGACATCGTGCTCGCCCGCCAGCTCTTCGCCGACAAGGCGGCGATGCGCGATGCCGAGCGCCGCGCCACCGACAGCCACTTCCAGCGCTTGCGCTCGGGCCGGCCGGAATCGATCGAGACCAGCGCGATCCATCTCGACATCATCCGTGATCTCAAGCGCATCCACGGCCATATCGTCTCGATCGCCTACCCGATCCTGGAGAGCGCCAACGAGCTGCGCGAAAGCCGCCTGCGCGACACGAAGGCGGCCGCTGCGCAGCGCGAGACGCCGGCCGTGCTCATCCCCGCCGCGCATTCGGGCGGGTAAGGGGCGCCTGGATGTCATTCCGGGGCATTGCGCAGCAATGAACCCGGAACCCACGACTGGGTGAGACATCGTACGACCCCGTTGCTGGCGGCTCGCCCGGTCGTGGGTTCCGGGTTCGCGCCTATGGCGCGCCCCGGAATGACAAATCTCTTCCGATAACGCGGCGCCGCCAGGACGATCGCGGCGCCCGCGAGGCAAATGATGCCGCCGTCACATCCCAACGGTCAGGTCTGATCCCTTCGACCGCCCAGAGCCAGCCGAGCGAGGCGGCGATATAGACACCGCCATAGGCGGCGAAGGCGCGCCCGGCCGCGGCACTCTCGACCAAAGTCAGGAGCCAGGCGAAGAGCCCGAGCGAAACGAGCCCCGGCAGCAGCCACCAGATCGGCTTGCCGAGCCGCAGCCAGCTCCAGAAGGCGAAGCAGCCGGCGATCTCGAAGAGGGCTGCGCCGATATAGGCGGCGATGGTCGGCATGAAACGATGCCCGTTGCAGGGCTTTTCGCGGCGCAGGCGCCAGTCTAAAGCGGTAAGCCTTCGAACGGAAACGCGCCGTCATCCCGGACAAGCCGCGTCAGCGGCGCCGATCCGGGATCCATGCCGGAGCGCTTCCAGCAAAG
This sequence comes from Bosea sp. ANAM02, assembly GCF_011764485.1. Taxonomy (NCBI): domain Bacteria; kingdom Pseudomonadati; phylum Pseudomonadota; class Alphaproteobacteria; order Hyphomicrobiales; family Alloboseaceae; genus Allobosea; species Allobosea sp. ANAM02. The sequence continues at coordinate 4,415,462 of NZ_AP022848.1, read as the reverse complement.
GTTCAGGCATGGATCCCGGGTTTCCGCTTCGCTGCGCCCGGGATGACGCGCCCAGACTGAGACAGGGCTGCGGTGGAAAAGCCGATACGTGACATCGCTATCATCGGCGCCGGCCCGGCAGGCCTGATCGCCGCCGAGCGGCTGGCCGGCGCCGGGCATCGCGTCACGATCTATGAGCGCATGGCGTCGCCCGCCCGCAAGTTCCTGCTGGCCGGGCGCGGTGGCCTGAACCTGACGCATTCCGAGCCCCTCGACGCCTTCCTTCACCGCTATCGCGAGGCAAGCGATTGGCTGGAACCGGCCCTGCGCGCCTTCCCGCCACAGGCCTTGCGTCACTGGGCGGACGGGCTCGGTGCGGAGACCTTCGTCGGCTCCAGCGACCGGGTCTTTCCCCGCGCGATGAAAGCCTCGCCCCTGCTGCGGGCCTGGCTCGCCCGGCTCGGCGGGCTGGGCGTCCGGCTGGCATCGGGCCGGCTCTGGACCGGCTGGGATGCGGACGGCGCGCTGACATTCCGCCTCGCGAGCGGCGAGGCCGAGACGGTCCGCCCCGATGCGACGCTGCTGGCGCTGGGCGGCGGGAGCTGGCCCCGGCTGGGATCCGATGGCGGCTGGGTGCCGTTACTCGCGGGACGCGGCATCGCGGTCTCGCCGCTCAGGCCCGCCAATGGCGGCTTCGCGGTCGCCTGGTCGCGGGTGATGAAGGAGCGTTTCGCCGGCCAGCCATTGAAGCGCATCGTCATCCGGCATGGGGACGAAATGGCGGCGGGAGAGGCGATGATCGATGCCGACGGCATCGAGGGCGGCGCGATCTATGCGCTGTCGGCACCGATCCGCGAGGCAGTCGTGCGCGACGGCGGCACCGCGATCGCGATCGACCTGCGGCCGGACCTCGCCCAGCCGGACCTTGCCGCCCGCCTTGCGAAGCGCCGCAAGGGCGAGACGCTGAGCAACCACCTGCGCAAGGCGGCGGGCCTCGCCCCGGTCGCCATCGCCCTGCTGCGCGATGCGGCCGGCGCAGCCCTGCCGGAGGCTCCGGACGCGCTTGCCGCTCTGGTCAAGGCCGCGCCGCTGCGTCTGGGCGCACCCATGCCGATCGCGCGCGCGATCTCGACGGCCGGCGGCATCGTCAGCGACGAGATCGATGCGGGTTTCATGCTGAACCGCCTGCCCGGCGTCTTCGCGGCAGGCGAGATGCTCGACTGGGAGGCGCCCACCGGCGGCTACCTGCTGCAGGCGAGCTTCACGACCGGCGTGGCGGCCGCTGCGGGCATCGAGGCCTGGCTTGCCGGACAGGGATGAACCAGCGCCGCGTTGCCGCGTTACCGCTCCATCGACTTGAAGGGAGCAGGACATGGCCGAGCCGCTGAAGCCCGGAACCGATGTGACATGGCGCTGGGGCGCGCATCGCGCCCGCGGCCGTGTCGAGCAGGTTTTCACGACTCCGGTCAGCCGCACCATCAAGGGCACGCGCGTACGCCGCAATGCTTCGGAGGCGAAGCCGGCCTATCTCGTGACCCAGCCCAATGGCGGCTACGCGCTCAAATCCCATAGCGAACTGGAGCGCGTTCAATGAGCCATATCGACCTGACGCCGCCTGAATCGGTCGCCAAGGCGGCCGCGAAGGGCCTCAGGCTGCGGCAGCAGTTCAACCGCGGCGGCACGCAGATCGGCGTCGCCCGCGCCCGCGACCTCAGCAACCGCCGCAGGTTGAGCTCCGATACGGTGCGGCGCATGGCGAGCTATTTCGCCCGCCATGCCGTCGACAGGCAGGCGAGGGGCTTCGGCGACAAGGACGATCCCTCCGCCGGCTGGATCGCCTGGCTGCTCTGGGGCGGCGATGAAGGTCGCGAGTGGTGCGAGCGCAAGAAGGCGGAGCTGGAGCGAAAGGAAGAAGAGGCGAAAAGGAGCGCCTGACGATTGCGATTGCGGGAGCTTCCCCAATCTAGGCGCTGGGCGACGCTCCTGCTTCCTGCCATCTCCTGTCACCAATCATGCCGGCCGAGCGCCGCGCCCTCTCGCATCGCGGCCCGTTCCGCCCCATATTACGGCCATGCCGAAAAGCTCCGACACCACCGCGACCAAGCCGAAAGCGGCGAAGAAGCCCGCTTCGGCCCGCACGCCGAATTCCAAGGCGACCAAGCCCGAGCTGAAGCCGCTCGAAGGCTATCTCGCCGACCTCCTGAACCCGGCGATCAACCGCGGCACGGCGGTGCCGGGCGGCGCTTCCGGTTTCAGCGACAGGCCGCAGGCGGGCTATGAACCAAAGCCGGACTACGCGCTGGAACGGCCGGGCGGCGAGGAGCGGCCAAAGCGCAAGCTCTCCAGGAAGGCCGACTCCGCCTTCATCGGCGCCGAGGGCGCGGCCGCCGCGACGGCAAGCTCGCTGCAGCATCTGCTGGAGACCGGCAGCCCCTTCATCCAGCCCGGCAAGCCCTGGACGCCGCACCGGCCCGAGCGCCCGGAGAAATCGGAAGGCGGCATCCGCTTCCAGATGAAGAGCGACTTCTCCCCGTCAGGCGACCAGCCGACCGCGATCGCCGATCTCGTCGACGGCATCCGCCGGCAGGAGCGCGATCAGGTGCTGCTCGGCGTCACCGGCTCGGGCAAGACCTTCACCATGGCCAAGGTGATCGAGGAGACGCAGCGCCCGGCGCTGATCCTCGCGCCCAACAAGACGCTCGCGGCGCAGCTTTATGGCGAGTTCAAGAGCTTCTTCCCCGACAACGCGGTCGAGTACTTCGTCTCCTACTACGACTATTACCAGCCGGAGGCCTATGTTCCGCGCTCGGACACCTATATCGAGAAGGAATCCTCGATCAACGAGCAGATCGACCGCATGCGCCATTCGGCGACGCGCTCCCTGCTCGAACGCGACGACGTGATCATCGTCGCCTCGGTCTCCTGCATCTACGGTATCGGCTCGGTCGAGACCTATACGGCGATGACCTTCTCGGTGAAGCTCGGCGAGCGCATCGAGCAGCGCCAGCTCATCGCCGATCTCGTCGCGCTCCAGTACAAGCGCACCCAGCATGAATTCGTCCGCGGCACCTTCCGGGTGCGCGGCGACGTCATCGAGCTCTATCCGGCGCACTACGAGGACCGGGCCTGGCGCATCGGCCTGTTCGGCGACGAGGTCGAGTCGATCGCCGAGTTCGACCCGCTGACCGGCCAGAAGACCGGCGAGCTCGAATTCATCAAGGTCTACGGCAATTCGCACTACACCACGCCGCGCCCGACGCTGACCCAGGCGGTGAAGTCGATCAAGGAGGAGCTGAAGGCCCGCCTCGACGAGCTCAACCGCATGGGCCGCTTCCTGGAGGCGCAAAGGCTAGACCAGCGCTGCACCTTCGACATCGAGATGATCGAGGCCACCGGCTCCTGCAACGGCATCGAGAACTATTCGCGCTATCTCACCGGCCGCAAGCCGGGCGAGCCGCCGCCCACCCTGTTCGAATACCTGCCCGACAACGCGCTGGTCTTCACCGATGAGAGCCATGTCACCGTGCCGCAGATCGGCGGCATGTACCGGGGCGACTTCCGCCGCAAGGCGACGCTGGCCGAATATGGCTTCCGCCTGCCCTCCTGCATGGACAACCGGCCCTTGCGCTTCGAGGAATGGGACGCGATGCGGCCCCAGTCGGTGCATGTCTCGGCCACGCCCGGCGGCTGGGAGATGGACCAGACCGGCGGCGTCTTTACAGAGCAGGTCATCCGCCCAACCGGGCTGATCGACCCGCCGGTCGAGATCCGCCCCGCCAAGCATCAGGTCGCGGACCTCCTGGACGAGGTCAAGGAGGTCACCGAGAAGGGCTATCGCACGCTGGTCACCGTGCTGACCAAGCGCATGGCCGAGGACCTGACCGAATACCTGCACGAGAACGGCGTGCGCGTGCGCTACATGCACTCGGACATCGACACGATCGAGCGCATCGAGATCCTGCGTGATCTCCGGCTCGGCGCCTTCGACGTGCTGGTCGGCATCAACCTGCTGCGCGAGGGGCTCGACATCCCCGAATGCGGGTTCGTCGCCATTCTCGACGCCGACAAGGAGGGCTTCCTGCGCTCCGAGACCTCGCTGATCCAGACCATCGGCCGCGCCGCGCGCAATGTCGACGGCAAGGTCATCCTCTATGCCGATCACGTCACCGGCTCGATGGAGCGGGCGATGGCGGAGACCAATCGCCGCCGCGAGAAGCAGGTCGCCTATAACGCGGAACACGGCATCACGCCGCAGACGGTGAAGAAGAACATCGGCGACATCCTCGGCTCGGTCTATGAGCGCGACCATGTCACGGTCGACAAGGGGCTGGTGGCGCCGGCCTCGGGCCACAACCTCAAGGCCGCGATCGCCGATCTCGAGAAGCGCATGCGCGAGGCCGCGGCCGATCTCGAATTCGAGACGGCGGCCCGCCTGCGCGACGAGATCAAGCGCCTGCAGGCGACGGAGCTGGCGATTTCGGACGATCCGCTCGCCCGGCAGGGCGATGTCGAGGCCTCCGCCGGCAAGTACAAGGGCGAGCGCAGCTACGGCTCCAGCGCCAACCTGCCGCCGACCCGCGCCCGCAAGCCCACGGACGCGGATATGGGCCCGCATAATCTCGGCGGCGGCGAGGGCAAGCCGAAAGCCGGCGAGAAGCCGAACCCGCTGCTGACCGGCACCTCACGGGTGCGGAAGCCGACACTGGACGAGATGGGCCCGGTGCCGGAATCGCGGCCTAAGGGGGCTGCGGAGAGACGGAAAAGGAGGTAGTTCTAGAGATGTTTACCGGTGCGTTCGAATAGATTCCGGCGTGATCACCACAAACATGCGACGATCTCGCGTGCCGTTACCTGCTTTCCATTCGTGGTCAATCAAAGAGATGGCGGTTAATAGGCGAGAAGCTGCTTGGGACTCGCGGCATTTTTCGAAGCGTATCAAACTCAATTTTCGGTACCGTCGCTGACCGATCCCAGTTCTAGCTGCGATGGCCTTGAAATCGCCGTCCATCGTAATCAAAACGGCATTGTTTGCTTCGGCTACGGCCGCAACCAGCGTATCTGGCGAGTCTGGAGCTGTTTTGGTGCGAAGCCGGATGACTACACGGCCTTCCGCTTCGAGCGCCTTGGATACCGATTCGGGTACGCAGTGATCAATGAAGAACTGCATAGCCGAGAGATCTGTCACGCTACACGCATATCGCTATGCTGAATTGCGGCATGTACGTCTTCGGGTGTTAGGTCAGGGTACTCATCGATGATTTGTCGAACACTATAGCCGTCTTCATGCAGGCGCTTAATCGAAGCGACAGGAATGCGTGTGCCAGCAACAACCCACGCATTTCGCGCAATGCTGCGATTGCGGCTCAGGTGGCCGAGCGTCTCTTTCCGGCGCTTGCTGAATGTAACAATATCTGCGTTCGTGTCGTCAATGACCTGTTTTAGTGGAATACCAAGAAGATATTGACCACTTAGCACTCCTTCGGGCTTCCCCGTTTCTGGATTCACGAAGCTGACTTCTTTATTCACGACGAAGAGAGTAGTCTTCGTCCATAGTCCATCCTTTAGATGGGCCAGTTTCGCGGCAACTTTCCGAAGGTGTTGAAGTGGAACTCCGTTCTGGACTCTGAGCATTTCGAGGGTACGCAGAGCTACAACGTCCTTAAAGGAATAGAAACGACTATAGGCAAGGCGTGCATCTTCTTCGACGAAGCTGGGCTTGAAAAAGTCAGTCTTTGCCCAATAGCGAAGCCGGCCTTTTGTCAGGCTGGTCATCCGCTCAACCTGCTCTTCCGAAAATGCAGCAACAAGGCTGCTTATGTCGAGCGTGGGAGCGACGTCTGAAGGGGGGCGCCTTCCGGTCATCTAAATTCGTTCTCCTGCTCGAACTAATAGCACGTCAGAATCAGGAACGGAATCCCATCTTTTGGGCCGCCGCTCGAACAAGCTCGTTGATCGATAACGGTAATATGGTGACGTGCTATCCTCCTGCCATGACCGTCCCCTCCGCCTTCGTCCACGCCTCGCGCGATTTCGAACGCTTCCTGCTCGATGCGCGCGATGAGCTTGGGCTCGGCACCACGCATCAGAGCTATGCGGCGGTGCTGGCCGTGCTGGTCACCTTCCGGGCGCGATTGACGCCCGCGGAGGGCGTGACCTTCGCGAACGCCCTGCCGCCGCTGCTCGGCGCCATGTTTCTGCAGGGCTGGGACACGGCGCAGCCGCCAAAACCCTTCGCCGACCGCGCGGCGCTGACGCGGGAGGCGATCGGCCACCGCCACGACCATACGCTCCTGCCCGAAACCGGCATCGCCGATGTCGCCCGGGCGCTGTGCCGGCATGTCGACCCGCAAGCCTTCGAGCGCGCGCTGGCCAAGCTGCCGCCGGGCGCGCGGGAGTTCTGGGCGGTCTGAGCCTCAGGCCCCGTCGAAAGCCGCGTGATAGCGCACCGTGCCGGCCGGCGGTTCCGCGCCGAAGCCGAGGCACATGAAATATTCCGGCGGCACGCCCTCCAGCACCAGCGCCGGATCATTGGCGAAGCCGAAGCGGCCGTAATAGGCGGGGTCGCCGAGCAGGACGCAGCCACCGGCGCCGATCTCGCGCAGGCGCCGCAGGCCCTCGCGGATCAGCCCGGAGCCGATGCCGCCACGCTGCCGGCCCGGCCGCACCGAAACCGGCCCAAGCCCGAACCAATCGCGCGCCGCCCCGTCGATCGTCACCGGCGAGAAGGCGACATGGCCGACGATCGCGCCATCTTCGACGGCGACGAGCGAGAGCGTCAACGCCCCCGCCGCGCGCAGGCCGTCGACGATCGCGGCTTCGGTGCCGCTGCTATGCGGCGCCGTCGCGAAGGCCTCCGTGGTCAGGGCGCGGATGGCGTCGGTATCGGCGGGCTGTTCGGGGCGGATTTGCATGCGGGGCTTATGCCATGCCGGGGTCGTGATGTGGAACCGTGTGGCCTTCTGCCGTCATGCTCGGGCTTGTCCCGAGCATCCATGTCTTGCGCCCTGGACGCGCGAAGACGTGGATGGTCGTCACAAGGGTGACCACGACGGGCAGGCGCGGCCGGCGGCCGAAACTTATCCCCGCCCACATAGCCCATGCCTATTCTCGGCCACCTCACCCCGAGGGGCGGCCATCCGGAGGCATGCTGCATGGCGGGGCGGGGGCGGCGCCCTGCGACCGGGTTTGCACCCCGGACTCGGGAGGCTGCGGGAACCGCCCTGGGCGTACTACGGCGCCTGTGCGAGGAGCTCGCTAGGAGAGGCGGCGCGGCGGTTGTGAGGCGGCAGACGCGCGACGACCCGCTGAGGGAAGCTGGCGCGCCCTGTCCGTCCGTGATCGACGCTCCGCCCAACGGAAGCGCGGCCCGCAGCTTTCAATAACGCCGTCGAGCGGAGCGCCACGGGGCGTGCGGATGGTGGCTCAATCCATCCGCGCCGCATCCTGGCTCAATGGAAGCGGCCGATACCCCCGCGCCTCGCGGCGCTCCGCTGCCCCTCATTCTCCCCGCACGCGGCGGCGCGGGCGGCCGCAGGTGCTTGCGCGGAATCTTGCCGTCATGCTCGCCCTTGTGGCGAGCATCCACGTCTTGAACACCGCATGGCTCGAAGGAAGACGTGGATGGTCGGGACAAGCCCGACCATGACGGCGATAGCTGCTCCCTGCCAACGCAGATGTGATGGCCCGGCTGCAACTTGGCCGTGGCAGGCTGGTTGTCGGGAGGCGCGCGGCTCGCGCGCCCGAGCAGGGAGACGTTGCATGACGATGCTGAACCGCCGCCGCCTTCCCGTCCTTCTCGCCGGCCTCGCCGCCACCGTCGCGCTGCCGGCGCTGGCGCATCACGGCTGGGCCTGGGCCGAGGGCGAGCAGATGACGCTCAAGGGCAAGATCAGCAAGATATCGATGGCCCCGCCGCATCCGATGCTGATGGTCGAGTCCGAGGGCAAGCTCTGGCAGGTCGATCTCGGCAATCCCAACCAGACCGAGCGCTCCGGCTTCCGCGGTGATACGGCCAAGCCCGGCGATGCCATCACCGCGCTCGGAAACCGCCATCTCGACAAGACCAAGCTGCATATGAAGGCCGTGCGCATCACCCTCGCCGGCAAGGATTACGACATGTATCCGGAGCGCATTCGCACCAACTGATCATGCCGGAGCTGATTGAGGCCCTGGGACATTGGCCGGGCGCGCTGTGGCTGCAGCGCTCCGGCACGGCCTATCTCGTCGTCAACGCCGCCCATATCCTCGGCATCGGCCTGCTGGTCGGCGCGATCCTGCCGCTCGATCTTCGATTGATCGGCCTGCTGCGCGGTGCGCCGCTCGCCGTGCTCGCGCCCTTCCTGACCCGTGCCGCCGCTTTCGGCCTCGCGCTGGCGCTCCTGACCGGCGCCTGGCTCTTCACGGTGAAGCCGTCGGAATATGCGGGCAATCCGGCCTTCCTCGCCAAGCTCGCCCTGCTCGTGATGGCGCTCGGCAATATCGCGCTCCAGCATCGAGGCAGGGCGTTGGCGGAAGCCTTGGCGACGGAGCGGGTTTCAGGGCGCGTGCGGGCGAGCGCGCTCGCCTCCTTCACGCTCTGGCTGGCGGTGCTGCTGGCGGGGCGCTGGATCGGTTTCGTCTAGGCCGCGACGGCGAGCTGCGTGTCGAGCTTGCGGATCGCGGTGCTCAGTTCCGGCTCGTCGACGAGGTCGGCGGCGTCGGCGAGCTTGAACCAGTGCAGGTCGCGCTGGTGCTGCTCGGCCCAGCTGTCGAGCTGCTGCTCGACCTCGAGCAGGTAGAGCTTCACCTCGCAGAGCGTGAAATGGTCGCTCATCCGCTTCCAGTAGGTATAGCGCCCGGCCGGCTTCTCGCTGACGCGGCCGATCACGCCGGCCTCCTCATAGGCCTCGCGCGCGGCGGCGTCGCGGTCCTTGAGGCCCTTCATCGGCCAGCCCTTGGGCACGATCCAGCGGCGCGTGGTCCGCGATGTCACGAGCAGGATCTCCGTCGAGCCGTCGGCGGCATGGCGGATCGGCATGGCGGCGATCTGCGATCGCTTCTCCCCCGGTTTCCGCCTGGCCTTCTTCATCGCTGCTGGGCTCTCCCGCTCGCCTGCACATTCGTCCGGCTTCGAATCACAGATGTTCGCCGGAGCGAATAAATATTGCATCGATTCGCGGAAATGGAAGGGGCGTTCCGCGGATTCCGCTCAGGCCTCCGCTTCGCGCGCCGGTTCGTCCGCGGCGTCCTCGCAGCGCGACAGCCGCAGCACCAGCCAGCCGCACAGGCCCGACAGCAGCGAGCCCGCGAGCACACCGATCTTGGTCTGGTCCTGCAAGGCTTCCGAGGCTGGGAAGGCGAGCAGGCCGATGAACAGGCTCATGGTGAAGCCGATGCCGCAGAGCAGAGCGATGCCGTAGAACTGCGCCCAGGAGGCCCGGGCCGGCAGGTCGGCGAGCCCGCTGCGGATCGCCAGCCAGCCGAAGCCGAAGACGCCGATCTGCTTGCCGAGGAACAGCCCGAGCATGATGCCGAGCGGCACGGCCTGGCCGAGCGTCGCGAGGCCGAGCCCGGCGAAGGAGACGCCGGCATTGGCGAAGCCGAAGATCGGGATGATCAGGAAGGCGACAGAGGGGTGCAGCGCGTGCTCCAGCCGGTGCAGCGGCGAGGTGGCGTCGTCCGGCTTCGCGGGCGAGGGCGTGAGCGGGATCGTCAGCGCCAGCGCGACGCCGGCCAGCGTGGCGTGCACGCCGGATTTCAGGGTGAAATACCAGAGCGCCGCACCGAGCAGGAGATAGGGAGCGAGCCGCATCACCCCGAGCCGGTTCAGCGCGACGAGCGCGACGAGCGTCGCGGCCGCGAGCCCGAGATGCAGGCCGGAGAGCTCGGCGGTGTAGAAGATCGCGATGATGATCACCGCGCCGAGATCGTCGAGGATCGCCAGCGCGGTCAGGAAGATCTTGAGCGAGGCCGGCACGCGCGGGCCCAGCAGCGACAGCACGCCGAGCGCGAAGGCGATGTCGGTGGCGGCGGGAATGGCCCAGCCGCGCAGGGTTTCGGGCGAGCCGAGATTGAAGCCGGCATAGACCAGCGCCGGGGCGATCATGCCGCCGAGCGCTGCAAAGCCCGGCAGCGCCCGGCGCGCCCAGCTCGACAACTGCCCGTCCAGCATCTCGCGCTTGATCTCGAGGCCGACGAGCAGGAAGAACACCGCCATCAGCGCATCGTTGATCCAGTGCAGGACCGACAGCCCCAGCACATAGCTCTTCAGCACGCCGAAATAGATTGGCGCGGCCGGCGAGTTGGCGACGACGAGCGCCAGCGCTGCGACCGCCATCAGGACGATGCCGCCCGCAGCTTCGCTGTCCAGGAAGTCCCGCAGAGCGGAAAGGGGTTTCGTCCGGGTCGCGGTGGCGGCCATCAAGCTCTCCTCTGTCGATCAGGATAGAAGAGATACGACAGGCTGCCGTCGATGGCCAAGTTTGCCGATGCCGCAGCGCGAATTCAGAGTTTCTTGCCGTCCTTGTCGAACTGTTTGAGGAAGGCGATCAGATCCTGGATCTCCTTCTCGCTCCTGATGCCGACGAAGATCATCTTTGTGCCGGGGATCTTGGCTTTCGGGTTTCTGATGTACTCGGCGAAGGTCGCCTCGTCCCAGGTCAGGCCCGAATTCTTGTTGGCGGCCGAATAGCTATAGCCTTCGACCGCCCCCGAATGCCGGCCGATCAGCCCGTTGAGCTCCGGGCCGACCAGATTGCGCGCGCCTTCGCCGATCTGATGGCAGGATCGGCATTTGGCGAAGGAGCGCTCGCCGGCCGAAATGTCCTGCGCCGCTGCGGGCTGGGCGAGGAGGGGGAGCAGGAGGACGAGGCCGGCGAGGATGGCGCGCATGATCATGTCTTTCGACTTGGAGACATTCTCAACTTAGCGCCGAGACGCGGGGCGGCGGCATGGGCCATTTCGTCGCGCGTCGTGCTGTCTGTCCAATCCGGGGGCGCGAGCCCGCCTGGCTCAGAGCTCGCCGATCCACTCCGCCACGGTCGCGGTGAAGGCATCGGGCCGCGAGACCGGGAAGAGATGCCCGCCGGTTTCCATGATCGCCTTGCGGCAGCCGGGCAGGGCCGCGGCGAGTTCTTCCTGATGATAGACCGGGACGACCATGTCGTCGCGCGTGCCGAGCACGAGGACCGGCGTCATCAGGGCGTCGATATCGGCCGTGCCGTCGAAGGCGAGCAGCGCATCGAGGCGCTCGCGCGCCACCGTCCGGGCCTGCTCGCTGACCGGGGCCGCTTCGATCGCGGCGTCGTAGACGTGCCAGTTCGCCTCGATCCAGCGCGGCTGGTAGCCGCTGAGCACAGAGGTCGCGGCATAGGCATGGGGGTCGCAGCCGAGGATGGCGCGCCGGGTGCCGAAGACGGCGTTGAGGTAGCGCCCGGTTTTCAGCCAGCTCGCGCTCAGGATCAGGCCGTCGAGCCGGCCCGGCGCCTGCTTGGCGATCGCCTGTGCGATGCAGCCCCCGGTGGAATGCCCGAGGACGACGGCCCGTGAGGCGCCGGCCGCGTCGAGAACGGCGAGGCTGTCCTGCGCCAGCAGGTCGATCGAGCATGGAGCTGCGCCGCGCGTGCTGGCGCCGATGCCGCGCTGATCGAAGCGGATGACCTGGAAGGAGCGCGAGAGCGTCGCGGCGATCTCGCTCCAGAAGGCGGCGCTGCCGCTGAGGCCGCTGACCAGCAGCAGCGGCTGGCCATGGCCTTCCTTGAAGGCGTGCAGCGTCGCGCCGTCCGGGGTTTCGATCTTGAAGTCGATGATGTCCGTGGTTGCCGTCATGCGTCACCTCGCGGATGGAGATGCCGCATGCTGCGCCGCTGACGCATGATCTCTTCCATGGCCCCATCCTCCCTGGAATATTGGGTCGCCCAACGCGATCGCTCGGTCTTGATTGGCCGATGGGATCGCTTCGTGGCAGGATGGCGCATCGATCCCGCGCCCGCCATGGTTTGAGTGCAGGGGGCGCAATGTTCTTGACGCAGATCAAATAGACCGGTGATCGATCTGGCTGCGTCTGGCGCATGACTTTGTTGTGCTTGGGGGAGCCTTCCTGTGCTCGGCTTGGGATTGCCCCTGACTAGCTGCGCCGGTTGGCAGCCGCGGGGTCGGTCTGCCAGGTCGCGAGCGACATGGTCGGCAAGTCGAAATGGTCGCGCGTCGTCGCATAGCCATGCCCGCCCATGCGGCCGATCGCGTCGAGGGCGACGGGGTCGACATAGAGTTTCTGCGGATCGACGGTTCCCGCGCGAAAATGGGCGTAGACGACCTCGCCGAGAATGATCTCGCGCGAATTGCCGATGCCGAGCGTGGTGTGATGCCGGCATTCGAAGGCGGCCGGCGCCTGGCCGATCCAGGGGCAGGGAACCTTGATGCCCGGCATCGCCGTGAGGCCCGCCTCGGCCAGCTCGTCGGCGCCGGGCTCGAACGGCACGGCGCAGACATTCATGCCGGCCAGCAACTCGTCCGAGACGATATTCACGGTGAAGGACAGGGTCTGGCGAATGTTGCGGCCGGTATCCTTCTGCGCGCCGGTCGGCCGATATTCGACGCCGAGCGCGAGGATCGCGGGATCGGCCGAGAGGCAGTTGAAGAAGGAGAAGGGGGCGGCGTTCACATTGCCATGTTCGTCGACCGTCGTGACGAGCGCGATGGGGCGCGGCACGACGGCGCCGATCAGCAGCTTGTAGCGCTCGCGCGGCGTCAGCGCGGCGAAGTCGAAGGTGACGGTTCCGGGGGCGGCCTGCCTCGCGGGCTGCTCTGTCGGCTGCGCTGTCATGATGGTGTCAGTCCTTCGCTGAGGGCGTACGGCGCGAGCACGTCGCGGATATCGCGCTCGACGCGGGGCGTCAGCAGCGCGCGGGTGACCACGGCCCGCAGGTGATGGTCCATCAGGTCTGCGGCGCGGGCGGCATCGCCGGCGCGCAGGGCGTCGATCAATTGCCGATGCTCGGAAACCGCGCATTCGCTCGAATGCGGGCGCCCGTAGATCGCCAGGATCAGCGAGCAGCGCGACGAGGCCTCCTGCACATAGCGCAGCAGCAGCGCGTTGCCGGTCATCTCGGCGAGCTTGATGTGGAACTCGCCGGAGAGGCGGATCGATTCCGGCCCGTCCTGCTCGTGTGCCCTCTCTTCCTGGCGGACATGGGCCTCCAGCTCGGCGACCTGGGCGGGCGTGATGCGGCCGGCCAGGCTTTCGGCCACGAGCCGCTCGAGCCCGCGCCTGACCTCGAACACGTCGCGCGCCTCCTCCAGCGTGGGATAGGCGACGGATGCGCCGCGATTGGGCTTGAGCTCGACGAGGCCTTCGACGGCGAGTCGTCCGAAAGCCTCGCGCACCAGGGTGCGGCTGACGCCGAGCTGCTCGCCGATCGAATCCTCCGGCAGTTTCATGCCGGGTTTCAGCGCCTGCTCGATGATCGCCCGGCGCAGCGCCCGGTAAACGGACTCAGCGCGCAGAACCGGAGCTCGCTTCTCGCCCATCGTGGCTTTCCCTCGTGCAGGAGCGGTCATGTCCGGGGGTGTCAATGTCACGATGGCGGGCTCCGCGCCAGTTTCCGCTTGTGTTCAATAATCGCATACAATACCTTTCTCATATCGTATGCAAGTATGCCTGATAATCGCACACGAAAATGGCGCGCAAAGCGTCAGGTGCATAACGGGACGGCAGAAAGCGATCGAGACTCGGCGCCGCCGTGGGCGTGCCGATGCAAAAGGGGAGAAGTCGATGAAGAAGGCCTGGTTGCTGGCGGCTGTCGCCGCCTTTGCGCTCACCGGCGCGACGGAAGCCAAGACGCTGAAATGGGGCGCGGCGCGCGAGATCGCCTCGCTCGATCCCTATTCCTATGGCGAGACCTTCACGCTCGCCGTCCTGAACCATGTCTATGAGGGGCTGGTGCGCTATACCGGCGATCTCAAGATCGAGCCGGCCCTGGCCGAATCCTGGGAAACGGTGTCGCCGACCGTCTGGCGCTTCAAGCTGCGTCAGGGCGTCAAGTTCCACAACGGCAATCCCTTCACGGCCGACGACGTCATCGCCTCGCTGGCGCGCGTCACGCACGAGACCTCGCCGCTCAAGGGCAACCTGCCGGCCTACAAGAGCTCGAAGAAGATCGACGACCACACCGTCGAGATCGAGGTCAACGGTCCCTATCCGCTGCTGCTCAACGACCTCACCAACATCTTCATCTTCGACAAGGAATGGATGGAGGCGAACAACTCGCTGCTCCCGACCGATTCCGGCAAGGGCGTGAAGGGTTACGCGACCGACAACGCCAACGGCACCGGGCCCTTCAAGGTCGAGAGCCGCCGCGCCGATGCCAAGACCGTCTTCGTCAAGAATCCCGGCTGGTGGGACAAGCCGAAGCACAATATCGACGTGATCGAGTTCTCGCCGATCACCTCGTCCTCGACCCGTGTCGCGGCCCTGCTCTCGGGCGAGATCGACTACACCAACGTCGCCCCGCTGCAGGATCTGCCGCGACTCGCCGCCTCGCCGGACGTCAAGGTGATGCAGACTAACGAGTTGCGCTCGGTCTTCTTCGCGCTCAATCTCGGGGACAAGCTGATCGAGAGCGACGTCACGGGCAAGAACCCGTTCAAGGACATCCGCGTCCGCGAGGCGCTCTATCGCGCCATCGACATCGACGCGGTGCACAAGCGCGCCATGCGCGGCCTGTCGCGCAATACCGGCGCGCTCGTCGCTCCCGCTATCCCGGGTTACGAGCCGTCGCAGGACGAGCGCCTGCCCTTCGATCTGAACGGCGCCAAGAAGCTGCTGGCCGATGCCGGCTATCCCAACGGCTTCTCGTTCCAGATCAACTGCCAGAGCGACTCGCTCGTCAACGAGGAGGAATTCTGCCAGGCCGTGGCGGCGATGTGGGCACGCGCCGGCCTGAAGCCGAATCTCAGCATGGCGCCGCGCAGTCAGCAGACGCCGAAGCGCGTGAAAGGCGAGTTCGACGTCATCTCCTTCGGCTGGGCCAACGAGCCGATGATCGACGCCTACTCCATCCTGGTGCAGGTGCTGCATTCCAAGAGCGGCACCAGCGGCGTCTTCAACTGGGGCAACTGGGGTGACCCGCGCATCGACGCGCTGATCGACAAGGCCGGCGTCGAGCTCGACACGCCCAAGCGCGTCGCGCTGATGAGGGAGGCGCTCAAGATCGCCAAGCAGGAGCAGCTCTTCATCCCGCTGCACCAGCAGCCGATGGCCTGGGCGATGCGCAACACGGTCGCCTCGACCGTGCAGGCCTCGGACAACAAGCCGCGGCTCTGGCTGACCGTGATGAAGTGACGGGTTGTCATTCCGGGGCTTCGCCCTCGGGTCCGACCTTCGGTCGGCCCAAGGATAAACTCCGCGAAGAACCCGGAACCCACGACTGGGCTGCAAGCGCAAAACGACATTGGCCGCCGCTCATCCGGTCGTGGGTTCCGGGTTCGCGCCTCCGGCGCGCCCCGGAATGACAAAAGCATCCGCCCAGCGCAGGGAGTCGCAAGACCATGCCGGCCTTTCTCTTCAAGCGACTGCTCAACGCCGCCGGCGTGATGCTGGCGGTGGCCTTTCTCGCCTTCCTGATCTTCCGCTTCGTCGGCGACCCCGTCGAGCTGATGCTGAACGAGCAGGCCAGCCAGCAGCAGCGCGACGAACTGCGTGTCCGCCTCGGCCTCGACAAGGGCTTCGTGCTGCAATACGCGACCTTCGTCGGCAATGCCGTGCGCGGCGATTTCGGCATCTCCTACCGCAATCAGCAGGACGTCTTCACGCTGATTTCGGAGCGTTTCCCGGCGACCTTCGAACTGGTGCTGGTCGCGACCTTCCTGTCGCTTGCAGTCGGCGTCCCCCTCGGCGTCTACACCGCGATCCGGCGAGACAGCTTCGTCGCCAAGTCCCTGCAATTCGTCTCGGTGCTGGGCGTCTCGCTGCCGAGCTTCGCGCTCGGCATCCTCTTCATCCTGATCTTCTCGGTGACGCTGCAATGGCTGCCGGCCTTCGGGCGCGGCGAGGTCGTGCAGATTGGCTGGTGGAGCACGGGCCTGCTCACCGCGTCCGGCCGCAAGGCATTGATCCTGCCCGGCATCACACTCTCGCTCTTCCAGATCACGTTGGTGATGCGCCTCGTCCGCGCCGAGATGCTGGAAACCATGCGCACCGACTTCATCCGCTTCGCCCGGGCGCGCGGCCTGCCGTCGCGTGCCGTCCATTTCGGCCACGCGCTGCGCAACTGCCTGATGCCGGTCATCACCGTCACCGGCCTGCAGATCGGCAATCTCATCGCCTTCGCGCTGGTCACCGAGACGGTGTTCCAGTGGCCGGGCATGGGCATGCTCTTTGTCCAGGCCGTGACCTTCGTCGATATCCCGGTGATGGCGGCCTATCTGATCGTCGTCTCCTTCATCTTCGTCACGCTCAACACGCTGGTCGACCTGACCTATGCCTGGGTCGATCCGCGCCTGCGCGAGGACGCGCTGACGGGAGGCGCGAATGCCCGCTGAGAAGACCCTGCCCACCGACACCGTGAAGACGCCCGGCCGTCTGCGCCGTTTCCTCGACAGCGATATCGGCTGGAGCTTCAGCCACACGCCGGTCGCCTGGCTCTCGGCGCTGGTATTGGCCCTGCTGGTCCTGACCGCGCTCTTCGCGCCGCTGATCGCCCCGCAGAACCCCTACGACCTCGCCCAGGTCTTCATCGACAAGGCCGAGATTCCGCCGATCTGGCAGGATGGCGGCGAATGGCCCTTCCTGCTCGGCACCGACCCGCAGGGACGCGACGTGCTCTCGGCCATCCTCTACGGTTCGCGCATCTCGCTGGTCATCGGCTTTGCGGCGGTGATGGTCTCGATGCTGATCGGCGTCACGATCGGGCTGACCGCCGGCTTCTATGGCGGGCGCATCGACAACCTGCTGATGCGGCTGGGCGACACCGTGCTCTCGATCCCGACGCTGCTGATGGCGATCCTGGTCTCGGCGATCTTTCGCGAGATGCTGCCGCCGGCCCTGCGCGAGCCCTTTTCCGCCGTGGTGCTGGTGCTGTCGATCGCGCTGACGAGCTGGGTCCAGTACGCCCGCACGGTGCGCGCGCTGACCATGGTCGAACGCCGCAAGGAATACGTGCTCGCCGCCCGCATCATCAAGGTGCCGGCGACGCGGATCATGGGGCGCCACATCCTGCCCAACACGATGACGCCGGTGCTGGTCTCGGCGACGCTGAGCCTCGGTCTCGCCATCCTCTCGGAGGCGACGCTGTCCTTCCTGGGCGTCGGCATGCCGATCACCCAGCCCTCGCTCGGCACGCTGATCCGTATCGGCAACCAGTACCTGTTCTCCGGCTCCTGGTGGCTCGTCGTCTTCCCCTCGTTGCAGCTCGGTCTGATCGTGCTCTCGGTCAACCTGCTCGGCGACTGGCTGCGCGACGCGCTGAACCCGAAGCTGCGCTGAACCCATCGCCCGGGACGGCATTTTGACAAGGACGACTCCGTGAGCCTGCAAGCCAAGAAGCGCCCTGAAGGCCGTATCCTGATGACCGCCCGCTGGGTCGTCGGGCACAGGGACGGCCGCCATCGCCTCTACGAGAATGGCGAGGTCGTCTTCGAGAACGGCGAGGTCGTCTTCGTCGGTCACGGCTTTCCGGGCGAGGTCAGCAGACGCATCGACTACGGCCATGCCCTGATCGGGCCGGGCTTTGTCGATTGCGACGCGCTCTCCGACCTCGACACCACCATCCTCGGCTACGACAACCAGCCGGCCTGGAAGAAGGGTCGCGTCTGGCCGCGCAGCTATCTCGAGGCCGGCCCCTACGAGATGTATACCCGCGAGGAATTGGCCTTCCAGAAGCGCTATGCCTTCTCCCAGTTGATCCGCAACGGCATCACCACGGCGCTGCCGATCGCCTCGCTCTTCTACCGCGCCTGGGGCGAGACGGTGCAGGAATTCGAGGATGCTGCGGAAGCCGCCGCCGATCTCGGCCTGCGCGCCTATCTCGGCCCGGCCTATCGCACCGGCAACCAGGTCGTCGAAAGCGACGGGCGCGTCGTCACCTATTACGAGGAGGAGCGCGGTCTCGCCGAGCTCGACGCCGCCATCGACTTCGCCAGGCGCCACGAGGGCCAGGCCGGCGGGCTGATCCGGGCGATGTTCGCGCCCGACCGCATCGAGACCTCGACCGCCGGGCTCCTGCGCCGCACGGCGGCGGCCTCCCGCGAACTCGACATTCCCGTCCGGCTCCATTGCTGCCAGTCGAAGATCGAGTACGACCTCGTCCTCGCCCAGCACGGCATGAGCCCGCCGGAATGGCTGGAGAGCCTCGGCTTCCTCAACGAGCGCTGCCTGCTGCCGCACGGCACCGTCGTCTCCGGCAGCCGCCTGATCGAGCGCCCCGGCCGCGATCTCGAGATCATCCGCGATTCCGGCGCCAGCATCGTACATTGCCCGCTGGTCTCGGGCCGGCACGGCAACAGCATCAATCATTTCGGCAGCTATCGCGCCATGGGCCTCAACATCGCCATGGGCACCGATACGAGCCCGCCGGACATGGTGATGAACATGCAGACCGGCATGATCCTCTCCCGCACCATGGCCGGCAATGTCGGCGCCGTGCGCTCCGAGGATTATTACGATGCCGCCACCATCGGCGGCGCCAACGCCTTGCAGCGGTCCGATCTCGGCCGTCTCCAGCCAGGCGCCCGCGCCGATATCACCGTCTTCGCATTCGACCGGCCGCATAGCGGGCAGGTCATCGATCCCATCCAGACGATGATGCTGACCGGCCATGGCCGCGATTTCGCGACCGTGGTGATCGACGGCCGCTTCGTCATGGAGAACCGGGCCATCCCCGGCCAGGACGAGGCCGCCGACAACGCCCGCGCCCAGAAGCAGTTCGAGGGCGTGATGGCGCGCTATCCCGAGCGCACGCTCGGCCACCCGCCGATGGGCGAGATCTTCTCGTCGAGCTACCCGATCGAACGCAGCGAGGCCTCTGCATGACCGCAACCGCCGCCGCGCCTCTCCTGTCCGTCCGCGACCTGCGTATCGTCTTCGATGGCCGCCACGGCCCGTTGACCGCGCTGGACGGCGTCTCCTTCGATATCGCGCCGGGTGAGATTCTCGGCGTGGTCGGCGAATCCGGAGCCGGAAAGTCCCTGACCGGCACAGCGGTGATCGGCCTGCTCGACCCGCCGGGGCGGATCGCCGGCGGCGAGATCCATCTCTCCGGCCAGCGCATCGACAACCTGCCGGCCGAGCCGATGCGCAGGCTGCGCGGCCGGCGCATCGGCGCGATCTTCCAGGACCCGCTGACTTCGCTGCATCCCCTGCTCAAGGTCGGCGACCAGCTCGTCGAGACCATCCTGACCCATCTCCCGGTCAGCCGCGCGGAAGCGCGCAAGCGCGCGCTCGACCTGCTCAAGGAGGTCGGCATCCCCGCCGCCGAGACGCGGATCGACCATTTCCCGCACCAATTCTCCGGCGGCATGCGCCAGCGCGTCGTCATCGCGCTCGCGCTTTGTGCCGAACCCTCGCTGATCATCGCCGACGAGCCGACGACGGCGCTCGACGTCTCGATCCAGGCCCAGATCACCACCCTGCTGAAGCGCCTCTGCCGCGAGCACGGCACGGCGATCATGCTGGTCACCCACGACATGGGCGTCATCGCCGAGACGGCCGACCGGGTCGCGGTGATGTATGCCGGCCGCATCGTCGAGATCGGCCCGGTCGAGGAGGTGACGCGCCGGCCGAGCCATCCCTATACCGCCGGCCTGATGGCCTCGATTCCGAGCGTCCATGTCCGCCACGAGCATCTCAACCAGATCGACGGCGCCATGCCGCGCCTCAACGCCATCCCGCCGGGCTGCGCCTTCAACCCGCGTTGCGGAAAGGCGGAGGATTTCTGCCGAAAGCACAAGCCCGGCCTGCCCATCTCGGGCCATGCTGCGGCCTGCCATTTCCCCTTGAAGGAGGCGGCCCATGCTTGAGCAGGTTTCGACGCTCTCGCCCGCGAGGGCCAGCGGTGACGACATCATTCTCGATGTCGCGGCGGCCTGCTGCCGCTTCGACGTCTCGGCTCCGGCCCTGTCGCGCCTGTTCTCGCAGGAACCGCGGCGCATCCTGCGCGCGGTCGAGAACGTCTCTTTCACGGTGAAGCGCGGCACCACCTTCAGCATCGTCGGCGAATCCGGCTGCGGAAAATCGACGCTCGCCCGCATGGTCGTCGGCCTGCAGCGCCCGACCGAGGGCCAACTCAGCTTCCGCGACATCCGCCGCGCCGACGGCACCATCGGCCCGCCGCGCGTGCAGATGATCTTCCAGGATCCCTATGCCTCGCTCAACCCGCGCTGGCGCGTCGGCGAGATCATCGCCGAGCCGATCCGCGAGCTGAACCTGCGCGCCGACGAGGCGGCGATCCAGCAGCGCGTCGGCGATCTCCTGGAAACCGTCGGCCTGTCGCGCACCGATGCGAGCCGCTATCCGCACGCCTTCTCCGGCGGCCAGCGCCAACGCATCTCGATCGCGCGCGCGCTGGCGACCGAAGCCGATTTTCTCGTCTGCGACGAGCCGACCTCGGCGCTCGACGTCTCCGTGCAGGCGCAGATCCTCAACCTGATGGTCCGGTTGCAGAAGGAATTCGGGCTGACCTATCTCTTCATCAGCCACAATCTCTCGGTCGTCCGGCACATGTCGGACGATCTCGCCATCATGTATCTCGGCCGTTTCGTCGAAGCGGGCCCGGCCGAGCAGGTCTTCACCCGGCCGCAGCACCCCTATACGCGCCTGCTGCTCGACACGATCCCCGATGTCGAGCAGCCTAACCGCGCGCGCCGGCCGATGTCCGGCGAGGTGCCGAGCCCGATCAGCCCGCCGGCCGGCTGCACCTTCAACCCCCGCTGCGCCCAGGCCGCCGACCGCTGCCGCGTCGAGAGGCCGGAGCTGCGGCAATTGGACGACGTCCGCGTCTCCTGCCATTTCGCTTGAGGCTCGGAGCCTCTCTCCGTCATGGTCGGGCCTGTCCCGACCATCCACGTCTTCCTTTATCGAGGACTGTGTTCAAGACGTGGATGCTCGCCACAAGGGCGAGCATGACGGTGTGGATCGCGGCGCTCAACCCACCAGCGTCGCCTCCAGCGTGATCGGCGCCTTGAGCAGCTTCGAGACCGGGCAGCCGGCCTTGGCCTTGTCGGCCAGGGACTGGAAGGTCGCCTGGTCGGTGCCGGGCACCTTGCCCTTCAGCGTCAGGTGGATCGCGGTGATGGCGTAGCCGTCGTCGAGCTTGTCGAGCGTCACCCGCGCCGTGGTGTCGAGCGCATCGGCCTTGAGATCGGCTTCGCCGAGGATCAGCGACAACGCCATGGTGAAGCAGGCGGCATGCGCGGCGCCGATCAGCTCCTCGGGATTGCTGCCGGGCTTGCCCTCGAAACGGCTGGCGAAGCCGTAAGGGTAGGCGTCGAGCGCCTTGGTCTCGGTCGAGATCGTGCCCTTGCCGTCCTTGATGCCGCCTTCCCAATGGGCCGAGCCGGTCTTGTTGATCGCCATGATGCTGTCTCCCGTTCTGGTTGGATCGGTATCCTGCGGCTGGAACGCTACCTTTTGACAACGGTCGAGCGCGAGTCGGGTTCACCGCGACCACGACAAAGAGGCTGAATTGCCGTAAGGTCATCGCTCCGAACGCTGGAGGCTGTCATGACCGCATTCAACACCGTTCGTTTCAAGGTAAAGCCGGGGATGGAGACCGCTTTCCTCGACGCTCACCGCAAGGTCGCCGAGGACTGGCCGGGCTTGCGGCATGCCAACATCATCGCCGCCGGCGAGGGGCGCTACTGCATCATCGCCGAATGGGAGAACATGGACGCGATGGCCGCGGCGCGTCCGCAGATGATCGCCACGCTCAACGGCTTCCGTCACACGCTGGACGATCTCGGCAACGGGCTCGGCGTCACCGATCCGATCGCCGGTACGGTTGCCCTGTCGCTGAAGTAGCGCGGCCCTGCGAACGCCTCGCTGCAATGGACAAAGGCCCGCACCGATCGCTCGATGCGGGCCCTCGAAGCGGCCGGTTAGGCCGCTGCTCAGCGGAACAGCGCCAGCGATTTCGACAGCGTGATCCAGACGCCCCAGGCGATCGGCAGGCCGACCACGGCCCAGGCGAGCAACGCCGTGCCGTCGAACCCGCCCTTGCCGATGCCGTAGGAACCGTAATGGGCGGCTGCGTCGACATTGGCCGACCGCTTCTGCAGCGCCGCGACCTCGGCATCCTGCATGAACCATTTGGCCGCGACCGGGCGGACCAGCAGGTTGCAGAGGAAGCCGAGCACCAGCATGCCGGCGAGGATATACATGGTGCGGTCATAGACCTGCGCGCGCGGCACGCCCGCGCTGATCTGCGCCTCGCGGATATAGTTCACCACCACCGGGCCGATGATGCCGGCCGTGGACCACGCCGTCAGCAGGCGGCCATGGATGGCGCCGACGAACTGCGTGCCGAACATGTCTGCGAGATAGGCCGGCACCGTCGCGAAGCCGCCGCCATACATCGACAGGATGATGCAGAAGAAGGCGACGAAGAGCGCAAGCGATCCGGCATGCGCGGCCCAGGGCGAGAGTGCGTAGAGCAGGATGCCGAGCCCGAAGAAGGTCGCATAGGTCAGCTTGCGGCCGAGCTTGTCGGAGAGCGAGGCCCAGAAGAAGCGCCCGACGATGTTGAACAGCGAGAGCAGGCCGACGAAGGCCGCCGCGATCGTGGCGATCTGCGTCTTCTGCCCGGCGTCGAGCGCGGCGAAGCCGATCTCCGGCTTGCCGATCAGCGAGCCCGCGAAGATCTCCTGCAGCATCGGCGAAGCCATGCCGAGCACGCCGATGCCGGCCGAGACGTTGAGGGTCAGCACGGACCAGATCAGCCAGAATTGCGGGGTCTTGTGCGCGTTCTGGAGATGGACATGGCCGGAGGTGATCATCTTGTTCTGGGTCGCCGGCGGCGTCCAGCCTTCCGGGCGCCAGTTCGCCGGCGGCACGCGATAGCCGAAGGTGCCGGCCATCATGAAGACGAAATAGATCACGGCCATGGCGACGAAGGTCTGCCAGACGCCGACCGACTGCGCCGTCTTGAAATGGTTCATCAGCATGTCCGCCAGCGGCGAGCCGATCATCGCGCCGCCGCCGAAGCCCATGATCGCCATGCCGGTCGCCATGCCGCGCCGGTCCGGGAACCATTTCACCAGCGTCGAGACCGGCGAGATATAGCCGAGGCCGAGCCCGATGCCGCCGATCACGCCGGAGCCGAGCCACATCAGCCAGAGCTGGTGTGTGTAGATACCCAGCGCCGAGATCAGGAGGCCGCCGCACCAGCACAAGGTCGAGACGAAGGCGGCCTTGCGCGGGCCGACCCGCTCCAGCCAACCGCCCCAGATCGCCGCGGATGAGCCCAGGAACACGAAGAACAGCGTATACATCCAGCCGAGATCGGCGACTTTCCAGTCGCAGGCGGTGGTGAACAGAGAGCCGACAAGGCCGATATCCGCGGCGCAGGCGACAGGTTTGGTGATGCCGATCGCCTGGCTCAGCGGCAGCCAGAACACCGAGAAGCCATAGGCCATGCCGATGCACAGATGGATGCACAAGGCGGCGGGTGGTACGAGCCAGCGGTTGAAACCCGGCTTGGCGATGGTCCGTTCGCGGTCGAGCAGCCCGATGCTGCCCCCGATCTGTCCGATATCCTCTGCGACGCTCATTCCCCGTGTCCTTTCCCCATGGCTTCGCCGTTCGGGCCGGGTAGGGTCCCAGCTCGCTCAAGTCTTCTCGTCGCCGGCAGGACCGGCTTCTGGCTGCTAACCTCCGCGCCCCGGCCTGATCCGCGGCAGGGCTTGCCGCAGCAGGGGCGTGAGGTCCTCCGGCCGGTTGGCGAAGGCGGCGAGGAAGTCGCCGCGCATGCGTCCGGTCCAGAACTGGTTGATATGGTCGGCGACCGAGGTGGCGGCCTCCACCTCCGGATAGGCCTTGAAGAAATCGGCGATCTGCCCGGCCATGCGCCGGAGCTTCTCGACGTTTTCAGCGTGGTGATCGGTGGTCAGGCCGGCCTCCGTCATCGGGCGACAGTCTCGGTTTCGGGCGCGAGCGCACCGGTGAAGACGATGCAGCCGTCGCGCCGTGCCACGGCTGCCAGCGTCAGGCCGAGATGGCGGGCCCGCTCGATCGCGAGCGAGGTCGGCGCGGAGATCGCGACCAGCGTGCCGGCCCCGAAGATCGCGGCCTTCTCGACCATCTCGAAGGAGGCGCGGCTGGTGACGAGCAGGAAGCCCTCGCTCGCATCGGCCCCGGCGCGCAGTCGCGCGCCGATCAGCTTGTCGAGCGCGTTGTGGCGGCCGACATCCTCGCGCACCGCCAGGATCGCGCCGGAGGCATCGCACCAGGCGGCGGCATGGACGGCGCGGGTGAGTTGGTTCAAGGGCTGATACTTGTCGAGCGCCGCGAGCGCCGCCTCGATCGCCGAGGCGGATACCGCGCGCGAAGCCCGCGTCGCCGCGTCCGCCATCGGGATTTCCTCGATGGTCTCGACGCCGCAGAGCCCGCAGGAGGTTCGGCCCGAGAGGTTGCGCCGCCGCGCCAGATGCTCGCGGAAACGGCCCGGCGCGAGCTCGACCGTGACGATGACGCCCTCGTCCTTCGGCTCGACTGAGACGGTGCGTATCTCGTCCGCGCCGCGCACGATGCCTTCGGTCAGGCTGAAGCCGGTGACGAAGTCCTCCAGGTCGGAGGGGCTCGCCATCATCACCGCATAGGGCATGTTGCCGTAGACGATGTTGATCGGCGACTCGACCGCGACCTCGATCTCGCGCGCGTCTTCCCGCGCGGCCCCGAAACGCAGTGGCGCGGCGGTGACGGCGGCCGAGGCCGGCGGCTGGGCTTGCCGGCTATTCCGCGGCATCGGGCAGGCGCTCCGCGATCCGGCGCAAGGTCACGTCCTCCTCGAAATTCTTCTCCTGCCAGGCGGAATAGGCGTTGGTGCGGCGGACGTCGACGGCGGTGACCTTGTATTCCGGGCAGTTCGTCGCCCAGTCCGAATAGTCGGTGGTGATGACGTTGGCGCCGGTCTTGGCGTGGTGGAATGTCGTGTAGACCACGCCCGGCTGCATCCGCTCGGAGATCACGGCCCGCAGCGCGATATCGCCCGAGCGGCTGGCGAGCGCGACGAGGTCGCCGTCGCGGATGCCGCGGCTCTCGGCGTCGAAGGGATGGATCTCCAGCACGTCCTCGTCATGCCAGGCGCCGTTCTCGGTACGCCGCGTCTGCGCGCCGACATTGTATTGCGAGAGGATGCGGCCGGTGGTGAGCAGCAGCGGGAAGCGCGGTCCCGTTCGCTCGTCGGTCGGGACATATTCCGTGATCATGAACTTGCCCTTGCCGCGCACGAAGCGGTCGACATGCATCAGGGGCGTGCCCGTCGGCGCCTTGTCGTTGCAGGGCCACTGCACCGAGCCGAGCTTGTCCAGCTTGTCGTAGGAGACGCCGGCGAAGCTCGGCGTCAGCCGGGCGATCTCGTCCATGATCTCGCTGGGATGGCTGTAGCTCATCTCGTAGCCCAGCGCCCGCGCCAGTTCGATCGTGACCTGCCACTCGTCCTTGCCCGAAAGCGGCGCCATCACCTGCCGCACGCGGTTGATGCGCCGCTCGGCATTGGTGAATGTGCCGTCCTTCTCCAGGAAGGAGGCGCCCGGCAGAAAGACATGAGCGTATTTCGCCGTCTCGTTCAGGAAGATGTCCTGGATGACGACGCATTCCATCGAGGCCAGGCCTGCCGTAACATGCTTGGTGTTCGGGTCGGACTGGGCGATGTCCTCGCCCTGGACATAGAGGCCCTTGAACGTGCCTTCGACCGCCTCGTCGAGCATATTGTTGATGCGCAGGCCCTGCTCGGGATCGAGCGGCACGCCCCAGAGCATCTCGAAGACCTGCCGGGTCGAGTCGTCGGAGACGTGGCGGTAACCCGAGAACTCGTGCGGAAAGGAGCCCATGTCGCAGGAGCCCTGGACGTTGTTCTGCCCGCGCAGCGGATTGATGCCGACGCCGTCGCGCCCGATATTGCCGGTCGCCATGGCGAGATTGGCCATCGCCATCACCGTGGTCGAGCCCTGGCTGTGCTCGGTGACGCCGAGCCCGTAATAGATCGCGCCGTTGCCGCCGGTGGCATAGAGCCGCGCCGCGGCGCGCACATCGGCAGCCGGCACGCCGGTGTACTGCTCGCTGGCTTCCGGCGAATTCTCCTCGCGGGCGACGAAGCGGGCCCAGTGCTCGAAATCGCCGAGATCGCAGCGCTCCCGCACATAGGCCTCGTCGATCAGCCCTTCGGTGACCACGACATGGCTGAGCGCATTGAGCAGCGCGACATTGGTGCCGGGGCGTAGCGGCAGATGGTAATCCGCCTTCACATGCGGCGACTGCACCATGTCGATCCGGCGGGGATCGGCGACGATCAGTCGTGCGCCCTCGCGGATGCGCTTCTTCATGCGCGAGGCGAAGACCGGGTGGCCGTCGGTCGGGTTGGCGCCGATGACGAGGATGACGTCGGATTTGGCGACGGACTTGAAATCCTGCGTGCCGGCCGAGGTGCCGAGCGTCGTCCGCAGGCCGTAGCCGGTCGGCGAATGGCAGACGCGGGCGCAGGTATCGACATTGTTGTTGCGGAAGGCGGCGCGCACCAGCTTCTGGACGAGGAAGACCTCCTCATTGGTGCAGCGCGACGAGGTGATGGCGCCGACCGATTCACGGCCGTATTGCGCCTGGATGCGCTTGAACTCGCGGGCCGCGTAGTTGATCGCCTCTTCCCAGGAGACTTCGCGCCACGGGTCCGTGATCTTCGCCCGGATCATCGGCTTGGTCATGCGGTCGGTATGGGTCGCATAGCCCCAGGCGAAGCGGCCCTTGACGCAGCTATGGCCTTCGTTGGCCTTGCCGTCCTTGTAGGGCACCATCCGGATGACGCGGTCGCCCTGCATCTCCGCCTTGAACGAGCAGCCGACGCCGCAATAGGCACAGGTCGTGACCACCGAATGCTCGGGCTGTCCGTGCTCGATGACCTTGTTCTCCATCAGCGTCGCCGTCGGGCAGGCCTGCACGCAGGCGCCGCAGGAGACGCATTCCGAACCCAGGAAATCGGTCGGCCCTGCCGCGACGCGCGAGTCGAAGCCGCGCCCCGTGATCGTCAGCGCGAAGGTGCCTTGCACCTCCTCGCAGGCTCGCACGCAGCGATTGCAGACGATGCATTTCGACGGGTCGTAGGTGAAATACGGGTTGGAAGTGTCCTTCGCGAGCCAGTTCTCGTTGGCGAGCCCGTCTGAACCCTTGGCGAAGACGTGGTTCTCACCCTCGTAGCCGTAGCGGACCTCGCGCAGGCCGACGGCGCCGGCCATATCCTGCAATTCGCAATCGCCATTGGCCGAGCAGGTCAGGCAGTCCAGCGGATGGTCGGAGATATAGAGCTCCATCACGCCCTTGCGTAAGGACGACAGGTTCTCCGTTTGAGTGCGGACGACCATGCCTTCTTCGGCCGGCGTGGTGCAGGAGGCGGGCGTGCCGCGCCGCCCCTCGATCTCGACGAGGCAGAGCCGGCAGGAGCCGAAAGGTTCGAGCGAGTCGGTGGCGCAGAGCTTGGGGATCTTGGTGCCGAGGCTCATCGCCGCCGCCATCACCGAGGTGCCGGCCGGCACCGTGACGCTCTGGCCGTCGATGGTCAGCGTCACCATCTTCTCGGAGAGCCGGATTGGCGTGCCGTAGTCGATTTCCTTGATCAGGGCCATCCCAGCCTCCTTACTCGGCCGCCAGCGGCAGCGGAGGACGGTCGAAATCCTCGGGGAAATGATTGAGCGCGCTCAGCACCGGCATCGGCGTCAACCCGCCCATGGCGCAGAGCGAGGCATCGGTCATCAGCTTCGAGAGATCGCGCAGCACGGCGATGTTCTTCGGCACCTCGGCGCCGGCGATGATGCGGTCCATCGTCTCGACGCCGCGCGTCGCCCCGATCCGGCAGGGCGTGCACTTGCCGCAGCTCTCCTTGGCGCAGAATTCGAAGGCGAAGCGCGCCTGTTTGGCCATGTCGACGCTGTCGTCGAACACCACGATGCCGCCATGGCCGAGCATCGCCCGCATCGCCGCGAGCGCCTCATAGTCCATCTGCACGTCGAGCTGTTCGGCCGTGAGATAGGCGCCGAGCGGCCCGCCGACCTGCACGGCCCGGATCGGCCGGCCCGAGAGCGTGCCGCCGCCCATATCCTCGATGATCTCGCGGAGCGTGATGCCGAAGGCGAGCTCGATCAGCCCGCCGCGCTTGACGTTGCCGCCGAGCTGGATCGGCAGCGTGCCGCGCGAGCGGCCCATGCCGTAATCGGCATAGGCCTGCGCGCCGTGATCCATGATCCAGGGCACGGCTGCGAAGGAGAGCACGTTGTTGACGACGGTCGGCTTGCCGAACAGACCCTGCAACGCCGGCAGCGGCGGCTTCGCTCGGACGATGGCCCGCTTGCCTTCGAGGCTTTCGAGCAGCGAGGTCTCCTCGCCGCAGATATAGGCGCCGGCCCCGAGCCTGACTTCCAGATGGAAGGCGTGCTGCGAACCCATCACCGAAGCGCCGATCATCCCGGCGGCTTCGGCCTTCAGGATCGTGCGCAGGAGCGTGCGGTGGGCATGCGGGTATTCGGAGCGGAGGTAGATGTAGCCGCGCGTCGCGCCGACCGCGATCGCGGCGATCGTCATGCCCTCGATCACGAGATAGGGGTCGCCTTCGAACAGCATGCGGTCGGCGAAGGTGCCGCTATCGCCCTCGTCGGCATTGCAGACGATGTATTTCTGTTCCGCTTTCGCGTCGTGGACCGTCTTCCACTTGATGCCGGTCGGGAAGCCGGCGCCCCCGCGGCCGCGCAGACCGGAGGCCTTCACCGCCTCGACGATCTCTCCGCCGGTTAGCGCCAGCGCCTTCTCCAGCCCCTTGAAGCCGCCATGGGCGCGGTAATCGGCGATCGAGAGCGGATCGATGATGCCGACACGCTCGAAGGTAAGGCGCTGCTGGCGCTTCATCCAGTCGAGCTCCTCGGTCTTGCCGAGGCGCAAGGCGTGGGCGCCGCCCGAGGTGAAGCCGGCTTCGAACAGCGCGGCGACATCCTTTGCCGCGACCGGGCCGTAGGCGATCCGGCCTTCCGCCGTCTCGACCTCGACCATGGGCTCCAGCCAGAGCATGCCACGCGAGCCATTGCGGACGATCTCGACGGAAAGCCCGCGTGCAATCGCTTCGCGCGCTACAGCCTGGGCGACGGCTTCCGCGCCGACCGACAGGGCGGCGGCGTCGACGGGAACGAAGATCCGGACCGGGGTGGCGCTCATCACTGCGCCCTTCCGTGCTGGCAGAGCCCGGCGATACGGGCGGCATCGACGCGCCCGATCAGTTCGCCATCGACCAGGGCGGACGGCCCGAGCGCGCAATTGCCGAGACAATACACCGTTTCGACGGCCGCGTCGCCGGCATGATGGCTGTCGACCGCGATGCCATGCGTGCGGGAGAGTTCGTCGACGACCGTCTCGCAGCCCAAGGCCTGGCAGGCCTCGGCCCGGCAGAGCTTGATGGTGCGTCTCGGCTGCGGGGTCGTCTTGAAGTCGTGATAGAAGGAGATCGCGCCATGGACCTCGGCGCGCGACAGGTTCAGCACCTCCGCGATCAGCGGCACGGCCTGCGGGTCGACATAGCCGAACTCGTCCTGCAGGGCATGCAGGATCGGCAGCGTGGCGCCTTCCAGATGCGCCAGCCCCGCGACGATCATGCGTGCGCTGTCCTGATCCCAGGCCGGATAAGCCGCCATCTTTCCTCCATAGGCCCGGTTCACCGGGCGCTTGTTAAGGGAAGGGTGGTTGAAACTGGAATGATTTCAAATCGTTTCTTTCGAAGGCATGATAGTTTTTGGCTATCAAAACCCGGAAACAAGCGCCTCTTCGGAAGATCCTGACTGGCAGGTTTGATCGAAAATGCCGCGTCGCTTCGATTTTGCGCTGCACAATGCTGCGCTGCTTCTACGACGATAGGCGAAGGCTATCGTACGATCGGCCGCCGGGGTAGCCCTGCATCGGCGACCGGCTTCGTCATCATCAGCAGGTTGCGCGCGAGCGGCGCGACCGGCTGGCGGTCGGCCACGATCAGGCCGATCGTGCGCTGCGCCTCCGGCTCGACCAGCGACAGCGCCCTGGTGCCGAGCGGTACGCCGAAGAATTCCAGCAATTGCAGCGAGACGATGCTGGCGATGCCCTGGATGCCGGCATGCGAGCAGAGGTTGAAGATCGAGTTGGTCTCGATCGCCGGGCGTGGCGCGGTGCCGACCGAGCGGAAAATGCCGTCGATGATGCGCCGGTTCTGCATGTCGCCGGTGAGCAGGCAGAGCTTCTGCTCGGCCGCTTCCGCCCAGGTGATTGTGTCGCGCGTGCCGAAGGGCCCGTCCTCACGCGTCAGCAGCACATAGGATTCCTGGTAGATCGGCTTGGAGATCACCCGGTCGAGCGGCTCGTTGTCGAGATAGGTCAGCCCGACATCGAGTTCGAAATCGTCGATGCCCTGCTGGATCTCCTGCGAGGTCAGCGACAGCACGGTCAGCGACACGGCCGGATAGCGCTCCGAGAAAGGCGCGGTGATATGGGCGATCATCGGCAGCGCGGTCGGGATCGCGCCGAGCCGGATGCGGCCCGAGACGCCTTCGCGCAGTTCGGCGATCGAGTCCTTCATCACCTCGGCCTCGGCCAGAATGCGCCTTGCATGGGCGAGCACGACCTCGCCCTCCTTGGTGAAGCCCTGGAAACGCCGCCCGCGCTCGACGATCATCACGCCGAGTTCGTCCTCGAGCTGTCCGATCGCGGCCGAGAGCGTCGGCTGCGAGACATGGCAGGCCTCGGCCGCGCGGCGGAAATGCTTCTCGCGGGCGAGTGCGTCGAGATAGACAAGCTGGCGAATGATCATGATGTCGGCTCGGAGGCGGCGGAGAGCGCCGCGCGCCCGAACATCGGCAGCTTGCGCGGGCGATGCAAGCGGCGCGGTTGCATTAGTGCAAACAGCCTGTTGCTGGAGGGGCAACGCCCTGACAATTGCGCTGGGGCAATCCCGACCCTAACTCCCGGAGGCCGGGATGGCCGGCAGGCAAAGGGTCGCGTCGCGGCCTCGGGATGATCATGGCGCAGGACCTGGAATTCGGGCTCGACACCTTCGGCGACGTCACAAACGGGGCGGACGGCAAGCCGCTGCCCCATGCGCAGGTGATCCGCAATCTCGTCGAGGAAGCCGTCCTGGCCGATCAGGTCGGCATCGATTTCATCGGCGTCGGCGAGCATCACCGGGCCGATTTCGCGGTCTCCTCGCCGGAGACGGTGCTGGCC
The DNA here is from genome assembly GCF_011764485.1 of Bosea sp. ANAM02. Taxonomy (NCBI): domain Bacteria; kingdom Pseudomonadati; phylum Pseudomonadota; class Alphaproteobacteria; order Hyphomicrobiales; family Alloboseaceae; genus Allobosea; species Allobosea sp. ANAM02. The sequence goes on along the minus strand of NZ_AP022848.1, from coordinate 4,384,078 downwards.
GGCGTGGCGACGCGCACCGGCCGGATCAAGCTGGGTTCCGCCGTGACAGTATTAAGCTCGGACGATCCGATCCGCGTCTTCCAGCGCTTCGCGACCGTCGATGCACTCTCGAACGGGCGCGCCGAGGTGATCCTGGGGCGCGGTTCCTTCACCGAATCCTTCCCGCTCTTCGGGCTCGACCTGCGCGATTACGAGAAGCTGTTCGAGGAGAAGATCGATCTCTTTGCCGGCCTGCTGCCGCAGCAGCCGTTGACCTGGCAGGGTTCGATCCGTCCGCCGCTCAAGGACCAGCTCGTCTATCCGCCGGTCGAGAACGGCCCGCTCAAGACCTGGATCGGCGTCGGCGGCAGCCCGGAATCGGTGGTGCGCGCGGTGCGCTACGACCTGCCCTTGATGCTCGCCATCATCGGCGGCGACCCACTGCGCTTCAAGCCGTTCGTGGACCTGTATCACCGCGCCTATGGCCAGATCGGCAAGCCGGCGAAGCCCGTCGGCGTGCATTCGCCGGGCTATGTCGCGGCGACGGACGAGCAGGCGAAGGAGGAGTTCTTCCCGGCCTACAAGCAGATGCGCGACCGCATCGGCGCCGAGCGCGGCTGGCCGCCCATGGGCCGTGACGAGTTCGAGCAGGAGGTCGCTCGGGGCTCGCTCTATCTCGGCTCGCCCAAGACGGTGGCCCGCAAGATCGCTGCTACCGCCAAGGGGCTGGGCATCGCCCGCTTCCAGCTCAAGTACAGCGCCGGCCCGCTGGAGCACGAGAAGGCGATGGAGTGCATCCGGCTCTATGGCGAGAGGGTCGTGCCGCTGGTGCGGGAGATGCTGGCTTAATCCTCTGTCACATCGTCATGGTCGGGCTTGCCCCGACCATCCACGTCTTCGCCGGTCGCAGACCGTGTTCAGGACGTGGATGCCCGCCACAAGGGCGAGCATGACGTCGAGGGCGTCATTCTCGGGCGAAGCGCAACGGAGACCCGAGAATCTCAGGCAGGACGAGGCTCAAGGAGCCTCTTTCGGCAGGAGGTGCTCGGGTCGAGCCCGAGCATGACGGCCGCTCATCCCACCACCTTCAGCGGATCGACCGACAGCGTCCGCTTCAGCGCCCGCAAGCCGAACGTCGTCCGCGTCTGGCGCACGCCGGGGATGCGGTAGATCGTTCCGCGCAGGAAGCGCTCGTAATGGTCGGTGCCGCTGACCACGACCTTGGCGAGATAGTCGTATTCGCCGGTGACCAGATGCGCCTCGACCACCTCCGGCGCCCGGCTCAGCGCCTCGCCGCACTGGTCCAGAACCTTGTCGTCATGTTTGTCGAGCGTGATCTCGACGAAGACGATATTGTTGTAGCCGAGCGCCTTGTGGTCGAGCAGCGCGACATATTTCTCGATCGCGCCGGATTCCTCCAGGCGCTTCACCCGCGTCCAGCAGGGCGAAGGCGATAGCCCGACCTTTTCGGCCAGCGCCTGTGTCGTCAGCCGCCCGTCATCCCGCAACGCAGCAAGAATCTTGCGATCGATCAGATCGAAAGCAGGACCATTCTGGCTCTTTTTGTTCATCGGGAGATCATTCCGGAAATCTTGCATCAGGCGGGAATTCATTCTGTCGGATTTCGCCGCTACGGGCAAATTCGGAATGAACCTCCGAAGCGTCACCGCTAGCGTTGGTTGCAAGGGGAACGATCGCGGTGCCGGCTGCGTTCGTCGCTGCATCATGGCTGGCGCAAGAGGCGCTTGCGGGATGCGCGCGAAGGCGGAATGCTGGTGGCGTCAGGGATGGAGGCGCTCATGAGCAGCGACAAGTCAGGCCAGGCGCCGGCAGCAACCCAGCCACTGCAATTTCATGTTCCCAAGCCTGCGAGCCGTCCGGGCGAGAAGCCGGATTTCTCCCATGTCGTGATCCCGAAGGCCGGCTCCGTCGCGCGCCCGCCGGTCGATGTCGATCCCAAGGACATCCGCGACCTCGCCTATTCGATCATCCGCGTGCTCAACCGCGAGGGCGAGGCGGTCGGCCCCTGGGTGCCCGATCTCTCGCATGAGGACCTGATCCGCGGCCTGCGCCACATGATGACGCTGCGAACCTTCGACGGGCGCATGCAGATGGCGCAGCGCCAGGGCAAGACATCGTTCTACATGCAGCATACCGGCGAGGAGGCGGTGAGCTGCGCCTTCCGCATCGCGCTCCAGCCCGGCGACATGAACTTCCCGACCTATCGTCAGGCCGGCCTGCTGATCGCGCACGACTATCCGCTCGTCGACATGATGTGCCAGATCTACTCGAACGAGCGCGACCCGATGAAGGGCCGGCAATTGCCGGTGATGTACTCCTCCAAGGAGCACGGCTTCTTCTCGATCTCCGGCAATCTCGCGACGCAATATGTCCAGGCCGTCGGCTGGGCGATGGCCTCGGCGATCAAGAACGACACCCGCATCGCAGCCGCCTGGATCGGCGACGGCTCGACGGCGGAATCGGATTTCCACGCCGCGCTCGTCTTCGCTTCGACCTACAAGGCGCCGGTCGTGCTCAATGTCGTCAACAACCAGTGGGCGATCTCGACCTTCCAGGGCATCGCGCGCGGCGGCTCCGGCACCTTTGCGGCGCGCGGCCTCGGCTTCGGAATTCCGGCTTTGCGCGTCGACGGCAACGACTACCTCGCCGTCTATGCGGTCGCGCAATGGGCGGTCGAGCGCGCCCGCCGCAACCTCGGGCCGACGCTGGTCGAATATGTCACCTACCGCGCCGGCGCCCATTCCACCTCGGACGACCCCTCCGCCTATCGCCCTAAGCACGAATCCGACGACTGGCCTCTGGGCGATCCGCTGATCCGCCTGAAGCAGCACCTGATCGCGGTCGGCGCCTGGTCGGAAGAGCGTCACAAGCAGGCGGAGGCCGAGATCCTCGCGACCGTCATCGCGGCGCAGAAGGAGGCCGAGAGTTTCGGCACCCTGCATTCCGGCGGCAAGCCCTCGGCGCGCGACATCTTCGAGGACGTCTATGCCGAGCTGCCGCCGCATCTGCGCCGCCAGCGCCAGCAGATCGGGGTGTGAGGATGGCGACCTTGTGCTCGAACCTCCGCCGTCATGCTCGCCTTTGTGGCGAGCATCCACGTCTTGAACACGACGCTCGACCAGCGAAGACATGGATGGTCGGGACAAGCCCGACCATGACGAAGTGCTCCTTCCGCCTCTTCATCGGAGTCCTCTGACATGGCCAGGATGACGATGATCGAGGCGATCCGCTCCGCGATGGACGTCGCCATGGGCCGCGACGACGATGTCGTGGTCTTCGGCGAGGATGTCGGCTTCTTCGGCGGCGTCTTCCGCTGCACCCATGGGCTCCAGCAGAAATACGGGGTCTCGCGCTGCTTCGACGCACCGATCAGCGAGGCCGGCATCGTCGGCACCGCGATCGGCATGGCGTCCTACGGCCTGAAGCCCTGCATCGAGATCCAGTTCGCCGACTACATGTACCCGGCCTATGACCAGATCGTCTCGGAGGCCGCGCGCCTGCGCTACCGTTCGGCCGGCGATTTCACCTGCCCGCTGGTGATCCGCATGCCGACCGGCGGCGGCATCTTCGGCGGCCAGACCCATAGCCAGAGCCCGGAAGCGCTCTTCACCCATGTCTCGGGCCTCAAGACGATCGTCCCGTCCAACCCCTATGACGCCAAGGGCCTGCTGATCGCGGCGATCGAGGATCCCGACCCGGTGATCTTCCTGGAGCCGAAGCGGCTCTATAACGGCCCCTTCGACGGGCATCACGACCGGCCGATCACGGCCTGGTCGAAGCATGAGCTCGCCGAGGTGCCGGAGGGCCATTACACCGTGCCGCTCGGCAAGGCGGCGACGCGGCGCGAGGGTTCGGCCGTCACCATCCTAGCCTATGGCACCATGGTCCATGTCGCGCTGGCCGCCGCCGAGGACACCGGCGTCGACGCAGAGGTCATCGACCTGCGCACGCTCGTCCCGCTCGATCTGGAGGCGATCCTGGCCTCGGTCCGGAAGACCGGGCGCTGCATCGTGCTGCACGAGGCGACGCTGACCTCCGGCTTCGGTGGCGAACTCGCTGCCTTGGTGCAGGAACACTGCTTCTACCATCTGGAGGCGCCGGTTATGCGCGTCACCGGCTGGGACACGCCCTATCCGCATGCGCAGGAATGGGACTATTTCCCCGGCCCCGCCCGCCTCGGACAGGCGCTGCTGGATATCATGGAGGCACGCTGATGGCCGAGCGCATCATCAAGCTGCCGGATGTCGGCGAAGGCATCGCGGAAGCCGAACTCGTCGAGTGGCACGTCAAGATCGGCGACATCGTCCGCGAGGACGATCTGCTCGCCGCCGTGATGACCGACAAGGCGACGGTCGAGATTCCCTCGCCGGTGGAGGGCGAGGTCACCTGGGTCGGCGCCGAGGTCGGCGACACCGTCGCGATCGGCTCGGCCATCGTAAAGCTGAAGGTCGCGGGCGAAGGTGCTGCTGCGGCGAATGTCGAGAGCGAGGTCGACACCGCGAGCCCTCATCCTGAGGAGCCGCGCAGCGGCGTCTCGAAGGATGCTTCAGTGGACACCGGAGCCTCCGCGACCATCCTTCGAGACGCCGTTCCTGCCGGAACGGCTCCTCAGGATGAAGGCTCGCGGAGTGGGCAGCGCGCTCCCGCCAAACCGGCTGCGCCAACGCCTCCGCCGCCCAAGCCTGCGCGCGCCAATACGACCACCGCCCAGCGTCGCGCGCCGGGCGAGAAGCCGTTGGCCTCGCCGGCCGTGCGCCTGAAGGCACGCGAGGCCGGGGTCGATCTGCGCCAGGTCCAGGGCACGGGTCCTGCCGGGCGCGTCACCCATCAGGATATCGACGCCTTCCTGCTGCGCGGTCCGGAGCCCGCTCGTGGTGGCGGGCTCGTCGAGCAGAGCGCCGTCACCGAGGTCAAGGTCGTCGGCCTGCGCCGGCGCATCGCCGAGAAGATGGCGCTGTCAAAGTCGCGCATCCCGCACATCACCATCGTCGAGGAGGTGAATGTCTCGGCCCTGGAGGACCTGCGCGCGACGCTGAACAGGAAGCCGACGCCGGAGCGGCCCAAGCTGACTCTCTTGCCCTTCCTGATGCGGGCCATGGTCAAGGCGCTCGCCGAGCAGCCGGCGCTGAATGCGCTCTACGATGACGAGGCCGGCATCGTGCGCCAGCATGCCGCGATCAATATCGGCATCGCCACGCAGACGCCGACCGGCCTGATCGTGCCGGTGGTGAAACATGCCGAGGCGCGCGATCTTTGGGGCTGTGGCATCGAGCTTGCCCGCCTCGCCGAGCGCGGCCGCGACGGTACCGCCACGCGCGACGAACTGACCGGCTCGACCATCACCATCACGTCGCTCGGCGCGCTCGGCGGCATCGCGACGACGCCGGTGATCAACTATCCGGAGGTCGCCATCGTCGGCGTCAACAAAATGGTTGTGCGCCCGGTCTGGGACGGCACCACCTTCGTGCCGCGCAAGATGATGAACCTCTCCTCCAGCTTCGACCACCGCGTCATCGACGGCTGGGATGCCGCCGTCTTCGTGCAGCGGCTGAAGGAGCTGCTGGAGAACCCGGCCACGCTCTTCGTGGATATGTGACGCGATGGTTGTGGTGTCTGAACAGAACGGGTCATCCCGGACGCAGCGAAGCGAATATCCGGGATCCATGCCTGAACCTTTCTTGGAAACGCTCCGGCATGGATCCCGGGTCAAGCCCGGGATGACGGCGAGGTTGGGGCGAGAAATTCTCCCCTACGATGGCGGAGCGAACGCATGACCGAGATCACCTGCAAGCTTCTCGTCATCGGTGCCGGTCCCGGCGGCTATGTCTGCGCCATCCGCGCCGGCCAGCTCGGCATCGACACCGTCATCGTCGAGAGCACCAGGCTCGGCGGTTCCTGCCTCAATGTCGGCTGCATTCCCTCCAAGGCGATGATCCATGTCGCCGAGGAGTTCGAGAAGGCGGCCGAGGCTGCCGCCGGCAAGACGCCCTTCGGCCTGATCGCGGCCGAGCCGAAGCTCGACCTGAAGCAGGCCGTGGCCTGGAAGGACGGCATCGTCCAGCGCCTCAACAACGGCGTCGCCGGCCTGCTGCGCAAGGCGAAGGTCAAGATCGTCCATGGCAAGGCCCGCTTCCGCGACGGCAAGACCGTTGTCGTCGAGACCGAGACCGGCCCCAAGACGATCCAGGCCGAGGCCATCGTCATCGCCACCGGTTCGGCCCCGGTCGAGCTGCCCTTCCTGCCCTTCGGCGGTAACGTGATCTCCTCGACCGGCGCGCTGGCGCTGACCGAAGTGCCGAAGCGCCTCGTCGTGGTCGGCGGCGGCTATATCGGGCTGGAACTGGGCACGGCCTTTGCCAAGCTCGGCGCGAAGGTCACGGTCGTCGAGGCGCAGGACAAGATCCTGCCGCTCTACGATGCCGAGCTGACCGGCCCGATCTCCAAGCGCCTGACCGCGCTCGGCGTCGAGGTACTGCTAGGGGCCAAGGCGCTCGGGCCTACGCCCAAGGGCGACGGCCTGCGCATCGAGACTTCCGACGGCAAGGAGCGCAGCCTGCCGGCCGACAGGATCCTGGTCACGGTCGGCCGCAAGCCGGTCACCGACGGTCTCGGGCTCGAAAATCTCGTGCTCGACATGGACGGCCGTTTCATCCGCATCGGCGAGCGCTGCGAGACCGCGATGCGCGGCATCTATGCCATCGGCGACGTCACCGGCGAGCCGATGCTGGCGCATCGCGCCATGGCGCAGGGCGAGATGGTGGCGGAGATCGTCGCCGGCCTGCCGCGCGCCTGGGACAAGCGCGGCATCGCGGCGATCTGCTTCACCGACCCCGAGATCGTCTCGGTCGGCCTCTCGCCGGACGAGGCCAAGCGCGCCGGCCACGAGCTGAAGATCGGCCAGTTCCCCTTCGCCGCCAATGGCCGGGCGATGACCCGCCATGGCGAGGCCGGCTTCGTCCGCGTCGTCGCGCAGGCCGGCAGCGAACTGGTGCTCGGCATCCAGGCGGTGGGCTCAGGCGTCTCGGAACTCTCGGCCGCTTTCGGGCTCGCGATCGAGATGGGCGCGACGCTGCAGGATATTGCGGGCACGATCCACGCGCATCCGACGCTGGGCGAGGCCTTCCCGGAGGCCGCGATGAAGGCGCTGGGCCACGCGCTGCATATCTGAGCGGCGCGGCTTATCGGCGCAGCGGCAAGCTGCGTCCTTGTTCCACGCCGGATCCGGGCCGATGTCACGGGCATGCCGCCATCCACAGTCGCGGCGCCGGACGAGACGCATCATGCCAGATATCGACGCAGGCCAGGACTGGCCGGTACTGTCCCCGCTCAAGACCGGCCTGCGCGGACGCTGCCCTCGCTGCGGCCAGGGCCGGATGTTCTCCGGCTTTCTCAAGATCAAGCCGCGTTGCGAGGTGTGCGGCCTCGATTACGGCTTTGCCGATCCCGCCGACGGCCCGGCCTTCTTCGTGATGATGTTCGTCTGCGTGCCGGCGGCGGCGTTCCCGCTCTGGCTTGAGCTGACCTACGATCCGCCGAGCTGGGTACATCTGGTCACCACGCTGCCCTTGATCCTGCTGACCTGCATTCCGCCGCTGCAGCCGCTCAAGGGCTGGCTCGTCGCATCGCAATATGTGCACAAGGCCGAGGAAGGGCGCCTCGCGACGGCAGCCGCGCCGGACGTTGCGAGGACTGGCGGAGCCTGAGGCGTCCTGTAAAAGACGTCTGCTTCGCCGGAGGAGATAATGCCCCGTCTGCGCCTCGACGCGCTCGACCGCAAGATCATCGCGGAACTGCAGATCAACTCGCGCCTTTCGGTACAGGACCTCGCCGAGCGCGTGGGTCTGTCGGCCTCGCCCTGCGCGCGGCGCATCCGCATCCTGGAGGAGGCGGGCGTGATCACCGGCTATGCCGCGATCATCGATCAGACCAAGGTTGGCCTGCCGATCAGCGTCTTCGTTTCGATCAAGCTGGAGCGCCAGCGCGAGGATGAACTCGACCGCTTCTCGCAGGCCGTGGCGCGCTGGCCCGAGGTGGTCGATTGCTACCTGATGACCGGCCAGCGCGACTATCTGCTGCGCATCGTCGTGCGCGACCTGCCGGCCTATGAGCGCTTCCTCAAGGACAAGCTCACCCGCCTCGATGGCGTCGCTTCGATCGAGTCGAGCTTCGCGCTCGGCCAGGTGAAGCGCTCCAGCGCGCTCCCGATCGCGGCGGTGCCGGAGGAGGATTAGGCGGCGGCTCAGCCTGCCGTCATGGTCGGGACAAGCCCGACCACGACGACAGGACACGACGCCTCAGGCGGCGGCGTAGCCGACCGTGCCCTTGATCTCGAGGAACTCCTCAAGGCCGAAATCGGCGTATTCGCGGCCATTGCCGGACTGCTTGTAGCCGCCGAACGGTGCGCCCGCGTCCCAGGCCGGGTAGTTGATGTAGACATTGCCCGAGCGCATCTGGGCCGCGACCTTGCGGGCGCGTTCCTGCGAGCCGGACTGGACGTAAGAGGCCAGGCCGTAGGGCGTGTCGTTGGCGCGCGAGACCACCTCGTCGTCGCTCTTGTAGGGCAGGATCGACAGCACGGGGCCGAAGATCTCCTCGCGGGCGATGGTCATCTCGTCGGTGACGCCGCCGAACACGGTCGGGCGGACATAGTAGCCGCGGTTCAGGCCTTCCGGACGGCCCGTGCCGCCGGTGACCAGTGTCGCGCCTTCCTTGATGCCGGCCTCGATCAGGCGCTGCACCTTTTCATACTGCGCCTCGCTGACGACCGGGCCGAGGAAGACGCCATCGGCCGAGGGTGCGCCGACCTTGAGCGGCTCGGCCACCTGCTTGGCGATGGCGAGGGCCTCATCATGCAGCTTCTCCGGCACGAACATCCGGGTCGGCGCGTTGCAGGACTGGCCCGAGTTGCGCATCACGCTCTCGACGCCCAGCTTCACCGACTTCTTCAGGTCGGCATCGTCGAGGATGATGTTGGCCGACTTGCCGCCGAGCTCCTGATGCACGCGCTTGACGGTATCCGCCGCCGCCTTGGCGACGAGGATGCCGGCCCGCGTCGAGCCGGTGAAGGAGACCATGTCGACGCCCGGATGGCGCGAGATCGCCTCGCCGACAGTCGGGCCGTCGCCGTTGACGAGGTTGAACACGCCCTTCGGCACGCCGGCCTCGTCCATCGCCTCGGCGAAGATGATGGCGTTGAGCGGGGCGATCTCGGAGGGCTTCAGCACCATGGTGCAGCCGGCGGCGAGCGCGGGCGCGACCTTGCACATGATCTGGTTGAGCGGCCAGTTCCACGGCGTGATCATGCCGACGACGCCGATCGGCTCCTTGGCGATCAGGGTGGTGCCGCGCAGCTCCTCGAACTCGAAGTTTTCGAGCGTCTCGATCATCTTGGCCAGGTGGGCGGTGCCCATCGCGGCCTGTGCGCGGTGCGCCAGCTCCTTCGGCGCACCCATCTCGCGCGAGAGGATGTCGGCGATGGCGTCGTAGCGCTTCTTGTAGGCCTCGGCGAGGCGGCGCATCAGGGCGAGGCGCTCGGCTTTCGAGGTCGCGGCGAAGGCCGGAAAGGCGGCGCGGGCCGCGGCGACGGCTTTGTCGACATCGGCCTGCTCGCCGAGCGCGATCGTGGCGAAGACCTCCTCGTTCGACGGGTCGACCACGCCGAGCGTGCGGTTGCCGGACGGCTTCACCCATTGGCCGTCGATATAGAATTCGAGCTCATGCGCCATGGTCTGGTCTCCTGCCTTAGTCTTGGCCCGTGGCGCGGACACCCTGCCGGAAAGCGGCCGGATATCGATGCCCAGAGCGGGAACTGTGGGTGTCCGACGCGAACGGGCGGCCTTGCGCGATCATGCATCGCCGGCCGCCACCAACGCTGTATCTGACGGGGCCCAACGTTAGGGGGCGGATGCCCGCCTGTCACGGGGCGCCGCGCCGCGTTTGCGGATGGCGGCCATGCAGCGGCGCTTCTTGTGCGAGGACGCGCCGGGCCTGTTCGTCACCAGAACCATCGCGTCAACCCGGGCAAGCCGGGTTTACGGCGCCGATCCGGGATCCATTCCGGAACCTCTTTCGGCAAGGCTCCGGAATGGATCCCGGGTCTACGCTTCGCTGCGCCCGGGATGACGGCGGAGGATGAGTTCGCTCAGAGCCGCGCCTTGACGCTGCGCGGCGTCGCCAGGAGCAGGCTGGTCTCGCTGTTGGTGACGCCGGGGATCATGCGGATGCGCCGGAGTACCTGGTCGAAGGCGATCAGGTCGGAGGTGCCCAGCTCGACCACGAGGTCCCAGTTGCCGTTGGTGGTGTGGATGCTGGAGACCTCGGTGAAGCCTGAAAGCGCATCGATCACCGTATCCGCCGCCTGGCCGGCGATCTCGATCATGGTGATGCCGCGCACGGGCAGGTCGATCGCATCCGAACGCAGGATCACCGTGAAGCCGATGATCTCGCCGGATTGCTCCAGCTTCTCCAGCCGCGCCCGCACCGTCGCCCGCGTCAGGCCGAGATCGGCGGCCAGGTCCGAGATGCTGCGGCGCCCGTCGTGGCGCAGCAGGGTGATGAGCTTGCGGTCGAGATCGTCCATCGCCCGAAATGGATAAATCGCTTTCCCGTTTCGATCAATCTTGGTCCCGATCTGGTCGTTTTGGCTTCTTTCGCCTGCCGCCGAAAACAGGGACAATCACTCCTTCAACGAGAACAGCGCGGGGACCCATGATTCAGCAGCTCAACGTCGTGCCTTTCGTCAGTGTCGACCACATGATGAAGCTGGTCCATGCGATCGGCATCGAGCGGATGCTGTCCGAGATCGCCACCTATATCGAGGAGGATTTCCGGCGCTGGGAGATCTTCGACAAGACGCCGCGCATCGCCTCCCACAGCCTCGAAGGCGTGATCGAATTGATGCCGACCAGCGACGGCAAGCTCTACGGCTTCAAATACGTCAACGGCCATCCCAAGAACATGAAGGCCGGCCTGCAGACCGTCACCGCCTTCGGCCTGCTCTCGGATGTCGCGACCGGCTATCCGGTCCTGCTCTCCGAGATGACCATCCTGACCGCCCTGCGCACGGCGGCGATGTCGGCGGTTGCCGCTAGGCACCTCGCGCCGAAGAACGCCGCGACCATGGCGATCATCGGCAATGGCGCGCAGTCCGAGTTCCAGGCCTTCGCCTTCCGCGCGATCCTCGGCATCGAGAACCTGCGCCTTTACGACGTCGATCCGGCCGCGACCGAGAAATGCGCCCGCAACCTCGCCCGCCACGGCTTCAGGATCACGCGCTGCGCGACCGCGATGGAAGCCGTCGAGGGCGCCGAGATCGTCACCACCGTCACGGCGGACAAGCAGTATGCGACGATCCTGACCGACAACATGGTCGGCGCCGGTATCCATATCAACGCGGTCGGGGGTGATTGCCCCGGCAAGACCGAGATCCACCGCGACGTGCTGCTGCGCTCCTCGATCTTCGTCGAGTACCCGCCGCAGACCCGCATCGAAGGCGACATCCAGCAACTCGACGCCGATCATCCGGTCGAGGAACTCTGGAAGGTCATTGCCGGCACGGCTCAGGGCCGCACCGACACCCGCCAGATCACGATGTTCGACTCGGTCGGCTTCGCGATCGAGGATTTTTCGGCGCTGCGCTATGTCTACGAGCGCATCCGCGAGGCCGGCACCTATGTCGATCTCGACCTGATCGCCGACCCCGACGATTCCCGCGATCTCTTCGGCATGCTGATGCGCGGGGCGCCGGGTTCTGCCGCTGCGGCCTGAGCTTCGAGAGTCTGAGCGACGGCTTGGCACCGCCCTCTGTCATTCCGGGGCGCGCCGAAGGCGCGAACCCGGAATCCACGACTGGGTGAGACATCAGGTATTCGGTTGAAAGCGGCTCGCCCGGTCGTGGATTCCAGGTTCTTCGCTGCGCGAAGCCCCGGAATGACAAGGGATGCAGGCCGCCGCTAGCCCCCCTGACAGAGCGCAAGAAACGCTGCCGCCGCCTTGGCGAGATAGCGTTCCCGATGGCGCAAGGCGAGGAAGCGGCGCCTCGGCAGCGGCAGCGCCACGGTGGCGAGCCGTCCGGCCGCGATCGCATTGGCGGCGACGAGGCGCGAAATGGCGGTCGCGCCTGCGCCGGATGCAACGGCGGCGCAGATCGCCTCGTTGGACGGCAGTTCCAGCGCCACGGTGAGATCATCCGCGCCGAGGCCGAGCCCCGGCAGCGCCGCCTCGAACATCGCCCGCGTCCCCGAGCCCGCTTCGCGCAGAACCCAGGCGCCTCCCGAGAGTTCCTGGGTGGAGGGGGCAGCTTCGGCCCATGGATGGCCGGTCGGCACGACGATGACGAGCTCGTCCTCGTCGACCTCGGTCATGTCGAGCGAGGGCGCGTCGATCTCGCCTTCGATGAAGCCGAGATCGGCCGCACCGTCATGAATGGCGGCGCTGACCGTTTCGGTGTTGCCGATCGCGAGCGAGACGGCGATGCCGGGGTGCTCCCGGTGAAAGCGCTGGATCAGCGGCGGCAGCCAGTAATTCGCCACCGTCTGGCTTGCCATCAGCGTGAGCGAGCCGCGCGCCAGGCCCGAGAGATCGGAGAGCACCGCCTCCGCCGCCGCGGCACGCGCCAGCACGGCGCGCGCCTCGATCAGGAAGAGTTGGCCGGCTTCGGTCAGGACGATCCGCCGGCCGATCCGGTCGAACAGCTTCGTGGCGTAGCGCGCCTCCAGCGTCGTGATTGCTGAACTCACGGCCGATTGCGTGAGATTGAGGACGCGCGCGCCTTGCGTCAGGTGCTCCCGTTCGGCGACGGCGACGAAGATGCGGAGCTGTTCGAGAGTCATGCGCCAGAGCTTACAGCTCGGATGGAAAAACTCAGCCCTCATCCTGAGGAGCCGCGATAGCGGCGTCTCGAAGGATGCTCCGGATGGTTCCAGAGATTCCTGGAACATCCTTCGATACGCAAGCCTTCGGCTCGCTCCTCAGGATGAGGGCTTCGGCTATAACGGACGCCAGGCATTGTTCTAGGTCGCCGACATCTCCGCCAGGAACGAGAGATAGGCCGGGTTGTCGCTCTCGCTCCAATAGGGATAGCCGAGCGCATCGAGTCGTTTCGTGAGCTGGTCACGCTGGTTTGGCGGAATCTGGATGCCGGCGAGGATGCGGCCGTAATCGGCACCGTGGTTGCGGTAGTGGAACAGCGAGATGTTCCAGTCGGCCGAAAGGCTGTTGAGGAATTTCAGCAGCGCGCCCGGCCGTTCCGGGAACTGGAAGCGGAAGATCAGTTCGTCGCCGAGCCCCGGCGCCTTGCCGCCGACCATGTAGCGGATATGTAGCTTGGCGAGCTCGTTATCGCTCATGTCGAGCACGGGATAACCGTGCTCGGACAGCATCGCGATGATCTGGCGCTTCTCGGCATCGCCCTCCGAAAGCTGCACGCCGACGAAGATGCGCGCGGCCTTCGGATCGGAATAGCGATAGTTGAACTCGGTGATGGCGCGCCGGCCGAGCAACTCGATGAAGGCGCGGTAGGCGCCGGGCCTTTCGGGGATGGTCACCGCCAGCAGTGCCTCGCGATGCTCGCCGATCTCGGCCCGCTCGGCGATATGGCGCAGGCGGTCGAAATTCATGTTCGCACCGCTATTGATCGCGATCAGCGCGCCGGTACGCTGGGGCTCACGCGCCGCATAGGCCTTGAGACCCGCGAGGCTGACCGCGCCCGAGGGTTCGGCGATGGCGCGGGTATCCTCGAAGATGTCCTTGACCGCCGCGCAGATCTCGTCGGTCGAGACGGTGACGACCGCGTCGAGCAGTTCGCGGCAGAGCCTGAAGGTTTCCTCGCCCGCCTGCCGAACCGCGACGCCGTCGGCGAAAAGCCCGACCTGATCGAGCACCACCCGCTCGCCCACCGCGATGGCGCCGGCCATGGAGGCGGCGTCCGCGGGCTCGACGCCGATCACCTTGATATCCGGCCGCAGGAACTTGGCGTACACTGCGACGCCGGCTGCAAGCCCGCCGCCGCCGATCGGCACGAAGATCGGCTCGGAATGCTGGCGCAGGATCTCCATGCCGACCGTGCCCTGACCGGCGATGACGTCCGGGTCGTCATAGGGGTGGACGAAGGTCAGCCCCTTCTCGGCCTCGAGCTTGCGGGCATGGCCATAGGCCTCCTCGAAATTCTCGCCATGCAGCACGACGCGCCCGCCGAGGCTGCGCACCGCCTGAACCTTGATGTCCGGCGTGGTGCGCGGCATCACGATGGTCGCCTTGATGCCGAGTTTCTTCGCCGCCAGCGCCACGCCCTGCGCATGATTGCCGGCCGAGGCGCAGATCACGCCGCGCTCGGCCTCGATGGCGGAAAGGCCCGCGATCTTGTTGTAGGCGCCACGCAGCTTGAACGAGAAGACGGGCTGCAGATCCTCGCGCTTGAGCAGGGCGCTGCCACCGATCCGGGCTGACAAACGCGGCAACGGATCGAGCGGGCTTTCGATCGCGACGTCATAGACGCGCGCCCCGATGATCTTGCGGATGTAGTCTTGCATGGCAGGCCCGTCCTTCGGACGCGGCGATAGTCCGATGTGCGGCTATGTCAATCGCGATCGTTGCGTGCGGCGAGGGGCGGATCGCGTCGGCCATGCGCGGGGCGGGATTGCCAAGCCCCCTTCCGGCGCGCCAAAGCGTTGGGGAACAGGGCGCCGCGCAGCGATGGCGCCGCAGAGGTGGAGACGGGCATGAGCTGGGGCGTTCGCGATTTCATGGTGCCGGGCCGGCCGGTTGCGGTCGGCGATCGCGGCATGGCGGCGACCTCGCATCCGGCCTCGACGCTGGCGGCGGTCGAGATCCTGCGCAACGGCGGCAACGCCATCGATGCCGCGATCGCGGCGGTGGCCGTCCAGGCGGTGGTCGATCCGCATATGACCGGCATCGGCGGCGACTGCTTTGCGATCTATGCGCCGGCCAATGGCAGGATGGTCGCGATCAACGGCTCGGGCCGCTCGGCCGCCAAGGCCGATCTCGGCTGGTTCCTCGGTCAGGGCATGACGTCGATCGCGGCGGATTCGCCCCATGCCGTGACCGTGCCCGGCGCCATCGACGCCTGGTGCCGCCTCGTCGCCGACCATGGCAGCAAGAGCCTCGACGAGATCTTCGCAGCCGCGATCCGCGCCGCCGAGGAGGGCTTCGTGGTGACGCCGCGCGTCGCGCTCGACTGGGCCAAGGCCCGCGGGCGCATCGAGAAGCACGGCCTTGGCAACGCCGTCTACCTGCCGGGCGGCAATCCCCCGGCGGTCGGCGACAGGATGGTCCATCCCGCTCTCGGCAACATGCTGCGCCGCGTGGCCCGCGAAGGTCGCTCGGCGTTCTATGAGGGAGAGCTTGCCGAGGACATGGTCTCCGTGCTCAACGCGGCCGGCAGCCTGATCAGCCTCGAGGATTTCGCCGCCTCGAAGCCGGATTATGTCGATCCGATCGGCGCCGATTATCGCGGCCACCGCCTCTGGGAATGCCCGCCGAACGGCCAGGGCATCGCCGCGCTGCTGATCGCGCGCATCCTCGAAGGCTTCGACATGAAGGACGAGAAGCTCAGCGAGGCCGACCGCATCCACCTCCTCGCCGAAGCCAGCAAGGCCGCCTATCGCCAGCGCGATGCGCTGGTCGCCGATCCCGCTGTCAGCCCCTTCGATACGGATGCCTTCCTGTCGGACCAGTTCGTTGGGCGCATCCGTGGGGAGATCAGCCTGGAGAAGGCGGCGGCGCCCGAAGCCTTCGACATGCCCCTGCACAAGGACACGATCTATCTCTGCGTCGTCGACGGCAAGGGTAACATGGTCTCCTTCATCAACTCGCTGTTCTCCGCCTTCGGCAGCGGCATCTATGCGGCCAAGGCCGGCGTCATGCTGCAGAACCGCGGCTCGGGCTTCCGCCTGATCGAAGGCCATCCCAACGCCATCGCGCCGCGCAAGCGCCCGTTCCACACGATCATCCCGGGCATGCTTGCCAAGGACGGCAAGCCGATCATGCCGTTCGGTGTGATGGGCGGCCAGTACCAGTCGACCGGCCATGCCCATTTCCTCTCCGGCATCCTCGACCGCGGCTTCGACCCGCAGCAGGCCTCGGACGCGCCGCGCAGCTTCGCCTATGACGGCAAGCTCTCGCTGGAGACGACGATCCCCGCGAGCATCGCCGCCGACCTGAAGGCGCGCGGCCATGACGTGATCTGGTCCGAGGAGCCGCTTGGCGGCTGCCAGGCGATCTGGGTCGATCACAAGCGCGGCGTGATGTTCGGCGCCTCCGACCACCGCAAGGACGGCTTCGCGCTCGCCGTCTGAGGAACCCGGCCTTAACGCCCCTCCGCTATCGCTCGTCGCCAGCGAGGGAGGGGCGCTTGGCGCAGAACGGGCCATTCGGCTGGGGGATCATGGGCACCGGCACGATTGCCGGGCTCTTCGCCAACGATCTCGGCCTGCTGCCGCAGGCCCGCATCGCCGCCGTGCACTCGCGTTCGCTCGATAAGGCGCAGGGGTTCGCCGGGCGGTTCGGCGAGGCGACGGCCTATGATGACGAAGCGGCCTTCCTGGCCGATTCCGCGATCGAAGCGGTCTATATCGCGACGCCCAACCATCTCCATGCCACGCAGGCGCTCAAAGCCATCGCGGCCGGCAAGCCGGTTCTGATCGAGAAGCCGATCGCGCTCGCCAGCGCCGATGTCGAGAGAATCGCGCAGGCGGCCGCCGAGCGCGGCGTCTTCGCGATGGAAGCACTGTGGAGTCGCTTCCTGCCGGCGGTGCGCCGGGCGCGCGAGCAGATTGTCGCTGGCCGCATCGGTGCGATCAAACGCATCCGTGCCGATCTCTCCTATCTCCATCCCGAGGAGCCGGGCAGCCGCTTCTTCGATCCGGCCTTGGGCGGCGGTGCGGCATTCGATCTCGGCGTCTATCCGCTGTCGCTTGTCCTGGATCTGCTGGGCGATCCGCGAGCCGTAAGCGGAAGCTGGCTCGCCGCCGGGACCGGCGTCGACCGGCGGAGCCTATTCCGGCTGGAGTATCCGGCCGCGGTCGTGGAGCTGTCCTGTGGCTTTGATCGGGACGGGGCGAACCGGCTGCTTGTCGAGGGCGAGTGCGGCGGGCTGATCCTCGAAGCGCCGTTCCTGAAGGCCCAGCGGTTGAGTTGGTATGCCGATGCCGGCCGCGCGCTTGCAGCTTACGAACGCGGAACGGGCGGGATCGCGCGCCTGCTCGACCGCCTGCCTCAATCGGGCCGGATCAGCGAGAATGTCGCCTTTCCCGGCAACGGCCTTCAATTCCAGGCGGAAGCGGCGATAGCGGCGATTCGTGCGGGGGAGGGCGCCTGCGCGGAGATGCCGCTCGGCGACAGCGCGGCCGTACTGCGGATCATCGAAACGATCAGGGCGCAGCCGGCGACAGCGCCCTGACTCGCATACTCAGTGGCGGGTGCCGCAGGTGAAGGCGCCGCAGCGCACCTTGTCGGCCAGCGTCTCGGCGAAGGTCGCGGTCGCGTCCTCGCCATAGGTCTCGACCAGCGTCCGCAGCGCCGCGAACAGGGCGGCATGGGCCATGGCATCGGGATCGAGCCCGTCCTGCTGCGCCTCGTTGAAGGCATCCTCGACATAGCCATAGGCTACGCGGCGGACATCGCCATGGTCCTCGGCGAGATTCGGGTCGAGCATCGTGTCGTCTGGCTGGATCGGCATCGAAACGGAACTCTTGAGCCTTCTGTCTGACGCGAATCGCGGCGGTTCTGCCCCGGATCGCGACGGTTGGGCGATGCTCAAGACATAGGCCGTGCCAGAGCGGCACGCTACCGTGGCCTTTAAGAAAGGTTAACGCGACCGGGAAAATCCGGTGGAAGACGCCTTACGGCAACAGCTGTTGCCTATCCGCCATAGCGCCCGGCGAGCGCCCGCGACAGCGCCTCGCCCTCGGCCGCCAGACGCGAGGAAGCTTCCTGGCTGGCCTCGGTACAGGAGCGATGGGTCAGGGAATAGGCCTTGAAGCCGCGATTGAAGGCAGCGGTCAGCCGGTCGCGGCGTTGCGGCGTCCGGCCTTCCGCCTCGATCAGCGCGGCCATCCGCGTGCGCCAATCCTGCGCTTCGCGACCGCCGCAGAGCGTCCTGAGATAGGCCAGCGAGCCCATGATCTCGGAGAGTTGCAGGAGCTGCGGCTCGTAGGGCGGGGCGGTGGATTCCGGCGCAGGCGGCTCGGCAGGCTTGGTCGCGGGAGGCTTCGCCGCCGGTTGTGCGGGCCGCTGCTGCGCCTCCGCCGTGATCGGCAGCAGGAGCAGGACGGCCAGCAGCGCCGGATGGGGAAGCCGGACCGTCATGAGGAGCCCGCCCCGGCCGTGAAGAGCTGATGCGCGCGCCGCAGGACGTCGCCCAGTTCGCGCGTGGTGGCGAGTCCGCCGAGTTTCAGCGGATCGGCCCACATCACGGCACCCGCCTCCGGTCCTGTGCGCGGCTCGCCGGAAAGCCATGCGCCGATGAACGAGGCGACGACGAAGTGATGGGTTACGGCGCCCCTGGCGTCGCGGCCGAAGATCTCGACATGGCGGTTGAAGCCGAGGATGCGGGCGGAAACGCCGACCTCCTCATCCAGTTCGCGCAGGGCCGCTTCCTCCAGCGTCTCGCCGGGCTCGACCTTGCCGCCCGGCAGCGACCAGAGCTGATCGGCCGGCGGCTTGGTTCGCGTCGCCAGCAGCACCTTGCCGTCGCGGAAGACGGCGACCGAGGCCGCCAGCACCGGCCGCGCCGCCGCCCGGCCGGGCGTGGGGAAGCGGATGACCTGGCCGCCATCCTCGCTCATGCCAGGGGCTCACGCATCAGACGTGCTGTCCGCCATTGATGTGCAGCTCCGAACCGGTGACGTAGCTCGAGGCGTCCGTGCAGAGGAAATAAATCGCCTTGGCGACCTCGTCGGGCTTGCCGAGCCGCTGCATCGGCAGGGTCGCGACGATCTTGTCCGTGCCCGGCGACAGGATCGAGGTGTCGATCTCGCCGGGCGAGATCGCGTTGACGCGCACGCCGAGCGGGCCGAAATCGGCGGCCATCTCGCGGGTCAGGCTGGCGAGCGCCGCCTTCGAGGTCGCATAGGCCGCTCCGGCGAAGGGATGCACGCGCGAGCCCGCGATCGAGGAGACGTTGACGATCGCGCCCTTGGCGGCGGTGAGCTCGTCGAGCAGCCCGCGCGCCAGCATGATCGGCGCAAAGAAATTGACCTGGAAGACCTTGTGCCAGTCGTTGAAGGAGGTGGTGGCGGCGCCGAGCCGCTCGCCATTGCGCCCTTTCGGCGAGATGCCGGCATTGTTGACCAGTGCGTTGAGCTTGCCGCCCTCGATCGCCAGCCGCTTCTTGATCTCGGCGATGCCGCGCATCGTGTCCTCGGGGTCGCCGAGATCGATCTGGACATGGTCGTCCGCGCCCGACGGCCAGGGGCATTTGTCGGAGAAGGCCTGGCGCGAGCAGGACAGGATGCGCCAGCCCGCCATGGCGAACTGCATCACCGTGGCATGGCCGATGCCGCGGCTCGCCCCGGTCAGCAGCATCACCGGGCGCTTGCCGGCCTCGGTCTTCGGGAAATCGAACTTGGGCATCGCCATGTGGCTGGGATCCTCAGGGGTAGAAGCGGGTCTTCGTCCAGGGCGCATCGGACGCGTCGCGGCGGAAGATGATGCGGTCATGCAGGCGGAAGGCGCCGTCGCGCCAGAACTCGATATAGGTCGGGGTGATGCGAAAGCCGCGCCAGTAGGCCGGGCGCGGAATCTCGCCGATGCCGAATTTCAGCGTGTAGCTCGCCACCGCCTTCTCCAGCGCGAAGCGGCTCTCCAGCGGGCGAGACTGCTGCGAAGCCCAGGCGCCGATGCGGCTGTCGCGCGGGCGGGAGTGGAAATAGGCGTCCGACTCGGCGTCGGTCACGAGCGCGACCGTGCCGCGGATGCGGATCTGCCGGCGCAGGCTCTTCCAGTGGAACAGGGCGGCGGCCTTGGGCTGGCCGATGAGTTCCTGGCCCTTCTGGCTCTCGGTGTTGGTGTAGAACACGAAACCGTCCGGCCCGTGGCCCTTGAGCAGCACCATGCGGCTGTTCGGCATGCCTTCGGCGTCGACGGTCGAGAGCGCCATGCCGGTCGGGTCGTTCGGCTCCGACTTCGTGGCCTCGTCCAACCACTTCTGGAACAAGGCGAAAGGCTCGTTTTCCTCGGTGAAGTCACCGCTCGTTAACGGTTGCACGTTCTAATCCTCGGTAGTGAAAATGGGCGTCGGGCGAGCGCAGAAGTGATCCGGATTCGGGCGGTCGATTTATATAGGGCAGGGTCGAGGACGTTCCAAAGCCTCAACCGTTGCGCAGCCCCCATGCGCCCGCTGGCTGCCGTCGCGCTTTTGGCCGTGTTCAGCGCCGGCTGTTCCGTCTCCTTCCCGATTCTCGGCCTGTCGAGCAAGAGCGAGGACGAGGTCGCCGCGACCTCGTCCATGACGACCTCCTCGGTCCTGCCGGCCCGTGGCGGCGATCGCGCCGGCCCGCTCGCCAGCCTGGCGTCGGAGCTGGGACCTGAAGACATGCGCCGGGCCGACGGGGCGATGGGCGTGGCGCTCGATCCGCAGGGCAATGGCGCCGCCGTCTCCTGGGACAATCCCCAAAGCGGCATCAAGGGCTCCTTCATCCCGGTCGGCGGCCCTTTCCTGCGCGCCGACGAGATCTGCCGGGCCTTCATCGCCAGCGTCCAGACGCAGGCCCGGCCGGTCAAGCTTCAGGGCACGGCCTGCCGCCCTTCCGGCGGCGAATGGGCGGTCAAGGACATGGGTCCCTGGAAGGGCCTGAGCTAAAGGCTTTTCACGCCGCTTGCCTCGCCATCGAGCCGGGTGCAAAACGGCCCGGAATAGGTGTTGCGCACACGCCACACCGCCCCCACATAGGGCGAGACGGACGGCTGTCGGCTTCGGCGCTGGCCGTTCGATTTTGCGTGAAAGAGGTATTGGATGCGCGATCCCTATCAGGTTCTGGGCGTCGCCCGCGGCGCGAGCGATGCGGAAATCAAGAAGGCTTTCCGCAAGCGCGCCAAGGAGCTGCATCCGGACCGCAACCGGGACGACCCCAAGGCGCAGGACAAGTTCTCCGAGCTCAACGCCGCCTATGAGATCGTCGGCGACGAGACCAAGCGCAAGCAGTTCGATCGCGGCGAGATCGATGCCGAGGGCAAGCCGCGCTTTCAGGGCTTCGAGGGCATGGGCGCCGGCCGGGGCGGGCGCAGCGGCGGCTTCGAGTTCAATTTCGGCCAGGGCGGCGGCCATCCGTTCGGCGGACGCGCCGGTCCGGGGGGCGGCGATGCCGGCTTCGACGCCTCCGACATCTTCTCCTCGCTCTTCGGCGAGGGCTCCCGGCGGGCCCGCGGCCGGCCCGAGCCGCAGAAGCCGCCGGAGCAGAGTTTTACGCTCGAAGTCACCCTGGCGCAGGCCGCGACCGGCGGCACCCGCCGGGTCAAGCTGCCGGGTGGCCGCGAGGTCGAGATCACCATCCCCGAGGGAGTGAGCGACGGCAAGGTGATGCGCCTGCGCGGGCTCGGCCAGGTCGATCCGTTCTCGGGCGAGGCCGGCGACGTGATGATGACCATCAAGGTCAAGCCGGATTCGCGCTTCACCATCGACGGCAACGATCTGCGCACCCGCGTCACGGTGCCGCTCGCCAGGGCGGTGCTCGGCGGGCCGCTGCATGTCCCGACGCTGACCGGCGCGGTCGAGATGAACATCCCGCCGCTGACCGGCACGGCCCGGCAGTTCCGCCTGCGCGGCAAGGGGCTCAAGGGCGAGAAGGGCGCGGTCGGCGATCTCTTCGTCGCCATCGATATCGAGATGCCCGCGAGCGATGCCGAACTCACGGCGCTGATGAAAGGGCGTGACGAAGCCAAGTGAGCCGGCTCGACTGCCGGCGAGGTCGAAAACAGGCGATGCGGGTCCCGGAGCGCCGCCTTATGCGTGATTCAGCCGTGGAGGCGGGCATCAAAGCGGTTCCCGTTTCCCTGCGACTGTTCTAAGAGACCTGCTCGTCATTCATCTGCGGGTTTCCCATGCCTGATTCCAACGCCGTTTCGCCGACCGCCAATCTCCTCAAGGGCAAGCGCGGGCTCGTGATGGGCGTCGCGAACAACCGCTCCATCGCCTGGGGCATCGCCAAGGCGGCGGCGGATGCCGGTGCGGAACTCGCCTTCACCTATCAGGGCGACGCGCTGAAGAAGCGGGTCGAGCCGCTGGCCAAGCAGCTCGGCGGCCATGTCGTGGGGCATTGCGACGTCACCGACGGCGCCACGATCGATGCGGTCTTCGCCGAGATCGAGAAGCTCTGGGGCAAGCTCGACTTCGTGGTCCACTGCATCGCCTTCTCCGACAAGGACGAATTGACCGGCCGCTATGTCGATACGAGCGAGGCCAATTTCTCGAAGTCGCTGCTGATCTCCTGCTATTCCTTCACGGCGATTACCCAGCGCGCCGAGAAGCTGATGCCGGATGGCGGCTCGCTTTTGACCCTGACCTATTACGGCGCCGAGAAATGGATGCCGCATTACAATGTCATGGGTGTCGCCAAGGCGGCGCTGGAATCGAGCGTGCAGTATCTCGCCGCCGATCTCGGCCCGCAGAAGATCCGCGTCAACGCAATCTCGGCCGGCCCGATCAAGACGCTCGCGGCCTCCGGCATCGGCGATTTCCGCTACATCCTGAAGTGGAACGAGTACAATTCGCCTCTGCGCCGGACGGTGACGATCGAGGAGGTCGGCGAGACCGCTGTCTTCCTGGTCTCCGACATGTCGCGCGGCATCACCGGCGAGATCATGCATGTCGACGCGGGCTACCACGTCGTCGGCATGAAGGTGCCGACAGCACCGGACATCTCCCTCGACAAGGGCGAGTGATCTCGATCATCGGATCGACAGCGGGCGTCTGCCTGATCGATCCGATGTCGAAGTGGTAAGCTAACCCGCCAGCAAATCCTGCAACCGATCCGTCGCGGCCTCGTCGCGGCGGATCGTTTCGTCTGTGGCGGCGGCGAGCAGCTCCGTCACGCTGCGCCCGCCGATCCGGCGCTGCGGCAGGATCTCGGCCAGCGGAGTCAGCACGAAGGCGCGCTCCGGGATGCGCGGA
Source organism: Bosea sp. ANAM02 (assembly GCF_011764485.1). Lineage (NCBI taxonomy): Bacteria > Pseudomonadati > Pseudomonadota > Alphaproteobacteria > Hyphomicrobiales > Alloboseaceae > Allobosea > Allobosea sp. ANAM02. Next base: position 4,360,953 of record NZ_AP022848.1, on the reverse strand, counting down.
TGCGGGATCTGCAGGCGCGCCTGGTCGATGATCGCATCGCCATAGGTCAGGATATCGATATCGAGCGTTCGCGGCCCCCAGCGCTCGCGGCGCTCACGGCCGCCGGCGCGCTCCAGTTCCAGGCAGAAGGCGAGCAGGTCCGCCGGCTGCAGCGAGGTCTCGACCAGCACGGCCATGTTGAGGAACTCGGGCTGGTCGGTCTTGCCCCAGGGCGGCGTGCGATAGATCGAGGACAGCCGGCCGAGCGCGATGTCCGGATGCGCGCGCAAGCCCTTCAGCGCCGCGGCGAAGGCCGCGACGGGGTCGCCGATATTGCCGCCGAAGGCGAGGGCGGCTTCAACCTTCACGCTGAAACCTCAACTGGATGCCGACCGAGCCTAGCGTCGCCGGGATCGGCGGCGCCGGCTTGCGCAAGGTGACCTCGATGCCCGTGATGGGCGGGAAGGCATCGAACAGCGCCAGCGCGACGGCCCGCGCCGCGCCTTCGAGCAGATGATAGCGGCTGGCCGTGAAGACCTCCGCGACGATCGCGACGGCGCGGCCGTAGTCGACGGTGTCCGCGAGCCGGTCGCTGGCCGCGGCGGCGCGCAGGTCGGCGTCGAGCACGAGGTCGAGCACGAAGCGCTGGCCGAGCCGCTCCTCTTCCGAGAAGAAGCCGTGATAGGCGTAGATATCGAGTTTCTCGATCAGGATGCGGCCGGTTTCGCTCACAGGTCTGCTTTCATGCTGTCTTCGATGGCCGCCCAGGTCTTGAGTGCGTCGATATGCGGGGCGACGTCATGGGCGCGGATGATGGCGGCGCCGCGGCTCGCGCCATAGAGATGCGCGGCGATGCTGGCGGCCAGCCGCTCGGCCGGAACCTCCCGGCCGGTGATCCGCCCGAGCGTCGATTTGCGGGAGGCGCCGAGCAGGATCGGGCAGCCGAGCACGGCGAGCCGGTCGAGATGGCGGATCAGGTCGAGATTCTGCCTGATCGTCTTGCCGAAGCCGATGCCGGGGTCGACGACGATCTGGCTTCGCGCCACGCCGGCCTGCGTCGCGATCGCGATCGAGCGTTCGAGGAAGCGCAGGACATCGTCGAAGATGTCGATGGAGGCGTCGATGCCCTCGCGGTTATGCATCAGGATGATCGGCGCGCCGGCTTGCGCCGCGACCGCGGCGATGCGCGGGTCGCGCTGGGCGCCCCAGACGTCGTTGACGATCGCGGCACCGGCCGCGAGCGCCGCCTCCGCCACCTCGGCCTTGTAGCTGTCGATCGAGATCGGAGTCTCGATCTTGGCCTTCAGCCCGGCGATGACCGGCAGCACGCGCCCCATCTCGGTCGCGGCATCGACGGCGGCATGGCCGGGCCTGGTCGATTCGCCGCCGATATCGACGATGGCCGCGCCTTCGCCAGCGAGGCGCGCGCCATGGGCGATCGCCGCCTCGGCATCCGCCAGCAACCCGCCATCCGAGAACGAATCGGGCGTCATGTTGACGATGCCCATGACGAGCGGCGTCGCGGGAAGCGCGAGGCTGCGGCCGTCGGGCAGGGTGAGGGCAGGGGGCATGCGAGTCCGCTGGTGGTTGGGCACAGGCGCTATACACACGCCGTGTAAATTCGGCCACAGAAAGCGGCCGATTGTCGCCATCGGCGGAAAGCGCCGGGAAGGGCTTTGACCCTGCCGGTGCCGGCGTGCAGAAGCGGGACATGGTCCCGCTCTCGCTGCCTCACCGTCTCATCCTCGTCCGTCATGGCGAAACCGACTGGAACCGGGAGGGGCGCCTCCAGGGCGGGCAGGACATTCCGCTGAACGACCTCGGCCGCCGCCAGGCCGCCGAGGCCGCCGAGCGTCTCAAGGCGCTGGAACCGGCCTATGCCGATCTCGCCTATATCGGCTCGCCGATGCAGCGCGCGCGAGAGACCATGGATATCCTCCGCCGCGAACTGACCTTGCCGGCCGGCGCATACCGGATCGACGACCGCCTGCGCGAGCTCACCTTCGGCGAGTGGGAAGGCTTCACATGGCGCGATATCCGCAAGGCCGAGCGCGAACAGGCGCATCTGCGCGAGCGCGACAAATGGGGCTTCGTGCCGCCGGGCGGCGAGAGCTATCGCATGCTGGCCGAGCGCGTCCGCCCGGTTCTGGAAGAGCTCCCGCGCGAAACGGTGATCGTCAGCCATGGCGGCGTCGCGCGTGCCATTCTGGCGCTGGTCGGCGCGGTGGCGCCGCGCGAGGCCTCGATGGTCGAGATCTGGCAGGGCAAGCTGCTCGTCGTCAGCGGGAACAAGGCGGACTGGCTCTGAGTTTGAGCCACAATCCTCAGCCCTCATCCTGAGGAACCGCGAAGCGGCGTCTCGAAGGATGCTTCAGGAGGCTCTGGAACCACCTGGAACGTCCTTCGAGACACGACCTTCGGCCGCTCCTCAGGTGAGGGCTCGAATAGATGAAGGATGGCATTCATGGCCGGTTCACGCGTGATTCCGCAGGGAGAATATGCTAGCGAGAAGGCGTGATGCGGCGGCCTGCCCGGCCGGGGGGCTCACGCGGATGTCGCGCGGCGGGAGCGACGATTCCGGTTTTCTTCACGAGGTGCCTGTTAGGGCATCGCACGACTGCGGGCAGGGTTCGCCACGGGGTCAGCGACGGGCCTATCAGCGCAGCGGGGCGCGATGAACGATATGACGAAGCTTCCGGCGGCGTCCGACGCGGCTGCCGCCGATCCCCTCGCCATGCTGGCTGGCGAGAAGCGTCCCGACCTGATTCGGGACGAAGTTCTGGCCGAGATTTTCGCGGCCACGGTTGCAGCGCGGCCCGATCATCCCGCGCTCACCGATCTGTCGCGGCGCATGAGCTATGCCGAGGTCTGGGCGGAAGCCGGGCGCCACGCCCGCGGCCTTCAGCTCGCAGGGATCGGGCCGGGCGACATGGTCGGCCTGTGGATGCCGCGCGGCATCGATCTGCTGGTCGCGCAGATCGCGATCACCCGGGCCGGCGCGGCCTGGATTCCCTTCGACGCCGAGGCGCCGGTCGAGCGTATCGCGACCTGCCTGAACGATGCCGACGCCAAAGGCATTGTCACCTGCACCGGCTGGACCGCCCGCGCCGAAGCGACGGAGCGCGCCGTCTGGACGCCCGAGGGTCTCGCCGCCGATGCCGACGGAGCCGAGCCGCCGGCCCGTCCGGCCGGGCTGACGGTCGAGCATCCCGCCTATCTGATCTACACCTCGGGCTCGACAGGCACGCCGAAGGCGATCGTCATCAGCCATCGCAATATCTGCCATTTCCTGCGTTCGGGTAACGCGCTCTACGGCTTCGGGCCGGACGATGTCGCCTTCCAGGGTGCTTCCGTCGCCTTCGATCTGTCGATGGAGGAGATCTGGACGCCTTATCTCGTCGGCGCGACGCTCTTCGTCGCTACGCCCGAGATGATGGGCGATGCCGAGAAGCTGCCGGCGATCCTGAACGAGGCCGGCGTCACCATCATCGACACCGTGCCGACGCTGCTCGGCATCCTGCCGGCCGACGTGCCCTCGCTGAAGCTGATCCTGCTCGGCGGCGAGGCGCTGCCGCCGGCGATCGTGCAGAAATGGTCGAAGCCCGGCCGGCGCATTCTCAACACCTATGGCCCGACCGAGGCGACGGTGGTGGCGACGGCCGCCGAGGTCGTCCCCGGCGAGACCGTGACCATCGGCAAGCCGATCCCGAACTACACGGCCTATGTCGTCGGCGAGGATCTGCGCCTCGTCCAGCCGGGCGAGCAGGGTGAGTTGCTGATCGGCGGGCCGGGCGTGGCCAAGGGGTATCACGGCCGCCCGGAACTGACGGCCGAGAAGTTCATCGCCAATCCCTTCACGGGGGTTGCGGGCGAGGGCGATCCGATCCTCTACCGCTCCGGCGACGCCGTCAGCCTCGACGAGAACGGCAATATCGTCTTCCACGGCCGCATCGACGACCAGATCAAGATCCGCGGCTTCCGCGTCGAGCTCGGCGAGATCGAATCCAAGCTCGCCGATGAGCCGGGCGTCGCGCAGGCGGCGGTCGTGCTGCGAACCGATGACGGTATCGAGCGCCTCGTCGCCTTCGTCGTGCCCGAGCCCGGCGTCGCGGTCGACGGACCGGTGCTGCGCGCGGCTTTGCGCGAGAAGCTGCCGCCCTACATGGTCCCGGCGCATTTCGAGGCGGCCGGCTCGCTGCCGCGCATGGTCTCCGGCAAGGTCGACCGCAAGATGCTCAAGGCGGCGCCCTTGACGGCGCCGAGCGCCGATGGCGAGCAGGAGCCGCCGCGCAATGCGACCGAGGCCGCGCTGCTGGAGGCGGCCAAGCGCGTGCTCGGCACGGCGAGCCTGCCGCTGGAAGCCGATTTCTTCGTCGATCTCGGCGGTCATTCGCTGCTGGCGGCCCGCTTCATCTCGATCGTGCGCGAGACGCCGGCCTATGCCGGCATCACCTTGCAGGACGTCTATGCGGCCCGGACGCTTCGGGCGATGGCGGCGCTCCTCGACGAGCGCGGCGTCGCCGAAGCCGAGGATCTCTCCTTCACGCCGCCGCCTTTCCTGCGCCGCTTCCTCTGCGGCCTCGCGCAGGCCGCGGCGCTGCCGGTCATCATCGGCCTCGCCACGGCGCAATGGCTCGGCGTCTTCGTCACCTACATGATCCTCTCGGGCGAGGACCTGCCGCTGCTCGGCCAGATCGCCGCGCTGCTCGGCGTCTATGTCGCGATCATCGTGGTGACCGGCCTGATCGCCATCGCGCTGAAATGGCTGGTGCTCGGCCGGACGAAGCCGGGCGTCTACCCGCTCTGGGGCGTCTATTACTTCCGCTGGTGGTTCGCCGCCCGCGTCGCCGGGCTCGTCCATATCAAGTGGCTGCAGGGCACGCCGGTGATGCGCTTCTACTGGCGCCTGCTCGGTGCCAGGGTCGGCCGCGACGTCATCATCTCCGATTACGAGGCCGGCGCCATCGACCTGATCGAGATCGGCGAGGGCACGAGCTTCGGCTCCAAGACCACCTTCGCCAATGGCGAGGCGATCGGCGACAAGCTGGTGATCGGTCGCATCAAGGTCGGCAAGGACGTCTCCGCCGGCGCTTCGGTCGTGCTCGGCCATGGCTCGGTCATCGGCGACCATGCCGAGATCGGCGATCTCACCGCCATCCCGCCCGGCGCCCATGTCGGCGAGGCCGAGATCTGGGACGGCACGCCCGGTCGCAAGATCGGCATGGTCGACGTCGCGGCCCTGCCGCCGCAGGCCGAGGCCTCGCCCGGCCGGCGCGCGCTCATGACCGCCTTCTACATCCTGATGCTGGTCGTGCTGCCGCCGGTCAGCCTGCTGCCGATCTTCCCGGCCTTCTGGCTGTTCGACAAGATCGACTACTGGATCGCCGGCTGGACCGAGATCAGCTATCTCTGGTTCCTGCCGATCCTGACCTGGCCGACCGCGATCGGCCTGATCGCCTTCACCGTGCTGCTGATGGCCGGGTTGCGCTGGGCGATCCTGCCGCGCGTGACCTCCGGCTCCTGGTCGATCCATTCCGGCTTCTACGCCCGCAAATGGACGGTGGCGTTGGCGACCGAGGTGACGCTGGAGACGCTCTCCTCGCTCTTCGCCACGATCTATATGCGCGCCTGGTACAGGCTGATGGGCGCTAGTATCGGCAAGGGCGCGGAGATCTCGACCAATCTCTCCGGGCGCTATGACCTGACCGGCATCGGCGCCGGCAACTTCATCGCCGACGAGGTCGTCTTCGGCGACGAGGACATGCGCCGCGGCTATATGCGCCTCGACGCCACGCGCACCGGCGACCAGGTCTTCGTCGGCAACGACGCGGTGGTGCCGCCGGGCGCCGTCATCCCCGACCGCGTCCTGATCGGAATCAAATCGAAGCCGCCGGCCAATGACCGCATGCAGGCCGGCGACACCTGGTTCGGCTCGCCGCCGATCCGCCTGCCGACGCGGCAGAAGGTCGATCTCGGCGCCGATTGGACCTACAGGCCCTCCTTCGCCAAGCAGTTCGGGCGCGGCCTGTTCGAGGCGCTGCACACCTCCTTCCCCGCGATGCTGTTCATCACATTCGGCACGATCGCGGTCGACATGGTCCTGCAGCAGAAGATCAACGAGGGCGACTGGACCGGACTCGTCCTGTCCTTCATGGGCGTCGCCATGGCGATCGCCATCGTCCAGGCGCTGATCTGCGCCGCCGTGAAATGGCTGATGATGGGCGTCTACAAGCCCGTGATGAAGCCGATGTGGTCATGGTGGGCGATGCGCACCGAGGCCGTCGCGGTGATGTACTGGGGCCTGGGCGGCAAGGTGCTGTTCGACTATCTGCGCGGGACGCCCTTCCTGCCCTGGTTCCTGACGCTGTTCGGCGCGAAATACGGCAAGGGCGTCTGGCTCGATTCCACGGATATCACCGAGTTCGACTGCATCAGGGTCGGAGATTTCTGCACGGTCAACGCTCACTCGGCCTTGCAGACCCATCTCTACGAGGACCGGGTGATGAAGGTCGGCCGCGTGCGGCTTGGCAAGGGCGTCTGCGTCGGCGCGGGCGCGACCGTGCTCTACGACACCCATGTCGGCGACTACGCCCAGATCGGCCTGCTCACCGTCATCATGAAGGGCGAGAACCTGCCGGCGCATACCCGCTGGGAAGGCGCGCCCGCCGCGCCGGCGAAGGGGCCGGCGCATTGAGATGGATGGTAGTGGCCGTTTGACCACCGGTCCCGGCACGGACTAAGACCTGCACGGATTTTCGCGCAGGTCTCCATGTCGCATAACAGCTTCGGCCATCTCTTCCGCGTCACCACCTTCGGCGAGAGCCATGGCCCGGCCATCGGCTGCGTCGTCGACGGCTGCCCGCCGCTGCTGCCGCTGACCGCGGCCGATATCCAGGGCGATCTCGACCGGCGCCGGCCCGGCCAGTCGCGCTTCACCACGCAGCGCCAGGAGCCGGACCAGGTCCGCATCGTCTCCGGGGTCTTTGCCCGCGAGAGCGACGGCGCGCAGGTCACGACCGGCACCTCGATCGGGCTCATGATCGACAATGTCGACCAGCGCTCGAAGGACTATTCCGACATCAAGGACAAGTACCGGCCCGGCCATGCCGATTACACCTATGATGTGAAGTACGGCATCCGCGACTATCGCGGCGGCGGACGTTCCTCGGCCCGCGAGACGGCGATGCGCGTCGCTGCCGGCGCCATCGCCCGCAAGGTCGTGCCCGGCATGATCGTGCGCGGCGCCCTCGTGCAGATGGGGCCGCACAGGATCGACCGCGCCAATTGGGATTGGGACGAGATCGGCCGCAATCCGTTCTTCTGCCCGGATGCCAAGGCCGCAGCCTTCTTCGAGGGCTATCTCGACGGCATCAGGAGGTCCGGTTCCTCGATCGGCGCTGTGCTGGAGATCGTCGCGGAAGGCGTGCCGGCCGGTCTTGGCGCGCCAATCTACGCCAAGCTCGATTCCGAGATCGCCGCCGCTCTGATGAGCATCAATGCGGTCAAGGGCGTCGAGATCGGCGAGGGCTTTGGCGCAGCCGAGCTCTCCGGCGAGGAGAATGCCGACGAGATGCGCGCCGGCAATGACGGCAAGCCGCTCTTCCTGTCCAACCATGCCGGCGGAATCCTCGGCGGCATCTCGACCGGCCAGCCGATCGTGGCGCGTTTCGCGGTGAAGCCGACCTCCTCGATCCTGGCGACGCGCGCGACCGTCACGCGCGCGGGCGGCGAGGCCGAGATGTTCACCAAGGGCCGCCACGACCCCTGCGTCGGCATCCGCGCCGTGCCGGTCGGCGAGGCGATGGTCGCCTGCGTGCTGGCCGACCAGTATCTGCGCCACCGCGCGCAGGTCGGCGTCGTCGAGCCGCGCTGGCCGTTCCAGGAATAGTCGCAGCGGAGTGGCTGTCCTTGGTGTCATGATCGGGCTTGTCCCGACCATCCCCGTCTCCGCGGTTGCGCATGGTGTTCAAGACGTGGATGCTCGCCACAGCGGCGAGCATGACGGAAAGGGCTGAGCGCGTTTGCATTTCAGCAATACTGAAAATGTATCGATCATTCATTGCGGATGAAGTTCTGCCGTATTAGCTTCGCGGCATGAAGCTCGACGTCTGGCTCCGGCAGAACAAGATCGCGCGCAGCGCCTTCGCGAAGCAGGTCGGCTTGTCGCCGGCCAGCGTGACCGCGCTCTGCAACGATCCGGCCGCCTGGATTTCCCGCGAAAGCGCCGAGCGCATCACCGCCGCTACCGGCGGCGCCGTCACTCCCAATGATTTCCTCGGCCTGTCCGGGCCGCGCGAGGCTGCCATGTCCAACAATGTTGCCGAGACCATCGATGCCTTCGCCCGCGGCGAGATCGTTATCGTCACCGATGACGACGATCGCGAGAACGAGGGCGATCTCATCGTCGCAGCCTCGCTCTGCACGCCGGAGAAGATGGCCTTCATCATCCGCAACACCTGCGGCATCGTCTGCGCGCCGCTGACCGCGAGCGAGGCGCGGCGCCTGCGGCTCGATCCGATGGTGTCCTCGAACGATGCCCCGCTCGGCACCGCCTTCACCATCACGGTCGACGTCAAGCACGGGCTGACCACCGGCATCTCGGCCGAGCAGCGCACCAACACGGTCCGTGCGCTCGCCAACGGCAATATGGGCGCGGCCGATTTCGTCCGCCCCGGCCATGTCTTCCCGCTCATCGCCAAGGATGGCGGCGTGCTCATGCGCTCCGGCCATACCGAAGCGGCCGTCGACCTGTGCAAGCTTGCCGACCTGCCGCAGGTCGGCGTCATCTGCGAACTCGCCAATGACGACGGCACGGTGATGAAGGGCGCGCAGATCACGGCCTTCGCCGAGAAGCACGGTTTGAAGCAGATCACCGTGGCGGACCTGATCGCCTATCGCCAGTCGCGCGAGAAGCTGGTCGAGCGCGTGCATTCCTTCCCGGTCAAGACCGAGTTCGGCGACGTGACCGGCCACGTCTATGTCACGCCCTTCGACAGCACCCAGCATTTCGCCTTCGTCATGGGCAAGCTCGGCGATGGCGAGAAGGTGCCGGCCCGCCTGCATCGCGCCGATGTCGTCGCCGATGTGCTCGGCGGCGCCGGCTCGATCCAGTGCGCACTGCGCCGCTTCCAGCAGGAAGGCAAGGGCGTGCTGATCTATCTGCGCGACGGCAGCGCCGGCGTGCCGATCAAGCCTGTGGACGACGAGAACTCGGACGCTTTGCGCAGCCAGCAATGGCGCGAGGTCGGCCTCGGCGCGCAGATCCTGCGCGATCTCGGCGTGCGCTCGATCGTGAACCTCGCCTCCTCGCCGCGCTCCTTCGTGGGCTTGAGCGGCTTCGGTATCGAGATCGCCGGGACGGCGCCGCTGGAATAAGCAGGCGCCCGGCGCTCACCCCTCCATCAGCGCCGAGACATGGGCGGTCGTCGATTTCGCAAGCGCGTCGAGATCGTAGCCGCCCTCCAGCACCGAGACGACCCGGCCGCCGGCATGGCGGTCGGCGGCTTCCATCAGCTTCTGGGTCGCCCAGGCGAAATCCGCCTCGCGCAGGTTGAGGCTGGCGAGCGGATCGCGCCAATGGGCGTCGAACCCGGCCGAGATCACCACGAGGTCGGGGCGGAAGGCGTCGAGCCGCGGCAGGATCGCCATCTCGAAGGCGTCGCGGAATTCGTCGGAGCCGTCGCCGGCACGTAAAGGTGCGTTGACGATCGTGCCCTGCGTGCCGCGCTCCATGGCCGAGCCGGTGCCGGGATAGAGCGGCATCTCGTGGACGGAGGCGTAGAGCACCGAGGCATCGTCCCAGAAGATGTCCTGCGTGCCGTTGCCGTGATGCACGTCCCAGTCGACCACCGCGACGCGCTCGGCGCGATGCGCCTTCTGCGCGTGGCGGGCCGCGATCGCGGCGTGGTTGAAGAAGCAGAAGCCCATGGCGCGCTCGCGCTCGGCATGGTGGCCGGGCGGGCGCATCGCGACGAAGGCGTTGCGGGCCGTGCCGGTCATCACCTCGTCGACGGCGGCGACCGCCGCGCCGACGCCGCGCAGCGCCGCCTCGATCGTGCCGGGGGAGATCAGCGTGTCCGCGTCGACCTGCACGAAGCCGGCGGCAGGTGCCGAGGCGATCAGCGCCTGCGCATAGGATTCGGAGTGGCAGAGCGCCACTTGAGCGAGCGTGCCGAGCGGTGCCTCCAGCCGAATCAGCGCCGCGAATCGTTCGGCCTCGAGGGCCTGCTCGACCGCCCTGATCCTGTCGGCGCATTCGGGGTGGCCCGGCGGCATCGCATGGGCGAGGCTGGCCGGGTGGGTGAAGAGCAGGGTCGTCAAGGCCGGTCACCTCCGCGTGAAAGGCGGCCGAGACGCCATGCGTGGCCGCTTTGCCACGCCAAACGGCCTTCTACTCCCGGGAAACGGAACCGGATTGCACCCTCGCCGTTTGAGGCCTAGTGCTTCGCCGAGCCGCCGCTTGTGGGGGAGCGCTCGGGCGACACGAAGCGTTAACGTTCGATTCATCATAAAGGCTGCCTTCGGGTCGGCTGGGTGGAGGCTATGAAGAAGACCGCTTTCGTTGCACTGGCGCTGTCCGCCCTGCTGGGTGCCTGCCAGTATAAGAGCGTGGCCGCTCCGGAGCTGTCAGCCCGTGACGCCGAATATATCGCGCTCGTCCCCAAGTTCGACACCTACCTGCCCTACCTTCCCTATGAGATCGCCGATCCGACCGGGCAGCCGCCCGGCACGATCTACATCGATACCAGGGAGAAGTTCCTTTATCTCGTCCTGCCGAACAAGAAGGCGATCCGCTACGGCGTCGCTACCGGCGAGGAGGCCTATGGCTGGACCGGCGAGGCCGTCGTGCAGCGCAAGGCGGAATGGCCGCGCTGGACGCCGCCGGCCGAGATGGTCAAGCGCTGGCCGCATCTGAAGCCGGTTGCCGGCGGCATGAATGGTGGCCCCAACAACCCACTCGGCGCGCGCGCGCTCTATCTCTACCAGAACGGCCGGGACACGCTCTACCGCATCCACGGCACCAACGAGCCCGAGACGATCGGCCGCTCGGCCTCCTCGGGCTGCATCCGCATGCGCAATATCGACGTGATCGACCTGTTCAACCGCGTTCCCGCGGGCGCCAAGGTCATCGTCGTCTGATCGGATTTGAGCGGCCCTGAGAATTGAGCGGGCGGCCTTCGGGCCGCCCGTTTTTCGTTTGGTGCCTTGGCTTCGACCGCCCTTGTCATTCCGGGGCTTCGCGTAAGCGAAGAATCCGGAATCCATGAACACGCCGTTTCCGTCACGGTCGGGCTTGTCCCGACCATCCACGTCCTCCCTCATGCAATGCGGTGCCCAAGACGTGGATGCTCGCCACAAGGGCGAGCATGACGACAAATGGAGCGGCGGCGTGTTCATGGGTTCCGGGTTCATGCCTGTGGCATGCCCCGGAATGACAAGGCGGCTTCGCAAAATTACGGTTCTCGGATGGTCTCGCCGGCATCGCCCAAGAAAAAGGCCGGTGGGAGCACGCTCCGCACCGGCCAAGTCATGGGTCTCGAAGGGGAGGTTTCAGTCGATGAAACCGTGGCGGAGAACGCCGGGCAGGTCGCCCCTGCGCGCTTCGCCGTGCTGCTTCAACGCAGGCGACATCTGTCGGGTTCCCGCGGCGACCGCCTGAAGCGCGATCGGGCGGAAGAGGGTCGCATAGGTCGCCCGCGCCGTGGCGTCGTGGAAACTCTTGCGGACCGGCGTCGGGGTATGGGCGTCGCGTTGAAGCATGGCTCCTGACTCAAGCTGTGAACCTCGTGCCGGCGGCTCGCGCCAGCCGACCCCTCCATCTCTGACACCTGATCGGGACGGCGCCGGGGCGCCTCTGTGATCTGTTCGTGGCGTTTTCCGGCGGGGATCCCGGATTCCGCCTTATTGCTGAACACGAAAAAAGGCCGGGCGATGCCGCCCGGCCGTCAATCTTCCCGCGATATCAGGCGTTCAGGCGAAGAGGCCTTCGGCCTTGGCCCAGTTCAGCGTCTTGTCGAGGGCGCGCTCGCAGCGGTTGAACATTTCCTCGATCTCGGCCTCGTTGATCACGAGCGGCGGGCAGAAGGCGAGGCGGTCGCCCATGGCGCGGGTGATGAAGCCCTCTTCCAGCGCATAGGCCACGGCCTTGGCGCCGACGCCCTTCTTTCCCTCGAACGAGGCCTTGGTCTGCTTGTCCTTGACCAGCTCGGCGCCGCCGATCAGGCCGACGCCCTTGGCCTCGCCGACAAGCGGGTGCTCGGCGAGCTTGTTCAGGCGGCGCAGGAAGGTCGACGAGACCTTCTCGACGTGGTCGACGATCTTCTCGCGCTGGTAGATCTCCAGCGTCTTCACCGCCACCGCGCAGCCGACCGGATGGCCGGCATAGGTGTTGCCGTGGCCGAAGGTGCCGATCTTGCGGCTCTGGTCGACGAGCACGTCATAGATCTTGTCGTTCATCATCACGGCGCTGAGCGGGAAATAGGCCGAGGTGATCTGCTTGGCGAGCGAGATCGAGTCGGCGTTGAGTCCGTAGGTCTCGGTGCCGAACATCTTGCCGGTGCGGCCGAAGCCGGTGATGACCTCGTCCGAGATGAACAGCACGTCGTACTTGGCGAGCACGGCGTTGATCTTTTCGAAATAGCCCTCCGGCGGGATGATCGCGCCGCCGGCGCCCATCACGGGCTCGGCGATGAAGGCGGCGACCGTATCCGGCCCTTCGCGCAGGATCATCTCTTCCAGCTCGGCGGCAAGGCGCGACGAGAAATCCTGCTCGCTCTCGCCGGGCTCGGCGAAGCGGTAGTGATGCGGGCAGGAGGTGTGCAGGATGCCCGGCAGCGGCAGGTCGAAATCGATATGGTTGTTCGGCAGGCCGGTCAGCGAGGCCGAGGCGACGGTGACGCCGTGATAGCCCTTCAGCCGCGAGATGATCTTCTTCTTCTGCGGGCGGCCGAGCGCGTTGTTGAGATACCAGACGATCTTGACCTGGGTGTCGTTGGCGTCCGAGCCGGAGGCGCCGTAGAACACCTTGGAGATCGGAACCGGGGCGATCTCCTTCAGCTTCTCGGCGAGCTCGATCGCCGGGTCATGGCTGCGCCCGCCGAAGATATGGGTAAAGGGCAGCTTCTTCATCTGCTCATAGGCGGTCTCGACCAGCTCCTGGTTCGAGTAGCCGAGCGAGGTGCACCAGAGCCCGGCCATGCCCTCGATATATTCCTTGCCGGAGGAATCGTAGACATAGATGCCCTTGCCGCTCTCCAGCACGAGCGGGCCCGTCTGCCGATGCGTGGCGAGGTTGGTATAGGGATGGACGAGGGTCTCGATATCCCGGACGGCGACGTTCGACAGCATGATGGGCTCCCGGCTCCGTTTAATATTCTTTCCAGTATACGCCGATATGACCGCAAATGTTGAGCTATTTTGGCGCAGGGGACGGTAGACTCTGCCGCAGGGCGCGCGAAACGGAAAGACCTCGCGCCAAACGGGCGAAGGGGCCGTTCACGCCGCCTGAAAACAAGCTACGCCTCTCCGAAAACGCGCGTCATCCCGGACGCGGCGAAGCGGAGATCCGGGATCCGTGCCTGAACCTTGATCGGCAACGCTCCGGAATGGATCCCAGGTCAAGCCCGGGATGACGACGTGGTCTCTCAGGAAATGACCTATGGTACGAGGGGCGGCGGTGTGAAGCGGCCGCCCAGCTCCTCCAGCATCGCGCCGACGGCGATGGCCGTGCGGTCCTCGCCGAAGGGCGCGATGATCTGGACGCCCAGCGGCAGGCCTTCGCGCGAGCGCATCACCGGCGCCGACAGGGCCGGCAGGTCCGCTCCCGTGGCAAGTGCCGCCCAGAGCAGGAAATCGAGATAGGGTCGCGGCTCGCCGTTCACGATCAGACGCCGCGCATGGATATCCGGTCCGTGGTCGTGCGCGATCGCGGCGACCGGAGCCGGCGGGCAGAGCACGACGTCATGGCGGCTGAAGAAGCTGGCCCATTGCCGCTTCTGGGCGAGCCGGCGCTGGCTGACCTGCTGGTAGAGGCCGGGCGTCATCCGGGCTCCGCGTGCCTGCAGGGCCTGATGCGACAGGTCGTTCGGGCTGAAACGCGCGGCTTGCGCCTGGATGCGGGCGCGCACCTTCGGCGGCAGGCCATAGGCCACGACGGCATGATTCAGGAGCGCATAGACCTCGAAGGCGTCGGCAAAGCGGATCGAGGGGCGCGCCGTCTCGTCGACGATCGCGCCGGCCTCGGCCAGGCGTCGCGCGGCCTCGCGCACGGCGTCAGAGACCTCGCGGTCGACCGGCGCGAAGGGATCGTCGGCCCAGAGCGCGACGCGCAGGCCCTTGGCGCTGGTCCGGCGCGGCTCCGTCAAGACAGGGGCGAGTAGGGCGGTATCGCGCGGTCCGGCGATCACCGGCAGGATCAGGTCGAGGTCCTCGGCGGCACGGGTGATCGGCCCGGCGACCATCAGATCGACATTGCGCAGGGTGCGCCGCTCGGGCGGAGGCGGGATCGCGCCCCAGGTCGAGACCAGCCCCCAGCTCGTCTTGAGCCCGAACACGCCGCAGGCATGGGCCGGCCAGCGGATCGAGCTGCCGAGATCGGAGCCGAGCTCGAAGACGCTCATGCCGGTCGCGACCGCGACCGCGGCCCCGCCCGAGGAGCCGCCGGGCGAGCGCGCCTCGTCCCAGGGATTGTTGGTCACGCCATGGGCCGGGTTGTAGCTCTGGAAATCGCCGGAGAAGACCGGGACGTTGGTCTTGCCGACGATCACGACGCCGGCGGCCCGCAGTCGTGCCACGGCGGCGGCATCCTCGGCCGGCACGCGCTCGCGATAGGCCGGTAGTCCGCCGGAGGAGGGCAGGCCGGCGACGTCGAAGGCGTCCTTGATCGTGATCGGCAGCCCTTCGAGCGGGCGGGCGGTGCCGTTGGCGATGCGCTTATCCGAGGCCTTCGCCATCGCACGGGCGGCGTCGCGATCCTGCGCTACAATGGCATTGAGGCGCGGGTTCAGCGCATCGATGCGGGCAAAACTGGCTTCGAGCAGGTCGGTGGCGCTGAAGCGGCGGGCGAGCAACGCCTGGCGCAGAGCCGTGGCGGAGGCCGTCAGGTCGATGCCGTCAGCCATGGCCGCTCACCCGGCATCGACGGCGCGGGCGAGGTCGCGCCAGACCAGCACGAGCCTGTCGAGCTCGGCGAGGTCGCCCGGTTTCAGCTTGCCGAGCGTGCTGGCAACGAAATCGCGCTGAGCGGCGATGCCGGCTTCGGCGAGGCGGCGGCCCTCCGGCGTCAAGTGCATCGCGTAGGAGCGCCGGTCGCCGGCGATGGCGCGGCGCTCGACCAGCCCCGCCTGCACCAGCCGGTCGACGAGGCCGGAGACATTGCCCTTGGTGACGTAGAGCCGCTCGGCCAGCTCGCTCTGGCTGATGCCTTCCTGCTCGGTCAGGGTCGAGAGCAGGTCGAATTGCGGGATCGAAAGGCCGAGCGTGCGGATTCGCGCCGTCATCTGCATCAGCATGCGCTGGTGCAGCCGCATGAAGCGGAACCAGACCCGGTCCGGTTCCGTCACGGCCTGTGGCGCGGCTTTCGCTGCGGTCATGGCGTTTCCCCCGCTCGTGAAGGATCAGACCTAAACCATCTCGCGCGTGCAGGCGAGCCTCCGATCGGATGACTTCCCTTTCGCGGAAGCCCGTCGCTATCTTCACCGGAAAATGATCTCGGGAGGACATGCGCATGCTTGGCCTGATGCAGGACTGGCCCCTTCTGCTCCATCGCATCATCGACCACGCCGCCGTCCAGCACGGTACCCGCGAGGTGGTGAGCCGCGCCGTCGAGGATGGCGCCTTGAGACGTCGCAGCTATGTTGAGATCCGCATCCGTGCCCTGAAGGTGGCGAAGCGCCTGCAGCGCCAGGGCATTGCCCTCGGAGACCGGGTCGCGACGCTCGCCTGGAACACCGACCGCCATCTCGAACTCTGGTATGGCATCAGCGGCATCGGCGCGATCACGCATACGGTCAATCCGCGCCTCTTCCCGGAGCAGATCGCCTGGATCATCGAGCATGCCGAAGACCGTCTGCTTTTCCTCGACCTCACCTTCGTGCCGATGATCGAGGCGATCCAGGACAAGCTGACGAGCGTCGAGCGCTACATCGTGCTCACCGACGCCGCGCATATGCCGCAAACCAATCTCAAGGGCGCCGTCGCCTATGAGGACTGGCTGGCCGAGGTTGATGACGACTTTGCCTGGGGCCGCTTCGACGAGAACACGGCGGCCGGGCTCTGCTACACCTCGGGCACGACCGGCGGGCCGAAGGGCGTGCTCTATTCCCATCGCTCCAACGTGTTGCACGCGCTCGCCTGCGCCGCGCCGGACTTCATGGGCCTGTCGGCGCGCGACACGGTATTGCCGGTGGTGCCGCTCTTCCACGCCAATAGCTGGTCGCTGGCCTATTCCGCGCCGATGACCGGCGCCAAGCTGGTCATGCCGGGCGCCAAGCTCGACGGTCCTTCGTTGCATCAACTGCTGGAGGAGGAGGGCGTGACCATGACGGCGGCGGTGCCGACCGTCTGGCTCGGGCTTCTCCAGCATCTGGAGGCGACCAGTGGCAAGCTTTCGACGTTGAAGCGCGTCGTCATCGGCGGCTCGGCCTGCCCGCGTGCGATGACGGAGGTCTTCGAGCGCAAATACGGCGTCGACGTGGCCCATGCCTGGGGCATGACCGAGATGAGCCCGCTCGGCTCCTTCTGCTCGCTGAAGCCGGTCTATCAGGGGCTGGAGGGTGACGCGCTCTACGATCTCAAGGTCAAGCAGGGCCATCCGCCCTTCACGGTCGAGTTCCGCCTCACCGACGATGCCGGCCGCGACCTGCCCTGGGACGGCCAGACCTTCGGCCGGCTCAAGGTGCGCGGGCCGGCGGTCGCGGGCGCCTATTACCGCAGCGATGGTGCCATCCTCGACGACCACGGCTTCTTCGACACCGGCGACGTCGCGACGATCGATCCCGCCGGCTACATGCAGGTCACCGACCGCTCGAAGGATGTGATCAAGTCCGGCGGCGAGTGGATCTCCTCGATCGATCTCGAAAACCTCGCGGTCGGCCATCCCGACGTCGCGGAAGCCGCGGTGATCGGCGTTGCCCATCCGAAATGGGACGAGCGCCCGCTGCTGGTCATCGTGCCGAAACCCGGCCGCACGCCGGGCAAGGACGAGATGCTCGCCTTCATGGCCGGCAAGATCGCGAAATGGTGGCTGCCGGACGATGTCGTGCTGGTCGAGGCGATTCCTCACACCGCGACCGGCAAGATCCAGAAGACCAAGCTGCGCGAGATGTTCAGGGATTACCGATTGCCGGCGTGATTGGGCTCGCTCAACGCCTTCATCAAGAGCGCGTCATCCCGGACGGAGCGCAGCGGAGATCCGGGAACCATTCCGTAGCCTGCCCGGAAAAGGTTCCGGAATGCATCCCGGGTCTCCCTTTGGTCGCCCGGGATCACTGGCTGTCGCCTGAACCGCGAACGGCGCCCTTTCGGGGCGCCGCGCGTGCCGTGTTCGAGTAGTCCGGAGGCCGTGTCGCCTCAGAACTCCTCCCATCCCGAATCGCTGGCGCGTCCGCCACCGCCATTGGCGACCTTGCGCGGGGCGGGGGTGGAGCGGGACTGGACGAAGGCCGCTTCGGCGAGCTGGCGCAGCCGCTCCGGCTCGCCGGAGGTCGCGGCGGCGACGGGACCGGGCCGCGCGGCCCGGACCGGCGCCTTCGCCCGTGCCGCCGCGGCCGGCTGGGCGTAGGTCCCCTGGCCGGAAGCCTCGCGGCCGGTGCGGAAGGTCGCGACCAGCGCGTTGAGCTGCTCGATCCGGCCGGACAGCGAGCCGGCCGAGGCCGCGCTCTGCTCGGAGAGCGCCGCGTTCTGCTGGGTCATCTCGTCGAGATGGGCGACGGCCTGGCTCATCTCGTCGATGCCGTTGGCCTGCTCGCCCGAGGCGGCCGAGATGTCGGCGATGGTGGCCGCCACCTTCTGCGAGGCTTCGAGGATGCGCGCGAGCTGGTCGCCGGCCTGGCGCACCAGCTTCACGCCCTCGCCGACCTCGGCGTTGGACGAAGAGATCAGCCCGGAGATGTCCTTGGCCGCCTCGCCGGAACGCTGCGCCAGGGTCCGCACCTCGCTGGCCACCACCGCGAAGCCCTTGCCGGCCTCGCCGGCGCGCGCCGCCTCGACCGCGGCGTTGAGCGCGAGCAGGTTGGTCTGGAAGGCGATGTCGTCGATCACGCGGATGATGTCGGAGATCTTCTGCGAGGCGGTCTCGATCCTTGCCATGGCGTCGACCGCCTGGCCGGCGATGGCGCCGCCGTTCTGGGCCGCCTGCATCGCCTCGTCGGCGATCCTTGCGGCATCCTTCGAGGCCTGGGCCGAGGCCTTGACCGAGGCTGCGAGCTCCTCGGTCGTGGCCGCGGTCTCCTCCAGCGAGGAGGCCTGCTCCTCGGTGCGCTTCGACAGGTCGTCGGCGCCCATGTTGATCTCCCGCGCGGCCAGCCCGACATCCGCCGAGGTCGTCTGGATCGTCGCCACCGTGTCCGACAGACGGTCGACCGTCTCGTTGATCGCGCCCTTCAGATCGGCGAAGCGGCCGCGATAGGCCGTCTCGACACGGTTCGTCAGGTCGCCGCCCGCAATCGCCGACAAAGCCTCCGCGAACTCCGTCGTCGCGCCATCGACAACCGCGTTGATCTCGTTGATGCCCTCGACGAGTTCCTTCAGGGGGCCTTCCATGCCGCCGACCTGCGCCTGGCCGGAGAAATTACCCTCGCGCGCATCGGCGACGATGGTGGCGACCTCGCCCAGCAGCTTCTGGACATGGGCGGCCTGTTCGGCATCGGCGAGCATGGCGAGCTCGCGGTCGCGCCGGTTCTGTTCGAGGGCGAGCGCATTCTCGCGATAGATCTCGAGCGCGCCGCTCAGCGCGCCGATCTCGTCCGGCGAAGGAGCTGCCGGGATGGCCTGGGCAAAATTGCCCTGCTGCATCTCGTCCAGCGCCGATTTCAGCGAGACCAGCGGCCGTGCGATCCGGCGCTGCATGCCGCGCAGGCTCATGATGCAGATCGCAAGCAGCACAGCCAGCAGCGTGCCGACGATTCCGAGCCTGACCCAGGCGGCAGTGAGCTTGTCGTCGGTCCGCACCACCATGTCGTCGAGAGACTGGGTGACGGCGGCGACGATCGCGGTGAACGGGCCGTTGCACTGCTTCGTCCACTCCTCCGCCGCGATGACGGGGCCGGAACCCTGGCCGAGCTTGCCGATCAGCTCGTCCATCTTGCGATTGGAGGCCGCGACCTCGCCGGACATCACGCCGACCTTGCGGGCGAGTTCGCTGCCGACTCCGGGGCGCGAGGCGAGCTGCTTCAGCGTCTCGCCGGCGGCGTTGGAGACGCCGCGCAATTCGCCGAGCTTGCGGACCTGCGCGGTCTCCAGCGCCTTGCCGGAGCCGAAGGGCGGACGCAGCACCGAGCACTGGGTGCCGTAGTTCGAGCGGACGTCCCAGCCGGCCGACTTGAAGCCTTGCAGATCGGCGAGAATCGGATCGGCGAGGCGCGCGGCGCTCGACGTCCCGTCCGAGGCCTTGACGATCGCGGCCTCGATCCCGCCGATGCCGTTATACCAGGGCATGGTCGCGGCAAGGCTGCGCTGGGCCTTGGGTTTGGCGGCCTCGGCATAGAGATCGGCCATCTTGGCGTCGGTGAGCTTCTGCTGCTCCAGAATGCCGGCGATCAGCTCCTTGCGGCCCGGCAGGTCGGTCTTGTCGAGCTGGGCGATCGCGTTGGCGATGCGGCTGCGGTTGCTCTCCTCGATCTGCTTCAGCGTCACGGCCGGATCGTCGGCGACCTGAATACTGGTCTGCGCCTGCCCGCGCGCGGTACGGATCGCGTTGCCCGTGAGCAGCAGGGCCTTGTCGGCCTGGACCAGTTCGGCCAGCCGCATGTTGCTGCTCACGTCCGAAATGGACTGCTGAGCCATGTAGCCCAACGCGCCGATACCGGGCACGCAAAGGCAGGCCATCGTGGCGACGAGATAGTTCTGGATCGACGAAGGGAAGAATTTCACGGCGGGGCTCGGGCGTGATAGGCGGCGATAAGGCGGTGACGGAGGCCGGGAGGCAGGCCGCAGCCTGTCCTCGTCCTGCCGTTTTATTGCCGATTTGATTAAGATTGCGCTTAGAGCCTCCAACCCGGCCCGGCGTCGAAACCCCGCCGGGCTCGACTAGAGGCTCCTGGGCCACGCCGCCGCTTGCCATCCGGGGCCTTGGCAGGCACGAAAGGGCGATGCACCGCCGTCTCGTCTTCGCGGAACCGGTTTCGCGCGCCGCCATCTGGAGCCGGCGGCTGGCCTGGTTTGCCTGCGCGGTACTGCTTCTGTCGCTGCTGCTGGTCCGGTTGCGCGAGCCCAGCGTCGAAAGGCTGGCGCCGGTCGCCGGAGCCTATGTCCTCGTGCTGGCGGCGCTCGGCCTCGCCGTCATCGCCTTCATCCGCATCTGGCAGTCCGGTCATCGCGGCGTCGGCAAGGCCGCCGGCGCGATGCTGCTCTCGCTCATCCTGCTCGCACCGGCCGGCTATGTCGCCGTGCGGCTGGTAACCCGGCCGGCCCTGGCCGATGTCTCGACCGATATCGACGATCCACCCGCCTTCAGCCGCTCCCAGGCCGCGCTGACCGCCCGCGCCGGCCGGGTCCCGCCGGACGTGCCGGCCGAGCGCCGGCGCCTGCAGCGGCGGGCCTACCCCAAGGCGGTGCCGATCCTGCTCGAACTGCCGGCGGAGGCGGCCTTCGACCTCGCCAGGCGCGCGGCTTTGGGTCTCGGGTGGCAGGTGCTGGAGGCGGCGCGCCCGGGAGGGCGCAGCGGCGCCGGGCGGGTCGAGGCCGTCGCGCGGGGCCGCCTCCTGCATTTTTCGGAGGACATCACCATCCGCATCCGGCCGCGCGTCGACGGCAGCCGCATCGATATCCGCTCGGCCTCGCGCCTCGGCAGCCACGATCTCGGCGCCAATGCCGCACGCGTCGCGGCCTTCGCCGACGAGATCGAGCTGCTTGTGGAGAACCGGTGAGCCGGCTGCGTCAGGCGAGCCTGTAGCGGCTGGCGAGGGCGGGAATCGCGTCGCTCGACCGGACGGTGCCGCGCAGGACGAGGTCTTCGAGCTGGGCCAGAACCGAAAGCGCGGCGGCTCCATGCAGGGCCGGCGCCAGGCCCTGATAGATCGCCGGAACCATCGCGGCGATGGTCTCGTCGCCCGCGGCGAGCCGGTTCAGGATCGCGGCCTCGCGCTGGCGGCGATGCTGGACGAGGCCGCGCAGGAAGCGCTGCGGCTCGGTCACCGGGCCGCCATGGCCCGGCCAGTAGCGGGCATGCTCGAGCCCGCGCAGCTTCTCGATCGAGGCCATATAGGCCGCCATCGAGCCGTCGGGCGGGGCGACGACCGAAGTTGACCAGGCCATGACATGGTCGCCGGAGAACAGCGTCTCCTCCTCGGCCAGCGTGAAGGCGAGGTGATTGGCGGTGTGGCCGGGCGTCGCGACGGCGGCGAGGTTCCAGCCGGGACCGGAGACGGCGTCGCCGTCGCGCATTTCCGCGTCCGGCACGAAATCGTTATCGGCGGCGGCATCGAGCACGCGGCACTCGCCCGGCCCGAGCTCGCGCGACGGGCGATGCGGCCCGCAGCCCACCACCAGGGCGCCGGTCGCTGCTTTCAGCGCGGGAACAGCCGGCGAGTGGTCGCGATGCGTGTGGGTGACGACGATATGGCTGACCGTCTCGCCGCGGACCGCCGCCAGCAGGCGCTCGACATGGCCGGGGTCGTCGGGGCCGGGATCGATAATCGCGACCGTGCCGCGGCCGACGATATAGGAGCAGGTGCCCGTGAAGGTCATCGGCCCGCCATTGCCGGCGATGATCCGGCGCACCAGCGGCGACAGGCTCGCGACCGTGCCGGCTTCCGTCGTCACGCTGCGGTCGAATGCGATCTCGTCGCTCGTCACGGGCGAGGCGGCGCTAGCTGGTCGACTTGTCGCCGCAGCTTTTGGCGGGCCCGAACAGCGGGCTGAAATTGCCGCATTTGTCGCAACCGGACAGGAACACGGCCAGTCCGAGGATGCCGGCAAGGAGGGTGATGCGCTTCATGGCCCCGACCGTTCGATTCGATGCGGCGGCATTCTAGACATTGTTGGTGCGAGGCGACAGGGGCGCGCTCAAAGCCTGAGATCGGCGAGCCAGCCCAGGATGCAGATCGCCGAGAGGGCGATCAGGGCGAGCGTGGCTTTCGCATCGGTCGGGCAGTCGCGCAGCATGGTCGCCTCCGTTTCGGATGCGGCGCAATAGGCATGCCATCTGACGGTTAGGTGACGTTTTCCCGGCCTAGGCAAATGCCATGAACGGAAAAGGCCCGTGAGGGCCACTTTTCGTCGTCTTGAACATATCGGGAAATTTTGGTCGGAGTGGCAGGATTTGAACCTGCGACCCCCTCGTCCCGAACGAGGTGCTCTACCAGGCTGAGCCACACTCCGATCCGCTGGTGGCCGGCTTATAGCCAGCACGCGGCCCGGGCGCAACAGGCTCTTTGCGGGTTGTGGAGGAATTCTTGCGGCGCGGGAGGGGCACGGCCGCTTGACGGTTGCGCGTCGGGCCGCCGCGTTCTAGAAGGCGCCGCATATTGGGGCGTCGCCAAGCGGTAAGGCAGCGGTTTTTGGTACCGCCATGCGGAGGTTCGAATCCTCCCGCCCCAGCCAGGCCTTTCCATCCTCGCTGATAGGGCCCCGTTTCGGTGACGTTGCGGCGGTTTCGCGTGTTGAACGGATTCTGCGAGAGAGGAAGAGCAGGCGCTCTTTGACGCGCGCACCGCGCCCTTGCCAGATTGAGGGCCCGAACGGCGTCGCAACGCATCGCGGCTGCATCCGGTCGACGGCCATTATGAACGGAAGCCGACAATCCACTTCATGAACCGTTGGCAGATTGGCGCGTTTAATGCGGGCAGCACAAGGAGAACATGGATGCGCAAATTCCTCACGTTTGCCGCTCTGGGCATCGGGCTGTCGCTGGCGGCGCCGGCTGTGGCCTCGGACGAGCTGCCGGCCGCGACGGCGCAGCAACTGGACAAGCAGGCCGTTGAATACACATGGTCGGCCGCTGCCGAGCGGCGCCACATGATCATGCGCGAAACGATGCGGCAGCAGCGGCATGGCCGTCGTGGCTATGGCTACGGCCCCCGTCCCGGCTATGGCCCGGGCTATGGCTACGGTCCGCGCCGCGGCTACGGCCCGCCGCCCGGCTACTATCGCCGCCACCGCGGCTGGTGAGCCTTTCAGCGATTGCCTCACCGATTGATCGGCAGCCCGGAAACGGGCCGTTTTTCGCATGAGGCGCCTCATGGAGGCGCGGCGGCATCGAGCCGGTCCGCCTCTGTCGCGTTTACGATGAATTAAGCATCCTGTTAACGTTGCGTCATATTCCCGCTAAGCCGGTTCCGTCAGTGGTGGGGGCGGAGATGATCGTGACGGGTTCGATGGCCGCCGGCCGCTCCGAAGGGGAGCGGCGGGGCGAGCGCGGCATGATGGTCGTGCTCGCGCTGTTTCTGGGAGTAATCCAGATCGGCTGGCTTGGCCTGCTCCTATGGTTGATCCACCAGGTCGTCGGCGCGATCTGATCCTTCCCGGAAGCCCGGATCGGGGAGCCGTGTCGCGCTGTCATGCCGGCGCAGGACGTCGTGCTCCTGCCGGACGATCTCGCCGACCTGCAGGAAATGCCCGGCCAGGGGATTCGTCTTGCGCCAGACCAGGCCGATGCTGCGTCGTGGCCTCGGTTTCGCCAGCCGGGCGATGCCGACCTCCACGGCCGCGGTCTCGGCCGCGACCGCCATCTCCGGGATCAGCGTCACGCCCATGCCGGCGCCGACCATCCGCACCAGCGTGGCCAGCGAGCTGCCTTCCATCGGGTCCTGCGCCAGGCCGGAAGCCATGTTGCAGAAGGCCAGCGCCTGGTCGCGGAAGCAGTGACCTTCCTCCAGCAGCAGCAGGCGCATCGTGCGCAGGCTCTCCACGCTGGGCGGCGGCTTGTGCCTGTCGGAGAGGGCGCGCACCAGGACGAACTCCTCGTCGAACAGCGGATGATCCTGCAGGGAGGGTTCGGAGGCGGGCAGGGCCATCACCGCGACATCGAGACTGCCGTTGATGAGGTCTTCCGTCAGCTTGCCCGTTACCGCTTCGCGCGGACGCAGGTCGACCGCCGGGAAGCGTTCCGCCAGCCGCCGGATCACCGCCGGCAGGAGATAGGGCGCGACCGTCGGGATCATGCCGATGCGCAGGCGGCCGCCCAGCGTCGGGCTGGAGGCTCGCGCCAGATCGGCCAGTTCGTCGACCGAGCGCAGGATCTGCCCAGCCCGTCCGGCAAAGGCTTCGCCCAGGCTGGTCAACCGGATCTGCCTGCGGTCGCGCTCGACCAGTTGTGCGCCGATGAGGTCTTCCAGGTCCTTGATCTGCAGTGAAAGAGCGGGCTGGCTGATGGCGCAGGCATCCGCCGCGCGGCCGAAATGGCGGTGCTGGGCCAGGGCCGCGAAATAGCGGAGGTGCTTGATCGACAGCATTTGAAAAAATTATCGTACTGATTTGAAAATTCAAGTTCTCATTATGGTAGCTTTTCCCTAGAACCATTCGAATGGAATGGCGCGGCATCGGCTTCGGGCGGATGCGGGAGGCGCCGCCTTCCGGCGCGAGGCGTCAGGCGCCTGCCGGAAAGACCGGATCAGCAGGCTCCGAAGGGGGATATCATGGACGGCAGCGACGTGAAGAAGGCCGGCAAGTGCCCGGTCATGCATGGCGGAATGACCCAGACCGGTGGCTCCGTCACGAGCTGGTGGCCGAACGCCCTGAACCTGGATATCCTCCATCAGCAGGACAGCAAGACCAATCCGCTCGGCAAGGACTTCAATTATCGCGAGGAGCTGAAGAAGCTCGACGTCGCGGCGCTGAAGAACGACCTGCGCGCGCTGATGACCGACAGCCAGGACTGGTGGCCGGCCGACTGGGGCAGCTATGTCGGCACCATGGCCCGCATGACCTGGCATGCCGCCGGCACCTATCGCATCTCTGACGGCCGCGGTGGCGCCGGCACCGGCAACCAGCGCTTCGCCCCGCTGAACTCCTGGCCGGACAACGCGAATACCGACAAGCCGCGCCGCCTGCTCTGGCCGATCAAGAAGAAATACGGCAACCGCGTGAGCTGGGCCGATCTGATCGCGCTCGCCGGCACGATCGCCTATGAGGTCGCGGGCCTGAAGACCTTCGGCTTCGCCTTCGGCCGCGAGGACATCTGGCACCCCGAGAAGGACATCTACTGGGGCGAGGAGAAGGAGTGGCTGGCGCCGAGCGACAACCGCTACGGCGACGTCGCCGATGCCAAGACGCTGGCGAACCCGCTGGCTGCCGTCCAGATGGGCCTGATCTACGTCAATCCGGAAGGCGTGAACGGCAAGCCCGACCCGCTGAAGACTGCCGCGATGATGCGCGAGACCTTCGCGCGCATGGCGATGAACGACGAGGAGACCGTCGCTCTGACCGCCGGCGGCCACACCATCGGCAAGAGCCATGGCAATGGCGACGCGGCCAATCTCAGCCCGGCGCCGGAAGGCGGCTCGATCGAGGACCAGGGCCTCGGCTGGATGAACCGGAAGGGCCGCGGCATCGGCCGCGACCAGGTCGTCAGCGGCATCGAGGGCGCCTGGACCACCCATCCGACGCGCTGGGACAACGGCTTCTTCGAGATGCTGCTCGGCCATGACTGGGAGCTGCGCAAGTCGCCGGCCGGTGCCTGGCAGTACGAGCCGGTCTCGATCGCCGACGCCGACAAGCCGGTCGATGTCGAGGACGCCTCGATCCGCCACAACCCGATGATGACCGACGCCGACATGGCCCTGAAGGTCGATCCCGCCTACCGCGCGATCTCGGAGCGCTTCCTCAACGATTTCGATGCGTTCTCGGAGGCCTTCGCTCGCGCCTGGTTCAAGCTGACCCATCGCGATCTCGGCCCGAAATCGCGCTATTTCGGCCCGGACGTCCCGTCCGAAGAGCTGATCTGGCAGGATCCGGTTCCAGCCGGCCGCGTCGGCTACGATGTCGCCGCGCTCAAGGCGAAGATCGCCGCCAGCGGCCTCTCGACCGCCGATCTGGTCTCGACGGCCTGGGACAGCGCCCGCACCTTCCGCGGCTCGGACAAGCGCGGCGGCAGCAACGGCGCCCGCATCCGCCTCGCCCCCCAGAAGGACTGGGCCGGCAACGAGCCGGCGCGTCTCGCGAAGGTTCTCGCTGTCCTGGAGCCGATCGCGGCGGCAAGCGGCGCGAGCGTCGCCGACGTGATCGTGCTCGCCGGCAATGTCGGCGTCGAGCAGGCGGCCAAGGCCTCCGGCTTCGACGTGACCGTCCCGTTCGCCCCGGGCCGTGGCGATGCCACCGACGCGCAGACCGATGCCGATTCCTTCGCGCCGCTGGAACCGCTCGCCGACGGCTTCCGCAACTGGCAGAAGGAAGCCTATGTCGTCACCGGCGAGGAGATGCTGCTCGACCGGGCCCAGCTCCTCGGCCTGACGGCGGCGGAGATGACCGTGCTGCTCGGCGGCATGCGCGTGCTCGGCACCAACCATGGCGGCACGAAGCATGGCGTGTTCACCGACCGCGTCGGTGCTCTGACCAGCGACTTCTTCGTCAACCTCACCGACATGGCCAATAGCTGGGTGCCGACCGCGAACGGCCTCTACGAGATCCGCGACCGCAAGACCGGCGCGGTGAAGTGGACCGCAACCCGCGTCGACCTCGTCTTCGGCTCGAACTCGATGCTGCGCGCCTATGCCGAGGTCTATGCCCAGGACGACAATGCCCGCAAGTTCGTCGACGATTTCGTCGCGGCCTGGGCCAAGGTGATGAACGCCGATCGCGCCGACGCGGCCTGATCCGTCCATCGCGAGCCTTGCTCTGCCACAAGCCCCGCCGGCCCAGCCGGCGGGGCTTTTCGTTGGGATGGCGCGTCCGGCGAGGCTTGGAGCCGCCCCGTCGCTGCGATAGACAGGGCCATTCGCTGCGGAGGGCTTGGTCCTTGCGTATCATCGTCGAGCGTGCGCTGCGCCAGAATTGGGAGCGCCTGTTCTCCTATGCGCTGCGCCTGAGCGGCAGCCGCGACGGCGCAGCCGATCTGCTGCAATCCTGCGCGACCAAGGCGCTTGCCGCCGCGCCGCCGGAGGAAGACGAGCGCGTCCGGGCCTGGCTCTTCGCGATACTCCGCAATATCTGGATCGACGAGCATCGCCGCGGCGAGACCGGCGCAGCCATCGCCGAGGAGACGCTCGAGGACGAGCAATGGCGCCATGACGACCGGGTGATCGCGGTCATCACCGTCCGCCAGGCGCTGGAGCGTCTCGATCAGCCCTATCGCGAGGTGATCGAACTGGTCGATCTCGCCGGCTTCCGCTATGGCGAGGCGGCGGATATCCTGGCCGTGCCGGTGGGAACCGTGATGAGCCGCCTCAGCCGGGCGCGGCTTTTGCTTCTGAATGCGATCGAGGGCGGGAGCGTCCGTCCCTTCGCCGCGCTGCAGCGCAAACGAGCCAGCGATTAAGTGACTGAACGCGACATCCTCTCCTGGACCACGCTCAACGCCTATGTCGACGGCGAGCTGGAGCCCGATCAAGCCGCCAAGGTCGCGGCGGCGCTCGCTCATGATCGCGAGGCCGCGGCGCAGGTCGCGACGCTGACGAAGCTGCGCGCGACGGTCAAAGCGGCATCGCCCATGCCGGCGCCGCCGCCCTTCATGTTGCCGCAGGTCCGCCCGCGCGTCGCGCGCTGGCTGCCCTGGGCTGTGGCGGCCTGTCTCGTTCTGATCGTCGGTGCTGCCTCTTTCGGTCTCAGCTACCGGCAGTCGCCCGGCTCGTCGCTTTCGGCTGCCGTCGCCGCGCATCAGCTTTGGCTCGCGCAGGCCACGCCCGGCGAGGCGCCGCGCCTCGGCGTCGAGCTTGCCGGTGCCGATGCCGGAGCCTTGCCGGACCTGTCCCTTGCTTCGCTGCGCCTGGTGCATCTCTCGCTCGATCCGGCGGGGCGCCGTGGCGGCGGCATGCTCGCCGGCTATGTCGGACCGAACGGCTGCCGCGTCGGCCTGTGGATCGCCCCGGTCGAGGCGGCGCTGCCGCTGCAGCCGGCGGTGCAGGATCGCGACGGCCTGTTGGTCCGCGCCTGGCGCGATGAGCGCGCGAGCTACGCGCTGCTCGGGCGCGGCATCGATCCGGCCCGCATCGACGGCATCGCCACACTCGTCGCCCGGATCACGCGGGACGAGCCCGGCACTCCGCGCGAGCAGGTCGCGGCGCGCAGCGTCGGCCCCGCCTGTCTCGGCTGAGATATTTTTCTCTCGGCTTGGAATAAATCGAAGCCCTGAAGCGTCGTCTCCAGTGAGGAATATGTCCTCGGGAGAAACGCCATGCTCAACGAAGCAGACCTGCGCGAGGGCGCAGCCGATACCGATGCCGTGCCTGCTGCCGGCGCCACCGATACCCCCCGTACATCGCGGCGCCTTCTGCTCGGCGGCAGCCTTGCCGCGCTGGGCTTGGCTGTCGGCGGTCTGCCGCGCCTGTCCCCGATCTCGTCCGCCGCCGCGCAAGGCGCCACGGCCGCCGCGCCGGCCAAGGGGCCGCAGCCCTTCGACTATCCCGGCAAGGACAAGGGCCTGGCCCTGCTCGGCGACCGCCCGCTCGTCGCCGAGACGCCCGAGAACCTGCTCGACGACGACACCACGCCGATCTCGAAATTCTTCATCCGCAACAACGGCCAGATTCCGGAACCGATCAAGGATGTCGATGCCTGGCAGCTCAGGATCGAGGGCGAGGTCGAGAAGCCGTTGACCCTGACGGTGAAGGAGCTGAAATCCCGCTTCAAGCCGCAGACCTTCCGCATGGTGCTGGAATGCGGCGGCAATGGCCGCTCCTTCTATTCCCCGGCGGCGCGCGGCAACCAATGGACCAATGGCGGCGCCGGCTGCGCCGAATGGACCGGCGTGCGCCTGGCCGACGTGCTGAAGGCGGCGGGCCTCAAGGCCTCCGCCAAGTTCACCGGTCATTTCGGCGCCGATCCGCATCTCTCGGGCGATACCACCAAGAACGCGATCTCGCGGGGCATGCCGATCGAGAAGGCGCTGGAGCCGCATTGCCTGATCGTCTGGGGGATGAATGGCGAGCCGCTTCCCCATATCCATGGCGGCCCGCTGCGCCTCGTCGTGCCGGGCTGGCCGGCCTCGCTTTCGTCGAAATGGCTGAACCGCATCCTCGTCCGCGCGACGCCGCATGACGGGCAGGGCATGGGCGGCACCTCCTATCGCGTGCCCACCGTCCCGCTCGTTCCCGGCTCGAATGCCGACGGCAAGACCAATTTCACCGACCTGACCTCGATGCCGGTGCGCTCGATCATCAGCGCGCCCGCCAACGGCACGCGCCTGCCGGCGGCGACCCGCGAGGTCGCGCTGCGCGGCGCGGCCTGGGCCGGCGACCACACCGTCGCGAAGGTCGAGGTCTCCTTCGATGCCGGCCAGCGCTGGCACGCCATGACGCTCGCCAAGCCGAGGAACCGCTACGACTGGGTGCGCTGGACCGGCAAGGTCAAGCTGCCGAGCGAGGGCTATTTCGAGCTCTGGGTCCGCGCGACCGATTCCCGCGGCGTCGGCCAGCCGCATGTGGCGACGAACTGGAACCCGCAGGGCTACGGCTCCAACCCGCTCCATCGCATCGCCATCATGGTGGGCTGACGATGGTGCTCGCGCAATCGCTTCGGATGGCCGCTCTCGCGGCCCTCCTCCTCGCCCCCTCCGCCGGCTTCGCCCAGGAGGAGACCGCCGAGACGCTGCCGGACTTTCCCGGCCGCGACGAGACCTTCGGCTACTGCATCGGCTGCCATTCGATGAAGGTCGTCGGCCGGCAGGGCATGGATCGCGCCCGCTGGGACGAGACCCTCGACTGGATGACCGAGAAGCACAGCATGCCGGAGCCTGATCCGGAGACGCGCAAGACCCTGCTCGACTATCTCGCGCAGGCCTTCCCCCCGAAAACGCCGGCGAAAAGCGGCGGCTGGGTCAGCCCCTTCGCTCCCAAGCAATAGGATTCCCTCGACATGAAGTTCGTAATCCTTGCGGGCGCCGCCCTGCTCGCGGCCGGCACTCAGCCCGCCCGCGCCCAGGATGCCGCCGCCGGCGAGAGGGTCTATGCCCAGTGCCGTGCCTGCCATCAGGTCGGCGAGACCGCCAAGAACCTCGTCGGTCCCGCCCTCAACGGCGTCATCGGGCAGAAGGCCGGCGCGCGCGACGGCTACAGCTACAGCGCGGCGATGAAGGATTCCGGCCTCACCTGGAACGAGGCGACCTTCGCCGAATACATCCAGAACCCGCGCGGCAAGGTGCCGGGCACCAAGATGATCTATGCCGGCCTGAAAGACGAGAAGCGCATCGCCGACCTGCTCGCCTATCTCAAGCAGTTCGACGCCGCCGGCAAGAAGGCACCGTAGCAGTGACATCTCAGGAGGCGTTTGAACAACTGAAGCCCTCATCCTGAGGAGCCGCGTAGCGGCGTCTCGAAGGATGCTCCAGATGGTTCCGGAGCCTCCTGAAACATCCTTCGAGACGCCATCCCTATCGGGATGGCTCCTCAGGATGAGGACTGAAGGATAATCAAACCGACCTCTCAGGCCATCACCAGCCCGCCATCGACATGGAGCACTTGGCCCGTGACGAAGCGGCTCCAGTCGCTGGCGAGGAAGAGCACGGGGCCGGCGACATCCTCCGGGGTCGCGATGCGGCGCAGTGGCGTCTGCGCGATCAGCATCTCGCGGACCTCCTCCGGCGTATCCGCGCTCGCCTGCGTCGGATAGACCAGCCCCGGCGCAACGCAGTTCACGCGGATGCCGAGCGGGCCGAGCTCGGCGGCGAGATTGCGGCTGAAGCCGACGAGCGCTGCCTTCGCCGTGGTGTAGTCGTGATAGGGAATGCTCGGCCGCGTCACCAGATCGCTGGCGAGATTGACGATGCTCGCGCCGCTGCGGCGCTGGAGCAGCGGCAGCATCGCGCGGCTGACCGTATAGGCCGCCTTCACCGCGCCCTCGAACTGCTGCTCGTAAGACTCCCAAGGCGTTTCCCAGAAGCGCGCGCGGTTGTCCGGATCGAAGCGATAGGGCGCGAAGGCGTTATTGACGACGACGTCGAGCCGGCCGACCTCATCGGCGATGCGCGTCGCCATCGTGGTAACCGCTTCAGGCGAAGTGACATCGGCCGTGATGGCGAGCGCCTCGCCGCCGAGGGCGCGGCATTCCGCAACGACCGCCTCGGCCGCCGCTTCGTTCGTCCGGTAGTTGACGACGACGATCCCGCCCTCGGCCGCGAAAGCCTTCGCGATCGCCGCCCCGATGCCGCGGCTCGCGCCGGTGACGAGGATGGCCCGGTCGCGGAAGCTCACGGTGCGCCATCCTTCGGCGGGATCAGGTCGCTCTTCACGACGGCCTTCATGTCGATCTGGCGGGTGATCAGGCCGAGGCTGCGGAACGTGTCGGCGCCCTTCTGCAGGGCGTCGAGATCGAAGCGGCCGAGCCCCTCGCGCTCCGTCGTCGGCGAGATGCTCGATGCATTGCGCAGCTTGATAATCGCGAGATTGACCGCCTCGTCGCGGCCGTTGATCGCGCGGGTGACGGCGATGCGCGCGGCTTCTTCGGGCTTCGCGATCATCCAGGCGGCGGAATCGCGATAGGCGGCGAGGAAGCGCTTCAGCAGCGGCTTGTTCTGCTCGTAATAGCTTTCCTTCACCACGAAGATGTCGCTCGGCAGGTTGAGTTGGTCGCGAACCTCGATGACGTTGGCCTCGCCCAGTCCCTTGGCGCGGGCGACGAGCAGCCCGGTATCGGTCGCGGCGGTGGCGTCGACCTGGCCCTGCATCAGCGGCGCGAAATTGAGCAGGCCGGTCGGCTGGATCTGCACGTCCTTCTCGCTCAGGCCGACCTGATGCAGCAGCACGAGCAGGTTCTGGTAGGTGCCGCTGGCCAGGCTGTAGACGCCGATGCGCTTGCCCTTGAGATCGGCGGCCGTGCGGATGCCGTTGCTCTTCAGCGCGACCACGTTGAAGACGTTCTGCGGATAGATGTTGTAGATCGCGACGAGCTTCTCGCCCTTGTCGAGCGCGAGATAGAGTGCGGCCGGGTCGGTGAAGGCGATATCGGCCTGCCCGGCGAGCATGTTCTGCAGGGCCGCGCCGCCGCCAGTGCCGGGCACATAATCGAGCGCGATGCCCTTCGCCTTGAAGAAGCCCTTGTCGGGCTCGGCCAGCAGGTTGGTGATCTCGCTGATCGGCTGGCTCCAGCCGGCGACGGTGATCTTGTCGAGCGATTGCGCCGTCGCGGGGGCTGAGACGAGGCAGGAGAGGGCGAGCATCAGGAAGGCGCGCAGCGCGGACATGGGAATCTAGCCTTTCGAGAAACGGTGAAGGACGCGGCGCTCGATCAGGCGCACGGCCTCGTAGAGCAGCATTCCAAGGGCGGTGATGACGATGAAGAGCGCGAAGATCAGGCTCGAATCCATCACGCTCTGCGCGGCGATGATCGAGGCGCCGAGCCCGATCCGCCCGCCGATGAACTCGCCGACCACGGCGCCGACCAGCGCCAGCACGACGGCGACGCGCAGGCCCGCCATGATGACCGGCAGTGCCGCCGGCAGCTTGAGGCGCAGCAAGGTCTTGAGGCGGCCGGCGCCGAGCATGCGGAAGAGTTCGCGGCGGGAGGCATCGACCTCGCTGATCCCGGTCAGCGTATTCTCCATCAGCGGGAAGAAGCAGATCAGTGCGGTGATGACGACGGTCGGCGTCATGCCGAAGCCAAACCAGATGATGAAGAGCGGCCCGAGCGCGAGCTTGGGCACGAGCTGGCTCGCCAGCACATAGGGCCGCAGCAGGCGGCTGAGCGCCGGGAACTCCGCCAACAGGATACCGACACCGAGCCCGACGACGGCGCCGATGCCGAGACCCAGCACCATCTCGGTGACGGTCATCGCCAGATGCGGCCAGAGCCTGCCGGTCGCGATCTCGCTCCACAGCGTCGTAAGCACGGCGGACGGTGGCGGCAGGACGAGCGGCGACAGGCCGCCGAGCCGGCACCAGGCTTCCCAGCCGGCGAGCAGCGCGAAGAGCAGCAGGAGCGAGGGCAGACGGGCCATCATGCCGCCGGCCTCCGGCTGGCTATGGCCGCGTCATCCATGGCGTCGCGCAAGCCGCGGCAGGCGGCGATAAAGCCAGGCGCATAGCGCATGTCGCGATGACGCGGACGGGCCAGTTCGATCCGGCGCACATGCGTGACTTGCCCGGCCGCCATCACCGCGACGGTGTCGGCGAGATAGACGGCCTCGCCGATATCATGCGTGACGAAAAGTGCGGTCGTGCCGTTGAGTGCGCAGAGCCGCAGCAGATCGTCCTGCAATTCCTCGCGCGTCAGGGCGTCGAGCGCCGCGAAAGGCTCGTCGAGCAGCAGCAGGTCGGGATTGCCGATCAGCGCGCGGGCAACGGCGACA
This sequence comes from Bosea sp. ANAM02, assembly GCF_011764485.1. NCBI lineage: Bacteria > Pseudomonadati > Pseudomonadota > Alphaproteobacteria > Hyphomicrobiales > Alloboseaceae > Allobosea > Allobosea sp. ANAM02. Next base: position 4,327,385 of record NZ_AP022848.1, on the reverse strand, counting down.
CGGCTCTGCTGGCCGCCGGACAGCTCGACCGGCCGGCGCATGGCGAAATCGGCGAGGCCGACACGCTCCAGCAGGTCGATCGCGGCATCCTTGTCGGCGATGGTCGGGCGCCGCTTCAGCGAGATCGGCAGCAGGACATTGTCGCGCGCGTTCAGCCAGTCGAGCAGGGTCGGCGCCTGGAAGACGAAGCCGGCGCGCGGGCTCGGCCCGTGCAGCGTCTCGCCGCCGATGCGGATCGCGCCTTCGCTTGGCATCAGCAGGCCGGCGGCGAGCTTGAGCAGGGTGGTCTTGCCGCAGCCGCTGCGGCCGAGCAGGCAATGGATATCGCCGCGCGGGATCGACCATTCGGCCGCATCGACGACGGCAGGGCCGGTCGCGTCATAGCGGTAGCTCGCGCGCTCGATCGTGACGAAGCCGGGCTTGTGCGGTTCAGTCGACATAGGGCGCGAACCCCTCTGCCGCAGCTTCGGCGGATTGCTCGATCTCGGTGAAGGTGACGAGATCGAGGAGGCTGAAGCGCCCGTCGTGATGCCAGCCGGCCTCCGGCGCGGTCATGCGGCCGAGCGGGGCGATGCGGCTGACTCCGATCGCGCCCAGTTGCTCGGAAAGCCGGAACAGCCGTTCGGGCGACGCGGCGATGCCGGCCGTCTGGAGGAAGCTGCGATAGGGCGCGACGAGGGCGGCGACATCGTCGAGGCTTTCGACCGCGACGAGCTTGAGCGTGCGGTTCAGCCCGGTCGGGCTCAGGGCTTCCGGTGCTTCGACATGGACGACGCTCCAATTGTCGGATGCTTCGCCAAGAAGCTCCGCGGCGCCGTCCATCGCGCGCGTCTCCTGCGCGCCACGCCACGCCGCGATCGACGTCGCCTCGCCCGACGAGAGCGCGCGGCGCGGATGGCGCGCGGCGAGGGCGGCGAGTTCCTGCGCGACGTAGCGGGCGAACTCGGCAGGGCTGACCTTTCCGCCGCGCTCGACGAAAAGCATCTGCGGCGAATAGCAGCCCTGCTGCTCGTAACGCACGACATCATGGGCTGCGAGCCGGGCAAGCACCGGCGCCTTGCGGCTGTCGAGCGTCTCGCGCGCGATCACGCCGAAGCCGATCTTGTGGCCATGCGGCAGGAAGCGCGTGGTGATCGGGAGCTTCGCGCGCAACGACGTCAGCGTCTCGTTGCCGCCATAGGCCATGATCGTATCGGCCGCGCGCAGGAAGACCGGCTCGGCCGCCGCCTCGCCGCCCTTCCACCAGGTGATGGCGAGGCATTCGCCGATCTTGGGATCGATCTCTGCCAGCAGGCTCGCGAACCAGCCGGCGGTCAGAGGCTCGGCCGAGGCGAGCTTGCCGATGCTGCCCGCTTTGACCAGCAGGCCGCAGATCAGGCTCCAGAGCGACAGCGCCGGGACATTGCCGGCCCAGACATGCAGCAGAAGCTCCGGGCCATGAGCGTGCAGGGAACCACCCTTGGGCGTCGGCTGGAAACCGTCGAGCACGCCGGGATTGCCGAAATCCTCGGCCAGAAAACGCAGGAGCTGCGGCTTGCGGAAGGTCTTGAGATAGCCGGTGAGGCCGAGCCGGACCGTCTCGCGGTCATAGCCGGTGACGATCGGCAGCAGGTGTTCCGCCTTGCGCCGCAGCGGATGCTCACGGTCGAGCAGGCGTGCAATGGCGGCGTCGATCGCATCGACGATGCGCGCCGTCTCCATCCGCTTCAATCGGGCGCGAGCGTTGTCGCGCACATGCGCGCAGAGCGTCGCGGCCTGCGCTTCGTCGAGCTCGGGCAGCGCGATGGTAGCGTTTTCGCCCCAGGCGCTGTGGCTGACCTCGCGCCAGCGCAGCGCTTCGCGATTCAGGCCCGGCAGATGGCCCGCATGCTCGACCACGTCATCAGCCTCGCGCTGCTGCGAGGAATTCGGCGACGGCGACCGAACAGCCCTTCGAGGCCTCGCCGTCGACGCGGCCGAGCAACCTGAATCCGCCGGGCACGATTTCGCCGGCATCCTCGGTCAGGATCGCCGCGACGCAGTTGAAATGAGCGAGGTCGTGATGGACGATCACGCCGCGCTGGCCTTCGGGCAGGTCGGCGCCGGTCAGCGGATCGACGACGCGGCTGCGAATCCAGTGCGGCCCCGACTTCACCGACGGGCAGACGGCATTGCCGTCGTCATAGAGCTGCGAGCTCAGCTCGGTCATCCCGTACATGTTGATGCAAGACGCGCGCGGCACGCCGAAGGCCGCGGAAAGACCGTCGTAAAACTCGTCGGGCCCGAGTTCGCGCGACTGGCCCTTGAAGCCGCCGGTGTCGAGGATACGGCTGCCTTCCGGCAGGACGAAGCTCCGGCCGCTCTCGGCGAGCGCATCCAGCACGGGAACGAAAGAGTAGCTCGCGCCGAGCAGGGCATAGGGCTCGCCGCTCGTCTCGGCCTGCTCCAGCGCCGACAGAAGACCGTCCAGGTCGAGTCCGGCAGCATCGATGAAGGCCTGGGAATCCGCCGTGCCGCATTCGCGTTTGGCGAGCGAGAGATAGGTGGCGAGCGAGGAATTGGGCAGCTCGGCCTCGTCGGGGAAGAGGATGCCCATGCGGATGCGCTCGCCGCCCTGCATGAAGCGCGCGCGGAAATTGACCAGCATCGAGCGCTTCCAGACGTCGAGCGTCGGGTGATAGCTGCGGCCGCGGATGCCCTGCGTCGTGCCGCTGGTCATGAAGACGCGCTCGGCCGCTTCCGGCGGGCTGCAGCTCAGCGTCAGGTCCTTGAAGGCGGTGATCGGCACGGCGGGAATATCGCGCCAGCGCCGGACCGAGAGCGGCGTGCGCCCGCGCTGCAGGCAGAAGCGCTTATAGGGCTCGTTGTTGCGGAACTGATAGGCGAAAACCTGGAGCGCCATCGCCTCGAATTCGGCGTCCGACGCGTCGGGAAGCGCGATGAATGCCTTGAGCGCCGCGATGATCTCGGCTTGCGTCACTTGAAGCTCGCTCCGTTCGGACGCGCGCGGGCAAGCCGGGAGCGTCGATCGCTGGAGGATCATGAGCGCAAGCTGGAATCAGGGCCTGTGACGGCCGCATGTCCCGCATCCCTACGCCGGTATGATCCGGATCAGGTTCGGAGGGTCACCGCGTTGCCAGGCTCGAAAGCCCTGCCGGCGGAATCTCAGCCTCCTAGCGAGGCCCCCCTGGGAACGGATGCAGATGACGAGCGGCAGGCCCCGCTGTCAAGCGATAACGCAGCCGGGCGGGTATCCGAGCGAACCAGGACGTCAGCCGGCGATGTCCCGTGCCATGCGCATGAGATACTGTCCGTAATCGCCCTTGGCGAGCTTTTCGCCGAGGGCGGTAAGCTGCGCGGCCGATATCCAGCCCTGTCGCGCCGCGATCTCCTCCGGGCAGGCGATGCGCAGACCCTGGCGGCTTTCGAGCGTGCGCACGAACTCGCCCGCTTCCAGCAGGCTGTCGGGCGTGCCGGTATCGAGCCAGGCGAAGCCGCGGCCCATCGATTCCACCGAGAGCTGGCCGCGTTCGAGATAGATCCGGTTGACGTCGGTGATCTCGAGCTCGCCGCGGGCCGAGGGCTTCAGCGAGCGGGCGATCTCCACGACCTCGGCATCGTAGAAATACAGGCCCGTGACGGCCCAGTTCGATTGCGGGACCTTCGGCTTCTCCTCGATCGAGATCGCCTTGCCTGACGCATCGAAGGCGACGACGCCGTACCGCTCGGGATCACGGACATGATAGGCGAAGACGGTCGCGCCCGTCGTCCGGGCCGTTGCGCGGGCCATCATCCCCGGCAGGCTGTGGCCGTAATAGAGGTTGTCGCCGAGGATCAGGGCCGACGGCTCGCCCGCGACGAAATCGGCGCCGATATGATAGGCCTGCGCCAGTCCGCCGGGATGCGGCTGCTCGGCATAGGTGAGATCCATGCCCCAGTCGGAGCCGTCGCCGAGCAGGCGCTTGAAATGCGGCAGGTCGTGCGGTGTCGAGATGATCAGCACCTCGCGGATGCCGGCGAGCATCAGCGTCGAGAGCGGGTAGTAGATCATCGGCTTGTCGTAGACGGGCAGCAACTGCTTCGACATCGCCAGCGTCATCGGGTGCAGCCGCGTGCCCGAGCCGCCGGCCAGGATGATCCCCTTCATGGTTGCTGGTCCTTGCCTTGATCCTTGAGAAGCCGTGCGACGCAAGCTTGAAGCGAGCTCCGCCATTCGGGCAACTGAACGCCATGGGCAAGTGCTAGCTTGCTGCAATCGAGCCGGGAATTGGCGGGCCGGCGCGCGGGCGTCGGATAATCCGCGGTTGCGATGCGCCTGACCCGTATCGGCTCGCCACCCAGCCGCTGACGTTCCGCGAAGATCGCCTCGGCGACATCGGCCCAGACGGCTTCGCCCGTCGCGCTCATGTGGAACACGCCGCGCAGGCAAGCCTCGTCCCTCCGACCCGTCAGGTTGCGCGCGACGGTGAAGATCGCATCGGCGATATCGAGTGCGCTGGTCGGGCAGCCCGCCTGGTCGGCGACGACCCCGACCTCGTCGCGCGTCTCGGCGAGATGCAGCATCGTCTTGACGAAGTTCTTGCCGAACGGGCTGTAGATCCAGGCGGTGCGCAGGATGGCGTGGTTGTCGGTCGCGGCCGCGACCGCCTGCTCGCCGGCAAGCTTGCTGGCGCCATAGGCCAAGATCGGGCCGGTCGCATCATCCTCGCGATAGGGCCGGTCGAGCCCGCCGTCGAAGACATAGTCGGTCGAGAGCTGGATCATGGGAATGCCGAGCGCCGCCGCGGCGCGCGCCGCCTCGCCGGCGGCCTCGCCATTGACCCGCATGGCCAGCTCCGGCTCGCTCTCGGCCTGGTCCACGGCGGTATAGGCGGCGGTGTTGACGATGACGTCGGGCCTCGCCGAGCGCAGGGCCGGCGCGACCGTCTTCGGAACCGCGAGATCGAGGTCGGGCCGGCGCAGCGCGATGACCTCGACGCCGACCGGCACGCGCTCCAGCATGGCGCAGACGACCTGGCCGGTCCAACCGGTGACGGCGATACGCAATGTCATCAGTCGAAATAGCGCAGCATCTCGGCGAGACGCGGATGCTTGCGGTCCTTGTCGGAGAGGGTGAGGCCGGAGAGCGGCAGGCGCCAGTCGATGCCCAGAGCCGGGTCGTCGAAGGCAAGCCCGTGGTCGTTCTCGGGCGCGTAGGGCGCGGTGACCTTGTAGATGACCTCGGTATCCGGCTCCAGCGTGACGAAGCCATGGGCGAAGCCGACGGGGACCAGGAGCTGCTTCCAGTTCTCGGCTGAGAGTTCGACCGCGACATGTTTCCCGAAAGTCGGGGACGAGCTGCGGATATCGACGGCGACGTCGAGGATGCGCCCGCGCGTGACCCGCACCAGCTTGTCCTGCGCGAAAGGCGGGGACTGGAAATGGAGGCCGCGCAACGTGCCGACCGGACCGGACAGTGACTGGTTGTCCTGGACGAAGTCGAGATCGAGCCGGGCTTCCGCGAAGGCCTTGCGGCTCCAGGTCTCCGAGAAGAAGCCGCGAGGGTCGCCGTGCTTCTTCGGCGTGACGATCTTGACGGCCGGGATCGCCGTTTCCTCGACGCTCAGCATGTCTTTCCCCGTTCAGGCCGCGCCGAGGCGTTCGCCGCGATAGACACCGGAGCGGATATCGCCCCACCATGCGGGATTGGCGAGATACCATTCGACGGTGCGGCGCAGGCCCGTCTCGAAGGTTTCCCTCGGCTTCCAGCCGAGCTCGCGGCCGATCTTGCCGGCATCGATCGCATAGCGCGCATCATGTCCCGGCCGGTCGGTGACGTAAGCTATCAGGCGCTCGCGCGAACCTTTCGGATCGGGCCTGAGCTCGTCGAGCAGGGCGCAGATGGTCTTCACCACCTCGATATTGGTCTTCTCGTTGTGACCGCCGATATTGTAGCTCTCGCCCAGCTTGCCGTTGGTCGCGACGGTCAGCAGTGCGTCGGCATGGTCGTCGACATAGAGCCAGTCGCGCACGTTGAGCCCGTTGCCGTAGACCGGCAGCTTCTTGCCCTCCAGCGCATTGATGATCATCAGCGGGATCAACTTCTCGGGGAAGTGATAGGGCCCGTAATTGTTCGAGCAATTGGTCATCACCACCGGCAGGCCATAGGTGTGATGCCAGGCCCGCACGAGATGGTCAGACGCCGCCTTGGAGGCCGAATAGGGCGAGTTCGGCTGATAGGCGGTATCCTCGCGGAAGAAGCCGTCCGCCCCCAGCGAGCCGAAGACCTCGTCGGTCGAGATATGGTGGAAGCGGAAGCGCGCCTTGCGCTCCTCCGGCAATGCCCGGAAATGGCGCAGCGCTTCCTGCAGCAGGGTGAACGAGCCGACGACATTGGTCTCGATGAAGGCGGCCGGCCCGTCGATCGAGCGGTCGACATGGCTTTCGGCGGCAAGATGCATCACGATATCGGGCTGGAAATCGGCGAAGATCGCCTTCATCCTCTCGCCGTCGCCAATATCGGCCTGCTCGAACCGGTAGCGGTTGCTGCGCGCGACCGGTGCCAGCGAGGCGAGATTGCCGGCATAGGTCAGCTTGTCGACGACGCAAACCTCATGCTCCGTCTCGCCGATCAGCTTGCGCACCACGGCCGAGCCGATGAACCCGGCGCCGCCGGTCACGAGAAATCTCAAGGGCATGAAGAGCGATCCTGGCGACGATCGAGAAGGCGGGACGAGAAAGCGGACCAGGCCCGCATAACTGAATCGGCGGTTCTGACCGTCGGCCTCAACGCATATCCCCCTTCACAAAGCGGCCCTATCATGAACCGCTTTCGTGCGACAGCGAAACGCCCGAACCGCGGCCAAACAAAGGCCCCTTATGGTTAGAGGCCCATGCTCTCGGTGCGGGAGACGCGGTCGTTGCGGCGCCTAAGCGCGTTCCAGGGCGACCGCGATGCCCTGGCCGACACCGATGCACATGGTGGCGAGCGCCCGGCGCTTGCCGGTCAGCGAGAGTTCGAGCGCCGCCGTGCCGGTGATGCGGGCGCCGGACATGCCGAGCGGGTGGCCCAGCGCGATCGCGCCGCCATTCGGGTTCACATGCGCGCCGTCCTCGGCGATGCCGAGTTCGCGCAGCACGGCGATGCCCTGGCTGGCGAAGGCTTCATTCAGCTCGACCACGTCGAAATCGGCGGGCTTGAGGCCGAGGCGCTCGCAGAGCTTGCGCGTCGCCGGGATCGGTCCGAGACCCATGATGCGGGGCGCGATGCCGCCGGTCGCGCCGCCGAGCACGCGCGCGATCGGCGTCAGCCCGTATTTCGCAGCCGCCTTCTCGGAAGCGATGATCAGCGCCGCCGCGCCGTCATTGACGCCCGAGGCATTGCCGGCGGTGACGGTGCCGCCTTCCTTGCGGAACGGCGTACCGAGCTTGGCGAGCTTCTCCAGCGTCGTGTCCCCGCGCGGATGCTCGTCGATCTCGACGCGGATGGGATCGCCCTTGCGCTGCGGGATCAGGACCGGGACGATCTCCTTGGCGAGGCGGCCGTTCTGCTGGGCCGCGACCGCCTTCTGCTGCGAGCGCAAGGCGAAGGCGTCCTGATCGGCCCGGCTGACATGGCAGTCGGCGGCGACGTTCTCGCCGGTCTCGGGCATGGAATCGATGCCGTACTGCGCCTTCATCAGCGGGTTGACGAAGCGCCAGCCGATCGTGGTGTCGTGGATCTCGGCGTGGCGGGAGAAGGCGCTGTCGGCCTTGGGCAGGACGAAGGGGGCGCGCGACATGCTTTCGACGCCGCCGGCAATCATCAGTTCGGCCTCGCCGGCCTTGATCGCGCGGGCGGCGGCGATGACCGCATCCATGCCGGAGCCGCAGAGCCGGTTGATCGTCGTGCCCGGCACTTCCTTGGGCAGGCCGGCGAGCAGCAGCGCCATGCGCGCGACATTGCGGTTGTCCTCGCCCGCCTGGTTGGCGCAGCCGAAGATCACGTCGTCGACGGCGCCGAAATCGACTTTCGGATTGCGTTCGACCAGCGCCTTCAGCGGCACCGCGCCGAGATCGTCAGCCCGGACAGACGACAGCGAGCCGCCGAAGCGGCCGATGGGCGTGCGGACATAGGCGCAGATGAAGGCTTCGGTCATGTCGTCAAGTCCTGTCTCGAAGGCGCTGCCGGTCGGCTCAGATACGATAGAATTCCCGATACCAGGCGACGAAGCGAGCGATTCCTGTCTCGATCGGCGTATCCGGCCGGAAATCGACGCTGGCGGTCAGGTCGGCCACGTCGGCATAGGTCGCCGGCACGTCCCCGGGCTGGGCGGGCAAGTGCCGCTTGATTGCCTTGCGGCCGCAGGCCTCCTCGATCGCCGTGATGAAACGGTCGAGACGCACCGGCGTATGGTTGCCGATATTGTAGATGCGCCACGGAGCCGTCGACGTCGCCGGGTCGGCCGGCGCGTTCGTTCGCGCATTTGTCCGGGGAGGCTTTCCTGCCAGCCGCACGATCGCCTCGCGGATATCGTCGACATAGGTGAAGTCGCGGCTCATCGTAGCTTCGTCATAGACGTCGATGGGCCGGCCTTCGAGGATCGCCTTGGTGAACTTGAAATAGGCCATGTCCGGCCTGCCCCAGGGGCCGTAGACCGTGAAGAAGCGCAGGCCCGTCGCGGGGATTCCGTAGAGATGCGAATAGGAATGCGCCATCAGTTCATTGGCGCGCTTGGTCGCCGCATAGAGCGAGACCGGATGGTCGGCCCCGTCATGCTCGCTGAACGGCACCTTGGCATTGGCGCCGTAGACAGAGCTCGACGAGGCGTAGACGAGGTGGTCGACGGGATTGTGCCGGCAGGCTTCGAGGATCGACAGGAAGCCGTCGAGATTGGATGCGGCGTAGGCGCGCGGGTTCTCGAGCGAGTAGCGCACGCCGGCCTGCGCCGCGAGATGAATCACGACCTGCGGACGGAACGTTGCGAAGGCCGCCTGCACCGCATCGTATTCGGCGATGTCGATCGGCTCGAAGGAGAAGCCGTTGCGGGCGACGAGCCGGTCGAGCCGGGCCTGCTTGAGGGCGGGATCGTAATAGGGCGTGAGGTTGTCGATGCCGAGAACCTCGACGCCCTTGTCGAGCAGCGCTTGCGTCACATGGAATCCGACGAAGCCGGCCGCACCGGTCAGAAGCACGCGTTCGAACGAGGTGGCCTGATCCACGTGATGTCCCTGCTGAAGGCGGCGGCAGCCGACGGAGTCGCTGCGGTGTCAGATTGATGCGCCGGCTCGGCGAGCAGCTTCGCCCATGGTTTAGCGCGTTTGCGCCGCCGCGAAAGCGAGATTTTCGGTCAGCAGCGCCTCCGCTGCTTCCGGCGTCGGGGCCTCGACATAGACACGCAGCTCCGGTGCATTGCCGGAGGCCCGGAAATGCACCGTCGCACCGTTGCCGAGCGTCAGCCGCAGGCCGTCCCGGCGGTCGCGTGAGACCACGGCGCCATGGGCGGCGAAGGCGGTGTCCCGAAAGCCGGAATCCTCCGCGTCGAGCCTCGCGATCAGGGCTGCGGTCCTGTCCTGCGGGACCTCCTGCAGGCGGTTCGACAGCGCGGTCGCAAACCGGGCTTCGGCCGCCATGGCGCTGAGCGGCTTGCCTGTGGCGCGCGCCAGGGCAAGAGTCGCCAGGATCGGCAGAAGGGCATCTCGCGTGGGCAGAGCGGAGAGATGGCGTCCGTCGAGCATGACGTTCGAGCCCAGCAGCACGCCGCCATTGGCCTCGAAGCCGACGATGGTCCCGGCACCTGCAGCTTCGGCTTCCGTCATGCCGGCGATCACATGAGGCGAGCCGACGCGTGTCCGCACCACCTTGTCGAACGATCCGGGGCGGTCGAGCGCGGAATTCGATGTCACCGGCGTGACGATCGCATCTGCGCCGAGGAAGCGCGCGGTGAGGGCACCGACGAGGTCGCCACGGAGGAAGCGGCCGACCTCATCGGCAACGAGCGGGCGATCCGCATCCCCATCGGTCGAGACGATCGCATCGAGCCTGCGCTCGCTTGCCCAGCGCCGGGCCAGGTTCTCGTCTTCCGGGCGGAGGGCTTCGGTATCGACCGGGATGAAAGTCTCGCTTCGGCCCAGCGGGACGGGCGTCGCGCCGAGTGCGGCCAGCACGTCGTGGACGACGTCGCGCCCGACGGATGAATGCTGGTAGACGCCGATGGTGAGACCGTCCAGGGCATGCCCGAAGAAGTCGACATAGCGTGCGCGGTAGGGAGCGAGGACGTCGCGCTGCCGCGCCGTGATGGAGATATCCGGGGCCGTCGCGAGCGCGAGCGCCTCATGCTGCGCCAGAATGCCCGCCTCGTCAGCTTTGTCGATCTCGCCCCCGGCGCGATAGAATTTCAACCCGTTCCGGTCGTCGGGAATGTGGCTGCCCGTGACCATCACGGCAGGGCAGCCGGCGGCCATGGCAGCCAGCGCCAGGGCGGGTGTCGGCACGGGGCCGCAATCCACCGGAACGAGCCCGGCATCCGCAATGGCCTGAGCGCATTGCGCTGCGAGCAGCGGACTGGACGAGCGCAGGTCGCGGCCGATCAGGACGTCGCTGCCGGGTTTCGCCGCCTCGCCCTCATCGCGCAACATGGCGCAGAAGGCGCGAACATGAGCGTAGGTCGGCAGGCCGACAAGCTCCGTCACGAGGCCGCGCAGGCCGGAGGTTCCGAATTTCAGGCTGCTCATGCGGTGAAGGTCCGTCCAAGGGGGCGGCGAACCGTTACCTCAGCTCTGCCGGCGGAGTCACTGCGCTGCAGGAGAGGATTTCGCTCGGTGGAAACAAGAATGTCCGCTCCCTCAAGAGCGAGGGCCCAGGTGGCCCCGGTTGAAAACGTGGTTAAGGAGGCGTAAAATTTTTCTCGCCTCATGCCTATATTGGGTCTTCTCATGGCAAGCGATTTCGTTGCTGCGAGAGAGGCGTCCCGCGAGGGAGGTATCCGGTTTCGGTACGACCTGTCGGGTCGCTTCGTTGCGCTGGTTGATGTCGCCGCCATCGTGGGGGCGAGTCTGGCGTGCGGCCTCGTCTATGACGCGCTGGGGTCGGGGAATTCCTCGGTGCTGGCGATGTCCGGAGCCATAGGCGCGCTTTTTGCCGCTCTTTTTGTCCTGTTAATGCAGCAACGCGGCTTTTACCGACCGACTGAGCTGCTCCAGCCGCTTCGACAGATTTCAAACGCCCTCGTCATCTGGCTCGCGGTTACCGGCTTTCTGACGCTGATCGGCTTCGCGTTGAAGACAGGTCACTTGATCTCGCGCGCGACCACGATCTCGTTCGTGGTGATCGCTTTCTGCGTCGTCGTGGCGTCGCGCTTCTATTGGCAGGGCTTCATCAGCCGCGCGCTCGCGCACGGGCAATTTGCGACGCGCCGCGTCGCCATCGTCTCCGATTGCCCCGCGACGGACCTCAGCTGGACGATCCAGCGGCTTGCCCCCTTCGGCTTTTCAGTCGCGGCGAATGTTCAGTTGCCCGCCGGCCGCGAGGCCTCGCATGGGGAGGTTGACACCGTCCTTGATCAGGCGATCGCTGCGCTCAGAGGCTCGCAGATTCAGGAGATCGTGGTGCTGCTCGACAGCCGGCGCTTCGATCTCGTCGAGCGTGTGCTTGCGCGGCTGCGGATTCTGCCTTTGCCCATCAAACTCATGCTCGACGGCCGGCTGGGCGAACTCGTCCTGCGCCGGGTCGAGCGCTTCGGATCGGACATTGTGACGGTCGAGATACACCGGGCGCCGATGAGCGAAGGTGAGCGTGCCGCCAAGCGCTGCGTCGATATCGTCATCGCGGTTTCGGGCCTGCTGCTGTTGGCACCGCTCCTCGTCATGACTGCGGCCATCATTCGGCTGAGCGGTCCGGGCCCGATCCTGTTCAAGCAGATGCGCAATGGCTTCAACAACCAGCCGTTCAAGATCCTGAAATTCCGCAGCATGCGGGTGCTGGAGGATGGCGCGGTCGTTCGGCAGGCCTCGCGGCGCGATGACCGCGTGACCGCAGTCGGGCGATGGCTCCGGAGGTTGAGCATCGATGAGCTGCCGCAACTTTGGAATGTCCTTCGCGGCGAGATGTCGATTGTCGGTCCCCGTCCCCATGCCATGGCGCATGACGAGCATTACGAGCGGCTGATCGGTGATTATCCCTATCGGCAGCAGGTCAAGCCCGGGCTGACCGGCTGGGCGCAAGTCAATGGCAGCCGCGGCGAGACGCCGACGACGGAAAGTATGGCCGAGCGTGTGAAGCTGGACCTGTGGTATGTCGAGAACGCCAGCGTCTGGCTGGATATCCGGATCATCGTGCGGACCTTCGGCACGATCTGCAACATCAAGCACACCTACTGATCGTGTATGTGTCGCGCGCGAGAAAGGCGCGGCGCATCCCCGCGCGTTGATCGGCTTGACGCGAAGAAAGTCGGGCTGGCATGCACCGTGCGACGGCATTCTCCATCTGCTGAGGATGTCCCGCTATGACGCAAATCGATCCAGCCATGACACGCAGCGAGCGTCTTTCCGCTGACATGGTCGCATTGCTGCTTGCTGCAGCGATCGCAACCTTCGAGACGGCCTGGCTCGGCCTGATCGGGTACGGCCTCTGGCACGTCTTTGCCTAGAGCGTCGGCCTGCTGTCCCACGCTCTAACATGAAGCGCCCGCGAGCAGGCCGGCGCGGCGTCGCTCAGGCCGCGCTTTCGGTTTCCCTGCCGCCGGGCGCAACGACGCCGCGGCCGACATCGGCATAGGTGAAGCCCTTGGCGCGGACCTGCTCGGCCCGGTAGACATTGCGCAGGTCGACGAGGACGGGCGCCGCCATCGCGGCCTTGACGCGGTCGAGATCGAGCGCGCGGAAGATGTTCCATTCGGTCACGATCACCGCCGCATCCGCGCCTGTCACGCAATCATAGGCGTCGCCGCAATAGGTCACGCCTGCCGGCAGCACTGCCTTCGCCTGCTCCATGCCCTCGGGGTCATAGGCCCGGATCGTGGCGCCGCCATCCATCAGCGCGGTGATCACGGCGATCGAGGGCGCGTCGCGCATGTCGTCGGTGTTCGGCTTGAAGGTCAGGCCCAGCACCGCGATCGTCTTGCCCCGCACCGCGCCGCCGCAGGCCGCGACGACCTTGCGGCCCATCGCGCGCTTACGCTGGTCGTTCACCGCCGCGACCGTCTCGACGATGCGCGAGGGCGTGCCGTAATCCTGCGCCGTCTTGATCAGCGCGAGCGTGTCCTTCGGGAAGCAGGAACCGCCATAGCCCGGCCCGGCGTGCAGGAACTTGCCGCCGATGCGGTTGTCGAGCCCCATGCCGCGGGCGACGTCCTGGACATTGGCGCCGACCTGCTCGCAGAGATCGGCGATCTCGTTGATGAAGGTGATCTTGGTCGCCAGGAAAGCGTTGGCGGCGTATTTCGTCAGCTCCGCTGTGCGCCGGCCAGTATTCAGGATCGGCGCGTTGTTGAGATAGAGAGGTCGGTAGATATCGGCCATGACGGTGCGCGCCCGTTCGTCGTCGGTGCCGACGACGATGCGGTCCGGCCGCTTGAAATCCTCGATCGCGGCGCCCTCGCGCAGGAATTCCGGGTTGGAGACGACGGCGAAATCGGCATCGGGCCTGAGTTCCCGGACGATGCGCTCGACCTCGTCGCCAGTGCCGACCGGCACCGTCGACTTGGTCACGATCACCGTATAGCCCCGCAGCGCCTGCGCGATCTCGCGGGTCGCGGCATAGACATAGGAGAGATCGGCGAAGCCGTCGCCGCGACGCGACGGCGTGCCGACGGCGATGAAGACCGCATCCGCTTCGGCGACGGGACCGGCGAGATCGGTGGTGAAGGACAGGCGGCCCGCCGCCGCATTCGTCCGCACCAGATCCGCAAGGCCGGGCTCGAAGATCGGAATCTCACCGCGCTTCAGCGCCGAGACCTTGGCCTCGACCTTGTCGACGCAGACCACCTCATGCCCGAAATCCGCAAAGCACGCCCCGGAGACGAGCCCGACATAGCCCGAGCCAACCATCACGATCTTCATCGGTCGATCCCACCATCCGATCTTCGATTACGCTGGGATATAACCTGCCCGCTATCCGAGCGCGAGCATCAAAACTTGCCGATGCGTCGGACTTCACATCCGCCGAAGCCCATGATCAAGATGTCGGCTTGGGCTGACTCGGCCCATCCAAGTGTGGCCGAGGATCGGGAGAGAGGGAGGGGGATGCGCCGGTTTCGATTCCAGACCGTGGCGCTTCCGGTCCTGATCACGGGTATCGTTCTGCTGAGTGCCGTCCTTGTCCTGATCCTTCTCGACGAGCGCGCTCCTGTCGGCGAAGGGGCATCGCCGGCTGCTGCCGAGATGATCGCGGCGGACCGGGCCGCGGCTTCAGCGGCGAAACTCGACGGGCGGATGGAGACCGCTGCGAAGGAAGCGCAGGCGGCTCGGCGCCCGGATGATCCTGCCGCGCTTTCGGCCTTCGAGGTGGCGCCGCCTCTGCGCTCCATCGATGGCGCAAGCTTCCGCGACGGCGAGAGGATCGTTCGGCTTGCGGGAGTCGAGGCGCCTCGTGCGACCGATGTCTGTCTCGATGGCGAGGCCCGCTGGTCATGCGGCCTGCAGGCCCGCGCCGCCTTGCACAACACCGTCGCCAACCGCAGCCTGTCCTGCCAGCCGCGCGACATGTCGGCCGATGGCGGCATCGTTGCCGATTGTCGTCTGGAAGCGAAGGATGCATTGCCCGCGGGCGACGTCGCGCGCCTGCTGGTCCTGCAGGGTTGGGCGCGGCCCATGCCGGAAGGCGGCGCAGCCTTCGCGGCCGACATGGCCAAGGCCAGGGCGGCCGGAGCGGGTCTCTGGCGTGGCGACTGGCGCATCGTCACGCCGTGACCGGCATTTCAGATGCCCCTGATCAAACCTCCATCGATGCGGATCTTCGCACCGGTCACATAGCTCGCCCGTTCGCTGGCGAGGAAGGTGACGACATCGGCGAATTCCTGCGGCTTGCCATAGCGCCCGGCGGGAATCGTCGCGATCGAGGCTTTCGCGACCGCCTCGCGCGTGCCGCCGCTGCGCGCTGCCGCGGCGTCGTCGAGCTGGTCGACCCGCTCGGTATGGATGCGGCCCGGCAGCACGACATTCACCGTCACGCCGCTGCCCGCGACCTCCGAGGCCAGCGTCTTCGACCAGCCGATCACGGCGGCGCGGATGCCGTTGGACAGGGCGAGCCGGGGGATCGGCTGCTCGACGCCGGAGGAGGCGATCGTGACGATCCGGCCGAAGCCGCGCTCCGTCATGCCGGGCAGCAGGCGCTGTGCCAGATGGAACAGGTTGGCGGCCATTCCCTCGAAATGCCTGAGCCAGTCGTCGCGCTTGGCGTCGCGCGCCTCGCCCGGCGGCGGGCCGCCGGAATTGCCGATCAGGATATCGACGCCGCCTTCGGCGATCAGCCTGTCGGCGAGCGCATCGACCGATGCGATATCGGCAAGGTCGAGCTTCGCGGCACTGGCGCGGCCGCGCTGCTGCGCCGGGAGGCCGGCGATCCAGCTTTCCGTGACATCGGTGCTGCGGGCTGCAGCGATGACGGTCGCGCCTTCGGCAACGAGCGTCTGCGCGATCACCGCGCCGAGCCCGCGGCTGGCGCCCAGGACGAGGGCGCGCTTTCCGGAAAGTCCGAGGTCCATCAGCCGATCTCCTTCAGGCGCCGCTCCTGCCGCGCGATGAGCCGTTCGATATCGGCGATATCCGCCTTGGACAATGCCCCGCCCGGCTTGCGCAGGGTGGCGGAGCCGATCGCGCCGCGCTTCGCCAGCGTGTACTTGCGGATGGCGAGGCCGAGGCCGGGCTGCTGCTCGTAGCGCGCCAGCGGCAGATAGGCGTCGAACAGATCATGCGCCCGCTCGACCTTTCCGGCGGCATGGGTCTTCCAGACATCGACCATCATCTCGGGATAGGCGAAGCCGGTCATGGCGCCGTCGGCGCCGCGCGACAATTCCTCCGGCAGGAACATGCCGCCATTGCCGACGAGGATCGAGATGCGCCGGCCGCCCTTGTCGCTCGCCGCACGCAGAGCCGAGATCTTGGCGAGGCCCGGCCAATCCTCATGCTTGAGCATGACACAGGACGGGTGCGCCGCGACGATCTTCAGGATGACGGCCGGCGTGATCTGCACCTGCGTCACCAGCGGGAAATCCTGCAGTACGAAGGGCGTCTTCGGGCCCAGCGTCTCGGCCACCATCGCATAATAGGAGACGATCTGGTCGTCGGTGCGCAGGTTCGAGGGTGGCGCGACCATGACGCCGGCGGCGCCATCGCCCATCACGCTTTCGCTGAGTTCGGCCATCGCGGCGAAGCCCGCCGCCGAAACGCCGGCGACGACCGGCACGCGACCATCCACGCGCTTCAGCACGCGGCGCACGAAGATGCGGGATTCCTCCGCCGTCAGCTTCGGGGCCTCGCCCATCATGCCGAGCACGGTCAGGCCGGTCGCGCCTTTCTCCAGGTAGAAATCGACCATGCGCTCGGTGCTGTCGAGATCGAGCGCGCCGGTTTCGGTGAAGGGCGTCACCGCGATGACATAGACGCCATCGGCGGTTTCATCGAGCAGAGCCATGGTGGTCCTCAATTGCTGGTGGAAGAGGGCAGGGGCTTGCCCGGCAGAAGCTTGCCGGGGTTCAGTAGTCCTGCGGGGTCGAACAGGTCCTTGAGCGAGCGCATTAGCTCGAGCTCGATCGGCGCCTTGCGCAGCGGCATCTCGGCGACGCGCAACTGGCCGATGCCATGCTCGGCGCTGATCGAGCCGCGCCGGCGTCCGATCTCGTCATGGACGATGCGGGTGAGTTCGGGTGCGATCACCGCGAAGACGGCCGGGTCCTGATCCGCGCCCGGCAGCAGGTTGTAATGCAGGTTGCCGTCGCCGAGATGACCGAAGACGATCGGCCGGACGCCCGATGCTGCCGTCCTGACGGCAGCATCGGCGGCCGCGACGAATTCGGCCATGGCCGAGACCGGCATCGAGACGTCGTGCTTGGCCGCCTTGCCGGCGCGCACCAAAGCCTCGGAGACACCTTCGCGAATGCGCCAGAAGGCCCGGGCCTGCGTGCCGTCCTGCGCGACGGCGGCATCGATCACGAGCCCGGCCTCGACCCCACCGATCAGCGCCGCTTCGAGCTTTTCGCCGAGCGCCGCGGCGTCGTCCTGATCCGACAATTCGACCAGCACCGCGGCGGGCGGCATCTCCGCCAGCGGCAGGCGTGCGTCGGCGATATGCTGGAGGATGAGAGCGAGGCAATCGCCGGTCATGAATTCGAAGGCGGTGACGCGGTCGCCACAGCGATCCCGGACCACCCCTAGCAGCGAGAGCGCCGCCGCCGTATCCTGCACGGCGACGAAGGCCGTGGCGCGCGCCTGTGGCCGGGCGAAGAGCTTGAGCACCGCGCCGGTGATGATGCCGAGCGTGCCCTCGGAACCGATGAAGAGATCGCGCAGCGCGTAGCCGGTATTGTCCTTGCGCAGGGCGGTCAACCCGTCCCAGACGCGTCCGTCGGCCAGCACCACCTCGAGCCCCAGCGTGAGTTCCCGCATCGTGCCGTAGCGCAGCACGGCGACGCCGCCGGCATTGGCGGCGAGATTGCCGCCGATGGTGCAGCTCCCTTCTGCGCCGAGGCTCAGCGGAAAGAAGCGCCCGGCCGCCTCGGTCGCCTGCTGAACCCGCGCGAGGACAACGCCGGCATCCACGGTGATGGTGTTCCCGACAGAATCAATATTGCGAATGCGATTGAGTCGCGTCAGCGATAAGACGATCGCCTTACCCGCCTCGTCTGGCGTGGCGCCGCCGGACATGCTGGTGTTCCCTCCCTGGGGCACGACCGGCACGCCATGGCTGGCGCAAAGCCGCATCACGGCGGCGACCTCCTCGGTCGAGCCCGGCCGCACCACCGCACGCGCGGCACCGCGATACTTGCCGAGCCAGTCGGTCAGGAACGGCGCCTGGTCCTGCGCGGAGACGAGGACATTCCCCTCGCCGAGCAGCCCGGCGAGCTCGGTCGCGAGTCTGTCCATGGTCAGCCTCCGTCGAGGGGGCGGCCGCCCCAGCCCAGCCGGATGCGCCCGATCGCCATCGTCACCGCGGCCTGGGTCGGCTCGACGACGGGAATGCCGAGCGCGCGTTCCAGCGGTTCGCGGAAGCGCGCCATGCCGGCGCAACCCATCACCAGCACGTCGGCGTGATGGGTGTCGCGCAATCTCCGGCCGACGCCGATCATCCGTTCCAGCGTGATCCGTTCGTCGGCCATTTCCTGGATGGTGAGGTTCACCGGCAGGTCGCTGGCGAAGCGATCCATCATGCCCATGGCGCCGAGATAGCGCAGATGGCGCGGGATCGAATTCTGCAGCATCGCGACGATGCCGAAGCGCTGGCCGAGCGTCAGCGCCGTCAGCACGCCGCTTTCGGCGATGCCGAGCACAGGCCTCGTGCTCTGCTCGCGCAGGGCGTGCATGCCGGGATCGGAGAAGCAGGCGACGACGAAGGCGGCGGCTTCGTTTTCAAGGCCCGCGGCGCGCTTGAGCAGGGCCGGGATCAATCCGTCGACATCGCGTTGCGACTGAATGCCGGGCGGGCCGTCGGCCAGCGTCAGGCATTCGATCGCCGGCCCGCCGGCCATGCGCAGGGGAGCCACGGCCTCTTCGATGCCGCGCGTCACGCGTTCGGTCGAATTCGGATTGATGACGTAGATCGTGCCGCTCACGACATCTCTCCCTCGGGCGTGCCTGGCCGGTGCCGTTCGCGCCAGCTTTCCACCGTCTGGCGCGGTTCCTGGAACCGATCGCCGAGGCCGACATACCAGTCCGCGCCGTGCAGGCGGCCGACGAGGTCGAGCTTGGCGATATCGACATGCAGCCGCTCGTCGACGAGGCCATCGCGGATATGGAGATGGACGATTTCGCCGACGACGAGATTGCGATGCCGCGTGCCGAGCGAAAGCGAGACCGTCTCGCGGCATTCGAGTTGCACCGGGGAGACCGCAAGGCGCGGCGCGGGGACGGCGCGGCTGGCCGTCGTGGCGAGGCCTGCGGCTGCGATCTCGTCGGTGCCGTCGGTGAAATCGATCGCGCAGACCTGCATGGCCGAGACCATGGCCCGGTCGACGAGGTTCACCACGAAGCTGCCGGTCTCGCGGATATTGCGCATTGTATCCTTCAGGGGCTCGTCGCCGCCCCGGCCGTCGATGCCGAGAACGACAAGCGGCGGCGCATGGCTGAAGACGTTGAAGAAGCTGAAGGGCGCGGCATTGGCGCGCCCCTGCGCATCGACGGTGGTGACCAGCGCGATCGGGCGCGGGAGCACCGTGCTGACGAGGAGCTTGTAGAGATCGCGTTCGGCGAGGTCGCTTGTGGCCCAGTCCATCGCGTTCAGCCCAGTTGCGTGTCGAGCAGGCGCACCGTCTCGGCCAGCACGCGGGCGCCGTCGCCGGCTTGATCCGGCGTGATCGATTCCTCAGGCGCATGGCTGCGGCCTTCCAGGCAGGGCACGAAGATCATGCCGACCGGGCCGATATGGGCGATATGGACGCCGTCATGGCCGGCTCCGCTCGGCAGGTCGCGCGTCGCGAGCCCGAGCGAGGCCGAGGCATTGGCGATGGCCGAACGAACCGCCGGCGCGCAGGCCGTCGGCGCGACATGGCTGATCGGCTCGATCGCGATGGTGAGACGCAGGTCTTCGAGGGTAGGACGCAGGTCGCGCACCAGCGCCTCGCCGAAGGCCTTGACCGCCGCCTCGTTGCCGGAGCGGACTTCGAGCGTCAGAATGGCCTCGCCCGGCACGGCGTTCGCCGCATTGGGGCTGACCTCGATGCGCCCGAAGGTGGCGACGAGCGGCTGGTTGTCCCGCGAGGTCGAGAGCGCGCGCTTATAGGCGGCCTCGACGAGCTTGGCGGCGCCGACCAGCGCATCGGCCCGGAGCGGCATCGGCGTCGCGCCGGCGTGGTCGGCCCGGCCGGTGACGATGATGCGCTCGCGGCGGATGCCGACGATATCGGTGACGATGCCGATCGGGATGCGTTCGTTCTCCAGCACGCGGCCCTGCTCGATATGGACCTCGACATAGGCCGCGATGCCGTCCGCGGGCCGCCTGATCGAGGCCAGCTCGTCCGGTCGGCCGCCGACGAAGGCGATGCCTTCGCGCAAGGTCATGCCGTCCGGGCGGGTCAGCGCCAGATGCTCATCGGTCAGGGTGCCGGCGAGCGCGCGGCTGCCGATGCAGGAGAGGCCGAATTCGCTCGGCTCCTCTGCCAGGAAGTCCACGACCTCCAGCGTATGGCGCAGGCGGTCGCCGCGCTCGCTGAAGCTCTGCGCGACCTCCAGCGCGGCGAGCACGCCGAGGATGCCGTCATAGCGCCCGCCGGAGGGTACCGTGTCGGAATGCGAGCCGATCAGGATCGGCTTCAGCGCGGGATCGGCGCCCGCGAGCCGACCGATCAGGTTGCCGGCGGCATCGAGTTCGGTCTCCAGCCCGGCCGCGTTGAATTCCGCTGCCAGCCATTCCCGCCCTTCGAGAAAGCGCGGCGTGAAGGAGCGGCGCGTCCACGGACGCTCCGGGTCGGTGATGGCGGAGAGCGCCTCGATGCGGCGCCAGAGCCGGTCCTGATCGATCGACATCGGCTTAAGCCGCCGGGCGCAGGAAGCGGCCGTCGCCGGCCTTGTTGCGGATCGCATTGCCGTCCCAGGCGAGCTGGCCGCGGACATAGGTGGCGGCGACGCGGACACGGAACTCACGGCCCTCCATCGAGCTCCACTTCACCGCCGAGAGGCTCTTGCCGGGATCGTGGATGAAGCGGCCGGGCTCCAGCACGGTGATGTCGGCATCGGCGCCGGCTCCGAGCCGCCCCTTGTCGGCGAGCAGGAAGGCCTTGGCCGGCCCCTCGCAGAGCTGCTTCACCACGATGGTCGGCGACAGGCCGTGCTCCTCGCAGCCGGTCCAGAGCGCCGGCAGCAAGGTCTCGATGCCCGGCCCGCCCGAGGTGTTCTTGAAGATCATCGGGTCGCCCTTCTTCTCCAGCCCCCAGGAGACATGGTCCGAGGAGATGAAGTCGCAATGGCCGGCGGCGAGATGGCTCCAGAGCAGGTCGCTCTCGGCCTTCGGGCGGATCGGCGGGTAATGCTTGATCTTGGCGCCGAAGCGCGGGCCGTGCTCCTCGGCATTGAGCATGAAATACTGCACGCAGCTCTCGACCGTCGCCTTGTAGCCGGCGCGCTTGTACATGTTGCAGATCTCGAAGCCGCGCGAGGTCGAGACGTGGACGGCGTGCGCCCGGGCCCCCGTCTCGGCGCCGATCTCGTAGATGCGGGCGGTGGCAAGGTTCTCGACCAGCGGGGTATGGGCGCGCAGGAAGGCGTCCGGCCCGGTATCGCCGGCCTCGATCAGCCGGGCGATGTTGCGCCTTGTCATCTCCTGGTCCTGGTTATGGACGCCGCAGAGCAGGCCGGTCGGCTCGATCAGCTTGAAGGCTTCGTAGAGCGTGTCGTCGCCGATGCGGGGAAAACGCGTCGGGTTGGCCTCGAAGGTCGAGAACTTGAAGGCGCAGGCGCCGGCCTCGACCAGCCCGGGAATGGCATGTAGGCCGTTCTCGATGGTGATCGTTGCATAGAGCGCGACATCGACATGCGCATCGCGCTCGACTACCGTGACCTTCTCGTTGAAGAGCTTGGCGCTGGTGACGGGCTCCGGCTCGTCATAGGGCATGTCGACCATCACGGTGACGCCGCCGGCCGCCGCCGCACGCGAGCACATGCCGATGCCCTCGTGATCGGCCTGGCTGCCGGAATGGACCTGCCCGTCGATCACGCCCGGCATGATCCACTGGCCGCGGAAATCCTGCGTCTCGCGGGCCGCGGGTGGTGTGCCCTTGCCGACCTTGCCGACCTTGTCGCCGCTGACGGCGACATAGCCGTCCTCGATGATCCTGTCGGCAAGGACGATATTGCCGCGGAGGACGAGATCGAAATCGCTCATGGTCGGGGTATCCGGTTGATCCTGCAGGGGCTGCGAAAACGCGCGCTCAGCCTTCGCGGCCGAGCGCGTAATCGGTGAAGTTCATGCCGAGCGCCTTCTCGACGATCGGATAGACGCTCGGGTCGGTCACGCTGGAGCTCAGCGGGATCTTGCTCTTGGGCACGCGCAGCACCGAGAGCTCCATGCCTTCGCGGACATGGCCGGCACTGACCGGCTGGCCGTCATTGTCGAGCGTGGTGATCACGTCCGGGAAGCAGGCATGGCGGGCACCGTCGAGATCGGTCACCGCCATGTATTCGTTCATGACATGGATGACGCGGGCACCTGCTCCCGTGCCGACCTGGATCGTGCCGATGTCGAAGGCCTCGTTGGTGTAGCGCACGTCCTTCTTGGCGACGCTGCCGCGCGCGATGATCGAGCCGCCGGTCTCGTCGCAGATCGCATCGATGACCGCGTTTCCGCCTTTCGGCTTGGCCGCGAGGATGCGCTCGCCCAGCGCCAGCGCCATCGAGATGCCGCCGAGCGCCGCGTTCTTGCGGACATAGGCCGCGGACACCGGGTTGCGGCAGGAGGCGATGAAGCCGCCCGACATGTCCGAGGCCGTGCGCAGGATCGGCGAGACCTTCGCGGTCGCGCCGCGCGTCACCAGCTCGATATACTGGTTCTTCGAACGATTGCCGCCGACCGCGACCTGGATCGTCGCCTCCGGGCTGTTGGCGAGGCCGATCGAGCCCATGTCGCCGGTGGGATGGGCGCGGATATCGCCGACCGCATCGACCACCTTGACGCCGAGGATGGCGCTCGGCAGCCAGGCATTCAGCGTGCTCGACATGCCGTTCTGGCCGATGATCAGGCCATAGATCGGCTTGCCCAGCGCCTCCTGCAGCAATTGCACGGCCTTGACGTAGTCGATGCCCCACATCTCCCACTCGGTCGTGCCGGCCGGCGCGCCGATCGCGGCGGCGGTGGCGATGATCGCGTCGTCGGGAATCTCGTCCATCGTGACGAGCTCGGGCCTGCCGGTATTGACCGCGGCCGTGCCGAGCATGCGGCCGTGATCGGCCCAGCCGCCGCCGCCCGCCGCGAAGACGGAGCCGCCGGCCACCGCGGCCTCGACATCCCTGCTGGTCAGAAAGCGTCTCATCGGCGGCCTCGTACCTCATCCTCCGGTCGTTGCCGGCACGCTGGCGAGCTTAGGGCGCTAGGCGTGAAATGAATCATGCTTATTATGCGGCCAACCATAATCGGATGTTATCGCCATGCGCCTCAATCTGCGGCAGATCGAAGTCTTCCGGGCCATCATGATCACCGGCTCGATCAGCGGCGCCGCCCGCCTGCTTTCGGTCTCGCAGCCGGCGATCAGTCGCCTGCTGGCCTATACCGAGGACCGGCTGGCGCTGCGCCTGTTCGAGCGCGTGCGCGGTCGCGTGCAGCCGACGCCGGAGGCACGCCGCCTGTTCCAGGAGGTCGATCAGGTCCATCAGGGCGTGGTCAGGGTCAACGAGCTCGCCGAGGAACTGCGCGAGCGCGGCACCGGCTCGGTCAGGATCGTCGCCAGCCCGAGTGTCGGCCAGACCCTGGTTCCAGACGCCATCGCCCGCCTGCGCGAGCGCTTTCCGGACCTACGCGTCGAATTCGAGGTGCTGACCATCCTCGAGATCATCGCCAAGGTCGTGGCCGGCAGGGCCGATCTCGGCGTCTCGATCCTGCCGGTCGACGAGCCGACGCTCGACATGGAGGTGCTCACCGAAGGGCGGCTCATGGTCATCATGCCGCGCGATCATGCGCTGGCACGCTTGCGCGTCGTCCGCCCGGCCGATCTCGCGCCCTATCCCCTGATCGGCTTCGGCCCGCTGACGCCCTATGGCGACGTGGTCGGTCGCGCGCTCACCCTGAAATCCGCGCCGCTGAGGATCAGCACGGTCGTGCGCTTCACGCCGGTCGCCTGCGCCATGGTGCGGGCCGGCGCCGGCATCGCCGTCGTCGACGAGTTCGTGCTGCGCGGGCGGACCTGGCCGGAACTGGTGTCGCGGCCGCTGGCCCCGAAGACACGGGTACGCGCCCATTTGCTGACGCCGCGCTTCGAGCCGCTGTCGCGGACGGCGAATGCCTTCGTCGAGATCCTGCGCGGCATCGTGCCCCCGCCTCCCGCCGGCGACGAGGCTTAACATCAGGTTATGGCAGCCCGACAATAAATGATTGGCTGGGCATGATTTTGCCCTGTTAGGCTCCTCTTGGACGTGGCCGGATTGTTGCATGAAAGGGGTGCAGCGATCGCGGTGGAACCACCACGATAACGGGAGCGGGAATCATGAAGCTGAATTCGATCAAGCTGACGCGTGCCGTCGCCGCGGGCGCCATGCTCGCGGCCTTGCTCGCCATGCCGGCCATGGCGCAGGATGCCGACCATCCGCAGGGCGAGAAGCTGAAAGTGGCCTGTGATCTCGGCTTCGCGCCTTTCTGCTTCAAGACGCCGGCCGGCGAGACCACCGGCTTCACCTATGACATGTCGGTCGCGCTGGCGAAGCAGCTCGGGCGCCCCGGCGTCGACGTGACGGATTCGAACTTCTCGGCGATCTTCGCCGGCCTGTTCTCGAAGCGCTACGAGATGATCCCGGCGCCGACCAACATCACGACCGAGCGCGCCGCGCAGATGCTGTTCAGCGAGCCCTATATGCCGACGGGCCTCGGCTTCCTCGTCAAGAAGGGCGCCAAGATCGCCAATCTGGAGGAGCTGAAGGGCAAGGCGCTGACCGTCAACAACGGCTCGATCTCGGACAAGTGGCTGACCGACAACGAGGCCAAGTACGGCTACACTATCCAGCGCTACAACAAGAATGCCGACGCCGTGCAGGCCGTGATGATCGGGCGCGCCTTCGCCAATGTCGCCGACGTCCCGGTCTCGCGCTATGTCTCGACGCAGTCGCCCATGGCCGAGGTCGCCTATGTCCTCGACGGCGGCCGCAATTTCGGCATCGCCTTCCGCAAGGAGGACACCGCCTTCCGCGCCAAGGTCGAAGCGGCGCTGGAATGCATCAAGACGGACGGGACCCTCGCCAAGATCCACGAGAAGTGGTTCGGCGTGAAGCCGGCGGCCGATTCCTCCAGCAGCAAGGTCTATCCGGGCATCGGCGCGCCGGATTTCGAGGGCTACGACGCGACCCCGCACAAGGCCGCCTGCAAGTGACCTCGACGCCCGTCATGACGGCCCCATCGCCCGAGACGATCGTGTCGATCGAAGGGCTGCGCAAGAGCTTCGGCCAGGTCGAGGTTCTGCGCGGCGTCGACCTCAGGGTCGGCAAGGGCGAGGCCGTCGTGATCGTCGGCTCCTCCGGTTCGGGCAAGAGCACCTGCCTGCGCTGCATCAACCGGCTGGAGGAACCGACGGCGGGCACGATCCGTGTCGGCGGGCATGAGGTCACCGGCCCGAAGGTCGATCTCGACCGCCTGCGCCGCGGCATCGGCATGGTCTTCCAGGGTATCCATCTCTACCCGCACAAGACGGCGCTGGGGAACGTCTCGCTGGCGCTGCGCAAGGTCGTCGGGCTGAGCAAGGAGGCGGCCGAGACCAAGGCCCACCATCATCTCGAAGTCGTCGGCCTCGCTCACAAGGCCGATGCCTATCCGGCCGAGCTGTCCGGCGGCCAGCAGCAGCGCGTCGGCATTGCCCGTGCGATGGCGCTGGAGCCGCAGGTCATGCTCTTCGACGAGCCGACCTCGGCGCTCGATCCCGAATTGGTCGGCGAAGTGCTCAACGTCATGGTCCGCACCAAGGAAATGGGCATGACCATGATCGTGGTCACCCATGAGATGAAGTTCGCCCGCGATGTCGCGGATCGCGTCGTCTTCATGGACCATGGGGCAATCCTGGCCGAGGGCACGCCGCAGGAGATCCTGGTCAACCCGCAGCACCAGCGCATCCGCGACTTCGTCATGCGTTCGCACGGCTGACGGCGCGTATGGACCAGATAGTCCGCTATTTCTTCGATTTCTCGCTGATGGCGGCCTATTGGCCGGACATCCTGCGCGGCTTCCTGATCACCGTGCAGATGTCGATCCTGACGGTCCTGATCGGCATCCCGCTCGGCCTCGCGCTTGCGGTCCTCAGACTCTACGGCATCCGGCCGCTGAACTGGCTGATCATCTTCTATATCGACTTCTTCCGCTCGATCCCGCAGCTCGTGCTGATCGTTCTGGCCTATTTCGCGCTGCCCTATTTCGGGCTGGTGCTGGAGCCCATGACCGCGACCGTGCTGGCGCTGGCGATCGTGCTCTCGGCCTTCGCCGAGGAGATCTTCTGGGCCGGCATCAACGCCGTGCCGAAGGGGCAGTGGGAGGCCGGCCGTTCGACGGGGCTCTCCTTCACGAAGACGCTCGCCTACATCATCCTGCCGCAGGTCGTGCGCATCTCGATCCCGCCTTTGACCAACCGCGCCATCGGCATCAGCAAGGGCACGACCCTGGGCTCGGTCGTGGCCGTGCCGGAGCTGCTCAACGTGACCTCCAGCATCCAGTCCAACGTCGCCAATCCGACCGCGCTGACCGTCGGCGCCTTGCTCTTCCTCGTGCTGTTCCTGCCCTTCGTGCGCTTCACGCGCTGGCTCGAGCACGCCTATGCACATCCGAGGTCATGATGGACGATCTCGTCACGACCTTCTTCAATATCGACGTCCTCCGCCAAGTCTGGCCGCTGCTGCTGCAGGGTTTCTGGATGACGCTGGCGCTGGCTGCCGTTGCGGTGCCGCTCTCGGTTCTCTCGGGCATCGCCATCGCCATGGCGCAGGATGTGCCGAACAAGCTGCTGCGCTTCCTGCTGATCGCCTATGTCGACGTGTTGCGCGCGATCCCGCCGCTGGTGCTGCTGATCTTCATCTTCTTCGGCCTGCCCTTCCTCGGCCTGAAGCTGAACGAGTTCACCGCCGCCGTGCTGGCGCTGACCCTGAACGGCTCCAGCTACTTCGCCGAGATCTTCCGCGCCGGCATCGAATCCGTGCCGAAGGGCCAGCGCGAGGCCGCGCGTTCGACCGGCTTGAGCTGGTACCAGAGCATGGTCCATGTCGTGGTGCCGCAGGGCACACGCAACGTGCTGCCGGACCTGATCAGCAACACGGTCGAGCTGGTGAAGCAGACCTCGATCGCCTCGGCCGTCGCGCTGCAGGAATTGCTGCGCTCGGCCCAGCTCGCCCAGGGGCTGCTTTACAATCCGACGCCCCTGATCGCGGCGGCGATCGTCTATTTCCTGATGTTCTGGCCCTTCGTGCGGCTGGTCTCGCGCCTGCAGAACCGCACGGCCATGTCCGCCGCCTGAGGGCGGTCTCGCCCGTTGCCTCAACCGGCGACGGGGAAAAGCCGCGTGATGCGGTTCGGGTTGGTCTCGGCCAGGAAGATGTCACCGTCAGGTCCGAGCCACATTCCATGGGCGCCATTGAGCATCGGGCGGCAGCGCCCGAGCAGCGCGCCATCCGCCGAGAGCAGGCTCAGTGTCGGAATGGAATCGCAGACATAGATGCGATCCTCGGCATCGGCGACGACATCCTGCGGACGCAGGAAGGCATCCCAGACGGCCAGAAGCGCGCCGTCGGCCGTGAAGCTCTGGACGCGGCTGTTCTCGCGATCGGCGACGATGACGCGCCCGTCGCCGAGCACGCAGATGCCATGTGGCGTCAGGAAGGCGCCCGGCGCCGTCCCGACCGAGCCCCAGCTCGTGAGCAGGTTGCCGCTGGCGTCGAAGCGATGAATGCGCCCGTTGCCATAGCCGTCGGCAACGTAGAAGCCGCCATCCGGCGCAAAGGCGATATCGCTCGGGTGGTTGAAGGGCCAGCCCGGCCGATGGCTCTCGCCGATCTGCCGGCGCACCCGGCCTTCGACGTCGCAGAACAGAATGCGATGCGCGTCGCGGTCGACGATGGCGAGGCCGCCATCGGGCGCCGTCGCGATCTTATGGGCGTCGACGCAGAGTTTTTCGCCCCAGCTCCGGACGAATCCGCCATCGCTAGCGAGCGTGACGACGCACGGCCCCGCTGGATCGACGGCGCTGTCGCGGCGCAGCAGGACATGGACAAGCCCGTCCTTCCCGATGGCGAGGTCGGTGATCCGTCCCGGTGTCGCGGGCAGGGCGCCCCAGGGGCGCTCGATGCCGTAGTGCCTGTCGCCGAGCGCGACGCGCAGTTCCGTTTTCATCCTGACCCGATATCTGCAACATAGGCGCTCAGGCGCCCTCCGGCTTTCCGAGTGGGGCGCCGACGCCGGTCCGCTCGGTGATCAGGCCGTAATGCTCGATGCGGCGATGCCTAGCGAAGTCGAAGATCGTCGCCTTGCCGAAGCGGGTATCGTCGAGATCGCAGGGGTGGACGAGCACGCCGTCCTCCTCATGGTCGAGCTCGCCGACGATCTTGCCGTCTGGGGCCGCGATCAGCGTGCCTCCGAAGAGCGGATAGCCGTCCTCGTTACCGGCCTTGGCGACGGCCACGACCCAGGTCGAGTTCTGGTAAGCGCCGGCCTGGACCGAGAGACGATGGTGGAATAGCCGGTCGGCCGTCGTCTCGTTCGGCGATTGCGAGTTGGCGGAGGGGGTATTGTAGCCGAGCACGACCATCTCGACGCCCTGCAGGCCCATGACGCGATAGGTCTCGGGCCAGCGCCGGTCGTTGCAGATCGCCATGCCGAACAGGCCGCCCTCGAACTCCCAGACCGGGAAGCCGAGATCGCCGGGCTCGAAATAGCGCTTCTCGAGATGCTGATGCGCCCGCTCGGTGTCGAACTCGACATGGCCGGGCAGATGGACCTTGCGGTACTTGCCGACCATCCGGCCGCTGCGATCGACCAGGATCGAACTGTTGAAATGCCGCCCCTCGGGCGTCAGCTCGGCATAGCCGAAGCTCATGGCGAGGCCGAGTTCCCGTGCCTTGTCGAACAGGGCCTGCGTCTCAGCGCCGGGCATGCTGCGCTCGAACCAGTGATCTGCCTCGGCCCGATCCTCATGATACCAGCGCGGGAAGAAGGTGGTCAGCGCCAGCTCGGGAAACACCACGAATGTCGCGCCTTGCGCCTTGGCCTTCTCCAGCAGCGCGACCATCCTGTCGACGACCTGCTTGCGGCTGTCGGCCCGCTGGATCGGTCCCAACTGGGCGGCGGCGACGGTGATGAGGCGAGGCATTGGCAATGTCCTGCTGTGGCCTGTGATCGGGTTCACTCCGGGAACGGCTGCGTGGCTGTTCCACCGACAAGCTCTAGAGGCCCCGCACCCATTGTTCTCATGCTTTATTCGGGATCGGCTATAACCTCATGTTATTGGATCTGCCGATCAGGCCGCCAGGCGACTCCGAAGATAGCAGAGCGCGACGATGCCGGAGATCGCTAGCTGTCCCGCGATCAGCAGGAAGGGCCCGTCGAAGCTGCCGGTCCGGTTGGCGATCACCGCGAAGATCAGCGGCCCGCAGATCGAGCCGACGAAGCCGAACAGGCTCGCGCCGGAGGTGACGTCGCCGATGAGGGCAGGCGGCGAGACGCGCGCCAGCTCCGCCATATGCACACCGTTCCAGCCCATCGAGGTCGCCCCGACCAGCGCCATGCAGAAATAGATCAGCCAGGGATAGCTGCTGCCCGTGCCGATCAGCAGCGCGATGGCCGCGCCTGCCGCCAGGGCCAGCAGGCAGAGCAGGTGGAGGCCATTGCCCATGCGGTCCGCCAGCCAGCCGAAGAAGATGCGCGCGATCGTGCTGGCTACGAGCAGGGTCGCGACGAGATGCCCGGCCTGCGCCAGCGTTCTGCCATGCTGCGTGACCATATAGGTCGCGGTGAAGGCGGTGATGCAGGCCTGCGTGATCGAGAAGGAGACGCCGAGCGCCGCGAGCATCGGCAGAGAGCCATGCGAACTCAGGACACGGGCCGAGCGCGACAGCGAGGAGGGCGAGAGGAACATTCGCGCCCAGGCCCGGTTCTGTCTGCCCTTTTCAGCGTCCAGACTTTTTCGGAAGGGCTGCACGGCCAGGGCGCTGATCAGCACGACCGTGCCGACGGTCCAGACCGCGGCGGTGAAGCCTAGCCCCAGGACCATCGGCGCGATGGCGAAGCCCGCGATGGCCCCGCCCAGCGGAACGCCGGCCTGCTTGATCGAGAAGACCAGTGTCCGGTGGTCCGCGGGGGCGGTGCGCATCAGGATCTGGCTGCCGGCCGGGGTGTTGGGCGCGAGGCCGAGCCCGATCAGAAGCGCGCCCGCAAGCCCGATCGTCGCGAAAGGCTGCGTCAGGAACAGAAGGCCGGTGGCCACGAAGGCAAGCCCGATCTGCAGTGCCCGCACCGGGCCGTGATGGTCGAGCATCGGATTGCCGCAGGCGAGGAACCAGCAGATGCCGACCGAGACCACGGCCGAGACATAACCGATGCTTTCCGGCGCGAGACCCCAGCGCAGGGTCAGCAGCGGGCCGAGAAGCGGAATGGCGGCTCCGGCGAAAGAGCTGACGACCTGGACGAGCAGAGTGGCGCTGAGCGCGCTTCCCCACAAAGGCAGCTTCAAGGCGGTTCCCCCGATCCCGTCGCCGCGCGCCTGTCCCGCTTCTCGGGCCGAGCGGGCGAAATGGCTGCGCTGCTCGTTCATCGGGCAAGGGCAGCGGGCGGTCGAGATGGATTGGCGGGCTGGCGGGCCTGCACCGGGAGCATGCGCGTTCCCGCTGCGGCGAAGGCGGCTTCAGATCAGCGCTTGCGAAAGCGGGCCATATCGGAGGCCGCTACCGGAAGTCCGATCAGCTGCGGGCATAGACGTCCTCGAGCCGGATGATGTCGTCTTCCCCGGTATAGCTTCCGACCTGGACCTCGATGAGTTCCAGATCGATCTTGCCGGGATTGGCGAGCCGGTGGGTGCAGCCGATCGGAAGATAGATCGACTCGTTCTCGTGCACGTGGCTGACCTGCCCGTCGAGCGTCACCTCCGCCGTACCGCGCACCACGATCCAGTGCTCGGAGCGGTGGAAGTGCTTCTGGAGGCTCAGCTTGCCCTCGGGCTTGACGTTGATGCGCTTGACCTGAAAGCGCGGTCCGAGATCGATGCGCTGGTACCAGCCCCAGGGCCGATACATCCGCAGATGCTCTGTCGCCTCGGGGATATTCTGTTTCTTCAGGGCTTCGACGAGGTTCTTGACTTTGCCGGCTTCGGACTTGGGTGCGATCAGGACGGCATCCCGCGTGGCGACGGCGACGATGTCCTTTATGCCGATAGCCGTGAGCAGCATCTCGTCGCTGCGGAGGAGCGAATTCGCCGTGTCGATGGCGACGACGCGTCCCTGCAGCACATTGTCCGCCTGGTCCTTCACGGCGACGGCGTGGATCGAATCCCAGGACCCGATATCCGACCAGTCGAAGCTCGCGGCGAGGACGCCGGCCTTGTCGGTCTTCTCCATGATCGCGTAATCGATCGATGTCTTGGGAATCTGCCCGAAGGCGGCAGGATCGAGGCGGATGAAATCCAGGTCGGTCTTCGCCGCGTCGATCGCGGCGCTGGCACCTGTCAGGATGTCGGGCGTGAAGCGCTCCAGTTCGGCGAGCATCGTGGCCACGGAGAAGACGAAGTTGCCGCTGTTCCAGAGGAAACCACGTTCGAGATAGCCGCGTGCGGTGGGCTCGTCTGGCTTCTCGACGAAACGTCGGAGTCGGGATGCATGGGGGGCGTCGAGCGGCTCGCCGGGCTCGATATAGCCATAGGCCGAGGACGGCGCCGTCGGCGCGATGCCGAGCGTCATGATCAGGCCGTTTGCGGCAAGCGCGCCCGCGGCGGTGCAATCGGCCCGAAAACGCGCCGTATCCATGATGACGTGGTCTGCGGCGAGCGCTACGGCCACAGCAGCAGGGTCCTGTGCCTGCGCCAGCAGCGCGCCGATCGCGACGGCTGCCGCAGAATCCCGCCGCTCCGGCTCGATCACGATGTCCCCCGCGATATCGAGGGCCTGCATCTGCTCAGCCGCAACGAAGCGGAATTCGTGGTTCGTCACGACGATCGGGCGCCCGAACGGCGCTCTCTTCACGCGCAGCAGCGTCGCCTGGAATGTGGACAGCCCGTCATCGAGCAACTGGATAAACTGCTTCGGCATGGAGTCCCGTGAGACCGGCCAAAGCCTTGTTCCCGCGCCGCCGGCCATGATGAGAGGAGTGATTTTAGCGGTCATCATGTAGCTTCAGCTCGGCTGTGAGTGAAACGGGCAGTAAAATGCGTGGCCGGATGGGACGGCGTAACATCGGGTATCGCGTCACTGACTGGACACGTCAATGTCCGAGGCAATGATCTGAGATCATGCCCGTTCAAAATCTTTGCTCGCCAAGTTGCGAAAGCAGCAGGGCCAATCTTGGGATACGAGCGTACCCCTCGGCCACGCTGCAGCGCCGGGCTTATGATGAGGGGGATGGCTCGATCAGTGCGAGCCGCTTGCCGGCCTGGACCGTGTCGCCCGGCTGGCATGTCACGTGGGCGATCAAACCGTCGACCTCGGCCGACAGCGAGGTGAAGAGCTTCATCGATTCCAGCACGACAACGACCTGCCCGGTTTCGACGCGGTCGCCAGGCGCGACGCGGACTTCCGCCACCACGCCGGGCATCGGGGCGATGACGGCTCCGGAGCCGGCCCCGCTGCCGCCGGCTGCTGCGGCGGGGCGTGCTTCGCTGACGATCCCGAAATCGAAGCTTTCGCCGTCGAGGGTTAGCCGAACGCGCCCTTCGGAGATCGCATGGCTGCCGCGCAGCAGCCGGTTTTCGAAGGTGATCTCGAAGCTGTCGGCACCGCTGCGCAGGGCGACCTCGATCTCGCCATCGGGGTCGCGCACGATGCGCCGGCCATCCGGCAGCAATCGAACCTCCAGCTTCGTCGCCCCATTCTCTTCCTCGGCGATCAGGCGGCTCGTCGCCACGCCGCCGGCCGGCGCCAGCAGGCGGAAGCCTGCAAGGCTGTTCCAGGCATCGATGGCCGGGCGGGTCGCTGCCTGCTTCTCCAACCAGAGCAGGGCCGCGACGGCGCGCGTCAGCCGTTCGCGCGGGCGCTTCGCCGTCCAGCCATCAGGGAAGGCGTCCTCGATGAAGCGCGTCGTCGCCTGGCCCTGAGCGAAGAGCGGATGCTCGACCGCGTCGATCAGGAAGGGCAGGGTGGTCGCGGGGCCGAGAATGGCGAAATCGCGCAGGCCTGCGGCAAGTCTCGCGCAGGCCGCGGCGCGGTCCGGCCCGGCCGCGATCGCCTTGGCCAGGAGCGAGTCGTAGAACAGCGTAACCTCGGAGCCGGCCCGAACGCCGCTGTCCACACGGATCGAAGCCGGCTCGGCATAGCCCTCGATCCGCCCGGTATCAGGCCGGAAGCCCTGATCGGCTCGCTCTGCGGTGATGCGCGCCTCGATCGCGTGACCGCTCTCGCGGATATCAGGCTGCAAGGCCGGCAGCCTCTCGCCGGCTGCGATCCGGATCTGCCATTCGACGAGATCGTAGCCCGTGATCGCCTCGGTGACCGGATGCTCGACCTGCAGCCGGGTGTTCATCTCCAGGAACCAGGGCTCGTTGAACCCGTCCTCCAGGATGAACTCGACCGTGCCGAGATTGTCGTAGCCGATGGCCCTGGCGAGCGCGACGCCGCGTTCCAGAAGCTTCGCCCGGATCGCGGGCGCGAGATTGGGGGCAGGGGCCTCCTCCAGCACCTTCTGGTTGTTGCGCTGGACCGAGCAGTCGCGCTCGAACAGATGCACGACATTGCCGTGCTTGTCGCCGGCCACCTGCACCTCGAGATGGCGCGGGCGCATCACCAGCTTTTCGATCAGCAACGCCGGGTCCCCGAAGGCCGCCTGCGCCTCGGCGCGTGCCATCTCGAGCGCCGGCATCAATTCTGCGGCCGAAAAGACGCGGCGCATGCCCTTGCCACCGCCACCGGCCGAGGCCTTGATCATCACGGGATAGCCGATCCGCGCCGCCGCATCCGTCAGCGCCGCGTTCGACTGTTCGGCGCCGGCATAACCCGGCACGCTCGGCACGCCGGCCTTCTCGGCGATCAGCTTGGAGCCGATCTTCGGCCCCATCGCGGTGATGCATTCGGCCGAGGGGCCGACGAAGATGCGGCCCGCCTGCCGGCAGAGCAGCGGCAGATCCGGCTTCTCGGAGAGGAAGCCATAGCCGGGATGGATCGCGTCCGCTCCGCTGCGCGCGGCGGCTTCCATGATCGCCTCTGCGCGCAGGTAGCTGTCGCGCGCGGCGGCGGGCCCGATGCGGACGGCCTCGTCTGCGTAGGCGACATGCAGAGCGTCGCGATCGGCATCGGAGAAGACGGCGACGGTGTGGATGCCGAGGCGCCGGCAGGTCCGCATGATCCGCACGGCGATTTCGCCACGATTGGCGATAAGGAGAGAGCCGATCATCGGGGTCACATCCGGTAGACGGGGCGATGCCCGGGCAGGTCGATCTCGCGCGCGGCGAGCGAGAGGCACAGGCCGATCACGTCGCGGGTCTGGGCGGGCTCGATGATGCCGTCGTCCCAGAGCCGGGCCGTCGCGTAATAGGGCGTGCTCTGCTCCTCGAACTGGCGGCGCGTCTCGCGGTCGAGCTTTTCGATATCGGCCTCATTCGCGTTGCCGCGCGTCAGGCTCGAACGGCGCAGCTCGGTCACCACCGTCGCGGCGACATCGGGCGACATCGTCGCGATCCGCGCATTCGGCCAGGCGAAGAGGAAGCGCGGCTGGAAGCCGCGGCCGCACATGCCGTAATTGCCGGCGCCATAGGAACCGCCGATGATCACGGTATAGCGCGGCACGCGCGCGTTCGAGACGGCATAGACCAGCTTGGCCGAGTGCTTGGCGATGCCGCCCCGCTCTGCCTCGGTGCCGACCATGAAGCCGGTGATGTTCTGCAGGAACAGCAGCGGGATGCGGCGCTGGTCGCAGAGCTCGATGAAATGCGCGCCCTTGAGCGCACTGTCGGAGAACAGCACGCCGTTATTGGCGATGATCCCGACCGGCTGGCCGTGGATATGGGCGAAGCCGGTGACCAGCGTCGCCCCGAAATCCGGCTTGAAGGCGTCGAAGACGCTGCCGTCGACCATGCGGGCGATGACCTCGCGCACGTCGAAGGGCTGCTTCAGGTCGGTGCCGACGATGGCCTCGATCTCGGCGGGGTCGTAAAGCGGTGCCGCGACGGTGCGAGCCGGAACACGCGGCGGCGCCGGCCAGTTGAGCGCGCCGACGATGTCGCGAACCTTGGCGATCGCCTCGAACTCGTCCTCGGCGAGATGGTCGCTGACGCCCGAGACCTGCGTGTGCATCTCGGCACCACCCAAGGTTTCGCCATCGACGATCTCGTTGATCGCGGCCTTCACGATCGGCGGCCCGCCGAGATGGATGCGGCCGGTGCCGCGCACCATCACGACCTCGTCGGACAGGGCAGGGATATAGGCGCCGCCCGCCGTGCAGCCGCCGAACACCGCCGATATCTGCGGCAGGCCGGCCGCCGACATCCGGCATTGCTGCAGGAAGGCGCCGCCAAAATGGTCGCGATCGGGAAAGACGCGGTCCTGCTCGGGAAGGAAGGCACCGCCGCAATCGACGAGATAGACGCAAGGCAAGCGGTTCTCGAAGGCGATCTCCTGCGCCCGCAGATGCTTCTTGACCGTCTCGTGGAAGAAGGAGCCACCCTTCACCGTCGCGTCATTGGCGATGATCATGCAGGGCATGCCCGTGACCACACCGATGCCGGTGACGATGCCGGCACCCGGCACTGCGTTGCCATAGAGGTCCCAGGCTGCGAGCGGCGAGAGTTCGAGGAAGGGCGAGAGCGGATCGACCAGCAGGTCGATGCGCTCTCGCACCGGGATCTTGCCTCGCTCGCGATGGCGTGCCCTGAGCTTCTCGCCGCCACCGGCGAGGACATGCGCATGGCGTTCGCGCAAGGTCTGGATCAGTGCCCCATAGGCGGCCCGCTTCTGTTGCTGCTCGGCTCCCGCGCCGATCCTGCTTTCGATGACCGGCATGCGTGGTCAGTCTCCTGAGGCCTGCCGGCGGCTCGTCCGCCAGTCAATGACAATAAACTACCTACCGGTAGGCAGTTCGACAAGGGGCGGTGACGGTCTAATCCGCTCAGAGATGGATTGGGACACAGGTCAGTGGCGCCGGGCATTGTTCGACGGCGGGCGGCATTCTTCATGCTGACACCCAGGTGTTGATGTCTTGATATCAATCGATCCAAGGGGCGCCGGATTTCCCATCAGAAGGAGATGATGATGAAGATCGTGACCAGCCTGAGTTTTCGTGGCGAATGCCGGGCAGCATTCGAATTCTACGCCAAAGTCCTTGGCGGCAAGATCACGGCAGCTATGCCCTATGGCGACGCGCCGCCCGGCATGCCGATCACCGACGAGAAGTACAAGACCTGGCTGATGCATTGCTGGCTGGAAGTTGGCGACCAGGCTCTCATGGGCGCCGACATGGACACGGCCTGGGCCCCGAATGTCGACAAGCCCAAGAACGGCTTCGACGTCACCCTGCACACCGGCGACAAGGCCGAGGGACAGCGCTGGTTCGATCAGCTTTCCCTTGGCGGGCGGGCAATCATGCCGTTCAGCGAGACCTTCTGGTCGCCGGGTTTCGGCTCGCTGGTCGACAAGTTCGGCGTCCCCTGGATGATCAATACGATTCCTGCGGCGGACTGGAAACCGTCGCAGGGCTGACCACGCCATCAAGCGCCCCGCGGATTCCGCGGGGCCTCTTCCTCACGCCAACAAAAACGACTGCTGCAGCACGTCGCGCGAATCCAGCCCGAGCTGCACCTCGAACTGGCCGCTCTCGACCACCTCTTTCAGCTCGCCATTGACGAACTTGAGCTGCTCCGGGCCGATCTCGAAGCGCACCACTCTGGCTTCGCCGGGCTTCAGCGTCACCTTCTGGAAACCCTTCAGCTCCTTCACCGGCCGCGCGATCGAGGCATAGGGATCGGCGATGTAGAGCTGCACCACGTTGGCGCCTTCGAAGCTGCCGGTATTGGTCAGCACCGCCTCGGCGGTGAGCTTCTCGCCGCGCTTGATGCGGCTGGTCGAGAGCTTGAGGTCCGTCAGGGTGAACGGGCTGAAGCTCAGGCCGAAGCCGAACGGATAGAGCGCGCCCTGTTCCTCCTCGAAATATTGCGAGGTGTAGTTGCCGGGCTTGCCCGGCGTGTAGGGCCGCCCGATCCGCAGCGCGTTGTAGTAGGTCGGGATCTGGCCGGCCGAGCGCGGGAAGCTGATCGGCAGCTTGGCGGAAGGGTTGTGGTCGCCGAACAGGATGTCGGCGATGGCGTTGCCGCCCTCCGTGCCGGCATACCAGGTCTCCAGCAGCGCGTCGGCATTGTCCTTCTCCCAGCCGATTGCGAGCGGACGCCCGTTCATCAGCAGGACGACGAGCGGCTTGCCGGTCGCCTTCAGCGCCTGCAGCAGCTTGCGCTGCGAGCCCGGCATCTCGATCGTGACGCGGCTCGACGATTCATGCGACATGCCGCGCACCTCGCCGACGACCGCGATCACCACGTCGGACTGGTTGGCGACGGCGACGGCCTCCTCGATCATCGCGTCGAGGGGGCGGGGATCCTGGATGACCTCGGGCTTGTCCCAGTTGAGATAGTTCAGGTAGTCGACGATCTTCTGGTCGTCGAGCACGTTGGCGCCGCGTGCGACGAGCAGCTTGGCCTTGCCCTCGATCGCTTTCTCGATGCCGGCCTTTACGGTGACGGCCTGCTCGGCGACGCCCTGCGCCGACCAGCTCCCGAGGATGTCGAGGCCGGAATCGGCGAGCGGGCCCACGAGCGCGATCGTGCCCTGCTTCTTCAGCGGCAGGGTCTGGTTGCGGTTCTCCAGCAGCACGATGGTGTCGCGGGCGATCTCGCGGGCAGGTTCGCGATGCAGGCGGTCGTTGGAGCGTACGTCGACGGGATCGTCCTCCGGCCTGCCCATGCGCAGGAACGGGTTGGCGAACAGGCCCATGTCGTATTTGGCCCCAAGCACCTCGCGCACGCAGGCGTCGAGCTCGGCCATCCTGATCTCGCCCGAGGCGATCAGGCCGGGCACCTCGGCGAGATAGACCTGATCGGCCATGCTCAGATCGAGGCCGGCCTTGATCGCGAGCTTGGCCGCCTCGCGGTTGTCGCGGGCGACGCCGTGGCGCGTCAGTTCCGTGATCGCGCCATGGTCGCTGACGGTGACGCCCTTGAAGCCCCATTGCTTGCGCAGCAGATCCTGCAGCAGCCAGGTGTTGGAGGAGGCGGGCACCCCGTTGACGGAGTTGAGCGCGACCATGACACCGCCTGAACCGGCCTCGATCGCCGCCTTGTAGGGCGGCAGATAGACCTGGTGCATGCGCAGCGGGCTCATGTCGACGGTGTTGTAGTCGCGCCCGCCTTCGACCGCGCCATAGAGCGCGAAGTGCTTGACCGCGGCCATGATGGTGTCGGGCTGGTCGGGCGAGGAGCCCTGGAAGCCGCGCACGCTGGCCCGGGCGCATTCGCTGACGAGATAGGGGTCCTCGCCGAAGCCCTCGGAGGTGCGGCCCCAGCGCGGATCGCGGCTGATGTCGACCATCGGCGCGAAGGTCATGTCGACGCCGTCATTGCACGCTTCGACCGCGGAGACGCGCGCCATGCGCTCGATCACCGCCATGTCGAAGCTCGACGCGAGTCCGAGCGGGATCGGGAAGGTGGTGCGGTGGCCGTGGACCACGTCATAGGCGAAGAACAGCGGGATCTTCAGGCGCGAGCGTTTGACAGCGGCCTCCTGGAGCGGCCGATTGTCGCGCCGGACCACCGTATTGAAGGACCCGGCGATGCGCCCGGCCGCGACCTCGTCCATCAGCTTGGCATGCGGCATCTCGGGGCCGATGCTGATCAGGCGCAATTGCCCGACCTTCTCGTCCACCGTCATCTGCGCGATCAGCTTGTCGACGAAGGCCTTCTTCGTCGCGGCCGGATCGGCGGCGCGCGCCTGTTTCGGCCTGGCCGCGGCGGGAGATGCCGCCATTCCGGCGACGAGGGCCGCCGAGGCCATGGCACTGAGAGCCTGCCGGCGGGAGAGGCCGGCAGCGGCCTCCTCGGTGGACACCGTCTCCAGGCCTTCGGCCGGCGCAGCGTTCTTGTGGTCCATGCTGATGTCGTTCACCTGGATTGAGTGCGGCTGGATGAGATCGGCCAAGGGTCTTGCGGGAGCGGTTCGGCACGAACGGCGCTCATTCCTTGACCCTTGTGTCGATGATGGGCATGTGTGCTCGGGCGCGCCGCGGCCATTCCAGGACGGGCGCGCTCCGTCCCGCCGAGGCTCACCTTTAAGGAGGTCGTGTGAACTTGTCGACCCGTTCCGCCGACGGGGCCCAGCCCATGGCCCGATCGTCCTCTTCAGCCCGGCATCTGCTGATGCGGGTGCTGGCCAGGTGCGGACATGTCCGGGGTGGATCCGGTCTGGCGCGGCTTGGCCTGGTGCTCGGCCTGTTCGCCGTCGCGACCGTCGCCGGACCGTCGGCTTTCGCGCAGCAGCGTCCGAAATTCGGGCTCGACGACGTGGTCGCCAAGGCGAAGGCGCTGGCGGATGCGCCTTATGTCGCGCCGGTCAGCAACCTGCCCGACGTCTTCAGCAAGATGCAGTTCGCCGACTACCAGAAGATGCAGCCCAAGCGCGACCGCTTCGCCTGGATGGAATACAAGACGCCGTTCAAGCTGGCCTTCTACCATCAGGGCATGCATTTCAACACGCCGGTGAAGATCAGCGAGATCGTCGACGGCGCCGCCCACGAGATTCCCTACGATTCCGGACGCTTCGACTTCGCCGACCTGCATTTCGATCGCGAGGCGACGAGCAAGCTCGGCTGGGCCGGCTTCCGCGTGGTCTATCCGATCAACCAGCCCGGCAAGCTCGACGAGATCATGAGCGTGCTCGGCGCGAGCTATTTCCGCGTCATCGGCAAGAACCAGATCTACGGCCTGTCCGGGCGCGGGCTCGCGATCGATACCGGCCTGCCGATCGCCGAGGAATTCCCCGCCTTCCGCGAGTTCTGGCTGCGCCGCCCGAAGCCGAAGGACAGGCATCTGACCTTCTATGCGCTGATGGATTCGGTGCGCGCCTCCGGGGCCTATGAGTTCACGCTGACGCCGGGCTCCGATGCCGTGCTCAGCGTCAAGGCGCGGGTCTTCCTGCGCCAGGGCGCCTCGCCGACGACGCTCGGCATCGCGCCTTTGACCAGCATGTTCCTATACGGCCCGCAGCAGCCTTCGCCGACCCCGAATTTCCGTCCCGCGATCCATGATTCCAACGGGCTCGCCGTGCGCGGCGGCAATGGCGAATGGATCTGGCGCCCGCTGGTCAACCCGTCGATGGTCGCGATCAGCGACATCCCGGCGGAGAATCCGAAGGGTTTCGGCCTGCTCCAGCGCGGGCGCGACTTCTCGCGCTACGAGGACCTGAAGGACCGCTACGACCTGCGCCCGAGCGCCTGGGTCGAGCCGACCAACGACTGGGGCAAGGGCAGTGTCCGCCTCGTCGAGATTCCGACCGCGGACGAGACCAACGACAATATCGTCACGCTCTGGGTGCCGGAGAGCCGGCCCCCGTTCGGCGAGCCGATGCGCTTCGACTACCGCATGCACTGGACCATGGACGAGCCGGCCCTGATGAAGGGCGACATCTCCCATGTCTGGCAGACGATGCGTTCGGCCGGCGAGTTCTACCAGTCCAACCTGATCCGCGCCGGGGACGGCACGCTGGCTTTCCTGATCGACTTCAAGGGGCCCTCGCTGCGCAAGCTGCCGAAGGACGCGCGTCCCACCGCCGTGGTCGGCGCCAATGACAATATCGAGATCGTCGGCACCGAGTTGCAGCCCAATCCGGCCATCCGGGGCTGGCGCCTGAGCTATCGCATCAAGGTCAAGAATCCGGCGGTCTCCTCCGATCTCGACGCCGTGCTGAAACTCGGCGACCGGACCCTGACCGAGACCTGGAAATTCAGGCTGCCGGCGTCGCAGGCGGCGACGAACAAGGAAACCTATCTCAATCGCTTCAAGGCGATGGAATAGGGCATCGCAGAGCCGGCGGAGGCGGGATCAGACGATCCCGCGCCGCATCGCCTCGACGGCGGCTTCCGCGCGCGACGAGACGTTGAGCTTGCGGTAGATGCTCTTCACATAGCCGGCCACGGTGTGTGGCGTGAGGCCGAGCACCCGGGCCGCCTCCGGGATGCGCAGGCCCTTTCCGATCAGTGCCAGGACCTCCTGCTCGCGCGGCGTCAGCGCCACCGGATCGGCGGGGGGCTCCGGCGGCCGGCGGGCGAAATGGGCCATGATGCGCTGCGCCACCGATGGCGAGAGCGGCGGCTCGCCCATGTCGATGCGGTGCAGGTAGCGCACCATCGTTTCCTCGTGCTGGTCCTTCAGCAGATAGCCCTGCGCGCCTGCGGCGATGGCCTCGTAAAGATGCTGGTCGTCGTCGTAGATCGTCGTCACGATCGGGCTTAAGGTCGGATGGCTGGCGACGATCTCGCGGATCAGGTCGATGCCCGAGCCGTCCGGCAGCCCGATATCCACGAGCGCGATATCGTCCGGCTTGCCCGAACCATGCTGCCCGCGCATCTCGCCAAGACAGATGCGCGCAGCCGACAGGGAGGACGCTTCCCGCACCGCGATCTCCGGAAAGGCGGTCTTCAGCATGGCGGCGAGCCAGCGCCGCGTATCGGGCCTGTCCTCGACGACGAGGCCGATTCGCTGGGAGGGACGCGGTGAGGGGAGGATATCCATCATCCGGAATGCGCCAGTGCGGCGGGGGCTGTGTCGTAGGCTACGATAGGCAGCGTTCGTTCGGCCTGCGACCCCGCGATCACGGGGACCGGGCCGGGCTGGCGCTGGTTTCCGGCGCGTGATGCTCCGGCGTCCGCAGCGGCAGCGCGACACGGATGCAGGTGCCGCGCGGGGCCGGCGCGATCTCGAACGTGCCGCCGAGTTCCGCGATCCGGCGCCTCGTGCTGCGAAGCCCATGGCCGCTTCGGGTCTCGTCGTCGACCGAGGCCGGCAGGCCCACCCCGTCGTCCTGGACTTGCATCGTGAGCAGGTTCTCGTTCAGGGCGAGCGAAACCGCGACGGAGCCGGCGTTCGCATGGCGAATGACATTCGTGACCAGCTCGCGATGCAGCGAGATCAGGCTGCGATAGACCGGGTAGTCCAGCAGGATGTCCGTGCCTGCCTGGTCCTCGGCGCGCCAGGCGAGTTCGATACCGGCCATGTCGAGCCTGTCGCCGGTCTCGTGTCGCAGTGCCGCGAGGACCTGCGAGAGCGGCAGGCGTTCTGCCGAGAGCCCGCCGACGATCGATCGGATATCGGCAAGCGCGTCGCGCAGCACGCGCTGGACGTCGCCGGTCTCGCTCTTGTGCAAGCCGGATAGCAGGCGCGCGCCGACATCGTCATGCAGGTCGCGGGCGATGCGCTGGCGCTCCTCCGTCCGTCCGCGCTCGAACTCGCTGCGGCTGGTCTCGGAATAGCGCATCATCCGGACCAACTGTTCGGCGAGCTTGGCGTCGCGGGAGCCGAACAGGCGCTGCCCGCTCCAGCCGTAGCGGAGTATCAGGGCCGGCGCGTCCGCGATGGCGGGGACGGCGAGATCGAGCCCGTCGCGCCGGATCGCCACACCGGAGCCGGCATCTTCCACCGCGGCGAGGTCGACCGG
The DNA here is from genome assembly GCF_011764485.1 of Bosea sp. ANAM02. Lineage (NCBI taxonomy): Bacteria > Pseudomonadati > Pseudomonadota > Alphaproteobacteria > Hyphomicrobiales > Alloboseaceae > Allobosea > Allobosea sp. ANAM02. The sequence goes on along the minus strand of NZ_AP022848.1, from coordinate 4,284,752 downwards.
CTCGAACAAGCGCGTCAGCAGCGCGCGCCAGAGCCGCGACCGTTCCGCCGGCGAGGGGGTGAAGGAGATGTCGATCACCGCCTCGAACAGTTCGTGCCGCTCGACATTGCGCCGTTCGACCAGCCGCTCCCAGAGCAGCGTCCGCAGCGGCAGATAGGCGAAGCCGACGGCGAGGAGCGACAGGGCCAGCGATGTCGTCGGCTGCAGTTGCAGCAGGACGATCAGCAGGGCGTCGGCCGCAAGCATCAGCAACAGCCCGCCGGCATAGAACAGGATGCGGAAGGCCCACTCGTCGAGATCGAACAGGCGGTAGCGCGACACGCCGAGGGCGAGACCGGTATAGATCAGCAGAAAGAAGCCGAAGGCATGTCCTTGCTGCAGCACCGGCGCCGTATCGAACAGGGCCGGACTGCTGATCAGCAGGATGAAGGGCAGCGCACCGACGATCACCGACAGGCCGAGCCAGCGCAGCACGGCCCGCCCGCGTGCATCGTTCCGCACCGCGATGCGCTGGGCGATCACCAGGACGATGATGGCGAGCATCTCCAGCATCGTCGGCAGTTGCGCGCCCATCTGCGGGTTGGGCAGTGCATGGCCGAGATTCGCCAAGCTCCAGATGGCGATGAGCCCGCAGACGAGCTTGGGCACCCATCGGGGTGCGAGCTTCCGCGGATAGATCAGGAACAGGCAGATCATCACGGCGCCGAACCCGACGGCACCGACATGGTTGAGGCCACTCAGCAGGCGAAACAGGCCGCCGTCGATCGCCAGTTCCCGCGAGGAATAGATCGCCGCCGCGAAGGCCGAGAGCATGATCATCGCACCCGACAGGGCGAAGAGCTGCGTCGGCGGATCGCGCGGGCGCAGGGCGAGCACCCAGGCGCCGATCAGCAGGGCGCCGGAACCCGTGACGAGCTGAACCCAGAAGGCCGAGGGCAGGCTCGTGATCGGTCGCGATCCCGTCCGGACCTGCACGGCCGCGCCGTCATTGCCGTCGCCGCCCAGGCGCAGGTCGACCTCTCCGGAGGCGAGGATCGATGCGAGCTCGCTCTGCCGGGCGAAGAAGCTACGCACGGCCTCGTAGCTGGCGATGACGTCGGGCTCCTCGATGACATCTGTTGCGTCGAGCCGGATCGCGGCCTTCGCGGCGCCGGCGGGAGCGATCGAGGCCAGCAGGCCGGGCTTCGCCTTGTCACGGCTGGGGCCATCGGGGGCTACGGCGATGATCCGGACCGTATCGTTGGAGGTGTCGCCCGCCAGCGTCAATCCGAGCCAGGGCTGGCGCAGGGCGAGCGCCAGGACGGCGAGTACCGCGGTGAAGCAGATGATGACCGCAGCCTGCAGGATGCGGCTCGGAAGCCAGAAAGCCATCGTTCGACGTTTGCCGTCAGTTCGGGCGCCCTGCGGATTGCCCTCGTGACGCCCCTTCGTTGCGAGCCGCAGGACAGCATTGCAGCGTTCTCGGGTGCTGTCGACCGCTTGTGCCGCAACGTCATGGCGAAAGCAGCCCGATCTGGCGCCTCTCCATGGAAGCGGCACTGCGCGGCGTCAGGCGGCTTCCTCGCCGGCGACGAGCCGGTCGTCGAGCTGGAGGATGCGATCCATCCGCCCCGCCACGCTCTCGCGATGGGTGATGGCGATCACGGCCGCCTCTGCATGCCACTGCAGCAGAGCGTCGAGAACCTGCTTTTCCGTCGCAAGATCGAGGGCCGAAGTGCTTTCGTCGAGGATCAGCACGTCCGGTCTGGCGAGCATCGCCCGCGCCAGCCCGAGCCGCTGCTTCTGGCCGGCCGAGAGCTCGACGCCTCCCTGACCCAGCAGCGTGTCGTAGCCGGCCGGCAGATGGCCGATGTCGCCGTCGAGCCCCGCTGCGGTCGCTGCCGCGACGATCGCAGCGCGGTCGGCCTGCGGTGCCGGCAAGGCGATGTTCTCGGCGACGCTGCCGGTGAAGACGTCGATCTCATGCGGCACCACCACGACGCGGCGGCGCCAGGTCCCGAGCGGGATATCGACCGCCGTGCGGCCGCCGAGCCGGATCTCGCCCGCACCGCTCCGGGCGCGGATCAGCAGGTTCGCCAGCGTGCTCTTGCCGATGCCGCTGCGGCCGACCAGCCCCAGCCTTTCGCCCGGCGCCAGCGTGAACGAGAGTCGCTCGATCACCGGCCTGTCCGCGGCGCCATAGGAAAAGCTCAGGTCGGATACGGCAAGCGGCCCGGCGGGAGCCGCGCCGGCTGATTCCGGCCAGGTGTCGATCTCCTCGTGCGGCGGCCGGGCCAGCGCACGCAGCCGGGCTGCCGCCACGCTCGCCGCCTGCAGGTCGTCAACCACCTTGAGCAGGGTGAGCGCCGGCGCGGTCAAGGCGCCGCCGAGCGACAGCAGCAGGACGAAGGTGCCGATGCTGGCCTCGCCCGCCGCGACCCGCCAGCCCGCCAGCAGCGTCACCGTCGCGATGATCGCGCCGCCCGCGATCCGGCCGGCGCCGTCGAGCAGGGCCGAGAGCCGAATGACCGCGAGATGCGCGGCATTGTCGCCGTCGAGCCGTTCGGAGAAGCGCGCCTCGGCGAAGCCATGGGCATTGTTGCGCCGGATCGTCTCGACATAGGCGACGGCCTCGATCAGATGCGCCCAATAGCGGCTGCGCGCCTCGAACCAGCTCGCTTCGCGCTGGCGCAGGGCCGCTGCGGCCGCGACATGCAGAGCCGCGAGCGTGGCGACCAGCGCCCCCACCGACAGGCCGATCCGCCAATCGGTCGCCAGCATCGCCCCGAGCAGCACGGCGACCATGCCGAAGCCGAGCGCGAACTCGATCAGGCGCTCGCCGGCTCCCTGCGCCAGCCGGTCGGCCTCCTCGAAGCTCTGGCCGAGCACGCCCTGCTCCCCGGCGAGGGGACTGTCAGCCGGCAGCCGCAGCATCGTGCCGAAGGCCGGGAGCAGTAGCTCGCGGCGCAGCGCCAGCGCCGCCCGCGCCGCGAGCAGGCGGCGGGCACAGGCGAGGCCGCCATCGACGATGCCCATGGCGAGGAGCAGGCCGGCGATGCCGGCGATCAACCCGGTTTCGCGCCCGGCGAAGCCATCGTCGATCAAGCGCGCCAGCAGCCAGGGCGGAACGAAGGCGATCAGGCTGAGGGCCGCCGCGACGATGAGCGCCGGCAGCGTCCGCCGCCGCTGCCGCCAGAGCATGCGCGCGAGCAGACCGAGTACGCCCGCTCGCTCCGAGGCGGGTGCCTCGCCCAGCAGGGCGGCGAGCAGGGCCGGGGGCGGCCGGTGCGTCACGGCGCCTCGAGCAGGTCCGCCATCGCCTCGGCCATCGGTGCGCCCGTCGCGAGCTCGACCCAGTACCACTGGCCGTTGGGATTGAGCTCCAGGAAGACATGCTCGCCTTCGGGCGTGACGATCAGGTCGAAGGCGCCGAAGCGCAGGCCGCATTGCCTGAGATAGGCCCTCAGCGCCTGGTCGACATCCGGCCGCAACGGCTCGATCCGGTGCGGCAGCTTGATCGTGTCGACCGCGCGCCAGTCCTGCTCGGCCCCTGCGACGCCCTGGCTGTCGATCCGACAGTTGAACAGGCGCTCGCCGATGATGGTGACGCGCAATTCGTGGTCCTTCTCGATCGCCTCCTGCAGATAGGTCGGGCAGAGCGCGATCGAGGCCTTCAGCACGGCGAATTCGCCGGGCGGGACGCGGCGCGTATAGGCGACGTGATGGGCACCCTCGATATAGTGGCTGCCCATCAGCATCGGCTTGCAGATCACCCCGCCCGGGCAGGTCGCGAAGAAGGCTTCCGCCGCTTCCGGGTCGTTGGTGATGATCGAGCGCGGCACGCGCAGGCCGAGGCTCTGCGCCAGCCGCAATTGCGGGAACTTGCGCTGGTGGCGCCGGTTCTCGTCGGGATTGTTGATCCACGGCACGCGCCCGTCCATCGGCAGGAAGCCCATGAACTCGCGCATCTCGTCCCTGACATAGTCGACGATGCCCTCGTCCTCGATGCCGGGCGGCGGCAGCGACGGCTCCGGCTTGCGCATCCAGACCGCGCGCAGGCCCTGCGGGAAGACGCAGGAGCGGCCCCAGCGGTCGGCGATGCGGATCGTGCCATCGATGCCGTCCGCCATCGCCACGCGGTATTCCTCGTGGAAATGATCGGTGTTGAGGCGGAAGCACGGCACGCCCCGTTTCTCCAGGATCGCCAGTACCGCATCGACATGCGGGTCGAGCTTCGTGGAGATCATCAGGACTGTCGGAGGGGTCTGGGCTGCTGGCATCGGCAGTTGCGGCGGCGAGGGATGGGGGCGGGGCCGGAAGGCCGGTCCCGCGCGTTGTTCGGCGCTGGTGCGGCTCAGTTGCCGAGGACGTCCGAGGACAGGTCCGAATCGGAGGTGCGGCCCGAGGTCGAGGTCACGTTCCGCGAGGTCGACGACTTGTGGAACAGCACCGTGCCGCGCCAGGTCTGCGTCTCCGCGTCGTAATAGCCGAGCTCGCCGTCTTCGTACTGCTCGAGGGCGTAGGGCTTGGAATTGGCAAGGACGAAAGGCAGCGGCGTGCTGGCAGGTTGAGCTTGAATCTGCATGGGCGACCCTTTGCGATAAGCGCCCGCGATCGGGCGCCCGGTCACTATGGGAGGCCCTGACGCTACGGTAATCCCCCCATTCGCGGGGCCTGCAGCCGCGGTTCAGGCGATGAGCGCGAGGGAATCGCCGTCGACCGGCGCGCCGAAGTCGACGAGCGCGGCAAGGGCTTTCGCGGCCTCCTCCCGGCTGGCGAAGCTCGCGGTGAAGTCGCGCCAGCCCTGCCGCGGCGCGAAGGTCAATCGGTGGCCGAGGCGCCGGCTCAGGCGGACGGGCATGAGGTCGTCATAGGCGAGCACATGCCGCCGCAGCACGCGGATCGTGACGGCCTGCGGTCCGATGACGAGGCTGGGGAAAAGACTGTTATGGCTGAGCGCGATGAGCGGAAACCGTCGCAGACCGCTGAACGTCGCCAGCGGCGTCATCACGATCGCATCGTTGTTCCCGGATCGGGGCCGGTGGTCGTTCATGGCCGTCACTCCGGGTTGCAGAAGGCGCGCCCGTCAAGGAGCCTGTCGACCGGCGCGTGATCGTCGGTCAGTATTGTCGCGCACCGGCCCCATCGTGCGGCCGAGACGGGTCCGGCAGCAAGGCGCCGCCACGTCACATGGGCGGGCGACGGCGCCTCGCCGGCCGCCATGATGCTGACGGGAACCGTGATCCGGTCCGGGCGCAGCGCCGAATCGGCCTTCTTCCAGGCGGCGACGACGGCGTTGGTCGTCCGTTCCGCCGCGGCCCCTTCGGCCAGCCAGATATCGACGGCGGCATAGTCTCGGGAGAGCGTCCTGGCGAGGCTGCGCGCCAGCAGGAGCGTATCGCCCCGGTCGATCACGTTCGACAGGAAGACGCCGGTCTCGTTGAGCCGGGCATGGACCAGCGCTCCGAATTCCTGCGTCACGAGATGCGGGGGAACGGTGCGCGTGCGATAGGCGTCCATCAGGACGACGTCATGCGTCGGCACGGGAGCCTGGCTGCGCAGGACGTTCCGACCGTCTCCGATCACGGTTCGCAAGCGTGGACCGGCGGCCGCCATCCGCGTCGCCGCTTCCGCCGCGACGACGGGGTCGAGTTCCGCGACCACGACCGAGACAGGCCGGGAGCCGTTCGCCCAGGCGCGCGGCAATGTCGCGCCGCCGCCGCCGATGACGAGGGCGCTTGGCTCCGCCGCGCCCGAGAAGGCGGCTGCGGCGAGGCGATCCGACAGGGCGGCGTAGCCGAGATGGAGCGCGCGGGGAGCGTCGAGGTCGCTGGCGCTGTGGACGCCCTCGTCGAGGATCATGAAGCGCAGGCGCGTGCCTTGGGGCGACGGGGTATCGAGATAGCGGATGCAGGTATAGCGGGACTCGACCGTGCAGGGGCTGCCTTCGCCCGCCAGGGCAATCGCCAGGCCGACGAATAGGGGTAGGACGGCGTGGAGCAGGGCGGAGTGCCGGCTCCTGCGCCACGGCATGAAGGCCAGCCCGATCGCGGTCCAGGCCACAGCCGCGGTAGCGGCGAGTCCGGCGGCGCCGATAGGCTCCAGCAGCCAGAAGCCGGCCGCGGCGGTCCCGGCGACGCTGCCGGCGGCCGAGGCGGCGTAGACCGCCGCCACGGGCCGGCCGATATCCGGCAGGCCTTGCGCCAGTTGCAGGCGCAGCGCCAGCGGCGTCACGAAACCGGCCGCGAGGCTGGGCGGCAGGCACAGGGCGATCAAGCCGACGGCGTAGCCCGCGCCGTCCTCGGCGGCGAGCGCCCGCGCGATCGGCGAGACCAGCGCGGGCATCGCCATCGTGCTGCCGCCCGCCCACAGGCAGGCCATGGCCAGGACCTGCCGCAGCCGTTCGGGCCGCGCTTCCCGTCCGCCGGCCCGGCCACCGAGGACATGTCCGAGCGTGAGCCCGAGCAGCACGGTCGTGATCGCGGCCGTCCATGGCAATAGCGACTGCCCGACATGCGGAGCGGCGAGCCGCACGATCGCGAGTTCGACCGCCAGGCAGGACGCGGCGGAGAGGAAGACGATGGCAGGCAGCAGTGCGGTGCTCATGCCGGTTGTCTCGGACCAAGAAAACATGCCGCGGCGGCGACGAGCGTCGCGCCGAGGGCGCCAAGCGCGCCGATGGCGAGGCAGGTCCCGCGCGCGCCGAGCAGGTCCAGACCGAACCAGAGCACGGAGACCGCTCCGGCGGCGCTGCCGGCGGCGCCGGCCGCATTGGCGAGCCCGACCAGCGCGCCGGGCCCCCCGCCGCGCGCGATGATCGCCAGCATCAGCAGGGGCGGGGCGATGCCGAGCAGGAAACCCGGCAGGAGCGTCGGCACGGCCGCGAACATCACCGCGCGCCAGCGCGCGAGCGGGTCCGGCGCCATGATCCACTCGTCGAGGATCGGCAGCATCGCCGGGGTGAGCGCGATTGCCGCCGCACCCGAGAGAATGGCCGTCGCGGCGATGAACAGGGAAAGGCGCGCGGAATCTCTGGCGAAAGTGCCGCCGAGATGGTTCCCGAGCGCCCAGGACAGGAGAAAGCCGGCAATGATGGCTGTCCAGCTATCGGTCGACAGCCCGGCATGGGGCGCGACGAGCCGCGCCGTCGCGGTCTCGAAGGCGAGCGCGCAGAAGGCGGTGAGAGCTTCGGCCAGAAGCAGGGCGGCAATCACCGGAACCTGCCGGCGATGCCGTGGCGTGCGATCATGCCCCATTACGGGGCGGCGCGCGCGTCCTGCCAGCCCCCCGTTTCGGGGGAGGGTTCGGCCCGCGTCTGCCACGCGCAACGTCGCAGTTCGCCGAGCTCACGGCAGGTCGGCGATCTTCCAGACGAGGTAGGCGAGCAGCGCCAGCCAGCCCAGCATGACGCTGGCAATCGCCGGTCCAACGATCGTGGCGAGCTCGTGGTCGTCGATATCCGTGCCCTGACCGGCATGGGCAGGGATCATGCGGGGCGCGCCATGGCCTCCCTGCCTCCTCCTATCAACTTTCGGTTCCGGCATCTGGACGGCGGAAGCCTTGCGGCCTGACGCGAGCTTCCGCCCGAGCCGGATCATCGGGCGCTCGACGAGGCGATGGACGAGCCAGGACAGCGCCAGCGTCAGGCCGATGCAGATCAGCATGAGCGCGAGGTCACCGGCCTGCCCGGTCAGCGGCAGGGCACGATAGACGGCGGCGTTGACCGGACCGTGGAACAGGTACATCGCGTAGCTGATCAGCCCGATCCCGGCGAGCGAGGCGGAACGCGGCCGTTCCAGCCTGACCGCGGCGAGGAAGATCGCGACGGCAATGAGATAAGCGCCGAGGACGGGCGTCAGCCCCTCCATGATGAAATGATCGCCGCGCGCCAGAGAATACGACGAGACGGCACAGATGGCGGCAAGCTGTGCGAGGCCGAGTGCCGATGCCGCGAGCGGTGCGCCGGGTCTCCGTTCCACCAGCCAGAGCCGCAGGAATAGCCCGAGGAACAGGAAGGACAGGTGCATGCCGAGATACTGGACCGGCAGCACGGCGATGCCATGCATGCGCAACTGCACCGGCAGGACGGTCGCCGCGATCAGGCCGAGGCCGACCCCGAGCAGGGCGCCGATATGGCGCAGCATCCCCGCTGCGAAGAGCAGCGCGACAAGGCCATAGAAGACGAGCTCGACGAACAATGTCCAGTAGATCGGCGAGAGCCAGGGCTGCCCGAATAGCAGCGGCGCCATCGTCATGTTGGCCAGCACGGTCCCCATCGGTGGCGCATCGCCGGAGAGCCATGCCACCGTCGCGATTACGGCCAGCGCCAGCCACAGCGGCGGATAGAGCCGGAACAGCCGCGAGATCGCGAAATGCCGGAGCGGCTGCTCGCCCCGGATGCTGAACGGCACGACGAAGCCGCTGATCAGGAAGAACAGCGCCACCCCGAAGCGGCCGAGGCTCAGGCTCTCGACGACCGACCGGGCGGCCAGGCTCATCGGGCCGGTAGCGTTGGGAGCTTGTCTGAGCAGGTCGCCGAGCAGGTGCTCGACCATCACCGCGAGCGCCGCGACGGCCCGCAATCCGTCGAGATGGGCATAGCGCTCTCGGGTCATGCCGGCCTCATCGCAGACCGAGCGCGCGGCGTGTGGCGGCGTCGAAGTCCGGCCCGGCCTCGTTCTCTGCGAGCGCGAATCCCCCGGCGCCGGCATAGGTCCAGGCCGACCAGGCGAAGCCATGCGCCTCGGCGAGCTCGCGCATGTCGCGCAACCAGTGCGCGCGGGCGGCGGCGCCTTCGGGCGTCGCCATGTAGGGCGTGCGGTGGATACCGAATTCGCCGAGCAGGATGGCATGGGCGGGCAGGCGATGGGCGATCCGCCAGGCGTCGACCTGCCGGAAGGCCCGTTCGAGGCTCGCCCGGTCGAAGCCGGCATAGCGGGCCAGCGACCGCTTCGCCTTGCGCGCCTGCTCCAGCGCGGCGCCGTCGAGGCCGAGCCCGGCGATGCGCCGCCGGGTCGCGGCCGTCATCGCCTCGGCCAAGGCCGGCGCCGGATAGGGGATCGCATCGAGCGCATAAGCCGGGCTGCCGCGCACGCCCTGATGCGTGAACTGCCAGGGCGCGTAGTCGTGATAGGTGTAGATCAGGCGCTCGTCGCCGGCGAACGGGCGTGTGTCTATCGCCGTCAGCGCCGCCGGCGCGTTCATCGAGCCGCCGCCCAGCACGAGCGGCAGCCGGGCCGAGCCCCTGCGGGCAGCCCGATAGCAGGCTTTTAGCATGGGCTGCCAGATCGCTTGCGGCACCTCCGGCTCGTTCATCAGCTCGAAGGCGAGGCGGGGCGCTGCGCCTTCGGCAAGCTGCCCCAGAAGGCCGGACAGCCGCTCCTGCAGGGCAAGCACGGCCTGGAATTTCGGCGCGTCCACGCCTGCGGTCAGGGCGACCGGCCGGTAGGCCGGGTTCATCGCGCTCGGGTGCAGGTTGACGATCACGCCGAGATCGGCGGCGATCAGTCCGTGAACAGTCTCCAGAAGGAGTGCGTCGAGCCGCTTGCGAGCCGAATCTTGCAAGGCCAGGAAAGGCCCGACATCGACGGCGAGGCGGACGAAATCGAAACCGGCGGCGCGGATCGCCTGCCGCTGCACCGCATCGAAACGGAAACGCGGAGCCGAGAACGGCGCATCCCCGTAAGTGCTCTCGGCCGTAACTTCAGCCCAGCCAAGCGCATGCGAGACGCCGATGCCGCGGCGAAACAGCGGGATATCATTCCCCGCTGCCCGCGCGGCTCGCCCCACGCCGGAGGCGGCAAGCGTCGCAAGGCCGGCGAGAACGGAGCGGCGGCTCGTCATCGCGACACGCCCGCGCTGCGGACAATGCCGGGGTAACGGCCGGTCAGGGCGCCATCGAGGATGGCCATATCGACCCGGCCGGCGAAGGGAACAGCGAGGCCGCGCAGCGAAGCCTCGCGTAGGGCTGGGTCGACCGTCCGCGAGGGCATGAAGCGTACATCGCTCCAGCCTTCGGCTTCGAAGCTGCGGATATAGGCGTCGGGACGTTGCCGGTTCGGCTGGCCGGGAAAGGCGAAGAGCCGGTAGAGCGCTTCGGGATAGCGGTAGATATTGTTCGGGTCGTGCTCGCGGATCCAGCGCGAATGCGTCTGCAGGTCGATGATATGGACCGCTTCGCAGCCGGGCCGCGCCACTTGCGTCATGGCCGTGATGGCGCTCGCCGGGTCGTCGTAGTGCTCGAAGGCCGCGCAACTGACGATGAGGTCGAACGTCCTGCCTTCGGCCAGGCGCGGGATGTCGAAATCGCGCCCCACCGCGTAACCGAATTCGCGCGAACCCGGTCCGCTCGCGAGGGTCAGCGCGCGCGCCCGGTCGGCGGGGGCGCCTTCCGGGAAGCGCTCGAGCAGCCGCGCGTAGAAGCTGGAATCCTCCGCACCGGCGAGATCGAACACGTCGATCGCATGATAGGACCGGGCGCCCAGCGCCAGGAAGAGCACGCCGTTGCCGCGCGACGCGCCGGGACTGAGCTCCAGCACGTCCCGTCCGCGCAGATCGAAACCCGGCGGCATGAAGCGGCGCAGCGCGGCGAAGATGTCGAGAAGATAGGCGATCTGCCCCTCCTCGTCGGTTTTCGCCACGCCGTTCGGTGTGCTGTAGCCTTTGAGCTTGTTCTTGGCCCAGGCCAGGCCGAGGAAGCCGAGGCCGAGCGCGGTCATTTCGAGGTTTCGCAGGGCAGTGCTCATCGCCGGCCTCCGAGCTCGACATGTTTGCGCAGACCGCGGCCGGTCTGGCGCGCGCTGCCCGGCTTCCAGCCGCGCAATGCGCTTTCGTAGACCTCCATGGTGCGGTCGACGATCGCGCCCCAGCCAAAGGCCGCGAGGACGCCGGCGGCGCGCTGGACCTTCTGCGCGGGGTCTGGCACGGCCAGTTTCGCACGCATCGCGTCCGCAAGCCGGTCCACGGCGCCCAGCGGAAAATAGCTGTCCGGCCCGAGATCGAGCGCGAGATGGGCGTCGATATCGCTGACCAGGCAGGGCACGCCGTAGCTGAGCGCTTCGAGGAGAGCCATCGGCATGCCTTCATGGCTCGACGGCAGAACGAACAGGGCGGCGTGCCGGTAGAGCTGGAGCAGCGCGTCGCCATATTGGAAGCCGGTCATGACCACGCCGGACGTCGCCGCCGCTGCCGCCTCGACCTCGCGTTGATAAGCGCCGGCATGATCGGCCGCGCCGGTGATGACGAGCCTGAGACCGGGATCGTTCAGACGCGCGAAGGCCTTGATCAGGTCGAGATGCCGCTTCTCCTCGACGATCCTGCCGACGGACAGGATGTAGCGCTGCGGCGTGATCGCGATGCGGTCGAGATAGGATGTGTCGGGATTGGCGAGGGGCGCCTCGACACCGTTCGGAATGAAGGTCGCGCCCACGCTGAATCGGCGCCGGACGCCATCCGTGATCGCCTTCGACACGCCGATATTCGCATGGGAGAACAGCATCCCCATCGCCTCGCCCGCCCGCAGGACGGACCTGGCGACGGGGCCCCATTTCTGGCGCTCGTAGTCGCAGCCGTGATGCGTCACCACGACATGCAGGCCGAGCAGGCGGGCGAGCGGGGTCAGGAGCGCCGGCCCGATCGCGTGGATATGCACAAGATCCGGGTTCTGCCGCGCCGCGACGAACAGGCTCAGGGCCGTGTGCAGCAGGGTCTCGAAGCTCCGCGACCGCGGCGACCAGACCGGTGTGACGGTGACACCTTTCCAGCGATAGGGCCTGCGCGATCTGAGATAGGGCGAGCGGCCGAGCACCTCGACGCGCCAGCCGCGCTCCACGAGGCGCGTCGAGATCGCGGCGACATGAGTTTCGATCCCGCCCTGGATGTCGGGAACGCCGCGCAGGCCGACGAAGACGACTTTCCTGGCCGGCGCATGGACATCGATCGGCGGGATCAGGGTGTACATCAGCAGATCGCCTCGTAGAGATTGAGGGTGCGTTCGCGATAGCGGGCGGGCGAGAACTCGCGTTGGGCCCAGTCGCGGCCGGCCGCGCCCATCGCAGTGCGCCGGGCGGCAGGCAGCTCCGCCATCGCGACCATCGCGTCGGCGAGGCCGGCGGCGTTGCCGGTCTCGACCAGCAGGCCGGTCTCGCCATCGGCGACCAGCTCGGGAATGCCGCCGATATCAGCGCCGATGACGGGGCGTCCGAGCGCATAGGCTTCGAGGATGCTGACGGGGGCGTTCTCATACCATTCCGAAGGCAGAACCAGCGCCAGCGCCTCGCCGATAAGCCGCTTCAGCTCCGGCTTGCCGAGATGGCCGGCAAAGCGGACATCGGTACCGAGGTTCTCGGCCAGCCGGCGCAGGCGCGGTTCTTCGGGGCCGGTTCCGGCGAGGACCAGCGTCCGGCGGGCCAGCGCGGCGGCGCGCAGCAGCGTGGCCAGCCCCTTCTCGGGAGCGAGTCGCCCCGCATAGACGAAATAGCCGCCCTCGCCGGCTGCTGCAGCGTAGCCACTGGTGTCGATGCAGTTGGGGATATGGGCGATGCGATCGGCGTCCCAGCCCCAGGCCACCAGCTTGTCGCGATAGAAGCGACTTGGCGCGATCAGGCGGTCGAGCGTGTCGCGATAGAGGCCGAGGCTGCGATGGACCAGCGTCTCCATCAGGACGAGCCCGCTCACCGCGGCCGAATCCTTGACGCAGCGATGCAGCAGGACGTTGTGGATGCGCCCGCCCTGGCAGCGTTCGCAGACGCTGCCCCGGCTCAGCATCTTGTAGGCCGGGCAGGCGATCTTGAGGTCATGCGCCGTCATCACCAGCGGCACGCCCTCGGCCTTGAGCACGCCGAAGATCGAGGGCGAGATGTGATGGTAGACATTGTGGGCATGGGCGACCGTCGGCCGCGCCTGCCCGATCAGGTTGCGGATGTTGCGGCGCGCCTCCAGCGAGAAGATCACCTTGGCGGCCTGCCGGGCCTTGGCGAGCGGCCCGCCGGTTGCGCCATATTCGATCTCGGAGACGAAATAGCCGGACCACGGGCTCGGCAGGTTGGCCGGGTGGCGCATCGCGAAAGGCACCACGTCCCAGCCTGCCGCGCCGAACAGGTCGATATGGTCGAGGAAAACGCTCTCGGCCCCGCCCCGCCGGTAGAAATAGTTGTTGATGGCCAGGAGCCTGCGTCGCCTCGTCATGGCCGCGCCTCCCTGAGGCCCATGCGGTCGAGCGCGGCATCGACGGTCAGGACCTGGCAGCCCCGCGCGACCGCATAGGCGACGAGCAGATGGAAGCTCGGCGGCGTGCAGCCATAGGGGGTCGGCTGTGGCGAAAGGTCATGCGTGAAGAAGATCAGCCAGCCGGGATCGGCGACCAGCGCGTCGATCCAGCGCGCCAGCCCGAGCACATGCTGCTGCGGCTGCCGGATCTCGACCGCGCGCAGGAAAGCCGGATCGGTCGCACCGCGATTGATGCCCTCGCCGGCGGCCCGGCAGGTGCGGAACGACTGGCCGAGCATGGTGCGCTTGCCGAAGGAGCCGCTATTGTAGGGATAGGCGAAGTTCCGGCGCGAGGCCCGCGGGTCGACGGCATCGAGATAAGCGGCGTTGCGCGCGAGATCCGCCGCCAGTGCGCCGCCGTCGAGATGGCGCAGGTCCCGATGGGAAAAGCTGTGGCAGCCGAGCTCATGGCCGCGCGCCGCGAGCTCCCCGCACCCGGCCCGGTCGATCAGGCTGCGGCCCGGCTCGACATTCCCCGCCAGCCCGCCCGCAATATAGAAGGTCCCGCGGACCCCGTGCGCTTCGAGGATCGCGGCGCCGATATCGAGGGCGGACGCCGGCACGTCGTCGAAGGTGAAGGAGACGATCGGCTCGCGTGTCGGAACCTGCATGATCTCGCGCGGGACGGCGCGGATCAGCCGGTTTTCCATGCGCCCGGCGAACTGGTCGATCAGGGCGGGCCAGCGGGCGAGGCGCGGCTGGCGGGCAGGGGGGCTGGAGGGCTCAGGCATGGGCCGGCTCCATGTCGCGGGGCAGGGGCTCCGGCTCGCGGATCTCGTAGGCGCTGGCCTGGAGATGGAGCCCGACGATCGCGACCACGAGCATGAACCAGATCAGGCTGCCGGACTGGAAGAACAGGCTCTCGACGCAGGCCGCGAGGATTCCGTAGAGCCAGATCCGCACGAAGAGCCGGGTGAGCGCGGGGTCGTTGGCGCTCGCCTCCGCCCGGTTGATGTCGCGCAGGGGCAGCCAGACGATCAGGACGAGGGTCAGGGCGAGCCCGGGCAGGCCGGTGGTGATCGCCATGTCGAGATAGGCGTTGTGGCCATTGAAGGCGGCATAGGCCCAGCCGGCCGCCGCGCCGCCCTTGTGGACCATCGCGTCGGTCTGCCAGAACAACTGGAAGCCGTGGCCGGTCAGCGGCTTGTCGAGCACGGCGTTGGCGCCGATCTTCCAGATGTCGATGCGGTTGGTGAAGGTCGGGTCGATGCCGAGCCCGGCGACGAGGCCGCGGATCGCCGGGGACATCGCGCAGCCGATCGTCAGGATGTTAATGGCCGCGATCCCGAGCAGCGCCATCGGGGCACGCAGGGCGCGCCAGCGCTCGAAGGCCCAGGCGATGGCGAGGATGCCGGGCAGGGCCGCGATCGCGGATTTCCCGCCGGTCCGGGCGAGGAAGGCCGCCGCCAGCACGATCATGACGATGCCGACGATGCGCCGGCCCGTGCCGAACAGGTAGAGGCCGACGAAGCTGATCACCACCATCGCCGCCGCGGCGACGTTCTTATGGGCGAAATGGCCGCGCCAGAGACCGGCGCTCATCGGCTCGCGGATTTCGGTGGCCTGATGGATGGCGAGATGCGGCAGCAGTGCGACGCCGAGATAGGCCAGCGCCAGCGCGCCGAGGCAGCCGAGCGTCAGCATGCCCGCGAACTGGCGCTCGGACCGCGGCAGCAGCAGCAGGATGCTGCCGTTCACCAGCGTCAGCATCGCCAGGAAGACGCGCTTCAGCGCCAGATCGGGCTGCGCGGAGATGGCCGAGACGAACGCGAACCAGACCAGCATCACGATCAGGATGCCGCGCGGCCGGGCGACCAGATGGCGCGCGCTCGACCGCAGGGCGGTGAGCCACAGCGCCGCCGTCAGCCCGAGATAGACGATCTGGTTGAGCGTGTTCGACTTGGCCGTGGCCGCATCGCCGGTGTTGGCGGCCGAAAGGTCGATGAACGGCGTCAGCGTGACCAGGTAGAACAGCAGCGTCGCCATGAAGAGCAGCGGCGCCGCGATGCCGGCGGCCGGGCGCGGGAGGGTCTGGTCCATCATGGCGTCGCGCTCCTGCGGATGGCGCGGAAATAGCCGAGCCCTGTCAGAACCCCGGCCGCGAGCAGAAGCCCGAGCATCAGGCCGGCCGCGGCCGCGACGAGCGGGCGGGGCGGCCAGTTGGGCCGTGTGGAGGCGGTGGCCGGCGTGATCACGCGCACATCCGTGGCGTCGATCTGCTGGCGCTGCGCGGTCTCGCCGGCGCGGGTCAGGAAGGTCTGGTAGAGCGCGGTCCGGGCACTGGCTTCGCGCTCGAGTTCGCGCAGCCTGACCAGGGCCTGGTCGTCGACGGAGACGCTGCCGCGCAGGGCCTTCGTCTCGCCGGTCAGCGTATCGAGCGCCCGTCTCGCCTGGTCGAGTTCGATGCGGGCCGCGCGGCGCAGGCGTTCCGTCTCGGACCTGATCGCCCTGGCCAGGGCATCGGCTTCCGCCAGCACGTTCGTCAGGGAGGGGTGGCGCGGCCCGAGCGTCTTTGAGAGCACCGCGACCTGCCGGCGCAGCCCCGCCTCGTCGGCGAGCAGGCCGGCGAGCGTCGGCGACTGCACGGCGCCGCCCTGTGCGCCCTGCGCCGAGACCGAGCGCGAGACCTCGCTGTGCCGCGCCTCCGCCTCGGCGAGGCGCGCCTTGGCGTCGGTCAGCTTGGCGCTCATCCGCTCCAGCGCTTCGGAACTCAGCGGCTGCTTCGACAGGCCCTGCTGCAGGCCGTGCGCCCGGCGGAAATCCTCGACCCGGTCTTCGGCCTCGGTCGCTGCCGCCCTGATCTCGCCGAGCCGCGCGGACAATCCTTGCGCTGCGCGTCCGATCCGCTCCGCATCGGCCCGCACGATCTCGGCGCGGAAGGTTTCGGCAATCGCATTGGCCAGCCGCGCCGACAGGGTCGCGTCGCTTGCCCAGGCCGAGACGGAGACGACATAGGAGCGCTCCTGCCGGGTGACGGTGACGCGTCTCGCGATGATGCGCGCGAGCTCGGCCGCATCGGCCGGCTCGTCGGAGGCGCGCAGAAAGCTGGGTAACCACGGGCTGGGCGCGAATTCGGGATCGTTCCTGAGACCGAGCGCCTCGACGACCCGCCGCAGCACATTGCCGGACGAGATCATCCGCATCTTGCTCTCGACATCCAGGATCTGGCTGTCGCTCTGGATATTGGTCGCGTAGAGGTCGTTCGGGGCGATCAGCAGGTTGGACGGCGCGATCGTCAGCTCCGTCGTCGCGGTGAAGCGCGGCGTCACGAGCTGGCTGGCGCCTACGGCCGCGACGGCGCCGCCGAGAGCGGCGACGACCAGCCAGGGCCAGCCGCCCATGAGCCATCCCAGGACCCGTGTGGGGCTGATCGTAGGAGCCGGCGGGAGCGTCCTGCCGACGGCATGTCGGTAGCGGATATCGTTCCCGCCCGGCATCGGGCTGGTGTCGGTCGTGACATACATGGCGGTCTGCGTCAGTGGAGGAGAGGGGTGGTTTCGCGCTTCGCCGGCACCGGCCTGGGCGGCATGCCGAGGGCGTCAGGAGGGCTGGCGGCGGCAATCTTGGACATGGGGCACCTGATCGGGTGTTGCTTGCGAATTCACATCTTCAGATTGAAGTAATCTTTATATGGTAGGAAAATACAACCTATGGTAGTGTTTTCAATTAAACGTTAACCTTAACTTGGGGCGTGCGGGGGATGTCGGGATTTGCTGGGCGCGTGAGGTCGCGGGGCGTCCGCCCGGCCCTCGTCAGCTACCTGCTGTCGAGTGGCTCCCTGGCCTCGGCCGCCCTGTCGCAACTCGTGACCTTCGCGATCCTGGCGCGCGCACTGGGGCCGACGGAATTCGGCCTCTTCGTGCAGATTTCAGCCGCCACCACCATGGCGGTCCAGCTCTGTGGCCTCGGGGCGTCGGACTGCCTGCTGCGCCGGGTCTCGCGCGAGCCGGCGAGCTATGCGGGCCTGCTCGGGCACAATCTCCTGCTGATCGCCCTGACCGGGGCTGCGCTGGATTTCGTTGGGCTCGCGGCACTTTCGGGTTGGCTCCGGCTGAGCGCCGGCCCGCCGGTCGACACGGTGACCTTGGCGCTAATGCTCTTCGGCAATATCGTCCTGGTCAGGTTGATCCTGCTGGTCGAGACCGTCTTCCTCGCGTTCGGCCGGTTTGATCAGGCCAATCGAGCCGTGGTCGGCTTCGCCCTGGCACGCATGGCGACCGCGGCGCTCGCCTGCCTTGCCTTCCGGGTCTCGACCCTGGCCGAATGGGCGCTGTGGCAATGCGCCGGGAACCTGCTCTACGCCACGCTCGGCGCCGCGTGGATCCGCCCGCTCGGCCGGCCCCGCTTCGCGATCCTGCGCGAGGAGCTGAGGCCCGGCATCCTGTTCAGTTCGCAATTCGTGATGCGGGCGGTCCGCGCGAATGTCGACCTCTTGATGATTGGCCTGTTCGCCCCGCTCGCGACGGTCGGCAGCTATGGCGTCGCCCGGCGGATCGTCGATTCCGGCTATCTCGCGATCGATGCCCTGAACCGGCTGCTCTACTCGCGCCTGGCACGCGAGAGCCATGACGGCCTGCACCACGCGCTGCCCATGGCGAGGCGCGCGCTTGTCGCGGCATTGGGGCTCGGCGCCGTCACCGGGCTCGCGCTCTTCCTGCTCGCGCCGGCGCTGCCGTCCCTGTTCGGACGGCAATACGGGGAACTGTCCTTCTTCGTGCGCTGCCTGTCGGGCACCGTCATCCTCGTCGGCGCCTGGGCGGCGGCGATCGACCTGCTCGGCGCGTCGGGGCGGCAGGATGTCCGGGCCTGGATCCTGAACGGAGCCAATCTGCTGGGCAGCATCCTCATCGCGGTCGCGACCTGGCTCGCCGCGCCGGTCGGCACTTTCATCGCGCTCTATCTGATCGACGGCGCGATCGTCGCGGTCGCCTGGCTCGTGCTGCTGCGGCTCGCGCAGCGCAGCCGGCTGAACGCTATGGCATCGGACCGAAAAGTGGAATCCACTTTTCGAGCAAATCCGATGCGATAACAATGCGATAGATCATCGTTTTTGCATCCGGTAGGGCGCGCGATGATCTACGGCGTGTCCTTGACGATCCGGCTCTCGATCCAGGCGTCCGGAGCCTTGCGTGCCTGCAGGAAGCCGAGCGGCAGGGCGGCAGCGTGGAAGAACCAGGCGACGACCGCATAGAAACCGAGCGACAGGCTGCGCTGCCGCAGGCTCATCAGGCCGATGATGCCGGCGAACAGCGCGCCATCGAGCGCAAGGCCCAGGGCAGGGCTCGGCATCGCGAAGGGCAGGGCGGCCATCGCAGCGAGCAGGGCATAGACCCCGGCCCAGAGCCTGAGCTCCGGCAACTCCCGGACGAGCTGGCGCCAGCGCGGCTGGCCGAGCGCTCCGCGCAGCAATTCCCCGATCCCGCGCAGATAGCCGGATTTCCAGCGCCGTACGAGCAGGGCATAGGCGTTGAGCGCATGGCCGAAATGGCGGACGAAACGGTGGTCGAGCCGATGCAGACCCCAGCCATTGACCCGCAATCGCACGCCGAGATCGAATTCCTCGTAACCGTGCAGGTTGTGGTCCGAGAGATAGCCGGCCTGCTCGATGGCGTCTCGCCGGTAGAGGCCGCCGCCGTTCATGCGGTCGATCGCGCCGGTGCGGTTCTCCGGCGAGATGCGGCGGTTGCGCCTGATATATTCGAGGCTGGTCTGGTTCATCTCCTCGACATGGCCGGTGACGCCGGCGATGCGCGGATGATCGGCGAGGAAGGCGAGTGCCGCGGGCAGGAAGCCGGGATCGAGCAGCATGTCGCCGTCCATCAGGCAGATGAAGGGCGCGCGGCTGTACTGAAAGCCGAGCTGGGGGCCGAGGCCGCAGCTCGGCGCGGTGGCCGGGTCGAGCTGGACGATGCGGACGGGATAGATCGCGGCGACGGCGAGCGTGCCGTCGCGCGAGCCGCCATCGGCCACGATGACCTCTCCGCCGATCCCGTCGAGGGCGGCAAGCACGCTCTCGATGGCGGCACCGATCCGCGCCTCCTCGTCGAGCGTCTTCAGAATAACCGAGACCGTCATCGCATCCGCCTCAATCGAAATCGGTGAGGAGCCGGCTCCAGTCCTCGCCGGCGAGGCCGCCGAGATAGATGTCGCCGCGCGCGATCGCGTCGTTGATCTCGGGAATCCGCGTCAGCGCGACGGTGAAGGCCCGGTGCCTGAACACGAGCCAGCGCTGCAGCGACAGCCCGGCCATCAGGGCGGGCTGGGCACGCCCGCGCGCCTCGACATGGCCGGCTTCGTCGAGGTGGCGGAACATCGCGTCGAGCACGGTGGCTTCGCGACCGGGCAGCGCCAGCACGTTGAGCACATGCGCCGTCCGCCCCGGTGCCGCGTAATAGACGAAGCAGCCGATGATCGCGCTTCCGCGGTCGAGCACGGAGCGGATCGTGAAAGTGCCGAGCCGCGTGTTCTGCGCGGCGAGCGAGACCAGCCAGAACAGCTCCTCCTCCATCCAGAGCGGCCGCACCGCATAATGCGCGATGAGACGCGGTGCATTGACGAGGAAGGTCGGGACCGGCATCTCCGCGACGCGCGCGGTGCCGTGGTCGGGAGCGTCCGGCTGTGGCTTGAGGCGGCGCAGCAGCGCGTCGAAAGGGCGTGCGAGCATGGGCAGGCCGGGAAATTTGCCGTGCAGGAAGCGCGCGTCGAAACGCCCGGCCAGGGCCCCGAACGGGCGGAAGCTGCGGGACCATTCGAGATTTTGCAAGGTGATCGGCTTGCCGCCGATGGCGAGGAGATGATTGCAGCTCGTCGGCGAGGCGCTGTCGCAGAAGGCGAAATCGGCGCGCCGGGGCCGCAGCGCGAGGATGAGTTGCGCCGCGCCGACAGCCTCCCGCTCGGCATCGGTCATGAAGACGCCGAGCAGCCGCCCTGGCACGATGTTGCCGCAGGCGACGAAGCGCATCGGCACGGCGAGCAGCGCGCTGCGGATCCGCCCGTCATGCTGCTCGTAGACCTGCGTGCCCGCCGTCTCGCTATAGGAAGGCGAGGCCAGCAGCAGCGTCCGCAGATAGTTCTGGAGATCGGCGCCGGCCGGCCTGTCGGCACGCCTGAATATCTTCAGGAACAGCCGGGCGATCGCCGGGATGTCCGAGGGCCTGATCGGCCTGAGCCCGCCCTTGGGCAGGGGCCGCGCATCGGCGAAGACTTGCTGCTGGATCTGCGACATCAGGCCGTGACCTTCGCACCCGTGAAAAGCAGGGCGGCAGCGTCAAGCAAGGCGACCATCCTGCGGATATGCAACTTATACGTTCAAATTCTAGGTAATAAGTAAAGATGCGATATGCCGTGATGGTAAATCGCAGGCGGCGCGAACCGCCTATCGGGAAGCCTCCGCTTGCCGGTCAAGGCTTCGACTGGGCTACCTCACGATCAAGGGAGCTATGTCGCGAGCACAGGCGCCAACCGGCGCGAGGATGCCTATGATCACGCTGCGCCGGGCTGCCTCCGAACGATGAGGTTGCGCCGGCGCGAGGCCGCAGCGCTCCCTGTCGATCCGCTCGGGATCAGCGCTATGGCCATCATGCGACTGTGGTGCCTTGCGATGAACATGCATGTTTCCAAGCCTGCCCCCCTGGCCGGACGCGCTGCCGGAATCGGCCAGTCGCTGCCCCGCAAGGAGGATGCGACGCTCGTGCGTGGCGAGGGACGCTATACGGATGATCTGTCGCTGGACGGCCAGCTCTACGCCGCCTTCGTCCGCAGCCCCCACGCGCATGGTGTCATTCGAAGCATCGAGACCGCCGATGCAGCCGCGATGAAGGGGGTCGTCGCGATCTATACGGCGCAGGACCTCGCAGGCCAGGGCTATGGCGCGCTGAAATGCGCGGTGGACCTGCCGAACCGCGATGGGAGCGCGATGCGGAAACCGGTCCGGCACGCGCTGACGGCGGACAAGGTGCGCTTCGTCGGCGATCCCGTCGCCATGGTCGTCGCCCGGACCGTGCAGCAGGCGCGCGATGCGGCCGAGGCCGTCTCGCTCGATATCGACGTCCTGCCGGCCGTCACCTCCGCCGAGGCGGCGCTCGCCCCCGATGCGTCCGAATTGTTCGACGACGTCCCCGGCAATCTCGTGCTCGATTATCACTTCGGCGATGCCGGCAAGGTCGCGGCCGCCTTTGCCGAAGCCGCGCATGTCGCCAGGCTGCGGATCGTCAACAACCGCATCATCGTCAACCCGATCGAGCCGCGCGCCGCGATCGGCAGCTACGACCGCAAGACGAAGCGTTATACGCTGCACGCACCGAGCCAGGGCGCCTTCGGCATGCGCAACAATCTCGCGGCGGCGATGGGCGTGCCGCAGGATAGGATGCACCTTATCACCGGTCATGTCGGCGGCTCCTTCGGCATGAAATCGGCGGTCTTTCCGGAATACGTCGTGCTGCTCCATGCCGCGCGGATGCTGAAGAAGCCGGTGAAATGGGCCGATCAGCGCTCCGAGAGCTTCGTCTCCGACCATCACGGCCGCGACATGGTGTTCGACGCAGAGCTCGCCCTCGATGCAAGCGGCCGCTTCCTCGCGACGCGCTTCACCGGCTTCGGCAATATGGGCGGTTATCTCTCCCAGCCCGGCCCGCTGATGGCGACGCTGAACATCGGCAAGAACAGCGTCGGCATGTACCGCACGCCGCTGGTCGAGGTGCAGACGCGCTGCGCCGTGACCAACACCGTGCCGATCGCCGCCTATCGCGGGGCCGGGCGCCCCGAGGGCAACTATTTCATGGAGCGGCTGATCGACACCGCCGCCCGCGAGATGGGGATCGATCGGGCCGTCATCCGGCGCCGCAACCTGATCGCGCCCGCGCAACTGCCTTGGAAGACCCCGATCGGAACGGTCTATGACAGCGGCGACTTCCCGGCGCTCTTTGCCCGCGCGCTGGAGGCGGCCGACTGGAAGGGCTACCGGGCGCGCGAGCGCGCCAGCCGCAAGGCCGGCAAGCTGCGCGGTCGCGGCATCGGCTGCTATCTCGAGGTCACCGCACCGCCGGGCAACGAAATGGGCGGCATCCATTTCGAAGCGGACGGAACCGTCACCATCGTCACCGGCACGCTCGATTACGGGCAGGGCCACTGGACGCCCTTCGCCCAGGTGCTGACCAGCCAGCTCGGCGTGCCCTTCGACAGGATCAGGCTGGTGCAGGGCGACAGCGACCGCCTGATCGCGGGCGGCGGCACCGGCGGCTCGAAATCGATCATGGCGAGCGGCTCGGCCATCATCGAGGCGAGCGAGCGCGTCATCGAGAAGGGCAAGCTCCTGAGCGCCCATGTGTTGGAGGCGGCCGTCGCCGATATCGAGTTCACCGATGGCCGCTTCGCCATCGCCGGGACCGACCGCTCGATCGGCATCATGGAACTCGCCCGGAAGCTGCAGGCGGGCCTGTCCCTGCCGGACGACCTGCCCGGGACGCTCGATGTCGATCACATCTTCAAGGCCGCTCCTTCAGCCTATCCCAATGGCTGCCATATCGCCGAGGTCGAGATCGACCCCGATACCGGCCATGTCGAGATCGCGAGCTATGTCATGGTCAATGATTTCGGCGTGCTGGTGAACCCGATGATCGTCGAGGGGCAGCTCCATGGCGGCGTCGTGCAGGGCATCGGCCAGGCGCTCTGCGAGATGACCTCCTATGACGAGGACGGCCAGCTCAGGACCGGCTCCTATATGGACTATGCGATGCCGCGCGCGGCGGATGTGCCCTTCTTCACCTTCATCAGCGAGGGTGTCCCGACCCGCACCAACCCGGTCGGCGCCAAGGGCTGCGGCGAGGCCGGCTGCGCCGGCTCGCTGCCTTCGGTGATGAATGCGGTCGTCGATGCTCTCGCGCCGCATGGCGTGCGCCATATCGACATGCCGGCAACGCCGCAGGCGATCTGGAGGGCCATCCACGCGAAGGCCTGACAGCGCGCTGATGCCGGCGCGGGATCATAACAATCCAACGATAACGGGGAGGAAGTGATGCGCGTCGGTGTGCCCAGGGAGATCAAGGTCCACGAATACCGGGTTGGTCTGACCCCGGAGGCCGTGCGCGAATATGCGGCGGCCGGCCACGAGGTTCTGGTCGAGACCGGCGCTGGAGCCGGGATATCCGCTCCCGACCCTGCCTATGAAGCGGCCGGCGCGAAGATCGTCGCGAGCGCCGCCGAGGTCTTCGCCAGGGCCGAGCTGGTCGTGAAGGTCAAGGAGCCGCAACCCTCGGAATGGGTGCAACTGCGTGAAGGGCAGATCCTCTTCACCTATCTCCATCTCGCGCCCGATCCGGAACAGACGGAAGGCCTCCTCAAGTCCGGTGTGACCGCGGTCGCCTACGAGACGGTGACCGACAAGGCCGGCGGCTTGCCCTTGCTGGCGCCGATGAGCGAGGTGGCCGGGCGGCTCGCGATCGAGGCCGCCGGGCGCTGCCTTCAGCGCCATGCCGGTGGACGGGGCGTGCTGATCGGTGGCGTGCCGGGCGTGCCGCCGGCGCGCTTCGCCATCATCGGCGGCGGCGTCGTCGGCACCCATGCGGCGCGGATGGCCGCCGGCCTCGGCGCCGATGTCGTGATCCTCGACCGCTCGCTGCCGCGCTTGCGGCAGCTCGACGAGCATTTCGGCGGCAGGGCGCGCACGCGCTTCTCGACGCTCCATGCGATCGAGGAGGAAATCCTCGCCGCCGATGTCGTGATCGGCGCCGTGCTCATCCCGGGCGCGGCGGCGCCACGCCTGGTATCACGCGCACTGCTCTCCCGGATGAAGCGTGGCGCGGTCCTCGTCGATGTCGCGATCGACCAGGGCGGCTGCTTCGAGACCTCCCATCCGACCACCCATGCGGACCCGACCTTCGAGGTCGACGGCGTGATCCATTACTGCGTCGCCAATATGCCGGGCGCCGTGCCGTTGACGTCGAGCTATGCGCTGAACAACGCGACGCTCCCCTTCGGACTGGCGCTGGCCGCGGGCGGCCTGGATGCGATCCGCAGCGACCCGCATCTCGCCGCCGGGCTGAACGTTCATCGCGGCCGGATCACCAATGCCCAGGTCGCGGAAAGCCTGCGCCGATCCTACGAGCCGGCCCAGGCCGCGCTGGCGGCGTGACTCAGCCTGCGAGCTGCGGCCACGGCCGCGACGGCGCGCGTATCTCCTCGAAGGCACGGGCGAGCCGCAGCACGCCGATATCGTCGAAGGACTGGCCGATGATCTGCAGGCCGATCGGCAGTCCGCCGCCGGAGTAGCCGCAATTGAGCGACACGGCCGGCTGGCCGCCCATATTGGCCGAGACCGTGAACGCGATATGCTCGAAGGGCCGCTGCGGATCGTTGAGCGGCGAAGCCCATTCCGCTGGAAAGGACGGCTCGGGCGCCGTTGGCGAGATGATGAAATCGACGTCCTTGAGTGCGCCATGGAGCGCGTTGCGCATCGCTTCGATCTGGGCGAAGCCGGTATAGACTTCACCCCCGGTGAAGTCCTTGGCGGTCACGATCCAGTTGAAGATATAGGGCAGGATCTTGGCCTGCTGCTCCGGCGGCAGCCGCGAGACGTCCTCATAGCCGCGCGCGCGCCAGAAGCGGTCGAGCCCGTCGATCATGGTCCGGGTCAGGAAGGGCGCGATCGGCACGATGGTCGCCCCGGCATCGGCGAGCCGTGCCGCGGCGTCCTGCACGGCGGCGAGCGTCTCCGCGCCGACCTCCTGGCCGAAGCCGGCATCCAGCCACAGGCCGATCTTCAGCCCCTTCACCGAGCCGGTCAGGTTGAGCCAGTCGATCTCCTGATAGGGCAGGGCCATGGTGTCGCGCCGGTCCGGCCTGGTCAGCACCGACATGTAGAGCGCGGTGTCGGCGACGGTGCGCGTCATCGGCCCGGCGGCACGCCCGATGAAGGGCGGGTCGATCGGCAGGCGCCCGGCCGAGGGCTTGAGGCCGACGAGGCCGCACCAGCCTGCCGGCAGACGGATCGAGCCGCCGATATCGGTGCCGATATGCAAGGGGCCGTAGCCGGCGGCGGCGGCCGCACCGGCGCCGGCGCTGGAACCGCCGGGATTGGTCGAGAGGTCCCAGGGGTTGCGGGCCAGCTTGTGGAAGCTCGACAGGCCGGAGGAGAGCATGCCGTAATCGGGCATGGTCGTCTTGGCGAGGATGACGCCACCCGCTTCGCGCGTGCGTGCCGCGGGGGGCGCGTCAGTGGCCGCGGGCACGAGCGTCACGGCTGCGGTGCCGAGCGGGACCGGCGTCCCCTTCGTCGCGATGTTCTCCTTGATCGTCACGGGCACGCCGTCGATCGCGCCGAGCGGTTCGCCCTTCATCCAGCGCGCTTCGGAGAGCCGCGCGCTTTCGCGAGCCGCCTCCGGATCATAGGCCCAGAGCGCGTTGAGCTGCGGCTCCCAGGCTTCGATGCGTGCGATCACGGCATCGGTCACCTCGACGGGCGAAAGCCTGCGTGTGCGATAGGCTTCGACGAGAGCGACGGCGGTCAGGTCGGCTAGTTCGGTCATGGGGTCGCTCTCGTCAGGTCCGGTCTTCCAACAGCTCAAAGCGCTCGAAGCGGTATTAGCCGTGGAAGATCGAAATGGTCTTCATACTGGCGAAGCCGTAGAGGGCCTCGAAGCCCTTCTCGCGGCCATGGCCCGATTTCTTGACGCCGCCGAAGGGCAGCTCGACGCCGCCGCCGGCTCCATAATTGTTGATGAAGACCTGGCCCGCCTGCGCGGCGCGCGCCATGCGCAGCTGCCGGCCGCCATCGCTCGTCCAGATGCCGCAGACCAGCCCGTAGGGCGTGCCGTTGGCAAGCGCGAGCGCCTCCTCCTCGCTGTCGAAGGGCATGATCACCTGCACGGGGCCGAAAATCTCTTCCTGCGCCAGCTTGTGATCGGGCGGGACGTCGCGCAGCAGGGTTGGCGCGACATAGGCGCCCTCGGCCGGGGCATCCGGGACGATCGTGCCCTGCGCCGCGACCTTAAGGCCATCCTTGCGGGCGACGCCGAGGAAATCCTCGACGATGGCCTTCTGGCGCTGCGAGACCACAGGGCCGACGGAGAGGTCGGCTTCGGCGGGGCCGACCTTGAGGGCCCGGTATTTTTCGCTCATGCGGGCGATGACATCCTCATAGACGGAACGCTCGACGAGGATGCGCGAGGAGGCCGAGCAGGTCTGGCCGGCATTCTGGATGCCGGCATTGACCAGGAAGGGCACCGCCCGGTCGAGATCGGCATCGGCGAAGACCACTTGCGCCGACTTGCCTCCGAGCTCCAGCGTCACCGGCACGGCGTTGCGGGCGGCGGCAGCCTGCACCATCTCGCCGGTACGGGCCGAGCCGGTGAAGGAGATGTGATTGACGTCGGTATGCGCGGAGAGTGCCGCCCCGGCCTCGGCGCCAAAGCCGGTGACGATGTTCAGCGCGCCGGCCGGCAGTCCCGCCTCCTGCGCGATCGCCGCGAATTCGAGGATGGTCAGGCAGGCTTCCTCCGCCGGCTTGACCACGGCGGCATTGCCCATGGCCAGCGCCGCGCCGAGGCTGCGGCCGAGGATCTGCATCGGGTAGTTCCACGGGATGATATGCCCGGTGACGCCATGCGGTTCGTAGACCGTCAGGACGGTGAAGCCGTTCTGATAGGGAATGGTGTCGCCATGCACCTTGTCGGCGGAGGCGCCGTAGAATTCGAGATAGCGTGCGAGCGCCACGACATCGGCCCGCGCCTGCGTCAATGGCTTGCCGACATCGCGCGCCTCGATTTCGGTCAGGAGGTCGATCTTCGCGAGCACGCCGGTCGCGATCCGGCTGAGGATGCGCCCGCGCTCGGTCGCGGTCAGCCGGCCCCATTCGCCCGAGAGCGCCTGGCGGGCGGCGGCGACCGCGAGATCGACGTCCTCCTGCCTGCCGCGTGCGAGCTTCGCCAGCACCTGGCCGCTCGAGGGGTTGCGGACGTCGATATGCTCGCCGTCCACGGCATCGCGCCATTCATTGGCGATGAAATTGCGGTAGGTCTTCACGTCAGGCCTCGGTCGTCGTCTGGTGTCGGCGAGCGGCTCCTTCAGGCAGGCAGCCGTATCGCAAGGATGAGAGCCCGCGCGAGGCGCCCGGCATCGTCCGGCCTGTGGTATCCCGGATACGAGACCTGTCAATATCGCCCGGCGATGCCCCTCCCTCAGCGCCGCTCATGACTGCGCCTGAGTTCTGAGATCGTGTACCAGAGCACCGCCGCGAGGATCACGGAACCGCCTATCAGGGTGGCGGCCGGAGGCTGCTCGGAGAACAGGAGCCAGACCCAGACAGGGGTCATGACGATCTCGGTGGTGCCGATCAGGGCCGACTCGGCCGGTGGCAGGCGCCGGGCGCCGATGATGAACAGCACCAGCGCGATCGAGAAATTCGTCGCGCCGAAGGCCGCCAGCACCGTGAGGTTGTGGGCGTCGAGCGAGCCAGCGGAGCTGAACGGCGCGAAGAGCAGGAAGGCGAGCAATGCGCTGACGAAGATCGGCGGCATCGCCGGCAGTTCCGGATCCAGCCGCGGCACGACGATGACCACCGCGAAGGTCACCGTCATCAAGAGGGCGAGCAGGTCGCCGACGAGCCGGCCGGCACCCCATGAGGCGGAGATGATGATCGCGACGCCGGCGAGGCAGACGAGCCCTGCCGCCATCGCGCGCCAGGCGATCGGCTCCTTCAGGATCAGCCAGCCCAGGACGGCTGCGATGAAAGGCGCGGTCGCGTAGATCACCGCCACATTCGCCACGCTGGTCGTGTAATAGGCGCCGATGAAGGCCGCCTGGCTGATCGTCTGGCAGGCGATCAGGGCGAGGCCTGCGGGAGCGAACGTCGTCTTCCATTGCCGCCGTGTCCCCGCGCCGCCGAACAGGACCATCGGGACGATCAGGAATATCGCGGCAAAGAGCGAGCGCCAGGCGATCGCCGTCCAGGCATCCGTCGTCAGCAGGCGCGCATAGATGCCGCTGGCGCTCCAGGCGACGGTCGCGGCGAAGACGAGCAGGACGCCGCGGGAATGGGCGTTCGAGGAAGGCGGTCTGGTCGGCAAGGTCACACGCGGGATGGAGTCGAAGGAGGAGAAGCCACAACGGGCCGTCGGCCTTTCGTCAATGGTTCCGTCCTGCGGCGGGCGCCGGCCCCCAAAGGCAAAAAAGGCCGGCATCCTCGAAAGGAGCCGGCCAAGGGGAAACCGTTGGCACGCGGCCAAAAGGTCTCGAGGGGAACGGGACGGCAAGGCTCCGCGGGGAGGGGAAAGCGGAGCGGCCGTCGACCGCACCCGCGATATGGGATGGCCCGGCGCGATCTCAACGCTCGCTTGGATCAGGCCACCCATGCGCTGTGCACGCGCGTCGAAAGAGCGCATGCGGTCCCGGCAGGGGCCACCCTGCGTTTCAGGCAGGGCAAGCCGCTTGCCCCCGTCATTTTCACCATCCTAGAATCGGCGGATTGGGATCGCAGCGCGCTTCCGGCGCGGGATGGCTATCCGTTTCGCTGAATTCCACGACGCAAGGCCGCTGTGACACATTCCAGGATTCGCATCGCCGTCCTTCAGTTCTCCCACGAGACGGTGACCTTCCTCCCCAACGACACGACGAGGGAGGATTTCATCTACCCGGGATCGCCAGCCTCCGGCGAGGCCCTCCTCGCCACCGATCCGAAGGGCTATATGGGCGGCTTCGTGCAGGTTGCCCGCGAGTTCGAGGATGTCGAGCTGGTCGGCATCACCTCGCCGCTCTGGCCGCGCACTGGCACGGGCTCGGGCTGGGTGACCGAGGATGCCTATGAGCATTTCATGGGCCTCATGATCGAGGAACTGAAGGCGCAGCCCGATCTCGACGGCGTCTATCTCGCGCTGCATGGGGCGCTCGCGGTGCGCGGCGTGCCGCGGCCCGAGGCCGATATCGCCCGGCGCGTCCGCGAGGTCGTCGGCCGGAAAGCCTTCATCACCGCGACCTTCGACCCGCACGGCAACGAGGACGAGGCGTTCCTCGCGCAGGCCGACATGGCGTTCTGCGTGAAATATTTCCCGCATTACGACATGCATCTGCAGGGCGAGCGCGCGGCACGCATGCTGGTCCGGGCGATCCGCGGCAGCTTCAAGCCGGTGCATCGCACCCTGCGCATCCCAATCATCGCGCCGACCGTGGTGATGTGGACCGGCGCCTCGCCCTGGTCCGACCTGATCCAGCGTGCCCTGATCTGGGAGGCGCGCGAGCCGGATGTCTTCGTCAACGTGTTCTTCGGCTTCCCGTGGTCGGACGTTCCCGATGCCGGCATGGCGCTGCAGGTGCTGACCAACGACGATCCGGAGCTCGCCGAGCGCGTCCTCCGCGACATGGCCGAATGGACCTGGCGCCGGCGCCGGTCGCTGCTCGATACCGTGAAGATCTACAAGACGAAGGAAGCGGTCGCCGAGGCCCGCGCGGCCGTGACCGCCGGCAAAGGGCCTGTCCTCCTCGCCGATTACAGCGACCGTTCGGGCTATGCGACCTGGCTGCTCCAGGAGATCGTCGCGCAGAAGCTCGAACGCACGCTGGTCGCGACCATCGCTTCGCCGGACGTGGTTCGTTCCGTGATCGAGTCCGGCGCAAGGCCGGGCGATCCGTTCGATGCCGAGATCGGCGGCCTGTTCGACGAATCGGCCGGGGCGCCCATCCGCATCACCGGGACGCTGCGCTCCATCGGGCCGGCGACGACCGCGCGCGGCGACGGCAAGGACTGGATCTGCGTCGAATTCGGCAAGGGCAACCTGCTGGTGCTCAGCCCCTATCTCGTCCAGATCATCGAGCCTTCGGAGCTCTGGCAGATCGGACTCGCGCCGGACGAGTTCGACGTGATCGCGATCAAGTCGCGGGTCCATTTCCGCCGGGGCTTCGACGATAGCGGCTTCACGCCGACGATCCTGCTGGTCGAGCCGCCCGAGCCCTTCATGGGCACGGTTCATCTCGACGCGCTGGCCTACGAGAACCTGACCCTGGCGGATTATTACCCCTATGGCAGTCCGAGCTTCCCGCCGGCTGATTGGGGCAAGTCGTCCGGCTGAGGCTTGCGCATGCCCATGCGGTCTGATCGCATGGACGGCGGCCCACGCCTGCGTGTTGCGCGGCTGTGTTCCGCGCTTATCTTCCAGCGATGAACCCGATCGCCTTCGACAATTCCTATGCGCGCCTGCCGCAGCGCTTCTACGCGGTGGTCGCCCCGACGCCGGTTGCGGCGCCGCGGCTGATCCGGCTGAACGTGCCGCTCGCAGCGGAGCTCGGGCTCGACCCCGACTGGCTCAAGGGGCCGGAGGGCGTGGCGACGTTGTCCGGCAATCGTCTGCCGGACGGGGCGGCGTCGATCGCGACAGCCTATGCCGGCCACCAGTTCGGCGGCTTCAGCCCTCAGCTCGGCGACGGCCGCGCGATCCTGCTCGGTGAAGTGGCTGGCCGCGACGGCAGACGCCATGATCTCCAACTCAAGGGCGCGGGGCCGACCCCGTTCTCGCGCCGGGGCGATGGCCGCGCCGCGCTCGGGCCGGTGCTGCGGGAATATATCGTCAGCGAGGCGATGGCGGCGCTGGGCGTCCCGACGACGCGCTCGCTCGCCGCTGTCCTGACCGGCGAACCCGTACGGCGCGAGACCCTGCTGCCGGGCGCCATCCTGACCCGCGTCGCCTCCAGCCATATCCGGATCGGCACCTTCCAGTATTTCGCCGTCCGCGGCGATGTCGAGGCTCTGCGCCTGCTCGCCGACCATGTCATTGCGCGCCATTACCCGGCATGCGCCGGCGAGGGTCGTTATCTCGCCTTGCTCGAGGCGGTGGTCGCCGCGCAGGCCGCGCTCGTCGCGCAGTGGATGACGATCGGCTTCATCCACGGCGTGATGAACACGGACAACATGTCGATCGCCGGCGAAACCATCGATTACGGCCCCTGCGCGTTCATGGACGCCTATCATCCGACGACCGTGTTCAGCTCGATCGACGAGCATGGCCGCTACGCCTATGCCAACCAGCCACCGATCGCCCGCTGGAACCTCACCCGCTTCGCCGAGACGCTGCTGCCGTTGCTGGACGAGGACATCGACAAGGCCGTGCCGATCGCGCAAGCGGCCCTCGACCGGTTCGATCCGCAGTTCCAGGGGCATCTGATCGCGGGCTTCCGCCGCAAGCTCGGCCTCGCCATGGCGGAAGAGGAGGATGTCGCGCTAATCAAGGGCCTGCTCGATGCAATGCAGGCCGGCGAAGCCGATTTCACGCTGGTCTTCCGGCGCCTCAGCGAAGCGGCCGGGCAGGATGTCGCGGAATCCTGTCGCAGCCTCTTCAAGGACCCAGCCGCTTTCGACGCCTGGGAGGGTCGTTGGCGCCAGCGCCTGCAGCGTGAGACGGCCTCGGCCGAGGCGCGCCGGGATGCGATGCTGCGGGTCAATCCACTCTACATTCCGCGCAACCATCAGGTCGAGGCCGTGATCGAGGCCGCGGTCGAACGCGACGATTTCGCTCCCTTCGAAGCCCTCGTCGCTGTCCTGGCGAGGCCTTTCGAGGCGCAGCCGGGCCGTGAAGATTATGAACGTCCACCGGCCGTGCATGAGCGCGTCCTGGCGACGTTCTGCGGGACCTGACCGGCTGAAGGCGGGACGGCGTGATGTTTCTGTTCGATGGCCCCGACGACGCCGATGTGACGATCCTGCTCGCGCACGGCGCCGGAGCCCCGATGGATTCGTCTGCGATGACGGCGGCCGCGAAAGCACTGGCCGGGGCAGGCTTTCGCGTCGCCCGCTTCGAGTTCGACTACATGGCGGCGCGGCGCAGCGGAACCTCGCGCCCGCCGCCGCCGCGCGCCGAGAAGCTGAACCCGCAATATCTCACCGCCATCGACGCGCTGGGCGCTTCGGGAACGCTCATCATCGGCGGCAAGTCGATGGGCGGCCGCGTCGCCAGCATGGTGGCTGACGCGCTCTTCGAAAGCGGCCGGATCGGCGGCCTGCTATGCCTGGGCTATCCCTTCCATCCGCCCGGAAAGCCCGGGCAGTTGCGCACCGTGCATCTCGCTGACCTGAAGACCCCGACGCTCATAGTGCAGGGAACGCGGGACGCGTTCGGCACGCGAGAGGAAGTCTCGGCCTATGCGCTTTCACCGGCGATCGATATCCTCTGGCTGGAGGACGGCGACCATGATCTGAAGCCGCGGAAGCGGATATCCGGCTTCTCGACCACCGACCATCTCGCCACCATGGCCGCGGCGACTGTCGCCTGGGCCGGGCGGCTCAGGCAGAGC
Organism: Bosea sp. ANAM02; assembly: GCF_011764485.1. Lineage (NCBI taxonomy): Bacteria > Pseudomonadati > Pseudomonadota > Alphaproteobacteria > Hyphomicrobiales > Alloboseaceae > Allobosea > Allobosea sp. ANAM02. The sequence continues at coordinate 4,252,238 of NZ_AP022848.1, read as the reverse complement.
GGGGCCGATCCTTAACCGGCGAGGGCGCTCTGCAAGCGCGCCGCGACATCGAGAAGATAGCGATCGGCATGCCAGCCGGCGACGAGCTGGAGCCCGATCGGCAGTCCCGCTGGGTTTCGGCCGCATGGCATCGACAAGGCCGGATGGCCGGTCAGGTTGAACGGGAAGGTGTAGGGATACCAGGCGCCGCGGATCGTCCCGGCCGGTTGGCCCGCGATCTCGATCTCGCCCAGCGGGTCGAGCCCGACCGGCAAGGCCGGCGCCGACAGGGTCGGCGAGGCGATCAGGTCGAAGCGCGCCAGGATGTCCTGAACCTTGGCGAAGCAATCCGTCCGCGCGAACTGGGCCTGGCAGAGATCGGCGGCGCTGTAGCCGCGCCCGGCCTCGATCGTGGCGAGCAGGCTCGGATCGAGCTTCTCCGGTGATCTCCCGGCATGGCTCCCGAGCCGGGCCAGCAGCAGCGAGCGCAGGAAGACGAGGAAATGCGGCTCCAGCGAAACCAGGTCGAGCTCGATCGGCTCGACGATCCAGCCGAGTGCCTCCGCCTGTTTCATCGCCGCAACGACCGCCATCTCGACCTCGGGATCGAGGATATTGCCGCAGCGCAGGAGGAAGCCGATGCGCGGCTTCTCGCTTGCGCCGAGCCGGCGTTCCGGGAAGGCGGGTGCCTGCCCGTAAGGATCGCGCCGGTCGGGACCGGCCAGCGTCTCGAACATCAGCGCGGTGTCCGCGACATCGCGCGCCATCGGCCCGACGAAGGAATTGGCGCCGAAGAGATCCGGCGCCTGCAGGTTCGGGATCGCTCCCAGCGTCGCCTTCAGGCCTACGACGCCGCAGCAGGCAGCCGGAATGCGGATCGAGCCGCCGCCATCCGTGCCCAGCGCGAGCTGCCCCATGCCGGCCGCGACCGCGACCGCCGCGCCGCCAGAGGAGCCGCCGCAGGTATGGTCGTGGCTCGCCGGATTGAGCGTGCGGCCGAAGAACGGGCCTTCGGTGAAGGGCTTGTGGCCGAATTCCGGCGTGGTGGTCTTGCCGATCAGGATCGCGCCGGCAGCGCGTGCGCGCGCGACCGCGACCGCATCTGCTTGCGGGACGTTGTCCGCGAACAGGGCCGAGCCCTGCGTCGTCGCGACGCCCTCGGTATTGGTCAGGTCCTTGACCGAGAACGGGATGCCGTGGAGCGCGCCGAGCGACTCTCCGCGCATCACTTGGGCCTCAGCGGCCTCGGCTTCGGCGTGGGCTCGCTCGGCACAGACCGCCATAAAGGCGTTGAGCGCGGCCTTCTCCTGGATGCGGGCGAGCGCGGCCGCGACCGCCTCGACCGGCGAGATCGTTTTCGTGCGGATCGCGGCGGCGAGATCGACGGCGGAGAGATCGGCGATATCGGTCATGGCTGTCCTCAGATCATCCAGCGGCCGCCATCGATCAGCAGCGTCTGGCCGGTGACGTAGCGGGCGTCCTCGCTGGCGAGGAAGGCGACGCAACCGGCGACATCCTCGGGCTCGGCGATGAAGCCGGCCGGCGTCGTCGCCTTGATGCGTTCGATCACGGCCGGCGTCAGCCGGTCATGGGCGCGGGTGCGGATGGCGCCGGGCGCGACCGCGTTGACCGTGACACGATGCGGCGCCAGCTCGCGGGCAAGCGAGCGGGTGAAGCCGATGATGCCCATCTTGGCGGCGGCATAGTCTGTGAGGCCGGCATCGCCGACGAGGGCCGCATCGCTCGACATGTTGATGATCCGGCCGCCACGCTCGCGCATTGCCGGCACGACGAGCCGGCTCATCCGCATCGCCGTGAACAGCGAGACCTCCAGCACGAAGCGCCAGACCTCTTCGGCCGATTCATGGAACTGCGCTGCGCGCTCGCGACCGCTCTGGCCGACATTGTTGAAGAGGATATCGACAGGGCCGAAGGCCGCGACGGTGCGAGCATGGAAATCGGCGAGCACGGCCGCATCGGTGCAGTCGCCGGCGATGGTCAGCAGACGATCGGTCGGCTGGTCGGCGAAGCTCTCCGCGAAATCGTCGGCCTCGCGGTCGATCACGGCGACCCTGGCGCCCTCGTCGAGGAAGCGGCGCGCCGTGGCCGCGCCGATGCCATGGGCGGCGCCGGTGATGGCGACGGTCCTGGCCGTGAAGCGTGCGCTCGTCATGGCCGGCCCCTGCGTTTCGCTAGTGGAAGGTCCGGCCGCCATCGACGGCGATGGCGGTGCCGGTGACATAGGAGGATTCCGCGCTGGTCAGCCACAGGATCGCCGCTGCGATCTCGTCCGGCGATGCGACGCGCTGAAGCGCATAGCGGGCGCGCACCGCCTCATAGGCGGCGACCGGATCGGGCGCCGTGTCGATGCTGGTGCGAAACAGCTCCGTCTCGACCGCGCCGGGGCAGACCGTGTTGACGCGGATGCCGAACTCCGCCGCTTCCATGGCCAGCGCCTTGGCCGCCATCTGCAGGCCGGCCTTGGAAGCGCAATAGGCGGTGCGGTGCTTCAATGGCGAGAGACCGGCGCCGGATGAGACATTGACGATCGTACCGCCGCCCGCAGCCCGGAGATGCGCATAGGCCGCCTGCGCCACCAGCATCGGGCCGGTCAGGTTGACGGCGATGACGCGGTTCCAGTCGGCCAGTGCCATGCGCTCGATATCGGCGATCAGGTCGATGCCGGCCGAGTTGACGACGCCGTCGAGCCCGCCGAGCGCGGTGGCGGCATTGGACACGGCCGTCCCGACGGAAGCCGGATCGGAAACATCGGTCCTGAAGGGTACGAACGTGTTCGCACCGAAGCGCCCGGCCAGTGCCGCCAGCGCCTCGACATCGCGGTCGAGCGCGGCGACGCGCGCGCCCTCCAGGATGAAGCGCTCGACCGTCGCGAGCCCGATGCCTTTGGCGGCGCCGGTGATCAGGATGCGCCGGCCGGCAAGCGCGCCGCTCACCGCTTCGCCTCCGCGCGCGCCTTTTCCAGGCCCGGCCGCATATCGTCGACCATCTCGTCGCAACGGCCGATCCAGACATTGGGATGTTTCAGCGCGTGCTCGATCAGGCCTTCCAGCGCCTTGATGCGCGAGGGCTGGCCGATCATCTCGGGATGCATGCCGACCATCATCATCCGGTCCTCGGCGTAGAGCACGTCGAACTCGCCCTTCCAGGCTTCGAGCAGGGCGGAGGGCGCCTGCATGGTGCGGCCGGGCAGCACGATCGAGTACTGGAAGAAGGGCGCGTCATCGAGCACCCAGCGGAAGGGCAGCTCGACGATCCTGGTTTCCTGGCCCTCGACCGAGTGGAGATAGGGCGAGTCGTCGTCGAAGAAATTCGAGGAATAGTCGAAGCCGTATTCGACCAGCATCGGCATGGTGATCGGGCTGATCTCGGCCGCCGGCGAACGCCAGCCGCGCGGCGCGCGACCGCTGACGCGCTTGATCGACTGGAAACCCTTCTCCATCTCCTCGCGCTCCTCTTCCGGCGAGAGGTTCAGGATCCAGGTATGGCTGTAGCTGTGATGCGCGATTTCGTGGCCGCGCTTCAGGATCTCCTCCATCAGCCCTTCGCGCTGGTCGATGATCAGCCCCGGCACGAAGAAGGTCGCCTTGATGCCGTAACGGTCGAGCAGGTCGAGCACGCGGCCGGTGCCGACTTTCCAGCCATAGGCGCCCTGCGACATCAGGATCGGGCGATTGGCATAGGACGGGTCGCGGCCGGTCCACATCGTCTCGGCATCGAGATCGAAGGTGAGGAAGAGCGGGAAACCCCTGGAGGTCAGCGGCATGTGGCGATGTCCGATGAAGATGGGATGAGATGTCCCGGGGACCTGCTCGTCATGCTCGCCCTTGTGGCGAGCATCCACGTCTTGAACGCCGCGTTCGGCGGAGGAAGGAGTGGATGGTCGGGACAAGCCCGACCATGACGGGTCGGCCGCAGAGAGTGAGGATGTGATAGATTCATCGCCATCACACGAAGCGGTGGAAGCCGAAGCGGCGCTCGGCGAGGAGGAGCACGATGCCGGTGGCGAGGATGAGCAGGGTCGAGACGGCGGCGACGCTGGGGTCGATCCCCATCTCGACCGAGGAGAAGATCAGCACCGGCAGGGTCGTCTGGCTGGCGCTGATCAGGAAGATCGTGACCGGCACGTTGTCGAGCGAGGTGATGAAGGAGAACAGCGCGCCGGCGACCAGCCCCGGCGCGATCAAGGGCAGCGTGACGAGGCGGAAGGCCTCGAAGCCGCTGGCGCCGAGCACCCGCGCGGCTTCCTCGACGGCGAGGTCGAGACCCGACAGGCTCGCCAGCGCCGAGCGCACGACATAGGGCACGGTGATGACGACATGCGCGAGCAGGAGCCCGACGAGAGAGCCGCGCAGGCCGGTCATGCTGTAGAACTGCAGGAGCGCGACGCCGACGACCACGGCCGGCATCACCAGCGGCGCCATCAGGAAGGATGTCACTGCCTCCGAGCCCGGCAGAACCTTGCGGAACAGCGCATAGGCGGCGGCGACGCCGAGCACGAGCGATATGATTGTCGAGCCGCAGGCCAGGATCAGGCTCATGCGGATGGCGGAGAGATAGGTCGGATCGCTCAGCACCTTGCCGAACCAGGCGAGCGTCAGCCCCTGCGGCGGAATGGTGAGATAGGAGGTTGTCGAGAACGCCGCGAGCACGACGACGATCACCGGCAATTGCAGGAAGGCGACGACCGTGAACGCCGTGGCGGTCAGTCCCCAGCCGGGACGGTTCTCGCTCATGTCGCTCATGCCATGCCCGCCCAGCGCCTGGTCAGCCGGCTCGACAGCCAGATGATCGCCACCGCCATGAAGGTCAGCGCGAAGGAGAGCGCCGAGCCGCTCGGCCAGTCGAGAAGCTGCATGTATTCGTCGTAGATCAGCGTCGCCATCAGCTGGTAGGTCGGCCCGCCCAGCATGCGCGGCGTCACCAGCGCGCTGATCGTCAGCACGAAGACGAGGATCGAGCCGGCGAGGATGCCGGGCGCCGACAGGGGCAGCGTCACCGCCATGAAGACATGAGCGCGGCTGGAGCCGAGCGTCGCGGCGGCGGATTCGACGTCGCGCGGCACGTTGCGGATCGCCGCGACCAGCATCAGCACCATGAAGGGCAGGTAGATATGGGTGAGCCCGATGAAGAGCCCGGCGAAGTTGAACAGCAGCTTCACCGGTGCGGCCGTCAGGCCGAGCTGCATCAGCAGGTTGTTGATCAGACCGCGATTGGCGAGCAGCGCGATCCAGCCGAAGGAGCGCACCACGAGGTTCAGCAGCATCGGGAAGATGACGAGCAGGATCAGCGGCACGCGCCAGCGCTCCGGCCCGCGCGCGATCAGATAGGCGAGCGGATAGGCCAGCAGCAGGCAGATCAGCGTCACCGAGAGGCCGAGGCCCAGCGTGCGCCAGATCACTTCGCGATAATAATCGTCGGTGACGATCTGGCTGTAGTTCTTCAGCGACCAGGCGCCTTTGACCAGGCCGGCGCCGGGCTCGTAGACGCCGAAGCTCGTCGGCAGCAGCATCAGCACCGGCACGAGGAAGAACCCCGCCAGCACCAGGAGCAGCGGCGCGATCAGCAGGAGCCCGTGCCGCCGCGACATCATGGCGTGGCGCCTTCCGGCGGCATCGCGAAGACGGCGGCGGGGTCGATCGAGAGCGCGACCGGCGCGCCGATGGCGAGGGCGGCTTCCGCTCCGTGCGAGGCGGTCTCGGCGACGATCTCGATGCCTTCCGCCAGCCTTACGACATATTGCACGCGCGCGCCGCTGAAGGAGCGCAGGACGATCGCGCCCGCGATTTCGCCGGCCTGCGGCGCTCCGCTGCGGATCGCGACGGCTTCCTGCCGGATCACAACATCGACCTTGGCGCCAGCCGGCTGGTCGATGCGCGCGGCCGGGATCTCCACACCATCGACAGCGAGGCGCCCGCCGGCTCCCTCCCGCACCGCGACGGAGCCGGCGAGCCGATTCGGCTTGCCGATGAAGCTCGCGACGAAGCCGGTTGCCGGGCGGTGATAGATGTCTTCAGGCGCCGCGAATTGCTGCATCACGCCTTTGGCCATGACACCGACGCGGTCGGACATCGACAGCGCCTCGCCCTGGTCATGGGTGACGAAGAGCGTGGTGATGCCGAGATTGCGCTGCAGGCGCTTCAGTTCGATCTGCATCTCGTCGCGCAGCTGCGCATCGAGATTGGAGAGCGGCTCGTCGAAGAGCAGCACGCGCGGATGCGGCGCGAGCGCCCGCGCGATGGCGACGCGCTGCTGCTGGCCGCCGGAGAGCTGGCGCGGATAGCGCTCGCCGAAGGCCGCGAGCCGGACCATGCCGAGTGCTTCCTTGACGCGCTTGTCGAGCTCGGCGCCGGCGACCTTGCGGCGGCGCAGGCCGAAGGCGACGTTTTCGAACACGGTCATATGCGGGAACAGGGCATAGGACTGGAAGACGAGGCCCAAGCCCCGCTTGTTCGGGGGCAGGGCGGTGACGTCGTCACTACCGATCAGGATACGCCCGCGGCTTGGTTCCACGAGCCCTGCGACCATGCGCAGGATCGTGGTCTTGCCGCAGCCGGAAGGGCCGAGCAGCGAGACGAACTCGCCCTCGGCGATCGTCAGGGAGACGTCCCTGACGACTTCCACCTCGCCATAGGACTTGCCCAGCCCTTCGAAGGTCAGCGAGCCCATTGCCCGTCCTCTCCCGGCGTCGCTGCGGGGTCAGCGGGCGACTTCGCGCTGCCAGCGGCGCGTCCAGGTCGCGCTGTTCCTGGCGATCACCTCGGGATCGATGAACCAGGCCTTCTCCAGGCTCTCGCCGTTCGGCACGATGCCCTTGAGCTTGTCCGAGAGCTTCACCTTGGTGTTGACCGCGCCGATATAGGCCCGCTCGGAGAAGCAGCCCTGGCCCTCGGCCGAGAGCACCTGATCGAGGAACTTGTAGGCGAGCTCGGTCTTGGTCGAACCCTTGGGCAGGACGACAGCCGGCAGGATGCCGACCGCGCCTTCCTTCGGATAGGCGACGGCGAGCGACAGGCCCTTGTCCATGGCGACGCCGGCGCGGTCCGGATACCACGGCGCGATTGCGATCTCGCCGCGCTCGAACAGGGAGAGGAGCTGGTCGGCCTGGGTGTAGAGCACGGCCGAGCCCTTCGCGAGCGGCTTGATCGCCTCGATGCCCGGGTCGATATTCTCGAGCGTGCCGCCCTTGAGCTTGTTCAGCGCCAGCAGGAACTGCAGGCCGGAGGTGCCGCTGATGTCGCCGATCGCGTATTTGCCGGCATAGGCCGGGTCGGCGATATCGAGCCAGGAGGTCGGCGGTGTCTTCACCAGCTTGGGATTGTAGACCAGCGTCGTCGCGCTCACCATCGCGACGACATAGTTGTCGTCCTTGCCCCAGGCGGTCGGGATCACGTCCGCGGCATTCTTCAGCTTCGCGCGGTCGATCTTCTCGTTGAGCTTTTCGTTGGCGGTCTGCGCCGCCAGCGAGTTGTCGATATAGACGATGTCCATGTCCGGCTTGCCGGCGGTGGCGCGCAAAGCCGCGGCGAACTGCGAGGAATTGCCGAGCTTCAGGGAAACCGTCGCGCCCGTCGCCTTCTCGAAGGCGGCGACATGGCAGGCCTTGACGTTCTCGGCGAAGGAGCCGCCGAAGGAGCCCACGACGAGCTCCTCGGCCTGGGCGGTGGAGGCGAAGGCGGCGCCGAGCAAGGCGGCGGCGGTCGCATGACGATACATCTGGCGCATGGTTGCTGGTCCCCGTCTGTTGGCCTTGGAGCCTCTAACAAAACCCCGGCGTCGAAACCCCTTCGGGTTTTGTTGAGGCTCTTAAGGCGCGCCGCTGTCGGCGCGGCTTTTCCCTGGTCGACGGAATTCCCCTCCCATCGGCCGGAAGGGAGCATGACATGGCTCGAATTATCTTTCAAGAAAGATAAATGAAAGATATTCTGGCGGCGCGACGGAGTGGCGCCCGCTTGCATCGCGCGCTGCGGCGTGGTCGGAAAGGGCTGCCCTGGAGGATGTGAATGCGCAACGAGGCCGCGCGAAACCTGACCTTCGAAACGCCCGACGCGCTCTGGCAGACCGACCGCGTCGGCGCCGGCATGCAGCGCTGGCGACGCGAATTCCCGGATGTCGATTGTTCGGGCAAGGCGATCGTCGGTCGGTTGCTCCATCTCAACGAGGTGTTCCAGGCCGCGATCAACCGGACGCTTGCGCGGCACAGGCTCAAATATCCGAGCTTCGCGGTGCTGGCGACGCTGCGCGTGCAGGGCGCGCCTTACCGAATGTCGCCCAAGGCCCTGCTCGACACGCTGATCCTGACCTCCGGTGGCCTCTCGAACCTGCTGCGACGCCTGGAGAAGGCGGGCCACGTCCGCCGCATGGCCGACGAGACCGACGGCCGCGGCGTCATCGTCGAGCTCACGGAGAAGGGCCGCCTGCTGGTCGAGCCGGCGATGCGCGACCATGCCGAGACCGAACGGCGCCTCGTCGCCATGCTGCCGCCGGCCGAGCAGGCAATGGTGGCCGGCGCGCTCGGCAGGATGATGCTGGCCGGCCGCTGACGGGAGCCGGAGGCCGCTCTAAGCTCGGCTAGTCCGTGTACGGCTGAGGAGCTTTCGTGCTGCAGCGAAGTCCCGCCCTGGTAGCTGCGGGGTCAGATATCAACAGGATCTTCGTGCATGGCTCGGTATGTGCGCCGAGCTCAGCCAAATCCTCGTCAATATTACACTCTTTCTCCTGCTAAGAAGAAAGAGTTCTGCCCAGGAGAGGGCCGGGCATTCAGTGCGAAAACCGCAATGGAATCACGGAAGCGAACGCTCGCTCTGTATTCTTTTGTATCACAGCTTTGAGTTATTTGTTGAGCCCTTTGGGTGGCAGGTTGTCGGGCGTGAGCAGCCGAAGAGCGACGTGACGCTCAGCACGTACTTCCGGGGTGAGCTGGAGCAGGCGAAGGTCGCGTGCCACGTTGACCTGGGTCGACGGGTACAACAACCGCCGGCTGCTGGAGCCTATCGGCAACATCCCGCCGGCCGAGGCCGAGGAGCGCTGCCCCGCCATGCTGAGCGAACCAGCCATGGCGGCGTGACTCAAACGAAATGGCCTCCGGGGAACCCGGCGCGGTTCAAGCCCGTGCCCACTGCTCGTTCTTGACTTATATTATCGCGAGCGATGCCGGGGTCTGTTCGAGCGCTTCAGAGGAGGAGCAGGCCTCTCCGCGCTGTCACCTTTGCCATAGCGCTTTAGTTCCTCGCGGACGATCGTGAGGAAACCATCGAGTAGAACGCCGTCGCGCTGGCTGGTCTGATACATGGCGTGACCGTAGAATGGGATCGCTGGCTCAAACGGCCGGATTGCAATTCCCGTATGGCGGTAGTCGTCGGCGGCGATCGGGTTGCAGATGCCGACGCCAAGTCCTTGCGCGACAAGGGCACAGATTGCTGCGCTGAATGGCGTCTCAAGGACATGGTGGCGCCTCACATCGGCATCCGCGAAGGCCCTGTCGACCCGGGCGCGGGCCCCGTCCTCCAGCGATAGCGAAATGAACGGTTCGCCGGCGAGGTCCTCGGGCGTCAGCGCTGTCTTCGTCTCCAAGGGGTGGCTTGGAGGCAGAACGCAGATGCCCGGAATCGCGTAGAGCAACTCGTGCTCGACCATCGGCAGTTCGATCACGTTTGCGACGAAACCGACATCACAGTGCGAGGTCGACATCCAGCGCGTGACCGTGGCGTCGTTTCCCATCTGGATCGAGATCGCCGCATTCGGGAACTGGTCTTTGAAGCGCTTGATGCAGCGGGGGATGAAGCCGAGCGCGACCACAGGCATCGCTGCGATCCGCAAACGGCCGGTGCCGAGCGCGCGGATGTCGCGCGCCGCATGCGCCAGATTCTCCAGCCCTACGAAACTGCGCTCGACCTCGCGATAGAACGACAGCCCTTCCGGCGTCGGCCTGATGCGACCGGCCCGGCGCTCGAAAAGGGACAAGCCGATCGACGCCTCCAACTCCGCGATCAGACGACTGATGCTGGGCTGAGAGGTACGCAGTTCCTGTGCGGCGACGGTCATCGAGCCACGCATCATCACCGTACGGAACGCCTCAACTTGGCGCATATTCATTGTATGTTCTCATATCAACAGTGAATAGAACAGCAAAAAATTGAGATTTGACCAGATAGCGGCGCGGCTCAATACTTTTCTGCATGGCCGCCTCTCGCTCGAACATTGCGGAGACTGCATCGCCCACCGGCATGGCATGCCTGCGGTGCTCGACGACGTTTCCTGTGCACGAATACGAGGCGGGGTGCCCGCGTTGCGCAGCGGAAAGACACGCTTCCAATCTGCGGCTGATCTATGACCGCGAAACCGGCGGTGTCCGGCTGCCGTACGCCCAAGCCGCGTCGCTCGGCGAGAACCTAACCCCGCTCGTCGACCTGCGAGGTCTTGCGGACGAAATCGGCGTGGGCCGTCTTTCGGCGAAGCTTGAATGGTGCAATCCGACCGGCTCCCACAAGGATAGGATGGCCGCTCAATTGCTGGCTCATGCCAGCAGGCTGGGCTTCCGCGAGATCGCGGCCGCCTCCAGCGGCAATGGCGGCCTAGCGGTTGCGGCCTATGCCGCGCTCCACGGGCTGAAGGCGGAGATCGCCACGACCCGCGCGCTGCCGGCTCATTATCGCGATGCGATGACTGCTCACGGCGCGACGCTCGCCTGCTTCGACAACAGCCTGGAGCGCTGGGCCCACGTGGCGCGACGCGTCACCGAGGGCGCTTTCGCTGCCACCAACTACCGCGTCCCCGCGATCGGCACGAACCCGTTCGGCATTGAAGGCTACAAGACGCTGGCCGCGGAGATCGCTGCGCCGGGAATGCCAGATGTCGTCGTCGTGCCGTGCGCCCGCGGCGATCTGCTTTCGGGGCTGCATCTGGGGTTCGCCGAGCTCGGTGCGATACCGAGGCTCGTGGGGGCGGAGCCGTTTCCGCGGCTGGAGCGCGTTTTGGCGGGAGCCGATTATCGAGAGAGCTTTTCGGGCGAAACGGACCAGTTCTCGATCGCCGGCAGCACCGTCACCTGGCAGGCGTTCGCCGCCTTGCAGGCCAGCGGCGGGACTGCGATCGCGGTGCCCGACGCGACGGCACGCGATGCGCAGCGGCGGCTCGCCGCCACCGGACTACATGCCGAGGTCTCCGCGTCCTCCGCGCTCGCGGCACTGCGACGGCTGGCTCAGGACGGCCACCTCGCCGGGCGGCATGCCGTGATCGTCCTGACCGGCTCCGGGCGCAACGATCCGGACCGCTACAGCCGCGCTGAGACGAAAGCGTCCACGGGAGGCTCGCCTCCCGTTCGGTAAGGCGGCGCCGACCGGTGACAAACCGCATTCAACTGACCGCCAAGGTCCAACAGAGGGAAAACGGAATGACCAGAATCCTTTCACGCAGCCTGACGGCGCTCGCCGCTCTCGCCATTGGCGGCCTGGCCGGCACCGCGCAGGCCCAAACCATGCCGCCCCTGCCGGAAGCCATCAAATCCGCGGGGCTGCTCAAGGCCGGGGTGCGCTGCGACCAGCCGCCCTATGGCTACAAAGACGAAACCGGTAAGTTCGCCGGCGTCGAGACCGACATGGCGATCCAGATTGCGACCTGGGCCTTCGGTTCGGCCGACAAGATTGAGCTGACCTGCGTGACCGCTGAGAACCGCATCCCGCAGCTCAACGGCAAGAAGGTCGACATACTGATCGCGACGCTCGGTATCACGCCGGAGCGCGCCCGCGTGGTCGATTTCTCCAAGCCCTATCGCTGGGGCGGCTCGGACATTCTCGTCGCCAAGGACAGCCCGATCAAGAAGCTCGACGACGTCGCCGGCAAGACCGTGATCATGCTGAAGGGCTCGACCCAGGCGAAGTGGTTCGAAGACAACATGCCGAAGGTCGAGAGCCTGCGGCTCAACACCGCCTCGGACTCGCTGCAGGCGCTGAAGCAGGGCCGCGGCGATGCCTATACGCATGATGCCGCCACACTGGTCGTGATCGCCGCCAAGGACCCGACCCTGCGACTGGTCGGCGAATCCTTTGCGGTGTCGGATGCCGCCGTCGGCGTGCGCAAGAACGACGCCGAATGGCTGGCCTATGTCGATGCCTCCCTGGACCGGATGAAGGCGGAGGGCCTTTACGCGAAGTGGATCGCGAAGTGGATCCCCGAGGAGATCCGGCCCTTCTACGTCGATGCCTTCACCAAGCCGAAGCCGACTGCACGCTGAGGCATGAGACCGTCTGGCCGGGGTTCGCGCATCGCACCCCGGCCTCCTTGCCCCCTTCGAGGCGCGGATCCCGTGGAATTCGACTTTTCCTATCTCGTCGAGAAATGGCCCGCGCTGATGGGTGGCCTGTGGCTGACCATCCAGGTCAGCCTGATCGCCATCGTCGCCTCGATCATCGTCGGGGTGCTTGGGGCCGCCGCGCGGGTGCTGAGCGTGCCCGTAATCGACAAGCTTGTAATCGGCTATGTCGAGTTCATTCGCAACACGCCGTTGCTCGCCCAGCTCTTCTTCATCTTCTACGGGCTGCCGGGCATCGGCATCCGGCTCTCGCTCTTCTGGTCGGGCGTGTTGAGCCTGACGGTCTGGGCTGGCGCCTATCAGATCGAGAACATCCGGGGCGGGCTCGAAACCGTCGGCAAGGGCCTGCGCGAGGCCGCGTTCTCGCTCGGGTTGACGCCCTGGCGCTTCTTCCGCCTCGTCGCGGCGCCGCTCGCCATCCGCGTCAGCCTGCCAGCGATGCTGAACACCTCGATCTCGCTTCTGAAAAACTCCTCCTATCTCCAGGCGATCGGGCTGGCCGAACTGACCTTCGTCGCGCTCGACCGCGTTTCGATGGATTTCCGCACGCTGGAGATGTTTGCCGCGCTCTGCGTGATCTATCTCGTGCTCGTCCTGATGCTTTCCTTCGCCGCGAACCGGATCGAGTACCGGCTCAACGCGCCCTTCCGGATGTGAGGGGGCGGCGATGGAACTACTGATCCGCAACCTGCCTTTCATCCTCCAGGGTCTGCAGATGACGCTGACACTGGCGCTGGCGACGCTATTCTGCTCCACGATCATCGCCTTCACGCTCGGCACGCTGGCGACGCTGCGTTTCAAGTGGCTGCGCTTGGTCGTGAAGATCTATGTCGAGCTGTTCCGCGACATCCCGCTGATCGTGAACATCTTCCTGGTCTTCTTCGTCGCGCCGCTGTTCGGGCTCGATCTGTCGCCTTTCGTCGCCGCGACGGTCGGCCTGTCGCTCTGGGGCAGCGCCAACGGCGTCGAGATCGTGCGCGGTGGCTTCAACGCTGTGCCAAAGCATCAATGGCAGAGCGCAGCGGCACTCGGCCTGAAGACTTGGGAGATCTACGCCTTCGTCACGCTGCCGCAGGCGCTCAAGGCCATCCTGCCGCCCTTCGTCGGGCTTCTGACGCTGCTCGTCCAGGCAACCTCGCTCGGCGCGCTCGTCGGCGTCACAGAGTTCTTCAAGGTCGGCCAGATCATCGTCGAACGCACAACGACGATGGAGGGCTGGAACCCGGCGTTTATCGTCTACGCAGCGGTGCTGCTCGTCTATTTCGTCATCTGCTCCTGCTTGACCTGGTTCGGCCGCTGGCTCGAACGCCGGCTGAAGCGCGACCAGCGCCGCCCGCAACCTGGCGCGCCCGCGATGGTCGAGGCCGCCCCGCAGCTTCCCTGATCTCAACAGATATCCTGAGGATCCGAAATGGAATCGAAAGTCAGTCGCCGCCTCACCGAGCCGGTCGCGCAGGAGGTCTGCGAGCACATCTACGCCCCCCGCCTCGCTCGCGATTTCCGCACCGTGTTCGGCTATATGAGCGACCTGAATCAGGCTCATGCGCTGATGTTGGCCCGTTGCGGGCTGATCTCTCCCGAGGTCGCGAAGACGCTCGCCGCCGGCCTGCTGCGGATGGAGCAGGAAGGGCCGGAGGTCGTCGAGCTCGATCCGCAGCGCGAGGATTCCTACTTCAATTACGAAGCGCATCTGATCAAGCTCGTAGGCACCGATGTCGGCGGGCGGCTGCATATTGCCCGCAGCCGCAACGATCTGACCTCGGCGCTCGACCGGCTTCGCGCCCGCGACCTGCTGCTCGACGCCGGTCAGGCCTTGCTCTCGGTCACCGAACACGCGCTCGACGGCGCCTTTCGTTTCCGCGACGCGGTGATGCCCGGCTATACCCATCTCCAGCCGGCCCAACCCGTGACCTACGGCTTCTACCTCGCCGGCGTGGCCCAGGCGCTGGGACGGGATTTCGACCGTCTCGCCGATGCGTGGGCTCGTACCAACATCAGCCCGCTCGGCGCCGGCGCGCTGGCTGGAACCGCCTTTGCGATCGATCGCTACGCGGTGGCTTCTTCGTTGGGCTTCGAGGGGCTGATCGAGAACACGCTCGACGCAGTCGCGACCCGCGATTTCGGGCTGGAGATCCTCGCCGGACTGTCGCAGATCGCGCTCGGCTGGAGCCGCGTCGCGCAGGATTTCCACGTGATGGTCTCGCACGAGTTCCAGACGGTGGAGTTCCCCGACCGCGTCACCGGCACCTCCAGCATCATGCCGCAGAAGAAGAATCCGGTCGTGCTGGAGCACCTCAAGGGCAAGGCCGGCCACCTGCTCGGCCTCTATGTCGCCTCGGCGACGGCGGTGAAGGGAACCCACTTCACCAACACGATCGACGGCAACCGCGAGACGATGCGCGGCGTCTGGGAGGCGGGCGAGGAGACGGTGCGCTGTCTTTCGCTGTTCGATCTCGTCGTCGCGACCGGCCGTCCGAACGCGACGCTGATGAAGCGGCGTGTCACGGAGGACTTCGCTTCCGCCACCGATCTCGCCGATCTGATGGTACGCGAAGCCGATCTCTCCTTCCGCGAGGCGCATCATGTCGTCGGCGGAGTGGTGCGCGCCGCGATGGATGCCGGGCTCGCCGCTGACGGCATCACGACGGAGATGGTTGACACGGCGGCGCTCGACCAGCTCGGCCGGCCGCTGAAGCTGGACGCTGAACGGGTCCGCCGCAGCCTAGACCCGAGCGAGAGCGTCGCTGGGCGCAGCCTGCCGGGCGGCCCTGCGCCCGACGCCGTTGCTCGTTCGGTCGCGGCAGCTCAGGGGCGCCTCGAAACCAACCGCGCCCTGCTCGCCGAGCGCCGGGGCCGGCTCCAGGCGACGCGCGATGCACTGAAGCGCGATCTGGCGGACCTCGCCGCATGAGCGCCGCACCGCTGATCAGCTTGCGCGGCATCGGAAAGCGCTTCGGCACGCATCGCGCGCTGCGTGGCATCGACCTCGATATCGAGGCCGGTAGCGTCGTGGTGCTGATCGGGCCGAGCGGCTCCGGCAAGAGCACGCTGATCCGCTGCATCAACGGCTTGGTCCGGCCGGACGAGGGCGCGCTCGCCATCGCTGGCCGTCCGGTCGACATCCATCACGAGAGCGCTTGGCAGCAGCTCAGGACCGAGATCGGCATGGTCTTCCAGGACTATGCGCTGTTTCCGCATCTCACCGTGCTCGATAACATGACGCTGACGCCGAGGCGCCGACTGAAGCTGCCACGCGCCGAGGCCGAGGCGAGGGCACAGAATCTGCTGACGAAAGTTGGTCTCGCCCACAAGGCGCAGGACTACCCATCAGCCCTCTCTGGCGGGCAGCAGCAGCGAGTTGCGATCGTGCGCGCGCTGGCGATGCAGCCGCGCGCGATCCTCTTCGACGAGCCGACCTCCGCACTTGATCCGGAAACGATCTCCAGCGTGCTCGATGTGATGAAGGGTCTCGCACGTGAGGGCGCGACCATGGTCGTCGTCACTCACGAGATGGGCTTCGCGCGCGAGGTCGCCGACCGCGTCGTGTTCATGGCCGACGGCGCAATCGTCGAAGAGGGAGCGCCCGACGTCTTCTTCGCGAATCCGCGTCACGAGCGCAGCCGCGCCTTCCTGTCGAATATCCAATCCTTCGGAGCCAAAGACCATGGCTGAATCGTCTGGCGTGCTGGCCCCCGGCTTCACGACCGATCCCTATTGGTGGGATGCGGCTCCGCCCGAGACAGCGCGCGAGCCACTGCCCGAGCAGACGGACGTCCTCGTGGTGGGCTCGGGTTATTGCGGGCTTTCGGCTGCCGCGGAGCTCGCGCGCCACGGCGTCGACGTCACGGTGGTCGACGCCGAGGATCTCGGTGCCGGCGCCTCGACCCGTTCAGGCGGCATGGTCTCAAGCGGGCAGAAGCTCGTCATCGGCGGCGCCATCAAGGGCGTCGACGCGGCTCGCATGGGACGCCTGCTGGAAGACTCCCTGTCCTCCTACGAACATCTCAAGACCCTCATCCGCGAGAAGGAGCTCGATGCCGATCTCGGCGTCTTTGGCCGCTATTTCGCCGCTCACGTACCGAGGCATTACGACCGGCTGCGGCGCCAGGGTGAACTGCTGGCGAAGCACACGGGCGTCACCGTCCACGAGATCCCTAAATCCCGCCAGGACGAGATCACGCGGACCGACTACTATCATGGCGGCATCGTCATCGATGACTATGGCGGCCTGCATCCGGCGAAATACCACCGGGCGCTGCGCCGGCTCGCCGCTGCCAACGGCGCGATCCTGCGCTCGCATGCGCCGGTTCTGAAGGTAGGCCCGGCCGTCGACGGCTTACACGAGGTCGAGACCGGGCGCGGGCGGATCAAGGCACGCCAGGTCTTCTTCGGCACCAACGGCTATAGCGACAAGGCGAGCGGCTTCCTGCACAAGAAGGTCGTCGGCGTGCGCAGCTACCAGATCGCGACCGAGCCACTGCCGCCCGTATTGATCGCTGAGATCAATACGGGCCGGCGCATGATCACGGATTCACGCAAGGAGCTGATCTACGCGCGCCCGTCGCCGGACGGTACGCGCATCCTGTTCGGCAGCCGGCCGGGCATGTTCACTCTGCCGGAGCGCGAGGCGGCGCCACGACTTCACGCGATGATGATCAAGGTCTGGCCGCAGCTCGCCGGCTACCGCGTTACGCATTGCTGGAGCGGCAAAGTGGGGATGACCGCTGACAAGATCGCCCATATGGGCAGGCAGGACGGCATCGATTTCGCGATTGGCTGCAACGGGAACGGCGTCGCGCTGATGACCTATCTCGGACATCAGTCCGCTCTGAAGCTGCTCGGCCGGCAGAACCGCAGCAGCGCTTTCGATGACCCATCCTTCCCGAAGATTCCGGTGCCGTTCTACGACGGCAGACCATGGTTCCTGCCGATCGTCAGTGGTTGGTATCACCTGCAGGATGCGATCGCGCGCCGCGCAGCCGGGCTCTGAGCGACGGAGAAACTATATGGCGAAGGTCGCGATGGTCTCCGGCGCGAGCCGCGGCATCGGCCGCGCGATCGCGGCCGAACTCGGACGGCAGGGCTTTGCGCTCAGCCTTGGCATCCGCGATGCGAAAGCCTCGCCGGGCGAGGGCTTCGCGCCGGCCGGGCTGGCTTCCTTTGCTTACGAGGCTGGTGAGCCCGGAAATGAGGCTGCCTGGGTCGCGGAAACGATGGCACGCTTCGGGCGGATCGACGTTCTTGTCAATGCGGCCGGCATCCTGCGTGAAGTCTCACTTGAAAGCGGCGATCCTGCCGACCTGGACGATCTGCTCGCAATCAACGTCAAGGCGCCTTTCCGCCTGATCCAGGCTGCCCTGCCGCATCTGAATGCGAGCGGAGAGGGCCGCGTCGTCAATGTCGCCTCGCTGTCCGGCAAACGCGTCCGAAACGGCAATGCTGGCTATCAGATGAGCAAGTTCGCCATGATGGGGCTGTCCCATGCGGTACGTCAGGCGGCCTTCGCTTCCGGGGTGCGCGCTCTCGCTCTGTGCCCAAGCTATGTCGCGACCGACATGACGGCGAACTCGACCATTTCTCCGGAGCAGATGACTCAGCCGCAGGATGTCGCCAATCTGGTGGCGATGATCGTTCGATTGCCGAACACGGCATCCATCTCCGAACTGGTCATCAATTGCGGCTATGAGGCCATGTATTGATGGCTTAGTGAGCTTTCGTCGCGCCAACCGTCAGGCCTTCAAGCAGACACGTCAAAGGTCAGAGAGGACCAGTTTCAGCCGCTCCGCTGCAAAACTCACTGCGGTACCCGGAAGCGGACCTTCGGGATGTCCGCTAGGGTCCACTTTGAGCTTCGCGTCGCCGAGCGAGTTGGACTCCCAGCAAGCAGACGTTGCCCATGTCGGCA
Organism: Bosea sp. ANAM02; assembly: GCF_011764485.1. Lineage (NCBI taxonomy): Bacteria > Pseudomonadati > Pseudomonadota > Alphaproteobacteria > Hyphomicrobiales > Alloboseaceae > Allobosea > Allobosea sp. ANAM02. The sequence goes on along the minus strand of NZ_AP022848.1, from coordinate 4,234,026 downwards.
AAGGGCCAGAGTTGCACATTGGCCGAACTGCGCTCCGTGCGACGTTTGATGGAGGAAGGGTTATCGGAACCCGATTTCGGGAACCCCCGCGAATCTGAGCCGACGAGCCGTTCCGGATCATACCAGCCCGAACGGATATTGGGATCAGCCGGAGCGGTTCTACTGGCTTTGGCAGGAGGCGATGGCCCATGCCCGCCATGTGCTGCTCGATATGATCGAGCGCTGGCTGTTCGAGTGCAGCCAATTCTTCAGGCTCGCCGCCTGAGCCGGACCACTAGACGCTGGTGATGACGAAGAAGGCGCCGGAGACGGCGCCTTCTTCGAGTCCGGGGGACGAACGGGAAAGCGCAGCCGGGATGGCTGTCGCCCCAATGAACAGATACCCGAGATGACCAAGAACAATCAGGATCGCGGCCTCGCGCCGCTGGCCGGCGATGGGCACGAGGGAGGCGGCAGTCCGCTCAGGCCAATCCGCGACCCGCTCTAGGTAAAGATGGCCTCGGCATTGGAGCGCTTCAGCAGCTCGCGTGATGCCACAGCCATAACCGCCATCTTGCCTGCCGGGCCGAGCGTGATGTGGCCGAATGCGTACGAAGCGACCCCTATCGGCTCGTTCTCGGCGACCTAAGGCCTGGCCGTATGGCTGGTCATCCGGACGGGCAGTGCCAATTGTTGGTAGGTCTGCAAGTCCACGCTGATGCCGGCCGTGATGAGAGCAGCGGCGGCGCTCGCTGGCGCCAAGCTGGCAAGGAATTCACCGACCGTGCTGCCGACCAGCGCAGCGCCAAATGTCGCACTCGTCGTCGCCCCAGGAGCGGTTGTCGCCTTGATGAAGGCCAGAGTTTCGACGTCTTCGCGATAGAAGTGGCGGCACACCTTTGCAGCGTCGGCGCCTTTTACCTCGGGATCCACCGCGCTGCGGAACTCGCAGAACACCGCACGGACTAAAGGCGAAATTGGTTGGTCACCAGCGCCGGAGCGAGAGACCTGGACGAACCGGGATCGGGCGATTTGCGTGTGTCATGGCCCTATCATGGGCACATGCCGGAGCGCGATACTGTCGACGCGTCACGCTTTCCTGCGCGCGATCGCGACCGCCATCTCGTCCAGTATGGAAGCGATCGCCTTCGCGATCTGCTTGCGATCCTCTGACACTTCAACAGGCAGCCAATGCAGGTCGATCAGCGCCTCAATCACCGGCATGGACACTTCAACGGGCGCGACAACCTGGCCCGCTTTCAAGCGAGCCCGGTGGCGGCGCTGGCGCGCTGATTGCGACGATGGTGAGCGCACGCGCTGGGCCTCGCCATTACGCCAGCGGTGCCGGGACGTGCAAACCGCCCAGGTATCGCGCGGCCCCGGTCAACGCTTCGCCCTCGTCGGTCCCGCGCTGGTTAGGCGGAGGTCGCGGCCCAGTCGACGGCAGGTCGCGGCAGCTCGTTCAACGGCCGCCTCAACAGGAAGAATATAGTTCAGGACAAGCGGATTATCGCGATGCTCTCGCCGGGCGATCTTCTGCAGCGCGGCGAGGCGGGCGCGCGCGTCGACGTAGTCGACCACGGCATCGACTTCGATTGCGGAAACCGGATCGCCCGCCGCATTTCGCATGTCGCAAACACGCCTGAACGCGCTTTTTTGCGCCTTCGTCAGGCCTTTCGGCATGACATCAGCAATTGAAATCGCCGTCATGGCTTTGATTTTCTCCCGTATTTTCAAAGCCCCGAGCTTTTCAAACTCGCCATGAAAGCTGCGAAATGACCGAAAAAATGGGGTCGCTGTGCAGAGTTTTGATTTCGCCGGGGCCCCTGATTTCGGCTCAGGGATTCAGTGCCCCAGAAAAAAATCTGCGAATGAGACCTTGAGCGGTGGCGGCCCCTTGGCGGTGAGGATTTGGCGACCCGCCCCCCCGGCCTCGGAACCACCGGCATGCGCCACCGTTGCTTGAGGGCGCTGCGTCAACGCGCTGGTGGAGCTGCATCGATGATGACGGAAGAAGCGACCGAGATCCTTGGCGTGCAAGGCAGCATGCCCTGCACAATCCATTTCTGGGGCACCGACACACCATCCCGGAACTTCGACACGGTGCACGACGGCCTGAAGTTCATCGCCGAGGCTGGGAAGCAGGAGCCGCTCCCGGATCTCCACATCCATGGCAACGAGGGCGACACCGCCATCAACGGACCAGAGCTCGAGCAGCTGATCGCGGTGGCAAAGGTGCAGCGCGCGGGACCGCGATAAGCGAACGGGACACGATCGCACACATCTCAGACGGGGCATGGCGTGGCCTCCGTCTCGATGCGCTCGACGACGCGTCGCGCGAACTCGTCATGCCGCAACAACACTGCCCGGGCGATCTCACCGCTCTCGGCATCGGCGCGGGATCTCCAGCACGTCACCCAGCCTGCGCGAGGGCGATCGGGCTCAGCGAGAACGACCCGCGTGCCATGGTCATCGGCGATACGGTGCCAACCCTTGGTGTGGGGGCGGTCATCGTTGCGCCCTCGATGGCCCGTCGACATAGGCCAGGTGCGCGGCCGGATGGATCACGGGGAACAACAGGATCGGCGCGAGCGCCATGGTGCCAGCGCGCCGCGCCATGGCCCGATCGAACCCGGCGAGTGGCTGGCGGTTCTGCCAGCGCGGCAGCGTCTTTCGAACCGAGATGAAGTCGACGACCTTTTCCGCCGGCCGGTTGGCTGCCCATTCGAACAGGTCGGAGGCAATGTCGCTCATGCCGATGCCCTCCCGGCAGCGCGGAGCCGGGCAAACCCAAGCTCCCGAACATTCAAGATTTCCGATTTGCAGGCGGCGATGCCGAGCTGCCTGGCGTGCTCCAGCAGCCGGTCCAGCGCATCGGTTGGCACGAAGCCACCGATCTCACGGCCGATGCTCAGGTTGCCGCGGCCGAGCTCGGTCAGCACTGCTATCTCGACGGGGCCCGGCTCGACCTCGCGCGCCTGCGGAACCTCAACATCTTGAACGGTCGAGCGATTGCAGAACGGTCGAGCTTGCAGCGCTCCGGACCATCGCTCTGCCCCTGCGTCGAGCTGGCGTCGCTACGCGACAAGGGCTTTTCGGAGGGAGCCAGGGGAGCAGGGGCAGGCGCCCCAAGATGCGAAGCATCGTCATCCATCCATGACGGGAACTCGCCAGGACGAAACGGCGTCCCATCCCGCGCAGCGGCGAGTACAACCGAACGTTCAAGCTCAGTGCGAGGGGGTAGGGGGAGTCTACTCCCTACTATGGCAGAACGATTTGTTCCGGCTTTTGACCTGAATCGTTCCGCCTTTTCGCCGACGCTACCCGGAACGATTTGTTCCGCCTTACCCGGAATGATTTGTTCCGGCTTTTCGGCGGGCTGGGCAGCGGGAACTATGGCCCTGATAACCCTCTTCGGGCCGTTCAGATCGATCGTGATCTGCTTCGCCTTGACGAGGTCACCGAGGCCGTAGCGGATCGATCGCTCGTCCACGCCAGTCTCATCCTGGAGCCAGCTATTGCCGACGAACGACTCCATCTGTCTGTTGAAGACCGGCGTCAGCACGGCAACGAGCGCAATGGCGCGTGCCTTGCCGGAGCAGGAGCGCAGCGCAGATCGCCGCCAGCGTGCTTTCGGGCCGTGGTCTGGTCGATCGGCATCGCCGGGCGTGTCGCTATCGAGCGAGGTTGCCACGGTCAGGCCGCCGGCTGCTCGATGCGGAGCGGGGGTGGCTTTGGCGCGCCCTCGGGCCAGTTCATCTCAAACCACGTCACGACTTCATCGTACGTGCGGGCGGTGAAGCTCTTGGCCGGGTCGGCTATCCGCTCGAAGAATGAACTGTCATTGCGGCAGCGCCGCGAGACGGTGGACAGCGCGCACCCTGCAGCGGAGGCATAGAGCGCGGCGACTGCCAACAAGTGGCTTCGAAACTCGTTTTCCATTCGCTAACCATCTACAGAAATTTCCACCAAAAGAAATATATGAAGGAAATATCTGCATGTATCGTGATCGCGAAATGTCGGATATTGCCGCCAATGAAAGGGGTGGAAATGAGCTTGGCGGACAGAATTCGAGAACGGCTAGAAGTCGTTAAGAAAAGTGCGTCTGGGGCGTCCTTGGAGGCGGGACTTAGTCGGTCAGCGATACAGGATATTCTGTCCGGGAACTCGACGAGCCCACGACTTGATACGCTTGAAAAGCTGACTGGGCCGCTTCAGTGCTCGATTGAATATCTTGTAGGTGGAGCGACCGAGAAAGGTATTGGTTACTTCGCTGATTTGATGATGGACCGAGTGAGTCTCGTATTGTCCAGTGGGACATTCAGGAGAAAACTCGAATTCGGCGGTAGGCAAGACATCGATACCTCGGAGCGTGAGTACCCTATAGCCCGCGACGAACGGCTGCCCGCTTGGAATATGCAGCTGTTCAGGCTTGCCGACGAAGCTTTGGAGCTGAGGGGGTTGCAGAGAGGCGATATCCTTCATGTTGCCACTCCTCCCTTCGAAGACGACACGCTTCATATCGCTCTGAAAAGGGGGCAAATCGTCACAATCAGCCATACCCTGCACCCGGTTGGGTTGACCGAGCATGCTGCCCGTATCGTTGAGCCTGTAGCTGGTGGCTTCGAACTTGTGCCAGCCTCCACGAAGGAATTCGATGCCTATCGCATCGGCGGGGCCAGCATGGGATCTGTGAATTCGTACTCTACAGATGACGGATGGATCACGATTACCGGCCTGGTGACGGGCCTCTATCGCGAAGTCCCAATTGATCAATGACAGAAATATCCAACATGACAGTTGACTGATTTTTCTGTAGAAAACATCGTATCTCCTGTCACAAGGGAGATACTGACGACCCGCGCAGAATCCGCCTTCAACGATCCGCTCCGTATCGTGCCCGATAGTGAAGGAGGCACGCGAGCGATGGTCGTATCCACGATCGCGAAGCAGTTCACTGACGCCGCCTCGCGCAGTGAGGTCGCAGCCATCCTTCGGGCGCATCCCGTCGAGATTGGTCGAGATGCGCTCTGGCGCGCGATCCATCACGACCATGAGCAGATCGCGGCGCATGAGGTTGGGGCGATGCGCCTGCGCGACCATGCCGACATGCTGCGGTCCGCTACCCGTGGCGGCAGCAGCCATCTCGACGCCGATATCCCGTTCTGAGGATCGGCCATGCCCCGCCGTCCGGCCCTCGTTACGCAAGCTGATGTGAACCGCGCCATCCGCGCAGCTCGCCAGGCTGGGCTCGTGATCACGCGCATCGTGGCGCGGCCGGATGGCGTTGCTATCGAGACAAGCGATAGCCCTTCCGTGTTACCCTTCCCGTCGCAGGCTCCAGCGCCACCTCAGGTCGCTGTAGAGCCGTCCGACGACGATTTCGAGATGTAGCCATGGTCCGCAAGCTGCCTCTCCATCTCCGCCGCGAGCGCACCCGTCATGGGACGGTGGTGTATTTCGTCCGTGTCGGTCACGGGCCGCGCGTCAGGATCCGCGAGACATTCGATACGCCCGAGTTCTGGGACGCCTACACAGCCGCCCTGCAAGGCAAGCCGGCGGAAGCCCGTGCGAGCAAGCCTGAGAACAAGGCGGGCTCCCTGGCGTGGCTGGTGGCGCGTTATATGGCCAGCGCCGATTGGTCGAACGAAATCAGTGCCGCCACCCGTAAGCAGCGCGGCGCAATCTATCGCACCGTAATGCCAAAATTGGGGACAAGCCCTACAAGGCAGTGACGAAAGCCAAGATTGCAGAGGGCAGGGACCGGCGGAAAGAGAAGCCTCACGCCGCCAACAACTTCCTGAAGGCCATGCGGACCCTGTTCGGCTGGGCCGTGAAGAACGAGCACGTTGAGGCTGATCCGACGATCGGCGTGAAGCTACTGTCGACCGACAACCGGGAAGGCTTTCACACGTGGGATGAAGACGAGGTCGCGAAGTTCGAGGCCAAGTGGCCCATCGGGACGCGTGAGCGCCTTGCCATGGATTTGCTGCTCTATACCGGGCTGCGCCGCGGCGACGTGGTGAGGATCGGCCGCCCGCACGTCAGGCGCGGGCTCCTCACGATTCGAACTGAGAAGACGGAAGAGGTCGTCATCCTCCCGGTGCTGCCGCCGCTGCAGACGTCGATCGATGCGACTCAGGGCGGAGAGCTGACCTTCCTCGCCACGTCGCGCGGCCAGCCTTTCGACAAGGCGTCGTTCGGCAACTGGTTCGCCAAGAAGTGCAAGGAGGCTGGCGTGCCGGGGAGGGCGCATGGCTTGCGGAAGTGCGGAGCGGTCAGGGCGGCAGAAGGCGGCGCGACCGAGGCGCAGATGAACGCCATCTTCGGATGGGCCGAAGGGAGCAAGCAGAGCTCCACCTACATCAAGAAGGCTGACCGGGCGCGACGCGCTGCTGCGGCGGCTCAAACGCTCCTGCCGGTACTGAAGCCGGAGGATCAAATACCGGAGGAGGAAGCACAGCCCGTGAACGCAAAATCCCGCACCGTATGATCTGGTGCGGGATTTTGAGAGGATAATACCAATGATTTCAGCTCGGTAGAAAGCTGAGTGGTGCCCAGGAGAGGACTGACGGTCCGTACCCCCGGCGCCTTGAAAAACAAGCGTTTTTTCTCTCGCCGAATGCCCCCTGTGTACCCGCTTCGTGTACCCAGGCCAACTCCCCTTCTTGAGACCGAGTGTGGCCCAGTTGAGCTAGTGCGACGAGCGGCGGTTGCGCTAGGTTGATCGCCAAAGACCGACACCTTCGGGGGACAAGTGGCCATCGACCTACAAGACATCTCGCGGCGTTTGTTCGCCGCGGCCGATCAACTCTGGACGAACAGCAACCTGCGCCCCGACCAGTACGCGCAGCCAGTGCTGGCGCTCATCGCCTTGCGCCAGATGGAGGCCAAGTTCGAAGCCGTCCACAAGGACCTGGAGCCTCACTTCAAGGGCCGCCTGAAGGCCACTCCGGCGGACTATCAGGCCCGTGGTGCGGTCTACCTCCCGGAGACGGCCCGCTTCTCGCGCCTGCTGGCGCTGCCGGGCACCGCCGATCTCGGAGCCGAGCTCAATGCCGCCATGAAGGGGATCGCCGAGGCCAACCCGGACCTCGCAGGTGCGCTGCCTCAGGGCTATCAAGGTCTGCCCAACGCCGTCCTGCAGGAACTGCTGCGCCTCCTGGCGCCGTTGAAGATCGAAGGGGACGCCTACGGGCTCATCTTCGAGTACTTCATGGGGCAGTTCGCTTCCTCATTCATGCAGAAGGGCGGGGAGTACTTCACTCCCGCGTCCATCGTGAAGCTCATCGTCGAGGTGATTGAGCCCTATCACGGGGCGATCCTCGACCCGGCCTGTGGTTCAGGCGGCATGTTCGTTCACTCCGCCGAGTTCGTCCGTCGCCATCACAAGGCCCCGGAGAGCGAGATCAGCGTCTTCGGCGTCGAGAAGATGGCCGATACGCTCCGCCTCTGCCGTCTCAACCTCGCGATCCATGGGCTCTCCGGCGATCTGCGTGAGGCCAGCAGCTATTACGACGATCCGCATAAGCTGATCGGCCGGTTCGACTTCGTGATGGCCAACCCGCCCTTCAACCAGTCGGAGGTGGACCGAACGAAGCTGGCAAACGAGGCAGGGACAATTGATGCTCGGTTCCCTCTTGGCCTACCCACTGTCAACAACGCCAATTACCTCTGGATCAACCTGTTCTACGCAGCCTTGAACCCCTCCGGCCGGGCCGGTTTCGTTATGGCGAATAGCGCCAGCGACGAAGGAAAGGGTGGACAGCTGGAGTTGCGACGTAAGCTCATAGAGACCGGCGCCGTGGACTGCATCATTGCGGTCGGTCCGAATATGTTCTTCACCGTGACCCTGCCGGTGACCCTCTGGTTCCTTGATAAGGGCAAGGCGAAGGGGCCGCGTGGCGACCAGGTGCTGTTCGTGGATGCACGGAACCTGTACCGGCAGGTGACGCGAGCGCACCGCATGTTCGACCCGGACCAGATCGAATTTCTCGGCAACATCGTTCGCCTTTGGCGCGGCGAGCCCGTGGAGACAGAGGCGGGAAGTGCGACGCGGATGGCCGAGGCGTTCCCGGAGGGCCGTTATCGCGACGTGCCGGGCCTTTGTCGGGTGGCAACGCGAAAGCAGATCGAGGAGCAAGGTTGGAGCTTGAACTCGGGGCGCTATGTCGGGGTCGCGCCGGGGCAGAAGCATGACGAAGAGGAATTCCGAGTGAAGCTGGAAGCGCTCCAGGAGGAGCTGGAGGAGCTCAACGTGGAAGCCGCACAGCTCCAGGCGGCAATCTCGCGGAACGTTGCCGAGCTTTTGGAGGTCTGACCGATGGGCTCGCACTGGCCTCGCCGCGCAATTTCCGAGCTCTGTCTGGACATAGTGGACTGCGTGAACAAGACGGCTCCCACTGTCGAGGGACCGACGCCTTTCCGCATGATCCGCACGACCAACGTGAAAGGTGGCTTCGTCAACTTGTCCGAGGTGAGGTACGTCGAAGAGGCGACCTATCAGCAATGGACCAGGCGGCAAGTACCGCGACGTGGGGACATCATCCTGACGCGAGAAGCGCCGCTGGGAGAAGTTGGGTTGCTGCGCGAGGACGAAGGCATTTTCTTGGGTCAGCGCCTGATGTCGTATCGCGCCAATCCGAAGTACGTCGACAATCGCTTTCTTCTCTACGCACTGCTCGGACCGGAGCTACAGGGGCAAATCCAGGCTCTGGGGGCAGGATCGACCGTCGCCCACATGCGAGTACCTGACGCGCAGCGACTACTTATTCCCACACCGCCGCTTGCGGTCCAGGAGCGCATCGGCTCCATCCTCGGCGCCTATGATGACCTGATCGAGGTTAATCGTCGGCGGATCGCGCTGCTGGAGGAGATGGCCCGGAGGCTCTTCAACGAGTGGTTCGTTCGGTTCCGCTTCCCGGGGCACGACGGCTTCCCGATGGTCGACACGGCCGAGGGAGCGGTGCCGAAAGGTTGGTCCCTCCGTCAGGTTGCAGGGCTAACTTCGTATATCTCGCGGGGTCTAGCTCCACGGTACGATGAGGCCGCCACCACCCTCGTGATTAACCAGAAGTGCATTCGGGATCAGCGCCTGTCCCTTACTTCTGCTCGAACGCAGAGCAAGGCTGTTCCGGTCGATAAGCTGGTGCAGCTTGGTGATGTTCTCGTGAACTCAACCGGCGTCGGCACTCTTGGACGCGTCGCGCAGGTCGAAGCTGTCCTCGAAGGTCTTACGGTGGATACACACGTCACCATCGTCAGGCCGGCAGCCCACGTGGATCGAGATTTCTTCGGTCTGGCGCTCCTACGCCTGGAGCCGATGTTCGAGAGATTAGGCGCAGGTGCCACGGGGCAAACCGAACTCAGTCGGGCCCGTATTGCGGACGTGGAGTTGGTCGAACCGCCTTCGGAGGTTCAGGCCAGCTTTGGTCGCTTAGTCAGACCTATGCGGGAGCTGTCCTTCCGGCTCGCCCAGCAAAATGAAGCGCTGATCGCCTCACGTACATTGCTGCACCCCCGCTTGATCGGGGGAGAGTTGTCCCTCGACGAGGTTGAACGCGAACTTGAGGCCGCCGCCTAATGCGGCCCGCCGGCGCCTCGCCCTCGCTATCCGGCTCCATCGCCAGCGAGAAGGCGGTGGTGGAGGTGCCGGCCGTCGAACTGCTGCAATCGCTCGGGTGGCAGCACGGCGACCTTATGCAGGAAGAGGTAGGGGCGAAGAACGCCACAGGGCGCCTCTCGTTCCGCGAGGTGATCCTGCCTGCCCGCCTCCGCGCCTCACTACGACGCCTGAACCCAGCATTGCCCAAGGCGGCTCTCAGCGAGGCCGAGAGAGCGCTCACGGCCGACCGCTCGGCGATGCTCCCAGTGGCGGCTAACCGTGAGGTGTACGGGTTCCTGCGCGACGGTGTGCCTATTGAAGTGCGGCAGCCAGACGGCTCGCTGAAACCCGAGCGCGTAGTCCTGGTCGACTGGACTAACCCGACCAGCAACGATTTCTTCCTCGCGTCCCAGTTCTGGATCGAGAGCGACCTCTACAAGCGTCGGCCGGATACAGTCGGTTTCGTCAACGGCATCCCGCTCCTGCTCGTGGAGTGGAAGGCCCCGATGCAGCCCGTTCAGGAAGCCTACGAGGCCAACCTGCGGGACTACCGCGACACGATCCCGCGGCTCTTCGAGTTCAACGGTTTCACGATCCTCTCCAATGGCCTTGAGGCCCTCATGGGGGCGGGCCACGCGGAATTCGAAAGCTTCGCGCCATGGAAGAAGCTGGATGAGGAGGGTCCCGCGAGCGTGGCGATGGAAACCCTCCTGCGGGCGACCTGCGAACCGCCTCGCTTCCTCGACCTTGTCGAGAACTTCCTGCTTTTCGACGATGCCCGCGGCGGGTTGCGGAAGGTGGTCGCGAAGTATCATCAGGTGCTCGGCGTTAACCGCGCCATCGAGGCAATCGAGCAAATCGGCCAGAACCGTGGCCGTCTCGGCGTCTTCTGGCACACCCAGGGCAGCGGCAAGAGCCTGTCCATGGTGATGTTCGCCGAGAAGGCCTTACGCCGCGTAGGTGGCAACTGGACCTTTGTCGTGATCACCGACCGGCAGGAGCTGGACGAGCAGATCGCCGGTACCTTCGCGTCCGTCGGGGCTCTCACCAAGAATGTAGACGACTGCCAAGCCCAGAGCCGGGCTCATCTCCGAGAGCTGCTTGCCGGCCAGGAGCGATACGTTTTCACGTTGATCCACAAGTTCTCGGTCGAGCGTGGCGAGCTGATGCCGGTGCTGTCGGAGCGCAGCGACATCATCGTCATTACGGACGAGGCCCACAGAAGCCAGTACGACCAGCTCGCCGCCAATATGCGCCGGGCGCTCCCGAATGCGGCCTTCATCGGTTTCACTGGGACGCCGCTGATCGCGGGCCAGGAGGAGCGCACGCGCGAGGTCTTCGGCGACTACGTTTCAGTCTACAATTTCGCGCAGTCCATCGCGGACGGCGCCACCGTGCCCCTCTACTACGAGGCACGGAAGCCGGAACTGCAGCTCGACGCGGAGGAGCTTCGCGACGACCTTGATGACCTCCTCGACGAAGCCGCCCTCGACGAAGACCAGGAGAAGCGCCTGCAGCGGGAGTTCGCCCGGCAGTACCATCTGATCACCCGCGAGGACCGACTGGACCAGGTGGCTGCCGATCTCGTTCGCCACTTCGCGGCGCGTGGCTACCTCGGCAAGGCGATGTTCGTCGCCATCGACAAGGCCACCGCGGTCCGCATGCACGACAAGGTGAAGGCGCAATGGTCGGCACTGCTGGCGGCCGAAGAAGCGCGAGTGGCGGGGGTCCCTGAAGAAGCCCGTGGTGCCCTTGCGGAGCGCCTGGAGTGGATGCGGTGGGTCGACATGGCGGTGGTGGTCAGCCAGTCGCAGAACGAGATTGCGGACCTTAAGGCGAAGGGCCTCGACATCCTTCCCCATCGCGAGCGGATGCAGAAGGAGGACCTGGAGAGCAAGTTCAAGGACCCGGACGATCCCCTCCGGCTCGTCTTCGTCTGCGCGATGTGGATCACCGGCTTCGATGTGCCGACCTGCAGCACGGTCTACCTCGACAAGCCGATGAAGAACCACACGCTGATGCAGACCATAGCCCGGGCGAACAGGCGGGCGCCGGGCAAGAGCGCAGGCGTCATCGTCGACTATGTCGGCGTCTTCTTGAACCTACAGAAGGCTCTCGCGATCTACGCGGGGCAGCAGGGCGGCGGCGCTCCGATCCGGAACAAGGACGAGTTGGTTGCTGTGCTGGATGAGGCGCTGGCGCGAGCGCGAACCTTCTGCACGGGCGTGGGGGTCGATATCGACGCCATCCTTGCAGTGGACAAGCTGGCGCGGCTGGCATTGATCGGCCAGGGGGTCGAGGCCCTCATCGCACCCGACGAACGACGACGGGAGTTCTTCCGCCTCGCTGGAGCCACCACGCGGGCCTACAAGGCCCTCCTGCCGGACGAGAGGGCGGCCTCCTACCTCAAGCCGGTGGCGGCCGTTCACGTCCTTGCAGAGGCCGTTCGGGGCAAGCTGGGTCCAGTAGACATCGCCGCGATCTCGGCAAAGATCGAAGCTCTGTTGGACGAGCGAGTTCAGGGCGTCGCGATCACTGCGCCCATCATCGATGGCGATGAGGCCGGAGGGCGGGTCGACCTATCCAGCATCGACTTCGAGAAGCTCGCGACACTGTTCGCCAGCCAGCCCAAGACGGCGGCCGAACAACTCAAGACGGCGGCCGAGAGGAAGGCCCATGACATGGCCGCGAAGAACCCAACTCGGGTTCACCTCGTCGAGAAGTTCGAGAGATTGGTCGACGAGTACAACCTCGGCACGCTCGACGCAGAGACCTTCTTCGCCGCACTGAAGAACTTGATCGCTGAGATGGACGATGAGGACCGCCGTGCGGCTCGCGAAGGGCTGAGCGAGGATGAACTCGCCATATTCGACCTCCTCAGCAAGCCCGAGCCGAAGCTCACCAGGGCCCAGGAGGTCGAGGTGAAGAGGGTGGCCCGGGAGTTGCTGGAGAAGCTCCAGGAGTTGCTGGGCGTGAACCAGTGGCAGTTGCGGCCTCAACCCCGGGCCGCGGTTCAGTCGACGATCCGCTTCGCGTTGAACGACCTCCCTGAAGAGCCCTATCCGGAGGAGGTCTGGAACGAGAAGGTCGATGCCGTCTGGCAGTTCGTGTTCAGCCGGTATCAGGCAGGCGCGGGTACTGCTGCGGCGCGATGAGACCTCCGCTGAGGGGGCCGGTACTTTTCCGGGAAAAATTCGAGCGGCCATAATCTATCGAGCGCTTCTGGAATTCCCCCCGTATGGGGGGTGCCGGCGCGGACCCTGCCCAAAAGTGCAGTCACTGCACCGAAGCCGCTGGGAGGCCGTGGATGATCAGATCGAAGGGCGGGATGGCCTGGCCCTCGACCTCAGAGGCGTTCCATGACGTTGAGGACACTCCGGGCAGTCCAGGTGCCACCACGGGCGGTCGCTACGTGTCGCTCGTTCAGGGCCTTGGCGAGGCCGTTGGCCGAGGTCACGCCAGACGAGCGCAGTTCGTTGATGATCCGCCGAAGCCGTTCGGCCCGCTCCTGTGCGTCAAGGCGAACGGCTTCGATGGCCCTGGCGTTGCCATAGGGGCGGAGATGGGCGGCTCCGTTCGGGTTCCCAAGCCGCCGGCCTCGCGCCTTCGCCGCCGCCAGGGCCGCCTTGGTGCGCTCCGAGATCAGCTCGCGCTCCTTCTGCGCCAGCATCGCCATGATCCCCACCGTGAAGCGGTCGGCGCTGGGCATGTCGCAGGCGACGAAATCTACCTCGGCCTTCTGCAGTCCCAGGAGAAAGTGGGCGTCGCGGGACAGACGGTCGAGCTTGGCGATGATCAGTGTCGCACCGGTCAAGCGGACATGCTCCAGGGCCTTGGTCAGTTCGGGCCGATCATCGCGCTTGCCACTTTCGATCTCGGTGTAGGTCGCGAGGAGCTTCGCCTGGCTCCCCTGCGCGGCCAGGAAGCCTTGGACGGCCGCTTCCTGCGCCTCCAGGCCTAGGCCACTGCGGCCCTGTTGTTCGGTGCTAACGCGGCGGTAGGCGATGAAGCGGCGGAACATGTCAACGTTCTCCTTGCAAATTCCTCTAACGAGCGTTAGCGGGTTTTACAAGGCCCCGGCATTCGGACGAGGCGCAAAGGCCCTTGGGAGGAACCGTGACGTCGAACATTCTCGCCGCTCTGGCAGACGACGAGCTGATCACCGAATGCGTTTTGGCTGCTGATGATCCTTCGCATGACATCGACGGGAATGCGGCCCTCTTGGAGGAGGCCCGGCAACGTTGCGCCTATGGAAGGCTGGGTGACGAGTTTCTTCAGATGCTTGATGTGGTGCTGGGGCGTTCGGAGAGCGCAATTGTCTGTGACGCCCTATCTCCCCGAGAGGCGGTGACGAAGGCGCTTCAAGGTCTCCGCAGGGGCACCGTGCCGCGCCGGACCCACCTCTTCCATGGGACGTTGAAGAGCAGGCTGGTCGGGATTGCTAGGGAAGGACTTGCCCCCGGCAGGCATGCGAAGAACTGGCGCTTCGAGATGTCGTCCGAACATACCGCGAGTGGCGTGTTCTTCACTGAGACCTGGCGCCAGGCCAACAACTGGATGTTGATGCGAGCGAACGGTGATCCAGCCAGAGGTGCGATCCTGCGCCTGCCCAGCGATGGGCTGTTCCCCGTGAAGGACGAGTTTGCGAGAGGCTCCGGTAACCTCGTGGTCCGCGGTCAGACGGTCGACGTGAGCAATGCCGAGGTACTACTGCACCCCTTTACCGTCACCAATTCCTGGTTGACGTTGTCGCAGGCCATCGATGTCGGCCGCCAGGAGCGGAAGCAGCGCCGAGCGTAGTGCTGTCACAACCGCCCCTCTGCGACCTCCTGACCGACCAAGGGCGCGTTGCCCGGCGTAGGAGGGGGAGGTAGGACGGCGGGAGCCGGTGGGTCGTTCTAAGCGGCCGGCGTGGAAATACTTTTTCGTCTCTGTCTTCATCCCTACGGGTACAAGTTTTTGACGTTCTCGCATCGCCTATGCCGCGCTCCTGGCTGTACCTCTCCAACCGCCACGCGCTTCAGCCACTATTGCAACGTCCACCGGGCCCGACTTCGTCGGCACGGGTCGGTCGACCAGGCCGCGATCACCAAGCCGGAATTAGCGCCATACGTGGAGCGTGTACGGGCACGGGCTAGCAAGAACATCGGCAACCCAGTCTGGAGCCTCCTGGAGGGGCTCTGGCAGGACCTTGGGCGGCAAGCCCAGAGCGTCCTAGCGTTTCACCAGCAGGGCCGTCCGGGGGCAGCCCATGAACGCCGCGCTGCCCAGGAGATCGTCAAGCTGACGACGTCGGTGGAGCCCAAGGAGGCCATCGAGACGGTGCTGGCGATGGTCATGATGTGGGACCAGGAGCCGAGGCGCTTTCGCTCAAACGAAGGGTTTCGCAGCCAGCTGGTTCGTCGGGTACGGGCGTTGGCCGACATGAACATCGGCGTCTACTTCGACGACAGCAGTGGCCGGTCGAAGAGGGTCTACCGCGACCTGCCGCCCCGTGTGGTCAAGACTATGGCCGACTGGATCATCAAGGTTCTCGGAGGGCCCGCGCTCCAGATCGCACGCCTTGAGGTGCGTGACCGCGAGGCCGAAGACCGGCGACGCCAAGAACTCCAGGATGCACTGGCAGACCTGAAGTGAGGACCGTGGGCCGCCAGAACCCCACAGGTCAGATCGACGTCGACGCCGCTGGACCCGCCGAGCGTACGACGACGCCTGCGGTGCCCGATGCCTTCGATCTCCTCTCTGCCCCGATGGCAACCTTGGCCTACGTCCCGGAGAGCAAGCAGGCCGAAGCACTCGTGGCCAGCATCGTGGACCGCGTTCTGGGTCACGAGGAGGCGGGCGGTTCCCGTCGACGTAGGAGGAGGGCCGCTGACCTCCAGGGCTTCTGCAGGGCCGTCGGAGCCATCCTCGGTGTCAAATCGCGTTGAAGGGCAGCCCCCTTATCGCATTGAAGGCTAGCCCCCCTGCAAGCCTGGTCGGACGTGCCGGGATCGCCCCGGCTGAGCTGGTCAGGGTTGCTGGGCCGGGGCGATTTCGGCGTCCAGCTCGCGAAGGTCTCGGGAGCGTTCAGGCGCGGTTCTTGAAGCGCCAACTCTCGTTGCCGGTCTCAATGATGTCGCAGTGATGCGTGAGCCGATCCAACATCGCAGTCGTCATCTTGGCGTCGGTGAAAATCTGGGGCCAGTCGGCGAAGGCGAGATTGGTGGTGATGATGATCGAGGTGTTCTCGTAGAGCTTGCTGATCAGGTGGAAGAGCAACTGCGCGCCGGCCTGACTGAAGGGCAGATAGCCGAGCTCGTCGATGACGACGAGATCCTGGCGCAGCAGGGCTTCGACGATGCGTCCGCTCTTGCCGGCGGCCTTCTCCTGTTCGAGCTGATTGACCAGGTCGACGAGGTTGAAGAAGCGGCCGCGGGCGCGCGCCCGGATGACGGCGGCGGCGATCGCGATGGCGAGATGGGTCTTTCCCGTTCCGGTGCCGCCGATCAGGATGAGATTGCGCCTGGCGTCGATGAACTCGCCGGTGGCGAGCTCGCGGATGTGTCCCTCGTCCACCGGCGTGTCGTCGAAGATGAAGGCATCGAGATCCTTCAGAACCGGGAATCTGGCGCCGCTGATGCGATAGTTGATTGAACGCGACTGGCGATGGGTCAGCTCCGCGCGGATCAGGCTCGCCAGCAGGGGATAGATCTCCTCGCGGCGGTTCAGGCCTTTGCCGGCGATCTCGTCGAAGCTGGCGCGCATGCCGTAGAGCTTGAGGCTGGTCATCGCCTCGATCAGTTGGTGGCGTTCCATGGCGAGGCTTCCCTTCTCTTGCGCAGGTTGTCGTATCGGGCGCAGTCGGCGACCGGCTCGGTCTTGAGCCTGAGGGCGTTGGGTGTGGTGATGCTGGCTGGAACAGGCGGCTGGCGACGGCGCGCCAGGATCGCGATGACGACGTCGCCGCTGGCGATGCCGGCCGCGAGCGCCTCGGTGCAGGCCTCCGCCACAGCGGCAATGCCGTCCTCGGGGACGCGGCCGAGGATCTTCACAAACTGACGGTCACCATCGACATGACGCCGCAGCTTCTCACGCACCACGGTGAGCGGCGCCGGCAAATCCCAGTCCTTGAACGGCGCGCCATTGCGTAGAGCACCCGGCTTGCGCATCAGCACCGGCAGATAGTGCCAGGGATCATAGACGACCTGATCGCGCTTGAAGCTGCGGGGATGGTCGGCGACCGTCTCGCCATCGAGCAACACAACGATCCGGTCGGCATAGGCGCGCACTAGCACGGCGCGGCCGGCGGCTCGGGCATCGACGCTGTACTTGTTGCGATCATGCGTGATCAGGCAGGTCGTGGTCGCCCGCATCGGCTTCTCGACGAAGCCGGCGAAGGGGCCCAGATACGGCATCAGCCGCGCCTTCTCCTCCTCGAAGACCTCAATGACAGACCGATCGCGGAACTCGGGATGCTTGGCCCGCCGAGCGTAGGCGACACATTGGTCGGCGAGCCAGGCGTTCAACTCGTCGAGCGTCTTCACCTTCGGTCGCGGGCGGAACAGCAAATCGCGGATCGTGCCGACCTGGTTCTCGACCTGGCCCTTCTCCCAGCCGGCCGCCGGCGTGCAGGCCACCGGCTCGACGAGGTGATGCGAGCAGAGCTGAAGGAAGCGCCGGTTGTACTCCCGGGCGCGGCCGACGAAGACGGTCTCCACCGCGGTCTTCATGTTGTCGTAGATGCCGCGCCGACAGACCCCGCCATAGAAGGCGAAGGCCTTGTCATGCGCGTCGAAGACCATCTCCTGCGTCTCGCGGAAATAGGCGCGCACGATCGGCATCCGGCTATAGGCCAGTCGCATCTGGGCGACCTTCACCACCACGGGCAGCCCGTGGAGTTCGATCGCCTCGTGGCTCCAGTCAAACTGATAGGCCTCGCCGGGATCGAAGCGCAGCGGAATGAAGGCCTGCGCCGGCAGCCGGGCGCGATCGGCACGCCAGGCCTTCACGAACCGATGGACGCTGTCATGGGCTCCGTCGTAGCCGCGCCCGCGCAGCTCCTCGAACAGCCGGATCGTTGAGCGTCGCTCGCGCCGCGGCAGCCGGTCTTCGGCCTCGAGGATCGCCGTCAGCGTATCGACCCAGGCTCCAAGCTTCCGCCGCGGCTGGACCTCGCGCTTGTAGATGAACTCGGTCGCGCCGGAGCGGAGCACTTTGCGAACCGTGTCGCGCGCGAGGCCGAGTTCCCGCGCGATCCGCTTGATCCCCTTGCCGTTCTGGAAATGCTCGAACCGGATCCGACCGATCGTCTCCACACCCGTCATCCCCGGACCCTTCCGAAAAGACGGAAGGATCAGCCGCAGCCGATAACAGGGGGGCTAACCTTCAAAGCGATAACCGCCCCTCACGGGGCCAACATTGCAGGCGATCTCACAATCCTCGGCGATCTCCTGGTTCATCCCCCGAGCGATGGTCAAGGTGCTCTGGTCTACCGCTCCACGCAGGCAAATTCCTTCTCGGGTGGTCCGGTCGCCTACCGCCCGTTCAAGGCCGCACTGGAGGCCCTCATCACTCTGGGGCTGGTCGAGAAGATCACCGGCTTCTACGACCCGAGAAGGTTCGACTGGGGAGATGGCGTGGTGTCGGGCCAAGGGCGAGCGTCCCGCTTCCGGGCCACCACGTCCTTGCTGGGTATCGCGGCCGACCACGGGGTGATCGTTGGGGCTGCACGAGATCACTTCCGTCAACCGCCACCAAACCGCGTCATCGTCCTGAAGGCGAAGTCCGGGCGGGTTGGTCGGGTCAAGGTCAGAGGAGGGCGGCTGGTCGTACCGGACAGGCCGGAGGTGTGGTTGCTCGGTGACCAGGTACGGCAGATCGACGCGTTCCTGCGAGGCGTGGAGATCACAGGCGGCTCTCATCAGGGCTTCGTCCGGCAGTTCGAGCATGGCGACCAGCCGGGCTTCAACTGGGACAAGGGCGGGCGCCTATACTCAACTGGCCCGGGCAACTATCAGACCCTCAGCAAGGCCTCCAGGCTGGCGATGCGCTTCGACGGAGAGCAGGTCGTCGAGATCGACATCAAGGCCTCGTACCTTACGATCCTGCACGGGAAGCTGGGTGTCCGCCCGGAATTCGAAGCCGACCCCTATGATATCGAGGGAGTTCCGCGAGAAGTCGTCAAGGGCTGGCTGGTGGCGACCTTCGGGGCCGAGAAGTCGCTGCAGCGATGGCCGCAGGAGCAGGTCAGGGACTATGCGACCCGAACAGGACGTCGTCTCGGACAGGACTACCCGGTCAGGGCGGTTGGGGAGAGGCTGCTTGGCCGGTATCCCGTTCTGGGCAGTGCCGGGGAAGAGGGGCTCGGTTGGCCCGACCTGATGTTCACCGAGAGCGAGGTGGTCATCAGGACCATGCTTGCGTTGCTGAAGGATGGGACACCTTCACTCCCGGTCCATGACAGCCTCATCGTACCCGCCAGCAGGAGCCGGCCTGCGGTTGACGCCTTGCGGGAGAGCTTCAAGCAGGTCTTGGGGGTGGAAGTCCTGGTCGAGGTAACCGGGGTGCATTGAACCAAGTACGCCCCTACGCTGAACCTCCTTTCCTCCCCCCGAAGTCGCCTCAGCATAACTGGTAACGGTAAGGACATGTCGACCCAGACCTCGAATGGACCCGCGCTCATTTTCACCGATGGCGCCTGCATCGGAAATCCTGGGCCCGGCGGGTACGCTGCGGTCATCCAGATCGGCGACGCCGAACAGGTCATCGTCGGGCGGGAGGAGAGCACGACGAACAACAGGATGGAAATGACCGCGGCCATCATGGCCCTGGACGCCCTCCCGGCAGGTCTTGGGGCGGTCGTCCACAGCGATAGCGAGTATGTCGTGAAGGGCATCACGGAGTGGCTGCCCGGATGGAAGCAGCGCGGCTGGCGAACCGCGGCCAAGAAGCCCGTCCTGAACCAGGACCTTTGGGAACGTCTGGAGGCCTTGGCGGCCGCGCGTAAGGTCACCTGGACGTGGGTGCGGGGGCATGCGGGGCACGAACTGAACGAGCGTGTAGATGGCCTTGCCAACGCCGAGGCGCAGAAGGCCGCCGACGCCAACGGGTGGGTGCCGGGAAGCCGCTTCGGGTTCAAGCCGCTGTAGGGCGCCGCGGACTGGAAGAAAATGCGACGCTCATGTCGCACAAATAAACAGATATCTTGTTTTATATCACAGTCTATGCATTTTGAGCGGCCATGAGCAATCAACCTGAGACGAGACGGGTCGTTGAGAAGTGGGGCGCTGCTGGCCACGCTGGCTTTCAGCTCGTCCCGGACCTGCTGCTGAAGAACCAGGTCAAGCTGGGCCTTTCGCCCACAGACCTGGTCGTGCTCCTGAACATCACGATGCACTGGTGGTACGCGGATCAGCGCCCATTTCCTCGCACCAGCATCATCGCCAAGCGCATGGACGTGCAGACTAGGACCGTTCAGAGGTCAGTGGAGCGGCTGCGCCAGCTCGGGCTTTTGCAGAAGGTGAAGGAGACGCCTTCCGACGGGGGCGAGCGCGAGGTTTGTGACCTTACGGGGCTGGTGGAACAGCTGTCCCGCCTCGCTCTCGACGACCCGGACTATCAACACCGTGTCGCACTTCATGGGGGACAACATGCGCGAGCCCCCTAATGATGAACTCGAATTCCACTGGGCCAACTTCAAGATGGCCGCACGAGGCCTCCCCGCCCGCATCTGGGCAATCGGAGGCCTTGTGCTAGTCGCCACCTGGCTCTTCTACCCCTTGTTGTTTCGGTGAGTGGCGGCCAACCTCGGTTCAGCGGCTTGCCACAGGCCGTTGAGGTCAGCGCGGTCTTGGTAGGGCTCCTGACCGCAGGATGGTAGCGCAGCCCTATGCGGCGGCCTGCGCGGTCCCCTTGCTCAGGCCCGGTAGCTGGATGAGGGCCACGGACCGAGCGGCGGTGGTCAGCCAGGTCTCACCATACGCCTGACCGACCGTCGGCGGTGCGTTGCCGGTGATCGCATCGAGGACGCTGTCCTGGACACCGGCTTCGCGTCCGAGCGTCTTGAAGAGGTGGCGCCACGCGTGATTGGGGTCCTTGCGGTGCTCCTTGCGGCCGACTTCGATCCCGAGCTTGTGGACCCATGCGGCCACGTTCTTCGCCACGATCTTCGCCTGGGGCTTCTTGGCCCCCTCCCTGCGGCGCGTAGGATCGAAGAACAACGGCCCTTGATCCCTCTGCTTCGCGAAAGCGCAGAAGCCGGCCTGTAGGGCCAGAGGGTGCAGCGGCACCGTCCGTTCGGAGTTGGTGTTCTTCACCGACCCAGCGGCGGCCCGGATGTGCATCACCCAGACGCCTTCCACTTGTTCGATGTCTTCAGCTCGGAGCTGGCAGACCTCGGACACCCGCGCACCTGATCCGGCGCAGAGGAGGGGAACCCAGCGATAAACCGGGCTGGTCTGCCGTGCGGCTGCCTGGAGGATCGTGGAGGCATCCTGTTTGCTGAAGCCCAGCATCCGCTCCCCAGGCTTCTTGGACCGCTTCACGGCCACCCTTGCGGCCGGGTTCTCGCGGAGTAGCTCGTTCTCGGCGGCCCAGCCGAGGACGGCCTTGAGCGCGGCAAGCTTGCTGTCGTTGATGGTCTTCGGGCTCATCCCGTCGTCCAACAGCTTCTGCTTCCAAGCGACCACGTCCTGCCGACGAATGGCGCTGGGATCGTCATGCCCGACGAAGGTGACGAACTCGGCGATGTAGCTGCGCCACAGATCGAGTGTGGCCTGCCGTGGGGCCTTCTCCTTGGCCCAGCCGTTAATGAGGTCTTCGAACCGACCGGCGCCACGGGCCTTGGTGACCTCTGCGACTGCTTGGGAACGCCATGCCGGGTACTTCTCGGCGATCTTGTCGGGGCGGTAGTCGCCAGTCGCGAACCGCATCAGGGTTCGGGCTGCCTGCAACCTGGCCCAGGCGATCTCCCTGAGAAGCTTCAGGCGCGAGTGCTCCTCCAGTTCCAGTCCGCTGATCCCCAGGACCTCATCGAGGTCGACAAGCTTCGTCAGAAGGCGACCGGCGAGTTTCGGGTCATAAGGCGGACTGGTGATCCCGTCGCTCTCTTCGTCCAGGTGCTCGAAAGGCTCGGCGAGCTGGTCGGCGTAGGCGTCCCACCCTTCAGGTTCACCGGGGTCGGAACGGAACTCGGCCACGAGTTCGCGATAGGCCCGGCCCGCCAGTCCGAGGACTTCTTCATGCGTCAGTGAGACCGAGGCCTTCTTCGCCGTCGCCCAGCGTTCTTGGAGCTGCGCTTGGACAGCGGCATGGCGGGTCTTTGCCTCGCCCACATCCTTGGTCCCCAGCGAGACCTTGATGATGTCCCGAACGACGATGGTGCGGTCCGCACCGCCGACCCTGAGCGTCAGCTTCTGGCCTGCGAGCTTGTCTTTCAGCTCAGCCGGAACACGCCCGCGGAAATACCACATCCCCGTTTCCGGGTGCCCCCAAGGGCGCGACGTCAACATCACCACGGTGTACCTCCCCTGTGTACCAGGGCGAGAGGTGTAACCCCTTGTTTTCCGCTAAGCTCTTGAAGTTGGTAGCCTTCAAGAAATGTTGGTGCCCAGGAGAGGACTCGAACCTCCACGCCCTTGCAGGCGCCAGCACCTGAAGCTGGTGCGTCTACCAATTCCGCCACCTGGGCAACGGCGGTTCGTTTACGGGGGCCGAGTCGTCCTGTCAACGGCCCTGTCGCGGCGAAATGAATTTGTTGTTGCGGTGCTGTGGAAACCGCCTTCGCGCGGTGTGGCGGATTGGGCCGTTTCAGCGCGGAAGCGGCGGATTCGCGCCAGACAGGGGCAGGGGCGCATCGGCCGGTAGGGCGGAACGCCGCAGGGGCCGGGATATCGGAGGCGCCGGGCGCAAAAGGCATTTCCACTTTGGCGGAACATGATCTAGGAGGGCAGAAGCATTCTAAACGGAGCTTTCGCGATGGCTTCCCAGGCCCCGGCCCAGCAACTCGTCACGGTTTTCGGCGGCTCCGGTTTCGTCGGCCGCCATGTCGTGCGCGCGCTCGTCAAGCGCGGCTACCGGGTGCGTGTCGCCGTGCGCCGGCCGGACCTCGCCAATTTCCTCCAGCCGATCGGCACCGTCGGCCAGATTCATGCCGTGCAGGCCAATCTGCGCTATCCCGTCTCGGTTGCCGCCGCGGTGAAGGGCGCGGACGCCGTCGTCAACCTCGTCGGCATCATGCAGGAGCAGGGTCGCCAGAGCTTCCCGGCCGTGCAGGCGAACGGCGCGCGTGCCATCGCCCAGGCCTGCGCCGCCGCCGGTATCGCGCGGCTGGTCCATGTCTCCGCTCTGGGCGCTTCCATCGAATCGGCTTCGATCTATGCCCGCTCCAAGGCCGAGGGCGAGGCGGCGATGTTCGCCTCGGTGCCGGGCGCGGTCGTGCTGCGCCCGTCGGTGATGTTCGGCCCCGAGGATACGTTCTTCAACCGCTTCGCCTCGCTCGCCCGCATGCTGCCGGTGGTGCCGCTGGTCGGCGATGGCGCGACGAAGTTCCAGCCGGCCTTCGTCGGCGATGTCGCCGAGATCGTCGCCCGCGCCGTCGACGGCACGGTCCAGGGTGGCCGCGTCTACGAGCTCGGTGGGCCTGAGGTGCAGAGCCTGCGCGAGATCGTCGAGGAGGTCTGCAAGGTGACCGGCCGCAAGCGCCTGCTCGCGCCGCTGCCCTTCCCGCTGGCCCGGATCATGGGCAGCGTCCTGCAGGTCGCCGATTCCTTGACGCTCGGCCTGATTCCCGACGAGCTGGTGATGACGCGCGATCAGGTCACGCTGCTCGAGAGCGACAATGTCGTCTCGGCGGAGGCCAGGGCAGAGGGCCGCGACTTCGCCGGGCTCGGACTGGCGCCGACCTCGTCCGAGGCGGTGATCTCCTCCTATCTCTGGCGCTTCCGCAAGACCGGCCAGTTCGACACCCTCCAGGCCCGCTGAGCGGCTGACGGAGCACGCCCCGTGTCGTTCGATCTCGTCATCTATGATTGCGACGGCACGCTGATCGACACCGAGACGCTCTATGGCGAGGTCAGCCTCGCCATGTGCCACGAGGTCGGGCTTAGCCACTGGACGCTCGACCATTATGTCGATCAGCTCGTCGGCATTCCCTGGGCCGACGGCATCAAGATCATCGAGGGCGCGCTCGGGCGACCTCTGCCGGATGATTTCGAGGCACGCATCGAGGATGCGGTCGCCCTGCGCCTGGAGAGCGAACTGCGGGCTCTGCCCGGCGTGCGCGAGGCGCTGGACCTTATGGCAGGGCGCCGCTGCGTCGCCTCCTCGACGGTGCTGGAGCCGCTGCGCCGCAATCTCGGGCTCGCCGGCCTGATCGACCTGTTCGATCCGCATGTCTTCTCGGCCTCGCAGGTCGCGCGCGGCAAGCCGGCGCCGGATGTCTTCCTGTTCGCGGCGTCGCAGATGGGCACCGAGGCCGGGCGTTGCCTCGTTCTGGAGGATTCGGTGCCGGGGGTGCTGGCGGCGAAGGCGGCGGGCATGCAGGTCGCCGGCTTCACCGGCGTCGCCCATGACAAGGGGCGCATGCGCGAGCGCCTGCTGGCCGCTGGCGCGGCTGGCGTTATCGACGATTTTAGGGAATGGCCGGCTGAAGCGGCGCGCCTCGCGGGGCTGCGCGCGGCCTCAGCTGCCGGCCTACCTGCCGGATCGCCGCTCAACTGACCCGATTGTCATTCCGGGGCTTCGCGCGGCGAAGAACCCGGAACCCACAATCGGGTGAGACAGTCCGTGCCGCGCGCCATTTAAGACACACCCGGTCGTGGGTTCCAGGTTCGCGCCTGCGGCGCGGCCCGGAATGACAACGGGGTGAGAAACGTGCTCCTCAGAGCATGCTGGGCAGCACGCGATCCGGCGGCTTGTGGCCGTCCATGAAGGTCTTGATGTTGAGGATGACCTTCTCGCCCATGTCGGCGCGGCCTTCATGGGTGGCCGAACCCATATGCGGGAGGACCACGACCTTGTGCTGGCGCGCGAGCTTGAGCAGGCGCGGATTGACCGCAGGCTCGCTCTCGAACACGTCGAGCCCGGCGCCGGCGAGTTCGCCTGCCTCCAGCATGCGGGCGAGCGCCGTTTCGTCGACGACTTCGCCGCGGGCGGTATTCACCAGGATCGCGTCCGGCTTCATCAGCTTGAGGCGGCGCGCCGAGAGCAGGTGATAGGTCGCCGGCGTATGCGGGCAGTTGACCGAGACGATGTCCATCCGCGCCAGCATCTGGTCGAGCGAATCCCAATAGGTCGCGTCGAGCTGCTCCTCGATGCGCGGATCGACCCGGCGGCGGTTGTGATAGTGGATCGACAGGCCGAAGGCCGCGGCCCGTTTTGCCAATGCCTGGCCGATGCGGCCCATGCCGACGATGCCGAGGCGCTTGCCGGTGATGCGGCGGCCGAGCATCCAGGTCGGCGACCAGCCGGCCCAGTCGTCATCCGGGATGACGCGCGCACCTTCCGAAATCCGGCGCGCGACGGCCAGGATCAGCGCGATCGTCATGTCGGCGGTATCGTCGGTCAGCACGCCCGGCGTATTGGTGACGGTGATGCCGCGCTGCACGGCGCTGGCGACGTCGATATTGTCGACGCCGTTGCCGAAATTGGCGATCAGGCGCAACTGGTCGCCGGCCTGCGCGATCACGGCGGCGTCGATCTTGTCGGTGACGGTCGGGACGAGTACGTCGGCGGTCTTCACCGCCTCGACCAGGGCTGCCTGCGACATCGGCCTGTCGTCGATGTTGAGCTGCGCATCGAATAATTCACGCATGCGGGTTTCGACGACGGCGGGCAGCTTGCGCGTCACCACCACCAAGGGCTTCTTCTTCGACATGGCGGTCACCCCTCCGTCATTGGCCGCATCGGCCCGATATCCTCAACCCGCCATTAACCCTGGTGGCCCAGGAATGGGAATTGTTGCGCGGCACCATATGCGTGTCTAGGCGGCGGCGCGGCGGATGACAACTTGCCCCTTCGCCGGGGGAAGCGGAATGCGAAGGAGAATGGCGCCATGATGGCCCCGTCGATGCGCTGCCTGGTCCTGGCTGCACTGACCCTCGTCGGCTTGCCCGCTGTCGCCTCCGCGCAGGACATGCAGGCCGGCTCGGTCACCGGTCTGCCCGTGCCCCGCTATGTCAGCCTGAAGACCGACCGCGTGAACCTGCGCGAAGGCCCTTCGAAGGAGCACCGCACGCGCTGGGTCTATCAGCGCGCCGGCCTGCCGATGGAGGTCACCGCGGAATTCGAGACCTGGCGCCGTGTCCGCGATGCCGACGGCACCGAGGGCTGGGTGCTGCACAGCCTGCTCTCCGGCCGCCGCACCGCGCTCGTCGCGCCCTGGTCGAAGAAGAAGGACGAGAATTTCCCGATGCGCAGCGCCGCGAACGAGGAGGCGGCGGTCGTTGCCCGGCTGCAGCCCGGCGTGGTGGCCAGCGTCGCCTCCTGCGCCAACGCCTGGTGCCGCGTCAGCGTCGGCAATATCAACGGCTTCATCCGCCAGGAGCGGCTCTGGGGCGTCTATCCCAACGAAAAGTTCGACTGAGCGAGCGGCTGCGGCCGCGCGAGCGTCATCGACGCGCCAACGTCAGTCGTCGATCTTGCGCAGCCGTACCACGACATCGACGCGTGCGATCTCGTAGCCCTCGGGCGGCACCGGGAGACTCGCGACATCGATCTCTTCAGCGGGGATATCGATCACCCGATTCTCCCCGTCGACGACGAAATGGTGATGTTCGTGGTCGGCCGTGTCGAAATAGGCCTTGGCGCCGTCGAGCGTGAGCTCGCGCAGCAGGCCGGCCTCGGTGAACTGGCGCAGCGTATTGTAGATCGTCGCCAGCGAGACCGGGATACGCTCCTTCATCGCCTCTTCGAAGAGCATCTCGGCGCTGACATGGCGCTGGCCCTTGGCGAAGAGCACCCAGCCGAGCGAAACGCGCTGGCGGGTCGGCCGCAACCCGACGCGGCGAAGCTTCTGGCGGATATCGTGGAAGGGGCAGCCCTGCCGCACCGGCGTTCCGTAGCCCTGGTCCTGTGAGGTCAGGTCGCTCATGCCCTGCTCGTGTGCCCTCATGCGCAACGGATGTCCTGAAGGCTCCGTCTGTTGAAATCATTCCAGTTCGAAATGTAGGGCGTCGAGGTTCCGGTCGCAAGCGTCGACCCGGCTTATGGGCCCTGCCAGGCCGCATCCGTACCGGTCTGGCGCCGTCTCGCCACGGTTTTCGCCGTTGTGATGTGGGTCACTCGGTGCGCTGCCCTTTCGTTTCAGGTTCCCGCCGTGTTAGGCACGGCTGACGAGACACTGGCCGAATCCGGCCGGTGCCAGGGAGCGGTACGGGAATGCAGCGTCAGTCGTCTTTCAGCTACGAGGAGATCCTCGCCTGCGGTCGTGGGGAACTGTTCGGGCCGGGCAATGCGCAGTTGCCGCTGCCGCCGATGCTGATGTTCGACCGGATCGTCGAGATCGCCGAAGAGGGCGGCGAGCACGGCAAGGGGCTCGTCCGCGCGGAATTCGACATCAAGCCCGATCTCTGGTTCTTCGACTGCCATTTCAAGGGCGATCCGGTGATGCCGGGCTGCCTCGGTCTCGATGCGCTCTGGCAGCTCACCGGCTTCTTCCTCGGCTGGCTCGGCCTGCCGGGCCGCGGCCGCGCGCTCGGCGTCGGCGAGGTCAAGTTCGCCGACCAGGTCCTGCCTTCGGTCAAGAAGGTCGTCTACGGCGTCGACTTCAAGCGCGTCTTCAAGTCGAAGCTCGTCCTCGGCATCGCCGATGGCTGGCTGGAGGCCGACGGCAAGCGCATCTACACGGTCAGCGACATGCGCGTCGGCCTGTTCAAGCCGGAAGCGGCCTGAGGAAAAACGCGTCGCGACCTTGCGCGCAGCTGCCGCTCGGTCCATTTGCGCGGTATGTATGCAGGGCGGCCGGGCTTGTCCCGCCGCGCGCTGACAGCTGGAGTAAGCGAGCATGAGACGCGTCGTCGTCACCGGGATGGGCATCGTCTCGTCCATCGGCAACAACACGCAGGAGGTCCTGGCCTCGCTGCATTCGGCGAAATCGGGCATCTCCCATGTCGCCGAATTTGCCGAGCACGGCTTCCGCAGCCAGGTCGCGGGCGTGCCGACGCTCGATCCCGCGACGGTGCTCGACCGGCGCGCCATGCGCTTCCACGGCGGCGGCTCGGCCTGGAACCAGGTCGCGATGGAGCAGGCGATCGTCGATGCGGGCCTGGAGCCGGCCGAGATCAGCAACGAGCGCACCGGCATCATCATGGGCTCGGGCGGTCCTTCGACCCGCGCCCTGATCGACGCCTATGACAAGGCCCGCGAGAGCGGTTCCTCGAAGAAGGTCGGCCCCTTCGCCGTGCCCAAGGGCATGTCCTCGACCGCTTCGGCGACGCTGGCGACCTGGTTCAAGATCAAGGGCGTCAACTATTCGATCTCCTCGGCCTGCGCGACCTCCAACCACTGCATCGGCAATGCCTACGAGCTGATCCAGTGGGGCAAGCAGGACGTCATCTTCGCCGGCGGCTGCGAGGAACTCGACTGGACGCTCTCCGTCCTCTTCGACGCCATGGGCGCGATGTCCTCCGACTTCAACGGCACGCCGGCCCGCGCCTCGCGTGCCTATGACGTCGCCCGCGACGGCTTCGTCATCGCCGGCGGCGCCGGCGTCGTCGTGCTCGAGGAGCTCGAGCATGCCAGGGCCCGCGGCGCCAAGATCTATGGCGAGATCGTCGGCTATGGCGCGACCTCGGACGGCTACGACATGGTCGCGCCATCGGGCGAGGGCGCGGTGCGCTGCATGCGCATGGCGCTCGAAGGCGTGAAGAGCAAGATCGACTACATCAACCCGCATGGCACCTCGACTCCGGTCGGCGACGGCAAGGAGATCGAGGCGATCCGCGAGGTCTTCGGCGCCGGCGACAAGAGCCCGCCGATCTCGGCGACGAAGTCGCTGACCGGCCATTCGCTCGGCGCCACCGGCGTGCAGGAGGCGATCTACTCGCTCCTGATGCTCAACAACGACTTCATCTGCGAGAGCGCCCATATCGACGAGCTCGACCCGGCCTTCGCCGACATGCCGATCGTGCGCAAGCGCATCGACAATGCCGGTCTCGGCACCGTGCTCTCGAACTCCTTCGGTTTCGGCGGCACCAACGCCACCATCGTGATGAAGCGGCTGGAGGCCTGAGAAGCGCCATGCTCTTCATGGTGATCGAGCATTTCGATCAGGCCCGCGTGAAGGACGTCTACGCCCGCTTCCAGCATAGCGGGCGGATGGCGCCGGCCGGCGTGCGTTATGTCGAGAGCTGGGTCTCGGCCGATCTCAGCCGCTGCTTCCAGATCATGGAGTGCGACGATGTCGCCCTGCTGCAGGAATGGGTCCTGCAATGGAACGATCTCGTGCGTTTCGAGATCGTGCCGGTCTCGACCTCGAAGGCCGCCGCTGTCGCGATCACCAAGACCGATTAGCCTTGCCTCATGCCGGCGCCGGTAATGGTGCTGCAATGCCGATACGCCGTTCAGAGTTAGACCGACCCGCCGACTTTCCTCCGTTCTCCCGTCTTCGGACCCGTTCCTGAAGTCCCTTCCGAGTTTGCCATGCTCCCGCTGATGCACAACAAGCGCGGCCTTATCATGGGCGTCGCCAATCAGAATTCGATTGCCTGGGGCATTGCCCGCACGCTTCACGCCCATGGTGCCGAGATCGCCTTCACCTATCAGGGCGACGCGCTCGGCAAGCGCGTCCGGCCGCTGGCGGAGAGCATCGGCTCGAAGCTGGTGGTGCCCTGCGATGTCGAGGACAGCGCCTCCGTCGATGCCGCCTTCGCGACGCTGGACGAAGCCTGGGGCGGCGATCGCGAGCGCAACACGCTCGATTTCATCGTCCATGCCATCGGCTTCTCCGACAAGAACGAGCTCAAGGGGCTCTATGCCGACACCAGCCGCGAGAATTTCTCGCGCACGATGGTGATCTCCTGCTTCTCCTTCACCGAAATCGCCAGGCGCGCGGCCGAGCGCATGCCCAGGGGCGGCAGCATGATCACGCTGACCTATGGCGGCTCGACCCGGATCATGCCGAACTACAACGTCATGGGCGTCGCCAAGGCGGCGCTGGAGGCGAGCGTGCGCTATCTCGCCGGCGATTACGGCCCGCGCGGCATCCGCGTGAACGCGCTCTCGCCCGGACCGGTGCGGACGCTGGCCGGCGCCGGCATCTCCGACGCGCGCGCCATGCTGTCCTGGCAGCGTGCCAATTCGCCGCTGCGCAAGTCGGTTTCGCTTGAAGAGATCGGCGGCTCGGCGCTCTATTACCTCTCGGATCTCTCCGGAGGTGTCACCGGCGACATCCATCATGTCGATGCCGGCTATCACATCACCTCGATGCCGGCGCTGGATTCGCTGCGCGCGGCCGATAGCGGCAACGGCGACTAGCCGGAACCCCGTGGCCGGAGCGCGGTTTTCCTTTGAGCGAAAGGAGGGTGCGCGATGGTCATGGTCAAATATGAGGTGGTCGAGCACGACGGTGGCTGGGCCTACAAGGTTGGCGGGGCCTTGTCGGAGACATTTCGGACTCACGACGCGGCGTTGAAGGCGGCGACCCGCGCCGCCGCGCGCCAGACGGTGGCGGGCAACACCGACGGGATCGTCTACCAGGACCAGAACGGCCGCTGGCACGAGGAACTGGCGGATGGCCATGACCGGCCCGTGACGCGGGTCGTGGATGGAGGCTGAAGGCACCCCCGTCCCGTGGCGGGCAACAGGGCCGCTCAGCGGCCCTTCGTCTTGCCCGCCCGCGGAGCTCAGCGTGCGGTGAAGAAAGTCAGCAGCACCTTGTTCTTCTCGCCGAGCAGGCAGAGGAAGCGGCGCGGCTTGTCCGAGCGGTCGGTCCGCAGATAGGCCTCGGCCATGACGATGCGCGTGACCGCGATGTCCTCGATCTTCGCTTCCGACACCGCGACCGTGGCGCCGTCCTCGTCGATATAGATGTCCTTGATCTCCGGCTCCTTGGCATGAAGCGCCTGCACCGCCGCCGCCTTGCAGGTCGCGACCTCAGGTGTCGCTGGCTTCTCGCTTTTCGGCGGGACTTCCTGTGCGAGGGCAGTACCGGCGAGGGCGGCGGAGATCAGGGCAGGGGCGAGGAAGCGGAGCATGCTGGGAGCACTCAGGTTGATCGGTGAGTGCTGAACGCGCGAGCGCGACGCGGGTTCATAACGGGGGATGATGAAGGGTGTCTTCCCGTGCGCGCTGCGGCGCGCAGTGCCGCTGCGCAGACACGGGATCGTTGGCCGGATTAAGCTCCGTTTCTCAAGATCGGAGCCGACATGACCGCCCGCATCTACGCCGTTTACATCCTCGCGACGCGCAAGGACGGGCCGCTTTACATCGGCATCACCAACGATCTCGAACGCCGGGTTTCCGAGCACAAGGCTTATGTGATCAAGGGCCATGCGGCGAAATACAACATAGACCGACTCGTCTATGTTGAGACCTTCGACGATCCGAACCAGGCGATCGAGCGTGAGAAGGTTCTGAAGACGTGGCGCCGTCATTGGAAGGTCGCGTTGATCGAAAAGGAAAACCCGGCGTGGTCTGACCTCGCCGGGTGATCGGAGCCATTATCGTCACGCGGTCCCGTGTCTGCGCAGCGGCATTCACATGCCGCAGCGCGCACGGGATGACACCCTTCAAGAGCGGATGTTCAGAGCCCCAGCTTCTTCTTGCGCTGGCCGAGCGTGCGCAGGCGCAGGGCGTTGAGCTTGATGAAGCCGGCCGCGTCGCGATGATCGTAGGCCACCGCGCCTTCTTCGAAGGTGACGAGGTCCTGGTCGTAGAGCGAGTAGTCGCTGGAACGGCCGATGACATGGACGCCGCCCTTGTAGAGCTTCAGGCGCACGTCGCCGGTGACGAATTCCTGGCTCTTGTCGATCAGCGCCTGCAGCATCTCGCGCTCCGGGGAGAACCAGAAGCCGTTATAGATCAGCTCGGCATATTGCGGCATGATCTGGTCCTTGAGATGCGCCGCGCCGCGATCGAGCGTGATCGACTCGATCGCGCGATGCGCCGCATGCAGGATCGTGCCGCCGGGCGTCTCGTACATGCCACGTGACTTCATGCCGACGAAGCGGTTTTCGACAAGGTCGAGCCGGCCGATGCCGTTGTCGCGGCCGAGATCGTTGAGCCTGGCGAGCAGCGTCGCCGGCGAGAGCTTCTCGCCGTCGATCGCGACCGCATCGCCCTTCTCGAAGGAGACCGTGACGATGGTCGGCTTGTCCGGCGCGTCTTCCGGAGAGATCGTGCGCGAATAGACGTAATCGGGAACCTCGACCGCCGGGTCCTCCAGCACGCGGCCTTCGGACGAGGCGTGCAGCAGGTTGGCGTCGACCGAGAACGGGGCCTCGCCGCGCTTGTTCTTGGCGATCGGGATCTGGTGCTGCTCGGCGAAGGCGATGAGCTGCTCGCGCGAGCGCAGGTCCCACTCGCGCCAGGGCGCGATCACGACGACGTCGGGCTTGAGCGCATAAGCCGTGAGCTCGAAGCGGACCTGGTCGTTGCCCTTGCCGGTCGCGCCATGGGAGACGGCGTCGGCGCCGGTCTTCTCGGCGATCTCGATCAGCTTCTTGGCGATCAGCGGACGGGCGATCGAGGTGCCCAGCAGGTAGACGCCCTCATAGGCGGCGTTGGCGCGGAACATCGGGAAGACGTAGTCGCGCACGAATTCTTCGCGCAGGTCCTCGATGAAGATGTTCTCCGGCTTGATGCCGAGCAGCAGCGCCTTGTCGCGCGCCGGCCCGAGCTCCTCGCCCTGGCCGAGATCGGCGGTGAAGGTCACGACCTCGCATCGATAGGTGGTCTGCAGCCATTTGAGGATGATCGAGGTGTCGAGACCGCCGGAATAGGCGAGGACGACCTTTTTCACGCTGCTGTCAGCCATCTGTCTGTTTTCCTTCTGGCAGCCCCCATGGGCCGCGTTTCGGACGCAATGGCGCACTATCGCAGCACTCGGGGCGAAGCAATCGGAACCTTCTGATCGATCCCGCGTCGTCCGCTGATGGATGGGCGCAGGAAAGCGCGTCGTCCCTCCATTCCACAGGCGCCGTTCGCGGCGCTTGCGGTCGCGTTGCGAAGAGCGCAGGCTCGATCGGGCGCGACACGATATGACGACCTGTTCGGAGGCTGAATGCCGAATCGTCCCGTTCTGGACTTCTGGTATGAGTTCGCGTCGCCCTATTCCTGCCTGAGTGCCCTCAGAATCGAAGAGTTGGCCGAGAAAGCCGGCGTCGCCCTGCGCTGGCGCCCTTTCCTGCTCGGACCGATCTTCGCGGCACAGGGTTGGAACACCTCGCCCTTCGCGCTCTATCCCAGCAAGGGGCGCTACATGTGGCGCGATACGGCGCGACGTGGACGGCGGCAGGGCGTCGCCATCGTCAAGCCCGAGAATTTTCCCCAGAATTCGCTGACGGCGGCGCGGCTGGCACTCGCCGGCCGTGACGGCGGCTGGACGCCGGCCTTCTCCAAGGCGCTGTTCCGGGCGCATTTCTGCGAAGGCCGCAACATGGCCGAGGAGGCCGTGCTGAGCGCCGCGCTAAGAGAAGCCGGCAGCGATCCGAACGTCGCCCTGCCGCTCTCGCGCAGCGAGGAGGTCAAGGGGCGGCTCCGCGCCGAGATCGAATATGCCAAGTCGATCGGCATCTTCGGCGCGCCGTTCTTCGTGGCAGGCGATGGCGAACTGTTCTGGGGCGACGACCGGCTGGAGGAAGCTCTGGAATGGGCGACCGACGGACGGTGATTCTCGACCGCCGCCGCATGCTGCTGGCAGGGGCCGGCCTGTGCCTGGCCTCGGCGACGCAGGCGCGTCCGGCCTTGCCGGGCGAGGCGCCGACCTACGACAGCCGTGACCTGACTATTGTGCCGAATGCGGCTGCGATCGGCCGCCGTTACTGGTCGCCCGGTCTCAACGAAGGCTATGTCCCGCAGGGCCTCACGGTCTTCGGCGACGAGATCCTGATCGCCTGTTATCGCAGCACCGAGCGCGAGCAGGACAATGGCCCGGCGCGGGTGTTCCGGCTCGCGCGCGGGGACGGGCGCCTGCTCGGCAGCTTCGCGCTGCCGGCGACCTATGGCCATCCCGGCGGCCTCGCCAATCTCCGCGGCACGCTGTTCGTCGCCAATTCCGGCCGGCTCCTTGCGCTCGATTTCAAGGAATCCTGCCGCAAGGGAGAATGCGCGCCGCTCAGGGAGGTCCGCGTCGACAAGGCGATGGGACCGTCCTTCCTGACGGCCTCGGGCGATGCGCTCTGGTTCGGGCCCTATCGCCGCGAAGGCACGCCAAATCTCCATGCGGTCCCGGTCGATCGCATCCTGGACGGCGGCGAGTCAGCGATCGGCCTGGCCGACAGCCGGGCCATCCTGCCATTGCCGCTCTTCGCGCAGGGCGCGACCTTCGACGAGGCGGGCAAGATCTGGATATCGCAGAGCTCCGGCAACCGTCCGGCCTTTCTGTCGCAGCTCGATCCCGCGACCGGCGCCACTCTGGCGCGCTACCCCGCGCCCGGCGGCATCGAGGATCTCGGCCTCGCGCCGGACGGCAGGCTCTGGGCGGTCGGCGAGGCCGGCACGCGACGCTGGAACCGCTGGAGCACTTTCTATCCGCTGGTCTTCGAGATCGACCCGGCGAAGCTCGTCGTCTGATCAGCCTTGACCCGGCCCCTGCGAGGGCCTCGCCCAAGGCCCGCGCGCAGCCGTCTCCTCGACCATGGTCGGCAGGTCCTGGCGCTCGCCGATCTTCGGCGGGTGCGGCGGCATCGCAGGCATCCTGCCGCCGGCGGTCTCGATCAACGCCTGCACGCGCTTGGTGACGGACGGGTGGGTCGAGAACAGGTCGGCGAAATCGTCCGGGTCGTTCTCGAAGCACATGTCCATCACGCCGGACGGCACGCCCTCGATATCCGCCCGGCCGGAAATCTTGAGCAGGGCGGAGATCATCGCATCCGGATTCTTGGTCAGTTCGACCGCGCCGGCATCGGCGAGATATTCACGCGAGCGCGACAGCGACAGCCGGATCAGCACGGCCAGGAACCAGGAGATCGCGATCACCGCGATGCCGACGACGATGGCAAGGCCGTTGCCTTTCTTGGCGTCGTCGGAGGACACCCTGATCCGGCTGCGCCCGAAACCGCGGAAGACGAGCTCACCGACGAAGGAGACGACGCCGGCGACGACCACCGCGATCACCATCAGGCGGACATCGCCATTGCGGATATGGGTGAGTTCATGCGCCAGCACCGCCTCGACCTCGGCATCGTTGAGCTGCGCGAGGAGCCCGGTCGTGACGCTGACGGTGAACTGGCTGTCGTTGACGCCGCTGGCGAAGGCGTTGAGCGCGTCGCTCTCGACGATGGCGAGCTTCGGCATGGCTAAGCCGCGCGAGATGCAGAGATTCTCCAGCATCCGGTAGAGCTTGGGATTGTCCTCGCGCGCCAGCCCCTTTGCCCCCGTGACCGCGTTGATCATCGCGACATTCACGCGAAAGCCGATGAAGACCCAGAGCATCGCCGCCGCGGTGATGAACGGAAACCAGGAGCGGAAAACGCGGCCCGCCTCGCCGAAGGCCGTGCGCCCGCGCGGCACGCCGCCATAGCCGAAGGCGACGAGCAGCAGGCCCCAGGCGGTGAGATAGACCAGCAGGAACAGCCCGGCGATCAGGAGGTTTGACCTGATCCGGTTGTTGCGCTGGTGGGTATAGAGCCCGAAGGCCTCGGCCATCGCAGCCGCTCCCGTTGCTGAGAACGTCTTTCCGCCGTCAGAACTTCACGCTTGGCGCGACTTCGATCTGGGCGCGGGTCTGTTCGCCGACATCGAAAAACTCGCGCTGGGTGAAGCCCATCTGCGGGGCGAACAACACGGCCGGGAAGGCCTGGATCGCGGCATTGAACTCGCCGACCGCGTTGTTGAAGAAGCGCCGCGCCGCCGCGAGCTTGTCCTCGACATTGCCGAGATCGACTTGCAGTTGCTGGAAATTGGCGCTGGCCTTGAGGTCGGGATAGGCCTCGCCCAGCGCGAGCAGCCGGCCGACCGCGCCGGAAAGCTGCTGCTCGGCAGCGGCCTTGTCATGCACTGTGCTGGCGCCCTGCGCGGCGTTGCGGGCGGCGATCACCGCGTCGAGCGTCGATTTCTCGTGCGTCGCGTAGCCCTTCACCGTCTCGACGAGGTTCGGGATCAGGTCGTGGCGCTGCTTCAGTTGCACATCGATATCGGCGAAAGCCTGGTTGGTGCGCTGCCGCATCGCGACGAGCCCGTTATAGGTCATGATCAGGTAGACGACGAGGACGGCGATCAGCCCCAGAATGGCCCAGCCCATGAAATGCTCCCGCGAATGCCGTGAAACCTGCCGCGTAGACTGGCATGGCGCGCGATATTGGGGAAGCGGTCCGGGACGATATTGAAAGTGACGTAGCGTTATGATCTGTCTTCTGCGCTGTCGCGGCGAAGGCGAGGCCTGCGGCAGTCAAGGATAAAGATATCCGAAAGAGCAGGGGATGGGGCGATGAGATATGTCGTGGCGGCGCTGCTGGCGCTGACGGTGGGCGCTTGCAATCAGACGGTGCAATCGGAGGGGCCTGAGCCCGTGGCGGCCGCCTTGCCGCCGGCGCCGGCTCCGCCGCCTGAGGCGCCGCGTTCCGGCCCGGCCCCTGCCGTGGCCGCACTGCCTCCTGAAAATCCGGGTGCCGCCGTCTACGAGCCGCTCGTCGACATGCACCGCGTCAATCCCGGCCGTTACGAGCGCGATCTCCTCGCCTGCCGCCAGCAGGCGGCACCGCAGCTCGCGGCTATCAAGCGAGCGACGCAGCAGCAGCAGACCGGCACCGCCATCCAGGTGGCCGGCACCTTGGCGAGCTTCATCCCGGTACCCGGCTTCCGGCAGGCCCATGTGCTGGCGAGCGCGACGAACGCGGTGCAGTCGGTCGGCGGGGCGACGGCGGAAAGCGACGCGGCCGCGGCCGAGAAGGCCACGGCCGATTACGTTCTGGTCGTCGACAGCTGCCTGACGCACAAGCGCTACAAGCTGCTGCGTCCCTGATCGAAATTACGCTTCGGGACAGGGTTTCGCCTTGCCCCGAAGGCCGGCTTGCATTACATCGCCCCTGTCCGAAGGGCCGTGATCGATCATGCGCCGGGGGCGGCCTTCATGGCTTGCTCCCGTTTCGTGTTTGAGTCGGGCCTGCAGGATACGGATCGAGCCGCTGGTCCAGGCGCCTCCGCTGCCCCCGTCCGATGGGGAGGCGGAAACCTCCGAGAGGAGGTGCCGACGGTCGCGATCCGGAACGCAGCACCAACCACGGCGCCTCAGGCCGGACATCCGCGGGATACGCGGCCGGCTCCCAGGAGATTACATGTCAGCAGTTGAAAGCTACAGCGCGGGTCGCGAGGATTTCGCCGCCCTGCTCGAAGAGTCCTTCACCCGTAACGAGGCCCTCGAAGGTTCCGTCATCAAGGGCAAGGTCGTCGCGATCGAGAAGGACATGGCGATCATCGACGTCGGTCTGAAGACCGAAGGCCGTGTCGCCCTCAAGGAATTCACCGGCCCCGGCCGTGATCAGGAACTGAACGTCGGCGACGAGGTCGAGGTCTATCTGGACCGGATCGAGAACGCGCTCGGCGAAGCCGTCATCTCGCGCGACAAGGCTCGCCGCGAAGAGAGCTGGGTCAAGCTCGAGAAGGCCTTCGAGGCCCGCGAGAAGGTCACCGGCATGATCTTCAACACCGTCAAGGGCGGCTACACCGTCGATCTCGACGGCGCCGTGGCCTTCCTGCCGCGCAGCCAAGTCGACATCCGCCCGATCCGCGACGTCGGCCCGCTGATGGGCCAGCCGCAGCCCTTCGAGATCCTCAAGATGGATCGCCGCCGCGGCAATATCGTCGTGTCGCGCCGCACCGTCCTCGAAGAGACCCGCGCCGAGGCTCGTTCCGAGCTGGTCGCCTCGCTCGAAGAGGGCCAGGTCATCGACGGCGTCGTCAAGAACATCACCGAATACGGTGCGTTCGTTGACCTCGG
Source organism: Bosea sp. ANAM02 (assembly GCF_011764485.1). Classification (NCBI taxonomy): domain Bacteria; kingdom Pseudomonadati; phylum Pseudomonadota; class Alphaproteobacteria; order Hyphomicrobiales; family Alloboseaceae; genus Allobosea; species Allobosea sp. ANAM02. Next base: position 4,196,368 of record NZ_AP022848.1, on the reverse strand, counting down.
CGGCATCGACGGCCTGCTGCACGTCACCGATATGGCGTGGCGCCGCGTGAACCACCCGTCCGAGGTCGTGACCATCGGCCAGACGGTCAAGGTCAAGATCATCAAGATCAACCAGGACACGCACCGCATCTCGCTCGGCATCAAGCAGCTGCTGGCCGATCCGTGGGATGGCATCGCCGAGCGTTACCCGGTCGGCACCCGTCTCAAGGGCCGCGTGACCAACATCACGGACTACGGCGCGTTCGTCGAGGTGGAGCCGGGCATCGAAGGCCTGATCCACGTCTCCGAGATGTCCTGGACCAAGAAGAACGTCCACCCCGGCAAGATCGTCTCGACCTCGCAGGAAGTCGACGTCGCGATCCTCGAGGTCGATCCGGTCAAGCGCCGCATCTCGCTCGGCCTCAAGCAGACCCTGCGCAACCCGTGGGAGCTCTTCGCGGAGCAGCACCCGTCGGGCTCGACGGTCGAGGGCGAGGTCAAGAACAAGACCGAGTTCGGTCTGTTCCTGGGTCTCGAAGGCGACATCGACGGCATGATCCATCTCTCGGATCTCGACTGGAACCGTCCGGGCGAGCAGGTCATCGAGGAATACAAGAAGGGCGACGTCCTGCAGGCCGTCGTTCTCGATGTGGACGTCGAGAAGGAGCGCATCTCGCTCGGCCTGAAGCAGCTCGGCGGCGATCCCTTCGTGGATGCCGGCGAGTTCAAGAAGGGCCAGATCGTCACCTGTGAGGTGGTCGAGGTGAAGGAGTCCGGTCTCGACGTGAAGATCGCCGACACCGACATGATGACCTTCATCAAGCGCGCCGAGCTGGCCCGCGATCGCTCCGAGCAGCGCCCCGAGCGCTTTGCGGCCGGCGAGCGCATCGACGCCCGCGTCGTGCTCTTCGACAAGAAGGCTCGCAAGATCCAGGTCTCGATCAAGGCCCTGGAGATGGCTGAGGAGAAGGAGGCGATGGCCCAGTACGGCTCCGCCGATTCCGGTGCCTCGCTCGGCGACATCCTGGGCGCCGCGCTCAAGAAGGCCACCGACAAGAAGTGAGGTTTCGGCCGCGTCAGCGGCCGGCCTTTGATTTCGGCCCGCGCGGAGCGATCCGCGCGGGCTTTTGTTTCGAAACCACGTTGTCGCTCCGGGGCGGCCCGCAAGGCCGAACCCGGAACCCACGAACACGAGCTTTTCAAGGAAACGGGGATAGCGCGGGGAACCCTCTCCCGGAGGGAGAGGGTAGGGTGAGGGGTAGGCCGCTGGACGCTTTTGCCGCGACCTGACCGCTGCTGCGGTGAGGACATAGCGAGCTGGTCCAAGGGCCTACACCTCACCCCTGCCCCCTCTCCTTACAGGAGAGGGGTTCCCCGCGCCGTCCTCACTTCCGAAATTCGACTCTTGTTCGTGGGTTCCGGGTTCTTCGCTGACGCTAAGCCCCGGAATGACAATTTGGACATGACCCGCAAGAGGAGAAGCGCCATGACCCCCGCCGCCATCGGCATCGACTTCGGCACCACCAACAGCGTCGTCGCGCTGGCGGGGCCGGACGGATCGGTCATGACGCGCTCCTTCGCCACGAAGCAGGGCGCGGTCGACGCCTATCGCTCGGCGCTGATGTTCTGGCGCGAGGGCCGTCCGCCCGAGACCCGCATCACCCATGTCAGCGGCCCGGATGCGCTCGACATGGCCTTGGGCATGACGACCGAGCATCGCTTCCTGCAATCGCTCAAGACCCATCTCTCCAGCCGCGCCTTCCAGGAGACCCGCCTCTTCGGCAAGCTCTTCCGGCTGGAGGACCTGATCGGCGTCTTCCTCTCCGACCTCACGGCGGATTTGCCGGGCCACGACGCGCTGCCCCTGGTCTCCGGCCGCCCGGTCGTCTTCGCCGGCGAGCGCCCGGACGAGGAGCTCGCGGTCGGCCGCCTGAAGGGCTCCTACGGCAAGGCCGGCATGAGCCAGGTCGATTTCGCCTATGAGCCGCTCGGCGCCGCCTATTGGTACGCCCGCGACCTGAAGACGCCGCAGACCATGCTGGTCGCGGATTTCGGCGGCGGCACCAGCGACTTCTCGGTGATGCGCTTCGAGCCTGGCCGCAAGGGCGGGCTGGAGGCGATCCCGCTTTCCCATGCCGGCGTCGGCGTCGCCGGCGACACCTTCGACTACCGCATCATCGAGCATGCCGTCTCGCCGGCGCTCGGCAAGGGCACGGACTACCGCTCCTTCGGCAAGCTCCTGCCGGTGCCGGCCCATTACCACGCCGCCTTCGCGCAATGGCACAAGCTCTCGCTGATGAAGAGCCGCGAGACCATGGCCGAGCTCAATGCCCTGATCCGCGAGGCCGTCGAGCCCGGCAAGCTCGAGGACCTGCTGACGGTGATCGAGTACGATCTCGGCTATGAGCTCTATCGCGCCGTCTCCGCTGCCAAGGTCGCTCTCTCCGACAAGGAGGAGACGACCCTGAGCTTCAGCCAGATGGGCGTCACCATCGAGAAGCCGATCCGCCGTGCCGATTTCGAGCGCTGGATCGCCGATGATGTCGGCGCCATCGAGAGCGCGCTGGATCGTGCGCTGGCCGAGGCCGGCCTCGGCGGGGATCGCATCGAGGCGGTCTTCATGACCGGCGGCACGTCCTACGTTCCCGCCGTGCGCAACCTGTTCGACCGCCGCTTCGGCGCCGGGAAGGTGCATATCGGCGATGCTTTCCGCTCGGTCGCCAGCGGGCTCGCGCTGCTCGCGCTCGATCGGGCGCGCGCCTCGGTCGCGGCCTGAGGCGGCACCTCGCGCCTTGCCCGACCGGCGCGGCGGGTCTACATCACGGACCCAGTCCCAGGAGCCTCCCGATGTCGTCCGATGCCGATCTGCTCGCAGACCGCCGCAGCCTGCGCCGCAAGCTGACGCTCTGGCGCGTGCTCGCCGTGCTCGGGGTGATCGTCGCTGCGGTGATCGGCGGCCTCGCCTGGAAGGGTGACGGTACGGCCGGCCTGTCGAGCGCCCATATCGCGCGCATCACCATTTCCGGCTTCATCTCCGGCGATCGCCGTACGCTCGACCTGATCAAGTCGGTCGAGGACAGCAAGTCCGTCTCCGCCGTGGTGCTCCGCGTCGACAGCCCTGGCGGCACGACCTCGGGCTCGGAGGCGCTGCACACCGCTCTGCGCCAGCTCGCCGCCAAAAAGCCGATGGTCGCGGTCGTCGACGGCGTCGCCGCGTCCGGCGGCTATATCGCCGCGATGGGCGCTGACCGCATCGTCGCGCGCCAGACCTCGCTCGTCGGTTCGATCGGCGTGCTCTTCCAGTTCCCGAATGTCTCGACCTTGCTGGATACGGTCGGCGTCAAGGTCGAGTCGATCAAGTCGAGCCCGCTCAAGGCGGCGCCCAGCGGCTTCGAGCCGACCTCTCCGGAGGCGCGCGAGGCCCTGCAGCGCGTCGTCAACGACAACTATACCTGGTTCAAGGACATGGTCCGCGATCGCCGCCATCTCGCCGAGGGCGAGGTGACCACTGTCTCCGATGGCCGCGTCCATTCCGGCCGGCAGGCCGTCGGGCTGAAACTGGTCGACCAGATCGGCGGGGAGCCGGAGGCAATCGCCTGGATGGAGCGCGAGAAGAGCGTCTCGAAGGATTTGAAGGTTCGCGACTGGCGGCCGCGCAGCGGGTCCTCCTCCTATGGCCTGTGGAGCTTCGCCGAAGCCATGGCGCGTGGCGCCGGGCTCGATGCGCTCGCGGCGACGATCGCGCGCGCGGCGGATCAGCCCGTCGGCTTGCGGCTTGACGCGCCCTTGGCGCTCTGGCAGCCTGCCGCTGAAAAATGATGTTGATACAAATGGTTATACTCCAGCGATGATTAAATCCGAGCTCGTTCAGCGGATCGCCGACCGCAACACCCACCTCTACCAGCGCGACATCGAGAATATCGTCTCGGCCATTCTGGACGAGGTCGTGAAGGCGTTGGCGCGGGGGGACCGGGTGGAATTGCGCGGCTTCGGCGCCTTCTCGCGCAAGGGCCGCTCGGCCCGCATCGGCCGCAACCCCCGCACGGGCGATGCGGTGGAGGTCGAGGAGAAGTTCGTCCCCGTCTTCAAGACGGGCAAGGAGCTGCGGCTGCGCCTCAACGGCAAGGATTGAGCGCAGGCGCGAGGCCCCCGCAGCCGCACGGAGATTGTGATGAAGGCCTTCTTCAAGGCACTGGTGCTGGTTCCGGTCGCTCTGGTGATCGTACTGTTCTCGGTCGCCAATCGCGGCCCGGTGCGCGTCTCGCTCGATCCCTTCAGCCGAGACCTGCCGATGTTCTCCATCGAGCTGCCGCTCTTCGCGGTGGTGCTCGCGGCGATCGCCGTCGGCGTGCTCGTCGGCGGCCTGGCCTCCTGGGTGGCGCAGGGCAAGCACCGCAAGGCGGCGCGCCGCAACCGTCGCGAAGCCGACGCTTTGCGCTCCGAGACCAAGGCGCTGCGCTCGGCCGTGCCGGACTCCGCGCTGCCGGCACTGACCAACGGACGGAATTGATGCGACTTTTCGATGTGGCCGAGATCGATGCGGCCCTGAATTATCCTGGCCTGATCGACATTCTCGACGACGCCTTCCGCAGCGAGGTCATCGCGCCCAAGCGCGGCCAGTATGCGATCCAGCGCCCGGAAGAGACCGACGCCATCCTGCTGACCATGCCGGCCTGGAGCGGGCCGGATGTCGCCAATCCCTATATCGGCACCAAGATCGTCTCGGTCTTCTTCGGCAACGGCAAGCGCAATCTGCCGGGCGTGATGGGTGCCTATCTCCTGATGGACGGCGCCACCGGCAAGCCGCTCGCGGTGATGGACGGCAACCGCCTGACGACCTGGCGCACGGCGGCAGCTTCCGCGCTCGCCTCGCGCTACATGTCGAACCCCGAGTCGAGCCGCATGCTGATGGTCGGGGCAGGCGCGCTCGCGCCCTTCATCATCAAGGCGCATCGCTCCGTCCGCCCGCTGACGGAGATCGCGGTCTGGGCCCGGCGGCCCGAGGCAGCCGAGGCGACCGTCGCGGAGCTGGCCAGGGACGGCATCGAGGCTCGCGCCACCACCGATCTCGAAGGCGAGGCCCGTACGGCCGACATCATTTCCTGCGCCACCAATGCGACTGAGCCCCTGATTCACGGCCATTGGCTGAAGCGCGAGGCTCATCTCGACCTGATCGGCGGCTTCACCATGCAGATGCGAGAGGCCGATGCCGACGCGTTGCATCGTGCGCGGGTGATCGTCGATTCCAGCAAGGCGATCGATGAGGGCGGCGATGTCGCCGTCGCCATCGCCGAAGGCAGCTACAGCGCCGACAAGGTGGCGGGCACGCTGGCCGATCTCTGCCATGGCCGGATCGCCGGCCCGGTCGAGGGCGGCGGCATCACGCTGTTCAAGTCCGTCGGCGTCGCACTCGAGGATCTGGCGGCGGCCGTCGCGGTCTGGGAGTATCGCGCGTAACCCGGGCAGGATTTCGCCTCGATCCGAGAGGAGATAGCCGGTGGCGATCGATCTGACGGATGAAGAGCGGGCTTATGTCGCGCAGGCTGCCAAGGTCGATACCGGCTTCCTGGCGGCCTGTCTGTCGTCCTTGCCCTATATCGCGCCGCCAGCGCTGTTCGGTGCCTATGGTGCCTCGATCGGCGATGTCACGGCCGTTGCGCTCGCTCTGGCCTGCCTCGTCGCGCTCAATCTGTGGTGGCTCCATGCCCACGCACGTTCCACGGCGCTGTTCAAGTCGGTTTGCGCCAAGACCCTCGCCGAGGCTGCCGCGGCCGATCGGCCCGATGTAGGCTGACCGGCTGCGGCCGCGTCGCGTCAGGCGACCCGTGCCCCGCCGAGGGCACCGAGCAGCCACAGGATCAGCACGATCGTGAGCACGAGGCCGAGCACGCCGCCGAGCCCCGCCGTTCCATAGCTGCGATGGCCGTAATATCCGCCGCCGCCGAGGAGCACGATGAGCAGCACGATGATGAGGACTGTGGACATGGCGAACTCCCGTTTCGTGGCGCCCGTTCCGGGCGCGGTCGAGCGGGAAACGCCGGCTGCGGAGCCTCGGTTCCGCGAGGGTAGCTTTTGGGCGTTCCGGTTGGGGCGGCAGCGGCGCGCTTGACCGGCGGGGCGGGTCGCGGCGATTCTCCCCTGATGCGAAACCTCCACCGAATCGCGGGGCTCCTCGCCCTCCTGTCGCTTCTGCCGGCCACGGCCCAGGCCCAGTCGACCGCCGATCAGGAGGCGAGGAACCGCGCCGCCAACATCGCGGCCTGGCCCGATGCCGCCCGTTCGCTCTTCGGCCAGAAGACCGGGCCGGCCAGCATGCAGGCGCGCGCCATCGGCTCCTATGCGCGCGGCTGCCTTGCCGGCGCCGAGGCCCTACCGGTGGACGGGCCGAGCTGGCAGGTCATGCGGCTGAACCGCAATCGCAACTGGGGCCACCCCGCTCTGATCGATTATCTGGAGAAACTCGCCCGCGACGTGCCGCGCATCACCGGCTGGGCTGGCCTGCTGGTCGGCGACATATCGCAGCCGCGCGGCGGGCCGATGCTGACCGGCCATGCCTCGCACCAGATCGGGCTCGATGCCGATGTCTGGCTGACGCCGATGCCGCGCGGCCGGCTCGATCGCGAGCAGCGCGAGAACATGCCGGCGGTCAACATGGCGCGTTCCGATTGGCGCGACGTCGATCCGCGCCACTGGACCCCGGCCCATACCCGCCTGATCCGCACCGTCGCGGCCGAGCCCAAGGTCGAGCGCATCTTCGTCAACCCGGCGCTGAAGGTCGCGCTCTGCCGCGAGGCCGGGGCCGACAAGAGCTGGCTGGAGAAGGTTAGGCCGATCTGGGGCCACAATTATCATTTCCATATCCGGCTGGCCTGCCCGGCCGGCATGGCGAGCTGCCAGGGCCAGGAGCCGCCGAATTTCGGCGATGGTTGCGGGACGGAACTCAGCAACTGGGTCGAGCGCCAGCACAAGGCGATCTTCAATCCGCCGAAGCCGCGGCCGGGGCCGAAACCCAAGCCGAAGCCGCCGATGTCGCTCGATGCCCTGCCGCCGGAATGCCGGCAGGTGCTGGTTTCGCGCTGAGCGGGCGGTTCCGCTTGCCGTCATGCTCGGGCTTGACCCGAGCATCTCATGCCGAAGAGGGCTCCTGCGGCAATCTGTTGGGAGATTCTCGGGTCTGCGCTTCGCTCCGCCCGAGAATGACGAACCCCTGTTTTCAACGCCGGGGCGGGACGCGCCCGGAGCTGTAGGCGAAGGGGTCGTTCCGGGGATTGATCGGCAACGCTTCCTCCGAGTCCTGCTGGTCCATGACGCCGGAGCCGCCGCCATCGCCGAGGGCGGCTTCTTCCTCCGACGGTTCGACTGCCCCCGGCAGTGTCAGCGGTCCGCGGTTGTCGCTGGGCAAGGGTTCCGGCTGGAACTGTCCCTGCCGCTGCCGCGCATCATACTGCTCCAGGAAGCGCCGCTGCGCATCGAGGCCTTGAGTCCGGTCCTGGGCGTAGCTCGCGACGGGGTAGCCCCCCTGGACCGCGCCGGGCGGCCGCAACCCGTCGCCGGACTGGCGGAGCGACGCGCCCCCCGCAACCATGGTGCCGCCCGCCGGCGCCGCGCCGCGCGGCAGCGTCTGGGCCATCGAATACGGCCGCGTCGGGTCCGGCGGAGGCAGATTGTAGTTCGGCGTATATTTGATGACCGGCTTGCAGATATGCCGGCCCTTGGAGTGCCGGGCGAGATCGATGTGGAAATGGTCGTAATGCAGCGGATCGGCCCCCGGCCCGAGCACCGTCGAGAAGTGCTGGCAGGCGCCGACGAAAACCTCGCGCAGGAAGTTCTGCTCCTCCGGCGAGCCGCGCCAGCCGTCCTTCACCGTGATCACGCGGTTGTCGTTGAGCCGGAAGGAGAAGACGTCGACGGCATTGCCGAAGGCATGCTCCGAGGTCCGCGACGTTCTCGTGCCGTTGTTCATCGCCCGGCAGGAATAGGAGCCGGCCCGCAATTCGATGACCTGGGCACCGAGCACGTTCATCGCGGCCGGCTGCACCACCTCCGCCAGCCACTTGTCGGTGGTCGCGACGACGGGGCAGGAGAGTGTGGCCGAGCTGGTCAGCCCGATGCCGCCGTTCGAAAAGGCGGAGACCTTGAGCGGCTGCTGCATGCCGCAGGTGCCCGGCCCGTCGATCGCCTTGCCGCGCAGGCTGACATAGGAGGAGAGCTGCACCTGGCGCGAGGCCATGCAGGCCGCTTCCGCCTGGTCGCGCCAGGCGGCGCGCTGCGGCTTCTGGAACTTGCCGCAGCCCGCCAGTCCGGCTGCGCCGGCGAGGCCGAGTGCGATGAGGGCGAGATGAGCGCGTCGCATGACCATTCAAATGCGAAGCGCCTGGTGAACGGTTTCTCAACCGACTGCGCCCCGGCCGCCACAGGCGGATTAACTTTGGCGCCGTGGTGAATCGGGCCTTAACCGGCCGCTGCGGGCCTTAACCGGGGCGGAATCGGTCGTCCGAACCCTCGCTGCGGTTCTCTGCAAGATCAGCGTGCTGAACCGCCGGTCGAACCATGGCAAAGCTGTGGCGGGGCGGCGCGCGGGGCTCGCGACGAAATTTCGCAGCCAGAAATATCCCCAAGCCTAATCAATGCTTTAACCGATGATTAAGGCTGAACTAGCCTGCGTCCCGCGGCCGCCACGAAGCCGCCCCCTTGCGGCCTTCGTCAGTTCTGGTAGCTTCCACGACAGGTCAATGACACAGGAGGGTGTGATGAGTGTCACGCTACGTCTCGACCGATTGATCATGGGTGCGGCCTTCGTTTTCATGATTGCGATCGTTCTGGGAGCGTTCTGACAACGGGTCAGTCTCGAAGTCGCTAGGACCACAAGAGCAATGACAACAACGCCGCCGGGAAGAAGTCCCGGCGGCGTTTCTCTTGGTACCGACAATTCCGGATGCGTGCGGTCAGCTTTCCGGGCAGGCGGTTTCCGTCACATGCCAGGACATCATGTTGACCACGCGCCCGCAGGTCGCGACGCGCCGCCCCTGCGTGGTCCTGATGCAGGACATCAGGCCCTCGGCGATCTTGCGGCCGTCGTTCCAGCAGAAGCAGAGCGGCTCGGGTGCCTGGGCAAGGCGCGGCTTGTCCAGCGCGACAGCGGCTTCTCCAGCCGCTGCGGCCTCGCTCAGCAGGAACAGTACCGCGAGCGCGAGCATCCAGCTCAACAGGCGGTGTCGGTGAGGCCTCGGTCCGGATCCGGTCATGGCTCTCTCCCCGTACCTCGGAGAACGAGGCGGTTCGTCAGCTTAGCATATCGGTCCGATCGCAACGAATAATTATGCACTGATTTGAAACAGTCAGTTTTTTCAGTCGGTTAGCCGGGGCGGGCCTTGTGTGGGCTGCCGGCTCCCTCCATATTGTCGGGCGGTGGGCCCATGGTGGGCTCCGGGAGGAACAATGTCTCTGATTTCGCTCGCCCGTCGTGGACGTGCCGTCGCCCTGGTCGCCGGGGCCCTGTTGCTCGTGCCGCTCGTTGCCGAAGCCCGTCCGGGTGGTGGCCGCAGCTCGGGCAGCCGCGGGTCGTTCACCAACAGCGCACCGCCCTCGACCAATACCACCCCGGGTGGCGCCCAGACTTTCCAGCGCTCGGCTCCGGCCTCGCCGTCCATGGCCGGTCGCTCGGCCGCCGGCGCGGCCACTCAGGCCGCGCGCCCATCCTTCGCCCGCAACATGATGATGGGCATCGGCGCCGGCCTGCTCGGCGCGGGCCTGTTCGGCCTGCTCTCGGGTTCAGGTTTCTTCAGCGGCCTGGCCTCGCTCGCCGGCATGCTCGGCTTCCTGCTGCAGATCGGCCTGATCGTCGGGCTCGTCATGCTCGCCATCCGTTTCTTCCGCCGCCGCTCCGAGCCGCAGCTCGCCGGCGCGGGCGCGCCCTATACCCGCCAGGGCTATGACGCGCCGCAGCCGCAGCCTGCGGCGGCCCGCATGGGCGGTTTCGGTGGCGGCGCGGCAGCAGCCGCCGCGCAGCCGCAGCCGATCGAGCTCGCCGGTGATGATTTCAACGCGTTCGAGCGCCTGCTCGGCGAGATCAACACCGCCTATTCGAACGAGGACGAAGCCGGGCTGCGCCAGCGCGTGACGCCGGAGATGTTCGGCTATTTCGACGAGGACTTGAGCGACAACGCCCGCCGCGGCGTCGCCGACCGCGTCTCCGACGTCAAGCTGCTGCAGGGTGACCTGTCGCAGGCCTGGCGCGAAGGCGATCAGGACTACGCGACCGTCGCGATGCGCTTCAGCCTGATCAACGCGCTCTATGACCGCAAGTCGGGCAAGATCGTCGACGGCAGCGCAACGCAGACGCAGGAGGTCAGCGAGTACTGGACCTTCCTGCGCGAGCATGGTGGCGCCTGGAAGCTCTCGGGCATCCAGCAGGCGGCCTGAACGCCGGCGTTGTGAGGAATACGAAACGGCCGGGGCGACCCGGCCGTTTTGCTGTGTCCGGCTTTCGGGTGGGCTGCTGGCGGAGGCTCGACTATTGCGCTACTTGCGAAGGCATCTGCCGTCGCGGATGCAAGACCGGAGCCTGCCTTCCATGAGTGATATGCGTCTCGTCGTCGTCGGTGCCGCCGGGCGGATGGGCCGGATGCTGATCCGGGCTATCGACCAGGCCGAGGGTTGCACGCTCGGGGCGGCGATCGAGCGGCCGGGCTCCGCCGCGCTCGGGGATGATGCCGGGGTTCTCGCCGGCCTGCCCGCCTCCGGCATCAAGGTGACGGGCGATGCCGCCGCCGCCTTCGCTTCTGCTGACGGCGTGCTCGATTTCACCGCTCCCGATGCGACGGTTGCCTTCGCGAAGCTCGCTGCCGAGGCCGGCATCCTCCATGTCGTCGGCACGACCGGGCTGGAGCCCAGGCATCTGGCCGAGCTGGCGGAGGCGGCGAAGCGCACGCCGATCATCCGCTCCGGCAACATGAGCCTCGGCGTCAATCTTCTGGCCGCCCTGGTCCGGAAGGTCGCGGCGACGCTCGGCACCGACTGGGACATCGAGATCGTCGAGATGCATCACCGGATGAAGGTCGATGCGCCCTCCGGCACCGCCGTCCTGCTCGGCGAAGCGGCGGCCGAGGGCCGCGCCGTCGATCTCGCGAAGGCGCGCGTCGCCGGCCGCGACGGCATCACCGGCGTGCGCGAGCCCGGCACGATCGGATTCGCGGCGCTGCGCGGTGGCACCGTCGTCGGCGACCACAAGGTGATCTTCGCCGGCGCCGGCGAGCGGCTCGAGCTCGCCCATGTCGCGGAAGATCGCAGCCTCTTCGCGCAGGGCGCGGTCAAGGCCGCGCTCTGGGGCAGGGGGCGCGAGCCTCGTCTCTATTCCATGGCCGACGTGCTCGGCCTCGACGCCCTCTAACGATGACCCGCGTCACCGTCGCGCCGGGCGTCATTCATTGGCCGGGCCGGCTCGCGCCGGACGAGCAGGCGGCGCTGGTGGCGGAACTGAGGGCCGTGGCGCGCAAGGCGCCGTTCTTCCAGCCGCGCATGCCCAAGTCCGGCACGCCCTTCTCGGTCCGCATGACCAATTGCGGCTCGCTCGGCTGGGTCTCCGACGTCAACGGCTATCGCTATCAGCCCGAGCATCCCGAAACCGGCGAACCCTGGCCGATCATGCCGGCGCCGCTGCTCGATCTCTGGCGGGAATTGGCCGGCTATCCGCATCCGCCCGAGGCCTGTCTCGTCAATTTCTATGCGGCCGGCGCCAAGATGGGCCTGCATCAGGATCGTGACGAGCAGGATTTCGACGCGCCGGTCCTGTCGGTCTCGCTCGGCGATGCCGCGCTCTTCCGCATCGGCGGCACGACGCGCGGCGGCAAGACCACATCGCTCAAGCTTGCCTCCGGCGACGTGCTGCTCTTCGGCGGGGAGGCGCGGCTGGCCTATCACGGCATCGACCGCATCCTGACGGGCTCGTCGACGCTTTTGCCGGAAGGCGGGCGAATCAACCTGACGCTGCGACGTGTGACGAAGCCGAAATAGACGTCGCCTCCGCCAGGCGCATCCCTTGTCATTCCGGGTTCGCGCCTGCCGCACGCCCCGGAATGACAAGTGTGGATCGTACCGCCTAATCCTGCGCCTTGCGCGGCAGGTTCGGGAAGGACCAGCCGAACAGCAGCGAGCCGGCTCTCAGGCCAAAACAGGCCGCGAGACCTCCCAGCATCACGATCGGCCCGGACAGGCCGAGGCCGACGAGCAGAGCCGTCATGGCGGCGCCGGCGGTAGCGGCGGTGACGTAGAAATCGCGGCTCCACAGCACCATCGGCCGGTCGCCGGCGAGGATGTCGCGCAGGATGCCGCCGAAGGTCGCGGTCATCGCGCCGAGGGCGACGGCCGAGAGCACGGGCACGGCGGCGTCGAGGCCTTTGAGCGTGCCGATCACGGCGAAGAGCGAGAGGCCGGCGGCGTCGGCCCAGATCAGGAGCTTGCGGCCGCCCCAGCCTTCGAGCACGCCGGGCCGGAGATAGGCCAGAAGCCAGCAGCCGAGCGCGACGATCGTGCAGGTGACGACGTCGCCGGGGTCGCGCACCCAGAAGATGCCGCGCCCGAGCAGGACGTCGCGCAAGGTACCGCCACCGACGCCGGTGACGGTCGCCAGCAGGATGAAGCCGAACGGGTCCATGCCCTTGCGGGCGGCGACGAGGGCGCCGGTGAGCGCGAAGATGGCGACGCCGGCGACCTCGAACACGGCGTCAGTGCTGGGTCGGTTCGCCGGCCGGAGCGTCCGGAGCCTTGGGGGCGCCGGCCGAGACGCCGACCAAAGCCGGACGCAGCACGCGCTCGCCGATCTTGTAGCCGATCTGCACGACCTTCGAGACCAGCCCCTTGGCGATCGTGGCGTCGGGCGCCTCGAACATCGCCTGGTGAAGGTTGGGGTCGAATTTCTCGCCCTGCGGGTCGATCCGGCGCACGCCGTGGCGTTCCAGCGTCTTGAGCAATTCGCGCTCTGTCAGCTCGACGCCTTCATGCAGCGCCTTCGCCGCGGCATCGGCGGCTTTCATCGCATCGGCCGGCAGGCTTTCCAGCGCCCGGCGCAGGTTGTCGGAGGAGCCGAGCATGTCGCGCGCGAAGCTGGTCACCGCATAGGCCTTGGCATCGGCGATCTCGCGCTCGGTGCGGCGGCGCAGGTTCTCCATCTCGGCGAGCGTGCGCAGCAGCTTGTCCTTGAGGTCGTCGCGTTCGGCCTGGAGCTTGGCGAGCTGCGCCGCGAGGCCTGCCTCGGCGGTCGCCGCCTGCTCGGGCGCGTCCGCGCCGGCTTCGAGGTTGGGGTCTTCCGTCGCAGGGTTCTGCGTCATTTTATCGTTACGTCCCTTTCTCGGCATTTTCGAGCGAAACGGATACCGGTTCGCTTGAAGAACCGAAGGTCCGCGCCAGCGAAAATGCGGCAAACAAAGACTTGGCTGCGGCGCCCTTGCGGGACCACAGCCGCGTTCGTGCCGGATATCGGCCTTATGGTCGTTTAAATCAAGCGCGGGCCGGCACTTTCGCCCTGGTCGCCGCCGGCTTGTCGGGCTCGAACTTGAAGACGTCGATCAGCGCCTTGCGGATCGTCAGCTGCCGGCCGGTCGAGACGATCTTCGCATGGGTCAGGTCGGTGACGTAGAACACGTCGACCGCCTTCTCGCCGAAGGTCGCGATATGGGCCGAGGCGATGTTGAGGTTGAGCTTCCCGATCGCGGTGGTGAGATCGTAGAGCAGGCCCGGCCGGTCGAGGCCGGAGACCTCCAGCACCGTGTGGCGGGCCGAGAGCACGTTGTCGATCACCACTTCGGGCTCGACCTGGAAGGTCTGGCCGCGTGGCGGTGGGGCGCGGCGCTGCGCCACGAGATCGGCGATCTTGATCTCGCCCTTCAGCGCCCGCTCGATCGCGGCGGCGATGCGCTCGGCCCGGCGCAATTCGTCGTCGTCGCGGTCGAAGGCGCGGGAGACCGAGATCGTGTCGAGCACGAGCCCGTCGCTGGTCGTGAAGATCTGCGCGTCGACGATGTTGCCGCCGGCCGCGGCGCAGGCACCGGTCACGATGGCGAGCAGGCGCGGATGGTCGGGCGCCAGCACGGTGAGCTCGGTCACGCCGCGGAACTTGTCGGTCTCCACGATCGTCGCCGTGGTGCGCCCGGCAGCTTCCGCCTCGCGCAGAAACCTCGCATGCTTCTCCTGCTGCTCGGGATCGACCTTGATCCAGTAGGCGGGATAGTGCCGCGCGACATAGGCGTCCCGCTCCGCTTCCCGCCAGTCCGAGAGGCGCCGGCGCAACTCGTCCTGCTTCATCGCGACCCGCGCCTTGCGCTCGACGGCGGAATGCCCGCCGGCGAGGACGAGTTCGGTCTCGTAGTAGAGCGTGCGCAGCAACTGGCCTTTCCAGCCGTTCCAGACGCCGGGGCCGACGGCCTTGATGTCGGCGACGGTGAGGACCAGCAGCAGCTTCAGACGCTCCAGCGTCTGCACGGTCGCGGCGAAGCTCTCGATCGTCTTGGGGTCGCCGAGATCGCGGCTCTGCGCCACCGTCGACATGTCGAGATGGTGCTCGACCAGCCAGGCCACGGTTTCCGTCTGGGCCGGCGTCAGGCCGAAGCGCGGGCCGAGTTTGCGCGCGATCCGCGCCCCGGCGATCGAGTGGTCCTCCGGTCGGCCCTTGGCGATGTCGTGCAGGAAGAGCGCGACATAGAGCGCCCGCCGGTTGGCGATGGTCGGCATGATCTCGTTGGCGAGCGGATGCTCGGCCTCCAGGGTGCCGGCATCGATCTCGGCCAGAACGCCCATCGCACGGATCAGGTGCTCGTCCACCGTATAGTGGTGATACATGTTGAACTGCATCATCGCGACGATGCGGCCGAAATCCGGGACGAAGCGGCCGAGCAGCCCGGATTCGTTCATCCGGCGCAGCACCACCTCCGGCGAGCGCCGGCCGGTCAGAATCTCCAGGAAGATGCGGTTGGCTTCCGGGTCATTGCGCAGGCCCGGCGTCACCAGCCGCAGTGACTGCGTCACCAGCCGGCTTGCATCCGGGTGGATGGCGAGATCCTCGCGGCTCGCAATCGCATACAGCCGGAGCAGATTGACGGGATCGCGCTCGAAGGCGCTGTCGTCGACGACATTGAGCCGCTGGCTCGTCAGCTTGAAATCCGTGTGGCCGAGCGAGCGCTCGCGCTTGCGCTTGGCGAAGGTGCCGAGCAGCTTCGACAGCGTGGCGCGGGGTTTCTGCTGACGCGCCTCCAGCGCGGCGCAGACGATCGCGGTGAGGTCGCCGACATCCTTGGCGATCAGGAAGTAGGCCTTCATGAAGCGCTCGACCGGCGCCTGCCCGCTGCGGCCGGCATAGCCGATCTGCGCCGCGACCTGCCTTTGCAGGTCGAAGGAGAGCCGTTCCTCGGCCCGCCCGGTGATGAAATGCAGCCAGCAGCGCACGCGCCAGAGGAACTCCTCCGAGCGCTGGAACATCTGGAGTTCCTGCTTGTCGAACAGCCCCGCCGCGACCAGTTCGCGCACGTCATGGACGCGATAGGCATATTTGGCGATCCAGAACAGCGTGTTGAGGTCGCGCAGGCCCCCCTTGCCGTCCTTGACGTTCGGCTCGACCAGGTAGCGCGAGGCGCCGGCCCGCTGGACCCGGAGCTCGCGCTCGGCGAGCTTGGCCTCGGTGAACGCCTGGGCCGTGCCCTCGACCACCTCGGCATCGAAGCGCTGGACCATCTCGTCGAAGAGCGAGCGGTCTCCCACCAGGAAGCGCGCCTCCAGCAGCGCGGTGCGGATCGTCATGTCGGCGCGGGCTTCGCGGACGCAATCGTCGATCGAGCGCACGGAATGACCGGTCTTCAGCTTCAGGTCCCAGAGCGGGTAGAGCATGGATTCGACCACGCTCTCGCCCCAGGCGGTCTGCTTGTGCGGGAACAGGAAGAGCAGGTCGACATCCGAGCCCGGCGCCAGCGTGCCGCGCCCATAGCCGCCGACGGCGACGACGGCGATCCGCTCCGACTGCGAGGGATTGTCGGCCGGGTAGAAATAGCCGGTCGCGGCGCTGTGCAGCGCCCGCACAACAGCGTCCATCACGGCCGAGAGCCGGTGCGCGCAGGCAAGCCCACCGCGCGGGCCGGCGAGGATCGCACGGGCGGAGGCCTGGCCTTCGTCCAGCAACTGCCTCAAGCCGGCGATCAGCACCTGCCGCATCTGCGCCTTGTCGCGCCGGTTGATCGTTTCGAACAGCCGCGCGACGCCCGCGTCGGGATTGTTCAGCATCTCGGCGAGCGGCAGGGAAGGCTTGGCGGGAGGCGTCGTCACGAAAGCTCCGGTCCGGCAGGCATCGCCTTTCGTAACATGAGGAGAAGGCGTGGCAGAGTGCAAAATAAAGCACCAAAATATGTGAAATATATAGAAAAACATTCCCCGGCGTGTTGTTTGACAAAAAGAACGATCGAACCTACGAGTCGGATACGCGCCGATTTGAGCCACCAGCTTGCGGGCGCGAAACAAGTGCAGCTAAAGCGTGGGGCAACGGACACGACCCGTCCCGATCCCTCGCATCATCGATGGAGGGACAAGCCCCATGACCAGCATCACCCGCCGCCTCGCGCTCGCTTTCGTCGCTGCAGCAGGCCTCGCCGCGCCGGCTTTCGCCCAGGCTCCCAGGGAAATCCGGCTCGATTACGCGACCTACAACCCGGTCAGCCTTCTGCTGAAGGAGCGCGGCATTCTCGAGAAGGCGCTGGAGGCCGATGGCATCAAGGTGCGCTGGGTCCTGTCCGCCGGATCGAACAAGGCGCTCGAATTCCTCAATTCCGGCTCGATCGATTTCGGCTCTACCGCCGGGGCTGCGGCGCTGATCGGCAAGATCAACGGCAACCCGATCAAGTCCATCTATGTCTATTCCCGCCCTGAGTGGACGGCGCTCGTCACCGGCGCCAGGAGCGAGATCACCAAGGTCGCCGATCTCAAGGGCAAGCGCGTCGCCGTGACCCGCGGCACCGATCCGCATATCTTCCTCGTCCGCGCCCTGGCCGATGCCGGGCTGACCGAGAAGGACGTCAAGCTCGTCCTGCTCCAGCATGCCGATGGCCGTCTCGCGCTGGAACGTGGCGATGTCGACGCCTGGGCCGGGCTCGACCCGATGATAGCCGCCGCCGAGATCGAGAGCGGCGCGAAGCTGTTCTACCGCAAGCCCGAGGACAACACCTGGGGTATCCTCAACGTCCGCGAGGCCTTCGCCAACGAGAACCCGGCCTTGGTGAAGAAGGTGCTGGCGGCCTACGAGCAGGCACGTGCATACGCCCTCGCCAACCCGGCCGCCGTGAAGAAGGTGCTGGTCGACGCCACCAAGCTCTCGGAGGCCGTGATCGAGCGCCAGCTCACCCGCACCGAATTGACCCATTCCACCATCGGCCAGGCCCAGGTCGACGGCATCACCGCCGCCGGCCTCGCGCTGAAGGAGGCGGGCGTTCTGCCGGCCTCGACCGATGTGAAGGCCGCCGTCGACGCGCTGCTCGACCGGCGCTTCGCCGCCACCAACTGAAGACGAGCGCCGAGGCGATGAGTGTCCTCGAGATCGCAGCCGCCGTGGATGAGCCGGAACGGCGCCCCGCCGCGCCGTGCCGCTCCTACGGGCTCGCGGTTGCCGGTTTCGTCTTGCCGGTCGTGCTGGCCGTTCTCTGGGAAGGACTGGTCGCGGCCGGCATCGCCAATGGCCGCCTGATGCCGCCGCCCAGCGTCGTCGGCCGCACGCTCTGGGGCCTCGCCGCCTCGGGCGAGCTTCTGACCCACGCGGGCGCGACGCTCTGGCGAGTGGCGGCGGGTTTCGGCCTCGGCGCGCTTGCCGGCACGGTGCTCGGCGCGGTCACGGGCGCGCTGCCGGTCGCCCGCAGCCTGCTCGACCCGACCTTGCAGGCCTTGCGCGCGATCCCTTCGATCGCCTGGGTGCCGCTCTTCATCCTCTGGCTCGGCATCTTCGAGGCTTCGAAAGTGGCGCTGATCGCGGTCGGCGTCTTCTTTCCGGTCTATCTCGGCGTCGCCGCCGCAATTCAGGGCATCGACCGCAAGATCGTCGAGGTCGGCCGCGTCTTCCGCCTCGCGCGTCTCGCCATGGTGCGGCGCGTCCTGCTGCCGGCGATCCTGCCGGCCTGGATCGTCGCCCTGCGCTCCGGCCTCGGCCTCGGCTTCATGTTCGTGGTCGCGGCCGAGATCATGGGGGCGAGCGAGGGGCTCGGCTATCTGCTCGTGGATGGCCAGCAGCTCGGCCGCCCCGACACCATCATCGCGGCCATCATCAGCTTCGCCGTGCTCGGCAAGCTGGCGGACGGCCTGCTCGTCGCCATCACGCGCCCCTTCCTCGCCTGGCAGGATACGGCGCGCGACAAGCTTTGAAGGCTTTTTGCTTTTCGAACCCTCATCCTGAGGAGCGAGCCTTGGGCTCGCTCCTCAGGATGAGGGCTCGTTGGAACGGATTCGAAGGTTCACCCGATGCTGAGTTTCGACCGGCTGTCCAAGACCTATGCCGACGGCACGCGCGCGCTCTCGGCGGTCACGCTCGATGTCGGGCGCGGCGAGATCGTCGCGCTGCTCGGCGGCTCCGGCTGCGGCAAGACCACCTTGCTGCGGCTTGTCGCCGGGCTCGACCGGCCGAGCGAGGGCACGATCCGCCTCGATGGCGAGGCGATCGCCGAGCCCCGCGCCGATGTCGGCGTCATCTTCCAGGAGCCGCGTCTCTTTCCCTGGCTCAGCGTCGCCGGGAATGCCGGTTTCGGGCTGTCGCATCTCCCGGCTTCCGAGCGTGAGGCATTGATCACCAATGCGCTCGTCCGCGTCGGTCTCGCCGGCCATGAGAAGCGCTGGCCGCGCGAACTCTCCGGCGGGCAGCAGCAGCGCGTCGCGATTGCCCGCGCCCTCGTCACGCGGCCGAAGCTCCTGCTGATGGACGAGCCCTTCTCGGCGCTCGACGCGACGACGCGCGCGAGCCTGCACGGCCATCTGCTGGCGCTCTGGCAGGAGAGTCGTCCGACGGTCGTGATGGTCACGCACGATGTCGAGGAGGCCGTGACATTGGCCGACCGGATCGTGGTGATGCAGCCCAGGCCCGGCCGCATCTTCGACGAACTCGATAATCCCCTGGCCCGCCCGCGCGACCGGCTCTCGCCAGCCTTCGAGGCGACGAAGCGCGAAGCCCTGCGCGCGCTCGACCGCTCCTTGCGCGACGAAGCCCCGCATCAGGAGAAGGCGGCCGAGACCGCCGGCATGTGGTGGTGAGGGCCGTTTGACAAAACGGACGCTTAGACCTTAGAAGAGGACGACGCGCCGATTTGAGCCTCAGCTTGCGGGCGCGAAACAAATGCAGCTAAAGCGCGGGAACGACGGGACGGCTTAAGGTCGTCGGCGCTCCTTCCGCCTTGTCATGGACGGAGCCTTTAATGTCGGCGGTTCTTCACGCTTTCTCCTGCGCCTCCGACGAGGCCGTGACGCGCCCCCGGGCCGGCGAGATCGTCGCCCTGCTCGGTTCGTCCGAGGCGCGGAAAACGGCATTGCGCAGCTTCGCTGGCCTGAAATCCGATGAGGGAGCGGTCCCGACGGCGAAGATCGGCCTGCTCTGCGCCCGGCCGCGCTTCTTTGCCTGGCTCGATCTCCGGGAGAATCTTGCTTTCGCCCTGCCGAGGGCGACGCCGTTCGAGCGCGAGGGCCTGATCGCCAATGTGCTGGTCCGCCTCGGCCTCGCCGGGCAGGCGACGCAGCGGCCAGCGGAGCTTTCGCCGGAAGGGCTGCTGCGGCTCGCCATCGCCCGGCTCCTGTTGCTCAGGCCGCGTCTGCTGCTGATCGACGAGCCCTTTGCCGCGCTCGATGCCGAGGCGCGTGCACGGCTCGCCGCCTTCCTGCCGGAGCTCTGTGCGCAGGCGCGCCCCGCCGTCTTCATCGCCACCGGCTCGGTGGAGGAGGCGCTGCACCTGGCCGATCGCATCCACGTCCTGCCGTTGCAGGCGGGACCGGTCGCCTTCAGCCTCGACAATCTGCTGGCGCGCCCGCGCGATGAGCGTTCCGTCGGCTTCGTGACGCTCCGCCGCGAATTGCGCCGGGCGCTCGACAAGGAAACCCGGCCCGCCGCGCCGGAGGTGGAGGCCGCGGCCTGAAGCGGCTACAAGCCGGCAAGCCGCTTGAGGAGAAGCACGATCATGGACGTCACCGCTCTGCGCGCCCTGCAGGCGCCGCTCAAGGACGAATACCGGAGCAATCCCGAGGCGGCGGTCATCACGCTGAAGGCTCGCGGCGAGCTCGACGACCAGCATATCGCCTGCAAGGTGGAGACCGGCCGCGCCATCGCGCTCGCGGGCCTGCATCCGGCGACCGGCGGCTCAGGCGCGGAGCTCTGCTCCGGCGACATGCTGCTGGAGGCGCTGGTCGCCTGCGCCGGCGTGACGCTGAAGGCCGTCGCGACCGCGCTGGAAATCGAGATCGAGAAGGGCGCAGTCCGGGCCGAGGGCGATCTCGATTTCCGCGGCACGCTCGGCGTCGCCAAGGATGCTGCCGTCGGCTTCAAGGCGATCCGCCTGTTCTTCGATATCGAGACCGACGCTCCGCAGGAGAAGCTCGACGCGCTGCTCAAGCTCACCGAGCGCTATTGCGTGGTCTTCCAGACGCTGAACGTGAAGCCCGAGTTGTCGGCGACGCTGCAAAGCAACGCTTCCTGACCGGGGTCAGGAGGCTATCAAGGAGCCGCGCCATTTGTCATTCCGGGGCGCGCCGCAGGCGCGAACCCGGAACCCGCGACTGGGTAGGACATCCGATGTCCGATTGCAGGCCGCTTACCCGGTCGTGGGTTCCGGGTTCCTCACTGCGTGAAGCCCCGGAATGACAAAGACAAGTCGGCCTAGAACTCTTCCCAGCCCGTGCTGCCGTTGCGGGCATTGACCGCGCGCTTGGCAGGAGCGGGCTTCGCCTCCGGAGCGGACGGGCGCCGCGATTGCTGGAAGGCCGCTTCGGCGAGCTGACGCAGCCGATCCGGCTCCGAGGCTGCCGTGCTGACGGAAACCGGCGCGCGCAAGGCGGCAGCGCTGCCCTGACTGGTTCGGAACGTCGCGACCAGCGCGTTGAGCTGCTCGATCCGGCCCGACAGCGAATTCGCCGAGGCGGCGCTCTGCTCGGAGAGCGCTGCGTTCTGCTGGGTCATCTCGTCGAGATGCGCGACGGCCTGGCTCATCTCGTCGATGCCGTTGGCCTGCTCGCCCGAGGCGGCCGAGATGTCGGCGATGGTGGCCGCCACCTTCTGCGAGGCCGCGAGTATCTGCGTCAGGGATTCGCCGGCCCTGCGCACCAGCTTCACGCCCTCGCCGACCTCGGCGTTCGACGAGGAGATCAGTTCGGAGATGTCCTTGGCCGCTTCGCTCGACCGCTGCGCCAGGGTCCGCACCTCGCTGGCTACGACGGCGAAGCCCTTCCCCGCGTCACCCGCGCGCGCCGCCTCGACCGCGGCGTTGAGCGCGAGCAGGTTGGTCTGGAAGGCGATGTCGTCGATCACGCGGATGATATCGGAGATCTTCTGCGAGGCCGTCTCGATGCGGGCCATGGCGTCGACCGCCTGCCCGGCGATCGTGCCGCCGGAGCGGGCGGCATTCGCCGCTTCATCAGCCGCGATCGCCGCCGAACGGGAGGCCTGGGCCGAGGCCTTGACCGAGGCCGCGAGCTCCTCGGTCGTCGCTGCGGTCTGCTCCAGCGAGGAGGCCTGTTCCTCGGTGCGCTTCGATAGATCGTCGGCGCCCATGCTGATCTCGCGCGCCGCGAGACCGACATCGGCCGAAGTCGTCTGGATCGTCGTCACCGTCGCCGAGAGCCGGTCGACCGTTTCGTTGATCGCGCCCTTGAGATCGGCGAAGCGGCCGCGATAGCCGGTTTCGACCTGGCGGGTCAGGTCGCCGCCGGCAACCGCCTGGAGGATGTCGGCGAACTCGGTCGTGGCGCCGTCGACGACCCGGTTGATCTCGTTGATGCCGGCGACCAGCCGCTGCATCTGCTCGTCGCCGTCGTCGATCTGGAGCCGGGCCGAGAAGTCCCCGGCAGCCGCCGCCGCGACGACTTCGCTGACATCCGAGACCACCGCTTCCATCGATTGGGCACGGGCGAGGCGCGCGGCCGCGGCGGCCCGTTCCTGCTCCTCCAGTGCCCGCACGCGCGCGGCGTTCTCTTGGAAGATCTGCAGTGCTCCGGCCATCTCGCCGATCTCATCGCGCCGGCCGATGCTAGGCACGGTCACGTTCTGCTCGCCGCCGGCAAGGCGCTTCATCGCATCCGTCATGCCGCCGAGCGGGCGCACGACGCCGCCGATCACGAAGGCCAGCGCCAGCACGCCGACCAGCAAGGCGCCGGCGGCGACGGCCAGCAGCAGCAAGCCGGCGGAACGAGCGGTGGACTGGGCTTCCATGCCCTGATTGCGCGCCTGGGAGAGCTGCAGAGCGGTCAGCTCCCCGAGCTTGGCTGTGATCGGGTCGATTGCCTTGTAGAGCTCGTCGGTCGCGAACATGCGCAGCGCGCTCTCGTCGCGTTCCTTCAGGATGCCGATCAGCTTGGCGACCGCAGCATCCCCACCCTTCATCAAGATGGTGGCTGCGTCGGCGAGCCGCTTCTCGTTGGCGTCGACCACGTGGGGCAGATAGGCTTTCCAGCCCTTGTCGATATTCGCCACCGCCTCCTGGACGCTCTTCAGCCCGTTCGTCCAGGTGATCTGGTTGCTCTGCGCCTTCCAGATCGTGTCGACGATGTTGACCGCATACATCTCGCTGACGGTCCGCAACTGCTCCATCGGGATGACGTTGTCCTGCACGACGCTGTCGATGCGCTCGGTGACCGACCGGAGCGCGAGATACCCGCAAGCACCGATGGCCAGGACGCACAATCCCAGGGCAACCAGCGCGGTTGCCAGCTTCGTCTTGATGCTCATCGTCATGACGGACCTTGATAAAGAGACGTGTACGGGGAGGTAGGCGTCAGGCCGGCCGCTCGACATGCCTGCTTTCCGGCGGAACCGGGTTGATCCCCAGACAGGTCGTGTCATTCGAACATCGTGATCGAAAAACCGCGCTTAAATCTTTCGAATAATGTTTAAGGCTATTCTAACGGCCGTTACAGAAATGAATGACTTCAGGTTGTGGTTTTGCTTATGCAGGCAGGAATAATCGCTAAGGTTGCATTTCGTCATATGCTGGCGCGACTGAGTTCTCTTTGAGAGACGGACTGATCGTGATCGGCGGACCTTGCTCGAATAGGCCTATGACGGCGGCCTATTCGGCGGCGCGCTTCAACTCCAGCCCCTTGGCGAAGGGCAGTTTAGGCTCGCTCTTCTCGTCGTCGAAATCGAGCGCGCCGATCTTCTCGGCGCGGCTGGTGACCTTGCCGGCCGAAGTCTTGATCTGGCCGACATCGTCCTGCGCCTGCCGGAAATGATTGTCGAGCTTGTCGACACGCTCGCCGAGCCGGCGCACGTCGTCGAGCAGCTTGCCGACCTCGCTCTGGATGACCTGCGCCTCTTCGCGCATCCGCGCATCGCGCACCAGCGATTGCATGAGCTGGATCGCCAGCGCCAGCAGCGAAGGCGAGACGATCATGATCCGGGCCCGGTGCGCCCGCTGCACAACATCGTCGAAATGCTCGTGCAGGTCGGCATAGATCGACTCGGACGGCACGAAGAGCAAGGCGACGTCCTGCGTCTCGCCCGGCAGGAAATAGCGCTCCGCGATATCCTTCACATGCACGCCGACATCGTTGCGCACGCGCTGGCCGGCCGCCTTCCTGGCATCGTCGCCGCGCGCCTCGCGCAAGAGCGTGAAGCTTTCCAGCGGGAACTTGGCGTCGATGACGAGGCCGCGTCCATCGCCCGGCAGCGTGACCAGGCAATCCGGCCGCTTGCCGTTCGACAATTGCGGCTGGAAGGCGAAGAAGGCGGCGGGCAGGCCGTCGCGGATGATCGCCTCCATCCGGCCCTGGCCATAGGCGCCGCGCGCCTGCTTGTTGGCGAGCACGTCCCGGAGCGTCACGACCTCCGAGGTGAGGTCCGTCAGGTTCTTCTGGGCGTGGTCGATCACCGCGAGCCGTTCCTGCAGCTTGCCGAGGCTCTCGGTGGTCTGCTGGACGTTGCGTTCGAGCCCGGCGCCGACCTGCTGGCGCAGGCCGTCCATCCGCTCGGCGACGAGCCGCGCGAGATCGCCCTGCCGGGTCGAGAGGATCTCGGCCATCGACTGCATTCGGCCGGCGAGCTCCGCCTGCTGGCGGTTCATCTCGGCGACCTTGTCGTCCATCTCTCGGGCGCGCTCGGCCGCCATCGCGGCCTCGATCGCGCGGCTCTTGCCGCCGCGCCAGCCGGCGATCACCGCCATCAAGAGCAGAGCGAGGCTCAGGGCCGCGAAGCCCGATGCGGCCTCGGCCCAGGTCACAGGGCGCTCCAGCAGTGTGAAAGCAAGCTCGTTCATAAGTCGAGCGTAGCCGATTCGGTGGGGAATAGCGAACGAAAGCGGAACAGTTTGACCGCTCTCCCACAAATGCTTATGTCCCCGGTTCAGCAGCTCTTTTCCCCTGGAATCCCATGTCCGTTCGCCCGCTCGTCATCCTGCCCGACGCCCAGCTTCGCCTCGTCTCGAAGCCGGTCGAGATGGTCACGCCCGAGATCAAGGCGCTGGTCGCGGACATGTTCGAGACGATGTACGACGCGCCCGGCATTGGCCTCGCCGCAATCCAGATCGGCGTGCCGCTGCGCGTGGTGACGATCGACCTGTCGAAGCCCGAGGCGAAGGAGGGCGAGGAGCCCGAGCCGCGGAAGCCGCAGGTCTTCATCAACCCGCAGATCACTTGGTCCTCGGAGGAATTCAGCGCCTATGAGGAGGGTTGCCTCTCGATTCCCGAATATTACGAGGAGGTCGAGCGCCCCGCCGAAGTGAAGGTCCGCTTCGTGGATCTCGACGGCAAGACGCAGGAGATCGCGGCCGACGGCCTGCTCGCCACCTGTCTGCAGCACGAGATCGACCATCTCGACGGCGTGCTCTTCATCGACCATCTCTCGCGCCTGAAGCGCGAGCGCGTCACCAAGAAATTCGCCAAGGCGGCCAAGCGCTCGGCGGCCTGAGGTTTTCCAATCCGCGCGCCGTCATCCCGGACGGAGCGAAGCGCAGATCCGGGATCCATGCCGGAGCGCCCGCAGGAGAGGTTCCGGAATAGGTCCCGGGTCTCCCTGCGGTCGCCCGGGATGACCGCCGCTATGGAGACAAGTTCAGCTTATGAGTTTGCGCGTCATCTTCATGGGCACGCCGGATTTCGCCGTGCCGGTGCTGACCGAGATCGTGGGGCAGGGCCACGAGGTCGTCTCCTGCTACACCCGCGCCCCGGCGCAGGCGGGGCGGGGCCTCGAATTGAAGCCCTCGCCGGTGCATCGGGCCGCCGAGCGCTTCGGCATCCCGGTCTTTACCCCTAAGACGCTCAAGACGCCGGACCAGGCCGAGATCATCGCCTCGCAAGAGGCCGATGTCGCCGTCGTCGTCGCCTATGGCATGATACTGCCTCAGGCGATCCTCGACCTGCCCGAACTCGGCTGCCTCAATCTCCATGCTTCGCTGCTGCCGCGCTGGCGCGGTGCCGCCCCGATCCAGCGGGCGATCATGGCCGGCGACGCCGAGAGCGGCGTCTGCGTGATGAAGATGGAAGCCGGCCTCGATACCGGCCCCGTCGCCATGGTCGAGAACCTGACGATCGGCCCGGACATGACGGCCGGCGAATTGCACGATCAGCTCAGCCTGCTCGGCGCCGACCTGATGGTGCGCGCGCTCGCGGCGCTCGGTCGCGGCGGCCTGCAGTTCACGCCGCAGCCGGAAGAGGGCGCGACTTACGCCAGCAAGATCGCCAATACCGAAGCGAAGCTGAGCTGGGCCCTGCCGGCGCAGCAGGTCCATGACCTCGTGCGCGGCCTCTCGCCATTCCCCGGAGCCTTCGCCGAGATCGATCTCGGCAAGGGGCCGGAGCGTCTGAAGATCCTGCGCACGGCCCGCGCCGGCGGCGCGGCCGAGCCCGGCACGCTGCTCGATGACGAAGGCACTGTCGCCTGTGCCGTCGGCGCGGTGAAGCTGCTGCAGGTCCAGCGCGCCGGCAAGGCGCCGATGAGCGGGGCCGAATTCCTGCGCGGCGCCCGGCTCGGAGCCGGTGCCAAGCTCTGATGCCGCGCTACAAGCTCGTCATCGAGTACGACGGCACGCCGTTCTCGGGCTGGCAGCGCCAGCTCAACGGCCCGTCCGTGCAGCAGAGCGTCGAGGAGGCGGTCGAGGCCTTCTGCGGCCATCCCGTCAGGCTGCATTGCGCCGGCCGGACCGATGCCGGCGTCCATGCCACCCATCAGGTCGCCCATGTCGATATCGGCAGGGAATGGCGCACCGATGTCGTGCGTGATGCGACCAATGCCCGGCTGAAGCGGCTTCCGGTCGCGGTGCTCAGTGCCGAGCTGGTGCCGGATGATTTCGACGCCCGCATCTCGGCGCGCCGTCGCTATTACATCTATCGCATCCTCGACCGCCGCGCCCAGCCGGCGCTGGAGCGCGAGCGGGTCTGGCATGTGCCGGTCAAGCTCGATCACGAGGCGATGGACCGCGCGGCCAAGGCGCTGCTCGGACAGCATGACTTCACCACTTTCCGCGCCGCCGAATGCCAGGCCAACAGCCCGATCCGCACGCTCGACCGCTGCGATGTCCGCCGCGAGGGCTCCGAGATCGTGGTCTATGTCCACGCCCGCTCCTTCCTGCATCATCAGGTGCGCTCGATCGTCGGCTGCCTGAAGATGGTGGGCATGGGCCGCTGGCCGGAGAACAAGGTCGGCAAGGTCCTGGCGGCGCGCGACCGCTCGCAATGCGCGGCACTGGCGCCGTCCTGTGGGCTCTATCTCGCTGGCGTCGACTACGCCGAGTGAGGCGCAAGCGCCTCAGAACAGGCCGAACAGCCGGGTGACGCCGTAATCGAGCATGACGCTGGCGACGACCAGCGTCATGGCGATGCCCCGGCTCTCCGCTCCGAAGACGGCGCGCGCCACGCAATAGCGCAGCCGCAGCACGACCGCCGCGAAGAACAGCGATTGCACGATCGCCAGCGTCGGCGGCGCCCAGCCGACCGCGAAGACCGCCGCCGGGATCGCCATCAGGCTCGCCGAGACGATGCCGGCCCAGTTCCAGGCGATGACGAAGCTGGTAAAGCGCGGCGTCTGCGCGAGTTCCGGGCGCAGCGCGATCAGCAGCGCCGGCACCGCCAGGACGGTCAGGGCGAGCGCGGCGATCACGGACAGGACCAGTGCGGGCGCGGTGAAGAGGCCGGCGCTGTTGGGCAGTCCGGCGGTCAGCCGCACCGCTGCAAGGATGGCGATCGTCGCCGGCAGCATCAGCGCGAAGGCGAGGAAGGAGCGCCAGAACCCGTCTCTGGTCAGGTCGAGCTCCGGCAGGGCCTCGGCCCCGCGGGTCATCAGGTGCCAGGAGCCGCGCAGCGAACGCGCGACGTCATCGGCTGCCAGCCTCATCACGGTCTCCATCATCTGCGATGTTAGACTTTCGTCTAACGGAGATAATGGGCCCTTGTTCCGGGCGGTCAAGCCGGATGTTGCGCTGCAAAATAGCCGGCGAGTAAACGATGCGTGATCCGCTGGAGCGACAGGAGATCGGCGACGGCGACGCTTTCGTCGATCTGATGCATGGTCTTGCCGACCACGCCGTATTCGACGACGGGGCAGTAATTCTTGATGAAGCGCGCGTCCGAGGTGCCGCCCGTGGTCGAGAGGGCCGGACGCTTGCCGGTCTCGGCCTCGACGGCGTCAGTGACGAGCGCGACGAAGGGGCCGGGCTCGGTCAGGAAGGCGACGGCATTGGTCGGCTGGATGTCCAGCGTGTAGCGCACCTGGTTGCCGGCGGCTTCGCGCAGGCGCCGTTCCAGTTCGGCGGCGAGCGTCTCCGGCGTCCAGGTGTCGTTGAAGCGGATGTTGAAGACCGCTTTCGCCTGCGCCGGGATGACGTTGGTTGCGGGATTGCCGACATCGAGCGTCGTCACTTCGAGATTGCTCGGGTCGAAATGCGTGGTTCCGTTGTCGAGCGGCGTCGCGTCGAGGGCGGCGAGCAGGCGGACCATGCCGCGGATCGGGTTGTCGGCGAGATGGGGATAGCCGACATGCCCCTGCGTGCCCTGCACGGTGAGCCTGCCGGTGAGCGAGCCCCGTCTGCCGATCTTGATCATGTCGCTCATCGCCGCCGGATTGGTCGGCTCGCCGAGGATGCAATGGTCGAAGCGCTCGCCGCGTTCATGCGCCCAGGCCAGCAGCTTGACCGTGCCGTTGACCGAAGGGCCTTCCTCGTCGCCGGTGATCAGGAAGGCGATCGAGCCCGGCGCCTCGGGGTTGTCGCGCCGGTAGCGGATCGCGGCCGCGACCATGGCCGCGACCCCGCCCTTCATGTCGCAGGCGCCGCGCCCATAGAGCACGCCGTTCTCGATCGTCCCGCCGAAGGGCTCGCGGGTCCAGGCCGCCGCGTCGCCGACGGGCACGACATCGGTATGGCCTGCGATCACGAAGACGGGAGCCGTATCGCCGATGCGGGCGTAGAGGTTCTCGACATCCGGTGTGCCGGGCTCGCTGAAGACGGGGCGATGCACTGCATAGCCTTCGGCCGTCAGCACGGCGTCGAGCAGCGCGAGCGCCCCGCCTTCCTCGGGCGTCACCGAAGGGCAGCGGACCAGCGCCTGCGTCAGGGCGACCGGGTCGGTCGGATCGAAGGCGAGGGCGGAGGAGGAGATCGGTGCGGCGCTCATTCCGCCGCTTTAGCACCCGCCGGCCGGGCCGCAACCCCATCTTCCTGCGCAGCGGACGGCATCAGCCCGAGATCGATGAAGGCGACGACCCAGGCCATGGTCGCGATCGCCTCCAGCGACGGGCGCCAGCCGAACGGCATGACGAGGCGCAGATGTTCCGGCAGCACGATCGCGCAGATCAGCAGGATGCCGAACAGCGGCGTGCTGCCGCGATCGGTGGCGCGCTTCGCCGCCAGGGCAGCCCAGGGAAACAGGGCGAAAGCCTTGAAGAAGGCGATGATCACCGTCGCCTGGTGATGATCCGTCAGGAGCAGAAGGGTGCGTTCGGTCGCGAGCAGCGTCAGTGCCACCGCAACGCTGCCGAGCCAGAAGGTCCGCAACCCGATGCGGCCGTCGAAATCGCTGAAAAGGCGGATCAGGGACATGCTGAGGGCTCCGATGGGCCGTTGTCGCATGGTCAGCTTCGCGGTTGAAGCGCATGGTGAATAAAGGGTTAATGAGGCGCCTAAGAGTTTATCTCGGCACAGAAAGGGCTTGAACGGGGCAGGGCTGGCCGTTAGCTGCGAAACGCGCGGCGCTCTTCAGCGCGCGGCCTGCCGTTTCCCGATCCGTTGAAGTGCAGTCGAAGGGCGCGTTCGCGCGGCCCCAGTGAGGTTTCGAGCATGACCATTCGTTTCCATCGCGGCGATCTGCCGGACGGCTACGACGCCGGATCGAGCGTCGCGATCGACACCGAGACGCTCGGCCTCAACCCGCATCGCGACCGTCTCTGCGTCGTCCAGCTCTCGCGCGGCGACGGCACGGCGGACGTCGTGCAGATCCCGAAGGGCGGCGAGCGGCCGAAGAACCTGATCCGCCTGCTGGAGGATCCGGCGGTGCTGAAGCTCTTCCACTTCGCCCGTTTCGACGTCGCCGTGCTCAAGCATGCCTTCGGCGTGGTGACCGCACCGGTCTACTGCACCAAGATCGCCTCGAAGCTGGCCCGAACCTATACCGACCGGCACGGCCTCAAGGACCTCGTGCGCGAATTGCTCGGCGTCGAGCTCTCGAAGCAGCAGCAATCCTCCGACTGGGGCGCGGACACGCTGAGCGAGGCCCAGCTTGCCTATGCCGCCTCGGATGTGTTGCATCTCCATGCGCTGCACGAAAAGCTGGAGACGATGCTGGCGCGCGAAGGGCGCCGGCACCTCGCCCAGGCCTGTTTCCAGTTCCTGCCCTATCGGGCCGAGCTCGATCTCGCCGGCTGGGACGAGACCGATATCTTTGCTCACACTTGACAATTTCGAAGGCTTCTTGCGTCAGTCTGCGCGCGGGCCGAGCGCGCGGATATGCGCCCAGGTCCTCATGGACGAGCCGTGCGGGGGCGCGATGCGGCCTGTCCTGTGACACGAAAATGCCGTGAGCGGCTGCCATTGCGCGGGGCATGACTTTGGCAATGACCTTCAACGACCCGGCGGCGGGGCTCTCCGCGCAGGCGGCGCGCCGTCGCGCGGCCTTCGGCGCGGCGCGCCGTCATACCCGGCTCGTGCATTGGCTGCGCCGGCTGATTCCCGTCGCGGCCGTGGTTCTGGTCCTGGCGCTCGTCGTCGTCCCCTTCCTGTCGCCGCTCGGCGGCAAGCTGGCCAATGTCTCGATCAGCTCGGTCGGCATCACCGGCGGCAAGGTCCGGATGGAGACGCCGAAGCTCTCCGGCTATCGCAAGGACAACCGGCCCTATCAGGTCACGGCCGAGAACGCGTTCCAGGAGATCAGGAACCCGACGCAGGTCGAGCTGCAGACCTTGACGGCGCGCATCCAGATGGAGCGTGAGGGCTGGGTGACGGTGAACGCGAAGACGGGTCTCTTCGACACGCAGAAGGAGAAGCTGCGCCTCGTCGACGACGTCAAGATTCGCACCGAGAATGGCCACGACATGCAGATGAAGACGGCCGATGTCGATTTCAAATCCGGCACGGTGGTCTCGAAGGAACCGGTCAAGGTCAGCCTCGGCGAGACCACGGTCGACGCCGACACACTTGACGTGAAGAACAATGGCGAGTTGATCGCTTTCGAGGGGCGGGTGCGGGTCTTCATCCGGAACGCGCCAGCAGGTACGATCGCGGGCCCCGAACGCGAGGGCAGCAAGCCGATGCCGGAACTGCTGAACGCGAATCGGGCTCCCCCCGCGGATGCAGCGCCGGCCGATGATGCCGGCAACGGGAAGAGACAGTGACATGATGGCTGGCCAGATGCTCCGTTTCGCGCATGCCCGCGACGCCGCGTTGCTCCTTGCAGCCGGTTTCGCGCTGCTCGGCGCGCCGCAGGAGGCTTTCGCGCAGGCGGCCCCGGCGAAGCAGCGGGGCGCGTCCTCGGCGCTGGGCGGGCTCGGCGGCGACAGCAAGGAGCCGATCAAGATCGATGCCGACAAGCTCGACGTGCTCGACAAGGAGAACAAGGCGGTCTTCTCCGGCAACGTCGTGGCCGTCCAGGGCGAGACGACCGTGCGCTGCACCGTGATGACCGTGCTCTACGAGGGCCGCGGCGGGCCGGGCGGCACAGCCGGCCGGCCGGCGACGCCGGCTCCGGCCGCGGCGCCCGCGGCAGGCGGAGCCGGCACCAGCAACGACAGCTCGATCAAGCGCATCCTGTGCAAGGGGCCGGTGACCGTCGTTTCGAAGACGCAGGCTGCGACCTCGGACAATGCCGAATTCGATCGCGCCAACAATCTCGTGATCATGACCGGCAACGTCGCGCTCAACGATGGTCCGAACGTGACCCGCGGCGAGAAGCTGATCTACAACACGACCACCGGGATCGCGAATGTCCAGGGCGGGCGCGTGCAGGGTCTATTCGTTCCGAATTCGGGTGATGCCACCAAGACCGATGCCGGCAAGCCGGCCCCGAAGCCGACCAACTGATCGTGCCGCAGTGACCGTTTCCGAAGCGCCTCGTCCCATGGCCGCGCCGGTGCGACCGGCTCCACGCCCGCAGCAACCGGGCGTCTTCGGCCGTCTGCGTGGCCTTTTCGGCAATCGCGAGCCGGGCAATGCCGGATCGGCGCCTGCGGGCTTTGCTGCTATCGGCGGGGCAGGCGTTCTCGCGGTCGACGGGCTGCGCAAGAGCTATGGCGGGCGCACGGTCGTCTCGGATGCGAGCCTCTCGCTGCGACAGGGTGAGGCGGTCGGCCTGCTCGGCCCCAACGGCGCCGGCAAGACCACGATCTTCTACATGATCACCGGCCTCGTCGCGGCCGATGCCGGCGTCATCTCGCTCGAAGGCAACGACATCACCGCCCTGCCGATGTACCAGCGCGCGCGCCTCGGCATCGGCTATCTCCCGCAGGAAGCCTCGATCTTCCGCGGCCTCTCGGTCGAGGACAATATCCGCTCGGTGCTGGAAGTGGTCGAGCCCGACCGCAAGGCCCGCGAGCGCCAGCTCGACCAGTTGCTCGAGGAGTTCACCATCGCCCGCCTGCGCAAGGCGCCTTCGATCGCACTGTCGGGCGGCGAGCGCCGCCGCTGCGAGATTGCGCGTGCGCTCGCCGGCAAGCCCTCCTTCGTCCTGCTCGACGAGCCCTTCGCGGGTATCGACCCGATCGCGGTCGGCGACATTCAGGCGCTAGTCCGGCAATTGACCGATCGCGGCATCGGCGTGCTCATCACCGATCACAATGTCCGCGAGACGCTCGGCCTCGTCGATCGCGCCTATATCATCCATTCCGGGCGCGTGCTGACCGAAGGCTCCCCGGCCGAGATCATCGCCAATCCCGATGTCCGGCGCGTCTATCTGGGTGAGGACTTCCGCCTCTGAGACGGCGCGGCCTGTGCATCGCAATCGTTTTGTTGCGGCGCATCATTTTTCGGGCCGCAGACATGGCTGGGCCTTTGACGCGGCGGTGAGCCGGCGCTAGTGTTCCTTTCGGAAGCAAGAAGCGTGCCGATGGCGTGCGAGCTGGAAGGGCCTTTCGCGTATGGCGATGATGCCGCGCATGGAACTGCGCCAGGGACAATCCCTGGTGATGACGCCGCAGTTGCTGCAGGCGATCAAGCTCCTGCAGCTTTCGCATCTCGAGCTTCAGAATTTCGTGGAGGGCGAGCTCGAGCGCAATCCGTTGCTGGAGCGCGACGAGGGGCCCGACCTGCCGGCACGCTCCGACGATGCCGACAGCCCTCACGCCGCCGATGCCGAGAGCTTCGCCAAGGCCGAGAGCCTCCATACGCAGGAGGGCATGGAGGGCAGGCTCGGCACCGGGCTCGACAATGTCTTCCAGAACGAGCAGCCGACGGCGGCGCGCAGCGAGGCGGCCGGGGCCGACAGCCTGCCGATCGTCGGTGGTGCCTATGGCACGGCGGGCGGCTCCTTCGATGGCGATCCCGAGGGTTTCGAGAGCAGCCTGACGGCGGATGCCTCGCTGCATGACCATCTCGCCGCGCAACTCGATCTCGCCGTGGTGACGCCGGCCGACCGCATCATCGGCCGTCACATCATCGATGCGGTCGACGATAGCGGCTATCTCGGCGAGCCTCTAGCGGAGATCGCCGAGCGCCTCGGTGTCGCCATCGACAGGGTCGAGGCGGTACTGCGGGTCGTCCAGAGCTTCGACCCCTCGGGTGTCGCGGCCCGTGATGTCGCCGAATGCCTCGCCATCCAGTTGCGCGATCGTGATCGTTTCGATCCGGCGATGCAGGCGCTGGTCGCGAACCTGCACCTGGTCGCCAGGCGCGATTTCGCTGCGCTGAAGCGGATCTGCGGCGTCGATGACGAGGATATCGCCGACATGGTCGGGGAGATCCGTCGCCTCGACCCCAAGCCTGGGCGTGCATTCGGCGGCTCGGCCGCCGAGACCGTTGTGCCGGATGTGTTCATCCGGTCCGCGCCGGACGGCTCCTGGTTGATCGACCTCAATCCCGACACCCTGCCGCGCCTGCTCGTCAACCAGACCTATCATGCGCGCGTCTCCCGGGCGGCACGCAGCGATGCGGACAAGGCCTTCATCGCCGAATGCCTGCAGACGGCGAACTGGCTGACCCGCTCGCTGGAGCAGCGCGCCCGGACAATTCTGAAGGTCGCCAGCGAGATCGTGCGCCAGCAGGACGGGTTCTTCGCCCATGGCGTCGAGCATCTGCGCCCGCTCAATCTCAAGACCGTGGCAGACGCCATCGGCATGCACGAATCGACCGTCTCGCGCGTCACCTCGAACAAATACCTGACCTGCTCGCGCGGGGTCTTCGAAATGAAATATTTCTTTTCGGCTGCGATCGCAGCCACCGGCTATGGCGAGGCGCACTCGGCGGAGGCCGTGCGCTTCCGGATCAAGCAGATGATCGATGACGAGAGCCCCTCGGCGGTTCTTTCGGATGATGCCATTGTGACCCGTCTGAAGGACGGTGGCATCGATATCGCCCGGCGGACTGTGGCGAAATACCGCGAATCCCTGAGAATCCCGTCCTCGATGGAGCGCCGGCGCGAGAAGGTCGCGATGGCCGCGGCCGAGCGTTAGGCGGTTTTGTTCCAAAGGCCCCGCGCATGCGCCTCATGATCGCGCCGGCTCATTGACAACCCCGACTCCCGGTTCTTAGCTCCTAGGGATGGCCGAACAGGGCCATGGCTAAACCAAGGGGAAGCACTCCATGAGCTTGCGAATCTCCGGCAAGAATCTCGATGTCGGCGAGGCCCTTCGCGGCCAGGCCGAGGAGCGGGTCGCTGCGGCGGTCAGCAAATATTACGAGGGTGGCTATCAGGGCCATGTCACGGTCGACAAGGACGGCACCGCCTTCCGGACCGACGGCGTCCTGCATCTGTCCTCCGGGATCACGCTGGAAGCCTCCGCCACCGCCCACGATCCCTATGCCAGCCTCGACAAGATGGCCGAGCGCATCGAGAAGCGGCTGCGACGCTACAAGCGCCGGCTTAAGGACCGTTCCAGTGCCAATGGCCGCGATGCGGGAATCGAAATCCCCAGCTATGTGATCGCGGCCCCCGACGACGATGTCGAGGATTTCGACGGGGCTTCTGCCGGCGATAACCCGGTTATCGTCGCGGAATCGACGAAATCCCTGCATGTCAGGACGGTCAGCGACGCCGTTGCCGAACTCGACCTGACCGGCGCTCCGGTCGTCGTCTTCCGGCACGCTGGCAATGGCCGCATGAACATCGTATATCGCCGCGGCGACGGCAATATCGGCTGGATCGACCCGCCGGCATCGCTGTCCTGAGGCCGGCGGGCGAGCCGCTCCGGCCGTCGAACCTGACCCGTGCCGACGGCGTTTCAGCCGGCATGGGACATGCATGGACGGGCGTATGACGCTGACCGATCTCCTGAGCCCCGCCGCGGTGATTTCGCCGCTGCGGGCCAACGGCAAGAAGCAGGCTCTGCAGGAGCTTGCCCAGCATGCCGCCACGCTGACGGGCCTGCCCGATCGCGAGCTGTTCGAGGCGCTGCTCCAGCGCGAGCGTCTCGGCTCCACCGGGATCGGCGAGGGAATCGCGATTCCACACGGGCGGATGCCGGGCACCGAGCGCCTCGTCGGGCTCTTCGCCCGCACCGAGAAACCGATCGATTTCGATGCGCTCGACGGCCAGCCGGTCGACATCATCTTCGTGCTGATCGCGCCCGAGGGTGCCGGCGCCGACCATCTCAAGGCGCTCGCCCGTGTCGCGCGGGTGCTGCGCAACCAGTCCGTTCTGGAACAGGTCCGCAAGGTCCGCGACCCCGCGGCGATCTACGCGATCCTCGCCGAATCGGCCGCGCAGGCGGCTTGAGGCGCATTTGCGTCATTCCGGGGCAGGCCGAAGGCCTGAGCCCGGAATCCAGAACCGATATGGTTGTCCGAAAAGGGGGGCGACGACTGTCGCCTTCCATGGGAATGGCATCGGTTCTGGATTCCGGGCTCTTCGCTGCGCGAAGCCCCGGAATGACGGCGAGGCATTGCTCAGCCTGGACTTATTAAAGACTGCTTGGACGATCCCGGCCGACGGGCTATGACCCCGGCTGGATGGGCGTCGCGTCTCTCATGTCCCGAACGCGGCGCGCCTTGTTTTGGAGCCGCTGGTCATGGCCTATACGCATGTCGATCTCTTCCCGCTCGGCGAGGATACGACGCCTTACCGCAAGCTCGGCAGCGAGGGCGTCAGCGTCGAGAAGATCGGCGACCGCGAGGTCCTGAGCGTCTCGCGCGAGGCGATTCGGCAGCTCTCCGAACAGGCCTTCATCGACATCAACCATCTGCTGCGCCCCGGCCATCTCGCCCAGCTCGGCAAGATACTGGACGATCCCGAGGCGACCTCGAACGACAAGTTCGTCGCCTATGACCTCCTGAAGAACGCCAATATCGCGGCCGGTGGCGTGCTGCCGATGTGCCAGGACACCGGCACCGCCATCATCATGGGCAAGAAGGGCCGCAAGGTCTGGACCGATGGCGAGGACGAGGCCGCGCTCGGCGAGGGCGTGGCGGATGCCTATTTCAAGCGCAACCTGCGCTATTCGCAGCTCGCGCCGCTCTCGATGTTCGAGGAGAAGAATACCGCGACCAACCTGCCGGCCCAGATCGACATCTATGCCGAAGGTGAGGACGCCTACAAATTCCTCTTCGTCTGCAAGGGCGGCGGCTCGGCCAACAAGACCTTCCTCTATCAGGCGACGCCCTCGCTCCTGACCAGGGACCGCATGATGGCGTTTCTGAAGGAGAAGATCCTGACGCTGGGCACGGCGGCATGCCCGCCCTATCACCTCGCCATCGTCATCGGCGGCACCTCGGCGGAGCAGAACCTCAAGACGGTGAAGCTTGCCTCGACCAAATATCTCGACGCGCTGCCGACCAAGGGTTCGCCCTCCGGCCATGCCTTCCGCGATATCGAGATGGAGGAGGAGGTCCATAAGATGACGCAGGCGCTCGGCGTCGGCGCGCAGTTCGGCGGCAAGTATTTCTGCCATGACGTGCGCGTGATCCGCCTGCCGCGCCACGGCGCCTCGCTGCCGATCGGCCTCGGCGTCTCCTGCTCGGCTGACCGACAGGCCAAGGGCAAGATTACCAGGGACGGCATCTTCCTGGAGGCGCTGGAGACCGATCCGTCGAAATATCTGCCGGATGTCGACGAAGCGGCGCTCGGCGGCTCCGTGGTCAAGATCGACCTCGACCAGCCGATGAGCGAGATCCTCGCGACGCTGTCGCAGCACCCGGTCAAGACGCGCCTGTCGCTGACCGGCACGATCGTCGTCGCGCGCGACCTCGCCCATGCCAAGATCCGCGAGCGGCTGGAGCGCGGCGAGGGCATGCCCGACTATTTCAAGAACCACCCGGTCTATTACGCCGGCCCGGCCAAGACGCCGGAGGGCTTCGCCTCTGGCTCCTTCGGTCCGACCACGGCCGGCCGCATGGATTCCTTCGTCGACCAGTTCCAGTCCTTCGGCGGTTCCATGGTGATGCTGGCCAAGGGCAACCGCTCGGCGGCGGTCCGCGAGGCCTGCAAGGCTCATGGCGGCTTCTATCTCGGCTCGATCGGGGGCCCGGCGGCGCGACTCGCGCAGGACTGCATCCGCAAGGTCGAGGTGCTCGAATATCCCGAGCTCGGCATGGAAGCGGTCTGGCGGATCGAGGTCGAGGATTTCCCGGCATTCATCGTCATCGACGACAAGGGCAACGACTTCTTCAAGGAACTGAATCTGGGATGAGGCTCGCGCTGACTGTCGCGGCGCTCCTGCTGGCCGCTCCCGTGCTGGCGCAACAGCCGCGCCCGGCGACCTGCTCGCGCGATCTCCTGCTGAACGAGGCGGGCTTTCGCCAGCAACAGGCGCGCCTTTCTGCCGTCGCGAGCGCCGATCAGGCGACGCAGTGCCGGGCCTATCGCGAGCATGTCGCCTATCTCCAGAAGGCACGCGCGGTCTTCGCTACGTGCCAGGGCGAGCCGGAGCGCGCGCGCAACGTCGCGGAGATGGATTCGGAGCTGGTTAATTACCGCGCGCTGATCGCCAATCGCTGCGGCGGGCGGTAAGAGCCTTCCCAGACAGTTGAAAGGCCTCCCATGACCGACCAGCAGCCGCCGCTCCAGATCGCCGTCGTGCCGGTGACGCCGTTCCAGCAGAACTGCGCGATCGTCTGGGAGCCGAAGTCGAACGAGGCGGCGATCGTCGATCCCGGCGGCGACGTGCCGCGCCTGCAGGCTGCGATCAAGGAGCTCGGCGTCACGCCGGTCGCGATCTGGCTGACCCATGGCCATCTCGACCATGCCGGCGGCGCGACCGAGCTGGCGCAGGCGCTCTCGATCCCGATCATCGGACCACACGAGGGCGACAAGCCCCTGCTCGACGCCTTGCCGGAACAGGGGCTGCGCTTCGATGTCCATGGCATGAAGGCGGTCGTGCCGACGCGCTGGCTCAACGAGGGCGATACGGTCTCGCTCGGCGACCTGACCTTCGCGGTCGCGCATGTGCCGGGCCATTCGCCCGGCCATGTCACCTTCTTCCAGAAGGATTTGCGTTTCCTGCTGGCGGGGGACACCGTCTTCGCCGGCTCGATCGGCCGCACCGACTTCCCCTATGGCGACCACGAGGCGCTGATCTCGGGGATCAAGACCAAGCTCCTGCCGCTCGGCGACGACGTCCAGTTTCTGCCCGGCCACGGCCCGGCGAGCACGCTCGGCGAGGAGCGGCAGAACAATCCGTTCCTGCAGGGGTAAAGGTGTCTCCATCCGCCA
Organism: Bosea sp. ANAM02; assembly: GCF_011764485.1. NCBI lineage: Bacteria > Pseudomonadati > Pseudomonadota > Alphaproteobacteria > Hyphomicrobiales > Alloboseaceae > Allobosea > Allobosea sp. ANAM02. The sequence goes on along the minus strand of NZ_AP022848.1, from coordinate 4,157,911 downwards.
CGTCATCCCGGGCGGAGCGAAGCGGAGACCCGGGACCCATGCCGGAACGGTTCAGGCATGAATCCCGGATCGGCGCCGCTGACGCGGCTTGTCCGGGATGACGGCGGAGGCGAGGGAACAGGGGGCTTTGAAACGCCAACGGCCATGCAGCGGAACGGTGCGCGTACATCCGGCGTCACACGTTCGGCTCATGGCCGTCTTCACAGGCAATGGAGAGCTGTGGAACGCTCTCGACATCGCCGTGAGCCTGAGATGGGAGCGGTGCTTCCCGATTACAAGGTCTTGTCTGAAAAAGATCGGCGCCATTCGTAGAGCGCGTCCGGCTCGCCCTCTTCATTGCGCTCGCCGTCGTTGAGATCGACGAGGCGGAAGCCGTGGCGCTCGTAGAAGGCGCGTGCCGCCGCGTTCCGCTGGAAAGTGAACAGATGGAGCCTCTCCGGGCTGCGCTCTTTCGCCTTCACAAGCAGCAATGAGCCGATGCCGCGCCGGAACTGGCCCGGCAGAAGGTAGAGCTGGTCGAGATCCTCGCCGTCGAGGCAGAGGAAGCCGAGGATGCGCCCGGCCTCCCGCGCCACCCAGGTCTCGCCGGTGGCGAGCCTGACATGCGCGATCCATCCTCGGACCTCGTCGTCGCTATGGACGCGGCGCAGCCAGGGCAGGGCCGCCGCGCGCGACGCCAGATAGAGCGCCGCGATCTCCCCAGCATCCCGGAGAGAGGCGCGTTCGATCGTGATGGCCGGCGTCGCGCTCACGGTCTCAGGCGTCGAAGACGCCGAGCAGGAAGTCCTGCTTGCCGATCTGGAAGCCGTTCTGGCGCAGGATGTCGTAGGCCGTCGTGGCGTGGAAATAGAAGTTCGGGATGGCGAAGCGGGTGAGATAGGCCTCGCCGGTCATCGTCACGGTCGCCGAAGGGCCGCGCGGGAAGGTGACCTCGCGGGCAAGCCCGGCATCGAGCGCGGCGCCGTCGGCGGCTGCGATGAAGGCCAGCGTCCTGGCGATGCGTTCCTTCAGCTCCGGGAAGCTCTTCTCCTCGTCGGGGAAGCGCGGGTTCTCGCCGCCCGAGAGCCGGGCGACCGCATTCTTCGCGAAGTCGCAGCAGAGCTGGATCTGGCGGGTGAAGGCCAGCATGTCCGGCGCGAGCCGGGCGGAGAGCAGGACTTCCGGCTGGATCTTGCGGGTCTCGGCCTGGTCCACGGCCTTGTCGAGAATGGCGTCGAGCGCATGAAGAGTCTGAACGAAGCCGGAAAGGGCGGCGGCCTTGACTGTGAGCGTCATGATGTCCTCGGAAACGACAACGGGCCCGGAAAGGGCCCGCTGCGTAAAGCTATAGAGGAGAATTTTGTCCTGCGCTCTGTGCGCAAGAGGTTGCCGGCAATGCGCTGCGGGGAGGCGAATGGCGATGCTTTTGAGAACCGGAACGGAGCGTACATCAGTACGTGAGCACCGGAAGCGCAGAAAGCGTCGTCAGTCGACCGCCACAGTAGCGATGACGGCGACCTCTTGGATCAATCCTTCGCGCGCTCGACATAGGACCCGTCGGCGGTCATCACGACGACGCGGGTGCCGACGCCGACATGCGGCGGGACAGCGCTGCGCACGCCGTTCGACAGGATCGCCGGCTTGTAGGAGGAGGAGGCCGTCTGGCCCTTGGTCACCGGCTCGGTCTCGACGACTTCGAGCGTGACACGCTGCGGCAGCTCGATCGCGACGGCCTTGTCCTCGAACACCGAGAGCGAGACCTTCATGTTCTCCTGCAGATAGGGCGCCGCGTCGCCGATCACGTCCTTGTCGACCGGGATCTGGTCGTAGGTCTCGGGGTTCATGAAGACGTACTGCTCACCGTCCTGGTAGAGATAGGTGAAGTCGCGGTCCTCGACATAGGCGCGCTCGACCTGCTCGGTCGTCTTGTAGCGCTGCGTCATCTTCACGCCGTCGGCGATGCGGCGCATGTCGATCTGCGTCGTCGGAGTGCCCTTGCCGGGGAAGAAGCTCTCGGCCGAGATGACGGTGCAGAGATGTCCGTCGAGCTCGAGGACGTTGCCCTTGCGGACGGAAGAGGCGATGACCTTGACCACGTGAGTGTCCTTGCTGGTGCGGGAGCCGTCCCCGCGCAAATCTTAAATTCAGAGCATCGCTATCGCGAAAAACCGGTTCCCACTTCTTCGCGCGATGCTCTATGCGAATTCTGTCGCCGCGCAACTACCGCATTCGCGCGCGAAACGAAAGCTTTCCGACGCATTCGACGCGAGATTCGATGAGTTCGTCCCCGACGCCGTTCTGGCGGCCCGACATCCATGCCGACCGCCGCCCCGCCCTGCTGGCACGCGGGCGGATCAAGACGGCGCTGCGCCGCTGGTTCGAGGCCCGCGACTTCACCGAGGTCGAGGCCGCGATCCTGCAGCTCTCGCCCGGCAACGAGACGCACCTGCATGGCTTCGGCACGACGTTGATCGACAACGCGGCGGCGCCGCATCCCTATTACCTGCATACCTCGCCGGAATTCGCCGCCAAGAAGCTGCTGGCGGCTGGCGAGACCCGCATCTTCGATTTCGCCCGCGTCTTCCGCAATCGCGAGCGCACGGCGCTGCACCATCCCGAATTCACCATGCTGGAATGGTATCGCGCCGGTGAGGATTACGAGGCGCTGATGCGGGATTGCGCGGCACTGATGGCCGAAGCGGCGCGCGCCGCCGGTGCGTCGACGCTGCGCTGGCGCGGCATCGAGGCCGATCCCTTCGCCGAGCCCGAGCGCCTGACCTTGCAGGAGGCGTTCAAGCGCCATGCCGGGATCGACCTGCTGCGTACGGTCACTGCCGATCAGGAGGTTGATCGCGGCGGATTGGCCGCCGATGCGGTCGAGGCCGGCATCCGGGTGACGGATGATGATAGCTGGTCCGATATCTTCAGCCGCATCCTCTCCGAGCGCATCGAACCGCATCTCGGCCGCGGCCGTGCCACGATCCTCTGCGAATACCCGATCAGCGAGGCTGCGCTTGCCCGGCCAAAGCCCGGCGATCCGCGCGTGGCCGAGCGCTTCGAGCTCTATGCCTGCGGCGTCGAGCTCGCCAATGCCTTCGGCGAACTCACCGACCCGGCCGAGCAACGCCGCCGTTTCGAGGCCGATATGGACGAGAAGGAGCGCATCTATGGCGAGCGCTATCCGGTCGACGAGGATTTCCTGGCGGCGCTGGCGCTGATGCCGGCGGCGTCCGGTATCGCGCTCGGCTTCGACCGGCTTGCCATGCTCTGCGTCGGCGCGCGCCGGATCGAGGATGTGCTCTGGACGCCGGTCGCGGAACCGGGCAGGGGAGGGGCATGACCGTTCACCAGCCTCCCGGCGGCCAGCCTTTGCGCAGCATCGACGCGCTTGTCGAGGTCGGCCTCGCCGCGCTCTCGCGCCGCGACGCCCTGCAGAAGGTGGCGGAGCGCTATGCCGTCTCGGTCACGCCGGCCGTGGCCCGGCTGATCGATCCGGCTGACTTGGCCGACCCGATCGCGCGCCAGTTCATTCCCGATGCCGCCGAGCTCACGACGCTGCCGCAGGAGCTGGCCGACCCGATCGGCGACGAGGCCCATTCACCCGTCGAGGGCATCGTCCATCGCTATCCCGACCGCGCCCTGCTCAAGCTCGTCCATGCCTGCCCGGTCTATTGCCGCTTCTGTTTCCGGCGCGAGATGGTCGGCCCCGGCGGCGAGGCGCTGACCGGCGCCAAGCTCGACGCCGCGCTCGCCTATCTCGCCTCCCGCCCCGAGATCTGGGAGGTGATCGTGACCGGCGGCGACCCCTTCATCCTCTCCGCCCGCCGCGTCCGCGAGGTGGCGAAGCGCCTGGCCGCGATCCCGCATATCAAGGTCGCGCGCTGGCATACCCGCGTGCCGGTCGTCGATCCCGGCCGGATCACGCCGGATTATGCACGGGCGCTGCGCATCCCCGGCAAGGCGAGCTATATCGCGATCCACGCCAATCATCCGCGCGAGTTCACCGAGGATGCCCGCGCCGCCATCGCGACGCTGGCCGATACCGGCCATGTCCTGCTCAGCCAGTCCGTGCTGCTCAAGGGCGTCAATGCCGATGTCGACACGCTCGGTGCCCTGATGCGCACCTTCGTCGAGAACCGTATCAAGCCCTATTACCTGCACCATCCCGATCTGGCGCCGGGCACTTCGCATTTCCGCCTGACGCTGGAGGAGGGGCAGGCGCTGGTCAAAAGCCTGCGCGGCAACCTTTCCGGCCTGTGCCAGCCGACCTATATCCTCGACATTCCCGGCGGCGCCGGCAAGATTCCGGTCGGCCCCGCCTTCCTCTCCGGCTGCGAGACGCCGGGCGTGGAGGCGGTAGCCGAAGACCGTCACGGCGGGCAGCATCGCTACCCGCCCGCCTGAGGCATCGGCCCGAAAAGTGGAACCCGGTTTTCGGACAAGTCGATGCCGAGACGAGCATGAGGATATCGACATGCAGGACAAGATGCCGCTCGCGATCGTCTCCGACGTCGCCTGTCCCTGGTGCTTCATCGGCAAGGCGCGGCTAGAGGCGGCGCTGGAGCGCTACGGCCTGACCGAGCGCTTCGCCATCACCTGGCTGCCGTACGAGCTCAATCCGGAGATGCCTGTCGAGGGCATGGACCGCACGCTCTATCTCGATACGAAGTTCGGCCCGGGCAAGCGCAAGGAGATCGAGCTCCGCTTGTCGGAGGCGGCGCTGGAGAGTGGTGTCACGTTCAACTGGGCGAAGGTGACAAAGAGCGTCAACACCCGCATGGCCCATATGCTGGTCGCGGCGGCATCCACCGTACAGCGCGGCGGTGACATGAAGGCCGCCCTGTTCAAGGCCTATTGGCAGGACGGGCGCGACATCGGCGATGTCGAGACGCTGATCCAGATCGCGGTCGAGCAGGGTTTTGACGAGCAGGCGGCTCGCGACGAACTCGCCAATGACGAGTTGCGCGAGACCGTGATCGGGCTGGAGGATCACGCCCGCAAGGTCGGCGTCACGGGCGTGCCCTTCTTCATCGTCGACGGCAAGCTCGCCGTCTCCGGTGCGCAGCCGCCGGACGTCTGGGGACAGGTCTTCCAGCAGGTCTTCGCTGCTCAGGCTCCTGAGGAGCCGCAGTTCTGAGGGTGGGGCGTCCCCCCACCGCCGTCATGCTCGGGCCTGACCCGAGCATCTCGGAAACCAGGGCCTTCTCGTCATGAGATTCTCGGGTCAAGCCCGAGAATGACGCCCTGTCTTGGTCGGTTCAGACCTTCGACCTGCCCGTAACGACGGCGTGTTTCCCTGCAATGACGGCGGGCTTCAGACCCCGAGCAGGTGAAGAACCGCCGGCGCGCCGAGCGACACACCCGACAGGAACAGCAGCAGGAATACGATCTGCCGCATCGTGGCCTGCGTGAGCGGCGGCGGGTAGCGCCGCGCCAGGTGCGTGCCCAGCATCACCGCGGGAATGGCGAAGAGCCCGGACAGCGTCGACGGTGCGGGGATCTGGTCGGTGGCGATCACCATACCCGTGCGGAACAGGGCGTTCAGCGCGAAGATCGTGACCAGTGTTTCGCGGATCACCACCAGCGGCATCGGCTGACGGTAGAAATGGTAGACGAGCGGCGGGCCGGCGGTGGAGAACATTCCGCTCATCAGTCCCGCGATGCTGCCGAAAAACAGGTAGCTCGGGGCCGCCGATGGCTGCTTGAGCGGTTCGGGCTTCCGCGCCAGTTGCAGGCTTGAGACAATGATCACGAAGCCGAGCGCCAGCCTGAGCAGGTCGGCCCGGCTGGCGGCGAGCCATTCCAGCAGATGAAAACCGATGAAGAGGAAGGGCCAGCTTGCGAGCAGCACGAGCCCGAACTTGCGCCAGTCGACATCGCGCCAGCCCTTGAGCAGCATCTGCGCCGCGTTGACCAGCGTGAGCGCGCTGACAAGCATCGCCGCGTCCGGCAGCGAGAGCAGCCCGGTCAGGCCGACGCCGCCCATCGTGATCAGGCCGAAGGCGAAGCCGGTCAGGGTCTGGACATAGGCCGCCATCCCGGTCAGCAGCAGGAACCCGATCAGGGCGGCCAGGGACATGGTCGGCGTCTCCGAGGAAGCGGAGCGCGACGCGTAGAGGATGTGCCCGAAGGCGGAAATAGATTTCTCGGCAGGTCATCGATGCGTGGAAGGATGTCCTGCGCGCCGACGCGGTGGCGCTTGCGCTTGCATCCCGCTTCGAATCGTGCGCCTTCCCTCGAAACTCAGGGAGCCGGTTGATGAACCAGAAGATCAACGATGTCCGCGACCGCCTGATCGTCGCCCTCGACGTGCCGACCGTTTGGGATGCCTATCGTCTCGTCTCGACGCTGGGCGACGGCGTCACCTTCTACAAGATCGGCTATCGCCTCGCCTTCGCTGGCGGGCTCGATCTCGCCCGCCAGCTCGTCGCCGAGGGCAAGAACGTCTTCCTCGACCTCAAGCTGCACGACATCGGCAATACGGTGACCGAGGGCGTGGACTCGCTGACCAAGCTCGGCGTCACCTTCCTGACCGTCCATGCTTATCCCCAGACCATGCGCGGCGCTGTCGAAGGGCGTCGCGATGCCGATCTGAAGCTGCTCGCGGTCACCGCGCTGACGTCCTATGACGACGGCGACCTGCGCGACGCCGGCTACGGGCTCGCCGTGCGCGATCTCGTGCGCCTGCGTGCCGAGCAGGCGCGCACGGCCGGGATCGACGGCATCGTCTGCTCGGCCGCCGAGACCGAGATCGTGCGCGAGGTCATCGGGCCCGATATGGTCATCGTCACGCCCGGCATCCGCCCTTCCGGCAGCGCGGCGGGCGATCAGAAGCGCACGCTGACTCCGGCCGAGGCGATTCGCGTCGGCGCCGATCATCTCGTCGTCGGGCGTCCCATTATCCGCGCGGCAGACCCGCGTGCAGCGGCTGGCGCGGTCATGGACGAGATCGTCGCGGCTTCGTAAGCTTCGTGCCCGGACGAGAGAACGGTCTCGGATTCGTTTCAGCTGACGGATAGCACCATGCCCAAGGGATATGTCATCGGCCGCGCCAAGGTCACCGACGCGACCAAATGGGCGGGCTATGCCGCCAAGGCCTCGGAGGTCATGAAGATCTATGGCGGCACGCCGATCGTTCGCGGCGGCCAGATGACGGTGGGCGAGGGCGAAGGTCGTGCCCGCAACGTCGTGATCGAGTTCAAGGATTTCGAATCGGCTCGCGCCTACCTGTTCTCGCCGGAATATGCCGAGGCGCGGAAGCTGCGCGAAGGCGCCGGCGAGATCGATCTCGTCGCCGTCGAAGGGGCCTGAGCGATGGCTAAAGGCTATTGGATCGCGCGCGTCGACGTCGAGAACGCCGAGGCCTATGCCGCATACCGTTCGCTCAACGCCGTCGCCTTCGCCAAATACGGCGCGAGGTTTCTGGTGCGCGGCGGCGAGTACAAGCTCGCCCGCGGCGAGGGCCGCAAGCACAACGTCGTCATCGAGTTCAAGGACGAGGAGACGGCCCGCGCCTGCTACGCCTCGCCGGAGTACCAGGAGGCGGTGAAGCATCTCAGCAGCGCCGGCCAGTCCGATCTCGTCATTATCGGCGGCTATGACGGCCCGCAGCCAGGTGAATAGGCAGCGGGTTCTTACGCCGAATCCCGGCCGTTTCCAGCACTTCCCTGAATTCGTCTCCGTCATTTGGATGACGAAAGGATCGCGCCGGTTCTCCTAGGCTGTCTTCCATGGCCTGACCGAACGGAAGCCGGGAAGGCTGATCGAAGAGCGCGGGGGATTCTCCGCCGTTCTACCCGGATGATCGACGGTTCAGCGCGGGCGCAGGGGGAGCGCCGCGCTGCGCAGCAGTGAAACGAGCTGACTTTGCTGGCGGGTGTTCGTCTTCTGGAAGATGCGCGCCAGATGCGTGCGCGCGGTCGAGATGCGGACGCCCTGGGCTTCGGCCGCTTCGGTCAGGGATGATCCGCTCGCCAGCGCGGATGCGAATTTGGCTTCGGTGTCGGTGAGATCGAAGAGCTGGCGCGCACAGGCGACGAGATTGGCCGCCATTTCAAGCCGCCGCAGGGCGATCAGCACCTTCCCGCTCGTATGAGCCTGTGTGACGGAGGGGGGCGCGGGCATGGCGCAGGCCGAAAGCGAATGAGAACCGTCCTCGCCATGCAGGATCATGCTGGCCTGTGCGGGGACGAGCGGGTCCTGCGCGCTGCGCAGCGCTCCTTCGATCAACTGCCGGAGCTGGCGCTGGTCGGCCGGCAGACGCGCGAAGAGGCGGCCCTGGCGCAGGCCGAGCGCGCTTTCGGGATCGGACAGGATTTCGTCGGCGCCCTCATTGGCGTAGGTGATCCTCATGTCCGGGTCGAGGATCGCGATGCCCATGGCGATCCGGTCGAGAGCGCTGCGGGCCTCGTCGCGCTGGATGGTCACCCGGCCGATATGGCGGCGCAGCTCGACGACGCGCCGCAGCACCGGATAGAGCTTTTCGAGCAGGGCGATGTCCTCGGCATCGAAGCCCTCCTGCCGCCGGCCGCGCTGCACGTCGAAGAACCAGAAGGCCGGTCCGTTCTTGGCGAGACGGCAGGCCATGCCGCCATACATGTCCTGCGGCCGCATCCACTCCTGCCAGACGCGCGAGTTGCGCAGCGCCTCCGCGCCGAAGACGTCATGGTCGTGGTAGATCTCGCCGAGCGGAATATCGCGCAATGCGCCGCCCATCTCGATGAAATCGGGCGCGAGTTCGCCGAAGCACCGCTCCTGCAGAGCGGGGTCTGGGTTTGTCGTATAGGAGGCCCAGTCCTCCGGATTCGGGCCGAACCCGGCAAAGCAGGCTTTAGAGCCATTGAACAGCCGCCGCATCGTTTCGGCGGCGGCCTGCATCTGCCCTTCGTCCATTGCTCCGACCAGCAATTGGTCGATCGCGGACATGACGGTATCGACGTCGAGGCGCGGCATGAGAGGTCCCGGCTGGCCACGGAGTGCGCATGCATGATGCGCGCCGGCGAAACTAGCAGCATGGGCCGGCTAGTAAAAGTCCAAAAGCAATCCAAAGTTTTTTATCGATCCAGCGCCGCTTCAGCTCCGGCTGATGGCCGCGATCGCGCCGGCCGTCGGCAGCGCGTCGAAGACGCCATGCCGCGTGGTGGTGAGCGCCCCGGCCGCGGCCGCATCGCGCAGGGCGACCGGCAAGGGCAATCCCATCGCCAGCCGGACGCCGAGTGTCATGGCGAAGGCGTCGCCGGCACCGAGCGAATCGACGGTCTCGACCGGGAAGCCGGCCTGCACGGCCGGGGGGGCGTCGGCGGCGACGGCGAACGCTCCCGCCGCGCCGCGCGTCAGGACGACGAGGCGAGGCCCTCGTTCCAGAAGCGCCGGCCCGAGTTCCCTGGCAAATCGCTGCGGCTCGGTTGCTCCGTCCCGGTCCAGGCCGAGCGCGACTGCGAGGCCACGCGCTTCGGTCTCGTTGACGATCAGGATCGAGGTCTGCGCCAGCATCGCCTCCGGAATCGCCCGGTAAGGCGAAGGGTTGAGCAGGGTCGGCACCCCGGCCTGCCGGGCCAGTTGGAAGGCCGCCGCGATCGGCGCATCGCCGATCTCGAACTGGGCCGTCACCAATGCGGCCTCGGTGATGGCCTGGCCCCGCTCTTTCACATGCGCGGCCGTGAGCGCGAGATTGGCGCCGGAAGCGACGGCGAGGCAGGTTTCGCCGGTAGCGTCCGTGAAGCCGATGCCGCTGCCGGTATGGCCGGCGAGCCGGACCAGCATCGAGAGCGGCAGCTCCGCCCGTTCCAGCGCCGGCGGAGCGAAGGCGGCGGCGAGATCGTCGCCCACGGCGAGCAGGCCGTCGACCGCGGCGCCGAGCCGGCGCGCCATGATCGCCTGGTTCAGTCCCTTGCCGCCGGGCTCGATCGTCACGGTCTCGGCAGCCAGCGATTCGCCCGGGCGTGGAAAGCGGGCAACCTTCGCCGAGCAGGCGACGACGAAGCTTCCGAGCACGAAGATGGGTTTGCCGGCCATGGAATTTGATCTTCCCGATCTCGAATTGCTACGCGGGTTGTGTCACGCTCATGCAAACGATGACAGTGCCTAAGCAGACCACGAAACCGCCCTTCCAGGACCTGCTGGAACTGCGCACCGACACCGCCAAGCCGCTCTACCAGCAGCTTGAGGACCAGCTGACTCGATTGATCGGCGACGGCACGCTGCCACCGGGCACCACGCTCCCGGCCGAGCGCCAGCTCGCCGAGCGCCTCAAGATCAGCCGCGCCACGGTGCAGCGTTCCTACAATGCCTTGCGCGAGCGGAAATTGCTGAGCGCGCAGGGGCGCCTGGGCTCGATCGTGCAAGGCGAGGGACCGCGCCTGCATTCCGGCATGGACCGGCTCAAGGGATTCACCGAGGAGATGCAGGAGCTCGGCCGCGTGCCATCCTCCCGCATCGTCGAGCGGTCCGTGGTCAACGACCGCTCGATCGCCTCGATCTTCGGCCGCTCCTCGCATGCGCGCTTCCTCAAGCTGGTCCGCGTCCGCTCCGGCGACGACATCCCGATGTCGCGCGAGGTCGCCTGGTACAATCTGGAGCGGGCGCCCGAGCTGGCGGAGGGCGATCTTTCCGGCTCTGTCTATGCCCGGCTCGCCGCGCTCGGCCTGCCATTGACGCGCTGCGACCAGACTATCGAGGCCGCGGCGCCGACCGCCGAGGAATGCGCCATCTTCGGCTTCGAGGTGCCCGTACCCTGCCTGCTGATCAAGCGACGCAGCTATGGCGCCGATGGCGACATGCTCGAATATGTCGAGGGCCTGTTCCGCGGCGATACCTATACCTACCGGCTGACGCTGACCGCCTGACGGCCCGTTGTCGAGGCGCGCCGCGGACATCCAATAGCAGTCCAAAACCCGAAAGATGTTTGAACCTGTCCGCGGCTCGCTGCGACCAAGGGAGACGGAGCTGCATCCCGCCGGCCTCTATTGCCCGGCGACACGGTGCGGCGATCCTTCGATTGCAGGGATGGATATGGCGATGTCGCTTCACGTTTCGATAGTCGGCCGAACGAGCTACACCCCGTTTCCTCCGCGCCATGACGTGCCTCCCGAGGCCTTCGGGCGCGCCTCCAGGCCGGTTTTCGTGATCGATGCCGAGCTGAACCAGCGTTTCGGCAATCGCGGCGCGGAGGCGCTGGCGCGCGACGGGCTCGGCGGGCTCGACCGCTTCACCGCCTGTGACAAGGATTTCATGGCGCGATTGCAGGTCTGGCTGAAGCGCTGCCGCAATGGCACTGCGGCCGGCGAGACGCGGCTGCCTCTGGTGCTGCGCAGCGGCCGGCAGATCGCGGTCGACGCGGTCCATCTCGCCAGCATCGAATTGTTCGTGCTGACGGTCGACGACCCCGAGAGTGCGATCGATCGCAACGTCGCCCGGGTCGGCGAGGCCTGCGGCCTGACGCCGACCGAGGAGCGCATGCTCGCGCTGATGGTCGAGGGTCTCGACACGATCATCGCCGCAAAGCGGCTGGGCATCGCGCCGACCACGGCCCGGACCCATCTCCAGCGCCTCTTCGCCAAGACCGGAACGGCCCGGCAGAGCGAGCTCGTCCGCTTCGTCGCCACCTATGTCGAGGAGCTCCGCTGACGCGCAGCGTCGCATCCGGCCTTTTCTGTTTTCCTCGCCGCGTCTCTTGGCGCGGCGCTTGCCAAGAGACGCATGATCGGGTGCGATGGCACCGGACGATCCGAACGGATCCGATTCAAACGATATGATCTAGGCACGGGACAGGGGAACAGGCGGATGATGGTCAGGACGATGGGGTTGCGGTTCGGTTTGGCGCTGGCGGCGTCGGTCTTTGCCTTGGGCATGGCCCAGGCCCAGGAGTCGAAGAAGGGCGGGACGGTCCATGTCGTCGTCCAGCCCGAGCCGCCGATGCTGATGCAGGGCCTCAACCAGAACGGCCCGACCAACATGGTCGCCGGCAACATCTACGAATCGCTGCTGCGCTATAACGAGAAGCTCGAGCCGCAGCCCTCGCTCGCCAAGAGCTGGGAGATATCGCCGGACGCCAAGACCTACACCTTCAAGCTCCAGGAAGGCGTGAAATGGCATGACGGCAAGCCGTTCACGGCCGACGACGTCGTCTTCACCCTCGACAAGTTCCTGCGCGAGGTCCATCCGCGCTGGCGCCCGATCGTCAACGCCCAGGTCGAGAAGATCGAGAAGGTCGATGATCTCACCGTGAAGATCACGCTGAAGCAGCCCTTCGGCCCGATGATCATGACGCAGGAGGTCGCCTCCGCGCCGATGATCCCCAAGCACATCTATGACGGCACGGATTACCGCGCGAACCCCGCCAACAACACGCCGATCGGCACCGGCCCCTTCAAGTTCAAGGAATGGAAGAAGGGTTCGTATATCCACCTCGTCCGGAACGAGGATTACTGGATGAAGGGCAAGCCGAGCGTCGAAGAAATCTACTGGCAGATCATTCCCGATGCAGCCGCCCGTGCCGTTGCCTACGAGACGGGCAAGGTCGATGTGCTGCCCGGCGGCTCGGTCGATGTCTACGATGTCAAGCGGCTGTCCAAGCTGCCCAATAGCTGCGTCACGACGAAGGGCTGGGAGATGTTTGCTCCCCATGCCTGGCTCACCGTCAACATCGCCAAGGGCGGGCCGCTGGCCAACAAGCAGTTCCGCCAAGGCATGATGTATGCGATCGACCGCGAATTCGGGAAGGATGTCGTCTGGGACGGTCTCGGGAAGCTCCCGACCGGGCCGATCTCCTCCAAGACCCGGTTCTACTCGGCCGATGTGCCGAAATACACCTATGACGTCGCCAAGGCGAAGGAGCTGATCAAGGCCTCCGGCTACAAGGGCGAGCCGCTGAAGATTCTGGCCCTGCCCTACGGCGAGACCTGGAACCGCTGGGCGGAGGCGATCAAGCAGAACTTCGCCGATGCCGGGATCAACATCGCCATCGAGACGACCGACGTCGCCGGCTGGACCCAAAAGGCTTCGAACGGCGATTTCGACCTGACCTTCAACTTCCTCTATCAGCTCGGCGACCCCGCCATCGGCGTGGCGCGCAACTACATCTCGACCAACATCATCAAGGGCAATCCCTTCGGCAACCAGGGCGCCTATGTGAACCCCGAGGTCGACAAGCTCTTCGCCGCGGCGGCAATCGCGCCGACCGACAAGGATCGCCAGGAACTCTACACCAAGGTGCAGAAACTGCTGGTCGACGAAGTGCCGGTGCTCTGGCTGCTCGAGATGGATTTTCCGACCATCTACCGCTGCAACATCAAGAACCTCGTCACCACCGGCATCGGCGTGAACGACGGCTTCCGCGACGCCTCGAAGGAGTGACCGTGCGTGTCATCCCGGACGCCGCAAGTCGGCGATCCGGGATCGCATCGGGGTTGGCCTACGAGGCCGCCCCATCCGACGACGGTCCCGCGTCTGCGCAGCGGCACTTCGCGCCGCAGCGCACGCGGGATGACAGGCTTTACGAAAGTCCTGAATGAATCTCGCGCAGTTTCTCGCCGGCCGGCTCGTGAAGGGCGTTCTCGTCCTCTTCGCCATCGCCGTGCTGAACTTCCTGCTGATCCGCGCCGCACCGGGCGATCCCGCGCAGGTGCTCGCCGGCGAGGCCGGCGCCGCCGATGCGCAATTGCTCGAACAGTTGCGCGCCCGTTTCGGTCTGGACCAGCCCTTCCTGACCCAGCTCTGGATCTATCTGAAGGGCTATCTCAGCTTCGATCTCGGCTTCAGCTATCGCCAGCAGCAGCCGGTGCTGAATCTGATCATGGAACGCCTGCCGGCGACGCTGCTGCTGACGGGCGCGGCCTTCCTGGTCTCGCTCGTCGCCGGCACGGCGATGGGCGCGCTCGCCGCCCGCCGAGCCGGCAAATGGTCGGACAGCCTGATCACCGCGCTCGCGCTGATCTTCTATGCGACGCCGCTGTTCTGGATCGCGCTGATGAGCCAGATCGTCTTCGCGCTGAAGCTCGGGCTCGTGCCCAATGTCGGCTACGAGACCATCGGCGCGAACTATACCGGCTTGTCGCGGGCTCTCGATATCGGCCAGCACCTCATCCTGCCTTCGCTGACGCTCGGCCTGTTCTTCACGGCGCTCTATGCCCGGATGATGCGCGCTTCGATGCTGGAGGTGGCGGGCGCCGATTTCGTCAAGACCGCGCGAGCCAAGGGTGTCTCGCAGCCGCGCGTCTGGCGCCGGCATGTCGCCCGCAACGCCATCCTGCCGGTGGTGACGCTGGCGGGATTGCAGGCCGGCCAGCTCGTCGGCGGCGCGGTCCTGACCGAGACCGTCTTCGCCTGGCCCGGCATCGGTCGCCTGATGTTCGACGCGCTGGTCCAGCGCGACTATTCCGTCCTGCTCGGTGTCTTCTTCGTCTCCTCGGCGATGGTCGTCTGCTTCAACATCGCGACCGATCTGGTCTACCGGATCGTCGATCCGCGCATCGAGGCGCACGCATGAACAGGCCCTTCCCGTCATGGTCGGGCTTGTCCCGACCATCCACGTCTTCCCTCGTCGAAACCCGTGTTCAAGACGTGGATGCTCGCCACAAGGGCGAGCATGACGTCGAACGAGTCAGAATGCCGGAGGCGCTTCCTTGAACTTCCTCAAGCGCTTTGTCCGCAATCGCGGCGCCGTCATCGGCATCCTCATCCTGCTCGCCGTCGTCGCCTTCGCGATCCTGGCGCCGACGCTCTATCCGCAATCGCCCTGGCGCCCGGTGGCGCGGCCCTTCCTTGCGCCCTTCGTCAACGAGCGCTTTCCGCTCGGCACCGACACGCTCGGCCGCAACCTCGCCGCCGGCCTCGTCCATGGCGCGCGCGTCTCGCTGATGATCGGCGTGGTCTCGACGCTGGTGGCGCTGGTGATCGGCGTGCCGCTCGGCGCGGTCGCCGGCTATGCGGGGGGGCTCATTGATGATGCGCTGATGCGCTTCACCGAGTTCTTCCAGACCATTCCCTCCTTCGCCCTCGCCATCGTGCTGGTCGCGATCCTGCAGCCGCAGCTCGGCTCGATCGTGCTGGCGATCGGCGTGGTCAGTTGGCCACCCGTGGCGCGATTGGTGCGAGGGGAGGTGCTATCGCTGCGGAGTCGCGAATATGTCCAGGCGGCCGTCACCATCGGTCAGTCGACGCCGCGCATCATCTTCAGCCAGGTCCTGCCCAACACCATAGCGCCAATCATCGTCATGGGTTCGCTGATGATCGGCTCGGCGATCCTGCTGGAATCCTCGCTCTCCTTCCTCGGACTGGGTGATCCCAACCTGATGAGCTGGGGCTACATGGTCGGTGCCGGCCGCACGCGCCTGCTCGACGCCTGGTGGATCTCGTTCTTCCCGGGCTTCGCGATCTTCCTGACGGTGCTCGCGCTCAACCTCGCCGGCGAGGGGCTGAACGATGCCCTGAATCCGCGCCTGGCCAGGGGGCGGGAATGATGGCGCCAGCGACCGCTCCCGCGCTCTCCATCGAAGGTCTGACGCTGGCATTGCCGGCAATGGCCGACCGCGCCAATGCGGTCGAGAAGGTCTCGCTCGCCATCCAGCCCGGCGAAACGCTCTGCGTCGTCGGCGAATCCGGCTCGGGCAAGTCGATGATCGCCCATGCCGTGATGGGACTCCTGCCCAAGGCGGTGAAGCCGGTCGCCGGCGCGATCCGGCTCGCGGGACGAGATATCCTCGCCCTCGGCGAACAGGCGATGCAGGACGTGCGCGGCCGCGAGGTCGGCATGATCTTCCAGGAGCCGATGACTTCGCTGAACCCGGTCATGCGCATCTCCGACCAGATCGTCGAAACCTTCGAGGCCCATGGCCTGCACGACAAGGCGACCCGGCGGACCCGCGCCATCGAACTCCTGACCGAGGTCGGCCTGCCTGATCCGCCGCGCCTCGCCAAGGCCTATCCGCACGAGCTCTCCGGCGGCCAGCGTCAGCGCGTGATGATCGCGATGGCGCTCGCGCTGGAGCCCAAACTCCTGATCGCCGACGAGCCGACGACCGCGCTCGACGTCACCACCCAGGCGCAGATCCTCAAGCTGATCGACAACCTGCGTCATCGCCACGGCACGGCCGTTCTGTTCATCACCCATGACATGGGCGTGGTCGCCGAGATCGCGGACCGCATCGCCGTGCTGGAGAAGGGCGTTCTGGTCGAGGAGGGCACGGCCGATCAGGTGCTCGGCTCACCAGTGCATCCGTATACGCAGAAGCTGCTCGCCGCAGTGCCCTCGCTGACGCCGGCCGTACTGCCGCCGCTGCCGGACACCGCCCCGGTCATCAGCGTCGAGGGGCTCGGCAAGACCTATCGCAAGCGCTCGCTCTTCGGTGTCGCGCGCGAGGTCAAGGCGGCCGACGACATCTCCTTCGCGCTGGTGCGCGGCGAGACGCTCGGCCTCGTCGGCGAATCCGGCTCCGGCAAGTCGACGGTCGGGCGTTGCTGCCTGCGCCTGATCGAGCCCGACCGCGGCCGCATCGCGCTCGGCGACCTCGTCCTCTCCGAACTGAAGCCGGCCGAATTGCGCCGCCAGCGCAAGCGCATCCAGATGGTCTTCCAGGACCCCTTCGCCTCTCTCAATCCGCGCCAGACAGTCGGACGCATCATCTCGGACGGCCCGGTCGCCCACGGCACGCCGCGCAAGGAGGCTTTGGCGCGGGCCAGCGAGTTGCTGGAGCTCGTCGGCCTTTCCGCCAATGCGATCGACCGCTACCCGCATGAATTCTCGGGCGGCCAGCGCCAGCGCGTCGGCATTGCGCGGGCGCTCGCGCTGGAGCCGGACGTACTGGTCGCGGACGAGGCGGTCTCCGCGCTCGACGTCTCCGTGCAGGCCCAGATCCTCACCTTGATCAAGGATATCCAGAGCCGGCTCGGCCTCGCCATCCTGTTCGTCACGCATGACCTGCGCGTCGCCGCGCAGATCTGCGACCGTATCGCAGTGATGCAGCGCGGGCGCATCGTCGAGAGCGGCCCGACCGCCGCAATCTTCGCCGACCCGCAGCACGCGTATACGCGGCAACTGTTGGCGGCGGTGCCGGGCGGCGGGCGCTTCGGGCACTAATAGGGCAGCGCTCCGCGTCATGGTTGGGCTTGTCCCGACCGTCCACGTCTTTCCCTTCACCCATGTCGCAAGGCGTGGATGCTCGGCACGAGGCCGAGCATGACGGATTTGGCCTAAAGGAGATCCCGCCCATGCCTCTCGATCCCGCCTTGCGTGACAAGATTCTCGCCGCCGTCGAGGCGGGCTTCGACGAGCAGGTCGCCTATACGCAGGAACTGGTCCGCTTCGCCTCGACCCGCGGGCAGGAGCACACGGTGCAGGACTTCATCTTCCGGGCGATGAAGCAGCGCGGCTTCACCATGGACCGCTTCGCCATGGACAAGGAGCTGATCGCAGCCCATCCCGGCGGGGCGCCGTTCTCCGACACGCATTCCGAAGCCCCCATCGTCGTCGGCATCCATCGCCCCCGCGAGGAGAAGGGCCGCTCGCTGATCCTGCAGGCCCATGTCGATGTCGTCCCGGCCGGCCCCGCCGATCAATGGAAGCACGCGCCCTTCGATCCCGTGATCGAGGGCGACTGGATGTATGGCCGCGGCAGCGCCGACATGAAGGCCGGCTCCGCCGCCAATCTCTTCTGCCTCGATGCACTCCGCCGCATCGGCATGCAGCCGGCGGCGACCGTCTATGTCGAATCCGTCGTCGAGGAGGAATCGACCGGCAACGGCGCGCTGATGACGCATCTGCGCGGCTACCGCGCCGAGGCCGCGCTGATCCCCGAGCCGGAATACGAGATGCTCGCCCGTGCCAATGCCGGCGTGCTCTGGTTCCAGTTCGAGGTGCGCGGCATCCCCGCCCATGTCCGAGAGATGGGTACCGGCGCCAATGCGATCGACGCCGCCTATCGCGTCGTCGCGGCTTTGCGCAAGCTCGAGGAGCAGTTCAATCTCGAGAAGGCGGGCCGCGAGCATTTCGAGGACGATCCCCACCCGATCAACCTGAATATCGGCAAGATCGAGGGCGGCGACTGGGCCTCCTCCGTGCCCTGCTGGTGCCGTGTCGATTGCCGCGTCGGCCTCTATCCCGGCGTCACCGCCAAGGAGACGGCGCAGCGCATCGAGGATTGCATCCGCGAGGCGGCGCGCGCCGATTCCTTCCTGGCGAACAACCCGCCGAAGGTCACTTTCAACGGCTTCTGGGCCGAGGGCTATGTGCTGGCGCCCGGCAGCGAGGCGGAGGCCGTGCTCGCCCGCGCCCATGAGGCAGCGCTCGGCAGGCCGCTCAAGAGCTTCATGACGGCGGCCTATCTCGATACCCGCGTCCATGCGCTCTACGACAAGATCCCGGCGCTCTGCTACGGCCCGATGGGCGAGAATATCCACGCCTTCGACGAGCGCGTCAGCCTCGCCTCGGTGAAGCGCATCACCGGTGCCATGGCGCTCTTCGTCGCCGAATGGTGCGGGCTCGAAAGCATCGCGGGGTGAGCGCGGGGAAGCCGGGCATCGACCGAAAAGTGGGAACCGGTTTTCGGAGTATCCGATGCTGAAGCAAGGAACGGAATCGCCGCGCGTCCGGGAGGACGCGGGGCGATCCGGCAGGGCGCTGCTGCTCGTCCCCCTGCTCGGGCTGCTCTGGGGCTTCAACTGGCCCGCGGTGCGGATCTCGCTGACCGAGATCGCGCCCTGGACCTTGCGCGCCGCCGGCATGAGCTTCGCGGGGCTCGTCCTCGTCGCCATCGCGCTGGCGCGCGGTGTTCCGCTCGCGGTGCCGCGCGGGCAATGGCCGCGACTGGTCGTCGCCGGCTTCCTCTCGATCGCCGCCTTCAACGTGCTGCTCGCCTTCGCGCAATTGGCGGCGCCGACCTCGCGCGCCGCCATCCTGACCTTCACCATGCCGATCTGGGCGACATTGCTCGCCCGCTTCGTGCTGGGCGAGGCTTTCGATCGCCGGCGCTTGGCTGGGCTCGCGCTCGGCATCGCCGGCCTCGTCTGTCTCGGCCTGCCGCTCATCCTCGCCGGGCAGCTCTCCTTCGGCCTGATGCTGGCGTTGTGTGCGGCGGTGAGCTGGGCGCTCGGCACGATCGTCACCAAGCGCTGGCCGGTCGCAGCCCCGGCGCTCGCCATCGCTGCCTGGCAATTGCTGATCGGTGGCCTCGTCGCCGGCATCGGCATGCTCGCCTTCGAAGGCCTGCCGGTGCCGAAGCTGCTCTCGCCGCGCGTGCTGACGGCGCTGAGCTTCCACATCGTCGGCGCGCAGGCGCTGGCCTATTTCATCTGGTTCACGGTGGTGGCGCGCCTGCCGGCGGGCATCGCCAGCCTCGGCACGCTGATGGTGCCGGCCGTCGGCGTCTTAGGCTCCGTGCTGCTGCTCGGCGAGCGGCCGACGCCGACCGACTGGCTGGGGCTCTGCCTTGTGATTGCGGCCTCCGGCGCGATCATGATACCCGCCCGCCGTGCCTGACGATGCGCGTCTCTGGCCGGGAATGCCGCCCACGCCGATCAGGGAGACGGAATTGCCGCGATTGTCGCCGATCCTTGCCTTCGTTCTTCTCTTGCTGGCCTTCGGCCCGCAGACAGCCTTCGGACAAGCCATGATCGAGACCGGACTACACGCCGCCGCTGCCAGGGACGATGTCGCCACGATCAAACGGCTTATCGCCGAGGGGGCCGCGATCGACGCCCGCGACGAGCGTGGCCGCACCGCCCTGCTGACCGCGACCCATGAGAACCGCGTCGACGCCGCCCGCGTCCTGATCGAGGCCGGTGCCGACGTCAATGGCAAGGACGCGATGAGCGACAGCCCCTATCTCTATGCCGGCGCGCGCGGCCATCTCGCCATTCTCAAGCTGACGCTCGAACACGGCGCCGACCTGAAGAGCACGAACCGCTATGGCGGCACGGCGCTGATCCCCGCCTGCGAGCGTGGCCATGTCGAGACGGTCCGCACCCTGATCGCGGCGGGCGTCAAGGTCGACCACATCAACAATCTCGGCTGGACCGGCCTGCTGGAGGCGATCATCCTCAGCGATGGCGGGGAAAAGCATCGGCAGATCGTCAAGGATTTGCTCGCGGCCGGCGCGGATGTGAATCTTGCCGATCGCGACAGCGTCACCCCGCTCCGGCACGCCCGCAGCCGCGGCCAGACGGCGATGCAGCAGATCCTGGTCGCAGCCGGCGGTCGCTGAACGGAGCCCGATCAGGCCTCGTCGCCGAGATAGGCGGTGGCGTCGATCTCGACGAGGCAGTTCGGCGAGCCCAGCCCATTGACGATGCAGGAGACGCGATGCGGCGTCGCTTCTGCGAAATTGGCGAAATAGATCTCGTTCATCGGCTCCCAATAGGCGCGGTCGGTGACATAGACCGTGCATTTCACGACATCGTCGAGGCAGCCGCCGGCCTCCTCCAGCAACGCCTTGATATTATCGATGCATTGTTGGGTCTGGGCGCGGGGATCGCCGATCGCGAGCTTGCCGTCCTTGTCGGTGCCGACGCAGCAGACGAACATGAAGCCGCCGGCGACGGTCGCCTGGGCGAAGGGCAGGCGGCCCTTGTGAATGCGATCCGATGTGATGATGCGCTTGGGCATGGCAGGTTCCGTCAGTGACGGCCCACCCTAGACGGTGGCTTGGCGCAGAGGAATGCGAGCGGCAGGCAAGGCAGTGATGCCATCGGCGAAGACCGCCGGAGCTAAACGTCGCTGTCATGACGAATGGCTGGTGCTGCGAGAGAGGATTGAACTCTCGACCTCTCCATTACCAATGGAGTGCTCTACCACTGAGCTACCGCAGCAGGTCCGGCGGCCGGGGCGTTCGCGGTTGCTCTGAGGCGGTTGCGGGCGCTGGCGTCGTTCCGAAGCGGCGCCCTGATGCCACAACCTTGTGACGGACGCAACCCGCTCGATCAATCCGGGAGCAATAACCGTGGATCGATCCGGAAGAGCCGGCCGTCGCCGAGGAGATGCGCGCTCAGTCCGGTGCGGAACAAGGGCCGGAAAACGGCGTCGCGCAGGTTGAGGCCGCCGGCATAGGCACCCATCGCCGGCATCACGCAGCGCCGCGCCGACAGGGCGAAGCAGCGCCGCCGGATCGCCCGCCCGCGCATCCTGACCTTCGCGGCCGGATGCAGATGGCCGGCGATCTCGTATCCGTCTTCGGAAGCGGTCGGTTCGTGGCGCAAGGTCACGCCGGCAAGCATGATCTCCGCCGCACTCTCGCCGCCCATGGCGCGGCTGATCGCCGGGTCGTGGTTCCCGGTGATCCAGAGCCAGTCGCGGCCCTGCTGGAGTGCGCCGAGCGCAGCACGCATCTCCGGGGCGAGGCGGTTCTCGGCATCGCGGTCATGGAAGCTGTCGCCGAGCGCGATCACGCGGGCCGGCTGGTGGCGCCGGACCGCGCCGGCAAGCGCGGCGATCGTCGCCGCCGAATCATAGGGCGGCAGCATCACGCCGCGCGCCGCATAGGCGGAGCCCTTCTCCAGATGCAGGTCGGCGACGACGAGCGTGCGCTCCTCCGGCAGCCAGAGCGCGCCCGAGAGATCGGGCACGAGCGCGAGCCGGCCCAGCATGAAGGCCTCGCTCGCCTCTTCGTGTTTCTTGGCCGGCACTGCCGCTGCCGCTGTCACGCCATCGCCTCTTCCGTCAGCATCGCTTCCGCTTCCGCCAGGATCTCGTCCGCCGCCTCGCCATAAACCGCCTCGCGCCCGATTTCGAGCATCACGGAGACGCCGAGCGGCGAGACATGGTCGAGCGGCTGATGCACGATTCGGCCGCTGATCCGTGTCAGCATCTCACCGAGCCGGCGAATGTCGAGCAGGCCCGTCGCCGCATCGGCCCGCGCCGCCTTGAGCAGGATATGATCGGGCTCGTGCCGGCGCAGCACGTCGTAGACGAGATCGGTCGAGATCGTCACCTGCCGGCCGCTCTTCTCCTGGCCGGGGAAGCGCCGCTCGATCAGCCCGCCGATGATGGCGCAGGAGCGGAAGGTCCGCTTCATCAGTGCCGATTCCGCCATCCAGTCTTCGAGATCGTCGCCGAGCATGTCCTGTGCGAAGAGTTCGTCGAGATCGAGCGCGCCGCGCGCGATCGCCGCGGTCATGTCGCCGAGCGCCCAGCAGGCCATGCCGTAATCGTTGCAGACGAAGCCGAGCGGGCGCATGCGGGCGCGCTCCAGCCGGCGCGTCAGCAGCATGCCCAGCGTCTGGTGTGCAAGGCGGCCCTCGAACGGATAGGCGACGAGATAGAAGCGTCCGGCACGCGGAAAGGTTTCGACCAAGAGTTCGCCGGGTTGCGGCAGGCGCGATATCCGCTTCTGCGCATGCAGCCAGGCCGAAACCTCCTCCGGCAGCGTATGCCAGAGGCTGGGAGAGCCAAGAATGGCGCGCACGCGGGCGGCGAGGAAGGTCGAGAGCGGGAACTTGCCGCCGTCATAGGACGGGATTTTCGGATCGGTGCCGGCGACGGCGCGCGAGCAGACTGCCTCGTTCTCGACAATGCCCTCGAAGCGCAGCACTTCGCCGGCGAAGACGAAGGTGTCGCCCGGCACCATGGTCTCGGCGAAATATTCCTCGATCTCGCCGAGCACGCGTCCGCCGCGCGTGATCATGCCGGGCTGGCCCGGCTTCCCCGCACGCGCCCGGCCGAGCCGGACCTTCAGCATCGTCGCCTCGACGATGGTGCCGACATTCATGCGGTATTGCTGGATCACGCGCGCGTTGCTGGCGCGCCAGAGGCCGGCCTTGTCCTGCCTGAGCTTGGCGAAGCGCTCATAGCTCTTCAGCGCATAGCCGCCGGTCGCGACGAAATTGACGACGGCGTCGAAATCGGCGCGGGCGAGATCGGCGTAGGGAGAGGCGGTGCGGACCTCCTCGTAGAGCGCATCGGCCTTAAACCCGTCCGAGCAGGCGACGCCGAGGACGTGCTGGGCGAGCACGTCGAGCGCGCCGATGCGTGGCGGAGCTGTGTCCTGCGCCGCCTCATGCACGGCTTCCAGCGCCGCACGGCACTCCAGCAGTTCGAAGCGATTGGAAGGCACCAATAGCGCCTCCGAGGGCTCGTCCATGCGGTGGTTGGAACGGCCGATGCGCTGGATCAGGCGGCTTGCGCCCTTCGGCGCGCCGAGATTGACGACGAGGTCCACATCGCCCCAGTCGATGCCGAGATCGAGCGTCGCGGTGCAGACCACGGCCTTGAGCCGGCCATCGGCCATCGCGGCCTCGACCTTGCGACGCTGCTGGGCGTCGAGCGAACCGTGATGCAGCGCGATCGGCAGGTTGTCGTTATTGAGGTTCCACAAGGCCTGGAACGCGAATTCCGCCTGCATGCGCGTGTTGACGAAGACCAGGGTCAGCTTGTGCGTGCGGATCGCCTCGTAGACCTCGGCCATCGCATGCAGCGTGGTGTGCCCGGCGATCGGCAGGCGCCGTTCCGTATCAAGGATGCCGATGCGCGGCTTGGCCCCGCCCGCGACGGTGACGAGCCCCGCCGGCGTCGCGGCGCCGCCGAGATACAATTGCAGGTCGGCGGGCTCCCGCACCGTTGCCGAGAGCCCGACGGCCGAAACCTGCGGCGCCAGCGCCTTCAGGCGCGCGAGATCGAGCGCCAGCAGGTCGCCGCGCTTGGAGGTGACGAGCGCATGCAATTCGTCGAGCACGATGCGGCGCAAGGATGAGAAGAAGGGCGCGGCGTCGCGATGCGAGACCAGCAGCGCGAGCTGCTCCGGCGTGGTCAGCAGGATATCGGGCGGGCGCTGGATCTGGCGCGTGCGCTTGGCGGCGGAGGTGTCGCCGGTGCGCGTCTCGATCGTGATCGGCAGCCCCATTTCGCGCACGGGCGCTTCGAGATT
Organism: Bosea sp. ANAM02; assembly: GCF_011764485.1. NCBI lineage: Bacteria > Pseudomonadati > Pseudomonadota > Alphaproteobacteria > Hyphomicrobiales > Alloboseaceae > Allobosea > Allobosea sp. ANAM02. The sequence goes on along the minus strand of NZ_AP022848.1, from coordinate 4,134,083 downwards.
GCGGGCGATGTCGACGGCGAGCGCCTTTAGCGGCGAGATGTAGAGCGTGTGCAGCCCGTCATGCTGGCCGCCGCGCTCGGCCAGTTCGACCAGCGAGGGCAGGAAGCCGGCGAGCGTCTTGCCGGCGCCGGTCGGTGCGACCAATAGCGTCGAGCGCCCGGCGCGGGCCTCCTCCAGCAAGGCGAGCTGATGCGGCCGCACGCTCCAGCCACGCCCGGAAAACCAGGCCTCGAAGGCGGGAGGGAGCGGGGAGGGGGCGGCCATGCCGGCCGAAGATAGGGGGTGACGAGGGAGAACGAAAGGGGAATGAGGGGTCGCTGCAGTCGATCGCCCCAAACTATCAGATTATACTGCCGTCATGCATCCAAAGGTCCGGCCGCGACGTATGTAAGGCGAGGTGTGGCCCCCGCCTCAAAGCCGCATCTGGGGCTGGCCCGGTCGCGATCCCCCCTTGCGGCCGGGCCTTGTCTTTATTGCAGAGGCGGATAGCCTTCATCGCTTCTCCGCCACCATCAGCAACCCCGGCACCGGCGCGCCGCGATCCTGCCGCGTGCTGGCGAGCTCGGCGAGTATGGGTGTGAGCCCGGCTTCGATCAGCCGCTCCCTCAGCCAGCTTTCCGCATGCGCGAACCGCCGATCACCGCCCACCACGACGCCTTCGCCGGCATGGCTCTGCACCGTGAAGGCGAGCAGCCCGTCCGGCTCCAGCACGCGCGCGCTCTGGGCGAAGCAGGGCGCGAGCTCGCCGAGATAGACGAAGACATCGGCCGCGACGACGAGATCGGCGGAGGCGTCCGGCCGGCTGGCGAGGAAGCTCGTCAGGCCGGCGACGGCGAGCTTGTCGTAGAGCGGCGTGCCGTCAGGCGCGAGCTTGGCCCGCGCCCGCTCGATCATGCGCGGCGAGAGATCGCAGCCGGCGATGAAGCCGCTCTGCTCGTGGATCGCCTCGCCCATCAATCCGGTGCCGCAGCCGAGATCGTAGACGATGTCGAACCGGAAGGGCCGGCCGGCGTTGCTGCAGCAGCGGACGAGCGCCGCCTTCAGCAGGTCGGGCGCGTTGTAATGCAGGGTTTGCGTGAGATGGCTGTCGAAGCGGTCGGCATAGGCGTCGAACAATGCGCCGGAGAAATTCTCCGAGGTCGCCTGCTCGGCCGGCAGCGCGCCGATGCGGGCAAGATCGAGCCGCGCGCCGAAATGGTCGTTGGGATCGAGGTCGAGGCATTGCCGCCAGGCGGTGGCCGCGTCCTCCTTGTGGCCGAGCGCCTCCTGAGCCAGCCCGTAGAGATGCCAGGCGGCGGTGAAGTGATAGGCCTGCGACAGGGTCTGATCGAGGATTTCGACGGCCGCTTGCGCGTCCCCGTCCTTCAGCGCAGCCTCTGCCCAGCCATAGCGGCGGTCGAGCACGGGGTCGCCGGAGGAGGCGAAATGCGTGGTCGAGCCTGTATCGGTCATACCGACCGGTGTAGCGGAGGAGTGTGACGCTGGCCAGACAAAGCGCCTGCTGGCGCCCCTCCGAATTGCTGCTGCCGACACCGGCCGGGCTCTATTGCCCGCCGGCCGATATCCATATCGACCCCGTCCGCCCGGTGGCGCGGGCGCTGATCACCCATGGCCATTCCGACCATGCCCGCGCCGGCCATGGCGCCGTGCTGGCGACGCGCGAGACGCTGGCGATCATGGCTCTGCGCTATGGCGAGGGTTTTGCGGGTTCGCAGCAGGTCGCCGTACCCGGCGAAGCCGTGCGCATCGGCGAGGTCGACTTCACCTTCGTCCCGGCTGGCCATGTCCTCGGTTCCGCCCAGATCGCGGTCGAAAACCGGGGCCTGCGCATCGTTGCCTCCGGCGACTACAAGCGCGAGCGCGACCCGACCTGCGCCGGTTTCGAACCGGTGCCCTGCGACATCTTCATCACCGAGGCGACCTTCGGCCTGCCGGTCTTCCGTCATCCGCCGGCATCGGGGGAGGTGGCCAAGTTGCTGGAATCCGTTCGGCTCTTCCCGGAGCGGACGCATATCGTCGGCGCCTATTCGCTGGGCAAGGCGCAGCGCGTCATGGCTCTGATCCGCGAGGCCGGCTACATCAGGCCGATCTATATCCACGGCGCGGTCGAGAAGATCACCGCCTTCTACGAAGCCGAGGGCATACCGCTCGGCGAGATCAGGCTTGTCTCCGAGACTGATCGCAAGACGCTGGGCGGCGAGATCGTCATCTGTCCGCCGAGCGCGACGCAGGACCTGTGGGCGCGCCGCTTCCCCGACCCCGTTACAGCCTTCGCCTCTGGCTGGATGCGGATCAGGGCGCGGGCGCGCCAGAAGGGCGTCGAATTGCCGCTCGTCATCTCCGACCATGCCGATTGGGACGACCTGCTCGCGACCATCCGCGAGGTTCAGGCGGGCGAAATCTGGGTCACGCATGGCGAGGCCGATGCGCTCGTCCATTGGTGCGGCACGGCGGGCGTGAAGGCCAAGCCGCTGCATCTCGTCGGCTATGGCGACGAAGGCGAGGCCGATCCCGCAGGGGAGGCAACCGATGCGGCTTCTATTTAGTTGTCGATTTAGTTGTCGATCAGCGCGAGGCGGCGACGACCGGCCGCGCGGGCGCGGCCATGCCGACCATGGCGTTCGCCATGTCGCGGGCAAGGCAGTCATAGCCGGCGTCGCTCATGTGGAAGCCGTCGGTCCAGAGCGCGGCCTTGAAGGCCTCGGCATCGCTGCGGTGCCATTCGCGCATCGCGTCATAGCGGCCGAAGACGGGCACGGCCTCGCGCCGGGCGACTTCGCCGACGGCCTCGACATATCGGCCGTAGCGCTGCGGATCGCGCACCGAGGGGAAGAACTGCGGGTCGAGGATGGCGAGCGCCGGGCCGGCCTCGCGCACGAGCGAAATGCCTTCGCCGACCATTGCCTTGAAGGCGTCGAGATCGCCGCCCTTGACGGCGTCGTTGGTGCCGACCTGCCAGATTACGAGATCGTAGGGACGCGCGGTGAGCGCAGTCTTCAGACGGATGAGCGTCTGCGGGGCGGTTTCGCCGCCGATGCCGGCATTGACGATCTCGACCTGCGACTTCGGCCAAGCCTTGCCGAGCAGCGCCTGCAGGCGGGCGGGATAGGTCTTGTCCCTGGCGCTGGCGCCGATGCCCTCGGTCGAGGAGGAGCCGATGGCGAGGATCGTCAGGGCCTTGCCCTGCGAGACCTTGGCGGAGAGCGGCGCAAGCGCAGCGTTCGAGCGCACGATCGGCGTCTCGCGGCAGGAGAAGCTTGCCGCCTGCGCGGGGGCTCCGACCGAGAACGTGGCAGCGATGGCAGGCAAGGCAAAGGCAAGGAACCGTATCGCTGCGCGCATCGGCATGTCTCTCCCGGCTACTCCGCTGCCGTTAAGGTTTGCTTCATGAACGGTATCTGAACGATGCGCTGCAATATGAAATGCGGGATGCGGTGTGGCGTCGAGGCGACAGCATGAACCGCTTTGCCTGGCTGCTCGACCGCCTGGCCTATGAGCCGCGCCGCAACGCCAAGATCGCGCTGATCGCCGATTATTTGCGCACGACGCCCGATCCCGATCGCGGCTATGCGCTCGCGGCGATGACGGGCGGGCTTGTCTTCCGCAACGCCAAGGCCGGGCTGATCCGGGCCCTGATCACGGAGCGCACCGACCCTGTGCTCTTCGCGCTGTCCTATGACTATGTCGGCGATCTCTCGGAGACGGTCGCGCTGATGTGGCCGGGCGCCGTTCAAGTCTCGGTCACCCCCATCGGGGTCATCCCGGGTGACCGAAGGGAGACCCGGGATCCATTCCTGAGCGCTTCCGAAGGAGGTTCAGGCATGGATCCCGGATCTCCGCTTCGCTCCGTCCGGGATGACGGCGAGAGAGATGGAGAAGGGATGAGCCACAATCGCGCGCCCTTGACCCTCCCCGAAGTGGTCGAGGGCCTGCGCGAGGCCGGCAAGACCGACCTGCCGCGCCTGGTCGCCGGCTGGCTCGACGCGCTCGACGAGACAGGGCGCTGGGCCCTGCTCAAGCTCATCACCGGTGCACTGCGCATCGGCGTCTCCGCCCGCCTTGCCAAGACGGCGGCGGCGAGCCTCGGCGGCGTCCCGCCCGACGAGGTTGAGCAGGTCTGGCACGGGCTGGAACCACCCTATGCCGAACTCTTCGCCTGGCTGGAGGGCAGGGGCGCCCGGCCAGAGGCGCGCGATCCTGCGCCGTTCCGCCCGGTCATGCTCTCGCATCCGATCGAGGACGGCGATTTCGACAAGCTCGACCCGGTCGAATTTGCGGCCGAATGGAAATGGGACGGCATTCGCGTCCAGGCCGTCAGTGGCCGCAAGGCCGACGGCACGCGCGTGACGCGGCTCTATTCCCGCACCGGCGAGGACATCGCAGCCGCCTTCCCCGATCTCGTCGAGGAACTGACGATCGATGGCGCGCTCGACGGTGAATTGCTGGTGATGCGCGAGAGCACGGTCCAGAGCTTCAATACGCTGCAGCAGCGCCTGAACCGCAAGACCGTCACCGCGAAGATGCTGGGCGATTTCCCCGCCCATATCCGCGTCTACGACCTGCTCGTCGATGGTGAGGAGGATATCCGGCATCTGCCTCTGGAGGAGCGGCGCCAGCGGCTTGAGAGCTTCCTGTCGCGCCTCGCCAGCATCCGCTTCGATCTCTCGCCTGTGATTTCCTTCGCCTCCTGGGATGAATTGAAGGCAGCCCGCGCGGACCCGGCCGAAGCGGGAGCAGGCGCCGATGCGGAAGCGGTCGAGGGCTGCATGATCAAGCGCCGCGATTCAGCCTATCTGCCGGGTCGCCCCAAGGGCTATTGGTGGAAATGGAAGCGCGATGCCCGGCTCGTCGACTGCGTGCTGATGTATGCCCAGCGCGGTCACGGCAAGCGCTCCTCCTTCTATTCCGACTACACCTTCGGCGTCTGGCGCGTGGGCGAGGATGGCGGGCAGGAGCTGGTCCCGGTCGGCAAGGCCTATTTCGGCTTCACCGATGAAGAGCTGATCGAGATCGACAAATATGTCCGCAAGAACACGCTGAATCGCTTCGGCCCGGTGCGCGAGGTCACGCATGAGGCGCAATCGGGTCTCGTCTTCGAAGTCGCCTTCGAGGGCCTGCAGCGCTCGACCCGGCATAAATCCGGCCTCGCCATGCGGTTTCCCCGCATCAATCGCATCCGCTGGGACAAGCCGCCTGTCGAGGCCGACCATATCGCGGTGCTGGAAGCACTGCTGCCGACCAATGGTTGAGCCGGAATGGGTTGCAGCCTTGCGCTCGCAATGCTTGTGATGCGCAGCCGGCCTGAGGCAAAATGCCCCGGTCGGACGAATGCATCGGCCCGAAGCGGGGCACGCCACTTCGGGCGGGGGCGGTGCAGGCTTTAAGGAGTGGGGCGATGAGCAAGCAGCCTTCGACGCGGATCGTCATCGCGGACGATCATCCGCTGTTTCGCGGCGCGCTGCGTCAGGCCGTGTCGAGCGCGCTCGGCGGGGCCGAGGTCAGCGAGGTCGGCTCGCTGGAAGCCCTGACCGAGGCTCTGGCCGGCGGCGGCGATGCCGATCTCGTCCTGCTCGATCTGACCATGCCGGGCGTGCAGGGCTTTTCGGGCCTGCTCTTCCTGCGCGCCGACCATCCGGAGATTCCGGTCATCGTCGTCTCCGCCAATGACGACCCGGCGGTGATTCGCCGCTGCATCGAGTTCGGCGCGCTCGGCTTCCTGCCCAAGACCGCCGATGTCGCCCAGATGGGCGAGGCGATCCGCGCCGTGCTCGACGGCGGCGTCTGGACCCCGCCCGGGGTTGATCTCTCAGCTCCCGTGGATGCCGAGATCGCCGACATGGTCCGCCGCATGTCGACGCTGACGCCGCAGCAGGTGCGCGTGCTGATGATGCTGTCGGAGGGGCTTCTCAACAAGCAGATCGCCTACGAGCTCGGCGTCTCCGAGGCGACCGTGAAGGCCCATGTCTCGGCGATCCTGACCAAGCTCGACGTCGACAGCCGCACGCAGGCGGTGATCGCCGCCTCCAAGATAGCCGGAACCGCCTGGGCGACGGCAGGTGCTTCCGCGACGGCTTGATGATTATTTCCCGATAGGCTGAGCTGCCCTTTATAAAGCGCGGGTCATCCCGGACGGAGCGAAGCGGAGATCCGGGATCCATTCCGGAGCCTCACAAAGAGATGTTCCGGCATGGATCCCGGGTCTCCCTGCTGTCGCCCGGGATGACCCGCGTTTCATGCGGGCAAATCTGGTTTCAAACGAAGCCGTCCGTTCAGTCCCCGTTCAAGCGCGGTCTGTTTCAGGCTAAGACAGCGCGGAAGCGCCCCGGATCGGCTTGGGGCGCAACAGGATGGCCATCGCTTCCATGGAACGGTTTCTCGGCGGCTCGCCCCTCAGCGTCCTCGTCCGCCTGATCTTCATCTCGCTTCTGGTCGGCGCGGCGATGGCCTTTCTCGGCCTGTCCCCGCAGAGCCTCTACGAGGCCGCCGCGCGCTTTCTGCGCTCGATCACCGGGCTCGGCTTCGGCGCGGTGCGCGAGGTCGGCCAATGGGTCATCGCCGGCGCCCTGATCGTCGTGCCGCTGTGGCTGCTGATGCGGCTCTTCGCGGCGCGGAAGTAGATTACCCGAACTGCGTAGTCATTCCGGGCTCAGGCCTTGGCCTGCCCTGGAATGACGGCTTCGTTCTTGAGCTTTACAGCCTTTCGCCGCGCGCGATCGCCGCTGCATCGCGCCCGATCAGGGCGGTGAGGCGCGTCAGACCGGCGCGCCGCGCCCGCGTGGCGAGACCGCTCTTGATCTCCCTCGCGAGCCCCGGCCCCTTGAACACCATCGCGGAATAGAACTGCACCAGCGTCGCTCCGGCGCGGATCTTGGCGAAGGCGGCTTCAGCCGAATCGACGCCGCCGACGCCGACCAGCGGGAACTGCCCTTCGACGCGCAGGAAGGCTTCGGCCAGGATGCGGGTCGAGGCGGTGAAGAGCGGCTTGCCGGAAAGCCCGCCGGTCTCGCCCTTGCTGGCACTGCGCAAGCTGTCCGGGCGCGCGATCGTGGTGTTCGAGACGATCAGCCCGTCGATATTGCGCTTGCGCGCGACGGCGATCATGCCGTCGAGCTCGGGCAAGGTCAGGTCCGGAGCGATCTTGATCAGGACCGGCGTGCGCTGGCCAATCGTAGCGACCTCGTCTCGGGCCGCGAGCGTGCGCGCCACGAGATCGTCGAGCGCGCTTTCCGCCTGCAGGTCGCGCAGGCCGGGCGTGTTCGGCGAGGAGACGTTGATCGTCAGGAAATCGGCGAGGGGGGCGAGCCGCCGCGCCAGCGTGGCGTAATCGGCGGCGCGGTCGGCCGATTCCTTGTTGGCGCCGAGATTGACGCCGACGAGCCCGTTGCGGCGCAGGCGGCCCCCGAGCCGCTTCGCCACGGCCTCCATGCCCTCGCTGTTGAGGCCGTAGCGGTTGATGACGGCTTCGTCCTCCAGCAGCCGGAAGACGCGCGGACGCGGGTTGCCGGGCTGCGGCAATGGCGTCACGCCGCCGACCTCGACGAAGCCGAAGCCGAGCCCGAGCGCGCCATCGACGGCTTCCGCATTCTTGTCGAAGCCGGCCGCGAGGCCGACCGGATTGGAGAAGGACAGCCCGAACGCCTCGGTCGCGAGCACGGGATCGTCCGGCCCCGGCTTCATGGCGGGCGCGGTGGCCAGCGCCGCGACGGTCAGGCGATGCGCCGTCTCCGCATCCATGCGGTGGATCAACGGCCGGGCGAGGTTGAACAGGCCACCGATCATGCGAGCGTCTCCGGAAGGGTGTGGCTGCCGTCGGCTTTCAACAGCATGGGCGCGATCCAGCGGACGACCTTCGGATCGAGCGAAGCATAGAGATGCGGGAACAAGGCTCCGCCGCGCGAGGGTTCGTAGCGCAATTCGGAGCCGAGGCGCCCGTCGTCGATGGCGATGAGGAGGAGCCTCTCCTGCCCGGCGAAGTGCTTCGCGGCGGTCTCGGCGACCTGCGCGCCCGTGGAAAAATGAATGTAGCCGTCGGCGAGATCGATCGGGGCGCCGTCGAAGCGGCCCTTGGCCTCGGCTTCCGACCAGAGCGCGTCAGGGCATATCTTGTAGATCAGGGGCACCGGAGGTCTCGCGTGCGAATGTCGGCCCCGGCTTAAACGCTGGCAGGAGGATTCCGCAAGCGGTTGTCCGATTGTGGCGAGATTCGGATTGAAATCTTATACGATAGGGGATATTTCCTATCTTCAATCCCCGCCAAACGGCAAGAGCGAAGCGAGGCCCGCGCGATGCTGTCACATGACCAGATCTGGGGGGCGATCGACACGCTCGCACAGCGCTACGGCTTCACCGCCTCGGGGCTGGCCCGCAAGGCCGGGCTCGATGCCACCACCTTCAACCGCTCCAAGCGCGTCGCGCCCGACGGGCGCGAGCGCTGGCCCTCGACCGAATCGATCTCCAAGATCCTGGCCGCGACCGGCGCCTCCTTCGACGAGTTTATGAGCGTGGTGCTGCGTCGGGAGCCCGCGCCGGCGCGCACGATTCCCCTGATCGGCTTCGCCCAGGCGGGCTCCGGCGGCTTCTTCGACGATGGCGGCTTTCCGGTCGGGACGGGCTGGGAGGAGGTCGCCTTTCCGGGCGTCGCCGACGAGAAGGCCTATGCGCTCGAAATCTCCGGCGATTCGATGCTGCCGCTCTATCGCGACGGCGACACCATCATCGTCTCGCCGACCGCGACGGTTCGGCGCGGCGACCGCGTCGTGGTCAAGACGGTGGAGGGCGAGGTGCTGGCCAAGCAGCTCAAGCGCCAGACGGCCAAGACGGTCGAGCTCGCCTCGCTCAACCCGGAGCATGCCGACCGCGTGCTGAACAATACCGAGATCGCCTTCATGGCGCGGGTGATCTGGGCGAGCCAGTAGGGCGGTAAATCATACGCGCGTCATGCTCGGGCTTGACCCGAGCATCTCGGAAACCAGCGCCCTCTGGTCATGAGATTCTCGGGTCTGCGCTTCGCTCCGCCCGAGAATGACGCGCTTTGTTCAATGCCCGTTGGCGCGCCGCGCTGGCAGCATGACTGCGAACACGGCGCCGGTATCGGACGATTCGAGCGCGATCGAGCCGCCATGAAGCCGGACCAGCTCGGCCGCGACGGCCAGCCCAAGCCCGGTGCCGCCCGGCGTCACCGAACCGCGGAAGGCCTGGAACAGGTTGGCCCGCGCCCGCTCGGGCACGCCGGGTCCGTTGTCGATGACGCGCAGTGCCACCGAACCGTTCTCCGGCCCGGCCGTGACCGTCAGCACGGGCATGTCGCCCGGATCGGGGCCTGCCCGCGTCAGCGCCTGGATCGCGTTGCGCATCAGGTTGGTCAGCACGCGCGCCATCTGGTCGGGGTCGCAGGGAGCGGAGAGTTCGGGCGGCACCCGGTTCTCGAAGCGCGGCTGCTTGCCCTCGCCGAGACCGAGCATCTCGGCCTGTTCGGCGACGAGCTGCCGCAGCGCGACGTCCCGGATCGCGGGCGTCGCCTCGGCGGCGCGACCATAGGCGAGGGTCGCCTGGCAGAAATCGATGGCGCGCCCCAGCGTCGCGATCAGGCGCGGCGCAAAGCGGCGGATCTTGGCGTCGCGGGTCTCGATCAACTGGTCGGACATGAGCTGCGCTGCCGCCAGCATGTTGCGCAGGTCGTGATTGATCTTGGAAACGGCGAGGCCGAGCTCGGCGAGGTGCTTCTTGGTGCGCAATTCGTCGGCCAGCGTCGCCTCCATGCGGGCGAGCGCGCGCTCCGCCTCGCCGATCTCGTCGGCGCGCAGCGAAGGCTCGATGATCCGCCGGGGATTTTCCGGGTCGGCCTCGAATTCCATGACATTGGCGGCGAGATGCCGGATCGGCCCGATGATCAGCGCATTGAGCGCGATATAGACGGCGAGCGCGGTGAGGCCTGTGAGCAGCAGCGAGATCAGCAGCAGGCTCCAGGAGAATTTCAGCATCGCCCGGCGCAGCGGCGCCTCGTCGATGACGATCTCGACGAAATCGGCGCCGCCGACAGCCTCGCCGACCACGCGGATCGGCATGGTCGCGGGCGAGACGAGCACGGAAAGTGCTTCCTCGATGGCGTTCACCCAGCTCAGGTTGCGCAGGTCGACCGAGCGCGAGACCTCCGGCGGCGGCATCGAATCGAGGCTGAGCAGGCGCCGCGCTCCGCCGACGCGTGCGGCGATCGCGCGGGCACCGACGCCCATCAGCAGGCGGTTCTCGCTACCCTCGGGCAGGCCATCCTCCGGCGCGCCCTCAAGCACCAGCGCGGCCACCTGCGCCGCCGCGATCCGGTCATGCAGCCAGTTGCGCCGGAAATTCGCGATCGAGGGCAGATAGATCAGCACCTCCGCCAGCATGACGAAGAGCACGGTGACGAGCAGCAGCTTGGCCGAAAGGCCGAGGCGCGTGAGGCCGCGCGGTTGGCTGACCGACAGGGCTGGCTTCGGAGCATGCATCGTGGGCGATCTTAGCCGAAACGCCGCAGAAAGCCGATGAGGCGGCGCAGGCCGGGCCGCGTGGTCGAAGCCGCGTGGAAGGAAAGCGCGGCACGCCGCGATGCATCCGAGCGGGCACCGGCCGGCAGCGGCATGCCGGCCATGGTGCCGATGCCGAGCCCGGCGCGCATCGCGATGCACCACGGCGCGATCAATTCGCTGGCGTCTTCGCCGACGATGGTGACGCCGCGGATATGGCCCTTCCGGTCGACGATCGCCTTGACGAAGCCCTCCGTCTCGCCGGCCGCCTGCGCGGCGGCGTTCTCGGAGAACGGCCAGCGCAGCACCTGTATCGTCCCTGCTGCCTTGCGGGCCTCAGCCTCCGACAACCCGAGCGAGGCGACCTGCGGCCGGCTCCAGGCGACGCGTGGCTCGCTTGCCGGATCGATCTTCATCGGCTGACGGAACAGGATGCTCCGCAGTACGGGCCCGACATGGTCTTCGCCGGCCCGATCGGAGGGGGCGGTTGCAGCGCCGCCTGCACAGGCTCCCAGAGCATGGACGCGGCGATTGCTCGTCCGCAGGCTGCGGTCGACGGTGATGCCGGAGCCATCGTGGCGGATGCCGGCGAGATCGAGGTCGAGCTCCTCGATCGCAGGCCGGCGCGGGCCGCAGAGGATGAGATGCGAGCCCTCGATCATCGTCTCGCCGGCAGGCGAGGACAGGACGAGGCGAAGCCCGGAGCGCGTGCGCTCCGCCCGCAGCGGCTCGCCGTTCTCGTGAAGCGCCAATTCCTCGCGCAGCAGGCGGCGACGCAGGATGGTTGCCGCTTCAGCGTCATGTCCCGCCAGCAGGCCATCGGGAGCGACGAGGTTCACCGTGCAGCCGAGCCGATGCAGGGCCTGCGCCAGGGCGGCGCCTGCACCGCCCAGTACGATCGGTCGTTCCGGCAGCCGGGTCAGGCCGGCAAGGTCGCTCTCCAGCAGAACCGGAACCGCATCGAACCCCTCCATCGCGGGCGGAATGGTGCGCGCGCCGGTGGCGATGACGAAGCGGCGGGCCTTGATCGGCTGTCCTTCGACGGTGACCGTGCTGCGGCTGGTGAAGCGGGCCTCGCCCCGGATGACGGTGATACCGAGCGTGGCCAGTCGCTCGGCTGCGTGATTGGCCCGGTCGGTGGCCAGCGCTCGCTGGACATGGTCATGGATCTGAGCCGCATTCGGCTGCGGCTCGGCGGCTGGAAGGCCGAAGCGTCCGGCATCGCGCAGCGCTTGCGCGCGCACTCCAACCTCGATCAACGCGCGAACGGCGAGCGGCCCCTGGTCGCCGCCGGTGGCGTCTCGCTCGATCAGGACGACGGGAACGCCGAAGGCCGCCGCCGCGATCGCCAGTGCGATGCCGTTCGCGCCCGCGCCGATGACGCAGATATCGGGTGTCAACGCGGCTGGTCTCGCCGCCTTGGCTGTGCCGTCGCTCACCGGATGTCCCGTTTCGCTGTCGTCCCCGATCGCTGATGCGTTGCCGCGCCGGCGGAATCAAGGCCGTTGCGGTGCCATGCCGGAATTAAAGCGAAGTTCCCGCCTGTTCAGGCGACGCTGCGATTGCCGCTGCCGTTGCGGCCCTTGATGCTGGCCAGCGCTTCCGGGCGGCCGAACAGGAAGCCCTGGGCGCGGTGGGCGCCGAGCAGCTGGACGGCGATGCGCTGCTGCTCGGTTTCGATGCCCTCGACCACGACATTCATCTGCAGGCGGCGCGCCAATTGGCAGACCGCCTCGATAACGGCCTTCGAGGCCTCGTTGGTGTGCACCTCGCGCGCGAAGCTCTGGTCGATCTTCACCTGCGCGAACGGATAGGTCGAGAGATAGGCGAGCGAGGAATAGCCCGTGCCGAAATCGTCGAGCGCAAAGGTCACGCCGAGCGCCCGCAATTCATCGAGCACCGAAAGCGCCAGCTTGTCATCCTCGATCAACAGCGATTCCGTGACTTCGAGCATCAGGCGCCGTGATTCGAGCTGCGAGGCGAGAAGGGCTTGCTTGACCGACTCGACGATCCGGAGCGGCTCGCGGAACTGCAGCGGCGAGACGTTGACGGAAACGCCGATGCCTGGCTCCCAGCCTGCGGCGTCGCGACAGGCCTGGCGGATCGCCCAGTCGCCCATGCCGGCGATCAGGCCGGACTGCTCGGCGATCGGGATGAACACGCCCGGCGGCACCATGCCGCGGGTGGGATGGCGCCAGCGCATCAGCGCCTCGCGCGACACGATCTTCTGGGTCTTCAGGTCGATGATCGGCTGGTAGTAGAGCTCGAGCGAGCCGTCGGTGCAGGCCTTGCGCAGGTCGACCTCGATCTCGTGCCGCTCCATCATCTCCTCGGCCATGGCCGGGTTGAAGAACATCAGCATGTTCCGGCCGGCGGACTTGGCCTTGTAGAGCGCCGTATCGGCATGACGCAGCAGGTCGGCCGGATTGGCACCGTCGAGCGGAGCCATCGCGATGCCGATGCTCGCCGTCACGTAGACGGTCTTGCCGTCGACATCGAACGCCCGCGACATCACGTCGATCATCCGCTGCGCGATGGCGGTGACGGCGAGATGGTCCGCCGACGGCAGGATCAGCAGGAACTCGTCGCCGCCGAAGCGGGCGAGCATGTCGTTGCCGCGGATCGCGCCGCGCAGGCGGCTCGCGGTCTCCATCAGCACCCGATCGCCGATATCGTGGCCCAGGCTGTCATTGACCTGCTTGAAGCCGTCGAGATCGAGATAGAGCAGCGCGAAGCCCTCGCCCGTGCGCTCCAGCTTGGCGAAGGCCTCCCCGATCTGGGTGGTATATTCGAAGCGGTTCGCGAGCCCGGTCAGTTCGTCGAAACGCGCCATCTGCTCGATGCGCGCCTCCGTCGCCTTGCGCTCGGTGGCATCCTCCGTGAGCATCAGGATGCCGCCCTCGGCAGCCGGCGCGAGCGTCACGACCAGCACGAGCCCGCCCCGCGTCACCAGCTCGCGGCTCGTCGCCTGCTGGCTGGCCTGGACCTCGGTCAGCGCCGTGCGGATGTCGCGCAACTGCTCCTGGCTGATAACCTGCCGCTCGACCAGGAAACGCGCGATCGCGGTCAGCGGCGTGCCGGGCAGGGCGAGCGTCTCGGGCAGGCCGTAGAGCGTGCTGTGAGGCGCGTTGCTGACCGCGAGCTTGAGGCTGCGGTCGAACATCGCCAGCCCGTCGATCATGGTGTTGAGCGCGGCGTCGAGCGTCAGGTTCTGCGAATGCAGGGCGGAAGCCAACGCCTTGGATTGCTTGTTGGCGTCGCTCAGCGCCAGCAGGTTGCGGTGCAGCGAGTTGGTGATCGCGATATTGGCCGCCACGTAGAGGAAGGCGAAATAGCCGATATAGCGGTAATAGGGGTTATGGGCGCCGATCAGGCCGATCGCCATCGGGATGCAGAAGGTCAGAAGCTGCACGGCGACGAATTTCGGCCTGCCGGCATTGCGCGCGACATAGCCCGACGCCAGCGCGATGGTGGAGGCGACCGAGGTGATATGGGCGGCAGGATCGTCCGTCTGAACCAGCGCGACATAGCAGCTATAGCCGAGGGCGGCGCTGAACACGGTGGCGCCGAGGAAGTAGTCGCGATCCCAGCGGCGGGTCTCGGCGTAGCTGTCCTGCGCATGGTTGCGCCGGCGATAGGCCACCACCGTCATGATGCGCAGGATCACGATGAGCGTCACCAGGATGGTGAGGCTCATGAAGATATCCATGCCGGTGGAAATCCAGCAGAGGAACGGCGTCAGGATGCCGGCGATGCCGCCGGGAATGATCGAGGCCGGCGACGAGAACAGTGAACTGACCAGCAGCGTATAGCCGGTCAGGTCGATGCCCTCGTCCTGCTTGCGCCCGCCGGTCGCCACCAGTCGCTTGAGAGCGCCTGTCATCTACTCCTGCCTTTGCCGCCCCACGCGGCGCGACGCGCGAAAACCGCACGTCGCGCATTATGCCATCGGGTTGTACGCGAGCAGAGGTAAATGCTTCGTGTGGTTTTACGGGAAGCCCCGGAAAGTGGAGATCCCTTTCCCGTCAGACCGGGGCGAGGTGGCGCTGGTAGACGCGCGCCAGCATCCGGTCCTGGGTCTGTGCGATGCGCTGCAGCTTCGAGATCGCGCTCGGGCTGAGCCGCAGCATGCAATTCGTCCAGATCTCGCCGAGATGGCCGAGCTCTTCACGCAGATCGCCATGGCGACGGTTGAAGGCCGAGAACAGCGCGGTCTTGGCGGCATGGATCGGCAGCGAGTCGGCGCAGTATTTGCGGATCCAGTCCTCGCCCGTGCCCGTCGGTACCACCGCCTCGAGGCCGCCCGCCGCCATGAAGTCCTGCGCGCTCATCTCCTCGCCGGAGAGCAGCATCTGCTCGGCGGCGCGCTGGCCCATGCGCCGCGACAGGATCGCGACCGCCGTGATCGGGAAATGGTTGAACTTGATCTCCGGATAGACGAACGAAGCCTGTTCCTCGGCGATCATGACATTGCATGAGCGCGGGGCGTCGATGCCGCCGCCGATCGCCTTGGCATGGATCGTCGAGAGCGTCACGACGAGGCCGTTCAGGCCGCCGGAATTCCAGATCGCGCCTTCCGCCGAAAGCCTCGCGTACTCCGTCAGCGCGGCGCGGTCGTTCTTGGCCAGGCAGTCCAGATAGAAATCGAGATCGCCGCCGAGCGTGAAGAAAGGCCCCGTGCCGCGGAAGGCGAGGAAGCGCACCGGGGCGCGATGATACTGGTCGGGCGCGCCCCACAGCGCCACGATCGCGCTCTGGATCTTCACTAGGCTGTCGAGCAGTTGCAGCGTGAAGACGGGCTTCAGCTCGGGCCGGATCGTGACCCAGAGCGTCTTGATATCCGGCTCATAGGCGATCTCCACCTCCGGCAGGAAGCCTGCCTTGTAGCGGATCGCATCGATGACTTCGCAGCTCTCCAGCAGGGTCGGCCCGCGGCCGCCCGCTCCGGTCTTCAAGGACTGCAACATGACGCTACCCCACAAACTCCTTGATGCCGGCAGCGTAAACGAGCTTAACGAAGTGTAAACGGATTCTCCCGGAAATGGTTAATAGCATTAAGGATTTTTTCTTACCAAGCGTCAGGTGAGACCGTCGGAGCCGCCACGAGCCGCTACAGAGCAAGGGTCGCGCCGCCGATGCTGGAACGAAAATTTCGCGAGGGCCCGGGTGCGCGAAGCAAATGGATCGTCTGGCCGGTTGCCGGAGAATGATTGTGCTCGGTGCGAAAAACGGAGGTCGGAACTGGCCTCATCCGGCACGATGCTGGCCCGCTATGGGGCAGGTGGCGTTAGCCAGTGCAGGCGCTTGTCCGGCGGCGGTTCAGGGTCTAACGATACCGCCGCGAATTCGCCGCGTTCCCGCGTTCAAACATCCCATCCAGAGCTGATGCCGTGACCCGCCAGACAGCCGAAGACGAGAAGCATGCGCGCCTTGCCGCCGCGCTCCGCGAGAATCTGAAGCGCCGCAAGGCCCAGGCTCGCGCTCGCCGCTCGGATGAGGCGCCAGCGCGTGAGCCGGAGCCGCCCTCTCAGGCCGACACCTCCAGGACCTGAATTCCTTATTCTCCACGCGCCGCCGGCCTTTCGCCCGGCCGGCCGAGCAGGACCCGACGATGGACAAGATCCGCATCACCGGCGGCCAGCGCCTCAATGGCGCCATTCCGATCTCCGGCGCGAAGAACGCTGCCTTGCCGCTGATGATCGCGAGCCTGCTGACAGACGAGACGCTGACGCTGACCAACGTGCCGCGGCTCTCGGACGTGACGGCGCTCTCGCGCATCCTGTCGAACCAGGGCGTCGACCGCACCGTTGCCGGCAAGCGCATCGGCCAGTCGGCCGAGACCGGCCAGACCATCGCGCTCACCGCACGCCAGATCGTCGACACCTGCGCGCCCTATGAGCTGGTCTCGACCATGCGCGCGAGCTTCTGGGTGATCGCGCCGATCCTGGCCCGCATGGGCGAGGCCAAGGTCTCGCTGCCCGGCGGCTGCGCCATCGGCACGCGCCCGGTCGATCTGCTCTTGATGGCGCTGGAGAAGCTCGGCGCCGAGATCGCGATCGAGAACGGCTACGCGCTGGCGCGCGCGCCCAAGGGCCTGAAGGGCGGCGAGATCGTCTTTCCAAAGGTCACGGTCGGCGGCACCCATACCGCGCTGATGGCTGCCGTGCTCGCCCAGGGCACGACGGTGATCGAGAACGCCGCCTGCGAGCCGGAGGTCACCGATCTCGCCGCCTGCCTCGTCAAGATGGGCGCCAGGATCGAGGGGGCTGGCACCCCGCGCATCGTCGTCACCGGCGTCGCGCGTCTCGGTGGCGCGCATCACGCCGTGCTGCCCGATCGCATCGAGGCCGGCACCTATGCCATGGCCGTGGCGATGACCGGCGGCGACGTTATCCTGGAAGGCGCACGGCCGGAATTGCTGCAATCGGCCCTCGACGTGCTCGCCAGGGCCGGCGTCGAGATCGACGCGACCAACGAGGGCATCCGCGTGCGCCGCAACGGGCAGGGGCTGACGGCGGTCGATATCGATACCGATCCCTTCCCGGGCTTCCCGACGGACCTGCAGGCGCAGTTCATGGCGCTGATGACCCGGGCGAAGGGCACCTCGCGCATCCGCGAGACCATTTTCGAGAACCGCTTCATGCATGTGCAGGAACTCGCCCGGCTCGGCGCGAAGATCCGGCTGGACGGCGATGTCGCCCATGTCGAGGGCGTCGAGAAACTGACCGGCGCGCCGGTGATGGCGACGGACCTGCGCGCCTCGGTCTCGCTGGTGATCGGCGGGCTCGCTGCCGAAGGCGACACGACGATCAACCGCGTCTACCATCTCGATCGTGGCTTCGAGGCGCTGGAAGCCAAGCTCGGCCGCTGCGGCGCGCTGGTGGAACGCATCAGCGGCTGATTCTCGGCTGTTGATTTTCTCGGGGCGGCTCGTCAGAACAAAACCATGTCAGACGATGCCGCCGATCCCCTGAAGCTCATCGCGCTCGATGCCGATGATCTCGCGATTGTCTCAGCCCATCTTCAGGATGCGGTGCTGAAGGCGGCCGATCTCGTCTATCTGCCGCGCGAAAAGCGCTTCGCGCTCGCGCTGCGACGCTTCGACTGGGAGGGCGCTCAGCGCGGCCAGCGCCGCCGCCGCCTGACCGCGCTGCATTTCGATCGTGTCCAGTCCGTGCGCAGCGCCAAGCTGGACAAGAGCGATCCCGACAAGGTCCTGAACCTCCTCGCTGTGACCTTCGATCTGGGCGACGACCCGGCCGGCGACGTGACGCTGCATTTCTCGGAAGGCGCGGCGATCCGCCTCTCGGTCGAATGCATCGAGGCCCAGATGAAGGATCTCGGACCGGTCTGGGAAGCCGCGGCCACGCCCGGTCACCCCGACGGCGCCTGAGCGCCGCGTTTTTCCAGCGACGACAGCTTCAATCGGTCGATCCCTTCGTCTAAGAACGCGCGTCATCCCGGACAAGCCGCGTCAGCGGCGCCGATCCGGGATCCATGCCTGACCGTTCCGGCATGGATCCCGGGTCTTCGCTGCGCTACGCCCGGGATGACCGTCGCTGATTGGAAGGCCTTCCACGGCGACGATCTGTCAGTTTCGAGGATACCCATGCCGATCAGGCTCGACGACAGGGATGCCCGCTTTGCTGAGGGCTTCGCGGCGCTGCTTTCCGCCAAGCGCGAGGTCTCGGAGGAGGTCGACCGCGTCGCCGCCGACATCATCGCCGATATCCGCGAGAAGGGCGACGCGGCGCTGATCGACTATACCTCCCGCTTCGATGCGCTCGACCTGACGCCCGGGACCCTGCGCGTCTCCGAGGCCGAGATCGATGCGGCGGTCGTGGCCTGCTCGCCTGAGCTGCTGGCGGCGCTGGAGACGGCGCGCGAGCGGATCGAGACCTATCACCGCCGCCAGAAGCCGGTCGATTCCTGGGTCGAGGATGTGGCGGGCGTCGGCACCGGCTGGCGCTGGAGCGCGATCGAGGCGGTCGGGCTCTATGTGCCCGGCGGTACGGCGAGCTACCCGTCATCGGTCCTGATGAACGCCATCCCGGCGAAGGTCGCCGGCGTGCCGCGCATCGTCATGGTCGCGCCGACGCCGCGCGGGGAGACGAACCCGCTCGTGCTCGCCGCCGCCCGGCTCGCCGGCGTCGACGAAGTCTATCGCATCGGCGGCGCGCAGGCCGTCGCGGCGCTCGCCTACGGCACGGCGGCGATCGCCCCGGTCGCCAAGATCGTCGGCCCCGGTAACGCCTATGTCGCCGCCGCCAAGCGCCGGGTCTTCGGTCAGGTCGGCATCGACATGATCGCCGGCCCCTCCGAGGTGCTGGTGATCGCCGATCGCAGCGCCAATCCCGACTGGATCGCCGCCGACCTGCTGGCGCAGGCCGAGCACGATGTCTCCGCCCAGTCGATCCTGATGACCGACGATGCGGCACTGGCCACCGAGGTCGAGAAGGCGGTCGCGGCGCAGCTCGCGACGCTCCCGCGGGCGGAGATCGCCGGCCAGAGCTGGCAGGAATTCGGCGCGATCCTGCTCGTCGCCGATCTCGAGGCCGCCGTGCCGCTGGTCGACCGGCTCGCGCCCGAGCATCTCGAGATCATGACGGCCGATCCGGAGCGCCTCGCGGGCCTGATCCGCAATGCCGGCGCGATCTTCCTCGGCGGCCACACGCCGGAGGCGATCGGCGACTATGTCGGCGGCCCCAATCATGTCCTGCCGACGGCCCGCTCGGCCCGCTTCTCGTCCGGCCTCGGCGTCGGCGATTTCATGAAGCGGACCTCGCTCCTGAGATGCGGCCCCGAGGGCCTGCGAACGCTCGCATCCGCCGCCACGCAATTGGCTGAGGCAGAGGGCTTGCAGGCGCACGGCCGATCCGTGACGATCAGGCTTAATCTCTGAGCGTTGTCCGACGGGCCGCGCCATGGCCGGAGGAGCGATGTCCGACGTCTCGACTGCCACGAACCAGCGCCTGGTCGGCCTGACCCTCGACGAAAATTCCCTCGGTCGCGGCACGCCCGATCAGGAGCACGAGCGCGCCGTCGCTATCTACGACCTGATCGAGCGCAACAGCTTCGTCATTCCCGAACATGACGGCGGCCCGTATCTCGCGCATCTCGCCATGGTCGAGCGGCGCCTCGTCTTCGAGATCAAGCAGGCCGATGGCGCGCCGGTCGTGACGCATCATCTCTCGCTCAGCCCGTTCCGGCGCATCATCAAGGATTACGAACTGGTCTGCGACAGCTACTACGCGGCGATCCGGACCTCGACGCCGACGCAGATCGAGGCGATCGACATGGGCCGGCGCGGCCTGCATGACGAGGCGGCCGGCATCCTGGCGGAACGGCTGGCCAACAAGGTCGAGGTCGATTTCGACACGGCGCGGCGCCTCTTCACGCTGATCTACGCGCTGCACTGGAAGGGCTGACGCGCTTGGAGGCCCCGCGCAAGGTGCAGAGCGTGCTGTTCATGTGCGCGATGAACGCCGTGCGCTCGCCCATGGCCGAGGCCCTGGCCAAGCACTTCTTCGGCAAGTCGATCTATGTCCAGTCGGCCGGTGCCCGGAAGGGCGAGCCGGACGGCTTCGTGCACGCGATCCTCGACGAGATCGGCATCGATCTGAGCAAGCACAAGCCGAAATCGGTCGAGGAATTGGAGGAGTGGGAAGGGCTGAATTTCGACCTGATCATCACGCTCTCGCCCGAGGCCCATCACAAGGCGCTGGACCTGACGCGGACCCATGCCGCCGAGGTCGAATACTGGCCGACCGTCGATCCGACCGTGTTCCAGGGTTCGCGCGAGCAGAAGCTCGACGCCTATCGCGACGTCCGGGACGGCCTGATCAAGCGGATCAAGCAGCGGCTGCAGAACTAGAAGCCCCTAAGGGGATCGTCGTCATGGTCGGGCCTGTCCCGACCATCCACGTCTTCAGGTGTCGAGAGCCGTGTTCAAGACGTGGATGCTCGCCACAAGGGCGAGCATGACGGAGTGGTTTCCCGCATTGATTTCCCTGACGATGCTCACCGTACTAGCACCGCACCGCCGCAGCGCACGCCGCTGACCCAGCTATCGGCCTGGCCGAGCCCGATGCCGAGCGTGCCGAGCACGCCGTTCAGGATCTGGTCGAGCGGCGTCGCCGCAGCGCCGATGACGCCGCCGACCAGCCCCTCGAGGCCGGGCAGGCCGAGGCCGAGCCCCAGCGCCTCCACGCGCAGTTCGAGATCGCCGACGAGCCGCCCGAGCAGGGTCGCGACGAAATTCTGGGTCGAGGTCGTCTTCTTGTCGCTGCGCTGGATCTCCGGATAGCTGAAGCTGACGGCGGCTTCGGAGAGATTGGTCATCGTCACATGGGCCCGGCCCGTGACCTTGGCGAGCCCGGCGGCGTTGACGAGGGTCGCGGCCGGCGGGTTCGGCGCCCTGGTGAAATTGTTGAATTCCGCCATTGAGACCTGCCCGATCCAGGCGTCGACCACGGCCGGCGTCACGCCCAGTGTGACCCGCGAGGTCGAGACGTCGCCGGGCGAGCACTGGATTCCGGTGAGCCGGGCCGTCGCGGCCGCGAGTTCGAGATAAACAAGCACCCGGACCAGCGAGGCTGCGCCCGAGCCGACGAGATCGACTGTCAGCAGGAGCCGCGTCTGCGCGGTGTGGACACTGGCACCGGTGCGCCCCACCCGCATCAGGCTGGTGCCGACCGGCCGCTCGCCGATGCCGAGCTTGAGCGAGGCGGCGGCTATCCCCGGCAGGTTCAGGTTGAGCCCGACATCGATCTGGCGGTTGCCATTGGCGATCTGGGCCACCGCCGAGACGATGTCGAGCGCCGAGAGCGAGGCCGCGAGCGGCTTCGGCCCGGAGAGCGGCTTGTCGCCGGCTGGCCCGAAGGAGATCAGCGAGGCGAGATTGACCGGCAGGTTGCTCGCCGAGGCGCTCGCGATCCGGCCCAGCGCCGCGGTGGCGGTGCCGCTGCGCGTATCATGGTCGCGGGAGGCGTCGACGATGGCCGCCAGGACGTCGCCGAGGCGGGCATCCGCCTTCAGCACGTCGTCATAGGTCGCCGCCGTCAGGTCGAGGCGCGTGGCGAGGCGCTTCGAGACGTCGAACAGGTCGATCCGCGCCTTGATCAGGGCGTCGTAATCCATGACGGAGAGCGAGATGCCGCCGCCGAGCAGCCCGCCCAGCAGGCTGTTGAGCAGGCCGCCATCAAGCCTGAGCAGGCGCGAGCCGACGGCGAAGGAAGCCTGGGCATCCTGGACGGCGATGGCGCTGGAGCCGATCGGCACATCCCCGCTGCTGAGGCTTGCCACGGTTGGCGTGCTGCCCGGCGGACGCGGGGCGGTGCTCGGCGCTTGGGCCGCGGCGGACGAGGTCAGCACGCGGCCGAGCAGCAGCGGCGCTGTGGTCCGCATGTCGATCCTTACGGCGTTAGCAACCGTGGCCGGGCTCGGAACGAAACGCGCTCCAGGCGCCAGTTTTGGGTCGGGCGTATACACCCCTGTCTGCAGCGCCTGAATCGCATTGCCTGGAAAGCCGTTCTGGACGGTGCTGGACTGGGCCGCGGCCCGTGCCCGCGGCAGATCGCTCGCGGCCGCGAGAGCGGCGAGGTCGTTGGCGGTCTGGAGCTTGCGTTTCTCGTAGAAGAAATTGCCGACATCGACGGCCATGGCGCCGAAGCCGAGCAGCACCGTGGCGGAGACGGCGAAGAGGATCGCGGTGCCGCCCCGCTGGTCCCTGGCGAAGTTCCTGAGCCTGAGCATGGGTGCCCTCCTGGCCGCGATATCGCGAATCCTGTTCAATATCCGCCGCGCTGGACGATCGCCCGGCGCTCAATCATGGGTTGTGGTAGCGATACCATTCGGCTGAGATTGTCGTAGACCGAGCCGCTCATGTCATAGGCGACGGCGACTTCGAAGCTCTGCATCTGCGGGCCGGTCTGGCCGGTGCGGACTCGTAGCTTGGCCGGGTCGATGAAGGCGTAGGAGCCGGCATTGGCGGTGATGAAGTCGCGGGCGATCTGGGAACGCTCGGCGTCGCTCAGGCCCGATATGGACGATCGCGCCGCCTCGGCTGCGATCTGCTGGATGCTGTGGTAGATGCCGAAGACATAGCCGTAGCCCATGATGCCGACCAGCAGCAGCAGGAGGATCGGCGCGACGAAGGCGAACTCGATCACGGTGGTCGCGCGCTGGTTCCGGGAGAAGCGGGACAGGGCTGGCGGCATGACCGTTCCTCGACAAGGATATGCAACTAAAAGTTGTAAAACTCCCCTCTTGATGAAAGGTAAACGCGATGCCGCGCGAGCAATCGTCGTTCAGCGCTGGTGAAAGGCTTAAGTAAAATTTTACGCCGCTACGCTTGCTTCGTCAGGACGCCGTCTTTGCTCCGAGTTATCCCTGCCAATGCCCTCGTCCACACCAGCGGAATCCGATGCGGCGCGCGAGGAGCGCTTGTCGCCTGCTGGTGGCCTCCTCGTCGGATTGTTCTGTCTTCTGGCCAGCTTCGGAGCCCTCGCGAGCCTGCCGCAACCGAGTGACGGTACAGTGCCGGTCGCAATCGTCTTTCCGCCTTGGACCGATGGTGCGGAGGCCGTGGCCCTGAGCTTCGCGGCCGGCTATCGCGTCCTGCGCAGTGGCAGGTTGAGCTCCGTCGTCATCGTGGCGCCGACATCGGGCGGGGAGATGCCCTCGCTGCCGAAAGGCGCGTGGTTGTCCCTGGTCCTGACGGGCCTTGCCGGATGCCTCGACAATCCCGGCCAACCGGAAGCCTCGTCATGATCTGGACGCTGTCAGCGGTACGCCACAGGGTCACGCAGGCTCTGCTCGCGCTCGGACTGCTCCATCTGCCGCTGCTCGCGCTGGGCTTCCGGGTCAATGGCGCGTCCGGTACTGTCCCGGTGCTGTTGGCCGCGCTCGCTGCGGTGCTCGCCGTTCTCATCTATCGCCTGGCTGGCCCGGCCATCGTGACGCAGCTCGTCATCGCGGCCATGCTGATCGGGCAGGTTTCGATCCTGGTGTTCAGCTTCGCCGGCCATCCCTGGCAGCCGGACATGCATATGTATTACTTCGCGATCCTGGCCCTGTTGGCCGGCTTCTGCGACTGGCGGCCGATCCTGCTCGGCGCCGTACTGACGGCCTTGCACCATCTCGTGCTGCAATATGTCCTGCCGGCGGCCGTCTTCTACCAGGGCGGCAGCCTGCTGCGGGTGATGCTTCATGCGGTGATCGTCATCATCGAGACGGCATTCCTGGCGATTTTCGCCGTCGTCATGCAACGCATGTTCGCCGTGAACGAGCAGAATCTGGCTCGGGCACAGGAAGTGGCCGAGCGCGAGCGCATCGCCGGCGAGAAGGAGCGCAATCTTGCCGAGGAGCTCGGCCGGCGTGCCGAGACGCTGCGCGATGTCGTCGCCGGCTTCCGTGCCCAGATGGAGCAGGCGATGGCGGTGCTCGATCATTCCGCCGCGGCGATGAACACCGAGGCCGGGGCGTTGACCGAAACATCCGACTATGTCCGGCGCCAGACCACGATGGTCTCGGATTCTGCCGCCGGCACCATGGACAGCATCGACCATCTCTCGGCCGCCAGCACCGAA
Source organism: Bosea sp. ANAM02 (assembly GCF_011764485.1). Taxonomy (NCBI): domain Bacteria; kingdom Pseudomonadati; phylum Pseudomonadota; class Alphaproteobacteria; order Hyphomicrobiales; family Alloboseaceae; genus Allobosea; species Allobosea sp. ANAM02. The sequence continues at coordinate 4,109,992 of NZ_AP022848.1, read as the reverse complement.
CTCGTCGCCTCCATCGGCGAGATCGGTCGCAATGCCGGCCAATCGGCCGACGGCTCGAAGGTGGCCGCCGATCTCGCCCGTCGTGCCAGCGCCGAGATCGAGCATCTCGCCCAGAGCAGCGAGAATGTCGGCGCCGTCGTCGAGATCATCCGCGGTATCGCTGCCCAGACCAGCATGCTCGCGCTCAATGCCACGATCGAAGCCGCGCGTGCCGGCGAGATGGGCCGCGGCTTCGCAGTCGTCGCCAGCGAGGTCAAGACGCTCTCGGCCCAGACCGCCAAGGCGACCGACGAGGTCTCGCAGCAGATCGGCACGATGCAGCAGGCCTCGCAGCGCTCGCTCAAGGCGATCCGCGACATCGTGGAGGCGATCGGCGAGGTCGAAAGCGTCGCCAATGCGATCGCGCTCTCGGTCGACGAACAGAGCCGCGCCACCGCTGAGATCGCCCATCAGGTTCGTCTGTCCTTCGAAGGCGCGCAGCGCAGCGCCGATGTCGCCGGCGGCTTCGAGGTCATGACCCGCCAGACCCATGGCGCCGCCCAGCAATTGCAGGGCGCGGCGAGCGTGCTCGCCCAGCAGGCGCAGGATATCCGCCAGGATGTCGCGAGCTTCTGCGGCCGGGTCGCCGCAGCCTGATCCTTACCAGGGGCGACCGGGGCCGACCGGCCCGATGCCGAGGAGCGTGCCCAGGCTCGCCGCGATATCGGCGAAACTGCCCCGCCGCCCGAGCGGCTCTGCGCCGATCCCCGGGCCGAAGGCGATGATCGGCACATGCTCGCGAGTATGGTCGGTGCCGGGCCAGCTCGGATCGTTGCCGTGGTCGGCGGTGATGACGGCTATATCGCCCGGCCGCAGAGCCGCTTCGAGATGCGGCAGGCGGCGGTCGAAGGCTTCAAGCGCCGCAGCGTAGCCGGGAATATCGCGCCGATGGCCGAACTCGGTGTCGAAATCGACGAGATTGACGAAGCAGAAGCCGCCATCTGGCAGGCCGTCCCAGGCCTCCAGCGCCGCGTCGAGCATCGCCGCATTGCCGAACGGCTTGATCTCGGTGCCGGTGGCGCGATGGGCGAAGATGTCACCGATCTTGCCGACGGTCACGACCGTGCGCCCTTGAGCCGTCAGCCGGTCGAGGATCGTCTCGTCCGGCGGCGGGATCGCGAAATCCTTGCGGTTGCCGGTGCGGGTGAAACCTTCTTCCGGCGAGCCCACGAAGGGCCGCGCGATCACGCGGCCGATGCGCAGGGGATCGACGAGGCCGCGTACCATCTTGCAGAGGGCATAGAGCCGGTCGAGCCCGAAATGCTCCTCATGCGCCGCGATCTGCAGCACGGAATCGACCGAGGTGTAGCAGATCGGCTTTCCCGTCCCGATATGCTCCGGCCCCAGCTCGTCGATGATCGCAGTGCCCGAGGCGTGCCTGTTGCCGAGGATGCCGGGCAGCGCGCCTTGCTTGACGATGCCGGCGACGAGCTCGGGCGGGAAGGAATTCTCCAGTTCGGTGAAATAGCCCCACTGGAACGGCACCGGGCAGCCGGCGATCTCCCAATGGCCGGACGGCGTGTCCTTGCCCTGGCTGACTTCGACGCCATAGCCCCAGCGCCCTTCGGGCCTGGCCGGCTTCGCGACCCCGGCGAGTAGCCGGCCGGTCGAGGCCTCGCAGGCATGAGCGAGGCCGAGTCGGACGAGGTTCGGCAGCTTCAACGGCCCGCTGCGCAGGCCCTCGCGATCGCCGCGGCCGTCGGCGCAGGCATCGGCGATATGGCCGAGCGTGTCCGAGCCGGCATCGCCATAGGCGGCCGCATCGGCCGCGCCGCCGCAGCCGACCGAATCCAGCACGATCAGGAGCGCGCGAGCCATGCTCAGTCCCTCACTGCGGCGGTGTTGGCCGTGTCGAGGTTCAGCGCGGCCGCCAGCAGCGCCTGGGTATAGGCTTCGCGCGGCTGGGCGAAGATCGTCTCTGCCGGGCCTTCCTCGACCACCTTGCCGTTCTGCATCACCACCACCCGATGCGACAGGGCCCGGACGACCTTGAGGTCATGACTGATGAAGAGATAGCCCAGCTTGCGCTTCGCCTGCAGCCCCCGCAGCAATTCGACGATCTGCGCCTGCACGGACATGTCGAGCGCCGAGGTCGGCTCGTCCAGCACCACGAATTTCGGATCGAGCGCCATCGCCCGCGCGATGGCGATACGCTGGCGCTGGCCACCCGAGAATTCGTGCGGGTAGCGGTCCATGGCCGCCGGGTCCAGACCGACATCGGCGAGCGCCTGCGCCACGATCTCGCGCTGGCGTTGATAGGTCAGGTCGGGCTGCTGGATGGCAAGACCCTCGGCGACGATCTCGGCCACCGACATGCGCGGCGAGAGCGAGCCATAGGGGTCCTGGAAGACCACCTGCAGGTCCTTGCGCTTCGGCCTGACCTGCTTGCCGGACAAGCCGTCGATCCGGTCTCCAAGGAAGACGATCGGCCCTTCCGACGCGATCAGCCGGAGGATGGCGAGGCCGAGCGTGGTCTTGCCCGAGCCGGATTCGCCGACGACGCCGAGAGTCTCACCCTCGCGGACCTTCACCGAGATGCCGTCGACCGCCTTCACATGGCCGGAGACGCGGCGCAGCAGGCCGGACTTGATCGGAAACCAGACCTTGACCGGCCCGGCCTCCAGTAACGTCGCGGCGTCCGCCGGAACCGGGGCAGGGCGCCCCTTCGGCTCGGCCGCGAGCAGGCGCTTGGTGTACTCGTGCTGCGGGCTGCCGAAGATCTCGGCGACGGGACCGTGCTCGACGACCTTGCCTTTCAGCATCACGCAGACCCGGTCGGCGATGCGCCGGACGATGCCGAGATCATGGGTGATGAACAGCATCGCCATGCCGAGCCGCGCTTGAAGCTCCTTCAGCAGCTTCAGGATCTGGGCCTGCACGGTGACGTCGAGCGCGGTGGTCGGCTCGTCGGCGATCAGCAGCTCCGGCTCGTTGGCGAGCGCCATCGCGATCATCACGCGCTGGCGCTGCCCGCCCGAGAGCTGGTGCGGATAGGCATCGAGCCGGCTCTTCGCGTCGCGGATACCGACGAGGTCGAGCAGTTCCAGCGTGCGGGCGCGCGCCTTCTCGCCGCGCAGGCCCTTGTGCAGTTCGAGGATCTCACCGATCTGCCGCTCGATCGTATGGAGCGGGTTGAGCGAGGTCATCGGCTCCTGGAACACCATGGTGATGTCGTTGCCGCGCACCTTGCGCATCGCGTCCTCGTCGGCCGCGATCAGATCCTGCCCGTTGAACAGCACCTTGCCGGACGGGTGATGCGCCGCCGGATAGTTCAGGAGCTTGAGGATCGAGAGCGCCGAGACCGACTTGCCCGAGCCGGACTCGCCGACCAGCGCCAGGGTCTCGCCCTTGGCGATCGAGAACGAGACGCGGTCAACCGCGAGCGTCTCCCGCCCGCCCTGGCGGAAGGCGACGGAGAGGTCTTCGACGGAGAGAAGCGGCGCGGTCATGCGAAGGTCTTCCGCGGGTCGAAGGCGTCGCGCACGGCCTCGCCGATGAAGATCAGCAGCGACAGCATCAGCGCGATCACGAGGAAGCCGGAGAGGCCGAGCCAGGGCGCCTGGAGGTTCGCCTTGCCCTGTGCCAGCAATTCGCCGAGCGAGGGCGAACCCGGCGGCAGGCCGAAGCCGAGGAAGTCGAGCGAGGTCAGCGTGGTGATCGAGCCGTTCAGGATGAAGGGCAGGAAGGTCAGGGTCGCGACCATCGCGTTCGGCAACAGGTGCCGGATCATGATGGTACGGTTGGAGAGGCCGAGCGCGCGGGCCGCGCGGACATACTCGAAATTGCGCGCCCGCAGGAATTCGGCCCGGACGACGCCCACCAGGGCCACCCAGGAGAACAGCAGGAGGATGCCGAGCAGCACGAAGAAGCCGGGCGTGATGATCGCGGCGACGATGATCAGCAGGTAAAGCGCGGGGATCGAGGTCCAGATCTCGATCAGGCGCTGGAAGATCAGGTCCGTCCAGCCGCCGAAATAGCCCTGGATGGCGCCGGCCGCGATGCCGATCACCGAGGAGAACGCGCACAGGATCAGCCCGAACAGCACGGAGATGCGGAAGCCGTAGATCAGGCGCGCCACCACGTCGCGGCCCTGGTCGTCGGTGCCGAGCCAGTTCCATTCGAGGTCGCGGCAGGTCGAGCCTCCGCTGCGCTCCGCGATCGTCCTGCACTGCTCGTCCTTGAGCAGCCAGGTCGGTGGGGCAGGGGCCGGCACCGGCAGGTCGAGATTATGCGTGCGGTAGGAATAGCGGATCGGCGGCCAGACCGCGAAGCCGTTGGCCGCGATCTCCTTGGCGATGACCGGGTCGCGATAATCGGTCGTGGCGAGGAACCCGCCGAACTTCTCCTCCGGATAGTTCACCGCCACGGGGAACAGCCATTCGTCCTTGTAGCGCACGACGAGCGGCCGGTCGTTGGCGATGAACTCGGCGAAGAGCGAGAGCACGAACAGCGCGAGGAACAGCCAGAGCGACCACCAGCCGCGCTTGTTGGCCTTGAAGTTGTCGAGCCTGCGCCGGTTGATCGGCGAGAGCTTGAGCCAGCCCTGCCTGGCCTCCGGCGGCGCGAGCGGGGCGTCGATCAGCGTATCGCTCATGCTCACGCCTCCCGACTCTCGAAGTCGATGCGAGGATCGACCCAGCTATAGGTCAGGTCGGTGATCAGGTGCACGACGAGGCCGATCAGCGAGAAGATGTAGAGATTGGCGAAGACCACGGGATAGTCGCGGTTCACGATCGCCTCGAAGGAGAGGAGGCCTAGCCCGTCGAGCGAGAAGATCGTCTCGATCAGCAGCGAGCCCGCGAAGAGCGCATGGACGAAGGCGCCGGGGAAGCCGGCGATGACGATCAGCATGGCGTTGCGGAAGACATGGCCGTAGAGCACGCCGCGCTCGCTGAGCCCCTTCATCCGCGCGGTCAGGACATATTGTTTGCGGATCTCGTCGAGGAAGGAGTTCTTCGTCAGCAGCGTCGAGGTGGCGAAGGCGCCGAGCGCCATCGCTAGAACCGGCAGCGTGATGTGCCAGAGATAATCCTTCGCTTTGCCGAAGAGGCTGAGCTCGGCCCAATTGTCGGAGGTCAGGCCCCTGAGCGGGAAGATCTGCCAGAACGAGCCGCCGGCGAAGAGCACGATCAGCAGGATCGCGAACAGGAAGCTCGGGATGGCATAGCCGACGATGACGACGGCGCTCGTCCAGGTGTCGAAACGCGAACCCTCCTTCACCGCCTTGCGGATGCCGAGCGGGATCGAGATCGCGTAGGAGATCAGCGTCATCCACAAGCCCAGCGTGATCGAGACCGGCAGCTTCTCCTTGATGAGCTGGAGCACCGGCGCGTCGCGGAAATAGGAGCGGCCGAAATCGAAGCGGGCATAGTCGCCGAGCATCTTCAGGAAGCGCTCATGCGCCGGCTTGTCGAAGCCGAACTGCTTTTCGAGCTCCTTGATGAAGGCGGGGTCGAGGCCCTGGGCACCGCGATAGGCCGATCCGTCGCCCTGCACGCCGGCATCGCCAGCCTGCCCGCCGCCGACACGGTCGGCCGCGCCGCTGTTGGGATTCTGGAGCTGCGAGATCACGCGCTCGACCGGCCCGCCCGGCGCGAACTGCACGATAACGAAGGAGACGAGCAGGATGCCGAACAGCGTCGGCACCATCAGCGCGAGGCGCCGGGCGATATAGCTCAGCATGCGATGGCCCTGCAGGTACGAGAGCTCAGGCTGTCCGTCATGCTCGCCCTTGTGGCGAGCATCCACGTCTTGAGCACCGCATGGCACGAAGGAAGAGGTGGATGGTCGGGACAAGCCCGACCATGACGCGATAGGGCCGCGTAAGGCTCCACCATCACGCCTTTCCGATCCGCTTGGCCTTCTCGGCGTCGTACCACCATGTTCCCGGCGCGCCCGAGGCGTATTTCGGCTTGGTCGCCGACCGGTCGTACATGTCCCAATAGGCGAGCCATTCCTCGTCGTTCCACCACATCGGAATCCAGTAGCGTCCGGCGCGCAGCAGACGGTCGAGGCATTTCGCGGCGACCGTGCAGTCGGCATAGGTCTTCGCCTGGCCGATCGTCTCGATCATCGCGTCGATGGCAGGATGGCTGATGCCGCCGACATTGCGCGAGCCCCGTGTCTTCGCGGCTTCGGAGCCATAGACGATGCTGAGCGTGTCGCTGGGGATCGCCCCGCCCGAGAGCGCCCGGCTGATGATGTCGAAATCGAACTCGTCGAGGCGGCGCTGGTATTGCGCGGGGTCGACGAGGCGAGATGTCGCGTTGATGCCGAGCCGCTTGAGATTGGCCTGGAAGGGCTGGGTATGCGGCTGCAGCGCCGGGTTGGAATCGAGGAATTCGATCTCGAAGGGCTGGCCGTTCGGCAGCTTCATGACATTGCCGTCGCGCTTGCAGCCGGCGGCGCGCAGCATCTCGTCGGCCTTGCGCAGCAGGGCGCGGTCGCTGCCCGAGCCGTCCGAGACCGGCGGCAGGAATGGCTCGCCGAAGACCTCGTCGGGCACCTTGCCGCGCCAGGGCTCCAGCAGCTTGAGCTCCTCCGGCGACGGCTTGCCGACCGCCTTGGAATCCGAATTCTCGAAATAGGAGGTCATGCGCTCATAGGAGCCGAACATGATCGTCTTGCGCGTCCATTCGAAGTCGAAGGCGAGCCCCAGCGCCTCCCGGATGCGCGGATCGGCGAATTTCTCGCGCCGGGTGTTGTAGACCCAGCCCTGCGAGCCGACCGGCTCGGTCTTCGGCAGGGCTTCCTTCCTGACCTTGCCCTCGTGCAAGGCCGGGAAATCGTATCCTGTCGCCCAGATGCGGGAGGTGAATTCCTCCTGGAAGGTGATGGCCCCGGCCTTGAACGCCTCGAAGGCGACCTGCCGGTCGCGGAAATACTCCCAGCGCACCCGGTCGAAATTATTGGTGCCGATGTTCACGGCCAAGTCCCTGGCCCAGTAGTCCGGCACGCGCTCGAATTCGATGAAGCGCCCCTGTTCGAAGCGACCGACCTTGTAGGCGCCGGAGCCGAGCGGCGGCTCCAAAGTCGAGGCCGTGAACTCCCGCGTCGACCAGAACGCTTCTGAAAAGACCGGCAGCCCGGCGATGACGAGATGCAGGTCGCGTCCGCGCTTGGGGGAGAGCTTGGCGACGAAGACGTCGTCGCCTTCCGCTTCCGCCGAGACGAGCTCGTTCAGCAGCAGGCGGTACGACGGATGGCCCTTCGTCTTCAGGATATTCATCGAGAAGGCGACATCGCGCGCGGTCACCCGCGAGCCGTCATGGAATTTCGCCTCGGGTCTGAGCCGGAAGCGGTAGGTCAGCTTGTCGGCCGAAATCGCGACGCTCCTGGCCAGCAGGCCGTAGAGCGAGCCGGGCTCGTCGCCGGAACCCGTCATCAGGCTGTCGAAGCAGGCATCCATGCCGGCAGCGCCGTCGCCCTGGAGGACGTAGGTATTGAGCGTGTTGAACGTGTCGAAGCTCTGGTTGCCGCCGGCCCGCTTGATCTGGGCCGTGAGCGTTCCCCCCTTCGGCGCCTTGGGATTCACATAGGCGAAATGCGGGAAGTCTGGCGGCAGGGCGAGTTCGCCGAAGGTCGAGAGTCCATGCGATTCGGTTGCCTGCGCCAGCGCCGCCTGAGGAAGCTGGGGCAGCGCGCCGGCGATGGTCGCGGCCCCAGCGGCTTCCAGCAATTTGCGGCGTGTGATGCGCATCGCCATCGTTTCGCGTCTCCGTCTGATTCGCCGTTATCCTGTGTCGCCTGCGCGCAGGGTTACGGCAATGGTTGGCGGGAGGCGGATTGTGCGGGCAGGCGCGCGGCGGGAGCAAGGCGCGGATACGAAAAAGCCGGGCAAAGCCCGGCTTCGTGATCGCGTATCGGCTGCGCGCCTGCCGCTCAGGGCTTCGGCAGCGGCTGGGGCGAATCCGAAAGGGAATTCAGATAGGCGACGACGTCGGCGCGCGTCTCCGGCTTGGCGATGCCGGCGAAGGCCATGATCGTGCCGGGAACATAAGCCTTCGGGCTCTTCAGGAAATGGTCGAGCGCGTCGGCATCCCAGGTCTTGTCGTTGCGGCCCTTCATCGCGGCAGAATAGCCGAAACCGTCGACCGAGCCCTCGTTGCGGCCATAGACGCCATAGAGATGCGGGCCGACCTTGTTGGCGCCGCCCTTGTCGAAGGTGTGGCAGGCCTTGCAGGCGGCCGTGGCCCTCTCGCCCTTGGCGGGGTCGGCCTTGGCGAGGCGAACCGCGATCGGCTCCTCGGCTGCGGGTGCCGCAGCCCCGCCGGCCGCCGCCGGCTCCTCGCTCGGCAGGTCGTAGCCCGGCACTGCCGGCTTCTTCGGCGCGAAGACGATGCCGGCCGTCATGTTGAGGCCCATCACGACGAGCAGCGTGGAGAGAACCGCGCCGGCGATCTTGTTGGCTTCGATATTCATCGTGTCCGAACCCTGGTGCCCTCCGCGACCCAGGGCGCGGGAGACGAGATAGCGCTTGGCCGGAGTCTTGAAAGGCTCCAGCTTCCGCCGTTGCTTAACCGCTTTGCGCGCTTCATTGCAACTCGTATAAGCACGCACTCTTTGAGACTTTTTGCCGCCGCCGGCTTTCGCTGGCGCCGGCCCAGCCGAGCACGCTTCAGAAAATGGCCCGTCCGCTGATCCTGATCCCCGCCCGCATGCAGGCGACGCGCCTGCCGGGCAAGCCGCTCGCCGATATCCATGGCGAGCCGATGATCGTCCATGTCTGGCGCCGCGCGGTCGAATCCGGCGCCGGAGACGTCGCGGTCGCGACCGATGCGCCGGAAATCGCGGCCGCGATCGAGGCGGCCGGCGGCAAGGCGGTGATGACCAGCGCCGCCCACCAGACCGGCTCGGACCGGATCAAGGAAGCGGCCGACATCCTCGACCCCGAGCGGAGCTACGACATCATCGTCAACGTGCAGGGCGATTTCCCGACGCTGGCACCTTCGGCCATCGCCGCGGCGGTGAAGCCGCTCGCCGATCCGGCTGTGGATATCGCGACACTGGCCGGCGTGATCGACGACGAGGAGGAGAAGACGGCGCCGAGCGTCGTGAAGCTCATCGGCAGCGAGATCGCGCCCGGCCACATGCGCGCGCTCTATTTCACCCGGGCGACGGCGCCTTACGGCGACGGGCCGCTCTATCACCATGTCGGCCTCTACGCCTATCGCCGTGCGGCGCTCGACCGTTTCGTCAGCCTGCCGCAATCGCCGCTGGAGCTGCGCGAGAAGCTGGAGCAGTTGCGCGCGCTGGAGAATGGCATGCGCATCGACGTCATGGTCATCGACCATGTGCCGCGCGGCGTCGACACGCCGCCCGATCTCGATCGCGCCCGCGCGATCCTGAGAGCGCGATGACGCCGGATCGGCCGCATCGCGTCATGACCAGAAGCCGAGGAGCCTGAAGTCGTCCCATGTCCTTCGTCGTGTCTTATCAGGGTGAGCCCGGGGCCTTCTCCTCGCAGGCGGCCCTCCAGGTGTTTCCGGACTGCGAGCTTCTGCCCTGCGCCACCTTCGAGGACGCGCTCGCGGCCGTCAGCGACGGCAAGGCCCGCTACGGCATGATCCCGATCGACAATTCGATCGCCGGCCGCGTCGCCGATATCCACCATCTCTTGCCGCGCTCGGGCCTGCACATCATCGGCGAGCACTTCCTGCCGATCCGCTTCCACCTGATGGCGGCGAAGGGCGCGACGCTGGCGACGATCCAGACCGTCCAGAGCCATATCCATGCGCTCGGCCAGTGCCGGAAGATCATCCGCAAGCTCGGCCTCAAGGCCGAGGTCGCGGCCGACACCGCCGGCTCCGCCCGCCAGGTCGCCGAGGCCAACGATCCGACGCGCGCGGCCATCGCCCCGCGCATCGCGGCCGAGGTCTACGGCCTCGACATCCTGATGGAGGATATCGAGGACGAGAAGCACAACACCACGCGCTTCGTCGTGCTCTCGAAATATCCGGAATATGCCCGCCAGGGCGTCGGAAAGACCGTGACGACGCTGATGTTCCGCGTTCGCAACATCCCGGCGGCGCTGTACAAGGCGATGGGCGGCTTCGCCACCAACGGCATCAACATGACCAAGCTGGAAAGCTACATGGTCGACGGTCATTTCTCGGCGACGATGTTCTATGCCGATGTCGAGGGACATCCCGACGATCCGGCGCTGCGCCGCGCGCTCGACGAGCTCTCCTATTTCTCCAAGGAGATGAAGATCATGGGCGTCTATCCCGCCAACGACTTCCGCTCGACGATCGAGGAGCCCGGCGAGTAACGCACTCGTCGGACGTACCTCGCTTCGCTGGGCGGGGTTCAGAAAAATACGCGGGTCATCCCGGCCGGAGCGAAGCGAAGAGCCGGGATCCATGCCTTATCCTCGATCGGAAGCGCTCTGGCATGGATCCCGGATCAAGTCCGGGATGACGGCATGGGTCTGCAGGTGAAATCAGGAGCTCGGATAGCGGTTCTCAGTCGCTGACGCCTTCCTGTCCCTCGATCGCCATCAGCGTTGCGGTCAATAGCGCGACGAGCTTCTCCCGCCCGTCGTTCTGCGCGAACACCTTGGCCTGTGCGAGCGTGAGCGTGCGGCCGCTTTTCACCACCTCGCCGCGCGCGACGATGCGCTCGCCCAGGGCTGGCGCGACGAGATTGATCTTGAACTCCGTCGTCAGCACGCCGCGTCCGGCCGGCATCAGGCTCAGGCCCGCATAGCCCGCGGCGGAATCGGCGATGGCGCTGACGGCGCCGGCATGCACGAAGCCGTGCTGCTGGGATACCGCCGGGCTCGGCGTCAGGATAATCTCGACATGGCCCGGCGTGACGGAGCCGAGGCTGGCCCCCAGCGTCGCCATCAGGCCCTGTTTGGCGAAACTTGCCCGGATGCGCTCCTCGCCATCGATGCCGTGCAGTTCAGAGGACATGTCCGGCACTCCAAGATCAGACGGCTATATCCGCTCGCCGTCCAGCGCCCAGGCGCGGACCAGCGTGTTGGCGATGGCGATGTGCTGCGGGCAGGCGAGCCCGTCCGGATGCTTGCCTTCCAGCATCTGCAGCACCTCTTCGCGCGGGAACCAGCGGCCTTCCTCAAGCTCGGTCATGTCGAGCGTGATCTCGTCGCCGAGCGCCTCTGCGATGCAGCCCATCATGATCGAGGAGGGGAACGGCCAGGGCTGCGAAGCGAGGTAGCGCACGGCACCGACCCGCAAGCCCGCCTCTTCCCAGCTCTCGCGCCGGACCGCGTCCTCGAGCGTCTCGCCCGGCTCGACGAAACCGGCGATGCAGGAATACATTCCCGGCGCGAACCGGGCCTGCCGCGCCAGCAGACAGGCATCGCCGCGCGTCACCAGCATGATCACCACAGGGTCGGTGCGCGGGAAATGCATCGCGCCGCAGGCGGTGCATTCGCGCCGCCAGCCCGAAGCCCCGGCGACGGTCGAGCCGCCGCACTGCGCGCAGAAGCGGTGGCGGGCATGCCAGTCGAGCACGGCCTTGGCCTCGCCCAACGGCCCGACCTCGTCCTCCGGCACGACGCGCTTCAGCGCGACCGAGCGCAGGTCGGTGACGAACAGCTCGCCGCGCTCCTTCAACGGCTCCGCGAGTGTCTTGTCCAACAGGCGCCCGAAGCGCGGCGCTCCGTCCTCGGCCGTTCCCATGAAGATTTCCTCGGCGGCCGGGCCGAGCATCTCGGTTTCGCCATGGCTGAACCAGACGGTCAGCGCCTCGCCGTCCAGGCGCTTGAGAATCGGCGTTTCGCCGGCAACGACCGCGATCCGCGTGTCGGAGCGGTGGCGCAGGGCGGTCACCGCATCAGGCTTGTTGCGCAGGTCTTCGCGCCGGTCGAGCCGGTTGATCGCGAAGCCGGTGAGGGAGGAGCGTTCGCGGCGGGGCAGGGCGTCGTTCATGATGAGGGTCTAGACCCGCGACGCCTTGCCGCGCAAGCGCGTCTCACGCCTCCCCGCGTCCCCGCAAAAGATGGATGATGCCGGAAAAATCCGTGCCACCCTCGCCCCAGGCGTTGTGCAGCCCGAAGAGCTGCGCCGCCGCCGCGCCGAGCGGGGTCGATGCGCCCGCAGCCTGCGCCGCTTCCTGCGAAAGCTTCAGGTCCTTCAGCATCAGCGCCGAGGCGAAGCCCGGCTTGTACTCGTTATTGGCGGGCGAGGTCGGCACCGGCCCTGGCACCGGGCAATAGGTGGTCAGCGACCAGCATTGGCCCGACGAGGTCGAGGCGACGTCGAACAGCGCCTGATGCGACAGGCCGAGCTTCTCGCCGAGCACGAAGGCTTCGGAGACGCCGATCATCGAGATGCCCAGGATCATGTTGTTGCAGATCTTCGCCGCCTGGCCGTTGCCGGCGCCGCCGCAATGCACGATCCGCCGTCCCATCCTGGCGAGGATCGGCTCGCCCAGGCCGAACGCCTCCTCGGTGCCGCCGACCATGAAGGTCAGCGTGGCCCCCTTGGCGCCGCCGGTGCCGCCGGAGACCGGCGCGTCGAGCGAGAGGCAGCCGCGCTCGGCAGCCTGCGCATGAGCCTTGCGGGCGCTCTCGACATCGATGGTCGAGGAATCGATCAGCAGCGTGCCGGGCTTCACCGCCGGCAGGATATCGGCCCAGACGGCGAGCACATGCTTGCCGGCCGGCAGCATCGTCACCACGACTTCCGCCTCGGCCACGGCCTCCCTGGCCGAGCCGGCGATGCCGACCCCCAGCTCGGCGGCGGCATCCTTCGAGGCCTGCACGAGATCGAAGGCTTTGACGCTATGCCCGGCCTTGACGAGGTTCCCGGCCATCGGGCCGCCCATGTTGCCGAGACCGATGAAGGCGATGTTGGTCATGCTGCGCTTCTCCCGATGTTGTCTTGGTGTCATCCCGGACGCCGCAGGCGATCCGGGATCGTCGTCAGAAAAAGGTGTCTTGCGATCCCGGATCGCCTGCGGCGTCCGGGATGACCGCCTTCGGCGGTCAATTCCCCTTCGCTCGCCCCACCAGCCCGCGGGCGACGATCATCCGCATGACTTCGTTTGTCCCTTCCAGGATCTGGTGGACGCGCAGGTCGCGGACGATCTTCTCGATGCCGTAATCGGCGAGATAGCCGTAGCCGCCATGGATCTGCAGGGCGTGGTTGGCGACCTCGAAGCCGGTATCGGTGGCGACGCGCTTGGCCATGGCGCAGAGTCTGGTCGCGTCCGGCGTCTTGGCGTCGAGCGCCGCGGCCGCGCGCCAGAGCAGGCTGCGGGCCGCTTCCAGCTCCGTCGCCATGTCGGCGAGCTTGAACTGCAGCGCCTGGAAATCGGCGATGGCCGAACCGAAGGCCTTGCGTTCCCTGGCGTAGGCCAGCGAGCGGTCGAGCGCGCCCTGCGCCCCGCCGAGCGAGCAGGCGCCGATATTGAGCCGCCCGCCATCGAGTCCGGCCATGGCGATCTTGAAGCCGATTCCTTCCGGGCCGAGGCGGTTTGCCGCCGGCACGCGGCAGTTCTCGAAGATCACGGCCCGCGTCGGCTGGGCGTTCCAGCCCATCTTCTTCTCGTTGGCGCCGAAAGACAGGCCGGGCGTGTCCTTCTCGACGACGATGGTCGAGATACCGGAGGCGCCGGCCTCGCCGGTACGCACCATCACGACATAGATGTCGGCGACTCCGGCGCCGGAGATGAACTGCTTCTGGCCGTCGAGGACGTAATGATCGCCGTCAAGCACCGCTTTCGTCTTCAGCGCGGCGGCGTCGGACCCGGCGCCCGGCTCGGTCAGGCAGTAGCTCGCCAGATGCTCCATCGTGCAGAGCTTCGGCAGGAAACGCTGGCGCTGCTCGTCCGAGCCGTAGCGGTCGATCATCCAGGCGCACATGTTGTGGATCGAGATATAGGCCGCGACCGTCGGGCATCCCGTCGAAAGCGCCTCGAAGATCAGCGCCGCGTCGAGCCGCGTGAGGCCGGAACCGCCGACATCGTCGCGGATATAGATGCCGCCCATGCCGAGGGCCGCGGCGGCGCGCATCTCCTCGACCGGGAAATGCTTCTCCTCGTCCCAGCGCGCGGCGTGGGGCGCCAGTGTCTCGGCGGCGAAGTCCTGCGCCATGTCGCGGATGGCGATCTGGTCCTCGGTCAGGGAAAACGGGCTCAAGGCTTGCGCTCCTGCTGGCTGGGGGCGGGCCGCGGCGTCGCAGCCCGAGGTCGCTGGGCCTGCGGGTAGGCCCCTTCGTAGGGTTTGGCGCGGCCGCGATGCGGCGACCGGGCCGCGTCGAGGGCGACGAAATCATCGGCCGTGGCAGGTTCCCCGACCTTGCCGATGAAGACGCGCGGCCCCTTGTCCGTCACCACCACGTCGCCATAGGCGAGGCCGTCGCCGTTCAGGAAGGTTTCGACGGTGACCGGAGGGGGAGGCGGTGGCGGCAGGCTTGCTTCGCGCGCCCGCCTGAGCTGCTCCTGCTCGATCATTCGTTCGAGGTAATCGCGGCTTCGCATCCTGGCGGCCTCGACCCGCTGCCGCCAGAGCTGGCGGCAGCGATCGAGTTGCACGTCGCTCGCACGGAACGTCCCGGCCGCGGCTGCATCGCAGAGTGCTTCCTCGGCTGTGGCGTCGCGCACGGGGTCGGTCGCCGCCGCGGGCGCGATGCCCCAGAGAAGGGCGAGCGACGATGCGATGAGCCGCAGCGGTCGCTCCATGGCCTCCTCCGTCGGTGGCGCCTCAGTTCATCGTCGGGATGACGAAGCTCGCACCGTCCTTGATACCGCTCGGCCAGCGCGCCGTCACCGTCTTGGTCTTGGTGTAGAAGCGGATCGAGTCCGGGCCGTGCTGGTTGAGGTCGCCGAAGGAGGAGCGCTTCCAGCCGCCGAAGGTGTAATAGGCCAGCGGAACCGGGATCGGCAGGTTGATGCCGACCATGCCGACCTGGACCTTCGAGGCGAAATCGCGCGCCGCGTCGCCGTCGCGGGTGAAGATCGCGGTGCCGTTGCCGTATTCGTGGTCGTTGGTCAGCTTCAGCGCCTCTTCATAGCTGTCGGCGCGCAGCACCGAGAGCACCGGCCCGAAGATCTCTTCCTTGTAGATGCGCATGTCCTTGGTGACGTTGTCGAACAGGCAGCCGCCGACATAGAAGCCGTTCTCGTAGCCCTGCATCTTGAAGTCCCGGCCGTCGACCAGCAGCTTGGCGCCCTCCTGGACACCGACATCGACATACTGCTTGATCTTCTCCATCGCCGCCTTGGTCACGACCGGGCCGTAATCGGCGTTGACGTCGGTCGAGGGGCCGATCTTGAGGCTCTCGACGCGCGGGATCAGGCGCTTCACCAGCTCGTCGGCCGTGCCCTTGCCGACCGGGACGGCGACCGAGATCGCCATGCAGCGCTCACCGGCCGAGCCGTAGCCGGCGCCGATCAGCGCGTCGACCGTCTGGTCCATGTCGGCGTCCGGCATGATGATCATGTGGTTCTTGGCGCCGCCGAAGCACTGCACGCGCTTCCCGTTCGCGCAGCCGCGGCTGTAGATGTATTCCGCGATCGGGGTCGAGCCGACGAAGCCGACCGCCTTGATCTCGGGATGGTCGAGGATGGCATCGACCGATTCCTTGTCGCCGTTGACGACGTTGAGCACGCCGGGAGGGCCGCCCGCCTCGATGAACAGCTCGGCGAGGCGCATCGGCACGCCGGGATCGCGCTCGGACGGCTTCAGGATGAAGGAATTGCCGCAGGCGATCGCGGGGCCGAGCTTCCAGAGCGGGATCATCGCCGGGAAGTTGAACGGCGTGATGCCGGCGCAGACGCCGAGCGGCTGGCGCATCGAGTAGATGTCGATGCCGGGGCCGGCGCCGTCGGTGTACTCGCCCTTCATCAGGCCGGGAATGCCGAGCGAATACTCGATCACTTCGACGCCGCGCTGGATGTCGCCCTTGGCGTCGGGAATGGTCTTGCCGTGCTCGCGGGCGAGAAGCTCGGCGAGCTCGTCATTGTTCTGCGCGATCAGGTCGAGGAACTTCATCAGCACGCGGGCGCGGCGCTGCGGATTGACCGCGGCCCATTTCGGCTGCGCCTCGGCGGCGTTCTGCACGGCGGCGTCGAGCTCGGCGGTCGAGGCGAGCGCGACCTTGCCGATGATCGTGCCGTCCATCGGCTGGTAGATGTCGGCCGTGCGGCCCGACGTGCCCGCGACATGCTTGCCGCCGATGAAATGTCCGACCTGACGCATCGCGCTCTCCCTACGAATTGGTGGTGTGTTGATCTTGCCATCTCCCTACCATTCCCGTTTGCGCACGGCTATAGCGAGAGTGAAACGCCGGTCGTGCGTAAACACAAATATGGGAGAGAGCCTTGGAGCGCTTCGACTGGGACGACCTCCGCTTCTTTCTGGCCGTGGCGCGTTCGGGCCGGCTGACGGCCGCCGCGCGCCGGCTCGGTGCCGATCATGCCACCGTCTCGCGCCGCATCACATCGCTTGAGGAGGCGTTGAAGGCCAAGCTCTTCGAGCGCCGCCCGCAGGGCTACACGCTGACCGCTCATGGCGAGCGCCTGCTGGCCAAGGCCGAGAGCATGGAGACCGAGGCGCTGGCGATCCAGAGCGATATCGGTGGCGCCGACATGGCGCTGGCGGGCACGGTCAGGATCGGCGCACCCGACGGTTTCGGCACCGCGTTCCTGGCCTCGCGCCTGGCGCTCTTCGCCAGGTCCTACCCGGGGCTGGAGATCCAGCTCATTGCCATGCCGCGCCTGCTCTCGCTGTCGAAGCGCGAGGCCGATGTCGCGATCACGCTGGCCCCGCCCAAGGAGGGCAAGGTCGTCGCCCGCAAGCTCTCGGACTACCGTCTCGGCCTCTACGCCTCGCCGGAATACCTGGCCTCGATGCCGCCGGTGACCAGGCCGGAGGACCTCTTCGAGCACCGCATCATCGGCTATATCGACGACCTCATCTTCTCGCCCGAGCTCGACTATCTCGACGAGGTCGCCAAGGGCCTGCGCGCCCACGTCCAAAGCTCGAGCGTCATCGCCCAGATGAATGCCGTAACGGCCGGCGCCGGCATCGGCGTGATCCATCACTTCATGGCGGAGGGGGAGAAGCGGCTCGTGCCCGTCCTGCCCGAGACGGTTTCGATCACGCGCTCGTTCTGGCTGCTGGTCCATGCCGACCTGAAGGACGTGGCCCGGGTCCGCGCCATCGTCGATTTCGTCGTCCGCGAGGTGAAGGCATCGCGCGCGTTGCTGATGGGCGAACCCAGGTCGGAGACGCGTATCGCGGCCGAGTAGTCGAGCCTCAGGCGGCGGAGCGAACCCTGTCGCGCCCGTCCTGCTTGGCGACGTAGAGCGCCTCGTCCGCCTGGCCGAGGCAGGTTTCGAGCATGGCGTCGGGCGCGAGCGCGGCGATGCCGATCGAGACCGTGAGCGGCAGGGTGTCCCCGTTGATGACGAGGGGGGTGTCGGCGATGGTCGCCCGGATATCGTCGCACAGGCGCTCGGCTTCAGTGAGATCGGCGCCCGGGAAGATGATCGCGAACTCCTCGCCGCCGATGCGGGCGAGCAGGTTGAACCCGCGCTCTGCCATGGTGCTCAGCGTCCGCGCGACGGCCGTCAATGCCCTGTCGCCGCCGTCATGGCCGTGGCGGTCGTTGAGCCGCTTGAAATGATCGATGTCGAGAATGGCGACCGAGATCGGCAGGCCCATCTCGCGCGCCTCGCCGACGAGCTGCCGGCCGCGCGCGAAGAAGTGGCGGCGGTTGAACAGGCCGGTGAGGAAGTCGCGCGCCGCGAGGTCCTGCAATTGCCGGAGCTGGTCGAGCACCTCGACATTGGAGGCGATGCGGCATTGCAGCTCCTCCAGCACGAAGGGGCGCGAGACGAAATCATGCGCGCCGGCCTTGAGGAAGCCGGCCGAGGTCTGCCGGTCGGTCGAGGAGGAGATGCCCAGGACGCGCACATCCGGGTGCCGGCGGCGGATGCGCCGCGCCAGCTCGAACCCGTCCATGTCGGGCATGTAGTAGTCGCTGACGACGAGCTGGATGTCGGGATTGCTCTCCAGGATCGTCAGCGCTTCCTGGCCCGAGCCGGCCTCGACAACGGCATATTGCTGGATCGAGAGCATCCGCGCGAGCACCTTGCGAGTGGTGCGGGTGTCGTCGACGACGAGGATGCGGGTGTTGCGGTTGTTCAGTGCCCGCTTGACCGTGCCGACGATATTGGGAAGCGCGAACTCGTTGTCCTTCAGGACATAGTCGATGACCTCCCGCTCCATGATCCGGCCGCGCGTGGCGAGGTCGAAGGTCGCGGTGAAGACGACCGAGGGAATGCCGTGGGTCACGGTCCAGTCGAGCGCCTCGCCGCGCGGGGCGTCGGGCAGGTTGAGGTCGACCACGGCGATGGCATAGGCGCCGGGCGCCGCGACGATCAGGTCGCTGACCTCTTTCAGCGAGGCGCAGGTCGTGACCGGCAGCCCGGTTTCGGCCTGGAGGAGCTGCCGCAAGGCAAGCGAGAAGGTCCGCGAATCCTCGATGACGAGGATCTGGCGGTCGTCCGGTACCGGCTCCGGCCTGGCCTGCAATGTCTGATGGGCGCCCATGCTCCATCTACGGCGCCTGCAAGTTTAATTTTCCGTCACATCTGCCGGGCAAACCCGTCAAATCCGCCAGGGCAGGATATTGTGCTGCCGGTTGCGGCCGATCAGATCGAGCGCCAGCATCACGATCAGGATGACGGCGCAGGCGCTGATCGCGACCGCGGCCGCCTCGCCGGCGAGGCCCGCTTCCTTCAGGCTGAACAGCACGACGCCGAGCGTTTCCGTGCCCGACGACCAGAGCAGGGCCGAGACCGTCAGTTCGTTGAAGGCGACGAGGAAGACCATCAGCGCCGAGACCGCCGCCGCCGGCGCCAGGATCGGCGCAACGATGAAACGCAGCATCTGCGGGAGGCTTGCGCCGTCGAGCTTCGCGGCATCCTCGTGATGGGCTTCGATCTGGGCCATCGCCGCGACCGGCGCCTTCAGCGCCAGCGGCAGGAAGCGGGCGAGATAGGCGAAGAGGATGATGAAGGGCGTACCGTAGATGCTGATGCCGATCAGCGGCAACGGCTTTAGGAAGATCAGGATGCAGGCGATGGCAAGCACGATGCCGGGCAGGGCGTAGGGCAGTTCGATCATCAGCTCGACCGTGCGCCGGAGCTTGCCGAGCCGCCTTTCCAGCCCATAGGCGAAGACGATGGCTAGGATCGCGAGGATCAGCGCGGCGCTGCCGGCGAAGATGAGCGAATTGCGGAAGGCGCGCATGGTCACGGCCTGCCGGAACAGAACCTCCGTGAACTTGTCGAAGGTCAGGGACTGCCATGAGAGCGCCACGCCCAATGCCGGGGTCAGCGCTTCGCCGAGGAGGGCGAGCAGCGGCAGCCCGAGCTTCACGGCCAGCAACAGCCAGAGGCCGGCGGCGACGAAGGGACGGGCAGGGCCGAGCAGCCAATAGGGTTCCAGCGGCCGCTCGATCTCGATCTTGCCGCGCTGGTTGCGGGCGGCAAGCGCCGCCGCGACGATGCCCAGCGCCGCTACCCCGCCGACCAGCACGGCCAGCGCCGCCGTCTCGCCGAGGCTCGACGGGCCGAAGCTCGACAGCCGGCGATAGATCAGCGTCGGCAGCGTCAGGTAGTTCACGGGCAGGCCCAACAGGGCCGGAATGCCGAAATTGCCGACGCCGGCGACGAAGGCGATCAGGCCTGCGGCGATGATCTGCGGCCGCAGCACCGGGATGACGATCCGCGTGGTGATGGTCGCGGGCGCGGCGCCCTCCATCTGCGCGGCTTCGACCAGCGATTGCGGGATGCTGCGCAGGCCCGTCCAGAGCGTGATCGCGACGAGCGGCGCATGGTGAAGCGCCATGACCAGGATGATACCGCCGCGCCCGAGCAGCGGGTTCGGGGTGCCCGGCGGCGGGGCGAGGCCGATCAGCGCGAGGATCTGCGAGTTCGGCGCGAGCAGACTGAGGAAGGCGAGCGCCGCCACCTGCGGCGCGATCATCATCGAGAAGACGAAGGCGAAGGCAAGCGGGCGCTTGCCCCTGATATCGGTGACGCCGAGCGCCAGTGCGACGATGCCGCCGACGACGAGCGCGCCGAGCGCCGAGAGCGAGGCCGTCTCCAGCGTGTGCCAGGTCGCGTTGACGGCCGCACGGCTCGTCATCTCGGCTAAGGCTTCAGCCGGCGCGAACTGCCAGCCGGGCGCGAAGGCAGCCGCGACCAGCCGGGCGAAGGGCAGGCCGCCGAGCAGCAGCGCGACCGCGACGACGAGCGCCGGCAGGCCCCAGTCTGCCGGCAGGCGCAGACGCGAAACCGGCGGGGCCGCGATCGCGGGCTCCCGCCGGCTGTTTCGGGCGAGGGCCAGCGTCATCGCGCCGGCCATCGCGACAGCGAAGCCGTCATCACTCGAAGATCGCGCCGAAGCGCTTGCGGGCCGCGGTCTCCTCGGCCAGCGCCTTGGCGGCGTCGAAGGCCATCAGCTTGATCGCGCTGCGGGCGGGATAGCCGGCCGGCAGGGCAACGTTAGGATGGGCGGCGACATAACCTTGCTTCAGCGCCAGTTCCTGGCCTTCCTTGGAGAGCAGGAAGTCGATGAAGGCCCTGGCGGCTTCCGGGTTCTTGCTGGTCTTCAGGATCGCGACCGGCTCGCTGACGGCGGAGACGCCCTCGCGCGGGAAGACGAACTCGACCGGCGCGCCCTTGGCCTTCTCGCGGATCGGCATGAAGTCGACGATCATGCCGAAGAGCTTCTCGCCTGTGGCGACCTGGCGCAGGATGTCGCCGTTGGCGCCGGCGGCCAGCGTGCCGTTTTCCTTGAGCTTCTCGTAGAAGCCCCAGCCCTCCCCAAGATTGCTGGTCAGCGTGATCGTGTGGATCAGCGCGGCGCCCGAGTTCAGCGGGCTCGGCATGGCCACCTGGTTCTTCGCCTCCGGCTTGACGAGGTCCGTCCAGCTCGCGGGCTTCATCGCGGCCTTGGTGTTGTAGACGATGCCCGTGGTGATCAGCTTGGTCGCGAACCACATCTTCTGGGGATCGTGGATGCCGGCCGGATAAGCGGCGATGTCCGCCTTGTCGTGGGCGAGCAGGCGTCCGTCCTTCTTGAGACCCTCCATGGTCACGGCATCGGCGATGAGCAGCACGTCAGGCTGCGGTGCGCCGGCCTCGAATTCGGCCTTCAGCTTCGCCATCACGCGCGGCGTGCCGTCGCGGACGAAGGAGACGTCCACCTTCGGGTATTTCGCCTTGAAGGCATCGATGGTCTGCTGGGCGTCGGTATTGGGCTGGCTGGTGTAGAGCACGAGCTTGCCCTCGGCGGCGAGAACCTGCGGCGCGGCCATGAGTCCGGCCGCGATGATGAAGGCGCTCAGGGCCTTGCGCTGCATGTGGGAACTCCATCTCTTGATCGCTGTGGCGAGATGGCGCTGCCGGTAGTCCCAGCAGATGACAGTTCGATGAAGCGGGTATCCGGTTTCCACCGTCAGGCCCGCTTGCGCACCCTTGAATTAGAAATACTATTTATCGGTGACTCGTCCGGCTTGTTTCATGCGGGGCTTTTCGATTAGGGTCGCGGCAAGACGACCATAATGTCGCTTTAAAACGGTTTAAACGGGAGGATATCGAATGAAGCTTGTACGGCATTTCGCCATGGGTACGGCCGTTGCGGCGGTCGTCGCGGGCTGGTCCGGTGCCGCGATGGCGCAGGAAACGCTGACGGCGTGGTTCACCAAGGGCTTCTACAAGGGCGAGGACGACGCGCTGCTCGCCGTCGTCGACAAGTTCCAGAAGGCAACCGGCGTCAAGGTCGAGCTCTCGCTCTACGCCACCGAGGACTGCGTCACCAAGTCGGTCGGCGCCGTCGATGCCGGCACGCCGCCGGATGTCGGCTTCTGCACCACCTATGATTTCCGCACCACCGGCAAATGGGCCTATGACGGCAAGCTCGAGGACGTCTCGGACGTGATCGAGCCGATGAAGGCCGAGTTCCAGCCGATGGCACTCTCGACCACCTTCCTGATGAACGGCAAGACCGGCAAGAAGTCATACTATGCCTTCCCGGTCGAGCAGCAGATGATGCACATCACTTACTGGAAGGACATGCTGGAGGAGGCTGGCTTCAAGGAGGCCGACATCCCGAAGACCTGGAACGGCTATTGGGATTTCTGGTGCGACAAGGTTCAGGGCGCGCTGCGCGCCAAGGGCAAGCGCGTCTACGGCATCGGCCACCCGATGGGCATCGCGGCTTCCGATACCTTCTACTCGTTCCTGACCTTCGCCAACGCCTTCAACGCCAAGGTCGTCGACGAGAACGGCAAGATCGTGCTCGATCAGCCCGAGAACAAAAAGGCGATGGTCGAGGCCGTGAAGGCCTACGCCAACATCTTCCAGCGCGGCTGCACGCCGCCGTCCTCGGTCAACTGGCTCGATCCCGACAATAACGTCGCCTTCCACAACCGCACCACGGTCGCCACGCACAACGCCACGATCTCGATCGCCGGCAAGCACATGGACGACATGAACAACCAGGCGCTGACCGCCGAGCAGCGGGCGACGGCCAAGAAGAACTACGAGGACAACATCCGCACCGCCGAGTTCCCGCTCAAGGCCGACGGCAGCAAGATGACCAACCTCGCCGCCGTCAAGACCGCGGTGATCTTCGCCGACGCCAAGAACAAGAAGCGCGCCAAGGAATTCATGGCCTTCTTCATGAAGGACGAGAACCTGCGGCCCTTCGTCGAGGGCTCGGCTGGCCGCTGGGTGCCGACGACGCTCAAGGGCATCGACGCGCCGTTCTGGTCCGACGGCAAGGACCCGCACCGCGCGGTGGTCTACAAGCAGTACAAGGACGGCACGGTGCCGTTCCAGTTCGTCTACAACTACAATTTCACGACCGTGAACGCCGAGAACGTCTGGGCCAAGGCCGTGAATCGCGTCGTCCAGGACAAGGTCCCGGCCGAGCAGGCGGTGGACGAGATGATCGCCCGTATCAAGCAGATCGCGGGCTGATCCCAGCCCTCGTTCCGCTTGCATCGAGAACGCGCCGCGGCAAGGATTGCCGCGGCGTATCTTTCCCGGGATGACAATTCGACGGAGAGTCCATGAGCTCAGCCGCCATGACCGCGCCGCTAGCGGCGCCGCGCGACGACGCATCGGGGTTCACGCGCGATCGCGCGATGTGGGGGGCCATCATGCTGGCGCCCTATGTGCTCGTCTTTGCCGTCATGGTCGTCTATCCGGTCGCCTACGGCCTCTGGCTCGGACTGGACTGGAACTCCTATCGGGCGCTCTTCGCCGACCCGATCTTCATTCGCACCGTCGTCAACACGATCATCTTCCTGTTCGTCGCGGTGAATCTCAAATTCCTGATCGCGCTCGTGCTGTCGGGCTTCTTCGTGCAGCAGCGCGCCTGGATCCGCATCGTGCTGGTCCTGTTCATCCTGCCCTGGGCGGTGCCCTCGATCCCGACGATCCTGTCCTTCCGGGTGATGCTGAACCCGGAGAACGGCATGGTGAACCAGCAGCTCTTCCAATGGTTCGGCATCATGGAGGGGCCGGGCTGGCTCACCGACCCGACGCTCGCCTTCACCTCGTCGATCTTCGTCCATATCTGGAAGTCGCTGCCCTTCTGGACATTGATCCTGATCACCGGCCGCCTCGCGATCGCGCAGGATCTCTACGAGGCCGCGAGCGTCGACGGCGCCAACCGCTGGCAGCAGTTCCGCTTCATCACCTGGCCTTCGCTGGCGACGCTCTATGTCACCTCGACCATGCTCTCGATGATCTGGACGCTCGGCGACTTCAACAGCGTCTACCTGCTCACCGGCGGCGGGCCGGGCGACCTCAACCATGTGCTGGCGACCCTCGGCATCCGCTATATGCGCAACAACAATCTCGATCTCGGCATCGCCTCGATCATCGTCGCCATGCCGCTGATCCTGCCGATGGTCTTCGTGATGGTGAAGCGCCTGTCGAAGGGACCGGACGCATGAAAAAGCTCTTCGACGAAGGCAAGCTGCTGCTGATCGCGATCCCGGTCCTGGTCTGGACGCTCTTGCCGATCTACCACCTCTTCGTCCTGTCGATCTCCAATCAGGAGTCGATGCTGGCCGGCAAGCTCTGGCCCGACGAGCCGACGCTTCAGAACTTCCAGATCGTCTTCGCCCAGCAGCATTATTACCTGCACAATTTCTGGCGGCAGATGTTCAACAGCTTCTTCATCGCGGTCGCGACCGGGCTGATCACGCTGTTCGTCGCGACCTTCGCGGCCTTCGCCATCGCGCGGCTCAAGGTGCGTGGCGGGCGCACGATGATGAATCTCGCGCTGGCGACCTACCTGATCCCGGCCGCCTTCCTCGCCATCCCCATGTACAAGGCGATGGGCTCCTACGGCCTGCTCAACACCCAGGCCTCGCTGATCCTGGCGATGGTCGCTCTCGCCTCGCCCTATGCGATCTGGGTGCTGAAGCAGGCTTCCGACAAACTGCCGAAGGAGCTCGACGAGGCCGCGGTCATGGACGGCGCCACCTCGATCCAGCTTTTCCGGCTGGTCTATCTCCCGCTGATGAAGCCCTCGATGGTGGTGATCGGCATCTACGCGCTTCTGCTCGCCTGGAACGAGTATCTCTACGCCTTCCTGCTGCTCTCCTCGGAGAAGGCGGTGCCGCTAGCCGTGGGTCTCGGCCTCTTCCTCTCGGCCGATGACGCGCCCTGGAACCTGCTGATGGCGGCGGGCCTGCTCTACGCCATCCCACCGGCAGTGATCTACTACCTGTTCCGCAAGAACATGGTCGGTGGGCTGACCTCGGGCGCGGTGAAGAGCTGAGGCTGGCAGCGTTCCGCCACTTTCATCACCGTCATGCTCGCCCTTGTGGCGAGCATCCATGTCTTGACCACGAATTGCGGCCAGTAAAGACGTGGATGGTCGGCACAAGGCCGATCATGACGGGAACAGACGCGCATGGCCGGATTGCTTCATCGCTCTCGCCATGGTGCCGAACAGGCGTCACAGTGAATGCGTTACGATAAGAAGAATTGCCGAGGATAGACCGATGACCGCCTCCAAGCTCGACCAGCTCCGCCAGATGACCACCGTCGTCGCCGACACCGGCGACATCGAGGCCGTGCGTCGCCTGAAGCCCGTCGACTGCACCACCAACCCGACCCTGATCCTCAAGGCGGTGGAGACGCCGGCTTATGCGCATCTCGTCGACGAGGCGATCGGTTGGGGCAAGAAGCAGGGCGGCGGCGAGAAGGCGATCCATGCCGTCTGCGATCGCCTCGCCGTGAGCTTCGGCGCGGAATTGACCAAGATCGTTCCCGGCCGGGTCTCGACCGAGGTCGATGCTGACTTGTCCTTCGATACCGACGCGACCATCGCGAAGGCGCGCGCCGTCATCGCCGCCTATGAGGAGCGCGGCGTCGGGAAGGATCGCATCCTCATCAAGATCGCCTCGACCTGGGAGGGCCTGCAGGCCGCCAAGGTGCTGCAGGGCGAGGGCATCGACTGCAACCTGACCCTACTCTTTGCCTTGCCGCAGGCGGTCGCGGCGGCCGAGGCCAATGCCTTCCTGATCTCGCCCTTCGTCGGCCGCATCCTCGACTGGCACGTCAAGGCCGGCGGCGGCCCCTACACGGCCGAGACCGATCCCGGCGTCGTCTCGGTCAAGAGCATCTACGCCTATTATAAGGCCTTCGGCATCAGGACGGTCGTGATGGGCGCCTCTTTCCGCAATACCGGCGAGATCGAGGCGCTGGCCGGCTGCGACCGCCTGACCATCGGGCCGAGCCTGCTCGACGAGCTCGCCGCCGCGACCGGCGACCTGCCGCGCCGCCTCTCGCCGGCCGCTTCGCCGCAGATGGCGGGGGGCGTCAGCCGGAAGCTCGGCTTTGACGAGAAGGCCTTCCGCTTCGCCATGAACGAGGATGCCATGGCGACCGAGAAGCTGGCCGAAGGCATCCGCGGCTTCGTCAAGGACCTGCGTGGCCTGCGCAAGCTCGTCGCCGCGAAGCTCGGCTGAGCGGGCGATGGTCGAGCGGCGGATCGCCGTCGTCACCGGCGGTGCCAAGGGCATCGGCGCCGCGGTGGCCGATCGGCTGGAGAAGGACGGGCTCGTCCCGGTCGTCTGGGACATTGCGGCGCCGGCCGCAGCCGGGCGCCTGCATCTCGCCTGCGATGTCTCGGACGAGGCTTCAGTCGCACAGGCTGTCGCCGCGACCGAGCGCGAGCACGGCCCCATTGCCGTACTCGTCAACAATGCCGGTTTGACCGGGCCATCGACGACGGTCGCGGAGACGTCGTTGGCGCAATGGCAGAAGGTGCAGGCGATCAACCTGACCGGCACCTTCCTCTGCTCGCAGGCGGTCGCTGATGTGATGATACCGCGCGGCTATGGCCGCATCGTCAATATCGCCTCGCTCGCCGGCAAGGAGGGCACGCCGGCGCTCTCCGCCTATAGCGCCGCCAAGGCCGGTGTCATCGCCTTCGCCAAGGCCCATGGCAAGGAACTGGCCGGAACCGGCGTGCTCGTCAATGCCGTCGCGCCGGCCGCGATCGAGACCGACCTGCTCCACCAGATGAGCCCCGAGACGGTCGCGACCATGATCGGCAAGAGCCCGTTGAAGCGACTCGGGACGGTCGATGAACTGGCGGAGCTCGTCGCATGGCTCGCCAGCGAGCGCTGCAGCTTCTCGACCGGCGCGGTCTTCGATCTCTCGGGCGGTCGCGCGACCTACTGACGCCGCGCCTTGCGGCAGATCATTGACGCAGCCCGCGTGCGGGCTTCTGATGGAAACATGTCCTGACGAGGCTGGCCCGCCTGTCGCGGTCCGCCCAACCGGAGTCGGCCATGACCACCCCCGCAGAATCCGCGCCCCGCACAGGTTCCTCGCTCGCCACCCATCTCGTGCCGCTCCGGCGCAATTCCGGCTGGCTGCTGGCGGCTGGCATCGCGCTCGTCGTTCTCGGCATCGTCGGGCTCGGAGCGGTCGCGCTACTCAGCCTTGCCAGCGCGATCTGGTTCGGGGCGATGATTCTCGTCGGCGGCGTCGTCGTCCTGATCGACGCCTTCCGGCATCAAGGCTGGAAGAGCCGCCTGCTGCACATCCTCATCGGCGCGCTTTATATCGCGGTCGGCTTGATGACTTTCGCCAATCCGCTCCTGGCCACGGCCTCGCTGACGCTGCTGGCCGGCGCGGCCCTGGTCGCGACAGGCGTGCTGCGCCTCGTCGTCGCCTTCCAGAACCGGGAATTGCCGGCCTGGCGCTGGCTCGCCCTCTCGGGCGCCTTATCGTTGCTGCTCGGTGGCATGATCCTGGCGCAATGGCCGGGTTCGAGCCTCTGGGTGCTCGGCACCTTCTTCGCGATCGAGCTGATCGTCCAGGGCTGGGCCGCGATCGCGCTGGCGCGTGCGATCCGCTCGACCTTCGACGGGGTGAAGCCGCGCTGAAGCCGTCAGCTCACTCGGAGGCTTCCGCCGTCACGGCTGCCCTGGCCGGTGCACTGAGATCGCTGAAGCGGGCGCGCCCGCCCGCTGCCGCCGTCTGCAATTGCTGTTTCCAACCCTTGGAATCCTTGCCGCCGAGCGCGACGAAGTCGGCCGGGCGCGAGGCATCGGCATCGCGGCCCTGATAG
Organism: Bosea sp. ANAM02; assembly: GCF_011764485.1. Taxonomy (NCBI): domain Bacteria; kingdom Pseudomonadati; phylum Pseudomonadota; class Alphaproteobacteria; order Hyphomicrobiales; family Alloboseaceae; genus Allobosea; species Allobosea sp. ANAM02. Next base: position 4,082,358 of record NZ_AP022848.1, on the reverse strand, counting down.
ACCAGCACGCCGCCGGCCGTGACGACGATGTCGCCGCGCCGCAGCGTCGGGTCCTTGAGATACCATTGCTTGTCGGCCTGGGGGTCGAGCTGGACGACAGGCGGCCTGGGCTTCGAGGATACCTCGGGAGCGCGTGCCCGCGGTGCCCGCATGCGCGGTCCGTCATCGTATTCGTAGATCGGGGAGGCCCGCAGGCGCGGCCCGCCACCGAAGAACGCACGCGCAAGATCATCGAACAGGCCGGCGGCTTCGGCTCCGGGCGCAGCCGCCATCAGGAGCGCGGCTGCGAGCCCCAACCGCGCGATACCCTTGCGTGCCATCCCGTTGCGTTCCATCGCCTTGCCCTCCGCTACCATCAGCCCAACGCTGAATGGTCGCGAAAGGTTCGGTTCGGGTTCACGGACGAGGTTAAGATTCTCGTCCGGGGCGTTTACTTTTTGCCCTGCGCCGCAAAAGCCTCGGCCCGGATCGTCGAAAGGGACTTCGCCGGGGTGATCGCCTCGGGATCGAGCAGGCAGTGGATGATCGCGGGCTTGCCGCTCTTCACCGCGCGCTCGAAGGCCGGCGCGAACTCCTCGGTCTTCTCGACGCGTTCGCCATGGCCGCCGAAGGCTTTGGCGTAAGCCGCGAAATCCGGGTTCTTCAGCGTCGTCGCCGAGACGCGGCCGGGATATTCGCGCTCCTGATGCATGCGGATCGTGCCGTACATGCCGTTATCGACCACGATGACGATGACGGGCAGGTCGTACTGCACGGCCGTCGCGAAATCCTGGCCGTTCATCAGGAAGCAGCCGTCGCCCGCGAAGGCGATGACGGTGCGGTCCGGGAAGAGCCGCTTGGCGCCGATCGCGGCCGGCACGCCGTAGCCCATCGAGCCGCAGGTCGGGGCGAGCTGCGTCGCGAATGTGTTGAAGCGGTGGAAGCGGTGCACCCAGGTCGCGTAGTTGCCGGCGCCGTTGCACATAATGGCGTCCTCGGGGAGTTGGCTGCGCAGCCAGCGCACCATCTCGCCGGGATGGAACGCGCCGGGCACGGGCGCCGGCTGTTCGCTCCAGGCGATATAGGCTTCATGCGCGGCAGCGCCCGCGCCCTTCCAGGCGGGAGACTTGGGCGGCTCGATCGTCTTGAGCGCGGCGCAGAAGCCGGCCGGCGAGGCGTTGATCGCCAGCGTCGGGCGGTAGACCCGGCCGAGCTCTTCGGGATCGGCGTGGACATGGACCAGCGGACGGCCGGGATTTGGAATGCCGAACAGTGTGTAGGACTGGCTCGGCATCTCAGAGAGACGCCCGCCGACCAGCAGGACGAGGTCGCTTTCCTTGATGCGGGCCAGCAGCCTCGGGTTCGGGCCGATGCCGAGATCGCCGGCGAAATTCGGATGATCGGCCGGGAACAGCATCTGCCGGCGGAAGGAGACCGCGACGGGCAGGTCGAAGCGCTCGGCGAAAGCCTGGAAGTCGGCGATCGCCTCCGGGCTCCAGCGCGAGCCGCCCAGGATCGCGATCGGCGACTTCGCCGCTGCGAAGCGCTTGGCGAGGTCGGTCATCTGCGCCGGGGCGGGGTGCTGCTCGGTGACGTTGTAGGGCTCGGCGTCGGCGACGTCCGCGATATCGATCAGCACGTCCTCGGGCAGCGCGATCACGACCGGGCCGGGGCGGCCGGAGGTCGCGACATGGAAGGCGCGGCCGATGATCTCCGGGATGCGCGCGGCATCGTCGATCTCGGTCGCCCATTTGGTCATGGTGCCGAAGACGGCGCGGTAGTCGAGCTCCTGGAAGGCCTCGCGCTCGCGCATGCTGCCGTCGATCTGGCCGACGAAGAGGATCAGCGGGGTCGAGTCCTGGTCGGCGATATGGATGCCGGGCGAGGCATTGGTGGCGCCGGGGCCGCGCGTCACGAAGCAGATGCCGGGCTTGCCGGTGAGCTTGCCGGCGGCTTCCGCCATCATGCAGGCGCCGCCCTCGGCGCGGCAGATGGTGACCTTCATCGAGGCGTCGTGCAGCGCGTCGAGCACGGCGAGATAGCTCTCGCCCGGCACGCAGAAGGCGTCGGTGGCGCCGTGGATCAGAAGCTGGTCGACGAGGATCTGCCCGCCAGTGCGATTAGCCATGTTCCCTGTCCCTTTCGCGAGCCCTCATCCTGAGGAGCGGGCTGTATCTGTCATTGGCCGTCGGGCGTTCCGCCCCAGGCCGGATCGTTCAAAATGTCGTCGGCATGTTCGCCGAGCCGAGGGCTCGGACGTCCGGCCACCTGCCTCACGCCGTTCATGACGATGGGCGAGGCAACGGTCGGAATGGCGCCGGCCTTGGCGGCTGCGCTCGGTAGGTCCACCTTCACGCCGCGCGCGATGATCTGCGGGTCGGCGAAGACCTCGCCGATATCGTTGATCGGGCCGGCGGGCACGCCGACCTTCTCCAGCCCGGCCAGCAGATCGGCCTTGGCATGGCGCTGGCAGAGCGGATGCAGCTTGGCGGTCAGCGCGACACGGTTGATCACGCGTGACCTGTTGTCGACGTAGTCGGGATGGTCGGCCAAAGCCGGCTCGCCCAGCACCTCGCAGAGCTTGCGCCACTGCCCGTCATTGCCGGTGGCGATGATGATATGGCCGTCTGCGACAGGGAAGACGTCATAGGGCACGATGTTCGGATGGGCGTTGCCGAGCCGCGGCGGCGGGTTGCCACCGACCAGATAGTTCATCGCCTGGTTGCCGAGCACGGCGACCTGCGAGTCGAGCAGGGCGAGGTCGAGCGTCGCACCCTCGCCGGTCGCATCGCGCTGGCGCAAGGCCGAGAGGATGCCGACCGTAGCATAGAGCCCGGTATAGATGTCGGCGACGGCATAGCCCGCCTTCATCGGCGCGCCCGCCGGCTCGCCGGTGATCGACATCGCCCCGCCCATGCCCTGGACGAGGAAGTCGTAGCCGGCGCGCGGCGCGTAGGGGCCGTCCTGCCCGAAGCCGGTGACCGAGCAATAGACGAGGCGCGGGAATTCCTTGCGCAACGAGCCCGCGTCGAGCCCGTATTTCGAGAGGCCGCCGACCTTGAAGTTCTCGATCACGACATCGGCATGGGCGGCGAGGCGCCGGACCAGCGCCTGCCCCTCAGGTGTGCGGAAATCGGCGGTGATCGAGCGCTTGCCGCGATTGGCGGCGTGGAAATAGGCGGCGGAGAGATGCTCGTCGCCCGTGCCCTCGACAAAGGGCGGCCCCCATTTGCGGGTGTCGTCGCCCTCGGGCGCCTCGACCTTGACGACATCGGCGCCGAGATCGGCCAGGAGCTGGCCGATCCAGGGACCTGCGAGGATGCGCGCCAGTTCGAGGACGCGCAGGCCGGCGAGGGGGGAGGTCGTCATGGCGGGTTCGACTCGGGCGTCATGGCCGGGCTTGACCCGACCATCTCCGGGGAGGTTCGCGTGGGACGTGATGCCCGGGTCAAACCCTGGCATCACGGCTGACGGCGCTCAGAAGAACGCCTGCAGGCCGGTGATCGCGCGGCCGAGGATCAGCGCGTGGACGTCATGCGTGCCCTCATAGGTGTTCACCGTTTCGAGGTTCGCGGCGTGGCGCATCACCTGATACTCGATCTGGATGCCGTTGCCGCCATGCATGTCACGGGCCTGGCGGGCGATGTCGAGCGCCTTGCCGCAATTGTTGCGCTTGACCAGCGAGATCATCTCCGGCGCCATCTTGCCGTCGTCGAGCAGGCGCCCGACGCGGAGCGAACCCTGCAGGCCGAGCGTGATCTCGGTCAGCATGTCCGCCAGCTTCTTCTGGTAGAGCTGGGTCTGGGCCAGCGGCTTGTTGAACTGCTTGCGGTCGAGCCCGTACTGGCGGGCGCGGTGGAAGCAGTCCTCGGCGGCGCCCATCACGCCCCAGGAGATGCCGTAGCGGGCGCGGTTGAGGCAGCCGAACGGGCCCGACAGGCCGGAGACGTTCGGCAGCAGGTTCTCTTCCGGCACGATGACGCCGTCCATGACGACCTCGCCGGTGATCGAGGCGCGCAACGAGAGCTTCCCGCCGATCTTCGGCGCGGACAGGCCCTTCATGCCCTTTTCGAGGACGAAGCCGCGGATCTGGTTGTCATGCGCGGCCGACTTGGCCCAGACGACGAAGACATCGGCGATCGGCGAGTTCGAGATCCACATCTTGGATCCCGTCAGCTTGTAGCCGTCGGCGACCTTCTCGGCGCGGGTCTTCATGCCGCCGGGATCGGAGCCGGCATCCGGCTCGGTCAGGCCGAAGCAGCCGACCCACTCGCCCGAGCCGAGCTTGGGCAGGTACTTCTTGCGCTGCTCCTCGCTGCCATAGGCGTAGATCGGGAACATCACCAGCGAGGACTGCACCGACATCATCGAGCGATAGCCCGAGTCGATGCGCTCGACCTCGCGGGCGACGAGCCCGTAGGAGACGTAATTGGCGCCGGCGCAGCCGTATTCCTCGGGGACGGTCACGCCGAGCAGGCCGAGCTCGCCCATTTCATTGAAGATCGAACGATCGGTCTTCTCGTCGAGATAGGCGTCGTGGATGCGCGGGGCGAGCTTCTCCTGCGCATAGGCGCGGGCCGTGTCGCGGATCAGCCGCTCGTCCTCGTTCAGCTGCTCGTCGAGCAGATAGGCATCGTCCCAGGTGAACTTCGCGAGCTTGTGGCTGCCGGCCATGGTGTTCGTCTCCCTCAGATTCCAGAGCCGTCATTCCGGGGCTTCGCGGAGCGAAGAGCCCGGAATCCAGAACCGCGGAACAGAATCCAGATCAGTGGAACGGTTCGCCCCTCTCGGAGAGGGTATCGGTTCTGGGTTCCGGGCTCGCCGCTTACGCGGCGCCCCGGAATGACGGCGGTGTTTCCTATCTACCGGTCACGCATCCACGTCGAAGCTGACGCCCTGCGCCAGCGGCAGCGTGGTGCCGTAGTTCAGCGTGTTGGTGGCGCGGCGCATATAGGCCTTCCAGGCGTCGGAGCCGGCCTCGCGGCCGCCGCCCGTCTCCTTCTCGCCGCCGAACGCGCCGCCGATCTCGGCGCCCGAGGGGCCGATATTGACGTTGGCGATGCCGCAATCCGAACCCTCATCGGAGACGAAGAGCTCGGCCTCGCGCATGTTCAGCGTGAAGATCGAGGAGGACAGGCCGGCGCCGACGGCGTTCTGGATCGCGATCGCCTCGTCGATGGACTTGTACTTCATCACGTAGAGGATCGGCGCGAAAGTCTCGCGCTCGACCGGGCCGCACTGCCGGGGCATCTCGACCAGAGCCGGGCGGACATAGAAGCCGCCAGCGCCGACATCGACCTTCTCGCCGCCATGGACCTTGCCGCCTTCGGCCTTGGCCTCGGAGAGCGCCTTCTGCATGCCCTGATAGGCGGCCTCGTCGACCAGCGGGCCGACCAGCACGCCGGCCTCGCGAGGATCGCCGATCTTCACTGAGCCATAGACCTTGGCGAGCTTCGGCACGAGCGCGTCATAGACGCTTTCGTGCACGATCAGGCGGCGCAGCGTGGTGCAGCGCTGGCCGGCGGTGCCCATCGCCGCGAAGGCGATGCCGCGCAGCGCGATGTCGAGATCGGCCGAAGGGGCGACGATTGCGGCGTTGTTGCCGCCGAGCTCGAGGATGGCGCGGGCGAAGCGCGCGGCGAGCTTCTGGCCGACTTCCTTGCCCATCCGGGTCGAACCGGTGGCGGAGACGACCGGGACGCGGTGGTCGGAAACCAGGATGTCGCCGATCTCGCGGCCGCCGACGAGGACTTCCGAGAGGCCGATCGGAGCCTCGGGGCCGAAGCGCTTCATCGTCTTCTCGACGATCGCCTGCACGGCGAGCGCAGTCAGCGGGGTCTTCTCGGAGGGCTTCCAGACGACGCTGTCGCCACAGACGAAGGCAAGCGCGGCGTTCCAGCACCAGACCGCGACCGGGAAGTTGAAGGCCGAGATCACGCCCACGACGCCGATCGGATGCCAGGTTTCCATCATGCGATGGTTCGGGCGCTCCGTGGCGATGGTCAGGCCGTAGAGCTGGCGCGACAGACCGACGGCGAAGTCGCAGATATCGATCATCTCCTGGACCTCGCCGAGTCCCTCGGAGGTGACCTTGCCGGCTTCCAGCGTCACCAGCAGGCCGAGATCGGTCTTGGCGGCGCGCAGCTCCTCGCCGAGCAGGCGGACGAACTCGCCGCGGCGCGGCGCCGGCACCTTGCGCCAGGCGAGATAGGCGGACTGGGCCCGGCCGATCGCGGCCTCGGCCTCGGCCGGCGAGGTCTCGCGCAAGGTCACGATGGCCTCGCCGGTGATCGGCGAGCGGGCCGAGAGGCCGGCATCGGCATAGGCCGAGTCGGCGACGCCGAGGCGCTTGAGCAGGGCGAGCGTGTCTTTCGGCAGAGCTGTGGCCATCGTTGTCTTCCAGCGGTCGCGAGCGGGAGCCGAAGGGCGCGTGCCCTGAGGCGCATGACATAAAAGCGCGGGAACCTGAGGCCGCCGCGCTTGAGGCCGGCAGAATGCCCTCTTTCCTATCGCCGGGGCAACCGATATGTTCTCACCACTTGATGAGAATTTATCATGGATGACGCGCTCGTTCCCGGCCGGCTCTCGGTGCCCTCGCTCTCCGCGCTCGCCGCTTTCGAGGCGGCGGCCCGGCATGGCAGCTTCACGCGCGCTGCAGAGGAATTGAACCTGACGCAGGGCGCGGTCAGCCGACAGGTCGCGCATCTCGAAAAGGTGCTCGGCGTCAGTCTGTTCGAGCGCGTCAAGAAGCGCGTCAGCCTGACGGCAGCGGGCGCGGCCTATGCCAACGAGATCCGCGACGGCCTGTCCCGGCTCGCCGCCGCGACCGTCTCGGCTATGGCCTTTCGCGGTGCGGCCGGCGTGCTTAATCTGGCCACGCTGCCGACCTTCGGCACGCGCTGGCTGATCCCGCGTCTGCCGCGCTTCACCGAGGCTCATCCCGGTATCACCATCAACTTCACCACGCGGCTGGTGCCCTTCGATTTCGCCCGCGAGCAGGTCGATGCCGCCGTGCATTTCGGCGCGGAGAACTGGCCGGGCGCGCGGCTTCACCGCCTGATGGGCGAGGAGGTCGTCCCCGTCGCCGCGCCCTCGCTGCTGGCGCGTGTCGGGATCACGGAAGCCGCCGACATGCTGCGTGCGCCGCTGCTCCAGCAATCGACCCGGCCGCGTGCCTGGGCGAACTGGCTGGAGCAGCAGGGGCTCGCGCCCGAACGCGCCCTGATGGGGCCGCGCTTCGAGCAGTTCGCCATGATCGCGCAGGCGGCGGTGGCGGGACTCGGGCTCGCCATCGTGCCGCGTTTCCTGGTCGAGGAGGAATTGCGTTCCGGCGCACTGGTCATCCCGATCGACAGGCCGGTGACGGGCAAGGACGGCTATTATCTCGTCTATCCCGAAGAGAAAGCCAATCTGCCGACCGTGATCGCTTTCCGCGACTGGCTGCTCGGGGAATGCGCGCCCTCGCATTGAAGCGCCTCTCGACAAGCGCCGCGCGCTCGTTCATTCATGCGCGGAATTCACCAACCCGGCTTTCCTGACCAAGCCGGCTGTGCGAGGCCTGCCATGCCGCCCGTCTCCGAAAGCGCCGATGTCGTGATCTGCGGGGGCGCCGCGATCGGCTCCTCCGTCGCCTATCATCTCGCCGCCGATCCCGGTTTCACCGGCAAGGTCGTGGTGATCGAGAAGGACCCGACCTATCGCTTCTCGGCCTCCGCGCTCTCGGCCGCCTCGATCCGCCAGCAGTTCTCCAGCGCGGTGAACATCCGCATCTCGCTCTTCGGTATCGATTTCCTGCGCAATATCGGCCAGCATCTTGCGGTCGACGGCGAGTTTCCCGCGATCGATCTGCACGAGGGCGGCTATCTCTACCTCGCCAGCGACGCGGGCGCGCCCATACTCGAAGCCAACCAGAAACTCCAGGCCGCCGAGGGCGCCGATATCGCCCTCTACGACCCCGCGAAGCTGAAGCAGCGCTTCCCCTGGCTCAGTACGGATGATCTCGCCTGCGGCACCTTCGGCGTCAGCGGCGAGGGCTGGTTCGACGGCTGGGCGTTGCTCCAGGCTTTTCGCAAGAAGGCGCGCAGCCTCGGCGTCGAGTACCGACAGGGCGAGGTTTCCGGCTACGTCACCGAAGGCGGACGCGTCACCGCAGTCGGGCTCACTGACGGCAGCCGCATCGCCTGCGGCGCGGTGGTCAATGCCAGCGGGACCCATGGCGCGAAGCTGGCCGCGACGGCGGGCATTTCGATCCCGGTGAGGTCGATGAAGCGCTATGTCTTTTCCTTCACCTGCAAGGGCGATGTCGATGGCTGCCCGCTCCTGATCGACACGACCGGCGCCTGGTGCCGGCAGGAGGGTAAGCGCACGGCGGAGGGCCAGCTCTTCATCGGGAGTTGTTCGCCCCTGACGCCGGAGCAGGATGTCGAGTGGATCGAGACCGATCCCGCTGCCGAGGACGTCGATTGGGGCTTCTTCGAGGAGGTGGTCTGGCCTGCGCTCGCCACCCGCATCCCGGCCTTCGAACAGATCAGGCCCGGCCGTGCCTGGGCCGGCCCCTACGACATGTGCGGGCTCGACCATAACGCCATCATCGGCCCGGCGGTCGGCCTGCCGAACCTCTATCTCGCCAACGGCTTCTCCGGCCATGGCTTGCAGCAATCGCCTGCAGTGGGGCGCGGCCTTGCCGAGCATATCGCGCATGGCCGCTATCGCTCACTCGACCTTGCCGATCTCGGCCATGAGCGCATCGTTGCGAACCGGCCGCTCAAGGAGGCCAACGTCATCTGACGAGGAGGCCGCCATGGTCGATCCCGCTTTCGTCCAGACCATGGCCCGCTACAATGCCTGGCAGAACCGCAGCCTGATGGCGGCTGCGGACGGTTTGACCGACGAGGCCCGCAGGCTCGATCGCGGCGCCTTCAAGTCGATCCACGGTACCTTCAACCACGTCCTATGGGGCGACGAGACCTGGCTCAGCCGTCTCGCCGGCGGCGAGAAACCCTCTGTCGGCGGCCGCGATTCGGCTGCCTATTTCGAGGGCTGGGAGCAGTTCTGCGCCCGTCGGCGCCAGCGCGACGCGTTCATTCTGGACTGGGCGGACAAGGTCACGGCCGATTGGCTGCGCGGCACACTCATCTGGTACTCGGGCGCGGCCGGCCGCGAGATGGGCAGGCCGCGCGGCTTCGTGCTTGCGCATTTCTTCAACCACCAGACCCATCACCGCGGCCAGATCCACGCCATGCTCACCGCAGCCGGTGCCAAGCCGGACGATACGGATCTCTTTCTGGTCGACGAGCCGCGGTGAGGGCCGCCTGGCCGGTCGGGAAGCGGGGGCAGGCTTGAACCGTCTCCGGGCAAGCTCGGCTAGCGCGGGGAACCCTCTCCCGGAGGAAGAGGGTAGGGTGAGGGTTAGGCCCCTGGACGTCTGAATTGTGCCCCGACCGCTGCGCCGTTGGGTGCTCGCCACGCTGGTCCAACGGCCGACACTTCACCCCTACTCCTCTCCTTACAGCAGAGGGGTTCCCGCGCCCTTCTTCAGCTTGGTTCTCTGCTTGGGTTTCAGTTGGCTTTCTCTGTCGAATCGGACATCCGCACGCGCCGCTCTGGCTGCTCGCCCTCATCCTCGTCCCGATCGGGCGGCACCGCCGCGGTCGTGTTCTGGCTGAGTTTCTGGAACAGGCCGAGCCCGACCAGCGCCAGTACCGCGAGCAGCATCAGGAGGCCGGGATAGATCAGATCCCCCATCGTCTCGCGCGAGGTCTTCGCGATCAGGACCAGCGATTCCAGAGAGAGCGCCACGATCATGATCGACATGAACTTGGTGAGCGACCCCCTGGCCTCTGCAGGGCGGCGCATCTCGCGGTCGGCTTCGACCTCTTCCTCGAACAGGAACTTGCCGACATCGGCGACGGCAACCGCGATGATCACGAGCCCGATCGCGTCGAGCATGGTGTAGAGCGCGCCATCGCCGGTCCAGAAACCGTTCGACGTGCGCCAGACGGCGACCCCGATCAGCACGATCGAAGCGCCGAGCAGCGCGAACGAGATGATGGTGTAGAGCAGCCGGCTGAACAGCGTCATGTTTCCCCCCATGGCTCTTCCAGGCGACAACCGCTGGCGGGCGGGAGGGTTCCGTTACGGCGGACCGGGGCTTTCCGAACGGCGGCGCCTGCATGGCCGCTCCCATGGTGCGGCCGATTGCCGGTTCCCGCGATCCATGGTCCAAGCGCTGAGTTCCGCCGGAGCGCTCTTCGATGCCCGAGACGACGACCCTCATCACCTTCTCGCTGATCGCGCTCGGCATGGTGCTGACGCCCGGTCCCAACATGATCTACCTGATCTCGCGTTCGATCGCGCAGGGCAGGGGCGCCGGGCTGATTTCGCTCGGCGGCGTCATCCTCGGCTTCTTCGTCTACATGTTCTGCGCCGCCTTCGGCATCACGGCGCTGCTCTTCGCGGTGCCCTATGCCTATGACGCGCTCAGGCTCGGCGGCGCGGCCTATCTGCTCTGGCTTGCCTGGCAGGCGGTGCGGCCGGGCGGGCGCTCGCCCTTCCATGTCCGTGACCTGCCCCATGACGGGCCGCGCAAGCTCTTCGCCATGGGCTTCCTGACCAGCCTGCTCAATCCGAAGATCGCGATGTTCTATCTCGCGCTCCTGCCGCAATTCATCGACCCCGCCGCCGGCAACGTGCTCGCCCAATCGGTCGTGCTCGGCTTCGTCCAGATCGCGATCAGCGGCAGCGTCAATGCCCTGATCGCGGCGGCGGCCGGCAGCATCGCGCTGTTCCTGAAGACGCGGCCGCTCTGGTCGCTGGTGCAGCGCTGGCTGATGGGCACGGTGCTCGCGGGCTTCGCGCTGCGCATGGCGATGGAATCGCGGCGCTAGCCGATCCGAATGTCGAGCTTGGAGACCGCATCGGAAACGCCCCGCCCGAGCCTGCCGGACCTGTTCGCCGGCTTCCTCAAGATCGGCCTGATGGGTTTCGGCGGCGTCGGGCCGGTGGCGCGCCACATCATCGTCGCCGAGCGCAAATGGCTCGACGACCGCGGCTATGCCGAATTGATCGGCATCTGCCAGGCGCTGCCCGGCGCCAACACGGTCAACGCGGCGGTCATGCTGGGCGATCGCTTTCGCGGCGGGATCGGGGCGCTGACCTGCGTCTTCGCCCTGATGGCCATGCCGCTGCTGTGCCTGGTCGCACTCGCCAATGCCTATGACGCGGTGTCCGGCCATCCGCTCGCGCAGGTCGCGCTGACCGGCGCCGCCGCCAGCGCTGCCGGGCTCATCCTCGGCACCGCCCTGCGGCTTCTGACCAGGGCCGGCCTCGCGCGCTGGGCCTGGATCATAGCCGCCGTGGCTTTCGTCGCCGTCGGCCTGCTGCGGTTGCCGATGCTGCCGACCCTGCTGGTCCTCGTGCCACTCGGCCTCGCCGCGGCGACGTTGGGAGCGCGGCGGGTCTGATGGAACGCGGCGTCTTCCTCCAACTGGTCGTCACCTTCGGCACGATCTCGCTGATGGCGATCGGCGGCGCGAACGCGGTCGTGCCGGAAATCCACCGCCAGGTCGTCGATCTCCTCGGCTGGATGGATGCGCCGACCTTCGCCCGCCTCTTCGCCATCGCGCAGACGGCGCCGGGCCCCAATATTATGCTCGGCAGCGTCATTGGCTGGCATGTTGCCGGCACCGCCGGCCTGCTGGTCGCGACGGCCGCGCTCCTGCTGCCCTCCTGCCTGCTGGCGCTGGCCTCCAGCCGCGGCCTGCAGCGCTTTGGCGGCCACCGCGTGGTCAGGATCATGACGCTGGCGCTGGTGCCGATCGCGCTCGGCCTGATGCTGGCGAGCGGCGTGGTTGCGACGCTTGCCGCCGATGCCGGCCTTGTCGGTTACGCCGTCACGGCGGCGACCGCGTTCGTGACCTATCGCTCGAAAATCAATCCGCTCGTGCCGATGGCGATCGGCACCCTGGCCTATGTCCTCGCCTGGTCCGCCGGCATCGCCTGATCCCGGCGCAAGGTCATGCATTCGGGGGACGGCATGACGCTGCCCCCTGGCCATGCTAGGCTCTCGCAACGTCACTCCGGGGGCTCCGGGGGCGTGGTCAGGGAGGTCGGCATGGCTTGCTTGCTCTCGCGGATGGCGTTGCTTCTCCTCCTGTTGCCGCTGTTCTCCATGCTTGGCCCGCGGGCGGCAATGGCCCAGAAGGCCGGAACGGTCGCGCTCTGCAAGGATGATCGCACCGAGAAGGGGCTTGCCGCCTGCGACGCCATCCTGAAGGGGCGCCCCGATCGCAAGCTCAAGGCGATGGCCCATGTCGCGCGCGGCCATACCCGGCTCGCGCTCGGCCGCCCGGCGGAAGCCGAGAAGGATTATTCGGAGGCGCTGGCCCTCGCTCCCAAATTCGCGGCGCTTTACCGGGACCGTGGCCGCGTCCGCTTCACGCTCGGCAACCGTGACGGCGCCATGGCGGATTTCACGGCGGCGATCGAGAACGACCCCTTCGATCCCGACAACCACGCCAATCGCGGTTACCTCAGGCTGCTGCAATATGATTTCGCCGGCGCGGGCGAGGACCTGCGCAAAGGTCTGTTCTGGCAGAAGCAGCATCCGCGCAGCGATTACCTCCTCGGTCTGCTCGCCTATGCCACCGGCCGCTATACCGACGCGGTCGCGCATGTCGATAAGGCGCGAGAGGGCGGCTTCCGCAATTCCGAGACCTTCATCACGCGGGCGCGCAGCCTGTATTATCTCGGCAGCTTTGAAGCCGCCGCGAAGGAGGCGACCGCGGGGCTTGCGGCCTTCCCGAAGCAGGTCGACCTGATCGAGATCCGCGCCCGGGCGCGGCTGGCCCGCCGCGAATTCCCGGAGGCGCTCGCCGATGCCGAGGTGGTCGCCGAGGCACAGCCGCGCTCCGGCCGTGCCTATGCGACGCGCGGCGCGGTCAAGCTTGCGATGAAGGACATCGCGGCTGCGACAGCCGATGCCGATAAGGCGATCGAGCTCGATCCCGGCCTGTTCGACGCCCATGAGCTCAAGGCGGACATCCTGCTCGCCTCTGGCGATCAGTCCGGCGCTCGCGCCGTCCTCGCCCGTTCCGCGGCGCGCACCGATGCGAAGATGGCCTATGACATCGCCTCGCGAGAGCGTCATGCCGCACGTGTCGCCGAATTCGACAAGCCGAAGCCGATCGTCGTCGCCGACCTCGACGATGCCGAGCTGAAGAAGCGCTGCGCGACGCGCGACGATCCCCTGCGCATGCAGAGCTGCGACCGGCTTGTCGAAACGGCTGCGACGCCGCAGGAGAAGGCGGAGAGGTTGATCCAGCGCGGCAGGGCGCAGCCTTTCGACAGCCGGATGGGCGATTTCGACTTGGCCGTGGCGGCGGCGCCCGACTATCTCCCGGCCACCCTGGCCCGCGCCTACGCGCATATGCAGGATTATCGCTTCGGCAAGGATCTGACGCCTTTCGACCGGGCCTGGGCCGATGCCGACAGCGCCGTCCGACGCTCGGGTTCGGACAAGGATATCTGGGCGCAGGCCATGCTGGCGCGTGCGGCCATTTCCCAGGACAGGGGAAACTATGAAGCGGCGGCTGCCGATCTGACCGAGCTCATCGATCGCGATCCAAAGGCTCGGGCCTATCGCGGGGATCGCGCAAGCGCCTTCCTGATGGCCGGCAAGCCCGTTCAGGCGCTGGAGGACCTGCGCGAGAAGGCGCGCCTGCCGACGGACGTACCCGCGGGACTGCAGGGCGAAGACGATCTTGTCGTCGCGCTGATCGAGACCGGCGCGCTCGACGAGGCCGTGTCCGTGCTCGACAACTGGCGCGGCAATCGGTCGCCGGGCGCCCATGCCGAGCAGGCTTTGCGGGCGCGCGTCGCGCTGGCCCGGGGCGACATGGCTGCCGCGCGGGAACTGGCCGCGGCTGCTCTCGCAGAGAACCGCTTCAACGGCGCGGCGCAGGCGGTGCGCGGGCTCGCCGCCGCCCGGCTCGGCGATGCCCTCGAGGCGGAATCGGATCTGAGCAAGGTCATCGACGATATCGTGCCCATCCCTTTCCGCGCGCGCACCTCGGGCCTGACGCCGGGCCATGTCGCCGATCTCTTCCTCTGGCGCGGCATCGCCCGCGTGCAGTTGAACCGGGTCAACGCAGCACGCGCCGATTTCGCCGAGGTCATCAAGCGGGCGCCGGACCGGGCCCGCGCCTATGCCGAGCGGGCCGCGCTGAACCTGCGCTCCGACAATCCGGCCGCCCTGACCGATATCGCGATGGCGCTCCGGATCGAGCCGGACGAGCCGCGCTGGCAGGCGCTGGCCGCCCGGATCAATCTCGCGACGGGCGATGCTGCCGCAGCCGAGCGATTCGCTACGGCAGCACTGGCCGGGTCTTCGCCCGAGGCCGATCTCCTGTTGCTGCGAGCCAGGGCGAGGCTCGGTCTCGGCCGCTTCGCAGAGGCGGCGGAGGACGCAACGGCGCGGCTCGCAGTGACGCCGAATGATGCCGACGCCCTGCTGCTGCGGAGCGAGGCCCGGCTCGGGCAGGGCGATGCGACGGCCGCGCTGGCGGATGTCGAGACGGCGCTGGGGATGAGGGCAGGCGATCCGCGCCTCCTGATCACGCGGGCCGAGCTCAAGGCCAGGCTAGGCGACCTGCCGGGAGCGATCGGCGCTTTCGAAGCTGCGGCCGCACGGTCCGAGGCCTCCCTCCAGGCCAACAAGCGGCTGGGCGATCTCTATGCCGGGATCGCCTCCGACCAGCTCGCGCTCGGCTACTACGCGAAGGCGCTGGAGCAGTCGGTGCGTGCTCCATCCGACGAAGCCATTCGCGATGCGGCGCGCACGGCCCGCGACGCGCTGATCCGGCGGATGGCCGCTCCGAAATAAGCGATCGGCAAAGGCCATGCGCGGCATGAATGGCATGGCCGTCGCCTCCCGCCATTGCCGCTCACGACGATGGCGCTAAGCTCACCGGCATTGTCCCATCCGGAACGAATGCGAGTGAAGCGATGAGCGCCCTGACCCCCGAGGAGAAGAAGGTCACCGAGTGGCTGGCGAGCCGCAAGGAAGGCATGGTCGCTCTGCTGCGCGAGCTGGTCGATACCGACTCGGGTTCCTACGACAAGGCGGGCGTGGATCGTGCCGGCGATGTCGTCGCGCGCTTCCACCGGGCGAACGGGCTCGAGGTCGAGGTCGTGCCGGACAGCCGCTTCGGCGACGCGGTTCGGGCGCGCCTGCCCAATCCCACGGCCAACGACCAGCGCCCCGTCATGCTGCTCGGCCATCGCGACACGGTCTTCCCGCAGGGCGAGCCGACACGCCGGCCCTTCACCATCAAGGGCTCGCGCGCCTATGGGCCGGGCGTCGCCGACATGAAGGCCGGCGTGATGATCTCGGCCTTCGTCGCCGCGGCCTTTGCCGAATGCGGCGGTCTCGCCGCGCCGCTCCTGATGCTGACGACCAGCGACGAGGAGATCGGCTCGCCGTCTTCGCGCCCGGTGATCGAGGCTGCCGCGCGCGAGTCGCGCTGCGTCTTCAATGCCGAGCCCAGCCGCCTGCCGGCCGGCACCGATTTCGCGAAGGACCAGAAGCAGTCGGTCACCAGCGGCCGCAAGGGCGGCGTCTTCATGCGCGCCGAGTTTACCGGCAAGCCGGCGCATTCCGGCGCCAATTACGAGAAGGGCGCCTCGGCCATCGTCGATCTCGGTCACAAGATTCCGAAGCTCCAGGGCCTCACCGATCTGGAGAAGGGCATCACCGTCAATGTCGGCCTGATTGGGGGCGGTCAGACCGTCAATACCGTCGCGCCCAGCGCCTGGTGCGAGATCGACCTGCGCTATGTCACAGCCGCCCAGCGCGACGAGATGGTCGGCAAGATCAAGGCGATCGTCGAGACGCCCGAGGTCGCCGGCACCAGCGCCGTACTGTCGATCAAGGGCGAGTTCCTGCCGCTGGAGCGCTCGCCGGAATCGGCCGCGCTTTACGACAACTATCGCGAGGCAGCCACGGCTTTCGGCATTGGCGTCACCGCGGAATTCACCGGCGGCTGTGCCGATTCAGGCTTCACCGCTGCGCAGGGTACTCCGACGCTCTGCAGCGTCGGCCCGATCGGCGGCATGGCCCATACCCCGGACGAGTTCCTCGAGGTCGAGAGCATCGTCCCGGCGGCGCAGACGCTGGCACTTGCGGTGATGCGGGCTGCTGCCAGGGTGGAGTGATCGATCTCAGCGGCAGAGCAGCTCGATCTTGCGGCTGAGCGAGGGCTCGTCCTCGCTCAGCCGGTCGGTCAGCACATGCAGCCAGTTGAAACCGACCCAGAGTTCAAGCCGGTCGTCGATCTCGTCTGGCGAAAATTCGCCGCGCTCGGCCGCGCGTACGAACATCCGGCGCGGTGAGGCGAGGCGCTCCGGCATGAACTTGAAGCGCAATGCGGCGAGTGCGGTCTCGCTGGTCTGAGCCTCGGCGATCAGTCCCCGGAAAACGCGCCCTGCAGCGTCCTCGCGCCAGAAGCGCCAGAGATCGCGCGTGTAACGCAGCAGATCGGCGCGCAGCGAACCTTCGTCCGGAACGGGAATAGCCGCATCCTTCTCGACGCCATAGATCGCGATGAACAGCTCGGCCTTGTTCGGCCACCAGCGATAGATCGTCGGCTTGCCGGCGCCGGCGCGGCGGGCGACCTCCTCGATCGAGAAACCGGCATAGCCCTTTTCGGCCAGCAATTCGCGCGCTGCCGCCTTCACCGCAGCCTCGGTTTCCGGGCTGCGGCGGGCGCCGATCGAGGCGCGGCGCTTCGGCTTCGTCTCCATATCCTCGAACCCTGTCAGTCACGCTCTGCTTCTTGACATAACGAAACGGTCCGTTTAAATCAATAAATAGAAACGGAACGTTTCGTTATATGTAGATGCCCGATGACTCTTTCGGTTTTGTCCCGCCTGGCATCGCGCCTGCGTTTCCTGATGGTCGCGATCGTAGGGGCTTATGTCGCGATCAATCTCGTGCTGGCCG
Source organism: Bosea sp. ANAM02 (assembly GCF_011764485.1). Lineage (NCBI taxonomy): Bacteria > Pseudomonadati > Pseudomonadota > Alphaproteobacteria > Hyphomicrobiales > Alloboseaceae > Allobosea > Allobosea sp. ANAM02. The sequence continues at coordinate 4,065,380 of NZ_AP022848.1, read as the reverse complement.
CGCTGGCGCCGTTCACGGCGGGCTGGCCCATTTTCGGCGTCACGGCCCTGGCCGTGCCGCCCATGGTGCTGGCGATGGTCTACGGGGTGATCCCAATCGCCTTCCGCTTCGGCGCGCCGCGATGAGGGGTCGCAAGCGGGAGGAGACGACCGAAACGGATCGGCTTAGAACGCCTCCTCCCAGTCCCGGCTCAACCGCATCGCGCAGTTGATCAGGCCGACATGCGAATAGGTCTGCGGGAAATTGCCCCAGAGTTCGCCGGTCTTGAGGTCTGCGTCTTCGGAGAGCAGGCCGAAGCTGTTGCGTCGCTGCAGGACACGTTCGAACAGCTCCTTGGCTTCGTCCCGGCGGCCGATCGCGTTCAGCGCATCGACATACCAGAAGGCGCAGATCAGGAAGCCGGTATGCATGTAGCCGAAATCGTCCTGCGTGGCGTAGCGCAGCAGGAGGTCGCCGCGCTTGAGGTCGCGGCCGATCGCCTCGACGGTGGCGACGAAACGGGCATCATCCGGTTTGACGAAACCGAGCTCGGCCAGCAGCAGCAGGGTCGCGTCGAGATCCTCGCCGCCGAAGGTCGAGACGAAATGGCCCTTGCTCTCGTTCCAGATATGCTCGGCGATGGCTTCCTTCAAGCGCCGGGCTTCGCCCTTCCAGAACTCCTTGCGATCGGCGCGTCCGAGCGTCCCGGCGATGCGGGCGAGCCGGTCGCAGGCCGCCCAGCACATCACGCTGGAGAAGGAATGCACCGCCTCCTTCTCGCGCAGCTCCCACGGCCCCGCATCGGGCTTGTCGAACACCGCGATGGCGATCTCGCCCATGCGCTCGAGCTGCCCGAACAGCGTCTCCTTGCCCGGCTGGATCAGGCGCCGGTCGAAGAAAGAATGCGTCGCCGCCAGCACGACCGCGCCGTAGCCGTCGTTCTGGATCTGCACCGCCGCGCCATTGCCGAAGCGCACCGGTCGGTGCCCGCGATAGCCGGAGAGGTTGCTGGCCTCGAATTCGACCAGTGTGCCGCCGCGCGTGATCGGATAGAGCGGCGGCAGATGCTCGGCGCCGCTCTCCGAGAAGGTGTCGACGATATTGGTGATGAAGCCGAGATAATCCTCCATCGTCCGCGTCGTGCCGAGCCGGTTCAACGCATGCACGACGAAATACGCGTCGCGCAGCCAGCAATAGCGATAGTCCCAGTTGCGCTGCGTGCCTGGCGCCTCGGGGATCGAGGTCGTCAGTGCCGCGACGATCGCTCCAGTCTCCTCGAAGGCGCAGAGCTTCAGCGTGATCGCGGCCCGGATCACCTCCTTCTGGTACTCGAAGGGGATCGAGAGTGAGCGCACCCAGTCGTGCCAGTAGTCGGTGGTCTTGTCGAGGAACTCGCGTGATGTCGTCTCGATCTCGGCGCGCAGCGCCTCGTCCGAACCGATGAAGAAGGAATAGGCCTGGTCGACCGCGAAGGGCGTGCCTTCCACGACATAGGAGAGCGGTGCGTTGGTCGTCAGGCGAATCGTCTGGTCGGCGCCGACATAGCGGACATGGTTGGAGCCGCGCGTGACCTCGTCGGGTTCCTCGCCGATGCCGAGGCTGGGCCTGACCAGTACGCGGATACGTGGCCGCCCGGAGACGCGCCGGACCCGACGCACGAGCTGAGGCGGCCGGAAGAAGCGCTCGTAGCGCAGAAAGCGCGGCGCGAAATCGAGGATCTCGATCGCATTGCCCTGGTCGTCCGAGAGCACGGACGAGAGGATCGCGGTATTGTCGAGATAGCCCTGCTCGCAGCGCGTCATGCCGACGAGCTCGATGGCGAAGAAGCCCTTGCCGAGTTCTGCGTCGCCGTCCTCCGCCTGGTTGTCGATCAGCGAGCAGAAGACGGGATCGCGGTCGAAGCGCGGGAAGCAGCCCCAGACGATGCGGGCGCGGCGGTCGATGAGGGCGGCGATCGAGCAATTGCCGATCACGCCGAGGTCGAGCGAGGCGGAGTGATGCCCCGCGGCCGAGGTCGTAACGGTCATGGTCGGTCAGTCCTGCTTGAAGCTGGCAGCGGAAAGATGGCCGCTTTCTGCGGCTTCGAGAAGGATGTGCCTCAATGCGGTCGGCGAGGGAAGCCGGCAGGTGGCGTGGCTTTCCCGGTCCGCGCCGATGCGTACGGACACGCCTCCCATGGCGTTGACGACCTTGAACCCGTCCTCGTCGGTGATGTCGTCGCCGATGAAGACCGGCTGGCGGCCGGCATAAGCGGGCGTCGCCATCAGCCAGGCGATGGCGCTTCCCTTGCTGGCGCCCGCCGGCACGAACTCGGCGACGGACTTGCCCTCCTGCAGGCGCATGCCCGGCCCCATGCGCGCCGCGATGCCGCGCATCAGGGCCTGGGCTTCGTCTTCCAGCGTGGGCGCGAGGCGCCAGTGCAGCGCGACGGACATGCGCTTGTCCTCGACGATGATGCCGACATGGCTGTTGGCGAAGCGGACGAGGTCGCGCAAAGCCGCGCGCATGCCTTCATGGGCCTCGGCCTGTGAGCGGATCTCCCCATCGACGCGAATCTGGGCGCCGTGCAGCCCGGCGATGTCGAAGCGATGCGGTGCCAGAATGTCGTCGAGAAAGCCGATCGGACGACCGGAGACCAGCGCGAGCGCGCCGCCGAGCTGCGCGCGCAGGACCGTCAGCGCCGGTGCCACCCGCCGGTCCAGATGAACATCCTCCGGCGAGGGGGCGATCTCCACAAGCGTGCCGTCGAAATCGAGGAACAGAGCGATTTCGCGATCCGCGGAAGCGATCTTGCGGGAGCCTGGGGCGGTATCGAGTTCAATCAAGGTCGTCATCGTCTCGTATCTGGGCAGAGAAGGCGGCAGAAGAGCGGCTACGCGGCCGGGAATATCCTTTATTGTCTTATCGACTGACGAGGGCCGTGTCGAAAATCGGACCGCAGGGGTTGCCTCGAACTGTCGAAAGCCTACCATGACGACCGCGATTTCACCGCACGGCTGCCACAGCGCTGCCATGTGACCGCGTCCGCACCTCGGAAACATTACGCTTTCGGAAGCGTTCTGTTCCTGCCGCCTATGGCGAAATGCGGGCGGCCTCTGCCGGAGAATGCTCGTCCATGCGTCTTGTCATCGTTTCCAACCGGGTCACGATTCCCGATCGCCATGAGAAGGTGATGGCGGGGGGGCTGGCAGTCGCCTTGCGCGAGGCTCTGGAGCAGCGGGGCGGCCTCTGGTTCGGCTGGAGTGGCGCCGTGACCGATGCCACCTCCAAGCAGGTCAGGCAGGTCGAGCACGGCAACGTCACCTATGCCGTTACCGATCTCAGCGAGGCCGAGCGCCAGAGCTATTATCTCGGCTTCTCCAACCGGGCTCTCTGGCCGCTGATGCATTATCGGCTCGGCCTGACCGAGTTTCGGCGCAGCGACTATATGGGCTATCTCGGCGTCAACCGCCGCTTCGCCCGCGCGCTGGCCGGACTGATCAAGCCCGACGATCTCATCTGGATCCACGATTACCACCTGATTCCGCTGGCGGCGGAATTGCGCCGGCGCGGCGTCACCAACCGGATCGGCTACTTCCATCACATTCCCTGGCCGGGCGCCGATGTCGTCGGCGCCTTGCCCTTCAGCGCCACGCTGATCCGTACCATGGCCGCTTACGACCTCGTCGGCATGCAGACCGAGCCCGATGCCCGTAACCTGATCGACGGGCTGGTTTCGCTCTGCGGGGCGCGTTCGAACGGCAAGCGCGTGCGGCTGGCCGGGCGTGAGACGGCGGTGCAGGCCTTTCCGATCGGCATCGACGTTGAGGGCTTCCGCAAGCTTGCCGCAGCCTCGGTGCGCCAGGCCGCGACCCCACTGCGCGCCACCCGGGAATCGCTTGGCGAACGCAAGCTCGTCATCGGCGTCGACCGGCTCGACTATTCCAAGGGCATCGTGCCCAGGCTCGAGGCCTTCGGCGAGTTCCTGCGCAACCATCCGGAGGATCGCGGGCGAGTCAGCCTGCTGCAGATTGCCCCGCCTTCGCGCAGCGACGTGCCCGAATATGCCGAACTCGACCGTCAGTCCGACGAGGTCGCCGGGCGTCTCAATGCCCAGCTCGGCGAGTTCGACTGGACGCCGATCCGCGTGGTCAAGAAGGCCTATTCGCGCAAGGCGCTGGCGGGCTTCTATCGCCGCGCCCAGGTTGGTCTGGTCACGCCGATGCGCGACGGCATGAACCTCGTCGCCAAGGAATATGTCGCGGCACAGGATCCGGCCGACCCGGGCGTGCTCGTGCTCTCGCGTTTCGCAGGGGCCGCCCAGCAGATGGGCGAGGCGCTGATCGTCAATCCCTTCGATTCCCATGAGGTGGCGGAGGCGATCCGCACCGCGCTCGCCATGCCGAAATCGGAGCGTATCCGCCGCTTCGAGCGGCTCTACGCCGTCATCGCCGCGACCGATATCAATTGGTGGACGCGCCAATACCTCGGGGAACTGGCCGGAGACGCAGCAACTGCCGAGGTTGCACTTGTGGACGAAGCCCGCAAGGAGCCCCGTTCCGGTGCGCGGCGGACGAGCCGGAGCGAGGCGTCGGCCGAGCCGTCGCCGGTGGCTGAAACGGGTGTACGCAAGATGTCGGCAGGATCGCGCGCGAAGCGGAGCGCCGCGAGGGCTTCTCATCTCGCCCTGGTGCGCCCCTGAGACTTGGCTCTTGGCTCGCGGAAACCACCGAAATCTTGGGGTGATGCTGTGCGCGCCGTTCGCGGCCCTTGCCGAATAAGGTCTTTCATCGCTAGAAGGCAGCATGACCGGAGCGGGCGACTCAGGTCTGGACAGGCATCGTATCATCGATGGCTGAGGAGGCGGGCGGAGGGCTGAGATCGATGCGAGGCGCTCTCGGAGGACCGGGCGTTCTGTTGCGCCGTCTCCGTGAGGTCATGGCGGCATCGATCAGCCCGCAGGAGCGGCTGGATCGCCTTGTCGTCCTCATCGCCGGCAATCTCGTCGCCGAGGTCTGCTCCGTCTACGTCCTGCGCGAGGACGGCTCGCTCGAACTCTACGCCACCGAAGGCCTCAACCGCGAGGCGGTCCATCTCACCACCATGCGGGCCGGCGAGGGCCTCGTCGGCCTGATCGCGAGCGAGGCCGAGCCGCTGGCCCTGTCGGATGCGCAGGCGCATCCCTCCTTCTCCTATCGTCCGGAGACGGGTGAAGAGGTCTATCGCTCCTTCCTCGGTGTGCCGATCCTGCGCGGCGGCGCCGTCATGGGCGTGCTCGTCATCCAGAACCGGGCCTCGCGGCTCTATTCCGAAGACGAGGTCGAGACCCTCCAGACCACCGCCATGCTGATGGCGGAGATGATCGCGGCCGGCGGCCTCAAGTCGCTGGCCGCGCCCGGCGCCTCGATCGGCCTCGACCGTGCCATTCACGGCGTCGGCGTGGCGCTGGCCGATGGCGTCGGCCTCGGCCATGCCGTGCTGCACGAGCCACGCGTGGCGATCACCAATCTCATTGCCGAGAACCCGGCGGCCGAGGTCGGCCGTCTCGAAGCGGCGATCGGAGAGATGCGCGCCTCGATCGACGAACTGGTCGAGCGTGGCGACGTCGCCCATACCGGCGAGCATCGCGACGTGCTCGAGACCTTCCGCATGTTCGCCCATGACCAGGGCTGGCTGCGCCGCATGCGCGAGGTCGTGATGACCGGCCTCACCGCCGAGGCGGCGGTCGAGCGCGTCCAGTCCGACACGCGCGCCAAGATGCTGCGCCAGACCGACCCCTATCTGCGCGAACGGCTGCACGATCTCGACGATCTCGCCAACCGCCTGCTGCGCACGTTGGTCGGCAAGGCGAACGGCGTCGCCCGCGAGAACCTGCCCGAGAATGCCATCCTCGTCGCCCGCTCGATGGGGCCGGCGGCGCTGCTCGACTATGATCGCGCCCATCTGCGCGGGCTCGTGCTGGAGGAGGGCGGGCCGACCAGCCATATCGCCATCGTCGCCCGTGCGCTCGGCATCCCCGCCGTGGGCGAGGTCGTCAATGCGACCGCGCTGGTCGAGGCGGGCGACGCCATCATCGTCGACGGCCAGGCCGGAGAGGTGCAGATCCGCCCGCAGCCCGATGTCGAGAACGCCTACAAGGACAAGGCGCGGCTGCGCGCCCGCAAGCAGAAGCAGTATCAGAAGCTCAAGGAACTGCCGGCCGTCACCCGGGACGGCGTCGACATCACCTTGCAGATCAACGCGGGCCTGATCGTCGACATGCCGAATATCGAGGCCACGGCCGCTGCCGGCATCGGCCTGTTCCGCACCGAACTGCAGTTCATGGTGGCTCAGCATATGCCGACTACCGGCGAACAGCAGGCCCTCTATGCCGCGGTGCTGGAGGCGGCGGCCGAACGCCCCGTCACGTTCCGCACCCTCGATATCGGCGGCGACAAGGTGCTGCCCTACATGGAGCGTGTCGAGGAGGAGAACCCGGCGCTCGGCTGGCGCGCGATCCGCATCGGCCTCGACAAGCCGCGGCTGCTGCGGGCGCAGGTGCGCGCGATGCTGCGCGCCGGCGCCGGCCGCGACCTCAAGATCATGCTGCCGATGGTCGCGACCACCGAGGAGTTCCGCCGCGCCCGCATGATCATCCGCCGCGAGCAGGCCATGCTGGAGAAGCAGGGCGTGCAGCCACCGCGTGACCTGCGCGTCGGCGTCATGGTCGAGGTGCCCTCGTTGCTCTTCGAATTGCCGGAGATCGCGCGCGAGGCCGATTTTCTCTCGATCGGCACGAACGATCTGATGCAGTTCCTCTTCGCCGCCGACCGCGAGAACAAGCGCGTCGCCGATCGCTTCGATCCGCTCGGCGTCGGTCCGCTCAGGGCGCTTCGGCGTATCGTCGAGGCGGCCGCCGAGACCGGCTGCCCGGTCACCGTCTGCGGCGAAATGGGCGGCAAGCCCCTGGAGACCATGGCCCTGATCGGCTTGGGCTATCGCGGCTTCTCGATGTCGGCGGCCTCGATCGGGCCGGTCAAGGCGATGCTGCGCGCGCTCGATGCCGGCAAATTGCGCGAGCGCATGGACTGGATGCTGGCCTCGCCGGAAGGCGCCACCAATCTGCGCCCGCAGCTCGCGGCCTTCGCGACCGAGTTCAAGGTCCCGGTCTAGCGACGCTATAACTGCGTCCGCTGCCGCTTTTCCCTTTCGTTTCACGAGTTCGCTTGATGTCTCTCCAGCTTCCACAGGATCGTCTCGACGTCATCGTGGCACGCCATGCCGCCGCGACCGACGAGATCAACCACGCGACCGAGGCGGCGCGCACCGTCGAGCTCGCGAAGGAACTGGCCGAGCTCGATCCCGTGGTCGCGGCGATCGCCTCCTGGCAGCAGGCGCAGGCCTCGCTGGAAGAGGCCGAGGCGCTGATCGCCGATCCCGCCACGGATGCCGAGTTCCGCGACCTCGCCTATGAGGAGCGGGATGCGGCCCGTGCCGAGATCGAGGCGCGTGCTCGCGAAATCCTCGTCGCCCTCCTGCCCAAGGACGCCGCCGACGAGCGCGGCGTCATCCTCGAGATCCGGGCCGGGACGGGCGGCGACGAAGCCTCCCTCTTCGCCGGCGACCTCCTGCGCATGTATCAGCGCCACGCCGCCCAGAAGGGCTGGAGCGTCGATATCCTCTCGGAGAGCGAGGGCACGGTCGGCGGCTTCAAGGAGGTGATCGCCGAGATCAACGGCCGCGGCGTCTATGCAAGGCTCAAGTTCGAATCCGGCGTCCATCGCGTCCAGCGCGTGCCGGATACCGAGGCGAGCGGGCGCATCCATACCTCCGCCGCGACGGTGGCGACCCTGCCGCTCGCGACCGATGTCGATGTCGTCCTCAACGATGCCGATATCCGCATCGACACGCTGCGCTCCGGTGGCGCCGGCGGCCAGCACGTCAACAAGACCGAATCCGCCGTGCGCCTCACCCATATTCCGACCAACACCGTCGTGCTGGTCCAGGACGAGCGCTCCCAGCACAAGAACAAGGCGCGCGCCTACGAACTGCTGCGCGCCAAGCTCTTCGACATGGAACGCCTGCGGGTCGATGCCGAGCGCTCGGCGGACCGGCGCTCGCAGGTCGGCTCGGGCGATCGCTCGGAGCGCATCCGCACCTATAACTTCCCGCAGGGGCGCGTGACCGACCACCGCATCAACCTGACGCTCTACAAGCTCGACGAGATGATGCAGGGACTCGTGCTGGACGAGATCATCGATGCGCTCACCGCCGAGCAGCAGGCCAGGCTGCTGGCGGCCGAAGGCATGGCGTGAGGCCGTTGCGATGAAACCAAAATCCCCGTCCCGCGTTGACGATGCATCGACACCAGCGAATGGGGGACCCTCTCATGATCAAGATGTTCTCGACGATAGCGGTGACCGGCCTGATGGCGCTGGCGATGAGCGGCGCTTCGCAGGCGCAGGAGCGCACTTTCAAGAAGATCACCGCGGGCCAGCCGGCCGCGCTGCAGGGCGCGATGACGCAGTCGCAGGCGCGCAAGGCTTGCCGGATGGAGCTGGCCGGAACCCGCGAAAGCAAGGCCTCGATCAACAAGAAGATGAGGACTTGCATGGACCTGAAGATGAACGGCAACTAGCAGCCGCTTCGGAGATCGCGAAGCCCGCCTTGGGCTTCGCTGGAAACGCACGAGGGGAGGGCGTCGTGCCGACCGTCAGGGAGGTGCGGCGCCTGCTTGCGCAGGGTCTCCTGCGTGCCGGTTCGGACAGCCCCGGTCTCGATGCAAGGTTGCTGGTTGAAGGCAGTTTGAGTATCGAGAATGCCGATCCCGACTTGATCCTGTCGAATGATGCCCTGATACGGCTGGACGGTTTCGCGGCCCGGCGCATGGCGGGCGAACCCGTCTGGCGCATTCTCGGCGAGCGCGAGTTCTGGGGTCTGTGCTTCCGCCTGTCACCTGCGACGCTGGAACCGCGTCCCGACAGCGAGACGATCGTCGAGACCGCGCTTGCCCAGTTCGCCGGCCGCCGGGATGAAGCGCTTGCCCTGCTCGATCTCGGCACCGGAACGGGCTGCCTGCTGATCGCGCTGCTGAGTGAACTGCCGCAAGCGCGCGGCCTTGGCGTCGACCTGTCCGACGAAGCCTGTCGGACCGCTGCCGGCAACGCGGCACTCAACGGCGTCGATGGCCGGGCGACGTTCCGGCAGGGGAGCTGGACCGAAGGCCTGACCGGCCGCTTCGACCTCATCGTTTCGAACCCGCCCTATATCCCCTCGGCCGAGATCGAGACGCTCTCCGTCGAGGTGCGTGAACATGATCCGCTGCTGGCGCTCGACGGCGGTGTTGACGGGCTGAAGCCCTATCGGCTCTTCGCTTCCGCCCTGCCGCCTCTTCTGGCGCCGGGCGGCGTCATCGTCCTGGAAATCGGGGCGGGACAGGGGCCGGATGTGGTCGCGCTGATGCGGGCGGGCGGACTTGAATTCCGCGGCAGCCGCAACGATCTTGGAGGACATGAGCGGGCGTTGATCTTCACGCTCGCTTGAGAATGCACAGGCTTTTGGTCGATTTCGCTTGGAGAAGCAGCCAAAAGCAGCTATGCAGCATCCAGCCGAAGCTGGTGGCGTCAGAGCCGGGCCTCTGGGCAGTTCCCGATCGTTGAGGATTTGCTCGAGTTCGGCATCGTTTGCGGGCGTGTTCCCGAGACGGTGCAACTGACCAGCCGGATGGAGCCCCGAAGGCGCGTGGCGCCGATCGGCTCGTGGGGTTGATCCCCTTTTTGGAAAAGAGCGCGTGAAGACCAGAAACGGCGTATCGCCCCTTCAGGTCACCTTAGCCCGACACAGCGTCGCAACCCGCTGTGCTTCGCGACGCGCATGACGGCACCACGGTTGCTTTGAGCATAGAAGCGCGAGACAGACGCGAATGAGACCAGGTCAGAACCGGCGTATGCGCGGCCGCAACAACAACGGCGGCAACAATAACGGCAACCGCAAATCTCCCAACCCGTTGCAGCGTAGCTACGAATCCAACGGGCCGGACGTAAAGGTTCGCGGTACGGCGCAGCATGTCGCCGAGAAATATCTGCAGCTGGCGCGTGATGCCCAGTCTTCGGGCGACACCGTTGCTGCCGAGAGCTACTTCCAGTACGCCGAGCATTATTATCGCATCCTGCTCGCGGCTCAGGAGCAGATGGCTCAGCAGTTCGGCCATTCCTTCCCGCCGAACCGCGCCTTCGTCGAAGACGCGGACGAGGGTGAGGAAGAGGGCGACGAGGAGAACCAGTCGTTCCAGCCCGGCACCGGCCCGCAGCCGGAGATGCGCCCCAACGGCTATGGCAACCCCAATGGCTATAATGGCCATGGCGTCGGCCAGCGCGCCGAGGGCGAGGGCGGCGAAGGCCAGCAGCAGGGCGGCCAGCGCTTCGATCGGCAGGGCCGTCGCGAGCGTTTCAACAACGACCGCAACGGCAACAACGAGCGTCGCTTCGATCGCCAGGATCGCGGCGAGCGTCGCTTCGACCGCAATGCGGAAGGCGGCCAGGGCGCTCCCGGCGGCTATGCGCCGCGCCCCGACGCGCCGCGCTCCGACATCCCGGTCAGCGAAGGTGGCGCGGCCGAGGCCGCTCCCGAGCATGCTCAGGGTGAACAGCGCCGCTTCGAGCCGCGCCCCGAGCGTCCCCAGCGTGAGCGCCGCCCGCGCCGCGAACGCGAGGCGCAAGCCGATGCGGGTGACGACGTCGCCGCCGCTTTGCCATCCTTCCTGACCAACCCCGTGCGCGTCGCCGCGCCGGAGCCGGTCGAGACTCCGGCAGCCGAGCCGGTTGCTGCGGCCGCGCCTGTCGAGGAGGCTGCGGAAGCTGCTCCCAAGCGCGCCCGCCGTCGCCGCTCGCCGCGCGAGGTCATGGACGCGCTGGGCTCGGAGACGGACGGCTCGGCCGAGTAAGCCGTTCCGGTATCAGCGACCCGATATGGAAAAAGGGCCCTGGCGGGCCCTTTTTCTGTGTTTGAACGAGTATCAGGAAATGCCGAGTTTGGCCGGCACATCCGCGACGGTCAGGTTGTCGCCTTCGCCGAGCGTGCCGTCGGCGAGGATGCGGCAATAGATGCCGCAATCGACATGGCCGTAATTCTTCATCAGCGCCTTGGGGATCTGCATGTCGCGCGCGCCGGTCTCGGGATCGACATTGGTCGCGGCGCAGCGCTCGATCCGCTTGATCACCTGCAGGCGCAGGCCGCCGGGGCCGGAGAGTTCGCGCTCGACAAGATCGTTCTCGGCCCAGGCCGCGAGCCCGCTGACCATCAGGTTGCCGCGGAAGCGCAGCGGATCGACAGGCTGTCCGAGGCGCGTTTCGAGATCGGCGACGCTGGCGAGGTTGATGATCGAGACGAAGCCGGAGCGCGAATCGGTGAAGCGATAGCTCGGCGGTGCGGTCAGCAGCTTCGGCTCGCCGCGCAGTTCCTCGGGCATGAAGCCTGTGAAGAAACGCGAGATCGCGGCATGGCCCTCTTGATTGGCTGTCGCCGCGCGCAGCACCTCCTGCCCGCCCTCATGGATGACGAGATCGCCGCTGGCATCGTCGTAGCGGGTCTTCAGCCGTGCCAGCGACTCGTTGCGCATCAGCATCAGGTACTTGATCTTGGGCTGATGCACGGGATCGGCGGCATCGAAGCCGGAGGGGCCGTTCTCGATGGCGAAAAGCCGGTCTCCTGGAAAATAGCCGCCGGCCGGCAGCGTGGCGCGCTTCAGCCGTTCCGGCGAGAGGCCCTTCACGGGATAGCGGTACAGCGTTTCGATGCGCATGGTCAGGTCCGGCTGAGGCAAGGTGGCGGACCATAACCTTCTCCGTCGGCTCTGATAGATCAAATTCTGTATCCGTTTCGATCAGTCCTCGGCATCGGCCCGAAAAGTGAGAACCGGCTGTCGCGACAGCGGATGCCGCATCATTCGTCCTCGCCATCGCTCACTGACCGCTGGCAGCCCCAACCGGCGAGCACGGCGTCGGTCTCATCGGCGACGAAGAAGCGTGCGGCGTCGCGGTCGTAGCCCTCGCCCAGCAGCCGCTCGTAATCGGTATGGACATGGCGGACATGGCTGCCGAGCGCGAGCCAGAGCGCGGTCGAGGGCGGCAGGTCCTTCATGTGGCGCCGCTCGGCCAGCGTCACCACGGCCTCGGCGTCCGACAGCGGAATGCCCGGCGCCAGCGCCCTCAACGCCTTCCGAATCGCCTGCTGTCGCTTGGTTCCGGCCATGCCCGATCTGTGCCTGCCGCTTGCGCCAGGTCAATTCTGGGCCAAGCCTCTTCCGTTGCGTGAAAGCCACACTATCTTGGAGGGCGAGGGGCGGCCCATCGCGGCGCCCCATCCTGATGAAAGGGCAGCAGGTTCACGTCGCTACGGGGCGTGGCCTGCGGGCGGAGATATCTGAATGAACATCGAGAAATATACCGATCGCGCGAAGGGCTTTCTCCAGGCGGCGCAGACGATCGCCTTGCGGGAGGGGAACCAGCAGTTCACCCCCGAGCATCTTCTGAAGGCTTTGCTCGACGACAACGAGGGCATGGCGGCCGGTCTGATCGACCGGGCCGGCGGCCAGTCGCGCGTCGCGCTGCAATTCGTCGATCAGGCGCTGGCCAAGCTCCCGAAGGTCTCGGGCGGCTCGGGCGGGCTCAACCTGACGCCGGGCCTCGCCCGCGTCTTCGACACCGCCGAGAAGGCGGCGGAGAAAGCTGGCGACTCGTTCGTCACGGTGGAGCGGCTGCTGCTCGCGCTCGCGATCGAGAAGGATAGCGAGGCCGGCAAGGCGCTCTCCAAGGCCGGCGTGACGCCGCAGGCGCTGAACGCCGCGATCGAGGCGATCCGCAAGGGCCGCACCGCCGATTCCGCGTCCGCCGAACAGGCCTATGACGCGCTGAAGAAATACGCCCGCGACCTCACCGCCGCGGCGCGCGAGGGCAAGCTCGACCCGGTCATCGGCCGCGACGAGGAGATCCGCCGCACGATTCAGGTTCTCTCGCGCCGGACCAAGAACAATCCCGTCCTGATCGGCGAGCCCGGCGTTGGCAAGACCGCCATCGCCGAGGGCCTCGCGCTGCGCATCGTCAATGGCGACGTGCCCGAGAGCCTGAAGGACAAGGAACTGCTCGCGCTCGACATGGGCTCGCTCATCGCCGGTGCGAAATATCGCGGCGAGTTCGAGGAGCGGCTGAAGGCGGTGCTGACCGAGGTCTCGTCCTCGGATGGCGGCGTCATCCTGTTCATCGACGAGATGCACACCCTCGTCGGTGCCGGCAAGACCGACGGCGCGATGGATGCCTCGAACCTGCTGAAGCCGGCCCTTGCCCGCGGCGAATTGCACTGCGTCGGCGCGACGACGCTCGACGAGTACCGCAAATATGTCGAGAAGGACGCGGCCTTGGCGCGGCGCTTCCAACCCGTTTTCGTCGAGGAGCCGACGGTCGAGGACACCATCTCGATCCTGCGCGGCCTGAAGGAGAAATACGAGCAGCACCACCGCGTCCGCATCACGGATTCGGCGCTGGTCTCGGCCGCGACCCTGTCGAACCGCTACATCACCGACCGCTTCCTGCCGGACAAGGCGATCGACCTCGTCGACGAGGCCTCGGCGCGCCTGCGCATGCAGGTCGATTCCAAGCCCGAGGAGCTGGATTCGATCGATCGCGAGATCGTTCGGCTCAAGATCGAGCAGGAGGCGCTCAAGAAGGAGAGCGATGCCGGCTCGAAGGAGCGGTTGAAGCGGCTCGAATCCGAGCTGGCCGATCTGGAGACGCGCTCCGACACCATCACGGCCAAGTGGAAGGCTGAGAAGGACAAGCTGGGCGCGGCCGCCGAGATCAAGACCAAGCTCGACAACGCCCGCAACGAGCTCGCCCAGGCGCAGCGCAAGGGCGAGTACCAGCGTGCGGGCGAACTCGCCTATGGCGAGATTCCGCAGCTTGAGAAGCGCCTGGCCGAGATCGAGGAGAAGGGCGAGAGCGCCGGCATGGTCGAGGAGGCGGTGACGCCCGATCACGTCGCGGCGGTCGTCTCGCGCTGGACCGGCGTGCCGGTCGACCGGATGCTCGAAGGCGAGAAGGAGAAGCTGCTCCGCATGGAGGAGGTTCTCGGCTCCCGCGTCGTCGGGCAGAAGGAGGCGGTGGAGGCGGTCTCGACCGCGGTCCGTCGCGCCCGTGCCGGCCTGCAGGACCCGAACCGTCCGATCGGCTCCTTCATGTTCCTCGGCCCCACCGGCGTCGGCAAGACCGAGCTGACCAAGGCGCTGGCCTCGTTCCTGTTCGACGACGACACGGCGCTCGTGCGCATCGACATGTCCGAATATATGGAGAAGCACTCGGTCGCCCGGCTCATCGGCGCGCCTCCCGGCTATGTCGGCTACGAGGAGGGCGGGGCGCTGACCGAAGCGGTTCGCCGCCGGCCCTATCAGGTCGTGTTGTTCGACGAGGTGGAGAAGGCGCATCCGGACGTGTTCAACGTCCTGCTGCAGGTGCTCGACGACGGCCGCCTGACCGATGGCCAGGGCCGCACCGTCGATTTCCGCAACGTTCTGATCATCATGACCTCGAATCTCGGTTCGGAGTTTCTGGTGAATCAGCCCGAGGGGCAGGACAGCGATGCGGTTCGCGACGAAGTCATGGGCGTGGTCCGCCACGCCTTCCGGCCGGAATTCCTGAACCGGATCGACGACATCATCCTGTTCCATCGCCTCCGGCGGAAGGACATGGACGCGATCGTCGACATCCAGATGGCCCGGCTCCAGAAGCTGCTGACCGATCGCAAGATCACGCTCGAGCTCTCGAAGGAGGCGCGCGAGTGGCTGGCGGACAAGGGTTACGACCCCGCCTATGGCGCACGCCCGCTGAAACGCGTGATCCAGAAGTCGGTGCAGGACCCGCTGGCCGAGGCGATCCTCGCGGGCGACATCGTCGATGGCGAGGATGTGCCGATCACCGTCGGCCCGGGCTCGCTGATGCTGGGCTCGGTCGCGGCCGTGAAGGAGCAGCGGCCGGCCGGCGTCGCGCTGAACTGAGCCTGTTCCATCCGACAGGCCGCGACGCCCCCGCGTTATCCGCGGGGGCGTTTCCGCGTCGAGGTCATGTTCTCGTCGAACCGCCCGCGCTATGCTGCGTTGCGAAATGATGAAAACCGACGCATCGCGCGAGACCCATGACGCTGCATGACATCTTCATCGCCATCGGCGGTTCGCTCGATTTCCTGCCGAACTGGCTGATCAGCCTGATCCTGTTCGCCCTGGCGGTTGCGCTCGGCGTCCTTGTCCATCGCATCGCTTTCGCGATCGTGACGCGGATCGTCGCCCGGATGGACCTGTTCTGGCGCTCGCTAGTGTCGCGCACGCACGGTCCGACGCGTTTCGCCGTCATCATCGTCGCGCTCGGTTTCGCCGCGAGCGTCTCGCCATTGACATCGGGCCAGGCCGAATTTCTCAAGCTGGTCCTGCTGATCGCCTTCATCGCGCTGCTCGGCTGGATCGCCAAGACGGCGCTGCATATCTGGACGACCGTCTATCTGCGCCGCTTCAAGCTCGATGCCGACGACAACCTGCTGGCGCGCAAGCACGTCACCCAGACGCGTATCCTGCGGCGCGTCGCCGAACTCATCATCCTGCTCCTCACCATCGCGGCTGTGCTGATGAGCTTCGACGGCGTCAGGCAATACGGCGTCAGCTTGCTGGCTTCGGCCGGCGCGGCGGGCATCGTCGCGGGTCTCGCCTTGCAGCCCGTGCTGAAGAACGTCTTCGCCGGCATCCAGCTCGCGGTGACGCAGCCGATCCGCATCGACGATGCGCTGCTCGTCGAGGGCGAATGGGGCAATGTCGAGGAGATCACCTCGACCTATGTCGTGCTGCGGCTCTGGGACTGGCGCCGCCTGATCCTGCCCCTGAGCTATTTCATCGAGAAGCCCTTCCAGAACTGGACCCGCGAGGAATCCGCCCTGATCGGCACGGTGATGATCTATCTCGACTATCGCGCGCCGGTCGCGACCATCCGCGAAAAGGTCGCCGAGATCGCCAGGGCGACGCCGCTCTGGGACGGGCGCGTGCTCGCGGTGCAGGTCACGGATTTCCGGCAGAACACCATGGAGCTGCGTATCCTCGCCAGTGCCCGCACGTCGCCGCGCGTCTTCGACCTGCGCTGCGAGGTCCGCGAGAAGCTGGTCGACTTCCTGCAGCGCGAACATCCCGAATCGCTGCCGGTCATCCGCGCCGAGGCCGACACCGCGCGGGAGCCCGCCGCGACGCGGGCGCTGGCCTCCGCCGGCTGACCCCGGGCCTCAGCCCCGCTTCAGCAGGAACACCGCCTGAGCGCCGAACAGGTTCCAGAACCACCAGGGCGCATTGACACCGACCTTGCCGCCGGCCGCGTCGAGCGCGACCGCACGCTCCTTGCGGGCGCCGATCTGGTCGCAGAGCGTCACGAAGTCCCGGATCGTGCAGAAATGGATGTTGGGCGTGTCCCACCAGGCATAGGGCAGGGACTCCGTCACCGGCATCCGCCCCTGGAAGAAGACCTGGCTGCGCATCCGCCAATGCCCGAAATTCGGGAAGGAAACGATGGCGTGCCGGCCGATGCGCAGCATCTGTTCCAGCACGAGGCGGGGATTGCGCGTCGCCTGGATCGTCTGGGAGAGGATGACGTAGTCGAACGAGTCGTCGGGATAGTCGGCGAGGTCGGTATCGGCGTCGCCCTGGATCACCGAGAGCCCGCGCGCCACGCAATCCGCCACCCCCTCGCGCGACAATTCGATGCCGCGCGCATCCACTTGTCGGCTTTCCGCCAGCAGCGCGAGCAGGGCGCCATCGCCGCAGCCGACATCGAGCACGCGCGTGCCCGGCTGCACCATCTCGGCGACGAGCCGGAGGTCGATGCGGTTGGTCTGGTTGCCGTCGGGAAGGGTCATTCGGCGAAGCTCGCATAGGCGCGGGAACCACTGCCGTCATTCCGGGGCAGGCCGCAGGCCTGAGCCCGGAACCCAGAACCGCAGGTTCCCATCATCGGGGTGCTCCGTAGCCGGCGCCCTATGGACGAGCGGCATCGGTTCTGGGTTCCGGGCTCATCGCTGCGCGATGCCCCGGAATGACGGGAGAGGTTCAACATCAAAGCCCCCGCGCCCGTGCCGCCGCGCCGATGAAGCCGCGCGTCGTGGCGAAGAGATTGGGCTCTTCCAGCAGGAAGGCGTCGTGGCCCTTGTCGCTCTCCAGCTCGACGAAGGAGACCGAGGCCCCGGCCGCGTTGAGCGCATGCACGATCGCGCGCGAATCCGCTGTCGGGAACAGCCAGTCCGAGGTGAAGGACGCCACGCAGAAACGCGTCTTCGTGCCCGTGAAGGCGCGCGCCAGCACACCGTCATGGTCGGCGGCGAGGTCGAAATAATCCATCGCCCGCGTCACGTAGAGATAGGAATTGGCGTCGAAGCGCTCGACGAAGCTCAGTCCTTGATGGCGGAGGTAACTTTCCACCTGAAAGTCCGCATCGAAGGAGAAGGTTGGCGCCGCCCGGTCCTGCAGCTTGCGGCCGAACTTGCGGTGCAGCGCCTGTTCCGAGAGATAGGTGATATGCGCGCCCATCCGCGCGACCGACAGTCCCTTTGCCGGGCGCGTGCCTTCTTCGAGATAGCGCCCCTGCCGCCATTCGGGATCGGCCATCACCGCCTGCCGGCCGACCTCGTGGAAGGCGATGTTCTGGGCCGAGTGCTTGGCGCCGGTCGCGAGCGGCAGCGCCGAGAACACGCGCGCCGGATAGCTCGCCGCCCATTGCAGCACCTGCATGCCGCCCATCGAGCCGCCGGCGACGCAGAACAGCGTCCCGATACCCAGCGAGTCGACCAGCGCGGCCTGCGCCCGCACCATGTCGCGGATGGTGACGACCGGGAAGGACAGCCCCCAGGGCTTGCCCGTCGTGGGATTGGTCGAGGCCGGCCCGGTCGTGCCGGTGCAGCCGCCGATCACATTGGCGCAGATCACGAAGAAGCGGTCGGTATCGATCGGCTTGCCCGGCCCGATCATCGCCGTCCACCAGCCGCCCTTGCCGGTGATCGGGTTGCGGCTTGCGACATACTGGTCGCCGGTCAGGGCGTGGCAGACCAGGATGGCGTTGGACTTGTCGGCGTTCAGCGCGCCGTAAGTCTGGTAGGCGATCTGCCAATGGTCGAGCACGACGCCGCAATCCATCAGCAAGGGCGTGTCGGGCCCGAAGCGCGCGACCGGGCTTGAGGGCTCGTTCGCCTCCTTCTGCGGATCGGCCAGGCTGGGGGAGAGATCGCTCATATCGTCCGCTTCGACGGTGCCATTTGTCTTGCCGGTCCGGGCGTTCGGAAAACCGAACTAGCGATGCCGTGTCGGCGCATCGCTGTCAACGCGGGACTGCGCAGCCGGCTTTGCCAAGGCGTTGCGGGAGCGCTAAGGAGCGTGGCCTTGCCGGAAAGTGCGTTGCCATGACCGAAGCCGCCCCGACCACCCTTGCCGATCTGCGCGGCGAGATCGACCGCATCGACAGCGCGATGCATGCGCTGCTGATGGAACGCTCGCAGGTCATCGAGACGCTGATCTCGATCAAGAAGACGCAGGCCTCCGGCTCCGCTTTCCGCCCCGGCCGCGAGGCCGACATCATGAAGCGGCTGGCCCTCAGCCATAAGGGCCTGCTGCCGCTCGACACGGTGGAGAGCGTCTGGCGCATCATCATCGCGACCTTCACCTATGTGCAGGCGAATTATTCGGTTCACGCCGACATGTCGGGCGGCGATGCGGCGATGCGCGATTCCGCCCGCTTTCATTTCGGCTTCACCGTCCCCTACATCCCGCATGAGGATGCCCGCTCCGTCATCCGCGCGGTGGCGGGATCGGCCGGCGACCTGGGTATCTTCCGCATGGACCAGGGCGCCAGCGCCGGCATCTGGTGGCGCGACCTGATCGGGCCGGATGCACCGAAGATCATCGCGCGCCTGCCCTTCGTCGAGCGGCCGAACCATCCCGCGGGTACGCCGGTCTATTGCATCGCCAAACCGCTGGCGGACGCCGCCGTGCGCGAGATCGTGCTCTATGCCGCCCGCGTCGAGCGCTGGTCCGAAAGCTTGCGACATGGCCTTGCCGAGCATCTGGCAGAGGTCTCGGCCTCGGCCGCCGACGGCTCGCATCTCTCGCTGCTGGTCGCGGCTTCCGGCGAGGTCGACCAGGCAACGGTCCGGCAGGCTCTCTTGCCGGCGGGCTTAAGCGACTTCGCCGAGATCGGCAGCCACGCGGCCCGTTTCTCCGTCAAATCCGCCCGCTGAACGGGCTGGCTTCCTGCTGCAAGGTCAATCGTCATGGCGACCCGTCCCGTCCCGCGTCCCGGCGTCCTCGATATCGAGGCCTATGTTCCCGGCAAATCCGCCGCGCCTGCCGGCGTGAAGCTGCACAAGCTCTCCTCCAACGAGACCCCGCTCGGCCCGAGCCCGAAGGCGATCGCGGCCTTCGAAGGCCTTGCCGCCAAGCTGGAGCTCTATCCCGACGGCACCTCGACCAGGCTCAAGCAGGCGATTGCCGGGCGCTATGGCCTCGACCCGGCGCGGATCATCTGCGGCAATGGCTCGGATGAATTGCTGGAGCTGGTCACCAAGGCCTATCTCGGTGCGGGCGACGAGGGCATCTACAGTCAGTACGGCTTTCTGGTGTATCGCATCGCCATCCTCGCCATGGGCGGCAAGCCGGTCATCGTGCCCGAGAAGAACTACACGGCCGATGTCGACGGCATCCTGGCAGCGGTGACGCCGAAGACGAAGATCGTCTTCCTCGCCAATCCCAACAACCCGACCGGCACCTATCTGCCCTTCGACGAGGTCAAGCGCCTGCAGGCCGGCCTGCCGCCGCATGTCCTGCTCGTGCTCGATGCGGCCTATGCTGAGTATGTCCGCCGCAATGACTATGCCTCCGGCATCGAGCTCGTCGCCGAGAGCGAGAATGTCGTGATGACCCGCACCTTCTCGAAGATCTACGGCCTCGCCAATCTGCGCATCGGCTGGATGTATGCGCCGGCGCATATCATCGACGCGCTCGAACGCATCCGCGGGCCCTTCAACGTCAACGGCGCAGCCATAGAAGCGGGAGCTGCCGCCGTTGCCGACGAGGCCCATGTCGCCGCAGCACTTGAACACAACGAGAAATGGCTGGCCTGGACAACGACCGAGGTGGAGAAACTCGGCCTGGCCGTCACGCCCTCGGTCGGCAACTTCGTGCTGATCCATTTCACGAAGACACCCGGCAAGACCGCCAAGGATGCCGATGCCTTCCTGACCCAGCGCGGCCTCATCCTGCGCGCCGTCGGCGGCTATGGCCTGCCGGACGCGCTACGTATGACGATCGGCTCCGAAGAGGCGAACCGCCTCGTCGTCACCGCGCTCGCCGATTTCCTCAAGGCGTGACCGAGATGGCGGAAAGCTTCGCGCCGCGCCGCTCCGAGCCGGTCTTCGCCCGCCTCGCCATCATCGGCATCGGGCTGATCGGCTCCTCGATCGCGCGCGCGGCGAAGGAGCTGAATCTCGCCGGCACGATCGTGCTGGCCGATCGCGACGAGGTCGTCCGCAAGCGGGCGCGCGAGCTCGGCCTCGGCCATGCCGTTGCTGAGACGGCGGCGGAGGCGGCCCGCGATGCCGATCACATCATCTTCTGCGTCCCGGTCGGAGTCTGCGGGCCGGTCGCGGCCGAGATCGCAACTTCGCTGAAGCCGGGCGCGATCGTTTCCGATGTCGGCTCGGTCAAGGGCTCGGTCGTCGACGCGGTCCTGCCGCACCTGCCGGAAGGCGTCGCCTTCGTGCCGGCCCATCCGGTCGCGGGCACCGAGAATTCCGGACCCGATGCCGGCTTTCCCAGCCTCTTCCTCAACCGCTGGTGCATCCTGACGCCGCCGGAAGGCACGGACGCTGCGGCCATCGCAAAGACCCGCCAGTTCTGGGAGGGGATGGGCGCGCTGGTCGAGGTGATGAGCGCGCAGCATCATGACCTCGTGCTGGCCGTCACCAGCCACCTGCCGCATCTCATCGCCTACAACATCGTCGGCACGGCCGAGGATCTGGAGGCGGTGACGCAGTCCGAGGTGATCAAGTTCTCGGCCGGCGGCTTCCGCGATTTCACCCGCATCGCGGCGTCGGACCCGACGATGTGGCGCGACGTTTTCCTGCACAACAAGGAAGCGGTGCTGGAGATGCTCGGCCGCTTCAACGAGGATCTCGCCCTGCTCACGCGCGCCATCCGCTATGGCGACGGCGAGACCCTGCACAAGCACTTCACCCGCACCCGCGCCATCCGCCGCGGCATCGTCGCACTCGGTCAGGAGAAGCCGGAGACGGAGAAGCTGCGCAAGGATTGACGGGACTGCCATGCGCGGCCACGTCGCGGCGGTGTGCATGGCGCCGAGATTGGCTTGCCAAGCCCGGCGCCTGCTGGTACAGCGCCACCCATTGCCGCAATAGCTCAGCTGGTAGAGCACCTCATTCGTAATGAGGGGGTCGGGGGTTCGAATCCCTCTTGCGGCACCACTCTCGCCTTCAGAGACGTTCGTGGCCGCCCCCAAAGGGCGGCTTTTTTGTTGGCGGCGATCGGGCGCGCGCAGGCGATCTGCCTATGGACGCGCCAATTTTCCCCTTTTGTCTCGCGCTGCTTATAAAATGAGCGAATCTGAGTTGCCGCTGCGAAAGCTGCGCGCTGATCGGACCCCTGATCGCTTTTCGCGGCCTTGAAAATGGCCTTTCAGCCCCGTGAATGGGCGCTGGCGCATGGGTTGGCACATCGCTTGCGAAGCTGGGGTTCATGGGCCGCACGGCCCGTCGGCGTCGAGGGGGCGCCGTCACCAACTGTCCTTCGGGAGATGGCCGTGAACAGCAACCGTCGCGAATTTCTCGGCACCGCTCTGGCCGGTGCCGCTTTCCTCGGCGCCTCCCGCCTGCCGGCGGTGGCGCAGCAGGACACAATCAAGGTCGGCATCCTTCATTCGCTCTCGGGCACGATGGCGATCTCCGAGACGACGCTGAAGGACGTCATGCTCATGCTCATCGAAGAGCAGAACAAGAAGGGCGGCCTGCTCGGCAAGAAGCTGGAGGCCGTCGTCGTCGATCCCGCCTCGAACTGGCCGCTCTTCGCCGAGAAGGCGCGCGAGCTGATCACCAAGGACAAGGTCGCGGCCACCTTCGGCTGCTGGACCTCGGTCTCGCGCAAGTCGGTGCTGCCGGTCTTCAAGGAGCTTAACAACATCCTGTTCTACCCCGTCCAGTACGAGGGCGAGGAGAGCGAGCGCAACGTCTTCTATACCGGCGCGGCGCCGAACCAGCAGGCGATCCCGGCCGTCGACTATCTCGCCAAGGAGGAGAAGGTCGAGCGCTGGGTCCTTGCCGGCACGGACTATGTCTATCCGCGCACGACGAACAAGATCCTCGAAGCCTACCTCAAGTCCAAGGGCGTGAAGCCCGAGGACATCATGATCAACTACACGCCTTTCGGTCACTCCGACTGGCAGACCATCGTCTCCGATATCAAGAAGTTCGGCTCGGCCGGCAAGAAGACGGCGGTGGTCTCGACCATCAACGGCGACGCCAACGTGCCCTTCTACAAGGAACTCGGCAACCAGGGCATCAAGGCGACCGACATCCCGGTCGTCGCCTTCTCGGTCGGCGAGGAAGAGCTTGCCGGCATCGACACCAAGCCGCTGGTCGGCCATCTCGCCGCGTGGAACTACTTCCAGTCGATCAAGACGCCGGAAAACGAAGCCTTCATCAAGCAGTGGCAGGCTTTCACCAAGAACCCGAAGCGCGTCACCAACGATCCGATGGAAGCGCACTACATCGGCTTCAACATGTGGGTGAAGGCGGTTGAGAAGGCCAAATCCACCGATCCGGACAAGGTCATCGACGCGCTGCCCGGCATCGAGGCGCCGAACCTGACAGGCGGCATCTCGAAGATGCTTCCGAACCACCACATCACCAAGCCGGTCTTCATCGGCGAGATCAAGGATGACGGCCAGTTCGACGTGGTCTGGAAGACTTCGGGCCTCGTTCCCGGCGATGCCTGGTCGAAGGAACTCGATGGCTCGAAGGACCTGATCGGCGATTGGGTCGAGAAGAAATGCGGCAATTTCAACGTCAAGACCGGCAAGTGCGGCGGCGTGTGAGGTCATGAGGGGGAGGGGCGGCACGGGAAATATCCCGGTCGCCCCTCATTCGCTGCTCATATCGTTCGCCTTCGCTCCGTCATTCCGGCCGGGGCGAAGCGCGGAGCCGGGATGACTGGAACTGGAAGCTGGTCTCGATGTCCGTTTTCCACCGCCTGAAGCACGCGCTCGTCATCCTCGTCGCTCTGGTCGCGGCTTCGGTCGCGTCCGTCGCGCAGACGGCTGACGAAGCTTTCACGCGGCTGGCGGCGGACAGCTATTCCGACACCTCCCGTGCGATCGAGATCCTCGTGGCGACGGCCCATCCGAATGCGGCGCTGATCGTCGAGTCCCTGAGCGACGGGCGCCTGCTGGCCGGCCCAGGCGGTGTCGCAGTGAAGACGGCTGCCGGAGGCTTCGTCGATGCGAAGACGGGCGCCGCGCTCGCGGCCCTCCCCGCCGACATGAAGCCCGTTCGCCTGAACAATGCGGTGCGCCGTGCAGTGCAGGCCGCGCTCGGCGGGCTTGGGCTGCTCAACCCCGATCCGGCAAGGCGGGTGGCGTCTGCCGAGGCCGTGTTCAAGTCGCGCGACGCCGGCCTGCTCCCGATCGTCGAGGCCGCCATCGGCAAGGAAACCGATTCTACGGCTCTCGCCGCCCTGCGTCAGGCCCAGGCCGCGATCCTGATCGCAAAGCCGGACACGCCATCGCTGGATCGGCTCGCTGCGATCGAGGTGTTGCGCGAGCGGGCCGATCAGGATGCTCTCGCGACGCTGCGCGCGCTGCCGGGCGACGTAACGCCGGCGCTGAAGGAAGCGCAGGCCAAGGCGATCACCGCCATCGAAGGCCGGTTGAAGCTCTGGGCCGCTGCTCAGAACCTCTGGTACGGACTTTCGCTCGGCTCTGTTCTACTGCTCGCCGCCATCGGGCTCGCGATCACCTTCGGCGTCATGGGCGTCATCAACATGGCCCATGGCGAGATGGTGATGCTCGGTGCCTACACGACTTTCGTGGTGCAGGAGCTGATCCGCACCAACGCGCCCTGGCTGTTCGACTGGTCGCTGGCGATCGCCTTGCCGGCCGCCTTCGTCGTCGCCGGCGCGGTCGGCATCGCGATCGAGCGCGGCGTGATCCGTTTCCTCTACGGGCGCCCGCTGGAGACGCTGCTCGCCACCTGGGGCATCAGCCTGATCCTGCAGCAGGCGGTGCGCACCGCCTTCGGCCCGACCAATCGGGAGGTCGGCGCGCCCTCCTTCATGTCGGGCGCCTTCGAGCTTGGCGGTCTGGCGATCACCTATAACCGGCTCTGGATCATCGTTTTCGCCGCGCTGGTCTTCGCTGCGCTGCTCGCCATCCTGAAGCTCACGCCGATGGGCCTGCAGATGCGCGCCGTCACCCAGAACCGGCGCATGGCCTCGGCCATGGGCATCCGCACCGGCCGGATCGACGCGCTGACCTTCGGGCTCGGTTCGGGCGTGGCGGGGCTCGCCGGCGTCGCGCTCTCGCAGATCGACAATGTCAGCCCCAATCTCGGCCAGAGCTACATCATCGACTCATTCATGGTCGTGGTCTTCGGCGGCGTCGGCAATTTGTGGGGCACGCTGGTGGGCGCGATGACGCTCGGAGTCGCCAACAAGCTGCTCGAACCCTATGCCGGCGCCGTGCTCGGCAAGATCGCGCTGCTCGTCTGCATCATCCTCTTCATCCAGAAGCGCCCGCGTGGCCTGTTCGCGCTCAAGGGCCGGGCGGTGGAAGCATGATCACACGCTTCCTTCTCCAGAACATGGACCGGCGCGGCGGCATCTTCCTCGCGATCCTGCTCGGCCTGGCCGTGCTGGTGCCGCTCTCGAACCTGCTCCTGCCGGCCTCCTCTCCCTTCCACGTCCCGACCTCGACCATGTCGCTCTGGGGCAAATATCTCTGCTACGCGCTGCTCGCGGTCTCTCTCGACCTCGTCTGGGGCTATTGCGGCATCCTGAGCCTCGGCCACGGCGCCTTCTTCGCGCTTGGCGGATACGCCATGGGCATGTACCTGATGCGCCAGATCGGCTCGCGCGGCGTCTATGGCAACCCGATCCTGCCGGATTTCATGGTCTTCCTGAACTGGCAGGAACTGCCCTGGTACTGGTGGGGCTTCTCCTCCTTCCCCTTCGCCATGCTGATGGTGCTCGCGGTGCCGGGCCTGCTCGCCTTCGTCTTCGGCTGGTTCGCCTTCCGCTCGCGCGTCACCGGCGTCTATCTCTCGATCATCACGCAGGCGCTGACCTATGCGCTGTTGCTCGCCTTCTTCCGTAACGACATGGGCTTCGGCGGCAATAACGGCCTGACCGATTTCAAGGACATCCTCGGCTTCAACATCCAGGCGCAGACGACGCGCGCGGCGCTGTTCTCGATGACCTGCGTCATGCTGGCGGCGGGTTTCCTAATCGCGCGCGGCATCGTCGCCTCGAAGCTCGGCAAGGTCGTGATCGCGATCCGCGACGCGGAGTCTCGCACCCGCTTCCTCGGCTACCGGGTCGATCGCTTCAAACTCTTCGTCTTCACCGTCTCGGCCTGCATGGCGGGGGTGGCCGGGGCGCTCTACGTGCCGCAGGTCGGCATCATCAACCCCAGCGAATTCGCCCCGGCCAACTCGATCGAGACCGTGATCTGGGTCGCGGTCGGCGGGCGTGGCACGCTGGTTGGCGCGGCGCTCGGCGCCGTCGTGGTCAACTGGGCCAAGACGCTGTTCACCTCCGGCTTCATGGCGCCGTACTGGCTCTTCGCGCTCGGCGGGCTCTTCGTCGTCGTCACGCTTTTCCTGCCGAAGGGTATCCTCGGCACCGCCGAGGCATTGTGGACGCGCCGCCGCAAGCCGGACGGCACCCCGGCCGCCGAGCCGGCCCCGGCGGAGTGATCGCGATGAACGCTCCCGTGCCCGGCGCCCTGACCTCCTCGCTGCTCTATCTCGACGGCGTCAGCGTTTCCTTCGACGGCTTCAAGGCCATCCGTGGCCTGTCGCTGACCATCGAACCGGGAGAGATGCGCGCCATCATCGGCCCCAACGGCGCCGGCAAGACCACGATGATGGACATCATCACCGGCAAGACGAAGCCGGATACCGGCACGGTCATGTTCGGCGGTTCGGTCGACTTGACGAGGCTCGACGAAGCCGCGATCGCCAATCTCGGCATCGGCCGCAAGTTCCAGAAGCCGACCGTCTTCGACAGCCATACGATCGAGGACAACATCCTGCTGGCGCTCAAATCGAAGCGCACGGTCGGCAAGACGCTGTTCTGGAAGACGGAAAGCCCGCAGCAGAAGCGCATCGACGACATCCTCGGCATCATCCGCCTTGCCGACAGGCGCGAGCGGCTCGCCGGCTCGCTCTCGCACGGCCAGAAGCAATGGCTGGAGATCGGCATGCTGTTGGCCCAGGATCCTAGGCTCCTTCTCGTCGACGAGCCCGCCGCCGGCATGACCGATGGCGAGACGGCGCAGACGGCGGTGCTGCTCAAGGAGATCGCGCGGGATCATTCGGTGATCGTGGTCGAGCACGACATGGGCTTCATCCGCGAACTTGGCGTGAAGGTCACGGTGCTGCACGAGGGCTCGGTGCTGGCGGAGGGCCCGCTCGATCATGTCAGCGCCAACGAGCGCGTCGTCGAAGTCTATCTGGGGCGGTGATCAGATGCTGACCGTCGACGCCATCGATCTGCATTACGGGGCCGCCCAGGCGCTTCGGCGCGTCTCCGTCATGGCCGAGACCGGCAAGGTCACCTGCGTGATGGGGCGCAATGGTGTCGGCAAGACCTCGCTGATGCGCGCCATCGTCGGCCATCAGCCGATTTCCGGGGGCCATATCCGCCTCGATGGCGACGATATCTCGGCCCTGCGCAGCGAGGATCGTGCGCGGGCCGGCATCGCCTATGTGCCGCAGGGGCGGGAAATCTTTCCGCTGCTGACGGTGAAGGAGAATCTGGAGACCGGCTTTGCGCCGCTGAAGCGCCGCGAGCGCTTCGTCCCGGATGAGCTCTTCGACCTCTTCCCCGTGCTGAAGACCATGCTGGGCCGGCGCGGCGGAGACCTCTCGGGTGGCCAGCAGCAGCAGCTCGCGATCGCGCGGGCGCTGGTGACCCGACCCAGGCTGCTGGTGCTGGACGAGCCGACCGAGGGTATCCAGCCCTCGATCATCAAGGATATCGGCCGCGCCATCGACTACCTGCGTCAGAAAGGTGGCATGGCCATCGTGCTGGTCGAGCAGTATTTCGACTTCGCCCGCGATCTCGCCGACACGATGTTCGTGATGGACCGCGGCGAGGTCGTGCTGTCCGGTCCGATGGGCGAACTCGACGGCGCGCAGGTCCAGCGCTTGATTCAGGTCTAGATGCAGCGTCTTCTGGAAGCCCTGCCGCCTGGGAATCGGCCCTGACGATGCTGGCGATTGACGATCTCCAGAACTCCGTGACGGCGCGGATGCAGCGCGCCCAAGGACGGGCGAGCGTGAGCTTCCGCAGGCGCGACGACCGCACCTGCCTCGACCGGCTTTTTCAGGAAGGCTGCGCGAAATTGCGTTTTCCGCGCCCGCTTGGCGATGAAGCCCCGCAGGCGATCCTCATCAACACCGCCGGCGGTCTGACCGGCGGCGACCGCTTCGGCACGGAAGTCGATCTGGCCGAGAACGCCGAGGCCTGCCTCACCACCCAGGCCTGCGAGCGCGTCTATCGCTCGACGGGAACTGATGCCGTCGTGACCAATCGCCTGCGGCTTGCGGCCGGCGCCCGGCTGGCCTGGCTGCCACAGGAGACGATCCTGTTCGATGGCGGTCGCCTGTCCCGTTCTCTCGATGTCGATCTTGCCCAGGATGCCGAACTGGTCGCGGTCGAGGCGGTGCTGTTCGGCCGGCAGGCGATGGGCGAGACCCTGCGCAATGGTCATCTGCACGATCGCTGGCGCATCCGGCGCGGCGGTCGGCTGCTCTTTGCCGACGACCTGCGCGTCGAGGGCGATATCGCCGCCCGGCTCGCGCCGCAGCCCGCCATGGCCGGCTGCGGGGCCGTGGCAACCGTGCTCTTCACCGGCGCGGCACCGGAGCGCTTTCTGGACGCGGCCCGGTCGATCATCGGGCCGGACGGTGGCGCCAGCACCTGGAACGGCAAGTTTCTGGCGCGGCTGGTCGAGGGGACCGGGCTCGCGCTTAGGCGGCGTCTGGAGCCGCTGCTCACGCTTCTCATGGGTGGCCGGCCGCTGCCCAAGGTCTGGCAACTCTAGGGACTGACTGCATGAACCTGACACCGCGCGAGAAGGACAAGCTCCTGATCTCCATGGCGGCCATGGTCGCCCGGCGCCGTCTCGAGCGCGGCGTGAAGCTCAACCATCCCGAGGCCATCGCCCTCATCAGCGATTTCGTCGTCGAAGGCGCGCGCGACGGCCGCAGCGTCGCCGATCTGATGGAGGCCGGCGCCCATGTCGTCTCGCGCGCGCAGGTCATGGAGGGCGTCGCCGAGATGATCCACGACGTGCAGGTCGAGGCCACCTTTCCGGACGGCACCAAGCTCGTCACCGTCCACGAACCGATCCGTTGAAGCCGGAGGCTGCCATGAAGAGACTGTCGATCGCCCTGATCCTGAGCGTCGGTGCCGCGAGCCCGGCTCTCGCGCATCTCAACCCGGCCGAGCACGGCTCCTTTGCCGCCGGCTTCTCGCATCCGCTTTTCGGCGCGGACCATATCCTGGCGATGGTCGGCGTCGGTCTTTGGGCCTTCCTCGTCGGCGGGCGTGCGATCTGGATGATCCCCACGGCCTTCATCGTCACGATGATGCTCGGCTTTGTCGCGGCGCTCGCCGGCATCGGCCTGCCTTTCGTCGAGCCGACGATCGCGGCCTCCGTCGTGGTGCTCGGCCTGCTGGCACTGGTCGCCTTGCAGGTCCCCGTGGCGGTCGGCGCCGCGATCGTTGGCTTCTTCGCGCTGTTCCATGGCCATGCCCATGGCGGCGAAATGGGCGAGGCGACGAGCCTGTCCTTCATGGTCGGCTTCACGCTGGCGACGGCGCTGCTGCACGCGCTCGGCCTCGGCATTGGCCTCGCCGGCAACGCGCTCTCGCATCGTGGCCGGATCGCGGCGCGCATTGCCGGCGGGCTGACCGCGCTCGGCGGGCTCTGGCTGGTCTCGGGAGCCTGAGCCGATGATCCCCGGAGAGGTCTTTCCCGCCGCAGGCGACATCACCCTCAACGAAGGGGCGACGTCGGTCGTCGTGCTCGTCGCCAATACCGGGGACCGGCCGATCCAGGTCGGCTCGCACTACCATTTCTTCGAGACCAACCAGTCGCTCGATTTCGACCGCGCCGCCGCCCGCGGCATGCGGCTCGACATCGCCGCCGGCACCGCCGTGCGCTTCGAGCCCGGCCAGCAGCGCGAGGTCCGCCTCGTACCGTTCGGCGGCGGTCGCGCCGTCTATGGCTTCCAGCAGAAGGTGATGGGGAAACTCTGATGCCGGCCAAGCTCTCCCACGCGGCTTACGCGCAGATGTACGGACCCACGGTCGGCGACCGGGTCCGTCTCGCCGATACCGACCTCATCATCGAGGTCGAGAAGGATTTCACCGTCTATGGCGAGGAGGTGAAGTTCGGCGGCGGCAAGGTCATCCGCGACGGCATGGGTCAGAGCCAGGCGAGCCGTGCCGAGGGTGCGGTCGACACCGTCATCACCAACGCGCTGATCGTCGACCACTGGGGCATCGTGAAAGCGGATGTCGGCCTCAAGGACGGTCGGATCGTGGCCATCGGCAAGGCCGGCAATCCGGATACGCAATCCGGCGTCACCATCGTCATCGGCCCCGGCACCGAGGCGATCGCGGGCGAAGGCAAGATCCTCACCGCGGGTGGCATCGATGCCCATATCCATTTCATCTGCCCGCAGCAGATCGAGGAGGCGCTGATGTCCGGCGTCACCACCATGCTCGGCGGCGGCACCGGCCCGGCCCATGGCACGTTGGCGACGACCTGCACGCCCGGCCCCTGGCATCTCGGCCGGATGATCCAGTCCTTCGATGCCGTGCCGATCAATCTCGGCCTCTCCGGCAAGGGCAATGCCTCGCAGCCGGCCGCGCTGATCGAGATGATCGAGGGTGGCGCCTGCGCGCTGAAGCTGCATGAGGACTGGGGCACGACGCCGGCCGCGATCGACAACTGCCTTGCCGTGGCCGACGACCATGACGTTCAGGTGATGATCCACACGGATACGCTGAACGAGAGCGGCTTCGTCGAGGATACGGTCGCAGCCTTCAAGGGCCGCACCATCCATGCCTTCCACACGGAAGGCGCCGGCGGCGGCCATGCGCCCGACATCATCAAGGTCTGCGGCCTCGCGAACGTCATCCCGTCCTCGACCAACCCGACGCGGCCCTATACGCAGAACACCATCGCCGAGCATCTCGACATGCTGATGGTCTGCCATCACCTGTCGCCGTCGATCCCCGAGGACATCGCCTTCGCCGAGAGCCGCATCCGCAAGGAGACCATCGCGGCCGAGGACATCCTGCACGATATCGGCGCCTTCTCGATCATCTCCTCCGACAGCCAGGCCATGGGCCGCGTCGGCGAGGTCCCGATCCGCACCTGGCAGACTGCGCATAAGATGAAGGTCCAGCGCGGGCGCCTGTCGGCTGAGACCGGCGACAACGACAATCTGCGCGTGCGCCGCTACATCGCGAAATACACGATCAATCCCGCCATCGCGCAGGGCCTGTCGAAACATGTCGGCTCGGTGGAGGTCGGCAAGCGCGCGGATCTCGTTCTCTGGAACCCCGCCTTCTTCGGCGTGAAACCGGACATGGTCCTGGTCGGTGGCATGATCGCGGCCGCGCCGATGGGCGATCCCAACGCCTCGATCCCGACGCCGCAGCCGATGCATTACCGGCCGATGTTCGGCGCCATGGGCCGCGCCCCGGCCGTCTCCTCGGTCACCTTCGTCAGCCGGGCGGCGATCGCCGGCGGCCTGCAAGAGCGGCTGGGCGTCGCCAAGGGCATGCTCGCGGTCGAGAACACGCGCGGCGGCATCTCCAAGGCCTCGATGGTCCTGAACGATGCGACGCCGCATATGGAGGTCGATCCCGAGACCTACGAGGTCCGCGCCGATGGCGAGCTCCTGACCTGCGAACCCGCGACCGTGCTGCCGATGGCGCAGCGCTATTTCCTGTTCTGAGGCCTGTCATGCTCCGCGCCATTTCCCATAGTCACGGCGGCGGCGAGCCCGCCGGCACGATCCGGCTTGATCACGCCGCCCGCCATCTGCGCCGCAAGCTGGTGACCACCGACCAGGGCGAGGAGATCATGGTCGATCTGCCCGAGCCGGTGCTCTTCGCCGATGGCGATCGGCTCGTGCTGGAGGATGGCCGCGCCGTCGCGATCGTCGCGGCGCAGGAGGAGCTCTACGAGGTGCTTTCTGGCCCGGCATGCCCCCTGCGCCATCTCGCCTGGCATCTCGGCAACCGTCATCTGCCGGCGCAGATCGACGAAAGCCGCATCCTGATCCAGCGCGACCACATCATCCGCGCCATGCTGGAAGGGCTCGGCGCCTCCGTCCGCGAGGTCGTCGCGTGCTTCCAGCCGGTCCACGGCGCCTATCACGCCCAAGGGCATGACCATGGCCACAGCCACGCCCACGGCCATCACCACCATCATGACTGAGCCCGTCGCGCTCGCCCGCCTGATGACATGGCTCTCTCCGGCTTTTCCGGTCGGGGCATTCGCCTATAGCCATGGGCTGGAGCGGGCGATCCATGATGGGTTGATCCGGGATCGGCAGAGCCTGCTCGCGTGGCTGGAGGTTCTTCTGGAACGAGGCTCCGCCTGGAATGACGCGGTCTTGCTGGCAGAGGCCTGGCGCCGTAGCGGTGCCGGCGAGGACGTTGCAAACGTCGCGGAACTGGCCGAGGCGATGTCCGGCTCGCGCGAGCGCCATATGGAAACGACCCTGCAAGGCAGCGCTTTCGTCGATGCGATAGCCGCTTGGAGCGGGGAGCCGGCAAGCGGGGAGGGGGCGGTGGCCTATCCCGTGGCCGTCGGCGCGGCCGCAGCATGCCATGGTGTCGGGCTCGCCGATGCGCTCACAGCCTATCTCCACGCCTTTGCTTCGAATCTCGTCCAGGCCTGCGTGCGGCTGGTGCCGCTCGGCCAGCGCGATGGCGTCGCGACGCTCGCGGCGCTGGAGCCGGTCGTCGTGAGCACCGCCCGACGCGCCGCCGGCTCGACGCTCGATGATCTCGGTTCCTGCGCCATCCGCGCCGACATCCTGTCGATGAACCACGAAACCCAGTATTCAAGGGTGTTCCGCTCGTGAAATCCTCCCATGGCCCGCTCCGGGTCGGCATCGGCGGCCCGGTCGGCGTCGGCAAGACCACGCTCACCGAGAAGCTCTGCAAGGCGATGCGCGATCGTTATTCGGTCGCCGTCGTCACCAACGACATCTTCACCAAGGAGGATGAGCTGATCCTGAACCGGCTGCAGGCTTTGCCGGAAGAGCGCATCATCGGCGTCGAGACCGGCGGATGTCCCCATACCGCGATCCGAGAGGATGCCTCGATCAACCTCGCGGCCATCGCCGAAATGCGTCGGCGCTTTCCCGATCTCGACATCGTCTTCATCGAATCCGGCGGTGACAATCTCGCCGCGACCTTCTCGCCCGATCTCGCCGACATCACACTCTATGTCATCGACGTCGCCGGCGGCGAGAAGATTCCGCGCAAGGGCGGGCCTGGCATCACCCGCTCGGACCTGCTGATCATCAACAAGATCGATCTTGCGCCCTATGTCGGCGCCAATCTCGAGGTGATGCGCGCGGACACGGAAAAGCAGCGCCCCGGGCGGCCCTTCGTCTTCTCCGACCTGAACCGGCTCATGGGCGTGGAGGAGATCGTCGCCTTCATCGAGAAGCACGGCGGTCTCGCCGCCGCTTAGTAAGCAAATTTGGCTTACTTGAGCTGGCTGTCCTTGCTGCCGCGCCGGTTGTAGCTGGACTGCGCCGCCGAGCGATCATGGCCTGACTGGCAGGTGACGCAGAGCCGGGCACCGGGCATGGCGAGCCGCCGTGCCTCGGGGATTTCCTCGCCGCATTCCTGGCAATGGATCTCGCCGGGGCCGGTCGGCAGGCGGGACCGCGCGAGGCGGACCGCGTCCGTGATCGAGCCGTCGATCTGGTCCTGAACCGCTCCGTCCGGAGCCCATCCGCTCGCCATCGCACCATCTCCCTGGCCCTCAAGATGGTCCTGGCCCGCGCGAAAACCAAGAGCCTCCGCTCAGGCGAAGCGCTTCGCCCCGGCGACGCAGAGCACCACGACAGCGGTCGCCGCGATCATCGTCCAGGCGATCGGCTCGCCGAGCAGCCAGCCGGCCAGCATCAGCCCGAAGAACGGCTGCAGGAGCTGGAGCTGGCCGACGGTCGCCGTGCCGCCGAGTGCCAGGCCCCGATACCAGAACACGAAGCCGACGAGCATGCTGAAGACCGAGACGTAAGCCAGCCCGATCCAGGCCGGCGTGCCGATGCCCTGCCAGGTCGAGGGCCAGAACAGCAGCGCGATGACGCCCATCGCCGGCAGCGACAGCAGGAGCGCCCAGGAGATGACCTGCCAGCCGCCGAGCCGGCGCGACAGGCTGGCACCCTCGGCGTAGCCGAGGCCGCAGAGCAGCACCGCCGCGACCATCAGCAGGTCCCCCGTCACGGAGCCGCTGTCGCTGTTGGCCAGCGCGAAACCGACGACCGTGGCGCTGCCGAGCGCGGAGAACAGCCAGAACACCGGCTTCGGCCGTTCGCCGCCGCGGAGCACGCCGAACACCGCGGTCGCGAGCGGCAGCAATCCGATGAAGACGATCGAGCGCGCCGAGGGGATGTGCTGCAGGGCGAGCGCCGTCAGCAGCGGAAAGCCGAGCACGACGCCAAGCGCGACGATCGCGAGCGGGCGGATATCGGCGCGGCTTGGCCATTGCTGGCGCAGCAGGATGAGGCAGGCGGCGCCGAGCAGGGCGGCGATCGCGGCGCGGGCGCCGGTCAGGAACAGCGGCGAGAACCCGGCCACCGCGACGCGCGTCGCCGGCAGCGAGCCGCTGAAGATCAGCACGCCGAGCAATCCGCTGCCCCAGCCTTTGCCGCCCCAATCCCTGATCATGTGACCTGCCTGCTCCTTGATCGAAAGCGGTGCTCTAGGCTTGCTCTCCCGACGAAGCCAGCGACAGACCGATACATTCATGGCAAACTGTACGGCTATGGATGACCATACACTCAGCGCGAGAGAGCCTGCCGCGACACGGACCGAGGCGGTGATGGCGGCGATCCGCGGCCGGCTGGCGGCGCGGACGCTGGCCCCGGGCGATCGTTTGCCCTCGATCCGCGGCTTCGCCGCGACGATGAAGGTTTCGCCCTCCACGGTCGTCGAAGCCTATGACCGCCTCGCGGCCGAGGGCCTGATCCGCGCGCGGCAGGGCTCGGGCTTCTACGTGACCGGCGGCGGTCTGCCGCCTCTGGCGCTGACGCAGGCCGCTTCGCCGCAGGAACGGGTCGTCGATCCCTTCTGGGTGTCGCGCCAGTCGCTCGATGCCGAGCCCGGCGCATTGAAGCCGGGTTGCGGCTGGCTCCCGGCCGACTGGATGCCGGACGAGGCCTTGCGCCGCGGCTTCCGCGCTCTGGCACGGGCCGATGGCGCGATCCTCACCGATTACGGCGGCACGCGCGGCGCTTCCGTCCTGCGCCGGCTCCTGCTCGGACGTTTCGCCGAGGCCGGGCTTTCGGTTTCACCCGAGCAGCTCATGCTGACCGGCTCGGGCACGCAGGCGCTCGACCTGATCTGTCGCTTTCTGCTGCGGCCGGGCGATGCCGTGCTCGTCGACGACCCCTGCTATTTCAATTTCCAGGCGCTGCTGCGGGCGCATCAGGTGCGTGTGCTGAGCACGCCCTACACGCCGACCGGCCCCGACATCGCGGCGTTCGAGGCCATCGTCGCGGTCGAGCGCCCGCGCCTCTACTTGACCAATTCCGGCTTGCACAACCCGACCGGTGCCAGCCTGTCGCCGCAGGCTGCCTATCGCGTGCTGAGTGCCGCCGCAGCCAACGACATGATGATCGTCGAGGACGACATCTTCGCCGATTTCGAGCCGGAGCCCTCGTCGCGGCTGGCGGCGCTCGACGGGCTGGAGCGCGTCATCCGCATCGGCAGCTTCTCGAAGACGCTCTCGGCCGCCATGCGCTGCGGCTATATCGCGGCGCGGGCGGATTGGGTCGAGGGCCTGGTCGACCTGCAGGTCGCGACCAGTTTCGGCGGCCCGAGCCCGGTCTCGACGGAACTGCTCGCCGGCGTCCTCGCCGGCGGTGGCTATCGCAAGCATATGGAGGAACTGCATCGCCGCCTCGCCCAGGCGCGGCGCGAAGTCGCCGGTCGGCTGGAGCCCTTGGGGATTGTCCCGTGGCTGATGCCGCGCGGCGGCTTCTATCTCTGGTGTCGGCTGCCTGAAGGCATCGATTCCGCCGAACTGGCCCAACTCGCCGTGGTGCAGGGCGTGGTGCTGGCGCCGGGCAATGTCTTCAGCGTTGCCCAGACGGCAGGGAATTTCATGCGCTTCAACGTCGCACAGTCGCGCGACCCGCGCGTGATCGAGGCGCTCCGGCAGGCGATGGTGACAATGCGGCAGTCGGGTAGGGCAGCCGCTCGCGATTGA
Source organism: Bosea sp. ANAM02 (assembly GCF_011764485.1). Classification (NCBI taxonomy): domain Bacteria; kingdom Pseudomonadati; phylum Pseudomonadota; class Alphaproteobacteria; order Hyphomicrobiales; family Alloboseaceae; genus Allobosea; species Allobosea sp. ANAM02. The sequence goes on along the minus strand of NZ_AP022848.1, from coordinate 4,029,615 downwards.
TCCAGCGCAGTATGGGTTCGTGCCGCACTCGTCAGCCCGGCGCCCCCCTGATATAGACCGCCGCAACAACCGGCCCGGCCGGACAGGACCGAAAGCTTTGAGATCATGCATCTGAGGATCGGCACGCGCCGCAGCCCGCTGGCGATGGCCCAGACCAACCACGTCATGGGCCTGATCCGGGAGAAGTTCCCTCAGGCGGAGTTCACCCTCTGCCAGATCGCCACGATCGCCGATCGCGACCGCGTCTCCGAGTTCCACCAGTTCGGCATGGTCGGCGTCTTCGCCATCGAGCACGAGCAGCAACTGGTGAAGCGCGAGGTCGATTTCGTCGTCCATTCGCTGAAGGACCTGCCGACGACCTTGCACGAAGGCCTCGTCCTCGCCTCGGTGCCCCCGCGCGAGGATCCGCGCGACGCGCTCTGCGGCGCGACCATGGCCTCGCTGCGCCAGGGCGCGCGCGTCGGCACGGGCTCGCTGCGCCGCCGCGCCCAGATCCTCAACCTGCGGCCGGACGTCACCGTCGTCCCGATCCGCGGCAATGTCGGCCCGCGCCTCGCCAAGATCGGCGGGGAGGATGCGCTCGACGCCGTCATCCTCGCCCATGCCGGCCTGCGTCGCCTCGGCATGGACGAGGCCTCCTCGGAGGTGCTCGACCCGTCGCTGTTCCCCTATGCGGTCGGGCAGGGCGCGCTCGGGCTCGAGGCCCGCGCCGAGGATACCGACGTGATCGAGGTGCTGAAGGCGATCGAATGCCCCAAGGCCCGCGCCGAGGCCGAGGCCGAGCGCGAGATGATGCATGCGCTGGGGGCAGGCTGCAGCCTGCCGGTCGGCGCCTGCGCGACATGGCGGGACGCCCGCCTGACGCTGCATGCGCAGGTCACCTCGATCGAGGGCACGGAACGCGTCGTCGCCGATCAGAGCGCGGAACCGGGGCAGGCGCGCGAGCTCGGCCTCTCGGTCGCGCAGGTCCTGAAGGAAAAGGGCGGCGTCGCGATCCTCGAAAAAAGCTATCGGGGCCATTATCCAAGCTTCAAGTCGATCTGAAGCGCAGTAACGACGGAAGACCCGGCTCCATGGGGTGTCGGGACCTGCTATGCTCGTTATCGCCTGCGGGCGAACGACCGCTTCCGAGAATGGATCAGACGCTGACGGCGGCGCCGCGATGGCGGGACGCGAACAAGGCGGCTTCCCGGCGGAACAGCATCCAGGCCGGCTGCGGCGTGTCGTGGCCCGGCTCCCGCATCGACATCGTATAAGGACCGGCATTTCCGGCCGGCTTATCGGGATCGAGCCGTGCGGCGCAGCACATCGCCCGCGCTATCCGGGTTATCCGTTCTTCGTCCATATCCGCCTCCGCCGCGACGATTCAGCGGCGACGGAACGTCGAATCGGGCCTTTCGGTTCCATGGGGGCCGGATCTTTTTTCGTCAGGCAGCCAGCAGGCCCAGAGCCCGCTCGATGCGCGAGCAGCCGGGCTTGGCGCGCGCCTTCGCGTAGCTCTTCTGCAGGCGGCCGCTGGCATAGGCGTCGATGACGATCGCGTGGACATAGCTCTTGCGGACGACGGCCGGCGTATTGACCAGCTTCTCCGAGATCGAGCGCATGATGTCGGCGAGCTGGCGCTTGCGCCCGGCCTCGCTCGCCACCGCCTCGCCGGCGAGGAGCAGTTCGGCCGCCGCGGCATTGGCGGCGAGCATGCGCAGGTCCTTGCTGCTGATGGGCAGATCGCAGGCGCGCTTGAGATAGGCGTTGATCTCCGCCGCATGGATCGGCGCGACGGAGCCGTCTTCGGTCTTGTGCTGCAGCAGGCGCCGGCCGGGCAGGGTGGTGATCCGGGCAAGCGCGCGGGCCAGCGGCGCATCCTCGATCGCGCAGGAAATCTCCTTGCCGCTCTTTCCGCGGAAATGCAGCGCGACCCGCGTGCCCGTCAGCGTGGCGTGGCGCTTGAGGAGGGTCGAGGTGCCGTGGCTGCCATTCTCTTTTGCGTAGGCCTCGTTGCCGACGCGCAGATGGCAGCGGTCGATGATCGCCGCCGCGCAGGCCAGCGCCTTGTCGCGCGACAATGTCCGCGCCTTCAAGTCGGCCGCGATACGGGCACGTAGCTTCGGCAGGGCCTCGATCAGCCGGGCAAGCCGCTTGAGCTTGCGACGCTCGCGCACCTTCTCCCAATCGGGGTGGTAACGGTGCTGCACGCGGCCGGCCTCGTCATGCCCGATGGCCTGGAGATGGGCGCGCGGATCGGCGGCGATGCGGACATCCGCATAGGCCGGTGGAATGGCCAGCGAGCGGATGCGGGCCAAAGTCTCCTCATCCGTGACCTTCGCACCCTCGGCGTCACGATAGCCGAAGGAGCGGCCATGGCGGATGCGACGGATCGTGAGTTCGTCAGACGAAACACGCCGCAGTCGCGTCGCGGCGGCAGGGCGTCTAGCGTGCGGGGAAACCGGCATGGGCGGGCTCGCAGTGATCCGCTGCGAAAACGGCGCCATCATCGACTTGGTTCCACCCAGTCGAGCATATTCACCACATTCGGACAAGCGCGCAGGTTTCTGGGGATGTATGTGCGAAAATCAGTGGCCAAAATCTAGGCGCCTCGCCAAAACTGTCAAAAAAATTGAACGATGCTTTTGGGGAGATGACGGTGCCGCGCGTTTTGATCGCCGAGTTCATGCATGAGACGAACACCTTCAGTGTTCAGCTCACGGACGAGGCCACGTTCCGGGCGCATGGCGCCTTCCGCGACAACGAGATACCCGGCGCCTTCCGCGGTACGCGCACGTCCATGGGCGCCGCTTTCGAGGCCGGCGACAAATTCGGCTGGAGCCTCGTTCATCCGCTGGTGACCGGCGCCAACCCGTCCGGCCGCGTCACTGATGCCGCCTTCGACCTCTTCGCCGGCCAGATCGTCGATGCCGCCGCAGGCGTCGACGGCGTGCTGCTGCATCTCCACGGCGCGATGTCGACCGAAAGCTCCGATGACGGCGAGGGCGAGTTGCTGGCCCGGCTGCGCAAGCGTATCGGCCCGGACGTGCCCGTCGTCGCGGTGCTCGACCTGCATGCCACAGTCACGCAGCTCATGGCCGACAATGCCAACGCGCTGATCTCCTACCGCACCTACCCGCATATCGACCAATACGAGCGCACCTGGCAGGCGGCGGAACTGCTGCAGCGCGCGATCAAGGGCGAGATCAAGCCGAAGGTCGCACTCGCCCGCCGCCCGATCCTCTATGCGCTCGATGGCGGCCGCACGACCTCGCCGCCGTTCCTGGAGCTGCTGCGCCGCGGCGATGCGCTGGAAGCGACCGGAGATGCGCTCGTCGTCAGCGTCCAGGCCGGCTTCTCTTCGGCCGACGTCCACGATATCGGCCCCTCGATCGCGGTCACGGCCGATGATCGCGGCAAGGCGCAGGCCATCGCCGAGGAGCTGATGGACTATGCCTGGGAGCAGCGCCGCTTCTCCTCGATCCATTTCACGCCGCTGGCAGAGGCCATGGCCCGCGCCAAGGCTGGCGAGGCCGATGCGGGCAAGCCCGGCTACAAGCCCGTGGTGATCTCGGACTATTCCGACAATCCCGGCTCCGGCGCCTATGGCGACGCCACCAATCTGCTGCGCGCGGTGCTCGATGCCGGGCTGAAGAATGTCGGCTTCCACGCGATCAACGATCCCGAGGCGGTGCTCGCCGCCCAGGCGATCGGTGTCGGCAAGCGCGGCCGGATCAGGCTCGGCGGCAAGGTCGATCCGACCATGGGCGGCGGGCCGCTCGATCTCGATGCGCATGTCGTCGCCGTCACCGACGGCTATTTCCTCTGCCATGGCCCGATGGCCGGCGGCGTCTGGCGCAATTACGGGCTCTCGGCCCTGCTGCGCGTCGACGATGTCGAGATCATCGTCATCACTCATAACGGCCAGGCGACCGACCTCGCGCAGTTCACATCGCTCGGTGTCGACCCGACCCGGAAATCGACGGTGATCGTCAAGTCGATGCAGCATTTCCGCGCCGCCTTCGAGCCGATCGCGCGCGAGGTGTTGGAGGTCGATACCGGCGCCCTCTCGACCCGCAATTTCAAGGAGCGGCCCTACAGGAAGGTCCGCCGCCCGATCTTCCCGCTCGACGATATCTGACCGCCGCTCGCAGAGGCCGCGACCACTGGACTTAAGGAGAACACCATGGCGATTCAGGCCGATATCGTATTGCGCAACGGACCGATCTGGTGCGGGCGCGAGGAGGGCGTGGTCGGGGCGCTGGCGATTTTCCGCGACAAGGTGCTGGCCGCCGGCAGCGATGCCGAGATCAAGCCGCTGATCGGCCCGAAGACCCGCGTCATCGACCTGAAGGGCCGGCTGGCGACGCCGGGCCTGAACGATTCCCACCTGCATCTCGTTTCGCTCGGCATGACCATGGGCTGGGTCGATTCCAAGCCGGAGAGCGCGCCGACGCTGGAGGCTCTGCTCAGCGCCATTTCGGCGCGTGCCGCACAGTCGAAGCCCGGCGAATGGATCCTCTCGCGCGGCTATGACCAGACCAAGCTCGACACCGGCCGCCATCCCTATCGCGAGGAACTCGACCGCGCCGCGCCGAACAATCCGGTGATGCTGGTGCGCGCCTGCGGCCATATCGCGATCTGCAACTCGGAGGCGCTGCGCCTCGGCGGGATCGACGAGACGTCGCCGACGCCGCAGGGCGGCCTGATCGAGCAGCAGAACGGCCGCCTCACAGGCCTGCTCGCCGAGAACGCCCGCGCGCCGGTCCAGGCCGCGATTCCGGCCGCGACCGAGGAGGACATCATCGCCGGCATCGAGCGCGGCGGACAGTATCTGCTCTCGCTCGGCATCACCAGCTGCATGGACGCCGCCGTCGGCCAGAAGGGCGGCTTCCGCGAAATCGCGGCCTATCATCGCGCCAAGCGCGACGGGCGCCTGCCGGTCCGCACCTGGCTGACGCTGCTCGGCGACGACGGCCGCTCGATCGTGCCGCAATGCTACGACGCCGGGCTGATTTCCGGCACCGGCGACGAGATGCTGATGATCGGCGGCGTCAAGCTCTTCCTCGATGGTTCGGCCGGCGGCCGCACGGCCTGGATGACCGAGCCCTATCTCGGCGAGGACAAGACCACCGGCGTCTGGATGTGGGAGGATGCCGAGCTCGAGCGCATGGTGCTCGATGCCCACAGGAAGGGCTATCAGCTCGTCTGCCATGCCATCGGCGACGCCGCGATCGAGCAGCTCATCACGGCTTACGAGAAGGCGCTCGCAGCCTTTCCCGATCCGGATCGCCGCCACCGCATCGAGCATTGCGGGTTCTCGACCCCGGCCCAGCACGAGCGCATGGTCAAGGCCGGCATCTATCCCTGCCCGCAGCAGGTCTTCATCCATGATTTCGGCGATGCCTATGTGAAGGTGCTGGGTCCCGAGCGAGCGCTGCCGAGCTACCCGTTCCGCACCTGGTTCGATCTCGGCCTGAAGCCGGCGACGGGCAGCGACGCCCCGGTCTGCGACCCCAATCCCTTCCCGAATTTCCACACCATGCTGACACGTGAGACCTGGAAGGGCACGGTGATGGATGCAGCCCAGCGCGTCTCGATCGAGGAGGCGCTGCAGGCCTATACCGAGTTCGGCGCGTTCTCGCAGAAGCAGGAGCACGTGAAGGGCCGCCTCGCGCCGGGCTTCCTCGCCGATGTCGCGGTGTTCTCGCGCAACCTGCTGACGGCCGAGCCCACGGATATCCTCAAGGATACGCGCTGCGATCTGACCATTCTCGGCGGCGAGGTCGTCTACGAGCGGGGCGTGTGAGTGTGAGCATCTTCGAGCGAAAAAGGCCGTTTCGCGTGAAGAAAATGCGAAAAAAAGTCCCGAATAGTGCTGGTGCGCCGTGAATCGCGGGGCTGTTCGGCGAATTTGACCGCGCGGGGGAAGACAAGCGCGGTAAAGCCGCTATGGTTCCACTTGGAAGCAAACAACTCCGGATTAACCGGAGTGGATGGAAAACGGGAGGATTGATCGTGTTGTTGAAGAAATTTGCCTTCGCCACCGCTTTGACGCTGGCGGCCTTTACCATCTCGGCGCAGGCTCAGGAGCCGCGCCGCGGCGGAATGATCCGCTTCACGGCGCCCTATGGTGCCTCCTTCGTCAGCAATGACAGCCATGTCTCGAACCAGATCCAGGACGAGATCTACGGCTATGCTCTGCACGGCATGCTGTTCCGCTGGGATTCCAAGGCCGGCAAGCCCGAGCCCGAACTGGTCAAGAGCGTGACCACCTCGGCGGACGGCTTGACGCATACGGTGAAGCTGCGCGACGACGCGCTCTTCCACAATGGCCGCAAGATGACGGCCGACGACGTCATCTGGACCTTCCATCGCCTGGTCGACGGCTCCAAGAACTATCCGGGCGCGCGCCACGTCTCACGCATCAAGGGCGGTGCCGAAGTCCGCAAGGGCGAGGCCAAGACGATCTCCGGCCTCAAGAAGATCGACGACTTCACCATCGAGATGACGATGATCGACCCGGTCGATATCGGGTTCCTCTTCTTCGGCGCCACCACGGCGATCCTGCCGGCCAAGGAGGCGCAGGAGCCGGACTTCTTCAATAAGCCGATCGGCCTCGGCCCGTTCAAGTTCGTCGAGCATGTCCCCGGCTCGCGCATGGTCTTCGAGCGCTGGGAGAAGTACTACAAGCCCGGCAAGCCTTATGCCGACAAGCTGGTGATCTCGCCGATGGGCGAGGCGGCTGCGCGCGACGTCGCCTTCCGCAACAAGGAGATCGACGTCTCGATCCTGGGCGCGACCCAGTACGTCGCCTACAAGGCGGACCCGAACCTCTCCAAGGGTATCCTGGAGGTCGCGGAGGTCTTCACCCGCAACATGGGCATGAACCCAGAGTTCAAGCCCTTCTCCGACAAGCGGGTGCGCCAGGCGATCAACCATGCCATCGACAGCGACCTGATCATCAAGCGCCTGGTTCGCGACAAGGCGTTCCGCGCGGTGAGCTGGCTGCCGCTGTCCTCGCCGGCCTTCGACAAGGCCGCGAAGCCCTATGCCTATGATCCGGAGAAGGCCAAGAAGCTGCTGGCCGATGCCGGCTATCCCGATGGCTTCGAGTTCGAGTGGACGGCGACGCCGAACGAGAGCTGGGGCATCCCGATCGTCGAGGCGACGATCCCGATGCTCGCCAAGGTCGGCATCAAGGTGAAAATCAAGCCGGTCGAGACCTCGGCGCTCGGTGGCGTCATCGCGAAGGGCGACTTCCAGGCCTATATCTGGTCGAACACCTCCGGCCCCGATCCGCTGACGGCGCTGAAGTGCTTCCACTCGACGACGCCGCGCTCCTCCTGCAACTACACCACCTTCAAGAATCCGGCCTACGACAAGGTGCTCGACGAGGCGGCGGCCGAGAAGGATGCCGGCAAGCGGCTCGAGCTGCTGAAGAAGGCCAATGCCATGCTGCAGGACGAGGCCCCGGTCTGGTTCTTCAACTACAACAAGGCGGTGCTGGCCTATCAGCCCTGGCTCCACGGCCTCCAGGCGAACGCGACGGAGCTCGCGCTCCAGCGTTACGAGGATCTCTGGGTCGACGCCTCTTCGCCTGCGGCGAAGTAAGGCCGAGCCACGCCACCCGGCTGTCCGTCCGGGTGGCGGAACCGCTCCGGTCATCCCGGACAAGCGGCGAAGCCGCGCTGATCCGGGATCCATGCCTGAACCGTTCCGGCATGGATTCCGGGTCCGCGCTTCGCTCCGTCCGGGATGACGGCAGACAATGATCTTTCCGATAGCGGCACCTCGGCGGCTGCAATCAGGAGCTCACCATGTTGCCCTATGTCGTCCGCCGCCTGCTGCAGGCCATTCCGATCCTGCTTGCGGTCGCCGGGCTCATCTTCGTGATGTTCAGCGTCATCCCCGGCGATTTCGCCTCGACCCAGATGGCGGACGGCCGTTCGGTCGTCGATGCCGAGCAGGTCGCGCGCATGAACAAGCAGTTCGGCCTCGACGATCCCGTCCATGTGCGCTTCGCGAACTATGCGATGAAGCTCGCGACATTCGATCTCGGCACCTCGTTCCGCACGCGCCAGCCGGTGATCAATTCGCTGGCGGAGCGAATCTGGCCCAGTCTCCAGCTCGCCATCGCCGCGATGGCCTTCGCCATCGTCTTCGGCATCCCGCTCGGCTTCCTGGCGGCCTTGAGACCGGGTGGCTGGCTCGACATGCAATCGATGTTCGTCGCCGTGTCCGGCCTGTCTCTGCCGCAGTTCTGGCTCGGGCTGATGCTGATGTACGCCTTCGCCCTGGTTCTCGGCTGGTTTCCGAGCTTCGGCTATGGCGATGGCAATCCGCGCTATATCGTGCTTCCGGCGGTCGCGCTCGGCGTGGCGCCGCTCGCGCTGCTCGCCCGCACGACGCGCGCCGCCGTGCTGGAGGTCATGAACGCCGACTTCGTCCGCACCGCCCGCGCCAAGGGCAACGGCGAGGTCCGGGTGATGCGCTGGCACGTGGCGCGCAACGCCATGGTCATCGTGCTGACGACGCTCGGCCTGCAGTTCGGCTCGATCATGGGCGGCGCGGTCGTAATCGAAAAGCTCTTCGCCTGGCCGGGCATCGGTTCGCTTCTGGTCGACAGCGTGTCGCTGCGCGACATCCCCGTCGTCCAGGCCTGCATCCTGCTGCTGGTGCTTTTCTTTCTCGTCGTGAACATCATCGTGGACGTGCTCTGCGCTCTGATCGATCCGCGCATCAAATATACCTAGGGGCGGGGCATGAAATTCCGGGCTAATCTGTGGATCGGCGGCGCGCTCTTCGCTGCCGTCGTGATCGGCGGGACGCTGGCGCCCTGGCTGGCGCATACCGATCCCGTGATGGATGCCAACCTGATGAATGCCGAGGTTCCGCCCGGCTCCGAATTCTGGTTCGGCACCGATGCGCAGGGTCGCGACATCTACAGCCGCGTGCTCTACGGCGCGCGTATCTCGCTGACGGTCGGCATCGTCTCGCAGTTGATCAACACGGTGATCGGCGTGGCGCTGGGTATGTCGGCGGGCTATTTCGGCGGCTGGTGGGACGATTTCGTCAACGGGCTGACCAATCTCATGCTGTCGATCCCCTCGCTGATCTTCGCGCTCGCCATCATGGCGATCCTTCAGCCCGGCCTGACCAGCCTGCTGATCGCGCTCGGCCTGACCAACTGGTCCTATACCTGCCGGCTGTCGCGGGCCGCGACGCTCTCGATCAAGCAGCAGGGCTATGTCGAGGCGGCGCGCTCCTTCGGCTCCAGCAATCTGCGCATCATGCTGCTGCAGATCCTGCCGAATATCGCCGGCCCGATCATCGTCATCGGCACGCTCGGCATGGGCGGTGCCGTGCTGGCGGAAGCCGCGCTCTCCTTCCTGGGGCTGGGCATCCGCCCGCCCTTCCCGAGCTGGGGCTCGATGCTCTCCGACGCGCGCGACCAGATCACCACCGCGCCCTGGATCTCGGTCTTTCCGGGTCTCGCCATCTTCATGACCGTGCTCGGGCTCAACCTGCTGGGTGACGGCCTGCGCGACATCCTCGACCCGCATTCCCAGCTTCGAAAAGCCTGAAGATAAAGCTTATGACTGCGCCCGACCCGATCGATCCGCCGCTCGAGACCATTCGTTTCCACGGGCTGAAGGCTGGGCCGAAGCTCCTCGTCTTCGGCGCCGTCCACGGCAACGAGACCTGCGGGCCGAACGCCATCGCGCGCGTCATCGAGGATTGCCGCGGCGGGCGGGTCGTGATCCAGCGCGGCGAGGTCACCTTCCTGCCCGTCGCCAATCCCAAGGCCTACCGGCAGAACACCCGCGAGGGCGACCGCAACCTCAACCGCGACCTGCGCGAGCGGCCGCAACCCGTCGACAACGAGGATCGGCTCGGCAATCGTCTCTCCGCCATCCTGCGCCAGCACGACATGCTGCTCGACGTCCATTCCTTCACCGGGGAGGGCGTGCCCTTCGTCTTCTTCGGCCCGGACGACAATCGCGGCACGCTCGAACCCTTCCGGCACGGTGTGGCCGAGGCTGCTTTCGCCGCCTGCCTCGGCGTCGACCTGATGATCCATGGCTGGCTCGACATCTATGTCCGGCTGATAGCGGCACGCGAGCGGCTGAACCTGCCGCGGCTCGCCGTCACCGAAGGTTTCGGCACGACGGAGTTCATGCGCTTCGCCGGCGGCTATGGCGTGACGCTCGAATGCGGCCGCCACGAGGACCCGGCTTCGGTCGATGTCGGCTACAAGGCGATCCGCAACGTTCTCGCCCATCTCGGCCTGACCGATGAGCCGCCGCCGGACCCGGAGAAGCGGGTCGTCGTCCATATGGACGATCTCGTCATCTGCGAGGCCGAGGGCGACCGCGTCGAGGGCAACTGGAAGACCGGCGACCGCGTCGCCAAGGGCACGCCGATCGCCCGCCGTGCCGACGGCACGATCGTGACGATGCCGCGCGACGGCTTCATCATCTTCCCCAATCCCAAGGCCAAGCCCGGCGAGGGCATCTGCTATCTGGGCACGGAGAGCCGCCGCCGGTTCTGAGCGCGATCACGCTTGTCATTCGGGGCGCGCCGCAGGCGCGAACCCGGAACCCATGAACACGACCTTTGCGTCATGGTCGGGCTTGTCCCGACCATCCACGTCTTTGCTGGTTGAGAGCTGGACTTAAGACGTGGATGCTCGCCACAAGGGCGAGCATGACGAACTGAAGTAAGGTCGCGCCCATAGGTTCCGGGTTCTTCGCTGTGCGAAGCTCCGGAATGACAAGGGGGCTGCCAGGCCAAGGCTCTATCCGCCGCTCTTCTCGGGCTTGCCGATGCGGCTGAGGTCGATCTGCTTCTGCAGGCCGAGCATGACGCTGAACGAGGTCACGGGCGTGAGCCCGGTCTCCTTGGTCTTGCGCCAGGCTCCGGAGACGGTCGCGGTGAAACCCTTGCCCAGGCTGCGCTGGTAGTCGAGGCCGATGCCCTTCTGGTCCGAGCGGGCATCGAGGCCGACATAATCGTCTGTCTTGCGCCGGGCCGAGACGCTGACGGCGTTGTCGTCGTCGATCCGCGCCGTCAGCTTCGCCTCGTGCGCACGTCAGGTTGATGACCGAGAAGGGCAGGGTGGTGTCCTCTACCGTGCGGGTCGAGCCGAGATCGAGCGTGAAGCGCTCATAGGGCAGGCGCAGCTTCGCGGTGTAGAGCAGGCTCTCGACCGCATCGAATTCTTTTTCCGGGAAATAGGCCCGGAACGGCGACAGCGAGCCCTCGATCGCGGCATTGCCCAGCACCGTCGAGAAGAACAGGTTGGGTTGCAGCCGGTTATGGTCGCGTCGGAAGCCGAGATAGTCGACGCCCTCGATGTAATGGACGCGCGAGACGCCGAAGGAGAGCCCGATCTCGGTCTCGCCCGAGCGCCAGGCTGCGCCGGTCGTCAGTCCCAGCGTGCCGAAATTCTCGTCGCGCGGCAGGAAAGCGCCGAGATTGAAGACGTTGCGCTCGTTCAGCGCGGTGATGCGCGCTTCCCCGCTGGCGAAGAGGCGGAACGGGCCGACGCCATGGTCGAGGCGCTCGCGCCAGGCCAGGCTGCTTTTTCGGCGTGACCAGGTCTGCTCGGTGCCCGCCGAGAGCGAGGATTGCAGCGCCGTCGCCTCGCCGAGGCCGACACCGTGCTTCAGCGTAAGCGAATGGGCGCGGGCCGAGGCGAGCGCGCGCGGATCGTAATGCGTTTCGACCAGCGACAGGTTGAGCCCATAGCCGTTCTGCAGCGTGCCGTGGAGATAATCCCAGGTCGCATAGGTTGTAACGACCGGCGTGCCGTTCGCCCCCTGGATGCCGGCCGGGTTGCTGTCGAAGCCGCCGCGAAGCCCGATCACGGCGACCGAACTCTCCTTTTCCTCGGGAGCTTTCTCCGTCGCGAAGGCGAATGAGGCATGAAGGGCCAGAATCGATAGGATGATGCTGCGCATCGATATCGCCATGATCTCACCAATGCTTTCGGTATCATGGAGTATATTGGTTAATAATTTGCAAATTCTGGGAAGATTGCTGAATTAATATTCAAAATTTTCTTCAAGGTATTGGAGTTCAATTCGCGTATGTGGTGAAAACATACTTCGATCTGTCGATTAACTTTACCTGGTATGGTTAATGTTGAGATAGAGTTGTTTATGTCGGTTGTTACAACCTATGCGTGTTTTATCGCTTCCGCTCCGGAGGCGAAGACAGGGAGAAGCAAGATGAAATACGCGATTGTTCTCGCTACGGTTGCGGCCTTCGCCGTTTCCCCGGCCATGGCCGGCGGTCGGGGCGGTTCTCTTCTCGGCGGAATCGGCATCCCGGTGACGGGGGTCAAGATCAATGCGCTCAACAATGTCGGCGTCCTCAGCGGCAACAACATCGCCAACGGCAACAAGGTCGGCATCGCCGCCCCGGTGAAGGCGATCGTCAGCCGGAACGGCATCGTCGGCGGCCTGCTCGGCGGTCTCGGCCACGGCTGCGGTTGCAACTGACGAACCGCGCCCGACCTCCCCATCTGCAACTTGGAACGGGGCTGGCCTTGCCGGCCCCTTTTTGCGGTTCGCCCGCCGGCGATGCGATCGCTAAAATGCCGGGGATCGGGCTGACGGGTTCTTAGAGCCTCGCGCGTAGAGCCATGCGCCATGCATCTGCTGATGAGGCCCCGCAAACGCGCCGCGCAGTTGCCCGCGGAAATCGAGATCGAGATCATCTCGCGTCTCTTCGCGGCCTTGCCGCAGATCCTCTGCATCGCGGCCGGGCTGATCGTCGGCTCCGCCATCATGGCCGTCCAGACCGGCGAGACGATCTTCTGGTGGCTGACCGGGGCAGGCGTCGTCACGACGCTGGCGCGCATCGCCAACATCGTCGGCTTCAAGCGCCGCAACCCTGCGCGCAAGCTGACGCTGGCCGAGGCGCGGCGCTGGGAAGCCGGCTACGCCTACACCGCCTTCGCCTTCACGCTCGTCATTGCCGCGCTGACCCTGACGGCTGCGGCCGCCGACCATGCCGAGGGCTTCGTTCTCAGCCTCGGCCTGACCATGGCGCTGACCGCCGGGTCCTATCTGCGTACCTTGCGTTACTGGATCTGCGCGGTGCTCTCGACCATCGCGATCGGCACGCTGGTCGTTGCTTTCCTCAGGTCCGGCGATCCGCTCTATCAGGCGTTGAGCGTGCTGCTGCTCGTCTATCTCTATTCGATCTACGAAAGCTCCGATCACATCATCGGCCAGTTCGAGGAATTGCTGATGGTCCGGCGCGAGCTCGACTTCGCCGCGAGCCACGATCCCCTGACCGGCCTCGTCAACCGCCGCGGACTTGACCGTGTGCTCGGCGAAGCCGGCGAGAGCGGCGAGGCGCTCGGTCTCCTGCTGCTCGATCTCGACGGCTTCAAGCTGATCAACGATCGCTACGGCCATCATGCCGGCGACGATCTGCTCAAGCAGGTCGCGATGCGATTGAAGGGCGTCGTCCGGCCCGGGGACAGCGTGGCGCGGCTCGGCGGCGACGAGTTCGCCCTCATCGTGCGCGGCGTCGAGGATGCCGTTGCGCTCTCCGAAGTGGCCGACCGGGCGGTGTCGGTCGTCAAGGCGCCGTTCATGCTAATGGGCCAGCTCGTCACCGTCGGCGCAAGCGTCGGGGTTTCCCTCAGGTCGGGGCGGGATTCCGCCCATTGGACGGCCGAGATGCTGACGCGCGCGGCCGATCAGGCGCTCTACGGCGCCAAGCGCGCCGGCAAGGGCCGCAGCATGGTCGCGCACTGGGACGACGTCGCCTGACATCGCCGCGAATTGCCGATAGCTTGATCTCGGCGAGGTATTCACCTACCGTCCGACAGGTAGATCGCCGATGGCGCTGCGCGAGAAGGGGAGAAGGCGATGTCATCGGACGGAAAGCTTGTCGCGGAGGGCGCGCGCCGCTCGCCTTACTTCACCGAAGAGCACGAGGCGCTGCGCGACCAGGTCCGCCGCTTCGTCGAGACCGAGATCAAGCCGCATGCCCTGCAATGGGAGGAGGACGGCTTCGTCCCGCGCGCCGTGCTGCGCAAGATGGGCGAGCTCGGCTTCTTCGGCATCCGCTACCCCGCCGATTACGGGGGCTCCGAGATGGACACGATGGCGACCGTCGTGCTGGCCGAGGAGCTGGGTCGCTCGACCTTCTCCGGGGTCGCGATCACGGCGCTGGTCCATACCGACATGGCCTCCGTCCATATCGCCAATGCCGGCAATCAGGCCCAGAAGGACAAGTACCTGCCCGGCATCATCGCCGGCGAAACGATCGTCGCGGTCGCCGTCACCGAGCCCGATGCAGGCTCGGACGTGAAGGGCATCCGCACCACGGCGCGGCGCGAGGGCGATCACTACGTCCTCAACGGCGCCAAGATGTTCATCACCAACGGCGTCCATGCCGATCTCTACTGCGTCGCCGCCAAGACCGATCCGCAAGGCAGGCCCTCGCAATCGGTCTCGATCTTCGTGGTCGAGAAGGGCACGCCGGGCTTCTCCGTCTCGCGCGCGCTCGACAAGCATGGCTGGCGCTCGTCCGATACCGCCGAACTCTCCTTCGTCGATTGCAAGGTTCCGGCCGAGAACCTGCTCGGGCAGGAGGGCCGCGGTTTCTACGCGATCATGAGCAATTTCCAGAACGAACGCACGGTGATCGGTGCGATGGCGATGGGCGAGGCGCAGGCCGCGATCGACCTGACGCTGGACTATGTAAAGACGCGAAAAGCCTTCGGCGCGCCGCTCTGGGAGAAGCAGGCGATCCGCCAGCGCCTTTCCGAGCTTGCGAGCAAGGTCGAGGCCGGCCGCCAGCTCGTCTATCACGCCGCCTGGCTCGACGCGCAGGGCTTCGACGCCACCCGCGAGGTCTCGATGGCCAAGGCCTATTGCGGCGAGCTGGTCAACGAAGTGATGTACGACTGCCTGCAGTTCCATGGCGGCATGGGCTACATGCGCGAGAGCGCGATCGAGCGCATGACCCGCGACGCCCGCGTCCAGGCGATCGGCGGCGGCGCGACCGAGGTTATGCTCGAGGAAGTGGCGAAGCGGCTGTGAAGGCCGAGCGTCATCCCGCACGCGCTGCGGCATGCAATGCTGCGACGCAGATGCGGGACCGTCTTCCGGTAGGGCGCCTGTCATCCCGTGCGCGCCGCAGCGTGAAACGCTGCAGCGCAGACACGGGACCGTTCCCCGGAAAACGCGCCTTCTTGTCACGCGGTCCCGGGTCTGCGCCGCGGCGCTGCGCGCCGCAGCGCGCACGGGATGACACCCTATGAGTGAAGCGCCAACGACGCGGCCGACCGGCGAAGGCGGCTCGCGCCGGCTGATCCTCGACCATGCCGCGCGGCTGCTGCGCGGCGGCGGCTATCATCAGACCACCCTGCGTGAGATCGCCGAGGCCGTCGGCATCCGCAAGGCGAGCCTCTACTACCATTTCGGCTCGAAGGAGGAGATCGTCGAGGCGGTCGTCAACGATGGCGTGCGCTTCGTCCATGAGGCGGTCGTCGCGGCGTTGGCCGCGAAGGAAGACGCTTCGCCACGAACCCGGCTGGAAGCGGCGATCCGCGCGCATCTCTCGGCCCTTCACGGCCATGGCGACTATACCTCCGCCAGCATCAAGGTCTTCACCTTCGGGGCGGCGCCGGTACCCGAAAGCGTGCGCGCCGTGCGTCGTGCCTATGAGGATGTCTGGCGCGGCCTGATCGCCGAGTGGCAGGAAGCGGGCGGCATGCCGGCCGGCAATTCGCCGGATGTGCTCAGGCTCTTCCTGCTCGGCGCGCTCAACGGTTCGACCGATTGGTACCGGCCGGAGCGCCATGCGATCGATGCCCTGGCGCGCGAATTCGTGGCGCTGCTCTCGCCGCACTGAGCCCGTTGCCCCGCCCTGAACGCAGGGGAGGGCGGCATCGTCATGGCTGACCGGCGCGGCGGCGGTTGCTAGCATCTCCTCGCGGGGCTGACGGTCGCCTCGCGATCTGACGAGGATGCTTCGCCTGATGCGCGCCTTCTACCACCCCGACCAAGCCCTTCACGATCCCCAGCAATATATGCGCTTCGGCAGGGTCGTGGCGCCCAAGGACCTGCCGGAGCGGACGGAGCGCTTGCTCGGCGCGCTCGAGAAGCACGGCATCACGCCGGAGAAGCCGGCGGCGCATGGCACGGAGCCGGTCCTGGCGATCCATGATGCCGGCTTCGTCAGGTTCCTTGAAACCGCCTGGGCGCGCTGGCAGGACCTGCCGGCCGAGCGCGGGCCGGAAGTCTGGCCGAGCACCTTCCCCTATTGGAGCGGCCGGCCGGACGAGGATGTCCGCCCGCCCTGTCGTCCGACCGGCTTCATCGGCCAGCTCGGCTGGTATCTCGGCGATCTCTCGGTGCCGATCGGCGAGCATTGCTGGCATTCGACGCTGCGTTCGTCCGAGACCGCGGTTTCCGCTGCCGATGCGATCCTGGCCGGCGAGCGCGCCGTCTATTCGCTCTGCCGCCCCTCCGGCCACCATGCCCGCGCCGATCGCGCGACCGGCTTCTGCTATCTCAACAACACCGCGATCGCGGCCCAGCGTCTGCGCTCGAAATTCGGCAAGGTCGCGATCCTCGATGTCGACGCCCATCACGGCGACGGCACGCAGCAAATCTTCTATCGCCGCAACGACGTGCTGACGATTTCGGTCCATGCCGATCCCACGAACTACTACCCGTTCTTCACCGGCTATGCCGACGAGCGCGGCAACGGCCCGGGCGAGGGCTTCAACCTGAACCTGCCGCTGGCCCATGGTGCGGGTGGTGCCGCGATGGAAGCGGCGGTCGCCGAGGCCGGCAGGGCGATCCGCGATTTCGGCGCCGAGGTCGTGGTGATCGCGCTGGGCTACGATGCCCACAAGGACGACCCGATCGGCGTGCTGAAGCTGGGGGCCAGCGATTTCGGCACGATCGGCCGGCAGGTGAAGGGCTTCGGCCTGCCGACGCTGGTGGTGCAGGAGGGCGGCTACGCTATCGAGGCGATCGGTGATTGCCTCGACGCGTTCCTGGGCGAGTTCAAGTAGCGCCTGTCTTCTCCGGGATCACCGGCTGTCATCCCGTGCGCGCTGCAGCGTGAAACGCTGCGGCGCAGACACGGGACCGCGTGACGAGAGGGCGCCTCTTTCTGAGAACGGTCCCGCATCTGCGCCGCAGCACTTCGTGCCGCAGCGCGTGCGGGATGACACGCTTCAGATGGCGACTTGACCCCTCTCAGATCGCCGCCTCGATCAGGAACGGCCCCTTCTTGGCCAGCGCCGCCTTGAACAGGCTCGCGAACTCCTCGGCGGTGGTCGCCCGCGCCGCTTCGACGCCCATGCCCTTGGCCATCATCACCCAGTCCAGCGCCGGCTCGTCGATGTTCAGCATCAACGTGGCGTTGCGGCCGAAATCGTTGACGCCGACGGCGCGCATCTCGCCATGCAGGATCTGGTAGGTCCGGTTGGCGAAGACGACGGTGACGATGTCGAGATTCTCACGCGCCTGTGTCCACAGGCCCTGCACCGTGTACATGCCCGAGCCGTCGGCCTGCATGCCGATGACCTTGCGGTCGGGGCAGGCGACGGCCGCGCCGATGGCGAGCGGGATGCCTTCGCCGATCGCGCCGCCGGTGAGCTGGATATAGTCGTGCTGCGGCGCGCTGTGGCAGTCGTAATAGAAGCTGCGGCCGGACGAGACCGACTCGTCGCAGACGATGCAGTTCTCCGGCAGCAGCGCCGAGACGATGGCGCAGGCCTTGTCGGCATCGAGCTTGCCGGTCGGCAGGCCGGGCTGCTCCTTACGCGCCGGCGCGATGTAGAGCGGGGCGGTCTTGGTCGCGCCCATCTCCTCGGCGAGCGCGGTGATCGCGGCCGGCAGGTCGTCGCCGGGGATCGCGAGCTTGGCGACCTCGCAGCCGTCATGGATCAGGCGGCCGGGCTTGCCGGGATAGGCGAAGAAGCCGACCGGAACCTGCGCGCCGACGAGCACGAGATAGTCGACGTCCTTGAGTTGCTCGAGCGCCTTGTCGATCGGGTAGAACACCTTGGGCATGGCGACGCGGCCGGCGCCGCGCTGGATGCGCCCGTTCGACATCTGGCTGAAGATCTGGGCGCCGGTGACCGCGCAGATGCGGGCGGCCATCTCCATCGGCTTCTCGCGCAGCGCGAGGCCGGTCAGCATGATCGCGCCACGTTTGCCATGCTTGCGCAGGCCGGCCGCGACCTCGCGGATCGTCGCGCCCTCGACGCTCTTCAGCGCCGGCAGCTCGGTCGGCTTCAGCGTGGCGGGCTCGACGCTGCCCCAGGCGCAATCGGCCGGGAGGATGACCGTGGTGACGCCGGGCAGCGTCAGCGAGGCGACATAGGCCTCCCCGATCGCCGGGCCGACATCCTCCGGCGTCGCGATGCGGCGGACGAAATGCGACATCGGCTCGGCCAGGCTCTCGATATCGCTGGTCAGCGGCGCGTCATGCTGGAGATGATAGGTCGCGTGGTCGCCGACGACATTGATCATCGGCGTGCGGGCGCGCCTGGCATTGTGCATGTTGGCGAGCGCGTTCGCCATGCCGGGGCCGCAATGCAGCAGCGTCGCCGCCGGCTTGTCGGCCATGCGCGCATAGCCATCGGCGGCGCCGGTCACCACGCCCTCGAACAGGCCGAGCACGCAGCGCATTTCCGGCTTGCGGTCGAGCGCCGCGACGAAATGCATCTCGGACGTGCCGGGATTGGCGAAGCAGGTATCGACGCCGTTGATCAGAAGCGTGTCGCAAAGGCGGTCGGCGCCGTTCATTGGGAAACCTCGACTCACAGAAAGAAGGCGCCCCTCGCGCCGGCGGGCGGAAGAGGAGGAAATTCCCTCTGCCCTGTCAAACGAGAGAATGTCATGACTTCCCCAAGCGGCGCTGATCGGCCGCTTGACGTTTTTGCATATGCAATTAGGCTGGTCTGGAACGAAGGTTGCATCGCAACACGAAGGGCGTCTAGGCGTCTGGATGAGGCGTCAGCCGAAAAACAGGGGAAGGGTTTCAATCATGGCAGTTTTCAAGCGCGCCGGCGTGGCGGTGGGTTTTGGCTTCGCGGCGCTTCTGGCGGCGGGCGGCGCCCAGGCGCAGACGAAGGTCAATATCGGCATTTCCGGCTGGACCGGCTTCGCGCCGCTGGTGCTCGCCAAGGAGGCCGGCATCTTCGCCAAGAACGGCCTCGACGTCACCATCAAGAAGATCCCGCAGAAGGATCGCCACCTTGCCATCGCTTCCGGCGACATCCAGTGCGCCGCGACCACAGTGGAGACCTGGATCGTCTGGGATGCGGCCGGCATCAAGACGAAGCAGATCTTCCAGCTCGACAAGAGCTACGGCGCCGACGGTATGGCCGTGCGCAAGGACGTCGCCGCGATCAAGGACCTGAAGGGCAAGACGGTCGCGGCCTCGGCGCCGGGCACCTCGCCCTATTTCGCCCTGGCCTGGATGCTCAAGGAGAACGGCCTCTCGGTGAAGGACGTCAAGGTCGTCAACATGGAGCCCGGCCCGGCCGCGCAGGCCTTCATCGCGGGCCAGAACGACGCCGCCATGACCTATGAGCCCTATCTCTCCACCGTCCGCGACAAGCCGGACGCCGGCAAGATCATCGCCACCACGCTCGACTATCCGATGGTGATGGACACCTTCGGCTGCACCCCGGCCTTCCTGGTCAACGACAAGGCTGCGGCGGCACTCGCCCAGAGCTATTTCGAGGCTCTGGACATGATCAAGAAGGACCAGGCCAAGGCCTACGAGACCATGGGCGCCGACGTGAAGCAGACCGGCGAGCAGTTCGGCAAATCGGCCGGGTATCTGCGCTGGTCGGATGCCGAGGGCAACAAGAAGTTCTTCTCGGGCGACTGGCAGGCCTTCTCGTCCAAGGCCGCCGACCTGCTGCTCGAAATCGGCCTGATCAAGGCCAAGCCTGATCTCGCCACGCTGGTCGATACCAAGTTCGTCGCCGGCAAGTAACAGCCGCCGCGTGATCTGCGACATCCTCCCGGATGTCCTGGAGCCCGGCCTGCGCGTTGTCTTCTGCGGCACGCAGGCCGGCGCCGTCTCGGCCAGGCGCGGCGCCTACTATGCCGGGCCGGGCAACAAGTTCTGGCCGGTGCTTCATGAAGTCGGGCTCGTCCCCGTGAGGCTCTGGCCGGAGGAGTTCCGGACCCTGCTGCGCTATCGTATCGGCCTGACCGATGTCGCCAAGCGCACATCGGGCCCGGATTCCGCACTGCGCGGCGGCCATTTCGACGTGGCCGGCTTCACGGCGCGGATCGCGGCGAACCGGCCCCGAATCCTCGCTTTCAACGGCAAGCGTGCGGCGCAAGCCGCCCTCGGGATCGGCGAGGGGCGGCTTGCCTACGGGCCGCAGGCGCATGGACTGGCCGATGCCGAGATCTACGTCCTCCCCTCGACCTCCGGCGCCGCAGCCGGCTTCTGGTCGATCGAACCCTGGAAGCAACTGGCCATGGCCGTGACCGGAACGACAACGCGATGAGACCTTTGCAACCCGTCTCGGCCTCGGCCCGTATCGGCTATGGCCTGGCCTTCTTCGCGCTTTTCGTCGCGCTCTGGTCGGTCGCGACCTTCGGCGGCTATGTCCAGCGCCTCTTCCTGGCCGATCCGTTGACCATGGTCGGCGAGGGGTACAGCCTGATGGTCCGGTACGGCTTCGGCTTCGACATCATGATGACGATCTGGCGCGTCGTCGGCGGCTTCATCCTCGCCGTCATCGTCGCCCTGCCGCTCGGCATCCTGATGGGCGCCTACAAGCCGATCGAGGCCTTCCTGGAGCCCTTCGTCTCCTTCGCTCGCTATCTGCCGGCTTCGGCCTTCATCCCGCTGCTGATCCTCTGGGCCGGCATTGGCGAGACGCAGAAGCTGCTCGTGATCTTCATCGGCTCGGTCTTCCAGCTCATCCTGATGATCGCGGTCTCGGTCGGCTCGATCCGGCGTGATCTCGTCGACGCCGCCTATACGCTCGGTGCGACCGACAGCTCCGTGGTCCGCCGCGTCATGCTGCCGAACGCGGCGCCCGAGATCGCCGAGATCTTCCGCCTCGTGCTCGGCTGGGCCTGGACCTATGTCATCGTCGCCGAGCTGATCGGCTCGTCCTCCGGCATCGGCCACATGATCACCGACAGCCAGGCGCTGCTGAACACCGGGCAGATCATCTTCGGCATCATCGTGATCGGCCTGATCGGGCTGGTCTCCGATTTCCTCTTCAAGGCGGTCAATCAGCGCCTGTTTCCGTGGGCGCGCGCATGAGCAAGCTTCTCGTCGAGAATGTCGGCAAGGTCTTTCCGGCGCAGCGCGGCGGCGAGCCGACGCGCGCCCTGATGCCGACCTCGCTCAATGTCGCCGACAACGACTTCATCACCATTCTCGGCCCCTCCGGCTGCGGCAAGTCGACCCTGCTGCGCATCATCGGCGGGCTGGAGACGGCGAGCGAAGGGCGTGTCCTGCTCGACGGCACGGCCGTTTCGGGGCCGGGCGCTGATCGTGGCTTCGTCTTCCAGAGCTACACGCTCTTCCCCTGGCTGACGGTGCAGCAGAACATCGCCTTCGGCCTGCGCGAGAAGGGTGTGTCCGAGGCCGAGCGCCTGAAGATCGCCCGCGACTGGGCGGTGCGCGTCGGTCTTGGCAGCTTCGTCGAGCATTTCCCGAAGCAGCTTTCCGGCGGTATGCAGCAGCGCACGGCGATCGCCCGCGCGCTCGCCAACGACCCCAAAATCCTCCTGCTCGACGAGCCGTTCGGCGCGCTGGACAACCAGACACGCGCCCTGATGCAGGAAATGCTGCTCGGCATCTGGGAGCGCGAGCAGAAGACCGTGCTTTTCGTGACCCACGATATCGAGGAGGCGATCTTCGTCGGCTCCCGCGTCGTGGTGATGAGCGCGCGTCCAGGCCGGATCAAGGCGGACATCCCGGTCGATCTCCCGCATCCGCGGCCCTACACCATCAAGACGACGCCGGAATTCGTCGCCCTGAAGGAGCGGCTGGTCGAGGAGATCCGCGCCGAGGTGATCGCCGCGGATCACTAGAAACCGCTTTAAGCGCCCTGAGCCCTCATCCTGAGGAGCCACGTCAGCGGCGTCGCGAAGGGTGTTTCAGGAGGCTCGAGAACCATCTGGAACATCCTTCGAGAGGCAAGCTTCGCTTGCTCCTCAGGATGAGGGCTGTGACTCCAGCGCAGTTTCGGGCTTTGCCGTTCTGCGCTCAGCCATGCTTTCGTAGCGAAATCGAACGACCTCGCCTGCGTTGTCATGTCGCAGGCGTGGGGCCGTGTTGCGCGTAAGGGCCGTTACGACGGCGCGCCGCGTTGCCATCTTGAGCGAAAGGGGCGCTGCCGAAGGTGGGGCCAATGCATTCGCTGATAGCCAGGATGTTGTCTCGGCTCGCGATCGAGCCACGTATCGATGTCGTATTCCCCGATGGCACATTGCAGTCCGTCGGGCAGGGTGCTGCACCGCGCTTGCGGATGCGCATCGTCGATTCCCCGACGGAACTGAAACTCGCGCTCAATCCCGAACTCGCCCTCGGCGAGGCCGTGATGGACGGGCGCGTTGTCGTCGAGCAGGGTTCGCTCTACGACCTGCTCGACGCGCTGGTGGCCGCCGTCCATCGCGCCCGCCCCAAGGGCTGGGGCAAGGTCCTGGAAGGCCTGCGCACCGCGGTGCGGCGCTTTCACCAGCATAACACGCCGGCGCTCGCCCGGCGCAATGTCGCGCATCACTACGATCTCAAGAGCGATTTCTTCCGGCTCTTCCTCGATCCGGACATGCAGTATTCCTGCGCCTATTTCGCCGAACCCGGCATGAGCCTGGCGCAGGCGCAGCTCGCCAAGAAGCGCCACATCATGGGCAAGCTCGATCTCCGGCCGGGCCAGCGCGTGCTCGATATCGGCTGTGGCTGGGGCGGCATGGCGCTCTCGATCGCCGGCGAGACCGGCGCCTCGGTCACGGGCATTACGCTCTCCGAGGAGCAGCTCGCCATTGCGCAGCAGCGCGGCGCCGACTCCGGCCTGCCGGTCGAGTTTCGCCTGCAGGACTACCGCCACCTGAACGAGCCCTTCGACCGCATCGTCTCGGTCGGCATGTTCGAGCATGTCGGCGTCGGCTATTATCGCGACTATTTCCGCAAGATCCGGGAGTTGCTGAGCGATGACGGAGTGGCGCTGGTCCACACCATCGGCCGTTCGACGCCGCCGGGCGCGACCAACCCTTTCATCGCCAAGTATATCTTCCCCGGCGGCTACATCCCGGCGATGTCGGAGGTGGCGGCGGCGGTCGAGCAGGAGGGGCTGGTCATCACCGATGTCGAGGTGCTGCGCCTGCATTATGCCGAGACGTTGAAGGTCTGGCGCGAGAACTTCCTCGCCCGCCGCGACGAGGCGGTCGCGATGTATGACGAGCGCTTCGCCCGGATGTGGGAGTTCTATCTCGCGGCCTGCGAGGCCAGCTTCCGGCATGACGACCTCGTGGTCTTCCAGTTCCAGCTCGCCAAGAAGCTCGACGGCCTGCCGATCACGCGCGGCTATATCGCGGAGCGCGAGGGCGAGTTGGGGCGCGAGCACACGCTGGCAGAGCAAGAGGGAGCTTGAGCAATCTCACGCCGTCATTCCGGGGCTTCGCGCCAGCGAAGAGCCCGGAATCCAGAACCGCTGCCTGTTCCGAAAGAGCGGGGCCGGGCCATCGTTCGAACTCATGGCCGCATCGGTTCTGGATTCCGGGCTCAGGCCTGCGGCCTGCCCCGGAATGACGGCGTGGCTCTGGGTTGACTCAAGCCGGCTCCGGCCCGACATAGCGGGCGCGAGGCCGGATCAGGCGTCCGGTCTCGCCTTGCTCCAGAGCATGCGCGATCCAGCCGGCGCAGCGCGCGGCGGCGAACAATTGGAACGGCACATCCGGCCCGAGCCCGAGTTCGCTCGCGATCGCCGTCAGCACGAAATCGATATTCGGCTCCTCGCCGGTCAGCGCCGCGACGGCCCGGCGCGTCTCCTCATAGGCCGGCGGCAGAGTGAACGCCGTCAGCAGCGCGCGAGCCCGCGCATCGCCGTCCGGGTAGAGCGGATGACCGAAGCCGGGCAGGGGCATGCCGGTCGCAAGCCGCGCCGAGACCGCCATCTCCACACCCTCGCTCACGATCTCGCGCATCAATCCGAGCACGCGCGGCGTCATCCCGCCATGCAGCGGCCCCGACAGCGTCGCGAGCCCGGCCAGGATACTGGCGGCGAGGGAAGCGCGCGTCGAGGCCGCGACACGAACCGCGAAGGTCGAGGCGTTGAGCTCATGGTCGGCGAGCAGCACCAGCGCGCGGCGGATCAGGTCGACGCCGCGTTCGTCGCAGCCCCATGCCTGCGCCAAGCGGTGATGGATCGGCCCCTGGCCCGGTCGCCCGGCGATGGCGTCGACGAGCGAGTCGATGACGGAGGCCGCTTCCAGATAGAGCGCCTTCTTGGTGCGGCCGGCCATGGCAGGATCGCTGGCGGCGCGCGCAGCGATCACCGCGAACATGCGCTGCCGGGCCGGCGCCTCCGGCACGATCGTGAACAGCGGCGGGAAGCGCTGCGAGCCGCAATCCCACAGCAGCCGGGCAACGTCCTCCAGCTTTGCCGTCTCGGCCAGTTTCTCGGCATCCTGCCCGCGATACCAGAGCTTGCCGCGCTGGATCGTGGCTATCCCTGAAGCCAGGATCGGTTCGCCGAAGGCGATCGCATCCTCGGCGATGGCGGCGGGCTTCCGCCCCCGCGTCTTGCGATGCTCCAGCCGGGCAACATCCTCGGCCCGGTAGAGCCGCCGGCGCGAGTCGCCGGCGTCGCCGCGCGCCTCGATCAGCCCGCGGCTGACATAGGCGTAGAGCGTCTGCGGCTTCAGCCCGAGCCGCTGCATCACCTGTTGCGCCGTCAGCCAGTCGATCATGGAAAATACATTGATTATATTGTTCAAGATTGATTCTACCGGTGAAGCTATCAATCTTCAAGGCCTCAGATGTTGAGGAGAACCCGCCATGTCCGATGGCCTTGAAGATGTCGTTGCCGCCCATACCGTGCTCTCGGAAGTCGATGGAGCGGCGGGCCGGCTGGTGATGCGCGGCCATAGTCTCGATGAGCTCGCGGGCCATACCTCCTTCGAGGAGATGGCCGCGCTGATGCTCGATGGCTTCGTGCCGAACCTGCCCGCCATCAAGGATCTGCCGACAGCGCTGGGCGCGGCACGGCAGGAGCTGTTCGAGACGGTGGTGAAAAAAGCCGCCGTCCCGGTGACGCTCGGGCCGGTCGAGATGATCCGGGCGATGACCGCGCTGGTTCCCGATGGCGAGGATGCCGGCACGGTGCTGCGACTTCTGGCGGCGCCGGCCGTCTTCACCGCCGCATCGCTGCGTCTGCGCCAGGGCCTGGCGCCGATCGCGCCCGATCCGTCGCTGTCGCAGGCTGCCGATACGCTGCGCATGCTGACCGGCAGGGCACCGACCAGGCAGCAGGCCGCCGCGCTTGACACCTATCTCGTCACCGTCGCCGATCACGGCCTCAACGCCTCGACCTTCGCCTCCCGCGTCGTCGCTTCGACCCGCGCCGGGCTGGTCTCGGCCGTGCTGGCCGGCGTCAGTGCGCTGAAGGGGCCGCTCCATGGCGGCGCACCCGGCCCGGTGATCGAGATGCTCGATGCGATCGGCGCGCCCGGCAATGCCCGTGCCTGGCTGGAATCGGCGCTCGATCGCGGCGACCGGCTGATGGGCTTCGGCCACCGTATCTATCGTGTCCGCGATCCGCGCGCCGACGCTCTGAAGGGCGCGATCCGCCGGCTCGGAGCCGATAGCGGTCGGCTCGCATTGGCCGAGGCGGTCGAGCAGGCGGCGCTCGCCATCCTGCGCGAGCGCAAGCCCAACCGCACGCTGGAGACCAATGTCGAGTTCTACACCGCGCTGCTGCTGGAGGCGCTCGGCTTCACGCCGGACAGCTTCACCTGCGTCTTCGCGTTGGGGCGGACGACGGGCTGGCTCGCCCATGCCAGGGAACAGATCGCCGGCGGTCGCCTGATCCGCCCGCAATCGGTCTATGTCGGCCCGCAGCCGCGGCAGGCGGCTTGAGACGGCACAACAGGCGTCATGCTCGGGCTTGACCCGAGCATCTTGGAAACCAGTGCCTTCTGGTCATGAGGTTCTCGGGTCGGAGCTGCGCTCCGCCCGAGAATGACGCAGCTCAGACCGGTTGTAGCCGGATCGCGAACAGCTCGCCGCCATCCCCGGTGGCGAGTTTTGCTGTGATGGGAGCTTCGAGCACGGCGCTGTCCCCGGCGGCGAGCGTTGTGCCGTTCACCAGCCAATCGCCCCGGCGCGCGACCAGAACCAACAACCCGCGCTCGGCCGCAATCTCATGCGCTCCGCCAGTCAGACGCTCGACGCTGTGGCTCCACGCCCCACGCCGGCTCATCACGTTGAGATCGTCGATCGCCCCGTCGACCAGCACGCCATCTACAGCCCGGTCGGCGGCGAAGAAGAACGGCGCGGTCGTGCGGTCGAGCGAAACCGTCTCGCCATCGCCGAAGGCCAGTCGAATGCCGTTGCCGGTCAGCACCGACAGCGTCCGGTCGATGCCGGGGAAGGACGAGAACGGCCCGTCCGCGCCGACATGGGCCATCGAGATGCGCCAGTCGAACTGGCTCAGGGGGGCTCCCTCCGGAGAGACAGCGATCTCGGTCGTGGTGCCGCCGCCGTTCTTCCACGGCATGACCTTGCAATCGGCGGCGCGGATGATGCGCATGTGCTCTGTTTCTCCGCTCGGAACCACGACGTCATTCCGGGGCATGGCGAAGCCATGAGCCCGGAACCCAGAACCGATACCCTATCCGAATGAATCGGAGAGGTAGCAGAGCCAATGCGAAGATCGGCATTGGCTCTGGATTCCGGGCTCGGCGCTGACGCGCCGCCCCGGAATGACAAAGAGGTTCCTCAGCCCAGGATACCCGGCAGGTTGAGCTGCTTCTCGCGGGCGCAGTCCAGAGCGATCTCGTAGCCGGCATCGGCATGACGCATTACGCCCGTCGCCGGGTCATTCCAGAGCACGCGCGAGAGGCGGGCGGCCGCGTCGTCGGTGCCGTCGGCGCAGATCACGACGCCGGAATGCTGCGAGAAGCCCATGCCGACGCCGCCGCCATGGTGCAGCGAGACCCAGGTCGCGCCCGACGCCGTGTTGAGCAGGGCGTTGAGCAACGGCCAGTCGGAAACCGCGTCGGAGCCGTCCTTCATCGCTTCGGTCTCGCGGTTCGGCGAGGCGACCGAGCCGGAATCGAGATGGTCGCGGCCGATCACGACCGGCGCCTTGAGCTCGCCGTTCCGGACCATCTCGTTGAAGGCGAGGCCCAGCCGATGGCGGTCGCCGAGGCCGACCCAGCAGATGCGCGCCGGCACGCCCTGGAACGCGATGCGTTCGCGCGCCATGTCGAGCCAGTTATGCAGGTGCTTGTTGTCGGGCAGCAGCTCCTTAACCTTGGCGTCGGTCTTGTAGATATCCTCCGGATCGCCCGAGAGGGCAGCCCAGCGGAACGGGCCGATGCCGCGGCAGAACAGCGGGCGGATATAGGCCGGCACGAAGCCCGGGAAGGCGAAGGCGTTCTCGAGGCCCTCTTCCTTGGCGACTTGGCGGATGTTGTTGCCGTAGTCGAAGGTGGGGATGCCCATATCCTGGAAGGCGATCATCGCCTCGACATGCTCGCGCATCGAGGCGCGGGCCGCGGTCTCGACCGATTTCGGATTGGCCTCGCGCGCCTGCCTCCACTGGCCCATGGTCCAGCCCTTCGGCAGGTAGCCGTTGATCGGGTCATGCGCCGAGGTCTGGTCGGTGACCATGTCCGGGCGGATGCCGCGGCGGACCATCTCGGGCAGGATCTCGGCGCAGTTGCCGAGCAGGCCGACCGATTTCGCCTCGCCGTTCCTGGCCCAGCGGGCGATCATCTCCAGCGCTTCGTCGAGCGTCTCGGCCTTCTCGTCGAGATAGCGGGTGCGCAGGCGGAAATCGATCGAGTCCGGATTGCACTCGACGGCAAGGCAGGAGGCGCCGGCCATCACGGCGGCCAGAGGCTGCGCGCCACCCATGCCGCCGAGGCCGCCGGTCAGGACCCATTTGCCCTTGAGGTTGCCGCCATAATGCTGGCGCCCGGCCTCGACGAAGGTCTCGTAGGTGCCCTGAACGATGCCCTGCGTGCCGATATAGATCCAGGAGCCGGCCGTCATCTGGCCGTACATCGCGAGCCCCTTCCTGTCGAGCTCGTTGAAATGGTCCCAGTTCGCCCAATGCGGCACGAGGTTGGAGTTCGCGATCAGGACGCGCGGCGCATCCTTGTGGGTGCGGAACACGCCGACCGGCTTGCCGGACTGGACGAGCAGGGTTTCGTCGGCTTCGAGCTGGCGCAGCGTCGCGACGATGCGGTCGAAATCCTCCCAGGAACGGGCGGCGCGGCCGATGCCGCCATAGACCACGAGCTCCTGCGGGTTCTCGGCGACGTCCGGATGCAGGTTGTTCATCAGCATGCGCAGCGGCGCCTCGGTCAGCCAGCTCTTGGCTGTGAGCTCGGTGCCGGTGGCGGGGCGGATGACGCGGGTATTGTCCAGGCGGGTCATGAACGGCTCCGTTCGAAAGTCTCGGCCGCGTCGAGGGCGGCGGCGATGATGGCGGACAAGGCGGTTTGCAAGGCGGCGGCCTTCGGCGCGTCGAAGGTCCAGGGCGCGGTCTCCTCGGCGAGATAGGCCGAGAGCGCGATTTCCATCTGGAGCGCGTGCACGCCCTCGGAGGGGCGCCCGTAATGGCGCGTGATCCAGCCGCCCTTGAAGCGGCCATTGGCTATGCAGGTGAGAGGCTGTCCGGCCATCGCGGTGACGGCGGCGGCCTCGATGCTCCCGGCGCAGCTCTGGCCGGAATTCGTGCCGAGATTGAGCGTCGGCAGCGTGCCCTCGAACAGGCGCGGGATCACCGATTTGATCGAGTGGCAGTCCCAGAGCACGCAATAGCCGTGCTCGGCCTTGACCCGTGCGATCTCGTTGGCCAGCGCCGTGTGATAGGGCTGGAAATAGGCCGCCTTGCGCCGCTCGATCTCGTCCGCGTCCGGCGCGGCCTGCCAGATCGGCGCGCCGTCGAAGGTCGTTGTCGGCACGAGCTCGGTCGTCGCCTGGCCCGGATAGAGCGAGACGCCGGCCGGGTCGCGGTTGAGGTCGATGACGAAGCGCGAGAGCTGCGCCTCGACGATGCTCGGTGCGAACGGCGCGGCGAAGCCGTAGAGCCGGCGCATATGCCAGTCGGTGTCCTCGACCAGCTTTCCGCGCGCGTTGAGCTGCGCCGCGACCTCCGGCGGCAAGCCGGTGCCGGGATGCGGCATCGAGAGGATCAGCGGGGAGGCCCCCCGCGTGAGGGTGACGGTGTCGGTCATGCTGCCTTGTCCTGCGTTATGTCACGCTGGCGGTCTGCGGCGAAAGGTGCCTCCCTTCCCCCTTGTGGGGAAGGGTCGGGATGGGGGTGGTCCCGCTTGGCGATCGCTCACCCGGTCGTTCGACCCCCACCCCTGCCCCTCCCCACAGGGGGAGGGGTCGAGCGTCTGGCGAACTCACGCTGCGCAATCGGCGAAGCTGTCGAGGCCCGCCGCTTTGCCGACGGCGCCGGAGAGCACGAACTCGGTCGCGGCCGCGAGGTCGGGAGCGAGATAGCGATCCTCGGTCAGCGGCGCGATCTTGCTGCGCAGCAGGGCGAGCACCGGCTCAAGGCGCGCGCCGGTCTTGAGCGGGCGGTGATGCTCGATCGCTTCCGCCGCCGCCATCAGTTCGACGCCGATGACGCTTGCCGCGTTCTTCGCCATGTCGATCAGGCGGAAGGCGCCATGCGTCGCCATCGAGACATGGTCTTCCTGGTTGGCGGAGGTCGGGATGGTGTCGACCGAGGCCGGGTAGGCCTTCTGCTTGTTCTCGGAGGCGAGTGCTGCGGCGGTGACCTGCGCGATCATGAAGCCCGAATTCAGGCCGGCATCGCGGGCGAGGAAGGGCGGCAGGCCGCTCATGACGGGGTCGACCAGCAGCGCCATGCGGCGCTCGGAGAGGTTGCCGATCTCGCAGACGGCCATGGCCAGGATGTCGGCGGCGAAGGCGACCGGTTCGGCGTGGAAATTGCCGCCCGAAACGATCTCACCGGGGCCGAGCACCAGCGGGTTGTCGGTAACGGCGTTCGCCTCGATCGAGAGCGTCGCGGCGGCGTTGCCGATGAGATCGCGCACGGCGCCCATCACCTGCGGCTGGCAGCGCAGCGAATAGGGGTCCTGCACCTTCGTATCGCCATGGCGATGGCTCTCGCGGATGGCGCTGCCGGCGATCAGGTCGAGCAGGATCTTGGCGACTTTGATCTGGCCGGGCTGGCCGCGAAGGCTCTGGATGCGCGGATCGAACGGGGTGTCTGAGCCCTTGAGCGCATCGACCGAGAGCGCGCCGGCGACGAGCGCGGCGTCGAAGACGCGGGCGATGGCGGCGAGCCCGGTCATGGCGATGGTGGTCGAGACCTGCGTGCCGTTGATCAGCGCAAGTCCCTCCTTGGCGCCGAGCGCCAGCGTGGTGAGGCCGGCGCGCTTCAGCGCATCGGCCGCGGGCAGGGTCTCGCCTTTCAGGCGGATCTCGCCGAAGCCCATCAGGGCCGCGGTCATATGGGCCAAAGGAGCGAGGTCGCCGGAGGCGCCGACCGAGCCCTTGGCCGGGATCACCGGCAGGGCATCGGCCTTGAGCGCGTTGGTCAGCGCCTCGATCACGACGGGGCGCACGCCGGAGGCGCCGCGCGCCAGGCTCGCCGCCTTCATCGCGAGCAGCAGGCGGACGACGCCGTCGGGCAGGGCAGGGCCGGTCCCCACCGCATGCGAGACGATCAGGTTGCTTTGCAGCTTGGCGAGGTCGGCATCGGCGATGCGGACGCTGGCGAGCTTGCCGAAGCCGGTATTGACGCCATAGGTCACGGTGCCGGCGGCGACGATCTCCTCGACGATCTTCTGGCCGGAAGCGATATTCCCCGCGCTTTCGCCGCCGAGCGAGGCGACGGCGCCGTCGAGGATCGCGCGCCAGTCGGTGAGGCGGGCTGCGCCCGGGTTCAGCGAAACCGTGGTCATTGTCCGTTCCAGATGCGGGTATGAAGGGGGTTGAAACCGATGCGGTAGGCGAGTTCGGCCGGGCGCTCGATCTCCCAGATGGCGAGATCGCAACGCTTGCCGATTTCCAGCGTGCCGATCTCGTCCTGGAGGCCGAGCGCGGTCGCGGCATGGCGTGTGAGGCCGGCCAGCGCCTCTTCCGGCGTCATACGGAAGAGCGTGCAGGCCATGTTGAGCACGAGCAGAGGCGAGGTCAGCGGCGAGGAGCCGGGATTGGCGTCGGTCGCCAGTGCGATCGCCGCGCCATGCTTGCGCATCAGTTCGATCGGCGGCTTCTGCGTCTCGCGCAGGAAATAGAAGGCGCCCGGCAGCACGACCGCGACCGTGCCGGCCTTGGTCATGGCGATGACGCCGTCCTCGTCGAGATATTCGAGATGGTCGGCGGAAAGCGCGCCCATCTCGGCCGCGAGCTTCGCGCCATGCAGGTTGGAGAGCTGCTCGGCATGGAGCTTGATCGCCAGGCCCTTGGCCTTTGCCGCCTCGAATACGGTCTTCGTCTCGTCCGGCGAGAAGGCGATGCCCTCGCAGAAGACGTCGACGGCATCCGCCAGACCCTCGGCTGCGACGGCATCGAGCAGCGGCCCCGCGACGAGCGCGGTGTAGTCGCCCGAGCGGCCCTTGTATTCCGGCGGCACGGCATGGGCGCCGAGGAAGGTGGTGCGCACGGTCACCGGCCGCTCGCGGCCGATACGGCGCGCGACGCGCAGTTGCTTGAGCTCCGCCTGCTGCTCCAGCCCATAGCCGGACTTGATCTCGACGGTGGTGACGCCCTCGGCCATCAGCGCTGCAAGCCGGCGGTCGGCCGAGGCGAAGAGCGTGTCCTCGCTCGCCTCGCGCGTCGCCTTCACGGTGGAGAGAATGCCGCCGCCGGCCCGCGCGATCTCCTCATAGGTCGCGCCCTGGAGACGAAGCTCGAACTCATGCGCCCGGTCGCCGCCATAGACGAGATGGGTGTGGCAATCGATCAGGCCGGGCGTAATCCAGCGGCCCGCACAGTCGATGGTCTCGGCAGCCTGGAAGGCGGGCGCGTCGCGCCGGGGCCCGACGAAGATGATGCGTCCGTCGCAGGCGGCGATCACGCCGTCCTCGATCGCGCCATAGGGCGCATCGACCGCTGCCGACATCGTCGCCAGCCGCGCATGCGTCCAGAGCTTGTCGCAGACAATCGTCTCACCAGGCGCTTTCGCCACCGCGCGTCCTCCCGCTACTCTTCGAATTGGAGCCATGTTATCTAATTGCATATGCAAATAGCAAATGTTATTTGCATATGCAATTAGACGCCATTGAGCAACGGAGCGAAACGGTGACCGGGACCCTGCATCTGGCCGAAGCCCTTCTGCCCGAAGGTTTTGCCAGCGACGTGAAGCTGACCGTCACCGACGGCGCGATCGTCTCGGTCGAGGCAGGGGCGAGGCCGGCCGGAGATGGCCGAAGCTTCGCCGGCATCGCTCTTCCCGGCATGCCGAACCTGCACAGCCACGCCTTTCAACGCGGCATGGCGGGCCTCTCCGAGCGCCGCGGCGCGCCTGAGGACTCCTTCTGGACCTGGCGCGACGTGATGTACCGCTTCCTCGACCGGCTCGATCCCGACGACGTACAGGCGATCGCCGCGCAGGCCTTCGTCGAGATGCTGGAGGGCGGCTTCACCGCGCTCGCCGAGTTCCACTATCTCCATCACGACAAGGACGGCCGCGCCTACGCGAATATCGCCACAATGGGGCAGGCGATCGCGTCCGCCGCGCAGGAAACCGGCCTCGGCCTCACGCTGCTGCCGGTGCTCTATCGCTTCGGCAATTTCGGCCAGGCGCCCTCGGTCCATGGCCAGCGCCGCTTCGTCAACGAGCGCGACGCCTATCAGCGCCTGCTGGAGGGCAGCGCCGCCGCGATCCGCGACCTGCCCGACGCGCGGCTCGGCGTCGCCCCGCATTCGCTGCGCGCCGTCGCGCTCGACGATCTCGGCTGGGTCTCGTCGCTTCGTCCCAACGACCCCGTCCATATCCATGTCGCCGAGCAGGTGCCGGAGGTCGAGGCCAGCCTGAAGATCACCGGCAAGCGCCCGGTCGAACTGCTGATGGACACGATCCCGCTCGACCGGCGCTGGTGCCTGATCCATGCGACGCATCTGAGCGATGCAGAGCGTGACGGCATCGCCCTGAGCGGTGCGGTCGCCGGCCTCTGCCCGATCACCGAATCCAGCCTCGGCGACGGCATCTTCGACGGCATCCGCTACACGCAGGCCGGTGGCGCCTATGGCGTCGGCAGCGACTCCAACATTCAGATCGATGCAGGCTCGGAGCTGCGCCAGCTCGAATATTCGCAGCGCCTGCGCGACCGCCGCCGCGCGCTTTTCGCGCAGGAGAAGGCTTCGACCGGCCTTGCGCTCTGGCAGGCGGCCTGTGCCGGCGGCGCGCGCGCCTGCGGCCGCGCCATCGGCGCCATCGCGCCGGGCCAGCGTGCCGATTTCATCACGCTCGATACCGATCATCCGGCGCTTGTCGGCCGGTCCGGGGCCGAGGCGGTCGACAGCGCGATCTTCGCGGCCAACGCCATGCCTTTGCGCGATGTCGTCGTCGGTGGCAGGAGGGTGGTGGCCGAGGGGCGGCATCTCGCCCGCGATTCGGTGCGCGCGCGCTTCGCCCGCGTGATGCGGCGCCTGCTCGCAACGGACTGACCAGGGACGACGATGACGGAAACCCGGCTCGATGCGGTGAAGCTGGACGGCACCGGGCCGGTCTATGACCAGATCCGGCGGGCGATCCGCGATCTCGTCGTCAGCGGGGAATGGCCGCCGGGCACCAGCGTGCCGCCCGAGCATGCATTGATGGAGCAGCTCGGCGCCTCGCGCATGACCGTGCATCGCGCCCTCGTCCAGCTCGCCCGCGAGGGGCTGATCGTCCGCCGCCGCCGCTCGGGAACCGTCGTCGCGACGCCGCCGGCGAGCCACGCCATGCTGGACATCCTGTCGATCCCGGACGAGGTGCGCCAGCTCGGCCAGGCCTATGCCTATGAGGTGCTGGCACGCGCGGATGGCCGGCCTTCGCCGGAGGTGGCCGAGCTTTTCGGCCTGAAGCGCTCGGATAAGGTCGCGCATCTTCTCGTCCTGCACCGTGCTGACGGCAAGCCGCATGTGCTGGAGGAGCGCGTCATCCACGCCGCGGGTGTGACCGGGCTCGCGGAGGAGGATTTCGCCGCGACCCCGCCGGGCGACTGGCTCCTGCAGCACAGCCTCTGGTCGCAGGCCGAGCACGCGATCAGTGCGGTCGGGGCGGGCGAGGAGCAGGCCGCCCTGCTGGAAATCGCGGAGGGCGAGCCCTGCCTGCTGGTCGAGCGCCGGACCTGGAACCAGTTGCAGTCGGTGACGGCGGTGCGTCTGCTCTATCCCGGCTTCCGCCACCGCTTCGTCGGGCGCTTCGGGCCGTACGGGGCCGCCTGAGGGCGGGCTGTAGCGCCATTCATGCAAAAGAAAAGGCCCGCCGGTCGGGCGGGCCTTCGCTGGAATTCCGTTGGAACGATGCGGTCTCAGCAGTCGTAGACCACGCGGCGTCCCCATTCGTCGCGACCGTAGCAGCGTTGCGGTGTCGCCGCCCCGCCGATGATCGCGCCGCTGGCGCCGCCGATCGCCGCACCGGCCAGCGCTCCGCTGGCACGGCCGGTGGCGGCCCCGCCGATCACGGCACCGGCGCCCGCACCGATCAAGGCACCCGTGCCCGCGTTCTGTTCACGCGCCGTACAGGCGCCGAGAGCGGCGCCCAAAGCCGCGACGAGCATCAGCTTCTTGATGATCATGACCTCTCCTCCTCCGTGAGATGATGTGTCGTTCGATGCACCAAACCGCGCCGGGCGCCGAAAGGTTCCCGCCGGCTGACGAGGCAGGGCCGGTGCGGCGTCGCATGGCGAGGCAGCGGATACCCGCCCCGGCGCGTCGAAAATTCCTGACGTGCCGGAACCAATCGCCGCAGCATCGGTTTGAGAGACAGGTCCCGCCGGAGGACAGGCTCTCCGGCATCCCATCGCGAAACCAGGGGGAAGACGATGACCGATGTTCCCATGACCGCTGCCGCGACCGCCAATCCGCTGATCGCGGGTGCACGCGTCGCCGGCACCGATGTCTACAACACCGCCGGTGACCATCTCGGCGAGATCTACGACGTGATGCTCGACAAGCTGACCGGAAAGGTCGCCTACGCGATCATGTCCTTCGGCGGCTTTCTCGGTTTGGGCGAGAAATACCATCCCATCCCGTGGAGCGTGCTCGACTACGACACGCAGCGCGGCGGCTATGTCGTGCCCTTGAGCAAGGAGCAGCTGGAGGCCGCGCCGATGTATGACAGCGAAGGCGAGCCCGACTGGGAGGACAAGGCTTACGGCAAGCGTGTCCACGATTACTACGGCACGATGCCCTACTGGATGATGTAACCGCCGCTTTCGCGTGACGAAGGCGCAATAGAGCGACGATTTGAATCGGTCTCGCGTTTCAGCGAAGCGCGAGACCGGTCAGGGCGCAGGTCGCGGCGGTTGCTATCCCCCCAGCCGAACCGTCGTGGCGGCGGGATGCGGGCCGAAAGGCCCGCATCTTCTTTTTCGACCTCCGCGAAGCCAACGATTCCCGGGTTTGTTTTTCGTCCATCCGAGGGAACTGCAATGTGCCTTCGCGCGTCTATCCGCGGGGGATGACGATAATCCGATGATCCGCCGCAGCCTTCGCGCGAGGCGGTCCGGCCCTCACATCAGGAGAAGGCGCGATGCGCATCCGCTACGGCTATCGGATCGAGCTGGTCTGTGCCCATGACATGCCTTTGATCACATTGCTCGACGTGCACCCGTCGCGTCGGCACGACCTGACGACGCCGGACGAGATGACCGTGACCGCGCTCGCCGACCCAGGCCTGCCGATCACGGTGACGCAGGATCTCGACGCCTTCGGCAATATCCGCCGCCGCATGGTCGCGCCGCCAGGTGGCATTCGTCTGGAATCCGAGGGGATCGTCCATGATTCCGGCGAGCCCGACATCGTCAATCGGTCCGCTCGCGAGGTCTCGCCGTCGCGCCTGCCCGACGCGGCTCTCGTCTATCTGCTCGGCAGCCGCTATTGCGAGACCGACAAGCTCTACGATCAGGCCTGGAGTCTGTTCGGGCAGGTCCAGCCGGGCTGGTCGCGCGTGCAGGCGATCGTCGACTTCGTCCACAACCACCTGACCTTCGGCTATCATTTCGCCCGCAATACCCGCACGGCTGCCGAGGCCTTCGAGGAGCGTATCGGCGTCTGCCGCGACTTCGCGCACCTGGCGGTGACGCTCTGCCGCTGCATGAATATCCCGGCGCGCTACTGCAACGGCTATCTCGGCGACATCGGTGTGCCCGCCAACCCAGCGCCGATGGATTTCAACGCCTGGTTCGAGGTCTTCCTCGGCGGGCGCTGGTACACCTTCGACGCCCGCCATAACGAACCGCGCATCGGCCGCGTCGTGATCGCGCGTGGCCGCGACGCGACCGACGTGGCCATGATCAGCTCCTTCGGCGCCCATACGCTGCAGCGCTTCGAAGTCATCACGGAGGAGGTCGAGGATGTTCCGATGCCGCTGATGCCGCCGATGCCGGAGCAGTTCGACGCGCGCCCGGCCGCCGCGTAAGCGCGCCTTGCGCATGGCCTCGCAGCACCCATCTACGCCAGCACCATGCGCTACACGATCGTCGCCAATGCCCGTGCCGGAACAGTTCTCGAAGCCGGCGCCGGCGCCTTTGCGGCGCGGCTGGAGGCCGCCTTCGCGGCCCATGGCTGCGGTGCGGACATTCATCTCGTGCCGCCGCGCGAGATCGACGATGCGCTGTCGCTCGCGATCGAGGATCGTCATGCGATGCCGGTCCTGGCCGGCGGCGACGGCACCATCAACGGAGCCCTGCCGGTCCTGATCCAGGCCGATCGCCCGATCGGCATCCTGCCGATGGGGACGGTCAACGTTCTCGGCCGCGACCTTGGTCTGTTCGGCACGCTGGAGCAGCAGGTCGCGGCGCTCTGCGGTGGCGAGCCGGTCGAGATGGATGTCGGCCGTGTCAACGACCGGCTTTTCCACTCGCTTTCCGGCATGGGCTTCTTCAGCCTGATGGCGCGCGAGCGCGAATATGCCCGCCGCCGCTTCCCCTTCAGCCGCGCTGCTGCCTTCGGCGTTGCGGCGACGCGCTCGATCCTGTTCACCCGGCCGGTCACGCTCGACATCACCGTCGGCGGCGAGCATCGCATCGTCGAGGCCGATGCCGTGCTCGTCACCGTCAACCGTTTCGAAGGGACGGACTGGCGCCGCCCGCGGCTCGACGACGGAATCTTCGAGGTTCATGTGCTCAATGCCGGCGGCCTCTATTCGCGCGGCAAGGCGGCGCTATCCGTCGTGTCCGGCCGTTGGCGCGACTCGCACAACCTGACCTCCTTCACCGGCGATGCGGTGACGCTGACCCGGCGCGACACGCGGCGCGGCCACATCACCTTCGACGGGGAAGTCGAGCGCAAGGCCGGGCCGTTGAGCTACGGCCTGTTGCCCAGGGCGTTGCAAGTGATCGCGGCGCGTCCCGCCAGCCATTGAAAGAGTGTCGGATCTGGGGCGGCAGAAAGCCGCCTGTTCGATACCGCAACCTGTCGCGTATTCTTCCGTCCGATCTCTCCCGGAGCCGCCTTTCTTGCCCCAGCCTCGCATCCTGGTGCCCGCGACCGCCGCCCTCGTCTTTCTCGGGCTCGCGCTGCTGATCGTTTCCGGGCGCAGCTTCTCACTCGATACCACGCTGATCATGCTGTTTCGCGATCCGGCCAATCCGGCGGTGCCGCTCGGACCGGCCTGGTTTCAGGAGGCCGTGCGCGACATGACCGCGCTTGGCAGCTTCATCGGCCTGTTCTTCATGGCGCTGACGGCGACGCTGGCGCTCTGGCTCTGCGGCTATCGCCATCTCGCGATCGGGCTCGTCGTCAGCCTCGCCGCCGCCTTCCTGGCAAGCACCGGCCTGAAGATCGCGATCGCCCGCGAACGGCCCGACATCGTCGAACATGCCGCCCTGACCTTCACGGCGAGCTTCCCGAGTGGCCACGCCTTCCTCTCGGCCGTGACGCTGCTGACCATTGCCGGCTTCGTCGGCCTCGCCTCGCGGCGGGCGGACATCGCCCGCTTCTGCATGATCATGGCTGTGGTCATGATCGGCCTGATTGGGCTCAGCCGCATCTATCTCGGCGTGCATTGGCCGTCCGACGTCCTCGGCGGCTGGGCTCTCGGGGTCGTCTGGTCGAGCGTCGTGATCGCCTGGCTCGGCCGCAGGATGGCCGCCTCCGATCCGGCCTGATCCGAGGGGGAGCCTCAGCGCATATCGATCGTGGCGTTGACGCCGAGATCGGGCATGCGGCCGAGAATCTTGGCCGTTGCCAGCTTGAAGGCGACCAGCATGCTGCT
The DNA here is from genome assembly GCF_011764485.1 of Bosea sp. ANAM02. Lineage (NCBI taxonomy): Bacteria > Pseudomonadati > Pseudomonadota > Alphaproteobacteria > Hyphomicrobiales > Alloboseaceae > Allobosea > Allobosea sp. ANAM02. The sequence goes on along the minus strand of NZ_AP022848.1, from coordinate 3,991,010 downwards.
CGACGGGCCGTCCCAGATTTCCGCCGAGGTCGGCGTCAGTGCCAGCAGGGTCGCGTCCGGGTCCTCGGGACCGTTCGGGAACCAGGCGCTCGCCATCGGCGTCCAGACCTCGCGCAGTGTCTCGCGGTCCGGAACTTCCGAGGCTGAGCACGAGATCGCAGTATAGAAGTTGCGGTCCTCGTGGCTGATCGCCACGCCGACCGATGGCGAGCGCAGGGCGGCCCCGATGATGCCCGTATGCCGGTGCGTGATGAAGAGGATGCGGTGATGGTCGCGGTCGAGATGGCCGGACATCGGTCGGGTCTTCAGCATGCCGTCGGCGACGATGGAGACCATGTAGACCGGGTGCGCGGCCAGAGCGGTCCAGATGCGATCCTGCAGTTCGGTGTCTGGCATGGCAACCTCCTGCCGGTGCGATCCTGTCATGGCCGGTTCCGCATGGAAACCGGTTCTTGCGTCATGCCAACGCTGCGCGGGAGGCAACGTTCCCGACCCGTTTGGGAACATCACGATCCCCTTCGCGTTGGGATTGGGCTTGCGGCCCTGCCGCCATCACTGGGAATCGTTTATGGCTCTATCGCGCAATCTCCTGGCCGTGCTGGTCCTCATCCTGGTCGCTGCGCTCGCCGTGACCGGCTATTCGCTCTACCAGGAGAAGAAGCAGCCCGACGGCGTGGAAATCTCGGTCGGCAAGAACGGGTTGTCGATCAAGGAGAAATAGGGGTTACGCTACCTTGGGTAGCAAAATGACGCTGACGGGTCGCCGATTGACCGAGGGGTATTGGCCTTGAGCGTCCAAAGGCGCTAACACCCCAACCACGAACCTGTGTCGTGGGAGAACGAGATGAACGCGCCTTTCAAGAACCTCATCGCCGGCGAATGGGCCGGCGGGGCCAATGCCTCGCGCAACATCAACCCCTCGAACACCAACGACGTGGTCGGCGAGTACACGCAAGGCACGGTCGAGGACCTGAACGACGCGGTCGCTGCCGCCAAGGCCGCCTTCCCGGCCTGGAGCCGCTCCACCCCGCAGGAGCGCTACGACATCCTGAAGAAGGCCTCCGACGAGATCCTCGCCCGCAAGGACGAGCTTGGCCGTCTGCTCTCGCGCGAGGAGGGCAAGACGCTGGCGGAAGGCATCGGCGAGGCGACCCGCGCCGGCCAGGTCTTCGCCTTCTTCGCCGGCGAGTGCCTGCGCCTGGGCGGCGAGATGATTCCGTCGGTGCGCCCCGGCGTCGGCGTCGAGATCACCCGCGAGGCGGTCGGCATCGTCGGCATGATCACGCCCTGGAACTTCCCGATCGCGATCCCGGCCTGGAAGATCGCGCCCGCGCTCGCCTGGGGCAACTGCGTCGTCCTGAAGCCCGCCGATCTCGTGCCGGGCTCGGCCTGGGCGCTGGTCGACATCCTGCAGCGCGCCGGCCTGCCCAAGGGCGCACTCAACCTCGTCATGGGCCGCGGTTCGGTCGTCGGCCAGGCGCTGCTGGAGCATAAGGACGTCGCGGCGATCTCCTTCACCGGCTCGGTCGGCACCGGCCGCAAGGTCGCGGCTGCCTGTATCGCCGGCAATCCGATGAAGAAGGTCCAGCTCGAGATGGGCGGCAAGAATCCGCTCGTCGTGCTCGACAACGCCGACCTGAAGGTCGCCGTCGAGGTTGCCGTCAACGGCGCCTTCTTCTCCACCGGCCAGCGCTGCACAGCCTCCTCGCGCCTGATCGTCCAGGCCGGCATCCACGACAGGTTCGTCGAGGCCTGCATCGAGCGCCTCAAGACCGTCGTCGTCGACGACGCGCTGAAGGCCGGCACCCATATCGGCCCGGTCGTCGACCAGAGCCAGCTCGACCAGGACCTGAAATATATCCAGATCGCCAAGGACGAGGGCGGCAAGCTGGTCTTCGGCGGCGAGCTCCTGAAGCGCGACACTCCCGGCTTCTATCTCCAGCCTGCGCTCTTCACCGAGACCACCAATGCCATGCGCATCTCGCGCGAGGAGGTCTTCGGCCCGGTCGCCAACATCGTCCGCGTCAAGGACTATGAGGAAGCGCTGGCCGTCGCCAACGACACCGAGTTCGGCCTGTCGTCGGGCATCTGCACGACCTCGCTCAAGCATGCGACGCATTTCAAGCGCAACAGCGAGGCCGGCATGGTGATGGTCAACCTGCCGACGGCGGGCGTCGACTATCACGTGCCGTTCGGTGGCCGGAAGGGCTCCAGCTACGGCCCGCGCGAGCAGGGCGCCTACGCCAAAGAGTTCTACACCACGGTCAAGACGGCCTACACGCTGGCCTGATCGGTGGAACAGGGCGCCTGTCGCGGCGGTTGATCGGGATATCCCTCCCGACAGGAGTCGCGACATGCACCATCTCGACCCGAAGACGCGAAACGCAGCCGACCTTGCACTCGACTGCTACAAGCATTGCCATGGCATGGCGATGACCCATTGCCTTGGGGCTGGTGGTGCCCATGCCGAGCCGGACCATCTCCGCCTGATGGCGGCCTGCGCCGAAATCTGCCGGACGACGGCGCATCTGCTTCTGATGGACTCGGTCCACGGCCGCCACATGGCCAGGGAATGCGCGGAGGTCTGCGAGGCCTGCGCGACCGACTGCGCACGGGTCGGCGACATGGAATCCTGCGTCGCCGCCTGCCGGGCCTGCGCTAAGGCCTGTGCCGCGCTCTCTGCCTAGCGGAAAGCGCGGCCAGGCCAATACGGTTCAGAACCCTTCGAGCACGATCTTGCCCTTGGCGCGGTTGCTCTCGATCAGGGTGTGGGCCCGCTTGAGGTTGGCGGCGCTGATCGTGCCGAAATGCTCGGCCAGCGTCGTGCGGATCTGATCCGCATCGACCAATCGCGAGACCTCGGCCAGGAGCCTGCCCTGCTCGCCCATGTCCGCCGTCTTGAACAGCGAGCGCGTGAACATCAGCTCCCAATGCAGCGACAGGCTCTTGCGCTTCAGCGGGTTGGCGTCGAGCACCTTCGGGTCGTCGATCAGGCCGAAGCGCCCCTGCGGCGCCATGAGTTCGACGATGCCCTCCAGATGGGTGTCGGTATGCGTCGTCGAGAACACGAAGGCCGGCGCGCCGATGCCGAGCGCGGCGACCTGCTCGGCCAGCGGTTTCGTGTGGTCGATGACATGATGGGCGCCGAGCTCCTGCGCCCAGAGCCGGGTCTCCGGCCGCGAGGCGGTGGCGATCACCGCGACGTCGCTGAGCCGGCGCGCGAGCTGGATCGCGATCGAGCCGACGCCGCCCGCGCCACCGATGATCAAGAGCGCGTGCGCCGCGCCCGGCACGGGCCTGCGGATGTCGAGCCGGTCGAACAGCATTTCCCAGGCGGTGATGGCGGTCAGCGGCAGCGCCGCCGCCTCCGCGAAGCCCAGGCTCTTCGGCTTCGGTCCGACGATGCGCTCGTCGACGAGGTGGAATTCCGCATTCGAGCCCGGCCGGTCGATGGCTCCGGCATAGAATACGGCATCGCCCGGCCTGAAGCCGGTCACCTCCGGGCCCACCGCCCTGACGATGCCGGCGGCATCCCAGCCGAGCACGCTGGCCTCACCTTCCGCCGGCTGGCTGCGGACGCGGATCTTGGTGTCGACCGGGTTGACCGAGACGGCCTTGACCTCGACCAGGAGGTCGCGCCCGGCGGCCTTCGGCTCGGGCACGTCGAGATCGATCAGACTGGTCTCGGCGATTATGGGTTGCGACTGGCGGTATCCGACGGCGCGCATGGCGTCTCTCCTGCATTGCGATGCAGCCGAGATGCGCATAACCTTCAGATCGCGCAAGAACGCACAATTTCAGCCGATAGTGTCGAAAAGGATACCGTCATGCCGCCGCGCTTCCAGGAGCCCTATTGCTCTGCCGGCTGCCCTGTCGAGGCGGCACTCGGCCTGATCGGCGGCAAGTGGAAAGGTATTGCGCTCTATCACCTGATGGGCGGCACCTTGCGCTTCAACGAGATCCGCCGGCGCATTCCCGGCGTCACCCAGCGCATGCTGACGACGCAGTTGCGCGAGCTGGAGGCGGACGGCCTGATCGTGCGGGTCGTCTATCCGGAAGTGCCGCCGCGGGTGGAATACAGCCTGTCGGTAAAAGGGCGGACGCTGGAGCCGGTGATCATGGCGCTGAAGAACTGGGGCGAGACGCATGCCCGCTCGCCGCAGGCGGCGGAGGCGGCAGCCTGAGGGCTCAGCCGACCGGCACCACGTCCACGGCGACGCCGACCTTCTGCGTGCCCGGACCGATCACCACGCCGTCGAGCGGGGCGACATCGGCATAGTCGCGACCGAAGGCGGTGACGATATGGTCGTCCGCGACGATCAGGTCATTGGTCGGGTCGAGCCCGACCCAGCCGATCTCCGGCCCGCACCACAGCATCGCCCAGGCATGGCTGGCATCGGCGCCCTCGAGCCGCTTCTGCCCCGGTGGCGGGATGGTGCGGATATAGCCGGAAACGTAGGCCGCCGGCAGGCCGAGCCCCCTGAGCCCGGCGATCATGATATGCGCGAAATCCTGGCAGACGCCGTGGCGCTGGGCGAAGGCCTCGGCCAATGGCGTCGTCACCTCGGTCGCCTCGGGGTCGTAGGTGAAGTCGCGCCTGATCCGGGCCATCAGCTCGCAGGCCGCCTCCAACACGGGGCGCCTCGCCTCGAAGCTCGACCGCGCATAGTCGATCACGGCCGGGACATGCGGCACGAGCCGGCTCGGATAAAGGTGATGAGCCGGCGAATCCGGAGCCAGGCTGCGGGAGTCGAGCGCCAGCGCCGCGACCTCCTCCCAGCCCCGCGTCAGCCCGGCATGGGGCGGTGGCGGCCGGTCGACCTCGATCCGCGCGCGCATCTCGAGCTTCAGCTCGCGATGCGGCTTGGTGATCGTGATCGTGGTCATGCGGTTGCCGAAGAAGCAGAGCCCGTCATTGCGTTCGGCCGGACGCGGCGCGATCAGCAATTCGCTCTTCAGCACGCGCTGGCCGGCTCCGTCACGCGGCAGAAGCCGCAGGATGCAGCGGGAAAAGGGCACCGCCCGGCTATAGCCGTAGGTGGTGACGTGGCGCAGCTCGTAGATCACGCGATGCTCGTCATCCGCGAGCCTTCGGGGCCGCTGTTCTGCAGGAAGTAGCGGTCGGCGATCGCTCCCGAGAGCCCCATCAGCAACTGCTCGAACAGCAGGATGCTGGTCCGGTCGAGCCGGCTCGCCTCCATCGTCCGGCAATCGGCGGCGAGCCGCAGCACCAGCCGGCGCGGTGCCTCCAGCATGCCGTCATCGGTGAGCGTCGGCAGGTTCGCGATCTCGGTGTCGAGACGCTCGACCTGGAAGGCGACCGAGCGCGGGTTGTAGGGATCGAGCATCACGAGATCGAGCACCGGCTGCAGGCTGGCGCCGAGCAGGTAGCGGGAGCGATAGGTGATCTGCGAATCCGTCAGGTCGAGCAGCGCGTCCAGGTTGTCGCCGGAGGCGTTGCCGTCGGCGAGCTGGCGGGCGAAGCGGCAGGTTGCGACGCCCCGCTCCAGCCGTCGGCCGATATCGAGGAAGCGCCAGCCGGCGCCGCGCACCATGTTCTCCTGGCCGAGGCCGGAGAAGGCGGCGAGCGATTTCAACGCCCGGTCGGCGATCTCATAGGCCTCGCCCTCGCTGGGCTTGCGGCCCTCCTCGGGTGCGAGCTGGTGCTGCAGGTCGCCGAACAGCCGCCAGGCATCGACCGAGAGGCGCTCGCGGATGACGGAAGCCGTGCGCCGTGCCTCGCGCAGCGAGGCTGCGGCGGAGCCGTAATCGTCGAGGCTGTAGATCGCGGCATAGGCCTGAGCCGCTGGTGTCCGCTTCTCCTGCCCGCCCGGAGCCGCGCCCCAGGCGACGAGCATGCCCGCGAGTTGGCGCACGGTGTCGTTGCGTCCCGGCGCCGGGTCCGGATCGATCAGGCGGCCGAGCAGGGCGCGCACCAGCCGCAGGATCGCCTCGCCGCGTTCCAGATAGCGCCCGAGCCAGAACAGGTTGTCCGCGGCCCGGCTCGGCAATGTGCCGGTGACGCGGCGGATGCTGATCCGGTCCGGCGTCGGCAGCAGCGTGACCTGCGCGACCGGCTCTTCCGAAGTCACCCAGACATCGCTGGAGCGCACGCCGTTGCGCATGCTGACCGCACGTGCGTCCGGCTCGTCCGAGATGCGGCAGAAGCCGCCGGGCATCACCTTCCAGCCGTCCGGGGTCGCGGCGGCGAAGACGCGCAATGTCATCGGATGCGGTTCGAGCCGGCCGTTCTGGAAGACCGGCATGGTCGAGAGCCGGACGACCTCCTGCCCGACATAATCCATGCCGCGCGCCTCGATCCGCCCGCGCAGGGCCGCGCGCTCCGCCTCGGGCAGTTCGCCGGCCACGACCTGTGTCGTGTCGACCCCGTTTCCGGCGCTGCGGAAGGCCGGCGCGATGCTCATCTCGCCGAGACGGTCGAGGACGGCCTGGCGCTCCTGCGGCTGGCCGCACCACCAGGTCGCGATATTCGGCAGGATCAGGTCTTGCCCGAGCACGTGCCGGGCGAGCGCCGGCAGGAAGCCCATCAGGGCGCGGGCCTCGACGACGCCGGAGCCGAGCCCGTTGGCGACATGGACTTGCCCCTGCCGCACGGCCTCGACCAGCCCAGCAACGCCGAGCGCGGAGCCGGCGTTGAGCTCCAGCGGATCGGCGAAATCGCCGTCGATGCGTCGCCAGATCACGTCGGCGCGCTTCAGGCCGGCGATGGTGCGCACATGTATCCGGCCTTCGCGCATCAGCAGGTCGCCACCCTCGACCAGCAGGAAACCGAGATAGCGCGCGAGATAGGCCTGCTCGAAATAGCTTTCGTTGAGCGACCCGGGGGTGAGCAGCGCGATGCGCGGCTCGACGCGCCTGGAGCGCGAGACCAGCCCGGCGCGGAAGCCCTGGAAGAAGGCCGCCAGCCGCTCGATATTCATGTTGCGGAACATGTCGGGGAAGGCGCGCGCCAGCGCCAGCCGGTTCTCCAGCGCATAGCCTGTGCCGGAAGGCGCCTGCGTCCTGTCCTGCAGCACCCACCAGCGCCCGTCGGGGCCACGTCCGAGATCGGCGGCATAGAGCTGGAGCGAGCCGCCGCCCGCGATGCCGTGAAGCGGGCGCAGGTAGTCGGGGCTGCCGGTGACGACGGCGGCCGGCAGATGCCCCGCTGCGACCAGTTCGCCCGGCCCATAGATGTCGTCGAGCACGGTCGAGAGCAGTTCGGCGCGCTGCGAGACGCCGGCGGCGATCGTCTGCCATTCCGCCTCGGGAATGACGAGCGGCACATGCGACAGGGGCCAGGCCCGTTCGCCGACGCCGGGATCGCGCTCGTCGATATCGCCATGGACGCGATAGGACACGCCGGTATCGCGGACATGCCGGTCCGCGAGGCCGAAACGCTGGTTGAGCTCGGAGGGCGACAGAGCGCACCAGCCCGACAGGAACGGCTCCCAATGCGGGCGCACCTGGCCGTTGCCATCGATGAACTCGTCGAAGACGCCCGGCAGCGGGCGATAGCCGGCGAGCAGCGCCGCGCGCCGCTCGGCCCTGCTGCGTCCCGATCGGATGCGCCCCTGCACCGCCATTCTTCGCTCTAGACCCCCGTCGGGCGCCTCAGATCCAGCGTGAGCGGAAATTCGGCGTTGCGTTCCTCCGACGGAATCGCCAGAGGACCGGGACTATGACCGATCGCCTCGAAACGCGCGAGCCGTCTTGCCTCCGCCTCGTAGGAATTGACGGGAGGTGTTTCGTAATTGCGCCCCCCTGGATGGGCGACATGGTAGACGCAGCCGCCGAGCGAACGGCCGGACCAGAGATCGACGATGTCGAAGGTCAGCGGCGCATGCACGGGGATCGTCGGGTGCAGGCCGGACGCCGGTTGCCAGGCCTTGAAGCGCACGGCCGCGACGGCCTCGCCCGAAAAGCCGGTCGCCGTCATCGGCAGGCGCCTTCCGTTGCAGGTGATGAGATGGCGGCCCGGCACCAGCCCGGTCGCCTTGACCTGCAGGCGCTCGATCGACGAATCGACATAGCGCACCGTGCCGCCGATCGCGCCTTCCTCGCCCATCACGTGCCAGGGCTCCAGCGCCTGCCGGATCTCGATCTCGACGCCGCCATGCGCGACCTTGCCGAAGAAGGGGAAGCGGAATTCGGCCTGCGCCTCGAACCAGACCGGATCGAAGGCGTAGCCGGCGCGCTGAAGATCGCCGAGAACGCCCTTGAAATCCTGCCAGACCATCTCCGGCAGCATGAAGCGATCATGCAGGGTGGTGCCCCAGCGGACCAGCTTGCCGTCCAGCGGCTCGCGCCAGAACCAGGCGATCAGCGCCCTGAGCAGCAATTGCTGGGCGAGCGACATCCGCGCATCCGGCGGCATCTCGAAGCCGCGGAACTCGACCAGCCCGAGCCGGCCGGTCGGGCCGTCCGGCGAGTAGAGTTTGTCGATGCAGATCTCGGTGCGGTGCGTGTTGCCGGAGACGTCGACCAGGAGGTTGCGGAACAATCGGTCGACCAGCCAGAGCGGGATCGGCGCCTCGCCGGGTCTGGGCACCTGCGCCAGCGCGATCTCCAGCTCGTAGAGCTGATCCTGCCGGGCCTCGTCGATGCGCGGCGCCTGGCTGGTCGGGCCGATGAACAGGCCGGAGAACAGGTATGATAGCGATGGGTGCCGGTTCCAGTAGAGAATGATGCTCTTCAAGAGGTCCGGCCGGCGCAGGAAGGGCGAGTCGGCCGGCGTCACGCCACCGAGCACGACATGGTTACCGCCGCCCGTGCCGGTATGGCGGCCGTCGACCATGAACTTCTCGGCGCAGAGCCGCGCCAGCCGTGCCTCCTCGTAGACGCCCTGCGTGATCGCGGCCGCCTCGCGCCAGTCCGTGGCCGGGTGGATATTGACCTCGATCACGCCGGGATCGGGCGTGACCTTGATCACGTCGAGGCGCGGGTCGAAGGGCGGCGCATAACCCTCGATATGCACGGGCTGGCCGAGCTCCTCCGCCACCGCCTCGACCGAGGCGACGAGGTCGAGATAATCCTCCAGCCGCTCGACCGGAGGCAGGAAGACGCAGACCACGTTGTCGCGGATCTCGAGGCTGAGTGCGGTGCGGACGTGATCGCCGCCGATCTCCTGCTCGCGCCGGTCCTGGACCGGGCCACCCGCCGCCTGCGCGCCGATGCTCATCTGCGCGGGACCGGGCCGCTCCTCCGCGGTCGACGGCTCCGCCGGCCTCGCCTCGGGATGATCGGTCCAGCTTGCTCCGGCCGGCCCTGCCGCCGTCAGCGGCGGGCGCGGCTCCAGCGGGTCCTGCGGATGGATATGCGGATATTCGGCCTTGGGCACGACCGGCAGCGAGCCCAGCGGCAGTCGATAGCCGACCGGCGAGTCGCCCGGCACCAGAAAGAGCTTGCCGCGGCGCAGCTTCCATTTCTCCGAGCGCCAGCGCCGGTCGCTGGCGCCGGCCTGCCAGCGTTGCACGGGAATGACGTAGCCGCGCGGATTGCCGAGCCCGAGCTCGAAGACGCGTGCCATCCGCGAGCGCTCCTCCGGATCGGAGAGGCGCGAATCGAGCGGATCGACATTGTCGGGAAGCTGCGCCTCCTTGAGCAGCCAGACGCCGGTATCCTCATAGGCCGGCACCACGTAATCGGCACCGAGCCCGAGCTTCTCGGACAGCCCCTGTGCCAGGGCCTCGGCATCGCGGATCGTGGCGCCGACTTCCAGCTCGCGGTCGCCGCCGGTCTGCGCGCCGGGCTCGCGGGCGATGAGGTCGGCATTGCGCCAGATCGGCTCGCCGTCGCGGCGCCAGTACAGGGCGAAGGCCCAGCGCGGCAGGGTTTCGCCCGGATACCATTTGCCCTGGCCGTAATGCAGCATCCCGCCCGGCGCGAAGCGTTCGCGCAGGCGCCGGATCAGCGTGTCGGCGCGCTGGCGCTTGGTCGGCCCGACCGCGGCGATGTTCCATTCCGCGCCGGTCTGGTCGTCGATCGAGACGAAGGTCGGCTCGCCGCCCATGGTGAGGCGGACGTCCTGCGCCTTGAGATCGGCCTCGACCTTCTCGCCGAGCGCATCGAGTTCGCCCCAGGACGCATCGGAGAAGGGCAGCGTGATGCGCGGCACCTCGTGCACGCGCGTTACGCTCATCGCGAAATCGAAGGTCGTCTCGGCATAGCTCGCCAGCCCCGAAACCGGCGCGGCCGAGCGATAATGCGCGGTGGCCGCCAGCGGCAGATGGCCCTCGCCGGTGAGCAGCCCCGAGGTCGGATCGAGCCCGACCCAGCCGGCGCCGGGAATATAGACCTCGGCCCAGGCATGCAGGTCGGTGAAATCCTTGTCCGTCCCGCGCGGACCTTCGAGCGGATCGATATCCGCCTTCATCTGGATCAGGTAGCCGGAGACGAAACGCGCCGCGAGGCCGAGATGCCTGAGCGCCTGGACCAGCAGCCAGCTCGTGTCGCGGCAGGAGCCGGAGCCGATCGCCAGCGTATGCTCCGGCTCCTGCACGCCGGGCTCCATGCGGATGCCATAGGCGATGCGCTGCTGCAGCCGGGCATTCAGGTCGACGATGAAGTTGACGGTGTTCATCGGCTCGCGCGGCAATTCGGCGAGGAAGGCTTCGAGCAGCGGACCGGCCGGCTCCGTCGCCAGATAGGGCGCGAGCTCCTCGGTCTGCTCTGGCGTGTACCTGAAGGGAAAGGTCTCGGCCTGCGCCTCGACGAAGAAATCGAAGGGGTTGATGATCGACAATTCGGTGACGACGTCGACCTCGATCCGGAATTCCGTCACGGGCTCCGGGAAGACATAGCGCGCCAGCCAGTTGCCGGCCGGATCCTGCTGCCAGTTCACGAAATGCTGCGCCGGCGTCACCTTCAGCGAATAGCTCTCGATCGCGGCCCGGCAATGCGGGGCCGGCCGCAGGCGCACGATCTGCGGCCCGAGCGTGACCGGTCGGTCGTAGCGGTAATGCGTGACATGGTTCAGCGCGGCGATGATGGCCAAGTTTCGCCCCCTAATCCCAGGCGATGGCCGCCTGCAACGTCAGGTTAGCGAGGCCGCCGGCGCGCGCAAGGCACTGCCGGTGCCCGGATGCCGTCTCGGTCCGGCTTCGCTGCTCAAGAGATGTGCAAAATGCTCCGTTCCGCCCTTCGCATGGCCGTTGGTCGACTGGACAGCCGCACCGGACTGGTTGCAGATAGCGCCCAACGGGCGGACAGCGCCCGCGCAACACGAACAATGGGGAATCCGATGCGTCACGTAGCCAAATTGATGGCGGTTTCGGCCTTCACGGCCCTGATGTCGACCACCGCCGCCTTCGCGCAGACGCCGAAGGACACGATCGTGATGGCCAAGCAGATCGACGACATCATCACGCTCGACCCCGCCGAGGCTTTCGAGTTCTCGGGTGTCGAGGTCGGCGCCAATGTCTACGACAAGCTGATCAATATCGACATTTCCAAGAACAACGAGCTGGTCCCGGATCTCGCCGAGAGCTGGAGCGTCGCTCCCGACAACCTGACCTACACCTTCAAGCTGCGCAAAGGCGTCAAGTTCCACTCCGGCAACCCGGTGACGGCGGCCGACGTGGTCTATTCCTTCCAGCGCGCGGTCACGATGAACAAGTCGCCGGGCTTCATCCTGCGCCAGTTCGGCTTCGTGGCGGAGAACGTGCTCGACAAGGTCAAGGCCGTCGACGAGAACACCGTCCAGATCACGGTCTCCAAGCCCTTCGCCCCGACCTTCTTCTATAACTGCCTGACCTCCGGCGTCGCCGCGATCGTCGACTCCAAGCTGGTCAAGGCCAACGAGAAGGACGGCGACTGGGGCAATGGCTGGCTCAAGCTGAACTCGGCCGGCTCCGGCGCCTTCAAGGTCCGCAGCTATCGCCCGAACGAGCAGTACACGCTCGACGCCAACGAGAGCTGGTACAAGGGCGCGCCGAAGAGCAAGCGCATCGTCGTGCGCCATGTCGCCGAGCCGGCCTCGCAGCGCCTGCTCGTCGAGAAGGGCGACGTCGACATCGCCCGCAACCTCTCGAAGGACCAGCTCGCGGCCGTCAAGAGCAACAAGGACATCGAGATCGTCCAGGGCGACAAGGGCTACATCCTCTATCTCGGCCTGAACCAGAAGAACCCGAACCTGGCCAAGCCCGAGGTCCGCGAGGCGCTGAAGCTCCTGGTCGATTATGCCTCGATCGAGAAGAATATCCTCGAAGGCACCTATAAGGGCCACGAGTCCTTCCTTCCGCAGGGCTTCCTCGGCGCGATCTCGGACAAGCCCTATTCGCTCAACGTCGCCAAGGCGAAGGAACTGCTCGCCAAGGCCGGCCTCAGCGACGGCTTCACCGTCACCATGGACACCCGCTCGGTCTCCCCGATCACGGATATCGCGCAGGCGATCCAGGCGACCTGGGCCCAGGCCAACGTCAAGCTCGAGATCATTCCCGGCGACGGCAAGCAGACGCTGACCAAGTACCGCGCCCGCGCCCACGACATCTATATCGGCCAGTGGGGCCCGGACTATCTCGACCCGCATACCAATGCCGAGACCTTCGCCATCAACGAGGATAACGGCGAGGAGGCGAAGTCCAAGACGCTGGCCTGGCGCAATGCCTGGAACATCCCCGAGATGACCAAGGTCACGCAGGGCGCCGTGCTGGAATCGGATGCCGCCAAGCGCAAGGCGACCTACGAGACGCTGCAGCGCGAGCATCAGAAGGTCTCGCCCTTCGTCATCATGTTCCAGCAGATCGAGGTTTCGGCCGAGCGCAAGAACGTGAAGGGCTGGGTCATCGGACCGAGCTCGGACACCAACCGCTACGCCACCATCGTCAAGAACTGAGGCCCTGAGGGTCGGAAACCGCCGCGGCAGCATGATGCCGCGGCGGCTTTCCTTCGGCGGTAGGGCATCGTCATCCCGGGCGACCGAAGGGAGACCCGGGATCCATGCCTGAACCGTTATCGGCAAAGCTCCGACATGGACCCCGGGTCAAGCCCGGGATGAGCCCCCGTGGTTCCGTGACAATCAACCGATCTTTAGAAACGGAGGCGGGTCATGACAGCCGTGACGCAAGCTCCCACAACCAAGACGGCAGCGCCGGGCAGGCTGCGGCGCTGGGGCCGCGCGCTCTCGCGCGAATTGACGACCGTGGTCATCACCATGTTCGGCCTGCTGCTGGTCACCTTCTTCATCGCCCGCGTCATCCCGATCGACCCGGTGCTCGCCGTCGTCGGCGACAACGCCAAGCCCGAGACCTATGAGGCGGCGCGGATCGAACTCGGCCTCGACAAGCCGCTCTGGCAGCAATTCGCCATTTATATCGGCAAGGTCTTCACCGGGAATCTCGGCACCTCCGTGCTGACCTCGAACCCGGTCGTCGAGGACATCAAGCGCGTCTTCCCGGCGACGCTGGAACTCGCGACGCTGGGGACGCTGATCGGCGTTCTGATCGGCGTGCCGCTCGGCATCCTCGCCGCCGTCAACCAGGGCCGCTGGCAGGATCAGGTCGCGCGCGTTGTCGGCCTCGTCGGCTATTCCGTCCCGGTCTTCTGGATCGGCCTGATGGCGCTCCTGCTGTTCTACGCCAAGCTCGGCTGGGTCTCGGGGCCGGGTCGCATCTCGGTCGTCTGGCAGGACATCGTTACCACCCGCACCGGCATCATCATGATCGACGCCGCGCTGGAGGGCGAGTGGGAGGCATTCTGGGACGCCTTCTCGCATCTCATCCTGCCGGCCCTGGTGCTCGGCCTGCTTTCGGTTGCCTATATCAGCCGCATGACGCGCAGCTTCATGATCACCGAGCTGCAGCAGCAATATGTCATCGCCGCCCGTGTGAAGGGCGTCTCCGAGACCGCCGTGATCTGGCGCCACGCCCTGCGCAACGCCGCCGTGCCGCTCTTCACCGTGATCGCGCTCTCCTACATGCATTTGCTGGAGGGCTCGGTGCTGACCGAGACGATCTTCGCCTGGCCGGGCTTGGGCCGCTATCTCACCAACGCTCTGCTCAACGCCGACATGAACGCGGTTCTGGGCGGCACGCTGGTGGTCGGCGTCGTCTTCATCGCGGTCAACCTGCTGACCGACATCATCGGCCGCCTGGCCGACCCGCGCGTGCGCTGAGGAGGAACAGATGAGCGAAACCTCCTCCGCCGGCCTGCATGCCTGGCTGATCAGCGACTCCCCGGAGTCGCGCCGCCAGGCCCGGCTCGGCCAGCTCTACCGGCAATGGCTCGCCTTCAAGCGCAACCCGATGGCGGTGGCGGGCCTCGCCATCATCGTCCTGCTGCTCTTGATCGCAGCCTTCGCGCCCCTGATCGCGCCCTTCGACCCGATCGCGCAGACGCTCGACAAGCGGCTGATGCCACCTTCGACGACCAACTGGTTCGGCACGGACGCGCTCGGCCGCGACATCTTCAGCCGCATCGTCTACGGCACGCGGATCACGCTGGTGATCGTGCTGCTGGTCGTCGTCACGGTCGGCCCGTTCGGCCTGCTGATCGGCGCGATCTCCGGCTATTATGGGGGGTGGGTCGATCGGCTGCTTATGCGCATCACCGACGTCTTCCTGGCCTTCCCGCGCCTCGTCCTGGCGCTGGCCTTCGTCGCGGCGCTCGGCCCCGGTATCGTCAACGCCATCATCGCCATCGCGATCACGACCTGGCCGCCCTATGCCCGCGTCGCCCGCGCCGAAACCATGGTGATCCGCAACCAGGACTATATCGCCGCGATGCGCCTGCAGGGCGCCTCGCAGGCCCGCATCATCTGGAAGCATGTCGTGCCGATGTGCATGTCCTCGCTGATCGTGCGCACCACCTTCGACATGGCCGGCATCATCCTAACCGCCGCCGGCCTCGGCTTCCTCGGGCTGGGCGCGCAGCCGCCGATGCCGGAATGGGGCGCCATGATCTCGGCCGGCCGCGAGCAGATCTTCGACCAGTGGTGGGTCGCGACCTTCCCCGGTATCGCCATCTGCATCGTCGCGCTCGGCTTCAACCTGCTCGGCGACGGGCTCCGCGACGTCATGGATGCGAGGTGAGTCGATGACAAGCGAGCAGCCTCTTCTCGAAGTCGACAATCTCAAGGTCGATTTCCACACGCCGACCGGCATCGTCCGGGCCGTGCGCGGCCTCTCCTTCACGCTCGGCCGCGAGCGGCTCGGCATCGTCGGCGAATCCGGCTCGGGCAAGTCGATGACCGGGCGCGCGATCCTCGACCTGATCCCGCATCCGGGCGTCGTCAGCGCCGATCGCATGCGCTTCCGCGGCCAGGACCTGATGACGATGGACAAGGGCGCGCGCCGCAAGCTCCGCGGCCGCCATATCTCCATGGTGATGCAGGACCCGAAATTCTCGCTGAACCCGGTCGAGACCGTCGGCAGCCAGATCGCCGAGGCCTATCGCATCCACCGCAAGGCCGGGGCGAAGGAGGCGCGCGAGCGCAGCCTCGCCATGCTGGAGCAGGTGCAGATCCGCGAGCCGGCCCGCGTCTACGATCTCTACCCGCACGAGGTCTCCGGCGGCATGGGCCAGCGCGTCATGATCGCGATGATGCTGATCGCCGAGCCGGAGGTCCTGATCGCGGACGAGCCGACCTCGGCGCTCGACGTCACCGTGCAACTCCAGATCCTCAAGATCCTCGACGATCTCGTCACCGAGCGCGGCATGGGGCTGATCTTCATCAGCCACGACCTGCATCTGGTGCAGTCCTTCTGCGACCGCGTCATCGTGATGTATGGCGGCAAGGTCATGGAGACGCTGCCGGCGGCCGAGCTCGCCGACCCGGCCGCGCGCAGCCGCCGCCATCCCTATACGCTCGGCCTGCTCGAATGCCTGCCGGATCTCGACCATCCCCGGGCGAAGCTCGCCACCCTCAACCGTGACCCGGCGTGGCTGGCATGACGATATTCTGTCTGGCCGCTGGCATTCCGCGTCATGGTCGGCCTTGTGCCGACCATCCACGTCTTCCTGCAACAAGCACGGTGATCAAGACGCGGATTCTCGCCACAAGGGCGAGAATGACGAAAAATGGAGCATCCGCATGACGAGCGCAGCGATCTCCGTCGACAAGCTCAACGTCTCCTTCGGCGACTCTCATGTCGTGAAGGATCTCTCCTTCGACGTCCGCAAGGGCGAGAGCTACGGCCTCGTCGGCGAGTCCGGTTCGGGCAAGTCGACCGTCCTGCGCGTGCTCTCCGGCCTCAACCGGGACTGGAGCGGCACGGTCACGATCGAGGGCGCCGTGCAGCCCAAGGTTCGTGACAAGGCCTTCTATCGCAACGTCCAGATGGTCTTCCAGGACCCCTATGGCTCGCTGCATCCCAAGAAGACGGTCGACGATACGCTGGCCGAGCCGCTCGCCATCCACGGCCTCGACAATGCCGAGGCCCGCATCGGCAAGGCGCTCTCCGATGTCGGCCTGCCCGCATCGTTCCGCTTCCGCTATCCGCACCAGCTCTCGGGCGGCCAGCGCCAGCGCGTTGCGATTGCCCGTGCGCTGGTGCTCGAACCCTCGATCCTGCTGCTGGACGAGCCGACCTCGGCGCTCGATGTCTCGATCCAGGCCGAGGTGCTGAACCTGCTCGCGGCGCTCCGGCAGGAGCGCAAGCTGACCTATATTCTCGTCAGCCATGATCTCTCGGTCGTCGGCCATATGTGCGAGCGCCTGCTGGTCATGCAGTTCGGCCGTGCCGTCGAGGACATGACGGTCGAGACCCTGGCCGCGCGCCAGCCGCAGACGGCCTATGCCCGGCAATTGCTGACCGCGAGCGCAGGCTTCTGGCGCGCGGGCTGATCGAACTCTCCAATCTCAGCCCTCATCCTGAGGAGCAGCCGAAGGCTGCATCTCGAAGGATGGTCCAGCTTGCACGGGAGCCTCCTGGAGCATCCTTCGAGACGCCGTTCCCAAGAGAATGGCTCCTCAGGATGAGGGCTCACGGGATGTCCGGTCGCATTTTGAACGGCGCGGGCAACGGCCCTGCGCCGCACCCTCTTTGCAGCGCGCCCAATCCGTCTCACTCTGGTCGCAGCCCTGCGCTAGCTGCTTCGTGTCCGGCCCGGATTGCGGCCGGCCGACGAGGCTTTGCGCCGGTCCAGCGAACCGGCAGCGCCTGACGGAGTTACAGGATTGATGGACGCCATCGTGGATAACGCGCTTCGGCCCGAGACAGCCCCCGAGCGGACGCCGGTTCCGCCCTTCGATCTCGTGATCTTCGGCGCGGGCGGCGATCTCGCCTTGCGCAAGCTCTTCCCGGCGCTGGCCCAGCGCAATCGCGAAGGCGTCCTGCCCGGCGAGAGCCGCATCCTCGCCATCGTCCGCAAGGAGGAGGATGTCGAGGGGCTGCCGAAGCAGATCGCCAAGCGCCTCGACGAGGAGGGCATCCCGAAGGATCAGGTCGAGCCCTTCCTTCGCCGCCTGACCATGGTGATGCTCGACGCGGTGAAGCCCGAGACCTACGGCGCGCTGAAACAGGCACTGGGCGAGAGCGAGCGCGTCCGCTCCTTCTACCTCTCGACCCCGCCCGACCTCTTTATCCCGATCTGCGAGAACCTCGCCAAAGCCGAGATCCTAACGCCGACCTCGCGCGTCATCCTGGAGAAGCCGCTCGGCCGCGATCTCGCCTCGGCGCGGGCGATCAACGATGCCGTCGCGCGCATCCTGCCGGAAAGCCGCACCTATCGGATCGACCATTATCTCGGCAAGGAGACGGTGCAGAACCTGCTCGTCCTGCGCTTCGCCAACACGCTGTTCGAGCGGTCATGGTCGAGCCGCGATATCGACCATGTCCAGATCACGGTCGCCGAGACGGTCGGCCTGGAACAGCGCGCCGGCTACTACGACAAGTCCGGGCATATGCGCGACATGGTCCAGAACCATCTCATGCAGTTGCTGACCCTCTTCGCCATCGAGCCGCCGAACATGCTGGAGGCCGGCGCCGTCCGCGAGGAGAAGATCAAGGTGCTGAAGGCGCTGCGCCCCATCGTCGGACCGGATGTCCAGCGCTACACCGTGCGCGGCCAGTATGGCGCCGGCCAGATCGACGGCCAGCGCGTGCGCGGCTATTCCGAGGAGCTCGGTCACGGCTCGAATACCGAGACCTTCGTCGCCATCCGCTGCGAGGTCGACAACTGGCGCTGGGCCGGCGTGCCGATCTATCTGCGCACGGGAAAACGCATGGCGCAGCGCTATTCCGAGATCGCCGTCACCTTCAAGCCGGTGCCGCATTCGATCTTCGGCGGCGGCTCCTGCGATCGGCTTGATGCCAACCGCCTCTTCATCCGCCTGCAGCCGAACGATGGCGTGCAGCTTCAGTTGATGATGAAGGTGCCGGGCTCCGGCCGGCTCAAGATCGTGCCGCGCCAGCTCGATCTGCGCTATTCGACCGCCTTCGACGAACGCACGCCGGACGCCTATGAGCGCCTGCTGACCGATGTGATCCGCGGCGACCAGACGCTGTTCATGCATCGCGACGAGGTCGAGCAGGCCTGGGCCTGGGTCGATCCGATCATCGCCGGCTGGCAGGACTACTATCCGCACCCGCATCGCTACGCCGCAGGCTCCTGGGGGCCGTCGCAGGCGATCGGGCTGATCGAGCGCGAAGGCCGCTCCTGGGCCGACCCGGATCTGGTCTGATGGCCGGCCCGCTCGCCTGGCATCGCTTCGCCACGCTCGCCGATGCCTCCGAAGCGCTGGCGGAGGCGGTCGCGATCAGACTGAAGGACCTGCTCGCCGGGCAGGGCAGGGCGCTCCTCGCCGTGCCCGGCGGCACAACCCCGGCCGGCTTCCTCGCAGCGCTGGGGCAGCGTGACCTGGCCTGGGAGCAGGTCACGCTGCTGCCGACCGACGAGCGCTTCGTCGCGGCCGATGACGCCGCCTCGAACGAGCGCATGATCCGCGCGCAGTTCGCGCCACTGGCCGCGGGGCGTGCGTCCTTCCTGTCCTTCCACGAACATGGCAGCGACATCGAGGCCGCCGCTGCTTTGCTCTGCGCCAAGCTTGCCGAACTTCCCGAGATCGACCTGCTCGTCAGCGGCATGGGCGCGGACGGGCATATCGCTTCGCTTTTTCCCGGTGCCGAGGCCACCTTCAATGCGGTGCCCGACAGCGGCATCGTCGTCGCCCGCCCGCCTGGTCTGCCGCCGCGCCTGTCGCTCTCGCCCGCGCGCCTGCTCGGCGCCGGCTTGGCGAGCCTGCTGGTCTCCGGCGCGGCGAAGGAAGCGGTGCTTCAGGCCGCCCCCGAGCGCGGGCAGACGCCGCTGCCGGTCGATCTTCTGCTCGGCAGCGCGCGAGGGCTCGACGTCTACTGGGCGAAGGAGTAGAGCCGGATTTCCTGCTCAAATCGATTGAAAGACGAGGCCATGGACGAGACTGCCGCGATTGCCCGGTTGAAGAGCTGCGGCGTGATCCCCGTCGTGGTGATCGAGGACGCCTCGCGGGCCGTCGATCTCGCCCATGCGCTGGTTGCCGGCGGTATCGATGTCGTCGAGGTCACGCTGCGCCGCCCGGCCGCGATGGAAGCGCTCGCGGCGATCGCGAAATCGGTCCCGAAGGCGCTGGCTGTGGCGGGCACGGTCGTGACCCCGGCCCAGGCTCAGCAGGTCAAGGATGCCGGCGCACAGGCGGTGGTCAGCCCCGGTTTCAGCGAGAGCGTCGACGAAGCCTTGCGGAAGGCGGGTCTGCCTTGGCTGCCGGGTGTGGCGACGGCTTCGGACTGCATGCGTGCGGTTGCAGCCGGCCGGACCACCGCGAAATTCTTCCCCGCAGAGCAGGCGGGAGGCCCACCGGCCCTGAAGGCGCTCTCCGGCCCGTTCCCGCAGATGACCTTCTGCCCGACCGGCGGCGTCGGCCTGAAAAACCTCGGCGATTATTTGGCCCTGCCGCAGGTCATCTGCGTCGGCGGCTCCTGGCTGGTCCCGGCCGATGCGATTGCCGCCGGCGACTGGAAGCGGATCGAGACGCTGGCACGCGAGGCGAAGGAAGCATTCCTGAAGGCGCGGAGATAAGGCGCGGGACAAGAAGCGAGGCGCGAGAGCGAAAGAGTGTCATCCCGTGCGCGCTGCGGCGAATGCCGCTGCGCAGACACGGGATCGTTCTCAGGAAAAGGCGCCTCGTCACACGGTCCCGTGTCTGCGCAGCAGCGTTTCACGCTGCAGCGCGCACGGGATGACACCCTATGACAGCTTCTCGCGCACCATTTCCGCGATCGCGAGCGAACTGGTCAGCCCCGGGCTCTCGATGCCCAGCAGGTTGACCAGGCCCAGTACCCCATGCACCTCCGGCCCGTCGATGCGGAAATCCGGCATCGGCTCGCTCGGCCCATGCAGCTTCGGCCGGATGCCAGCATAGTCCGCGACCAGCGCGCCATCCGCCAGCCCAGGCCAATAGGTCCGGATCGCCGCGTAGAACTTCTCCGCCCGCGCCGGATCGACCACCAGATCCTGGTCGCTCTCGACCCATTCGACATCGGGGCCGAACTTCACCCGCCCGCCCATGTCGATCGTGGCGTGGATGCCGAGGCCGGCCGCCTCCGGCACCGGATAGACCAGATGGCTGAAGGGCTGCTTGCCCGTCAGCGCGAAATAATTGCCCTTCGCATAGTGCTGGACCGGCACATGCTCGGCCGGAAAACCGTCGAGCAGGCCGAGCAGCTTCGGCGCGCCATGACCGGCCGAATTGATGACGGTCCGTACCGTGTAGGTCGCCGGATCGTCGCCGCCGAAATCGACGCTGAATCCATCGGCCTCGCTCCGCCAGCCGGTGATAGGCGTATTGAGCGCAAGCGAGCCGCCGGCCGCTTCGCATTCGCCGAGCAGCGAGAGCATCAGCGCATGGCTGTCGACCACGCCGGTCTCGGGCGAGAGGAGCGCGATCTCGCAGCGCACTTCCGGCTCCATCGCCTTCGCCTCGGCGCCGGAGAGCCAGCGCAGCGTATCGACGCCCGAAGCCCTGGCGCGGGTCATGATCGTCTCCAGCGCCGGTTTCTGGGCTTCCGAGGTGGCGACGATCAGCTTGCCGCAGGCCTTGTGCGGCAGGCCGCGCTCCTGCAGGTAGCGATAGAGCAGCTCACGGCCCGCGACGCAGACGCGGGCCTTCAGCGAGCCGGGCGGGTAGTAGATCCCGGCATGGATGACCTCGGAATTGCGTGCCGAGGTCTGGGTGCCGATGCCCTCGGCAGCCTCGGCGATGACGACCTCGCGTCCGGCCAGCGCCAGCTCACGGGCCACCGCGAGGCCGACGACGCCGGCCCCGATCACCAGACAATCGATGTCGCTCATCGCCTGAAGCCGTCAGCCGCGCTGCGGCATGGCGATCTCGATCAGGCTTGCCCAGTAGTTCACGCCCACCGGGATCGCTGCATCGTTGAACTCGTAGGCCGGATTGTGCAGGCCGGCCGAGTCACCATTGCCGATATTGATGAAGGCGCCGGGGCGCTCCTCCAGCATGTAGGAGAAGTCCTCCGAGCCCATGGTCGGCGGCACTTCGGTGTTGATCGCGTCCGAACCGAAGGCCTCCTTCGTCACGCTGGTGGCGAAATCGGTCTGGCCGGAATGGTTGAAGGTCACCGGATAGCCGCGGCGGTAGTTGAGCTGGTACTTCATGCCGAAGGCCTTCATCACGCCCTCGACGATCTCGGCGATGCGCTTCTCGGCGAGGTCGCGGGTTTCCGGCGTCAACGTGCGGACCGAGCCCTTGATCTCCGCGGTCTGCGGGATGACGTTGAAGGCCTCGCCGGCATTGAGCGCGGTCACGGAGACGACGATCGACTCCAGCGGATCGGCGTTGCGCGAGGCGATCGTCTGCAGCGCGGTGACGAGCGCGCACGACGCGACGATCGGATCGTTGACGCGATGCGGCGCGGCCGCGTGGCCGCCGAGGCCCTCGATCTTGATATGGAGCTGGTCGGCAGCCGCCATGGCGGGGCCCTTGCGGATCTCGAACTTGCCGACGGGCACGCCCGGCTTGTTGTGCATGCCGTAGACTTCCTGGATGCCGAAGCGGGTGATCAGCCCGTCGTCGATCATCGCCTTGGCGCCGGCGCCGCCCTCTTCGGCAGGCTGGAAGATCAGCACGGCGGTGCCGTCGAAGTCGCGGGTCTCGCTCAGGTACTTGGCGGCGCCGAGCAGCATGGCAGTATGGCCGTCATGGCCGCAGGCATGCATCTTGCCGGGGACGGTCGAGCGGTGCGGGAGATTGGTTTCCTCGTGGATCGGCAGCGCGTCCATGTCGGCGCGCATGGCGATGACCCGCCCGGAGCCCTGGCCCTTGCCCTTGATGACGCCGACAACGCCGGTCTGGCCGACGCCGGTGGCGACTTCATCGACGCCCCATTCCCGGAGCTTGTCGGCGACGAGGCCGGCGGTCCGGTGGACGTCGTACATCAGCTCGGGGTGGCGATGGATGTCGCGGCGGATCGCGGTGATTTCCGGGGTGAGCGCCGCGATGATGTCGGTCTTGGGCATCGTATCCTCTGAGATGGCATGGGGCGACCGCGCAGAAAGCGGGTGCCGTCACGCAGGCTAGCCCAGCCGCGGCCCGCCTGTCCAAGCCGGTGGCGCGCAGGGGATGGGCCTTCGCGGAATGGCGGGTGCTATCCTCCGCGTCATCCCGTGCGCGCAGCGGCGCTTCACGCTGCGGCGCGCACGGGATGACAGCTCCCTTTCTCGGTGCCGTTCCAGATCGCCAGCCAGAGGTCGTCGGTGGCATGACCAAGAGCCAGGAACGATCTGGGTCACGATAGTGAAATAACCCGGAAAGGCTGCAGCCATGATTTGGCCTTGCTTCACGATTAGCGGAAGCGCCATCCGCTCGGGCCATCGAGATTATCTGGCCTGATCCTTTTCAATCCTCCCTTACATGTCTGGTAGATGATGCGTCGCTTGTCGTTGCTTGCGTTACTGTGCGGTTTCTTGCCTGCGGCCGCCCTGGCCGATGTCACGCCCGAGAAAATCTCCTTCCAGCCACAGGTCAAAGGCCTCGGCTGTCTCAAGCCTGAGACCAAGGCGATGATCGCCGAACTCGTCGCCAAGATCGGCCCGATCCAGATCACCTCGACCTGCGGCGGCCGCCATGCCCGCCACTCGCAGCACTATAGCGGCAGGGCGATCGATTTCCGGCCGATGGCGACGTCGTCGCGCAAGGCTGCCGCGGCCGCCCGCGCGATCGAGAGCGTCGGCGGTGTCGGCACCTATTCCAACGGTCTGGTCCATGCCGATGTCGGCGCGCGCGAGATCTCCTGGCACGGCCACAAGCGCAGCCGCTACGCCTCCGCCGGCAAGCGCAGCCGCTATGCCCGGCTTGCCCGCAACAGCAACTGACATGGCATGGCGCGCGGTTTAAGTGGCGTTAGACGCCGAAGCTCTTGCGCCAACCCTCGATATCCTCGAGCGCGACATTCGAGCCGCAGAGCACGAGGCAGACGCGCTCGCCCGGCCGGAAGCTGTCCTTGCGCTCCAGCGCCGCGGCGACCACGCAGGCCGCGGCCGGCTCCAGCAGCACCCGCCCGTTCTGAAGCACCCAGACGAGCTCGCGGACGGCGTCCGCGTCGGGCACCACGATGATCTCTTCAAGGAATTGCCGGGCGGCCGCCATGGTGCGCTTGGTGGCGAAGGGGGCGCCGAGCGTGCGGGCGATCGAGGTCGGGCGGATCGCCACCGGCTCTCCGGCGGCTAAAGCCTGAGTCATGGTCGTCGCGCCCTCGGTCTCGACGCCATGCAGGCGCACCGCCGGGTCGAGCCCCTTCAGGGCCGCACCGACACCGGCCGAGAAGCCGCCGCCGCCGACCGAGATGAAGACATGGTCGAGCCGCCCGCCGGCATCGGCCGCCAGTTCGAGGCCGAGCGTACCATGGCCGGCGATGATCGCCGGATCGTCGTAGGAATGGACATGGGTCATGCCCTGCGCGGCATAATCCTCCGCCTGTGCGAAGGCTGCGACGGAATCCTCGCAGAGCTCGACCTGACCGCCGGCCTCCTCGGTCAGGCGGATGTTGAGCGCGGGCGTCGCCTTCGGCATCAGCACCAGAGCGCGCGTGCCGACGGCCTTCGCAACGAGCGATACCGCGATGGCATGGTTGCCACCCGAGACGGTGACGACGCCGCGCGCCAGTTCGGCTTCGCCGAGCCCCATCAGCTTGTTGTAGCAGCCCCGCACCTTGAACGAGCCGCCGAGCTGCAGGCTCTCGACCTTGACCCAGGTCTCGACGCCGAGCCGCGCGGACAACCCGGCGCTGTAATAGGTCGGCGTGCGGCGGACCCTGCCGGCGATGCGCGCCGCGGCGGCCTGCACGTCGGCAAGGCCGACGTCGAATGCGGTGACGTCGATTGTCATGACGCTCTGGTCCTCTGACGCGGCGATTCCGGTCCGGCGGCACGAGAGCGCGGCGGGTGCCCGGCCGTCAAGCACCGGATTCGGCTGCTCGCATGTGACTGAAGCTGGCTGTTAGGGAGCGGGCGGCGGGCTCGCCTTGGGACGCATAGGGTTGACCGGGCGCGTCGGCAGCGGCACCGCCGGGCGATCGGTGCGATACTGGCCTCGCGCGATGGCGCCGAACAGAAGCATCACGGCGGTCAGGGTCATCAGCCACCAGGGCAGGAGCGGCGCGAAGCCGAACACGCTGAGCGCGAAGGCGGTCGTGAAGGCCGCAACGCCGCCGGCGGCGAGCGCGCCGGTCATGCGGCCGGCAGCACGGATCGCGAAATAGAGGCAGGCTGCGGCGGCCGCGGCCCCGACCAGCCCGAGCTCGTACCAGGTCTCGAACAGCAGGGTCGCCGGTGCGGGCTGCGGCAGGGTGCCGCTCATCTGGCCGCGCACGACCGTGTCGAGCCCGTGCCCGGTGATCAGCTCGATCGGCGATTGTCGGATGACGTCGGCCCAGATCGAGAGCATCTGCGCGAAATCATCGGCGCTGTCGGGCAGGATCGCGACGAGCGGCGCCATCAGGAAGGGCAGGACCGGCGCGAACAGCATCAGCCCGGCGACGATCGCGGCGATGATCTGCGTCGCCCGCTCGGGGCTGGCGGTGACCGCGCCGAAGGCGACCGCGCCGAAGATCATCGCGATCGTCTCGCCGTCCTCGAAGCGCGTCAGCGCCAGCAGCGTCACGACAAGCGCGAGGCCGAGCGCGCTCAGGCCGCGTTCGCGCGAGAGCAGCCAGGCCAGCGCCGGCCATGCCATGATCAGAATGATCGAGACGCCGCGCTCGACGGCGCCGGGCGGTGTCTCGGCATGGCGCAGCGCCGCGACTGCGATCAGCCCGAGCGCGAAGATGCCGGCACTGCCGGTGCCGAGCGCGACGAGATTGAGGTTCGAGGAGCGCATCCGCTCGGGCAGGGCGGAGAGGCCGACGAAGCCAAGCACGGCGGCGAGCATCAGATTGCCGGCCTTCTCGGCGGCGGCAGCCGGGAACGGGCTCCAGATCAGTGACAGGAAAGCCCAGGCGATCAGGCCGATCAGGATCAGGCCGGGGCGGCTCACCAGAAGCATGCGCAGGGTGCCGGCGAACTTGCGGGGGGCCTCGACCAGGGTTGCGATGATCAGCAGCGCGACGCCGATCGGAACGAGCATCACGGCGGCCCTGCGCGAGACCAGCGCGGCCAGCGGCAGGACGAGCGCCAGCGTGCCGAAGCCGATGCGCCGCAGCAGCAGCGCGGCGTCGGTCGCCGGGTCGAGCGGGGCTTGGGCGTTGTTGCAGATCATGCGTTCCGGCGGGTCCTGACAGCCTCTCGGCCTGCCCGGCCGCCCGGGATGAGCCGCCGCTACCCTAGCGGGCGGAATGACGCCCGACTGTAGGTGCGGCGCAACACTCGAAGCTGTTTCGACATCGTCAAATCGGCGCCTCGAAGCAGGATGATCTGCGTTCGCGCCTTCCCGGCGCCGGGTGTTGCGGCATCGGGCCTCTGGCGAAGCGGCGGCGTTCATGAGAGAAACCGGCATGACCATGCTGGCAGCCATCCCCTTCGCGAGCGGCTTTCCGATCGACGCCTTCATGCACGGGCTCGTCGCCCGGCTGAAACGACAGGGCCTGCGCCTCGGCGGCGTGGTCCAGCACAATGATGCGACCTGCGATGACCGCTGCATGGCGATGTCGCTGGAGGACGTCGCCAGCGGCCGGCGTTTCCCGATCAGTCAGGATCTCGGCGCCGGCGCCTCGGGCTGCCATCTCGATGCGGCCGGATTGGCGGCCGCTGCCGTCGCCTTCGCCGATGCGCTGGCCGGGCGCGTCGATCTCGTCATCGTCAACCGTTTCGGCAAGCAGGAGACGGTGGGCGAGGGCCTGCGCGCGGAGATCGCCGGCGCGCTGCTCGCCGGCCTGCCGCTGCTCATCGCCGTGCGCCGCGATTTCCTGCCGGCCTGGCGCGACTTCGCCGGCGACGACTGGCTCGAACTGCCCCCCGACGAGGCGATTGTGGAACGTTGGGCCCAGGCGGCCACGGCCGTCGCGGCCTGATCGACCGGTATGGCCGGGATGCCGACTGTCGGCCTGATCCTCGCGGGAGGCCTCGCCCGGCGGATGGGCGGCGGTGACAAGGCGCTGAAGCCGCTCGCCGGCCGGCCGATCCTCGCCCATGTCGTCGATCGCCTGCGCGGCCAATGCGACGATCTCCTGCTCAACGCCAATGGCGATCCGGCACGCTTCGCCGGCTTCGGCCTGCCCGTCATCGCCGATACGGTCCCGGATTTCGCGGGGCCTCTCGCCGGCATCCTCGCCGGGCTCGACTGGATCGCATCCCACCGGCCGCAAACCGAATGGCTATTGAGCGTGGCGGCGGACACCCCTTTCATCCCCGGTGACCTCGCCGCGCGATTGCATCAGGCAAGGGCGGCCGCGGGCACTCCGCTCGCCTGCGCGGCTTCGGGTGGACGCCAGCACCACGCCATCGGGCTCTGGTCGGTCGCATTGCGGGAGGACCTGCATCGGGCCCTGGCCGAGGGCGAACGCCGGCTCGGCTGCTGGACGCAAGCGCATGGCGTCGCCATCGCGGAATGGCCGGCCGAACCCGTCGATCCCTTCTTCAACATCAACACGCCGGAGGAGCTTGCCGAAGCCGGGCGGCTGGCGGCGGCAGGCCTCTGACCGGCGCCTATCCTTCCAGCAGAGCTTTCAGCGCCGCGAGGTCGCGCGCGACCATGGCCGCGTCCCGCGCCATATCGTCATCGGACATGTCGTCGCGCTGGAGCAGCGTGAACACGATCTCGGCCCCGTCGCCATTGGCGACGACCCGCATCGGATTGTGCATGGCCGGGCCGTGCTCGGGGATGACCGCGTGGTCGAGCACGCCATGGTTGTTCGGCTCGCTGAACAGGATGCGCATCGGCCCCATCGGCGTCTCGGCGCGCCATGTCATGCCCTCGACCTGCACGAAGCTGTGGCCGAGACCCTCGGCCCAGCGCGGGAAATTCGCAGGCTCGGCGAGGAAGGCATAGACCTCCTCCACCGGCCGCTCGATGCCGATCCCGATATGGCGGGCGCGATGGACGGGCATGGCTTTGTCCCTCTCAAACGCGAATGCGGGTGATCCCGGACGGAAACGAAGCGGAGATCCGGCCCCCATGCCTGAACTTAACCGGGCGCGCTCCGGCATGGATCCCCGGGTCAAGCCCGGGATGACGGAGTGGTTCCCAGCCAAGTCAGAAACTATTCGGAACAAATAGAGAACAAAATTGTACCGCCGTCAAGTCACCGATACGGCGCGTTCGCTGTTATTCGATGACGATCCTTGGTGCCGCCCGGACTGCGCCGCCGAGGCTGGCCTGCACCTGCCGGGCGAGCGCGAGATAGGCCTTGGCATGGGCGCTCGACGGATCGCTTGCGACGATCGGCCGGCCACCGTCCGAGGTCTCGCGAATCGGCATGGCCAGCGGGATTTCGCCGAGGAAGGGAATGCCGAGCCGCTCGGCCTCGTGCCGGGCGCCGCCATGGGCGAAGATGTCGGAGCGGTGGCCGCAGGCCGGGCAGGTGAAATAGCTCATGTTCTCGACGAGGCCGAGGATCGGCACCGCGACCTTCCTGAACATCGCGACGCCGCGGCGGGCGTCGAGCAAGGCGAGGTCCTGCGGCGTCGAGACGATGACGGCTCCCGCAAGCGGGACCTGCTGGGCTAGGGTGAGCTGGGCGTCGCCGGTGCCGGGCGGCATGTCGACGACCAGCACGTCGAGCTCGCCCCAGGCGACCTCGCGCAGCATCTGGGTGATCGCCGAGATCACCATCGGCCCGCGCCAGATCATCGGCGTCTCCTCGTCGACGAGGAAGCCGATCGACATCACCTTGAGGCCATGGGCCTCCATCGGTGCGAGCGTCCGGCCCGAGACGATCTGCGGCTTGCCGGTGATACCGAAGATCTTCGGCATGGACGGTCCGTAGATGTCGGAATCGAGCACGCCGACCTTGAGGCCCAGCGTCGAGAGTGCCACGGCGAGATTGGCCGCCGTCGTCGACTTGCCGACGCCGCCCTTGCCGCTGGCCACCGCGATGATCTGCTTCACGCCCGGCACGCCGGCTGGCTTGGGCGGGCCGCCCGGTCCCGGGCGCTGTGCCTGCTGCCGCGCCTGCATCCCGGCCGAGGGGCCGGCCTTGTCGGCGGTGAGCCCGACCAGCACCTGCGTCACGCCCGGCAGGCCGCCGACGGCGCTCTCCGCCGCCTTGCGCACCGGCTCCATCGCTGCGGCTTCCCTCGCGTCGATGCCGATGGCGAAGATCACCTTGCCGCCATCGACGAGGATGTCGCCGACGCGGCCGGAGGCGGCGAGCGACTGCCCGCTCGCCGGCAGCTTCACCAGTTCGAGCGCCCGCAGGACATCGGCTTGGGAGACGGTCACGTTGTCGAACTCCGTTTCTCGGAAGCGTCATTCTCGGGCGGAGCGCAGCGCAGACCCGAGAACCTCTTTCAGGAGATGCTCGGGTCAAGCCCGAGCATGACGCGGTTGTCTAGAGCATCGGCCCGAAAAGTGGAACGCGGTTTTCGGAAAAAGCCGATGCAAAATCAAAGGCCTAGACCATCGGACTGAATATGATATTCAGTCCGATGGTCTAGGCCGCTTTGCGGATATGGAAGACGAGGGCGCCGTCCGCATCCCCTTGCCGCTCGATGATGTCGCCGGTTTCGCGCGCGAGGTTCGGCAGGTCGATCGCCGCCATCGGGTCGGTGCACTGCACGACGAGCAGGCTGCCGGCCCGCGCGGCGATCAGCGCCTTGCGCACGCGCAGCACCGGAAGCGGGCATTTCAGACCGCGCAGGTCGAGCGGAATCATGTCCATGGTCGCGCCCGCCGGGGCCGTTATCGTCATGCTGCTTCATAGGACGCCGGGGCGGGCGGCGGCAACCGCCGCCTTGACGCAGATCGCTTGACCCGGCCGATGGCGGCGTCGATGAAGGGGCGACCGATCGGGAGGGAGCGGACTGCGATGCACTCAGGTGGCCGAAGCAGGCGAGGGGCGTGATGGCGCGGCTGGGCGGCGGCCGGACCGATTCCGGCCTCGTCACGCTCGACGAGGCCGCAGCCGACGCGGTTTCGCGTGTGCATCCGGTATCGAACACCAGGGAACTGCCGCTCGCCGAGGCCGACGGCCATGTGCTGGCGGAAGCGATCACAGCGCCCCGCGACCTGCCGCCCTTCGCCAATTCAGCGGTCGATGGCTATGCCGTCCGCTTCGCCGATCTCGCAGTCGGCGCGGCGACCCGCCTGCCGGTGCTGGGCCGGACGGTGGCGGGGGAGGCCCCCACGCGACTGGAGCAGGGCGCCTGGCGCATCTTCACCGGCGCACCTGTTCCCGAAGGCGCCGATACCATCGTGATGCAGGAAGATGTCGTCGCGGACGGAAACGCGGTCGCGCTGCCGGCCGGGATCCGGCGCGGCGCCAATCTGCGTCATGCGGGCGAGGATGTCGCGCGCGGGCAGGAGGTGCTGCCGGCGGGGCGGCGCCTGCGCCCGCAGGATCTCGGTTTGCTGGCGGCGCTGGGACTGGCCGGGGTCACCGTTCGCCGGCGCCCGCGCGTCGCGCTGTTCTCGACCGGCGACGAGCTCACCGAGCCCGGCAAGCCTCTTGGTCCCGGAGCGATCTACGACGCCAACCGGGCGATGCTTCGCGCCATGCTGACCCGGGCCGGCGCGGCGGTCGTCGATCTCGGAATCCTGCGCGACGAGGCGGCCGACCTCGAGCTGCGGCTGCGCGAGGCGGCGGCCGATTGCGATCTCGTGCTCACCTCTGGCGGCGTCTCGGTCGGCGAGGCCGATCATGTCCGGGATGCGGTGCAGGCTTGCGGCACGCTCGATCTCTGGCGCGTGGCGATCAAGCCGGGCAAGCCGATCGCGATCGGCAGCGTCGCCGGCACGCCCTTCGTCGGCTTGCCCGGCAATCCGGTCGCGGTCTTCGTCGGCTGCGCCTTCGTGCTCCGCCCGCTGCTCGCCCGGTTGGCTGGCGAAACCTATGATCCTCCGCAAGCCTCGCCCGTCAGGCTGGGCTTCGCGCATGCTCGCAAGCCGGGCCGCCGCGAGTTCCTGCGTGTATTGCTTGAGCAGGATGCCGATGGTGCCACGATCGCACGCAAGCATCCCGGAGAGGGCGCCGGTTCGATCGCCTCGCTCGCGCAATCTGACGGGCTCGTCGCGTTGGCTGAAGATGTTGCTGACGTCGAGGCGGAGGAGAGCGCTCCGTTCTACCCCTATTCCACGCTCTTCTAGTCGCGCCGGAAGATCACGCTCGCGCCCCAACCGAGGAACAGCGCGATCAGCACGGTGACGAGGCCGTAGAGCGGCGCCCAGTCATAGGCGCCGAGCGCGAGCCGCTGCTCCAGGCCGGTCTTGACCACCTCGAAATTGGTCTGCTGACGCGCCAGCGGCACGCCGCCGGAATAGAGCACGATATCGACGGTGTAGGAGCCTGTCGGCGCCGTCGCGGGGATGTCGACCGGCGAACTGAACAGCGCACTCGACAGGAAGGTGACGCCACGCTCCTCGTAGCCGTACAGGTCCTTGGCCTGCATGATCCGGACGAGACTCTCCTGGAAGCGCCGGGAGCCGGGGTCGAAATCGACCCAGCTGCCCGAAGGGCGCTCGGCATTGATGAGCCCGATGCGGTCCCGCTGCGCCGTCTCCTTCGACATCACCTCCGTGATCGGCCGGTTGCTGGCGACATGCAGGAAGACCGGGTTGTCCGGGAAGCGCCGTTGCGTCCGGTTGATCCAGATCGGGCCGAGTCGCTCCTTCTCGCGCACCAGCAGCATGCGCCGCGGCCCGCGCACGGTGACGATGATGTCGTAGGGGTCGCCGCGCGCGACCGTGCGGCCGTCGCGCTCGACGAGGCCGAACACCGTGAGCTGGCTGCCGGTATAGTTCGAGGTGATCTGGATCTGATGGCTCGACATCGCGGCGATCAGCGTCTCGGCGCGGGCGGCAGCGGCCATGAGACCGATCGCGAGTGCGGCGAGGAGGATGGAGAGCCGTCTCATCGTCCGCTCTCCGGCACGACCACCGAGAACGGTTCGCTCGGCGGGATGAAGAGCTCGATGGCGAAGCGCAGGCCCACCGACAGGATCAGCAGCGCCAGCAGCAGGCGGAAGGATTCGACATTGAGGTTGCGCGCGGCGCGCCCGCCGAACTGGGCGCCGATCACGCCGCCGACCAGCAGAAGCACGGCCAGCACGATATCGACCGATTGGTTGGTGACGGCATGCAGCACGGTCGCGCCGGTCATCGTCACCAGGATCTGGAACAGCGATGTGCCGACCACTACGGCAGGCGGAATCCGGAAGAAATAGATCAGCGCCGGTACGAGAATGAAGCCGCCGCCGACGCCGAGCACGGCGCCGATAAAGCCGATGACGACCGCCAGCAGCGCGATGGGCAGGACGCTGCAGTAAAGGCCGGAGCGATAGAAGCGCTGGCGCAGAGGCAGGCCCATCCACCACGGATGCATGCCGCCGCGCCGCTTCAGGCGGGCCGGCCTGCCGGCCCGGACGCGCAGCATGGCGCGCAACGCGTCGTAGAGCATCAGCCCGCCGATGATCGAGAACAGCGTCACATAGGACAGCGTGATGACGAGCTCGAGCTGGCCGAGCCGGCGCATTGTGTTGAAGAACAGCACGCCGAGAACCGTGCCGAGGATGCCGCCGCTGACCAGCACGCCGCCGAGCTTGAGATCGAGCGCCTTGCGCCGGAGATAGGTCAGGACGCCGGTCATCGAGGAGCCGGCGACCTGTGCCGCGACGGTCGCGACCGCGACTGCCGGGGGAATGTCGAGGAAGATCAGGAGCGGCGTCAGCAGGAAGCCGCCGCCCACGCCGAACAGGCCGGAGATGAAGCCCACCGCGCCACTCAGGCCGAGAACCATCAGCACGCTGATCGGCAGTTCGGCGATCGGCAGGTAGATCTGCACGCTTACCCCTCGCAAGGCTGGCGCTTGGCCGATGGCCTGCGCCTGATGGGCCCCGGACTAGGCCGTCC
The DNA here is from genome assembly GCF_011764485.1 of Bosea sp. ANAM02. Lineage (NCBI taxonomy): Bacteria > Pseudomonadati > Pseudomonadota > Alphaproteobacteria > Hyphomicrobiales > Alloboseaceae > Allobosea > Allobosea sp. ANAM02. The sequence continues at coordinate 3,958,582 of NZ_AP022848.1, read as the reverse complement.
GGGTTAAGAGCCTCTGCCAAAGCCCGGAAGGATCTCGATGGGCTTTGGCAGAGGCTCTCGGGCAAATTTCCGAAAGGAAAAGGCGGGCCGCTTCCGGCCCGCCCTAGGAAACGATTGTTCTTGGTGCCGCGTCAACACGTCGGAACCATGACATCGTGCGATTCGGCTCAGGTTCGGGATTGCTTGGCCGGCTTGGGCGCTGCCGCGGTCGGCTGGGGATCCCAGCCCTTCGCTGGAGCGCCGACCTCGTTGGCGACGGCGTCGAGCGTCTTGGGTTTCCAGCCAGCCGCCACTGCTTTGGCCGAGGTGAGGTCGTCCGGTTTCAGGCGCTGGGCCACCTCGTCGCGCTTGCGGCCGGCATCTTCGTCGCCCTGCCTGGCGGCGACAGAGAACCAGACGAAGGACTGGGCGAGGTCGGTCGGCGCACCAAGGCCACGGCCAAGCAGCACGGCGAGATTGTACTGGCTGTCGCGGACGCCGAGCTCGGCCGCGCGGCGGAACCATTCGGTCGCCACGGCATAATCCGGCTTACCCGAGACGCCCTCGGCATGGAGCACGGCAAGGTTGTGCATCGCCTTGGCATTGCCGCGTTCGGCCGCGCGCTGATACCAGATTCGCGCGAGCGACAGGTCGCGCTGCGTGCCGATGCCCTTCTCGAACATGTTGCCGACGCGGAACTGGGCGGGCGCGAGGCCGGCGACCGCCGCGCGCTCGAAAAGACGTAGCGCCAGCTTGGGATCGCGCTGGTTGGCCGGGCCGTCGGCAGCCTTGCTCGCCAGTTCGTAGACGGCGCGTGCATCGCCGTCCTGAGCCGCCTTGCGCAGCCCGGCACTCCCGAAACCGGCCGGCAGGTCGCCGATCCCGGTCACGGGCTGGATGGATTCGGCCGGCGCGGCGGTGGCGGCGGACGCTGTTTCCGCGACGGGCGGGACTGCGGGCGCGGTGACGGACCGTTCGGACGCGGCATTGCTGGCCGTGGACGGGACCGGCACGTCCTGCGTCGCGGCGGGCAGCGCCGAGGACTGGTCCTTGGCGGGAGCCTGCGCCGGGGCGGCCGGAGCCTCGGGCAGGGCGGCCGGCGGCGCGATCAGGCTGCGTGCCTCGCTGTTGGCCGCCTTGTCGCTGTCGCCGCGCAGCGAATTCGTCACGAGATGGGCAGTGCCCATGGCGAGGATCAGCGCGGCGAGCCCCAGCAGCAGCGGGCGCTTGCGCTTCTCCAGGATTTCCTTGAGCCGGCTCGGGCTCTTGGCCGCCGGCTCTGCGGCCGGCGAGGGCGTCGAAGCGGCGGCTTCGCTGGCCGCCTTGGCCGAGCGCCGGGCGGCGGCGATCAGGCTCTGGCGCACCGATTGCGGGTCCTGCGCGTTGCCGGCCGCGGCCTCGGGGCGCGGGCGTCCGGAGCCGGGCTCCAGCGGGATGTCGAAGGCCGTGCTCGTCGGCAGTACCGGCTCGCTGCTGGGAAGTTCGGCCGCCGGATTGGCGAAGCGGTCCTGCGCGGCCACACCGACCGAAAGGCCCGGATTGTTGCGAGCCGGAGCGGGATTGGCCCGGACGACACCGTCGCCGGCGCGCATCGCGGCAGCCAGCCCGTTCCCCGTAGGACGGTGCTCGCCCTGCAACTCGGCTTCGAGGCTCGCCAGGCGCGACATGATCGTCTCGAGCGAGTCATGCACGGCGCCGAGTGCATCACGGGTCTGCCGGTCGGACGAGACATGAGTATCGCGCAGGCCCGTGACCAGGCTCGACAGTTCGGCGATGCCCTTGCCGGGAGCCGCGGTGCTGGCCGCCTGGACGAGGGCGGCCCGTTCGGCCGCCGTCTCCTCGCGCATCGAGCGCAGGTGGACGACGAGGTCCTGCAGCGTGCGCTCCATGCCGTTCTCGGCGGAACGGGTCGCGGAGGCCTCGTCGAGGCGGCTGGCGATGCCCGAGATCTGCCGCTCGAGAGCGTCGAAGGATTCGGCATTCGCTCCGGGTGCCCCGGCCTCGTCGATCTTGTCGGCGAGATGCTTCAGCATCTGCTCGATCGGGTTGAGGTCGACGGCTGCCGCGCCTTCCCCGACCATCCGGGTCAACTGGCTCGACGCGGCGAGGCTCTCGATCCGGCCTGACAGCGCTTCGATCTGGCGGGTCACGGCGGAGGGGCCTTGCTCGGCGAGCGTCTCGATCCGCTGCTGCAGGGAGTCGATCCGGCTGACGAGATAGTCGCTCTGCTGCTGCGAAGCGGTCTCGTCGAGCTTCTGCGTGGCGACCTCGTCGAACTTGCGCGACAGCGCGTCGATCTGCGCGCCGAGCCCCGTCAGCAGATGGGCGCCGGGGATCTGCCCGCGCTGGGACAGCACGGCGCTGCGCACGTCGTCGATCGCGCTCGCCAGGCTGCGCAACTCGCTCATGTCGGGCTCGACGTCGCGCAGCCGGCCGATTTCGAAGCCGAGCGTGGCGACCTGCTCGGAAAGGTTCTCCAGTTTGTGGTCCTGCCCGCTCGCTCCGAGGAGATCGCGGAGCTCGGCGATGTCGCGCCTGACGGGGTCGAGATTGGTGACCTGGCCGCCGCGCGTTGCAAGCGCATCGACCTTCGCGGCGAGATGCGCGATCTCGAGCTGGAAGCGCTGGTAGCTTTCGCCGGCCCGGTCCTGCGACAGCCGCGAGACTTCCGCCTCGATCCGGGTCAGCGGTTTCAGCAGGGGCTCGAACTGGTCGCGCCGGTCGAGCCTGTCGAGACGATCGGCCAGAAGGCCGATCTTGGCCTCGATGGCGCTGGTGTCGACGCGCACGGGCGCGGCCGGCCGCTGCGGCTGGGCCGGGCGGCGGCCTTCATGGGAGAGGCGCGATCCGATCTCGCGCAGGTCTTCCCGCAGGGCCGAGATGCGCTCGGGCGCGACCGCGGCCGGCCGCTGGGTCACGGCTTCGTCCGTGTCGAGGACGCGCTGGCGCGTGCGGATATCGGTGACGGCTGCGGCAAGCCCCTCGCGGCTGAAGGCGAGGCGCGGAGCCTGTTCGGTGCGGGTCTGCTGCGCCTCGGCGCCACGGCGCTCGATTTCGGCGATGCGCTCGCCCATCGTCTTGATCGCGTCGGCGATGACGTTGGTCGCGCGCTCCTGCCGCTCGGCGGCGCCGCGCTCGCTCGACGACAGGCGATCCTCGGTCTTCTCGATCCAGCGGGTGATCGAATCCAGCGCACCGGCGGTCCGGGCATTGGCTTCGCGGGTCATGCTTTCGAGGGCGGCCGCCTGGCCGACGAGGCTGTCGATCGCCTCGCGTGACGGGCTCGGGGCGGCCTGCCGTGCCGCGGTGTCCGTCCGGCCCTGCGACAGGCGGGCCAGCCGCTCGGACAGGGCGGCGATGTCGAGCTGCTCCGGCGCGGCGGGGGCAGGGGCTGCGGCGGGGAAATCAGCCTCCTCGCTCTCGTCGCGGATCTTGTGGTCGAGCCATTCGCCCAGCGTCATGCCCGCCCGGCGGGCCGCCGCCTTTGCCGCATCGCGCGTCCGGGGATCGACGCCCTTCACGCTCCAGGGCAAGCTATTGGCCATGATCTCGCTCGCCTAAGGGGGGCTTTGTCTGCGGCAGGCGAGGCCCCCCTGGTGCCGTCGCCCTCCGCGCGAACCTTGGCTGATCGTGAAGATACCGTTGACGAAGCCACGAAGCGGTTGCGCGTTCCCGACATTTGGCCGGCATGGTAAACAGCAGGTTAATAAGCGGGGGGCGGATCGTTAATTTTTTCCGAATGCCGCATGGGAAGGGCCCCGGCAGGGCCATGTAACGGTAACTTACCCCGCTGGTGCGACGTATTACCTGACGCTGCGGGAGCGGCTTCCCTATCACTACGCCATCGATCGATGCCGCCATATGGGCCGGCGATTCGATCCCATCGCAAGGATTGCAGCTTTCATGTCACGCCAAAGCTTGGCTATGGCGGGTTCCTCGATTCATGAAACCCGCTCCGCCTCCGACGACGCCGAACAGCACGGCGATTTCACCATCAGCGACCTCGCCCGCGATTTCGGCGTGACGCTGCGCACGCTGCGCTTCTATGAGTCGCGCGGCCTGATCACGCCGAGCCGCTCCGGCATGACGCGCATCTATTCGGCGCGCGATCGCGCCCGCCTCGCCCTGATCCTGAAGGGCAAGCAGCTCGGGTTCACGCTGGTCGAGATCCGCGCCATGCTCGCCAACGAGGACAGGAAGGGTTCGGCCGGCGCTGCCGCATCCGTCGGCGGCCTCCAGCTCAGCCGTGAGCAGATCGTCGAACAGCTCGACCTGTTGCGCAGCCAGCGCGCCGAGATCGAGAGTGCGATCACCGAGCTCGAAGCCTCGCTCTCGCGGTTGGGCAAGGCCTGAATGACGGCTTTCCGACACGACTGAAGGGTGTCATCCCGTGCGCGCCGCAGCGTGTAGCGCTGCGGCGCGCACGGGACCGTCCTCCGGAAAAGGCGCCTTCTCGTCATGCGGTCCCGTGTCCGCGCTGCGGCATTCACATGCCGCAGCGCGCACGGGATGACAGTGGCCTCCACCAAAGCCCCGGCTTCGCCGGGGCTTTTTCATGTCCGGCGTCACGTTCCCGCCATCCTGCCGACGACAAAATCCCAACGTCCCAGTTGCATCTTCGCCGAGATTGTTTATATATGAACTATCTTGATGCGGCGACAGGGATGATGCGCCGCCTTGCGACGAGAGGGAGGATCCGATGCCGGTCTACAAGGCACCCGTCGACGACACGCTTTTCCTGCTCAACGACGTCTTCAACATCGAGCGCTACAACAACCTGCCGGGCTTCGCCGATGCGTCTTCGGACGTGGTCGAGGCCGTGCTCGGCGAAGGCGCCAAGCTCTGTGAGGAGGTCCTCCAGCCGATCAACTATTCCGGCGACCAGGAAGGCTGCACCCGCCACGCGGATGGCCGCGTCACCACGCCGAAGGGCTTCAAGGAGGCCTATCAGGCCTATGCCGGCGGCGGCTGGATCGGCCTCGCCATGGACCCTGAATATGGCGGCCAGGGCCTGCCCTACACGCTCGGCGCCGTGATGAACGAATATGCCTCGGCCGCGAACATGGCCTTCGCCATGTATCCGGGCCTGACCATGGGCGCCATCGCCGCGCTCTACGTTCACGGCTCCGACGAGATCAAGCGCACCTATCTGCCGAAGATGATCGACGGTACCTGGTCGGGCACGATGAACCTGACCGAGCCGCATTGCGGCACCGATCTCGGCCTGCTCAAGACCAAGGCCGTGCCGAACGGCGACGGCTCCTACGCCATCTCCGGCACCAAGATCTTCATCTCGGCCGGCGAGCAGGACATCACCGAGAACATCGTCCATCTCGTGCTTGCCCGCATCGAGGGCGCGCCGGCCGGCGTGAAGGGCATCTCGCTGTTCGTCGTGCCCAGAAACAAGCTGGGCAGCGATGGCTCGGTCGGTGCCAATAACGGCGTGTCCTGCGGTTCGATCGAGCACAAGATGGGCATCCACGGCAATGCGACCTGCGTCATGAACTATGACGGCGCGCAGGGTTGGCTGGTCGGGGCCGAGAACAAGGGCCTCAACGCCATGTTCGTGATGATGAACGAGGCCCGCCTCGGCGTCGCGATCCAGGGCCTCGCCCAGTCCGAGGTCGCCTACCAGAACGCCGTCGCCTATGCGAAGGAGCGCCTGCAGGGCCGCGCGCTCACCGGCGCCAAGGAGCCCGCCAAGCCGGCCGACCCGATCATCGTCCACCCGGACGTGCGCCGCACGCTGATGTCGATCAAGGCCTTCAACGAGGCGGCCCGCGCCTTCGTGCTCTGGAACGCGCTGAAGTCCGACATCGCCCATCGCTCCGGCGACGCCGCCGAGCGCCAGGCGGCCGACGATCAGCTCGGCCTGATGACCCCGGTGCTCAAGGGCGTGCTCACCGATGTCGGCTTCGACAACGCGGTGAAGGCGCAGCAGATGTTCGGCGGCCACGGCTATATCGCCGAGACCGGCGTCGAGCAGTTCGTCCGTGATGCCCGCATCGCCATGATCTACGAGGGCGCCAACGGCGTTCAGGCGATGGATCTCGTCGGCCGCAAGCTCGGCCGCGACGGCGGCCGCGGCATCATGACCTTCTTCAACGAGGTCGGGACCTTCCTGAAGGAGAATGCCGAGGACGAGGCGCTGAAGCCGCTGCTCGGGCCTTTGCAGGTTTCGCTGGGCCATCTTCAGCAGGCGGCGATGTGGTTCATGAACAACGCCCTCGCTAAGCCTGACAATGCCGGCGCCGGCGCCAGCGACTTCATGCACCTGCTCGGTCTCGTCTCGCTCGGCTACATGTGGGTGAAGATGGCCAAGGCCGCGCAGGAGAAGCTCAAGGCCGGCGCCGACGAGCGGATGAGCGGCAAGCTGGTCACGGCCCGCTTCTTCATGGAGCGCACCTTGCCGGAAACCGCCGCGCATCTCGCGCGCATCACCTCCGGCGCGGACACGACCATGGCGCTGAGCGTCGAGCAGTTCTGACGACAACATCGTCATGCCCGGGCTTGACCCGGGCATCTCTTGCAGAACGCGCTGGATGACGAGATGGTCGGGTCAAGCCCGACCATGACGTCCGGCACCAGAACGCGCCGCCCGACGGCGCCCCGGGAGGCCACCAAATGGCAGACGCATTCATCTACGACCACGTCCGCACCCCGCGCGGCAAGGGCAAGGCCGACGGCTCTCTCCACGAAGTCACCGCGATCGAGCTCGGCACCCAGGCCCTGCGCGCGATCAAGGACCGCAACGATCTCGATCCGCTGCTGGTCGAGGACGTGGTGATGGGCTGCGTCGATCCGGTCGGCGAGGCCGGCGCCGATATCGCCCGCACCGTCGCGCTCAAGGCCGGCTACGGCAAGGAGGTGCCGGGCGTGCAGATCAACCGCTTCTGCGCCTCGGGCCTCGACGCGGTGAACCTCGCCGCGGCTCAGGTCATGTCCGGCCAGAAGGAGATGGCGATCGGCGGCGGCGTCGAGTCGATGTCGCGCGTCGGCATGGGCGCCTCGGGCTTCGGCATCGCGGTCGATCCATCAGTCGCCATCGACACCTATTTCATGCCGCAGGGCGTCTCGGCCGACCTGATCGCGACCAAATACGGTTTCTCGCGCGACGATGTCGACGCCTTCGCCGTACGCTCGCACCAGCGCGCCGCCAAGGCCTGGGCCGAAGGCCGCTTCAAGCGCTCGGTGATCCCCGTCACCGACGTCAACGGCCTCGTCATCCTCGACCGCGACGAGACGATCCGGCCGGGCACCGACATGCAGACTCTGGCCGCGCTGAAGCCCTCCTTCGTCCAGATGGGCGAGATGGGCGGCTTCGATGCGGTCGCGACCGCGGCGCATCCCGATGTCGAGTTCGTCAACCACGTCCATCATGCCGGCAACTCGTCGGGCATCGTCGACGGTGCGGCTGCCGTGCTCGTCGGCTCGAAGAAGGCCGGCAAGGCTGCGGGCCTGAAGCCGCGCGCCCGCATCAAGGCCTTCGCCACAGTCGGCTCCGATCTCGCGCTGATGCTGACCGGCCCGGTCGACGTCACCGAGCGCGTGCTGAAGAAGGCCGGCATGTCCGTAGGGGATATCGACCTGTTCGAGCTGAACGAGGCCTTCTCCTCGGTCGTGCTGCGCTACCAGCAGGCGCTCGACATCGACGACGCCGTCCTGAACGTCAATGGTGGTGCCATCGCCATGGGCCATCCGCTCGGCGCGACCGGCGCGATGGTGCTCGGCACCGTGCTCGACGAGCTGGAGCGTCAGGACAAGCAGACCGCGCTGGTGACGCTCTGCGTCGCCGTCGGCATGGGCGTCGCCACCATCATCGAGCGGGTCTAGCGCTGTCATCCCGTGCGCGCCGCAGCGTGAAAACGCTGCTGCGCAGACACGGGACCGCATGACGAGTTAGCTCCCAGCACCGCCTTTCCTGATGACGATCCCGGATCGCCGCGATGCGGCGTCCGGGATGACCCGACCCACCGGAGGGACCGTCCATGAACCTCACCAATTTCCGCTTCGAGACCGACACCGACGGCATCGCCGTGGCGACCTGGGACATGCCGGGCCGCTCGATGAACGTCATCACCCCCGAGGTGATGGAAGAGCTCAACCAGATCGTCGACAAGGTCGCCGCCGACGAGGCCATCAAGGGCTGCGTCATCACCTCCGGCAAGGAGAGCTTCTCCGGCGGCGCCGACCTCACCATGCTCCAGGGCCTGCGCGATCTCTACGTGAAGCTCGCCAGGGAGAAGGGCGAGGCGGTCGCGATGCAGAGCTTCTTCGACGAGAGCCGCAAGCTCTCGCTGCTCTATCGCAAGCTCGAGACCTGCGGGAAACCCTTCGCCGCCGCGATCCACGGCGTCTGCCTCGGCGGCGCCTTCGAGCTCTCGCTGTCCTGCCAGTACCGCGTCGTCTCGGACGATGCCTCGACCCGCGTCGGCCTGCCCGAGATCAAGGTCGGGCTCTTCCCGGGCGCCGGCGGCACCCAGCGCGTCGCGCGCCTGATGCAGACCGGCGACGCGCTCCAGATGATGTTCAAGGGCGAGCAGGTGAAGGCGCTGCCGGCGCGCAATTCCGGCCTCGTCCATGCCGTCGCCCCGCGCGCCGACATCGTTCAGAACGCCAAGGACTGGCTCAAGGCCAATCCGCAGGCGACGCAGCCCTGGGACCAGAAGGGCTTCAAGCTGCCCTCCAACAAGGTGCATTCGCCGGCCGGCATGCAGATCTGGCCGCCGGCAAACGCGATCTATCGCCGCGAGACCAACGACAACTATCCGGCCGCCCGCGCCATCCTCTCGGCAGTCTATGAGGGTCTCCAGCTCCCGATAGATCTCGGCCTCAAGGTCGAGAGCCGCTACTTTGCCAAGATCCTGCGGACGAAGGAGGCGGCCTCGATGATCCGCTCGCTCTTCGTCTCGATGCAGGAGCTGAACAAGGGCGCCCGCCGCCCGGCCGATGTGCCGCCGTCCAAGCTCAAGAAGGTCGGCGTCATCGGCGCGGGCTTCATGGGCGCCGGCATCGCCTATGTCACGGCCAATGCCGGCCTCGAGGTCGTACTGGTCGACAAGGACATCGAGGCCGCCGAGAAGGGCAAGGCCTATTCGCACAAGCTGGTCTCCGACCAGATCATGAAGGGCCGCGCCAAGACCGCCGATCGCGACGCGCTGCTCGGCCGCATCAAGGCCTCGGCCGATTATGCCGATCTCAAGGGCTGTGACCTGATCGTCGAGGCCGTGTTCGAGGACCCGAAGGTCAAGGCCGAGGTCATCGCCAAGGTCGAGGCCGTCGTCGGCCCGCGTACGATCTTCGGCTCCAACACCTCGACGCTGCCGATCACCGGCCTCGCCGAGACCAGCCAGCGCCCGAAGAACTTCATCGGCATCCATTTCTTCTCGCCGGTCGAGAAGATGCTGCTGGTCGAGGTCATCATGGCCAGGAAGACCGGCAAGAAGGCGCTTGCCATGGCGCTGGACTTCGTCCGCGCCATCAAGAAGACGCCGATCGTCGTCAACGATACCCGCGGCTTCTACGCCAATCGCTGCGTCGGCAACTATATCCGCGAAGGCCATCTGATGCTGATGGAAGGCGTGCCGCCGGCGATGATCGAGGCCGCCGGCAAGCAGGCCGGCATGCCGGTCGGCCCGCTCTCGCTCAATGACGAGGTCGCGGTTGATCTCGCCTACAAGGTGCTGAAGGCGACCAAGGCGCAGCTCGGCGACGGCGCCGTCGATCCGGCGCAGGAGAAGCTGCTCGCCGACATGGTCGAGAAGCATGGCCGCCTCGGCCGCAAGAACAAGAAGGGCTTCTACGATTATCCGGAACCCGGGCCGAAGCGGCTCTGGCCGGGCCTCGCCGATCTCGTCGGCAAGCGCCTGGACCCTGAGAGCGTCGACATGGAGGAGCTGAAGCACCGCCTCCTGGTCACGCAGGTACTGGAAGCCGCCAAGACCTATGAGGAAGGCGTCGTCACCGATCCGCGCGAGGCCGATGTCGGCTCGATCATCGGCTTTGGCTTCGCGCCTTACTCGGGCGGCACGCTCTCCTATATCGACAACATGGGCGCGGCTGCCTTCGTGAAGCTCTGCGAGAAGCTGGCCAAGGCCCATGGCGAGCGCTTCAAGCCGAACCGCCTGCTGAAGCGCATGGCCAAGACCGGCGAGAGCTTCTACGGCACGGCGGAGAAGAAGGCGGCGGCCTGAAGAGGCCGCTCGCCATGGCCATCCGGCCGATCCTGCGCTTCCCCGATCCACGTCTGCGCGTGGCGGCTGCCCCCGTCACGCGCTTCGATGCCGATCTGCGCGAACTTGCCGCCGATCTGCTCGACACCATGCGGGAGGCGCCCGGGATCGGCATCACCTCGCCGCATATCGGTGTCCTTACCAGGCTGGTCGTGCTGGAACTGACGCCGGGCGATGTCCGGACCTATGTAAACCCTCTGCTGGACTCCGTCTCGCGCGACACTGTCCGCCATGTCGAGGGCAGCGTCTCGATGCCGGGCGTCACCGCCGAACTGGAGCGCCACGCCCATGTCCGCGTGCGCTATCGCGATCTCGACGGCGCAGAGCATGTCGAGGAGGCGAGCGGCCTGCTGGCTGTCTGCCACCAGCACGAGATCGATCAGCTCGACGGCGTCTTCTGGATCGATCGCCTCTCACGCTTGAAGCGCGACAGGCTGATCGTGCGCTACAATAAATTGCAGCGGGGGTAGCTCGGATATCTCGGCTGCCACGCATCATGCTCGCCCTTGTGGCGAGCATCCATGTCTTGGCCACGACCTGCAACCAGCGAAGACGTGGATGGTCGGGACGAGCCCGACCATGACGACGCGTTCGCGCTCGCCTCTCAGTGCGCCACCGACCGGATCACCCGGCGCAGCTTGCCGATCAGCTCGTCGACCTGCGATTCCGTGATGATCAGCGGCGGCGAGAAGGCGATCGTGTCGGCGGCGGTGCGGATCATCAGCCCTTCCTCGTGGAAGGCGCGCTCGATCACCTCGTAGCCGCGCTTGCCCGGGCCTTCCGCGCGCGGAGCGAGATCGACGGCGCCGACCATGCCGAGCGTGCGGATGTCGACGACGTTCGGCTCGCCCTTCAGGCTCATCACGGCATCGGCCCAGGCGCCTTCCATGGCGCGGGCGCGCTCGAACAGGCCTTCCTCGCGATAGATGTCGAGCGAGGCGAGCGCCGCGGCGGCAGCCAGCGGGTGGCCCGAATAGGTGTAGCCGTGGAACAGCTCGATGACGTTGTCCGGGCCGCCCATGAAGGCGTCATAGATATGCTTGCGCACGATCACGCCGCCCATCGGCACGGTGCCGGAGGTCACGCCCTTGGCGAAGGTGATCATGTCCGGGATCACGCCGTAGCGCTCGGCCGCGAAGGCGAAGCCCAGCCGCCCGAAGCCGGTGATGACCTCGTCGAAGATCAAGAGGATGCCGTGCTTGTCGCAGATCTCGCGCAGGCGCTTGAGATAGCCCTTCGGCGGCGGCAGCGCGCCGGTCGAGCCCGCCATCGGCTCGACGATCACCGCGGCGATGGTCGAGGCGTCGTGCAGCGCGACGATGCGCTCCAGGTCGTCGGCGAAATGCGCGCCGTATTCCGGCTCGCCCTTGCTGAAGGCCTGCTTCTCGCGGTCATAGGTATGGGCGAGATGGTCGACGCCGGTGAGCAGCGAACCGAAGAACTTGCGGTTGTTCGACATGCCGCCGACCGAGATGCCGCCGAAGCCGACGCCGTGATAGCCGCGCTCGCGGCCGATCAGACGGGTCTTGGCGGCCTTGCCGGTGACGTTCCAGTAGGCCAGCGCGATCTTGAGTGCCGAATCGCCGGCTTCCGAGCCGGAGCCGGCGAAGAAGACGTGGTCGAGATCGCCGGGTGCAAGCGCCGCGATGCGGGCGGCTGCGGCGAAGACCTTCGGGTGGCCGTACTGGAAGGAGGGAGCGTAGTCGAGGTAGCGGGCCTGGGCCTGGATCGCCTGGATGATCGGCTCGCGGGCATGGCCGGCATTGCAGCACCACAGGCCGGCGGTGCCGTCCATGACCGGCTTGTTGTCGGGCGTGTAGTAGAACATCCCCTCGGCGCGCGCGACCATCCGCGGGTTCTTCTTGAACGACCGGTTGGCCGTGAACGGCATCCAGTAGGCTTCGAGGTCGTTCGGCGTAGCGATGGCGGAGGAGGTGGACGTCATTCGAAAGGCCCCTGTGGATTAACCTTGGTTAAAGCTAGCAGGAGCCAGCGGCCTGTAAATCGCCATCATGGCGCGTCAAGGCTGCGTCCTGCGGATGGCGGCTTCAAGCCGGCTGTGGGTGACGTTAGGTCGCCAATGGCGTAAACTCCCCAGAAGGGGCGCAACCTGAACGGACCCCGATGGTGGAAGGCGCTGATGATCCTGGACGTCTGGACGTCCGAGCCGCGGCGATTATTCGCGCGGGTCTCGATCGCGTCCTTGTCTCGGATGCGTTTCGCGCCGCACCCCAGCTTTCGGCCTTCCTCAGCTTCGTTGTCGAACGCACGGTCGAGGGACGTGCGGCCGAGCTGAAAGGCTATACGATCGCGGTGGAGGGCCTCGGTCGCTCCGCCGACTTCAATCCCCAGCTCGATCCGATCGTTCGCGTCGAGGCCGGTCGGCTCAGGCGGGCGCTGGCGCAATATTATGCCGGGGACGGCCGCGGCGATCCCGTGCAGATATCGATGCCGGTCGGTGGCTATGTCCCGGTCTTCACCTGGTTCGGGGGGGAGGGGAGCCGTCCGCCTCCCGAAGGGGCGGACGAAGCGCAGGAGCCGGATAGACGAGCCGCCCGCCGCTGGGCCGGCCTGACCCTTGCCGCGCTGGCGCTGGGCCTTCTCGCGCTCGGCTGGTGGTATCTCGCGCCCTTGCGTGGAACGGGCCCGGCCGAAATAGGCAAGCCCGCAGCAGGCGAGCAAGTCACGGCGGCGGCGCGCGAGCAGGCCGCGATGCCTCTCCTGGTACGCGTGGCGATCATCACTCCCGATCCGCCTTCCGATCCCCAGCTCGCCGCAGTCCTCAGGCGCTTCTCGGCACTGCTCGTCGATGCGATGGCGCGATTCGACGACCTCGTGACGATCAGGACACCGCTCCCCGGTTCCGCCTTGGAAGACGATGTCGACTATGCCATCGAGATCGACGCCCAGGGGCTGGACAGCGGGGCGGTGGGGCTCGCCCGTCTGCGCTCCGTTCGGGACGGGCGCATCGTCTGGACGACGTCGTCGACCCGCTCCTCGCTGGCGACGCTCCAGGAAAGCGATCTCGCCGACATGGCCCGTCGACTGGCGACGCGCCTGATCGAGCCCTTCGGCATCATTCCCGCCGATGCGCGCCAGTCCGTGGCGTCTCCTGCCATGCGCTGCATCCTCAAGGCCTTCGATGCGCGCCGTGCCATGCTGCCCGAACTGCACCAGGCCGCCCGACTCTGCCTTGCCGAGCTGGTGGAGCAGGATCCCGGCTTTTATCCGGGCTGGGCCCATCTCGCGATCATGACGCTCGGCGAGCACGGTGGCGCCGTGACCCCGCAGGGCGATATCCCGCCTGCGAATGCGGCGCGGTCGCCGCTCGATCGCTCCCTCGCCGCAGCCCTGACGGCGATCCGGCTGGCACCGTCCGGGGCGCGAGCCTATCAGGCGATGATGAAGGTCCTGCTGCTGCGCGGCGCGACCGAGGAAGCGGTCCAGATGGGCCGTGAGGCGCAGGCCCGCAATCCCTATGATCCCGAGATCATGGCCGATGTCGGCGCGCTCTATGTCCGGCTCGGCCGCCCGCTCGAAGGATTGCCCCTCCTGGAGCGCGCGATCTCACTGAGCGTCGCCCGTCCGTCGCGCTACGATTTCTACGCCTTCCTCGGCGCCTATCTGGTCGGCGCGGGAAAGGTGTCGGAAACCCATGCCGCCGTGCTCGCCGCGGACGACAGTCACCTGAGCCTGCTCGGTCAGGCGCTCAAGGCGGCTGCCGACAACGATCCGGAGAGGCAATCCAAGGCGATTGCCCAACTCGTCGAGAAGGCCCCGTTTTTCGGACAGGACGCCCGTGCTTTCCTGCAGCGGAGAGGATTTGCCGCGCCGGTCATCGACAGGATCCTCGGCGCGCTCGGGCTCAACAAGCCATAGGCGGTGCTGAAGGCCCGGGGGTGGCGCTTGCTCCGGCTGTGGCGGAAATGAGGCGCGTCACTCGCATAACAACGCCGGCAAGGTTAATCTGCGGTCCAAGACCGTGATTCGTTTCGCCCCGTTTTCCCGACACCTAGCGCGAGCGCTGCCGTGGCATCTGCCCGCCTGAAAGCCCTGCACCCTCTTGCCGGCGCCGTGACCGGCCTCGCGGCCGGCGTCGCGGTCGCGATCCTGCTTCCCGGCGGGCTCGGCACGGGACTCGGCATTCTCGCTGCGGGAGCCGGCGCCATGCTGGCGATGCGCGCCTTCGAGCGGCGCAGCCTGGCCCGTCACGAACTGGCCATGGCGGATGTCGGCGAGGTCAAGGTTCGGCTCGCCACCAACGCGATCCGCCTCGACGCCCTGTCGCAGCGCGTCCAGCAGATGCCGATGCGTGACGCGGATGCTGCGCCCGCGCGCGCCGCCATCCATGAATTGACGGCCGAGGTCGGCCTGCTCGGCGACCTCATCCATCAGGTCGCGACCACGCTCGCCGATCACGAGACCGTTCTCGCCCGCCTGCCTGAGCCGGCGGCCGCGCCTGCGGTGCCAGTGCCCGAGGTCGTGCTCGATCCGGAAGCGGTCCGCCGCGAGCGGGCCGAGAAGCTGGCCGCCGAACGGGCCGCCGCTGCGGCGGCCGCGCGGGAGGAAGCGGAGGCCGAGCGCGCCGCCCTGATCGGCAAGGCGCTCAGCGAAGGCGGGCTCGAAGTCCATCTGCAGCCGATCGTCTCGCTGCCGCAGCGCCGGACCTGCGGCTACGAGGCGCTGCCGCGCCTGCGGCTGGACGAGAACACGCTGCTGCTGCCGCACGAATTCATCGAGACCGTCGAGGAGCGCGGCTTCGGGCCGACGCTGGATGCGCTCGTTCTCACGCGGGCGCTGGCGATCGCGCGCCATCTCGGCGCGAAGGATGGCGGCATCTTCGTCTCCTGCAATTTCAGCAACGCGACCTGGACGTCGTCGCGCGCGCTGGCGACCCTGACGCGCATTCTCGACAAATACCGCGAGCATACCGCGCATCTGGTGATCGAGATGCCGCAGGCGGTCTTCCGCGAACTCGACCCGACCAGCCTCGGACTGCTCGGCGCCATGTCGGCGAACGGGGTGCGTTTCGCGCTCGATCAACTCGTCGACCTGCGTCTCGATCCGCGCGCCCTGTTCGATCGCGGCGTCCGCTATGTGAAGGCGCCGGCCGCGCTGCTGCAGGCGCATCTCGATGGCCGGATACAGAGCGATATCGATCCGGGCGATCTCGCCACCCTGCTGGCGCGCGTCTCGATCACGCTGGTCGCCGATCAGGTCGAGGACAATCCCGCCGCCGCCGACATGATCGAGCTCGGCGCCAGGATGGGGCAGGGACAGGCCTTCTCGCCGCCGCGCCCGGTCAAACCCGAGGTCTTCGCCGAGCCGGAGCCCGCGCCGGCCGCTCCGCCGGCACCGGCGCCGGTCGAAACCGCCCGGCCGCCGGCCAGCATCGTGGACCGCCTGATAGGCCAGGATCGGGTTGCGCAGGCCCCGGCCACCGGCTCCGAGCCGGCCGTGCAGGAGAACCGCCCGGAGCGGCTGCCCTTCCGCGCCGTGCTGCGCCGCGCCAGCGCCTGACGCACGGCCGCTTCCTGCGCTCTCCGGTTCCGCTTCCGGCGAATCCCGTCTAGATCAGGCCATGCCGAGGGGCGGCGGTCGCTCCTCTCACGCAACCGCCGGAGATCGAGACAGTGTCGCCATCGGGGATCGCTTCCACCCTTCCGCTTTCGGGTTTCTCCGAGGTCGCGGATCGCTTCGATCTCTGCCTGTGCGATGTCTGGGGCGTCGTCCATAACGGCGTCGCCGCTTATCGCGACGCGGTCGCCGCCCTGATGCGGATGCGCGAGCACGGCATCGGCGTCGTCCTCGTCACCAATGCCCCGCGCCCGGCCGATGTCATCGTCGGCCAGCTCGACGGCTTCGCCGTGCCGCGCGAGGCCTGGGATGCGATCGTCACCTCCGGCGATGTCTGCCGCGCGCTGATCCGCGAGCGGGCGGGCGAGCCGATGTTCCGCCTCGGCCCCGACCGAGACCTGCCGCTGATCGCCGGCCTCGACGTGCGGGAAACCTCTCCCGGGGAGGCGTCCTATGTGCTCTGCACCGGCCTGTTCGACGACGAGAACGATACGGCCGCGACCTATGCCGCCCTGCTCGCCGGCTTCGCGGCGCGCGACCTGCCGCTGATCTGCGCCAATCCCGATCTCGTCGTCGAGCGTGGCGGGCGCATCATTCCCTGCGCCGGCTCCGTCGCGCTCGCCTATGAGGAGATCGGCGGCCGGGCGATCTATGCCGGCAAGCCGCATCGGCCGATCTACGAGGCGGCTGTCGCGGCGGCCGAGAAGGCGCGCGGCGCGCCGGTCGCCCGGGACAGGATCTGCGCCATCGGCGACGCGATCCGCACCGACATCGCCGGTGCCGACGCCTTCGGCGCAGCCGGCATCATGGTGCTGGCCGGCATCCACGCCCAGGATCTGATGGAAGCGTCATGGGAGGAGCGACACGGCTGGTTCAGCCGGCAGACGCATCGCCCGGCCTACGCGATGCCGCACTTGGTCTGGTAAGGCCCGTCAGGCCGCCGCGCAGACCGATTCGATCTTCGTCTTCAGCGTCTGCGCGTTGAACGGCTTGACGATGTAGTTGCTGACGCCGGCCTTCTTGGCAGCGACGACGTTCTCGGTCTTCGACTCGGCCGTGACGATGATGAACGGCGTTTCCGACAGCGCCGTCTCCTCGCGGACCTTCTGGAGCAGTTCGAAGCCGCTCATCGGCTCCATGTTCCAGTCGGAGATGACGAGGCCGTATTTCTTGTCGCGCATCTTCGAGATCGCGGTCGAGCCGTCCGAGGCATCGTCGACATTCTCGAAGCCGAGCTGCTTCAGCAGGTTGCGAATGATGCGGACCATCGTCTGGTAGTCGTCGACGACGAGGATCGGCATGGACGGATCGAGAGCCATTCTGGTGCTCCAGGCATGACGGTCGCGGTGCTGGGAGATACCAGCGCCGTGCCGCGTGTGCGAATTGATAGCCGCGCGGCCTTGCGAACCGGTTAATCCGATTGCGAACTGACGCAAGGAGAGGTTGATGCGCCGCACCAAAGTCCAATTGCGTCGATGTTGCGGTTGCGAGATGCTTAATCCGATCGCAGACAGGAGGGCACGGGCCAAGGGCCGCGCGGGATCCATGACAGTTCAGCCGATGTCTGGCGGGCTCTATACCGTCCATGCCTTCGAGGATCTGGCCGTCGGCCGCAGCGAAAGCCTGATGCGGACCGTGATGGAGCGGGATGTGGCGCTGTTCGCCGAATTGTCCGGCGACGCCAACCCGATCCATCTCTGCGACCATTTCGCCGCCAATACCAAGTTCGGCCAGCGCATCGCCCATGGCATGCTGACGGGGAGCCTCGTCTCCGCTCTGCTCGGCACGCGCTTGCCCGGCCCCGGCGCGGTCTATCTCTCGCAGACGCTGACCTTCCTGGCCCCGGTCAAGATCGGCGATGTCGTGACCGCCCGCGTCGAGGTCGTCGAACTGGTGGCGGAGCGCCGCCGGGCGCGCTTCTTCTGCGAATGCCTCGTCGACGGCAAGGCGGTGATGGAGGGCGAGGCCTGGGTCGCCATGCCGCCGAAGCCACGGGATTGAGGGCTTCGGCCGGCCCGCAGCCTTGACGCCTCGCCGGGCTTCGCCGCAAAGACGGTCATCGCCCGACAACTGGGGCAGGTGGACGTTTCCGATTGATGCCATCCCAAGCCGATGCGCCTGACCGCTCCGAGCCGACGGCCGTGGTCCTCGACCTCGACAAGCCCCTTCCCGATGCCCTGCGCGGCGCCGTGCTGGCACTGGGCAATTTCGACGGCGTCCATCGCGGCCATGCCGAGCTCGCTCGGCGCGCCGCGTCCCTTGCGGCCGAGCGTGGGAGCAGGCCTGCCGCCTTCACCTTCGAGCCGCATCCGCGCAGCGTCTTCCGGCCCGAGGAGCCGGTCTTCCGGCTGACCGCGCCGCAGCTCAAGCTGGAATGGCTGGCCGATGCCGGGCTGCGCCAAGTCTTCGTCCTGCCCTTCGACCGCGAGATCGCGGCGATCCCCGCCGAAAGCTTCGTCGACGACCTGCTGATCGGCCGGCTCGGCGCCGCCGGCCTCGTCTGCGGCTACGATTTCCATTTCGGCAAGGGCCGGACGGGCTCGCCCGAGATGCTGCAGGCCCATGGCCTCGCCGCCGGAATCCCGGTGGCGGTCGTGCCGCCCTATTCCTGGAACGGCGAGCCGGTTTCCTCGACCCTGATCCGCACGGCGCTGGAAACAGGCGATGTCGCGCGCGCCGCGGAATTCCTCGGCCGGCCCTGGCTGGTGCGTGGGCTGATCGCCCATGGCGACAAGCGCGGGCGCGAGCTGGGATATCCGACCGCCAATATGCAGCTCGCCCGCGACTGCAAGCTGCGCCACGGCATCTATGCGGTTCGCATGAAGATCGACGGCATCTGGCATGACGGCGTCGCGAGCTTCGGCCGCCGCCCGACCTTCGACGACGGCGCGCCGCGGCTCGAAACCTTCGTCTTCGATTTCTCCGGCGATCTCTACGGCCAGCGCGTCGATGTCGCCTTCGTCGACTGGCTGCGCGGCGAGGAGAAGTTCGACTCGCTGGAAGCCCTGATCGTGCAGATGGATGCCGACAGCGCCCGCGCACGCGACATTCTGGCGGGAACGCCGCCCTTCCTTCCGTAAGCGCCGCCTGCTAGAAGCCCTCCATGCCCGCAGAACGCGCCATGCTGATCGATCTTTTCCGGCGAATTACGGGCCCGGCTGCCGCCTCGCGCTAGATTGGGCGCGGGCGCTTGCGCAGTCCGGGTTGAACACCGCTTTTCCCGTTTCAAAAGTGGACGACCGGGGCCCTGACCAGCCCGCCGTCCCGACTGTCCGAGCCGGATGATGACCGACAAGACCAACACCGCCAAAGCCGCCGAAACCGCTGCCGACGGCGTCGATTATTCGCAGACGCTGTTCCTGCCCCAGACCGAGTTCCCGATGCGCGCCGGCCTGCCGCAGCGCGAGCCGGAACTGCTCGCCCGCTGGGCGAAGATCGACCTCTATCGCAAGCTGCGCGAAGCGGGGCAGGGGCGCGACAGGTTCGTGCTCCACGACGGCCCTCCCTATGCCAACGGCAACATCCATATCGGCCACGCGCTGAACAAGGTCCTCAAGGATCTCGTCACGCGCTCGCAGCAGATGCTCGGCTACGATTCCAACTATGTTCCGGGCTGGGACTGCCACGGCCTGCCGATCGAGTGGAAGATCGAGGAGCAGTATCGCGCCAAGGGGCTGAACAAGGACGACGTCCCGGTCGTCGAGTTCCGCCGGGAATGCCGCTCCTTCGCCGAGCACTGGGTCGATGTCCAGCGCGAGGAATTCAAGCGCCTCGGCGTCGAGGGCGACTGGGCCAATCCCTACCTGACCATGGCCTATCCCGCCGAGGCGCAGATCGCCCGCGAGATCATGAAATTCGCCGAGACCGGCCAGCTCTATCGCGGCTCCAAGCCGGTGATGTGGTCGGTGGTCGAGAAGACCGCGCTGGCCGAGGCCGAGGTCGAGTACGAGGAGCACACGAGCGACACGGTGTATGTCGCGTTTCCTGTGCTGTTCGCGTCGCGCGACGGTGCTGAGATGGCCGTCGATCTGCTGGCGGCGAAGGTTGTGATCTGGACGACGACGCCTTGGACGATACCGGGCAATCGGGCGATCTCATACTCCAACAAGATCGCCTATGGCCTTTACAAGGTGACTGCGGCGCCTAGCGGCAACTGGGTTACGGCTGGTCAAACATATCTGCTTGCAAACAAGCTTGCTGCCGACGTCATGAAGGCTGCCCGTGTGGACGGCTTCGAAAAAGTACGCGACGTGTCAGCGCAAGAGATCGACGGATTGGGCTGCCGCCACCCCTTAAGCGGATGGGATGGGGGAGGTGAAGGGTATAGTTTTACGGTTCCACTGCTCGACGGCGATCACGTAACTGATGATGCAGGTACGGGTTTTGTCCACACGGCACCCGGTCACGGCCGTGAAGACTTCGACATTTGGATGTCTCAGGCGAGATTCAAGGGGGTCGACACCCGCATCCCCTACACCGTCGATGCCGATGGCCGCTTCACCAGGGAGGCGCCGGGCTTCGAGGGCGCGCAGGTCATCACCGACAAGGGCGAGAAGGGCAATGCCAACGACGTCGTCATCAAGGCGCTGGTCGAGGCCGGCAACATCATCGCGCGCGGTCGCCTGAAGCATCAGTATCCGCATAGCTGGCGCTCGAAGAAGCCGGTGATCTTCCGCAATACGCCGCAATGGTTCATCGCCATGGACAAGCCGATCGGCGAGGCCGGTGCGCCGGACGCTGCCGATCCTCAGCCGGTCGCGGGCGGCAACACCGACACGCTGCGCAACCGCGCGCTGAAGGCGATCAAGGAAACCGAATGGGTTCCCGCTGCCGGCGAGAACCGCATCACCGGCATGATCGCCAACCGGCCGGACTGGGTCGTCTCGCGCCAGCGCGCCTGGGGCGTGCCGATCACCGTCTTCGTCGAGAAGGAGACCAAGGACATCCTCGTCGATGCCAGGGTCAACGCGGCGATCGCCGAGGCCTTCGAGGCCGAGGGCGCGGATGCCTGGTTCACCGATACGGACGGTGCCCGCTTCCTCAAGCCCTTCGGCTACGATCCGGCTAAATATGAGCGCGTCACCGACGTGCTCGACGTCTGGTTCGATTCCGGCTCGACCCATGCCTTCACGCTGGAGAAGCGCGGCGATCTGCGCGCTCGCCGCCGCGGCGATGGCGGCAAGGACCGCGTGATGTATCTCGAAGGTTCTGACCAGCATCGCGGCTGGTTCCATTCGAGCCTGCTGGAAAGCTGCGGCACACGCGGCCGGGCGCCCTACGACATCGTCCTCACCCACGGCTTCTGCCTGGACGAGAAGGGCGAGAAGATGTCGAAGTCGAAGGGCAACGTCACCGCCCCGCAGGACATCATCAAGGATTCGGGCGCCGACATCCTGCGCCTCTGGGTCGCGGCGGCCGACTATTCCGACGACCTGCGCATCGGCAAGGAGATCCTCAAGACCTTCGTCGAGACCTATCGCAAGCTGCGCAACACCCTGCGCTGGATGCTCGGCACGCTCGCGCATTTCAGCGAGGATGTCCGGGTCTCCGATCCGCAGACCATGCCGGAGCTGGAGCGGTTGATGCTGCACCGGCTGGCCGAGCTCGGCCCGCAGGTCGAGGACGCGTATCGCACCTACGATTACAAGAAGGTCGTGTTCCTGCTCTCGCAGTTCATGAACACCGAACTCTCGGCCTTTTATTTCGACGTGCGCAAGGACGCGCTCTATTGCGATCCGCTGTCGAGCCATGTCCGCAAGAGCGCGCTCACCGTCGTCGACCATCTCTTCCGCTGCCTGACGACCTGGCTTGCGCCGATCCTGGTCTTCACCGCCGAGGAAGCCTGGCTCGATCGCTATCCCGACCAGAAGGCGGACGAGGGCTCGGTCCATCTCGAGCGCTTTGTTCAGGCACAGGCAAGCTGGCTCGATCCGGAACTGGCTGAGCGCTGGAGCAAGATCCGCCGCGTGCGCCGCGTCGTCACCGGCGCGCTGGAGCTTGAGCGCGCGGCCAAGCGCCTCGGCTCCTCGCTGGAGGCGGCGCCGCAGGTCTTCGTCGCGGACGCCGATCTCTACGCCGCCCTCTCCGGCGCCGATCTCGCCGAGATCAGCATCACCTCCGGCATCCGTGTCGAGAGCGGCGAAGGACCGGCCGAGGCCTTCCGCCTCGCCGACGTGCCGGGCGTCGCGGTCGTGCCGCATCGCGCGGCCGGCATCAAATGCGCCCGTTCCTGGAAATATTTCGACCCGGCGACGGCCGACAAGGCCTATCCCCAGGTGACGCCGCGCGACGCGAAGGCTCTGAAGGAGCTGGGAGTGCGCGCCTGATGAGCTCCGCCCGCCGCCTCGGCCTCGCGACGGTGCTGGTCGTCTTCGTCGCCGATCAGCTTCTGAAATGCTGGCTGCTCTATGGCGTCGGGCTGGCCGAGAACGGGCCGTACGACCTGGCCTCCTTTCTGACGATCGTCCTCGCCTGGAATCGCGGCATTTCCTACGGTCTGTTCCAGCAGGGCACCGATCTCGGGCGCTGGTTCCTCGTCGTCATCTCCTTCGTCGCGGCCGTCTGGCTCTGGCGCTGGATGTGGCGCGAGCCGCGGCGCTTCTCCGTGGTCAGCCTGGCGCTGATCATCGGCGGGGCACTCGGAAACGGGGTCGATCGTGCCGTCTACGGCGCGGTCGTCGACTTCGTGCATTTCCACTGGGGCAGTTTTAGCTGGTATATCTTCAACATTGCCGATGTCGCGATCGTTGTCGGGGTGCTCGGCCTGCTATATGAGTCCTTCCGCCCGAGCGTGGAAAAAGCAGCTTGACGACGGTTTTGCCATTGTTTTGCCGTTCGTCTGGGGTTTGAGACGGGGCGAGATTGTCCGAAGGGAGATTTGACATGGCCGAACGCATCCGCGTGGCTCATCTGCTCATCGCCGGCGGGCTTGTGCTCGGGGCGTCGCCTGCCTTCGCGCAGGAAGGCTCGCTGGTCTACAACTTCATGCAGGGCGTCTTCGGCAAGGGCGGTGAGGCGGATATCGATTATCGCGCCCGTGCGCCGCTGGTCGTGCCGCCGAATTCGACGCTGCCGCGCCCGCAGCAGTCGGCCAGCGAGCGCAATGCCGCCTGGCCGAATGATCCGGACGTCCAGCGCCGCAGGGATGCCGCCAATCCGGCGCCTTACGAGGAGCCCCTCGGCCTGAAGAACATCGCCCGCATGTCGCCAGAAGAGATTCGCCGCGGCCGGACGACGCGCGCGCCGCGTGGCCCGCAGTTCCCGGAAGACGACAACAACTACAACAACATCATCAAGCCGATCGTGGTCGGCCGCGAGATGGCCGCGCGTCAGGCCAAGATCGACGAGAATGCCGCCGCCTATGGCAGCGAGCCGCCGCGCCGCACCCTCACCGAGCCGCCGACCGGCTATCGCCGTCCGGCTGCGACGGCTGCCGTCGGTCCGGGCGCGCGTGGCCCGGTCGAAGATACCCAGGATCCCGGCATCCGCGAATTTTCGACGGGACGCGGGCCGGTCATGCGTCAGTAGCTGGTGGGCCGCCGCGGCAGCGTGATCGCCAGGCTCGATCGCCCCTTGCCGAAGCGGGGATGCCCGACCAAGTTGTCATGAAGGGCGGGCGCGTCGCGCCCGCCCTTTTTCGATCGAGGAGACGGCAACAGGTGAACATCCATGCGCACCGGAGCGACACGGCGGAGCCGGTCGAATCCTTCCGGTTGGCCAACGGCCTCGATGTCGTCGTCGTGAAGGACCGGCGCGCGCCGGTCGTCACCCACATGGTGTGGTATCGCAACGGTTCGGCCGACGACCCGTCGAGCAAGTCCGGCATCGCGCATTTCCTCGAACACCTGATGTTCAAGGGCACGGAGCGCTGGCCCGCCGGCGAGTTCTCCAAGATCGTCGCCGGTTATGGCGGCCAGGAGAACGCCTTCACCTCCTTCGACTACACCGCTTATTTCCAGCGCGTGCCAAAAGAGCATCTGCGCGCGATGATGGATTACGAGGCCGACCGCATGACCGGCCTCTCCTTCGACGAGGCCGTGGTCGCGCCCGAGCGCGACGTGGTGCTGGAGGAGCGGCGCATGCGCGTCGATTCCGATCCGGCCGCCCAGCTCGGCGAGGAATTCTCCGCGACGCTCTTCTTCCATCACCCCTATGGCACGCCGATCATCGGCTGGGAGCACGAGATCGAACGCCTGAGCCGGGGCGACGCCTTCGCCTATTACCAGCGCTTCTACACCCCCGAGAACGCGATCCTCGTCGTCGCCGGCGACACCGATGCCGCCGAGGTACGCCGCCTTGCCGAGGAGACCTATGGCAGGATCGCGGCCCGCGGCGCGGCGCCCGTCCGCTCGCGCCCGATCGAGCCGGAACCGCGCGCCTCGCGCCGCGTGCAGCTCAACGATCCGCGCGTGCAGCAGCCTTCGCTGCGGCGCGGCTGGCTGACCCCGACCTATACGGCGGGCGAGCGCGACGAGGTTCTGGCGCTCGAACTCGTCGCCGAAATCCTCGGCGGCGGCACCACCTCGCGGCTCTATCGCAGACTCTGCGTAGAGGACGAGCTGGCCGCCGGCGCCAACGCCTATTTCATGAGCTCGATGGTCGACCGTGCCGCCTTCCAGATCTCCGCCAGCCCGCGCCCCGGCGTCGAGATGGCGGCGATGGAAGCCGGGCTCGATGCGGCGCTCGCCGCCTTCCTGGCGGAAGGGCCGAGCGAGCTCGAACTGGCCCGCGCCCGCACCCGGCTGGTAGCCGAGACGGTCTTCGCCCGCGACAACCAGGCCTCGCTCGCCCGCATCTTCGGCTCGGCGCTGGCCGTCGGCGAAACGGTCGAGGACGTGCTCGCCTGGCCTGAGCGTATCGAGGCGGTTGGCCGCGAGGCCGTGATCGAGGCTGCGCGCCGCTACCTCAAACCTGATCGCAGCGTCACCGGCCTGCTGCTGCCGGCCTGACACTGCCGTCTCACCGAACGGGCGGAGGCCATGCTCCGCCGACAGGAAGCGCCATGAACGCCCCCATTCCGACGCCCAAGCTCAACACGGCCGGCCCTGCCATCGCCGTCCAGACCGTCCGCTCCCCCGGCGGCGTCGAGGCCTGGCTGGTCGAGGAACACAGCCTGCCGCTGATCGCGGTCGATTTCGCCTTCGACGGCGGCACCAGCCTTGACCCCGACAATGCCGCCGGCAGCGCCTATCTGATCTCCGGTCTGCTCGACGAGGGCGCCGGCGATCTCGACGCCGAGGCCTTCCAGGGCCGCATGGCCGACCACGCCATCAGCCTAGGCTTCGAAGCCCGCCGCGACGATTTTCACGGCTATCTCCAGACGCTCTCGACCCATCGCGACACCGCCTTCGATCTGCTCGGGCTGGCGCTCAACAAGCCGCGCTTCGATGCCGACGCCGTCGCCCGCGTCCGCGCCCAGGTCATCGCCGGCTTGCAGCGCCAGGCGAAGAATCCCGACGTGATGTGCCGCAACGCGCTCTATGCCGCGGCCTTTCCGGGCCATCCTTACGGCCGGCCCGAGAAGGGCGATATCGACAGCGTCTCCAGGTTGGAAGCGCCGGCGCTGAAGGCTCTGCGGCCCACGCTGATGGACCGCGCCGGCCTCAAGATCGTCGTCGTCGGGGACATCACCGCCGCCGAACTCGCCGGCCGGCTCGATGCGCTGTTCGGCGACCTGCCGAAGGGCGAGCCGCGGCAGCGCCCGGCTGAAGCCCTGCCGATCCAGGGCCTTGGCCAGACCCACATCATCGATCTCGACGTGCCGCAGACCGTTCTGCGCTTCGTCTGTCCGGGCCTGATGTGGGACGATCCCGATTTCATCACCGCGAGCGTGCTGAATCATATCCTCGGCGGCTCCGCCTTCACCTCGCGCCTCTTCATGGAGGTGCGCGAGAAGCGCGGGCTCGCCTATGGCGTCTCCTCCAGCCTGATGCCCTTGCGCGAGAGCGCCATGCTGGTCGGCGGCACCGCGACCCGCAATGATCGCGCCGCGGAATCGATGAAGGTGATCCGCGAGGAGATGCTCAAGCTCGCCGAGGAAGGCCCGACCGAGCATGAGGTCGAGGAAGCCAAGCGCTACATCATCGGCTCCTACCCGCTGCGCTTCGACACCTCGCCCAAGATCGCCGGCGAGTTGCTGGCGCTGGCGCTTCGCGGCGACACGCCGGATTTCCTAGCCCGCCGCAATAGCCTCTTCGCGGCGGTGACGCTGGCCGACGTCAAGCGCGTCGCCAAGCGCTTGTTCGGCAACCCCGAACTGCTCGTCCAGGCGGTTGGCAAGCCGGTCGCGCTGGTCTGAAATCGCCTTCGTCTTCTCGTCGCTATGGATAGGTTCATGCTTCAGCAAAGCTTCGATCTCGCGCTCGAATCCAGGGTCGGCAAGGGCGGTATTCCCGATGCTGCCTTCGAGACGGCGCTGGCCGATCTCAAGCCCGCGCTGGCGAAGCTGCAGGGGCAGGCAAAGCACGGATCGCTCCCGCTGCTGAAGCTGCCGAGCGACACCGCCGATCTCGGCCCGGTAAAGGCCGCGGTCGAACGCCTCAAGGCCGGCGGCACGACGGACGTCCTGGTGCTCGGTACCGGCGGCTCCAGCCTCGGCGGCCAGACGCTGGCGCAGCTCACCGGTTACGGCATCGCGGGCCTCTCGCAGTTCACAGCCGGCCCGCGCGTCCATTTCATCGACAATCTCGACCCGGCGACCTATGCGGCCCTGCTCGCCAAGCTGCCGCTCAAGACGACCAAATTCGTCGCCATCTCGAAATCGGGCGGCACCGGCGAGACCCTGCTGCAGTCGATCGCGGCGATCGAGGCACTGCGCGGCGCGCATCTGAGCGATCAGCAGATCGGCACGCATTTCGAAGGGCTCTCCGAACCGGCCAAGCCCGGCAAGCTGCACCCCTTGCGGGCGCTGCTCGAACCCTTTGGCACGCCCTTCCTCGAACATCACACCGATGTCGGCGGCCGTTATTCCGTCCTGACCAATTGCGGCCTGCTGCCGGCCGCCGTGCTCGGCCTCGATATCGAGGCGCTCCGGCACGGCGCCGGCCGCGCGGTCGCGCCGCTCTTCGCCGGCAAGGATGTCCGCGAGACGCCGGCTGCGGTCGGTGCCGCGCTGCATCTCGCCGCCATGCGCTCCGGCAAGAACATCGCCGTTCTCATGCCCTATGCCGACAAGCTCGCGCTGCTCACCCGCTGGTGGATGCAGCTCTGGGCCGAGAGTCTCGGCAAGGACGGGCAGGGCACCCAGCCCGTCGGCGCGCTCGGCCCCGTCGACCAGCATTCGCAGCAGCAGCTCTATCTCGCCGGCCCCAAGGACAAGTTCTTCACGGTCATCACCACCAGCGTGAAGGGCAAGGGCCCGCAGATCGACACCGCCCTCGCCGAAAAGATCGGCCAGGCCGATTTCGCCGGCAAGACGATCGGCGATCTCGTGGCGGCTCAAGGGGTCGCCATGATCGACACCTTCGCCAGGAACGGCTGCGCGGTGCGCCGCTTCCATGTCGAGCGCATCGACGAGACCAGCCATGGCGAGATGCTGATGCATTTCATGCTTGAGACGATCCTGACCGGCTATGCGATGGGCGTGGACCCGTTCGACCAGCCGGCGGTGGAAGAGGCCAAACTCCTCGCCAAGCGCTATCTTGCCGAAGGGCGGGCCTGAGTAGCGTTTTACCGAAGAGGCGCGTCATGCTCGGGCTTGACCCGAGCATCTTGTGACACGAAGGCTCGGGAGCCTCTTTCGGAGAGAGATTCTCGGGTCTGCGCTGCGCTCCGCCCGAGAATGACGAGCCCTGTTTTCCGATGACCACCCGAGTTCCATGACCGTCCGCCGCCTCGATCCCGTTCTGGTCGACCGCATCGCCGCCGGCGAGGTGATCGAGCGGCCGGCTGCGGCTGTGAAGGAGCTGGTCGAGAACGCGATCGACGCCGGCGCGCGCTCGATCGCGGTCACCATCCAGGGCGGCGGGCGAGAGCTGATCCGCGTCGTCGATGACGGTGCCGGCATGACGCCGGAGGATCTCGAACTCGCCGTCGATCGCCATGCCACCTCGAAACTGCCCGACGGCGATCTCTTCGCCATCGACACGCTCGGCTTCCGCGGCGAGGCCCTGCCCTCGATCGGCTCGGTCGCAAGGCTCTCGATCGCGACCCGTCGACGCGATGCAGGGCAGGGCTCGGGCCTCGTTGTCGAGGCCGGCGAGAAGGGCGTCGTCCGTCCCGTCGCAGCGGCGCCCGGCACGCGCATCGAGGTCTCGGACCTCTTCATCTTCACTCCGGCCCGCCTGAAATTCCTGAAGAGCGACCGGGCCGAGGCGCAGGCCGTCTCCGAGATGCTACGGCGCCTCGCCATCGCCCATCCCGAAATCCGCTTCTCGCTCGAAGGCGAGCATATCAGCGCCTTCGACTGGCCGGCCGAGCCGATCGGCGAGGAGGGGCTGCTGCGCCGCCTCGGCCGGGCGCTCGGCCGCGACTTCCCCGAGAATGCGCTGCGCATCGAGGCCGAGCGCGAAGGCATCCGCATTTCCGGCTTCGCTGGCTTGCCGACCTTCCATCGCGGCACCTCGGCCGGCGTGCATCTGTCCGTCAACGGCCGCCCCGTCCGCGATAAATTGCTGCTTTCGGCAGTGCGCGGCGCCTATGCCGATGTCGTGCCCTCCGACCGGCATCCCGTGCTCTTCCTCGATATCGGCTGCGATCCGCGCTCGGTCGACGTCAACGTCCACCCCGCCAAGAGCGAGGTGCGTTTCCGCGACCCGGCGCTGGTGCGCGGCCTCGTCGTCTCCGGCCTGAAGGCGGCGCTCGCCGCCGCCGGCCACCGCGCCACCACCACGGGCGGCGCCCGCACGCTCGATGCCTTCCGCGCCGTGCTCTCGATGGGCGGGGGCAGCGGCGCCACGATCCCGCGCCCTTCCTTCCCGGAGGCGCCGGGCTGGAGCGCCCCGGCCCCGCTCCCGACGGGCGCCCCGCAATCCGGCTTCTCCGATTTCGCCGCGCCCTCGGCCGATGCCCGCGCGCATCTGGCCGAGCCCTCGGCGGACGCGCTCGACCGGCCGCTCGGCGCCGCCCGTGCCCAGGTCCACGAGACCTATATCGTCGCCCAGACCCGCGAGGGCGTCGTCATCGTCGACCAGCATGCCGCCCATGAGCGCCTCGTCTATGAGCGCCTCAAGGCCGAGCGCGCCCGCAACGGCATCGCCCGCCAGCCCCTGCTGCTGCCGGAAGTGGTCGAGCTCGATCCCGTCAATGCCGACCGCCTGATCGCGGCGGGCAGCGAGCTCGAAAGTCTCGGCCTCGTGCTTGAATCCTTCGGCCCCGGCGCGGTTCTGGTACGCGAAGCGCCGAGCCAACTCGCCGGCGGCAATCTCCAGCGCCTCGTCCGCGATGTCGCCGATGCGCTGGCCGAGCACGGCACGGCCGGCTCGCTGGAGCGCCGGCTCGACCATGTCCTGGCGACGATGGCCTGCCACAACTCGGTCCGCGCCGGCCGGCGCATGCGCCCCGAAGAGATGGACGCGCTTTTGCGCGAGATGGAGATCACGCCCAATTCCGGCCAGTGCAACCACGGCCGGCCGACCTATGTCGAATTGAAGCTCAGCGATATCGAGCGGCTGTTTGGGCGGCGCTGAAAGCGTATAGGGCACCGGATAGCGATCGGAGAGATGGTGATGGCGAATGAGGCGACTGTCCAGGCGACCTGTCACTGCAAAAGCGTTCTGTTCGAAGCGACCCTGACCGATGGCATGAAAACGGCGCGCCGCTGCGATTGCTCGTTTTGCCGCATGCGGGGTGCAGTCGTGGTTTCGGCAAGCAGCGTCAGGATCGTCTCGGGCGAGGACAAGCTCGGCGAGTACCAATTCAACACCCGGACGGCGAAGCACTATTTCTGCCTGGGCTGCGGCATCTACACCCATCACCAGCGCCGCTCGAATCCCGGGCAGCTCGGGGTGAACGTTGCCTGCATCGCTGGCGCCAGTCCGTTCGATTTCCGAGAGCTGCAGGTCAATGACGGCATCAACCATCCCAGCGATATGCCCGCTGGTTCGAAGCCGAGGATAGCCGGCATCCTTCGCTACGAGCCGACGCAAGCGTGACGTCTGCGGGGCGGGGGCGCTGTACGGTGCTTAGGGCGTTGTCCGCAGCAACAGCACCTGCGTTTCACCATAACCCCGCCGCTCCAGCTCCTCGAAGCCCTCGGGCAGGCTGATCTCGGCATCCGCCGCCTCTTCCAGCACGATCAGCGCGTCAGGCGCGAGCCAGCCGCCTTCGCGGGCCGAGACCAGCGCCTTCTCGCCGAGCCCCTTGCGATAGGGCGGATCGCAGAAGACGAGGCCGAACGGGGCCATGCCGGTGATCGGGCCGAGCTTGGTCGCGTCGCGGCGGAAAATGCGGCTGAAGCCGGCGACGCCCAGAGCCATCTGGTTCTCGCGGATGATGCCGCGCGCCTCGGTGCCGTCATCGACCAGCAGCGCGAAGCCCGCGCCGCGCGACAGGGCCTCGAAGCCGAGCGCGCCCGTTCCGGCGAAGAGATCGAGCACGCGCGCGCCCTCGACCGCATCGCCATAGGCATGGACGAGCACGTTGAACAGGGATTCGCGCAGCCGGTCCGAGGTCGGCCGAATGCTGCCGATCCCTGGTTTCGGGCCGGCCAGAGGCCGGCCGCCCAGGCGTCCGCCGACGATCCGCATCGCTTAGTCGCGCTTGCCGCCACGCGGGCCGCCGCCGGGGCGCGGACCACGTCCACCGCCCGGCTTGCCGCCGAAGGGCCGCCCGCCGCCGGCGGGACGATCCGAGGAGCGTGGGCCGAAGCCCTTGCCGCCCGGCCTGTCGCCGAAGCCGCGGCCACGGGGCCGGTCATCGCCCGGCCGATCGGAAGACCGTGCGCCGAAGCTCTTGCCACCGAAGCCTTTGCCGGCCGGCTTGTCGCCGAAACTGCGGCTGCGCGGCCGATCCTCGGCGGAACGCTCGCGGAAGGCGCGGGCAGGGCGCTCGGCATCGTCGCGCGGGGCGCGCTCGGGACGTTCGCCACGCGGAGCGCGATCCTCCCAAGGGCGATCGCCGCCGCGGTCGCGTCCGCCGGCCTCGCTGCGCGGGCGCCGTGCCGGCCGCTCATCGCCGCCGGTGCGGGTGAGGGGACGCTGCGTGCGCGCCTCGTCGCCGCCACGCTCCTCGCGGCCGCGCTCCTGGCGCGGCATGCGGTCGGGCCTGCGCTTGCTCTCGCGGGCCGGAGCGGCGCGCTCCTCGGCCACCGGGGTGCTGACGCGCTCGACCAGCACGCGCCGGCCCTTCGGGTCGGCGATCGGCGTGTCGCGGCGGCGCTTCACATCACCTGAGGCCTCGCGCTCCTGCCGCTCCAGCTTCGGATCGGCGCCGCGACGCGGCGGGGCCTTGCGTTCGCGCTGCGGCTCGGTTTCGGCATCGCGCCAGACCGTGCGGGTCCAGGGCTTGTCGCCGCGCAATTCGCGCACCGCTTCGCGGCGGGTCTCGTGCTCATCCTCGATCGGTTCGCGGCGGCGGCGCGGGCGATCGTCGCCGCCGGGCGCCGGGCGCGGCGCGGCGGGCAGGGCGTCGCGGCGCGGCGATTCGAAATCGGCGCCGGCCTTGGCCGCGAGCTCGCTGCCGAGCTGGTCCTGCAGCACGCGCGAGCGGATCTCGTCGGCCTCGCCCTCCTCGAGCTCGCCGAGCTGGAACGGGCCGAAGGAAATGCGGATCAGGCGGTTCACCGTCAGCCCGAGATGCTCGAGCACGGTCTTGACCTCGCGGTTCTTGCCCTCGCGCAGATCGACCGTCAGCCAGGTGTTGAAGCCCTGCTGGCGCTCGAAGCGGGCGACCACCGGCCCATACTGGATGCCGTCGATGGTGACGCCGTCCTTGACCGTGTCGAGCCTGTCCTGCGTCACCTCGCCGAAAGCGCGCACGCGGTAGCGGCGCAGCCAGCCGGTCTCCGGCAGCTCCAGCACGCGCGCCAGCCCGCCGTCATTGGTCAGCAGCAGCAGGCCTTCGGTGTTGATGTCGAGCCGGCCGATGGTCAGCACGCGCGGCAGGTCCTCCGGCAGCACGTCGAAGACGGTCGGGCGGCCTTCCGGGTCGAAATTGGTCGTCACCACGCCGCGGGGCTTGTGGTAGAGCCACAGCCGCGTGCGCTCGCGGGCCGGCAAGGGCTCGCCGTCGATCAGCACGATATCGGTCGGCTTCACGTCGAGGGCCGGGCTGTCCAGCACGGTGCCGTTCACGCTGACGCGGCCTTCCGCGATCATCGCCTCGCTGTCGCGGCGCGAGGCGACGCCGGCGCGCGCCATCACCTTGGCGATGCGCTCCGGCTCCTCGGCCGTGATCAGCTTGCGCTCGGGCTCGGCCGCGCGCGGGCGGCGGGGACGATCCTCCTGGCCCTCGAAACGCGGCCCGCGTGGACGCGAAAACCGCTTCTCGCCATCGCGGCCTTCGCCACGCGGCGGCCGGTCGCCCTGCGGCCGATCGCGCCCGGCGAAGGGACGCTCGCCGGTGCGGCGCGGACGCTCCTCGCCCGAACGCTCGCGGAAGCCACGGCCCTCGCCTTCGGCCCTGGCGCGCACCGGACGATCTCCATCGAAACGGCGCGGACGCGGAGCCTCGCCCTCGGCGCCGGCAGGGCGCTCGAAGCGGCGGGCCGGGCGCTCGTCGCCGCCCGAACGGCTGCGGAAGGGCTTGCGCTCGCCATCGCGCGCAGGCCCACGGCCTTCGCCGCCGGCGCGGCCGCCGAAGCTCTTGCCGCCGAAGCCTTTGCCACCGGAGCCGGGTCCACGGCCGCCGGCGCCACCGCCCTTGCGTGGGCCGCGGCCTCTGTTGTTGTCGTCGTCTTTCATGGTTGCTCCTGAGCCGGCCGAGCACAACCGCTTTGCGGGAAAGGCCTGGCTCGCTTATTCGCTAGAGCCCGCGCCGATCAGATTGCAAATCTGATCGGAGAACGCGGTCTCTATCAATATCTGAGAGACGGATTCACCGATCAGGTTGATTCAACCTGATCGGATCCGGCTCTATAGCCGGCGCTTGTAGCAGAGGCTTTCCCTCGCCGCGAGCGCCAAAACCGGGGTTTTCGATGTCGCCGCCGCAACGCTCATCCACCGTCGACGCCATGGCGCTCGCCTTCGACGAGGCGAAGGCGGCTGCCTTGCGCGGCGAGGTGCCGGTCGGCGCGGTGGTGGTGCGCGAGGGAACGATCCTCGCCAGCGCCGGCAACCGCACGCTGGAGCTGAAGGACCCGACGGCCCATGCCGAGATGCTGGCGCTGAGGCTCGCCTGCGAGGCGATTGGTTCCGAGCGGCTGATCGGCTGCGATCTCTACGTCACGCTGGAGCCCTGCCCGATGTGCGCGGCTGCGATCTCGTTTTCCCGGATCCGGCGCCTCTATTTCGGCGCGGGCGATCCGAAGGGCGGCGCGGTCGAGAATGGCGTCAGGCTCTATGAGAGCCCGACCTGCCATCACGCGCCTGAGGTCTATGGCGGCCTGCGCGAGACGGAAGCCGCGGGGCTGCTCCGGGATTTCTTCCGCGAGCGGCGCTAGTTTACACCCTCGTCATTCCGGGCGGAGCGCAGCGCAGACCCGAGAATCCCGCGCAGGATAAGGTGCCTTCTCGTCCTGAGATGCTCAGGTCAAGCCCGAGCATGATGGCTGGAGGCTCACGTATCCGACGAGGCGATGCCGAACTTGGCCGCGAGCTGGGCGCGATCCATGCAGGAGACGTCATAGGTCACCTGCCGGCCCTTGAATTCGGGCCGCTTGCCGAATTCCCGGGTCATCGAACGGATGATGTCGTCGACCCGTGCTTCGCAGGCCTGCGCGGTGGTGAAATCCATCTCGCTGATGCGGCTGGTCGCGCAATGCGCCTCCCCGGCGACGCAGGCCATGACGACCATGGTGAAGGCATCCATGCGAGCCGCTCCTGTTGCTGCCGGTCGAGGCTGCGCCCGTATGGTGAACGCCTGGTTAAGGCCGGCGCGACGATCCCGTTTCGCCAAGCAAGAGCCGGACCATCAGCCGAGGCTGCGCCAGCAGAGATAGGCGCCCAGCGCCAGCAGCCCGGCAAAGAAGCAGATCTTGAAGGTCGCCGGTGAGATGCGGCTGCGGATGAATTGCCCACCGCCCATGCCGATCAGCGCGGGAACGAGCGCCAGCAGCGATTGCCAGGCGACGGTGCCGTTGAGCGCGCCCGCTCCGATCAGGCCGAAGGAGAGCGCGAGCGTCGAGACGATGAAGGAGATGCCGAGCGCCTGCACCAGCTCGTCCTTGTCAAAGCCGAGCGCCTGTAGATAGGGCACCGCCGGCAGAACGAAGACGCCGGTCGCAGCCGTGACGACGCCGGTGGTGAAGCCGATGACCGGGCCGAGCCGGCCTTCCCAGCGCTCCGGCACGCGCAGCTTCGCCGCCTTCAGGCCGACAAGCGCGTAGAGCATGAGCGCAAGACCGAGCCAGAGCGCGGCGCTGCCATCCTTCTGCTGTTGCAGCAGGCCAGCGCCGGCCCAGGTGCCCAGGCAGATGGTGGCCAGCATTGGCCAGAGCCGGCGCAGGGTCGACAGCAGCTTCGGCCCGGTCGCGATCTGCCAGCCATTGGTGACGAGATTGGGCACGACCAGGAGCGCTGCAGCCTGTGCCGGCGCCATGACCACGCCGAGAATGCCGACCGCGATGGTCGGCAGGCCCAGCCCGATGACGCCCTTGACGAAGCCGGCGAGCACGAAGGTCGCGGTGACGAAGAGGAGGAGAGTCGTGTTGTCCATGGCTCGCTTGTGACATCGCTGACGGTGGCTGTCGCGGCCCAATGCTACGGCCGTCGACGTAGCGTTCCCGCTTGCGATGCGAAAGCGATGGCGCATCATGCCGTCATGAGCACTCAAGGACCCTATCTCGCGGAGATCGCCCATCTGATGGGCGATCCGGCCCGCGCCAACATGCTGCACGCGCTGATGGACGGCCGCGCACTGACGGCCAAGGAGCTCGCCTGGATCGCCGGCGTCGCGCCGCAGACGGCGAGCGGCCATCTCGCCAAGCTGATGCAGGGCAAGCTGATCGAGGTCGCGGTGCAGGGACGCCACCGCTATTACCGGCTCGCCGGACCGGAGGTCGCGACCGCGCTGGAAGGCCTGATGGTGCTGGCCAATCTCGACGATACGAGCCGACGTCTGCCGTCCCGCGTCGGCGCGGATTTGAGCCAGGCACGCACCTGCTACGACCATTTTGCCGGGAGGCTCGGCATCGGCATCCACGACGCGCTGATGGCTGGCGGCCATCTCGCCGCGAGCGAAGGCGGCTATGCGCTGACAGCCTCTGGCAGGGCAATCTTCAGGGCGCTGGGCCTCGACCCCGATGCCGGCAGCAAGAGCCGCCGTGCCGCCTTACGCCCCTGCCTCGACTGGAGCGAGCGCAGGCCCCATCTCGCCGGCCATCTCGCGGCAGCGCTTGCCTGCCGCTGCTTCGGGATGGACTGGGTCCGCCGTCGCAAGGACAGCCGCGCGGTGATCCTGACCGAAGAAGGCCGGGCGGTGCTGGAGTCTGCGTTGCCCGGCTTCCGCTGTGACGTTCCGGAGCCGGTCAGCCCCGTGCTTCGTGAGCCCGTTGCAGTGCTCGCTTGACCTCGTCCTTGATCGGCTCGGCCGCCGCGAGGATCACCTTGGCCTTGAAGAAGTCGAGCCCGCCGATGCGCTCCGAGCCGGCCCGGATCAGGACGTCCGGCGGCTCCTGCTCGATCAGCCGCTGGACCAGCGTCCGCGTCAGGATCTGCGAGGCGCCGACGAGCGCTTCCATCGCGCCGGGAATGCGCGCTTCGCCGGGCTCTGTCATCGGCGCGCTGACATCGACCGCGACGACGATGCGGCCGGGCGCCAGCCAATCCCGATAGGGCAGGGGATCGATCGCGCCGCCATCGATCAGCACGCGCCCGCCGAGCGCGACCGGCCGGACCAGCCCGGGAATGGCGAGCGAGGCCGCCACCGCCGGCGTCAACGGCCCGTCATGCAGCGCGACGACGGCATGCCGGTGATAATCCGCGGCGATCGCCGTGAATGGGATCGCCAGCTCCTCGAACCGATCGGGCACGGCCTCCGGCCAGAACAGGTCGAGCAGCCTTTCGCCATCGAGTAGGACTGGGTTGCCGAGGCCACGCACGAGATCGGCGAGCTTGCCGACGCGGCAGTCGAGCAGGCGCGCGATCACCCGCGCCCGGTCGCGGAAGGTCGCGAGCACATGCTCGCGCAGCTCCCGGCCGGAAAGCCCGGCGGCGAAGGCTGCGCCGATGATGGCGCCGATCGAGCAGCCGGCGATGCGCGCGGGCTTCAGGCCGAGCTCGTCGAAGGCCTCCAGCACGGCGACATGGCTCAAGCCCCGCGCACCGCCTGCGCCAAGCACGAGCGCGATCTCGGGTGGGCCGGCCGGGTGATGTTTCGGTTCATCAGGCTGCATGCCCGGTGATGGCACTGCAGTCATGCTCGCCCTTGTGACGGGCATCCACGTCTTGGACGCCGCATCGCACGAAGGAAGACGTGGATGGTCGGGACAAGCCCCACCATGACGGAAGCGTCTCGTGCTCGGCTTCCGAGTGCGGCTCCAAGTAGCCTTTTGGGATGGCGGTTTTGTTCAGCGTGGCCGGGCATGGCTCACGTCACCGCCCGCGCCAGGAACGGCTTCAGCGCCGCCAGCGTCGCCTGCGGGTTCTCTTCCGGCAGGAAATGGCCGCTATCGATCGCCTGGCCCTCGGCCTGCGGCGCGAAGGTCTCGCGCCAGATAGCGAGCGGGCTCGCGCCCTTGGCAGGGATGCCGGCCTCGCCCCAGAGCACCAGCGTCGGGCAGAGGGTCCGCTTATTTGCGGCGAGATCGGCCTTGTCGTGCTCGACATCGGTCGTGGCGCCGGCGCGATAGTCCTCGCAGGCCGCGTGGGTCCGCGAGGGATCGCTGAAGGATTCGGCATAGGACTGCATCGCCAGCGGATCGAACAGGTCGAGGTTCTTTGCCCGGCTCCAGCTCGCGATCGTGCGGTCGAGCCAGCCGGCCGGATCGGCCTTGAGCAGGTTCTCCGGGATCGGCCCGGGCTGGGCCAGGAAGGTCCAGTGATAGACCTGCATGGCGCGGGCCGCGTTCATGCCCTCCCACATCGAGACGGTCGGCAGGATGTCGAGCAGGACGAGCCGCTCGACGCGGCCGGGATGGTCGAGCGCGAGGCGATAGGCGACACGCGCGCCGCGATCATGACCGATCACGCCGAAGCGGATATGGCCGAGCGCCTGCATCGCCGCGACGATGTCCTCGCCCATGCTGCGCTTGGTGTAGGTCTCCCGGCCGCCGTCGCCATGCGGCGCGGCCGACCAGCCATAGCCGCGCAGGTCAGGGCAGACGACGGTGTGGGTTTTGGCCAGCTCCGGCGCCAGCCGGTGCCATTCGGCATGGGTCTGAGGGAAGCCGTGGACCAGCACCAGCGGCGGGCCTTCACCGCCGACGCGCGCGAAGATCTTGCCGACCGGCCCGTCGATCCAGTGCGCCTTGAAGCCGGGGAAAAGGGAGTCGATGTTCGCCATGCGCGGCAGCATAGGCATCGACCCGAAAAGTGGGAACCGATTTTCGGTTGAAGTCGATGCGAGAGAAATCACAACACCGAATGTTGCATTCGGTCGGTGTCGTGCCCCGCGCGGGGCGTCCTGTCAGCCTCGCTCGCGCTTCACCGCCTGCCAGCCGATATCGCGACGGCAGAAGCCGCCGGGCCAGTCGATCTTGTCGACCGCCTCGTAGGCCCGCGCCTGCGCCGCGCCGACGCTCTTGCCGAGCGCCACGACATTGAGCACGCGTCCGCCATTGGCGACGAGATCGCCGTTCGAGAGCTTCGTGCCGGCATGGAAGACGAGGACATCGTCCATCGCCTCGGCCTTCTCGACATCGCGGATGACGCTGCCGGTCTCCGGCTTGGCCGGATAGCCCTTCGCCGCGAGCACGACGGTCAGCGCCGCCTCGTCGCGCCAGCGCAGGTCGACCCGGTCGAGCACGCCGTCGCAGGCGGCGAGCAGCGCCGGCACGATGTCGCTCTTCAGGCGCGGCATCAGCACCTCGCATTCGGGATCGCCGAAGCGGGTGTTGTATTCGATCAGCTTTGGCCCCTGCGCCGTGATCATCAACCCGGCGAAGAGAACGCCCTGGAACGGCGTGCCGCGCTTCGCCATGCCGGCGAGCGTCGGCCGGATGATCTCGGCCATGACACGTTCGGTCAGCGCGGGCGTCATCACGGGGGCGGGCGAATAGGCGCCCATGCCGCCGGTATTCGGGCCGGTATCGCCGTCGCCGACGCGCTT
This sequence comes from Bosea sp. ANAM02, assembly GCF_011764485.1. Classification (NCBI taxonomy): domain Bacteria; kingdom Pseudomonadati; phylum Pseudomonadota; class Alphaproteobacteria; order Hyphomicrobiales; family Alloboseaceae; genus Allobosea; species Allobosea sp. ANAM02. The sequence continues at coordinate 3,920,492 of NZ_AP022848.1, read as the reverse complement.
GTGGTCCTGGGCAGAGGCGAGCGCCAGCGCATGCGTGCCGTCGCAGAGCGCGAAGAAGCTGGCCTCCTCGCCGATCATCCACTCCTCGACGACGACCTCGGCGCCCGCCGCGCCGAAGCTGCCGGAGAACATCATGTCGATGGCCTCGTTCGCCTCGTCCAGCGTCTGCGCCATGATCACGCCCTTGCCGGCGGCGAGCCCGTCGGCCTTGATCACGATCGGCGCGCCCTGTGCGGCGACGTAAGTCCTGGCGGAAGCGGCATCGGCGAAGCGGCCGAAGCCCGCGGTCGGGATATTGAACTCGGCGCAGAGTTCCTTGGTGAAGCCCTTGGAGCCTTCGAGCTGGGCTGCGGCCTTCGACGGACCGAAGACCTTGATTCCAGCGGCCCTGAGATCGTCGGCGATGCCGGCGACAAGCGGCCCTTCCGGCCCGACGACGACGAGGTCGATACCTTGCAGGCGACAGAAAGCCACGACGGCGGCATGGTCGGCGACATCGATCACGACATTCTCGCCGCAATGGGCGGTACCGGGATTGCCCGGCGCGATGAACAGGGTGTCACAGAGCGGCGAGGCCGAAATCGCCCAGGCGAGCGCATGCTCGCGGCCGCCCGAACCGATCAGAAGAATTTTCATCGCGCTCTCCGCTGGTTCGGATGTTGGCTCGGCCTGCTTGCCGTCATCCCGGACGGAGCGAAGCGGAGATCCGGGATCCATTCCTGAGCGCTTCCGATGAAGGTTCCGGAATGGATCCCGGGTCGACCTGCGGCCGCCCGGGATGACCCGCGAGAGGCGGATCCAATGACTCAAGGGCGCAATACCCGGCCGGCGCCTCGCGGGCAACGCTTCTGCTGCATCGTCCGTCCCGCTATGGTCCGGCCATGAGCAGCGAATCGCAGCAGACGACCGGCAATGCGCCCGAATGGAGCGTCTCGGACCTCTCCGGGGCGCTGAAGCGCACGATCGAGGACAGTTTCGGCTTCGTGCGTGTGCGCGGCGAGATTTCCGGTTATCGCGGCCCGGTCGCCTCCGGCCATGTCTATTTCTCGCTGAAGGACACCAACGCCAAGATCGACGCGGTGATCTGGAAGGGGGTGTTCGGCCGCCTGAAGACCCGACCGCAGGAAGGGCTTGAGGTCGTCGCGACCGGCAAGATCACGACCTTTGCCGGCAAGTCGAGCTACCAGATCGTCATCGATTCGCTGGAGCTGGCCGGTGCCGGCGCGCTGATGGCGCTGCTGGAGGAACGCCGCAAGCGATTGGCGGCCGAGGGGCTCTTCGCCGAGGAGCGCAAGCAGCTGATCCCTTATCTGCCTTCCGTGATCGGCGTGGTGACCTCACCGACCGGTGCCGTTATCCGCGACATCCTGCATCGCCTGGAAGATCGCTTTCCCCGCCATGTCCTGGTCTGGCCGGTCCGGGTGCAGGGCGAGACCAGCGCGGCCGAGGTCGCCAATGCCATTGCCGGCTTCAACGCGCTCCCCGTGGGCGGACGCATCCCGCGGCCGGACGTCATCATCGTCGCGCGCGGCGGTGGCTCGCTTGAAGACCTGATGAGCTTCAACGAGGAGATCGTGGTGCGCGCCGCTGCGGCCTCTGAAATCCCGCTGGTCTCCGCCGTCGGCCACGAGACCGACTGGACGCTGATCGATCACGCCGCCGACCTGCGCGCGCCGACGCCGACCGGCGCGGCCGAGAAGGTCGTGCCGGTGCGGGCGGAATTGATGGGCTTCGTTGCCGATCTCGCACGCCGCCATGTCGGCGCGATGCTCCGCCTCTCCGACCGCCGCCGCAGCGACCTGCGCGCGCTGGCCCGCGCCTTGCCGGGGCCTGAAGCGGTTCTCTCCGGCCCGCGCCAGCGGCTCGACCTCGCGGCGACGCGGCTCGCCCCGGCGCTGGCCCGCAATGCGCGTACGCATGAGCAGCGATTGCAGGCTCTCGCGCGCCGGCTGGAGGCGCGCTCGCCGCGTCTCGCGCTCGTTCGCCTGCGGACGCAGCTCGACGGTTTCGGGCGGGCGCTGGCCGCCGCCAGGGGCAATGCCGTTGCCGGCGAGCGCATCCGGGTCGCCAACGCCCGAGACCGCCTTGGGACGCTGGAGACGCGGGCTCGCAACGCCTTCGGTCAAAGCTTGGTCCAGCGCGGGGAGCGTGCGGCTTCCTGGGCTCAGCGCGCCGAGCGCGCCTTCGGCCAGGCGCTGCATCGGCGCGCCGACCGGCTGTCCTCGCTCTGGGCGCTGATCCGGTCGCTGGGTCCGGAAGCCGTGCTGTCGCGCGGCTATGCCCTGATCCGCGACGAGGCCGGCGCATTGGTGCGCAGCGTCGAGGCCGCCCAGCCGGGCCGGGCGCTTTCGGTGCAGGTGGCCGATGGCAGCTTCGGTGTCATCGTCGCGGGGGGCGAGGGGAGCGTAACCAAGCCATCCGCGCCGCGCCCCGTTCGCAAGGCGCCGGCGCCGGGATCACAAGGCGACCTGTTTTAAGTTCTTTGATTTCCTTGGGAAACACACCGTCATCCCGGGCTTGTCCCGGGATCCATGCCGGAGCGTCTTCGGTTGTGGTTCAGGAATGGATTCCGGATCTCCGCTTCGCTGCGTCCGGGATGACCCGCGTTTCAGCGGAAAAGCGCATGCTCCATCTCAAGGCGCGGTCAGGAAGGCCTTGACCCGCTTCAGCGCGTCCTCGCGCGCCGCCATGTTGGTGCCGACCGTGGCCTTGCCGGTGCCGCTCGCGGAATAGGCGATGTTGTCGCGCTCCTTAACCTCGAGGCGCGGGTGGTCGAAATCATGCAGGGCGCCGGGGTAGAGCACGAGCTCGACCTGCTCGCCGCGCATCTGCGCGGCCTTGGCGAGATGGCTGCAGGGCGCGGCCGGCGTCCAGTCGTCGGCATCGCCCATCAGGATCATCAGCGGGAGGCGGGCGACGAAGCTCGACGATTCCGACTGGCTCCGGCAGGCGGGGTAGAAGGCGGCGGCGCGCTTGAAGTCCGGCCTGCCGTCGGCGGGCATGCGCTCCTTGCGGATCGCGGTCAGGACGGTCAGGCCCCCGCTCGACCAGCCGAGCAGCGCGATCGAATCGGCCTTGATGTTGTTGCGCTGCTGCAGCCAGATCCGGGCTGCCATCGCATCGGCGACGCGCTCCCGCCCGGCCCGGACCGTCAGGTCCTTCACGCCGCATTGCGAGCCGAGCCCGCGCGACCCGTAGCTGTCCGGCATCAGCACGGCCAAACCGGCGGCGGCCAGACGCTCGCCCCAATCGGCATGGCGCATCGAGAGCTGGCCTTGCTCGCGCCATAAGCCGCCGCAACCATGCAGCGCGACCACGGCCGGAAAAGGTCCCTGGCCGGCCGGCAGGTAGAAGACGCCGTTGAGCGTTCCCTGATCGGTCTGGATGGCCACGCGCTCATAGCCGCCGGCACGCGCGGCCGAGGCTGCAAGCAGCGCAAGGCTCATCAGGCACGCCAACAGGCGCAGGAGACTGGACATCGCCGACCAGAAGGTTATCACAAACCTCGGAGTATTCCGGCTTTCCGTTTCCCGATCAATGATTTGATGCAATTTTGATGAATATCAGCGAGCGCCTCCCGCCTCATGGCCCCGAAGCCGTGGTAGACTTCGGTCCGGGCGAATTTCGCGTCGTCAAGCCGGGCGCTTTCGTGCGCTGCGCCGTGACGGGCGCGCCCATCCGCCTGGACGATCTCCGCTACTGGTCGATCGAATGGCAGGAGGCCTACGCGTCGTCGGAAGCCGCGCTTCTGAGGCTGCGTCGCGCCGGCCGCGCCTGACGACCAGAAGTTCGTTCCCTTCAGTCCTCATCCTGAGGAGCGCCGAAGGCGCGTCTCGAAGGATGCTTCAGGAGGCTTCGGAACCATCTGGAGCATCCTTCGAGACGCCGCCGCGCGGCTCCTCAGGATGAGGACTGCGACTGAAAAGCGGGCGGAAGCGCTGAACCCGCCCGGCGAAGTATCGCGAGCAACCCATCGATCTCGGCCGGCTCCGCGAAGACCAGCGCGACCGGCACCACGACCAGCGAGTTCAGCGCATCAGCGGGCCAGAGCGGCGCGAGCTTGGTCCAGTCCTTCTCTGTCGTCGCGACCAGCGCTGAATGCGCGCGTGCAGCGGCGATAGCCGCGGCGACATCGCTTTCCGTGTAGGCGTGATGATCGCCATGGGCCAGTTCGGCAGCGACGCTCGCGCCCGCTTCCCGCAAGGTCGCAACAAACTTCTCCGGCCGGCCGATGCCTGAGAGGGCCACGACCTTCTGGCCATGCAAACGTGCGATGGCGGCGTCCGCTGGCTTCAGGGTTGCCGAGAGAACCGGCTTCTTGGCGGCCCGCGCGATGGCGGCGACGCGGTCTCCGGGATCTCCCGGCCCGATCACGACGATGGCGTCCGTTTCCTCGATCTGCTCCGATAGCGGCGCGCGCAGCGGGCCGGCCGGAAGGCAAAGCCCGTTGCCGGCGCCGGCTGAGCCGTCGACCACGGCAAGCTTGAGCTGCTTCAGCAGAGACGGGTTCTGCAATCCGTCATCCATAACGACGAGGCTGGCCCCGAGGCCGCGCGCGAGCCTCGCCCCGGCCACCCGGTCGCGGGCGATGACGGTGCGGGCATGGCGGGCCATCAGCAGCGGCTCGTCGCCGACATCCGCCGCGCGATGCCGGTCGGGATCGACCTCGACCGGCCCGGCGAGCCGGCCGCCATAGCCGCGCATCAGCACGAAGGGCTTTTCGCCCCGCTCCGCCAGCAGGCGGGCGATGGCGATCGCCGTCGGCGTCTTGCCGGCGCCGCCGGCGATGAAGTTGCCGACGCAGATGACGCGTAAGCCGGCATCGGCTCCCGGGCGCCGCATCCGCCGCAAGGTGATCTGCCCGTAGAGATGACCGAGCGGCTGAAGCAGCCGGGCGAGCAGCGTCGGTGTCTCCCGCCACCAGAAGCGCGGGGCACGCAGCATCAGGGCGCGCTCTGGCGCTGACCGATCGCGACCCGCATCAGCAATGGCTCGATCGCGTGGAGCGTGCGATTCAACGCCCCGCCGAGCTCGGTCGCGGTCTGCGCCGCGGCGCGGGCCGCCTGCCGGGCCTCGGCCGGACTGTTCAGCCAGCGATGGACCGCGCCGGCAAGAGCCTGCGCATCGGCGACCTCGCGCGAGCCGCCGTCGCGGTCGAAGGCGGCGAAGATCTCGGCATTGTTATGGACATAGGGGCCGTGCAGCAGGGCGCAGCCGAGCTTGGCCGGCTCGATCGGGTTGTGTCCGCCGATGCCCTCGACCAGCGAGCCGCCGAGGAAGGCCACCTGCGACAGCCGGTAGAACAGCCCGAGCTCGTTGACGGTATCGGCGACATAGAGGTCGACGTCGCGCTCCGGGCTGCCGCCGGCGGCGCGGCGCGAAACCGAGACGTCGTTCGCCTCGGCCAGCGCCTCGATCTCCGGGCCGCGCTGCGGATGGCGCGGCGCGACGATGGTGAGCAGCTTCGGCAGGTGGGGCTTGATCGCGAGATGGGCGGCAAGCACCAGTTCGTCCTCGCCGGGATGCGTGCTCGCGGCGATCCAGACCGGGCGGCCGGTGGTCTGGCCGTCGAGGATGGCAAGCGTGTCCGCGTCGGCGGGCGGGGCGGGCACGTCGAATTTCAGGTTGCCGGCAACGCTGACGCGCGGCGCGCCGAGCTGGGCCAGCCGCTCGGCATCGCCCTGCGACTGCGCCAGGCACGCCTCGAAGCAGGAGAGCAGGAAGCGCGAGGTCTTCGGCATCTTGTACCAGCGTGCGAAGGAGCGCTCCGACATCCTGCCATTGACCATGACGACGGGAATGTCGCGGCGCTGCGCCTCGATCAGCAGGTTCGGCCAGATCTCGGATTCGCAGATCAGGCAGAGCGCCGGCTGCCAGTGATCCATGAAGCGGCGCATGTAGCGGGGCACGTCGAGCGGGATATACTGATGGATCACGCCGCCCGGCAGCCGCGCCGCCATCAGCTTGGCCGAGGTCACGGTGCCGGAGGTCACCAGCACGGCGAAGCCGCGCTTCTGCAGTTTCGCGATCAGCGGCAGCAGGGTCACGGTTTCGCCGACGCTGGCGCCGTGCAGCCAGACCAGCGGCTTGTTCGGCCGCTTGACGCTCGCGTGGCCGCGCCGCTCGGCGAGGCGCGCAGCGTCCTCCTTGCCGCGCCGCTGGCGCCAGAGCAGGAGGCCGGCAGCAGCCGGTTCCAGCAGGGACGTCGCGTAGCGATAGCTGCGCAGGATCGCGCCCTTGCCGCTCATGCCGGCGCCCCGGCAGCAGGCTGCTTCTCGCGCAGGCCGGCGCCCGGATCGCGGCTGCCGACCAGCGCATAGCCACGGGCATGGACATCGTCGAGGCTGGCCTGAAGCGCGAGGCGCGCCGCTTCCTGCGTCGCCTCGTCGGCGTCTCGGGCGACCAGGATCGGCTCTCCGACGACGATGGCGCAGCGCCCGAAGGGCAGGCCGATCGAGGCGCGGTCCCAACTGTTGAAATCGATGCGGCGGCTCGTCACCACGGCGACCGCGCGGATCGGCCGGCCGGAGGCGCGGGCGAGCGCGATGATGCCGGGGCCGACGATGCGGGCCCGCTTCGGCACATCGGCCGTCAGCACCATGGTGTCGCCGCCCGCGAGGCGCCTGACCATCGCGAGGAAGGCGCTGGCGCCGCCCTTCTCGCGGATCTTCTTGCCGAGCGCGCCCGAACCGCGGATCGCGCCGATTCCGAGCTCGCGCAGCGCCACCGCATTGAAGCCGCCATCGCCATGGCGCGAGACCAGCGAGCAGGCGGGCATCCAGTCCGGCCGCGCGAAGGGGATCATGATGTGCTGGCCGTGCCACATCGCGAAGATCAGCGGCAGATCCGGCCGGACATGGTCGTAGATGTCGGCGGGCTCGAAGACGACCCGGTTCGTACGCTGGACGAGGCGCAGATAGCCGGCCAGCATCCGGCCGAGCGTTTCCTGCGCCACGCGCGTCTTGAGGATCGAGAAGCCCATCAGTTCTGTCGTTTGAACCTGTCGCAGCTCAGACCTTGGTGGTCTCGGGATCGAGCAGGCGGTGGAGATGGACGATGAAGTAGCGCGTCTGCGCCTGGTCGACGGTCTGCTGCGCCTTGGCCTTCCAGGCCGTATGGGCGGTGGCATAGTTCGGGAAGACGCCGACGATGTCGAGCTTTGACAGGTCCTTGAAGGTGATGCCGTCTAGCGAGGCGAGCTCGCCTCCCAGGACGAGGTGGAGAAGCTGCTTCTGTTCCGGCTCGGTGCTCATCGAACTCTCCTGCAAGGGGCTTCGCGCCCCCATAAGCCATCCCGGCTGCCCATGCGAGCAGGCTGCGTCGGTGAACGTTGAAAAAAACGTCAGGCGGACTGCGTCCGTCCGTCGCGCAGCCTTTCGATCGCGGCTTGCAGCGGCGTCGCCAGTTGGCCGTTGCTCGCCGCGAGCATGCCATGGACCGGCACCTCGCGATTATAGATGACGGGTCGGCCCTCACCATCGCTCAGTCGTCCGCCGGCTTCGCTCAGCACGAGATCGGCCGCGGCCAGATCCCAGTCGCGGGCATCGGGTGAGATCAATCCGGCATCGATGCTGCCGTCGGCTATCCGCGTCAGGCGCAGCGCCAGCGACGGAATTCGGCCGACGGCCTCGAAGGTCTCAGACTGCGCGAGCGCCTCCAGCATCGGCTTGGGACCGGCGATGCGCGCGCCGGTCAGGCTGCGCGCGGACGAGGTCCGGATGGTCTCGCCGTTGAGCGTCGCGCCGCCGCCCGCGAGCGCGCGATAGGTCGCCTGGCAGGCCGGCGCATGGACGATGCCGAGGATCGGCGCGCCCTGGTCGAGCAGGGCCACGCAGACGGCCCAGTCCGGCGAGCCCTGCATGAAGGCGCGGGTGCCGTCGATCGGATCGACGACCCAGACGAAGCGGCGCGACAGGCGCTGGGCATCGTCGACAGTCTCTTCGGACAGCCAGGCGGCCTCCGGCAGCAGCTCCGACAGGCGGATGCGCAGGAAGGTGTCGACGCCGATATCGGCCTCGGTGACGGGGGAGCCGCCGCTCTTCGACCAGGTCCGTGCCGCGGTCGTCGCGCCCGGGCGGAAGAGATCCGAGGCTATCGTGCCGGCTTCCAGGCAGCTTTCGCCGACGGCCTTCAGCAGCTCGGCCGCGATCGGTAGCGTGGTTGCGTTCATAACTTTCCTATCGGCCGCGAAACGCTCCGTTTCAAGCCGAAAATGCGGCTGCGGATCGAAAGATTCCGTCAAGCATCCGGCGGGAAAGGGCTCGTTTCGGGCCGGATCGGGGCGAAATCACCTTCCTTTAACCCAACCCCTTAAGCGCTCGGACACGGCTGGCCGCCATCCTCGCAAGGCAAGCACGAGAGCCCCGGCATGGACAGAGGGCTCCGTTGCAGCAGGGATTACAGAGAGGCGTTACAACCGATGGCCAGCGTCACGCCGGCCGCCGGAGAGAGCGGTTTTGTGCCTGTTCTCTCCGGCGGTCCGACAACCCCCGCGATCGTTTCCCGCAACCCGATGCCGGCCCGGCCGGTCGCTCCGGCGATCGAGCGCGTCGGCTCCGTGCGGATCCTGCGTGGCACCGCCAAATGGCGCGGCGTCGCGCTGCGTCTGGCCGATCCGGCCGGCGACGACGAACGTTTCGAACTGGCCCTGACCGCCGGCGACGGCCGCTCCATCGTCGTGGCTTCGGTCGATCAGGAGGATGCGGTGGCCCTCTGGCGCGATTTCGGTCGTACCAGCGGCCTGCCGCTGCTGCTCGAAGCCGCCGACGGCGTGGTGAGCGAGCCTTATCCGCAGCTCGGCCGCGTCACGCTGGGCGCGGTGCGCATCCGCCGCCGCCACGGCTTGCTCAACGGCCGCCGCCCGCGCTTCCTGACCCGTCGCAAGACCGGCCGCCTCGCCGAATTGCCGGTGATCGTCAGCGGCGAACGGATGACGGACTGATTTTCAGAGCAACGACCGGCTCGCTGCATCGAGCGCCAGTCCGGCGGCCAGCAGCAAGCCGGCATCGCGGTTCGACCGGAAGATTTGCAAGGCTTCAGGCGCCGTCGCGCCATCGATGCGCGTGACCTGCCGGCCGAGATGCACGGCGAAGGCGGCGAAGCCGAGCCAGGCGACGGGGCCGCCCCCGACCAGCCAGATCGCCGTGCCCGTGAGAACGGCCGCCAGCGCGAAGCAGATCGCCACGGCCTTGCGCGTATGGTCGCCGAAATAGCGCGCGCTCGAGCGGATGCCGGCGATGACGTCGTCTTCGAGGTCCTGCATCGCGTAGATCGTATCGTAGCCGACGGTCCAGGCGATCGCGGCGGCATAGATCAGGTAGGCCGGCGGATCGAGCCGGCCGAACACGGCGCTCCAGCCCATCAATCCGCCCCATGAAAAGGCCAGGCCGAGCACGAATTGCGGCATGTTGGTGATCCGCTTCATGAACGGATAGATCGCGACGATCGCAAGCGAGGCGATGCCGAGGACGATCGTGAAGCGGTTGAACTGCAGGAGCACGACGAGCCCCGCCAGCGCCTGCGCGACCATGAACAGTGCGGCCGCCTTCGCCGTGACCTGCCCGGAGGGCAGCGGGCGTCCGCGGGTGCGCGCCACTTCGGCGTCGAGCTTGCGGTCGATGATGTCGTTGAAGGTGCAGCCTGCCCCGCGCATCAGCACCGCACCGACGAAAAAGAGCAGGCAGTGCCAGGGATCGGGATAAGGCTGGCCGGCGGCGATGGCTGCAAGTCCCGCCGCCCACCAGCAAGGCATCAGCAGGAGCCACCAGCCGATCGGTCGCTCGATGCGGGCAAGCTTGAGGAACGGCCGCGTCGCCAGGGGCGCCCGCGTATCGACCCAATGCCCCTTCAGGGCATCGGGTAGAGGCGCGTCGCCTCCCGGCATGGCCCCTGCGGGTTTCGGTCCAGGCATGGCGCCGGGGCGCCGGTCAGAGCGCGCCCTGCGGAACGCGCATCCCGCCGCCGGCGCCGCTGGTGATCGAATCGGCGCCCCCGAACGGGTTGGCGCCCTGCGCCTGCTGCTGCCGGGCACGGCGCTCCATCGCGGCCTGCTGCTTCACGGCGTTGCAGGCCTGGGCGCGGAAGCCGGCCACCTTCTTGTTGTCGGCCTCCATGCCGTCGATGAAGGTCTGCGGAATCTGACACCAGTCCTTGTTCGCGTTGGCAAACTTGATCGCGGCGTCGCCGTTGTTCACGAGGCGGCCGAAGGAACTGCACGCCTCTTGCGGCGTCATCTTCTTCTTGGCCTTCTGGGCGGCCGAGAGCCGAGACACGATCGACTGGCGCTCGCCGAGCAGCTTCTGGATCTGCTCGCAGCCGGAGATTTGCGCATTTGCGGAAGCCGCGATCAGGAACGGGGCCACGGCAAGGCCGAGCACCGCGATAACGCCTGAAGCCATCCAACGCCGCATGGTGTCCTTACTCCGGATTGCCGGCACGCCCGGCCGATCGTTAAATACGTCCTTAACAGCAGGCGCTGTTAACGCCAACGACTCTTGCGAGTCCATGGGTGGTCTTGTGGGATGCGCTGCCTGTTACAAGGGGATTGTGGCGTTTTTCGCGTTACTTCCCCAACTCTGCCACCGCGTGCTGGAGATGCCTGCGCCCATGTCCGTTCCCGATTTCGCCCGGCACCGGCTGTTCATAGATCAGCCCCTGGCCGCGGCGGCTATTCTCCCGCTCGAACGAGAGCAGGCCAATTATCTGCTCAATGTCCTGCGGTTGCGGGTCGATGGCACGGTTCTCGTCTTCAACGGGCGCGACGGCGAATGGCTGGCACGCCTCGTGCCGGAGGGGCGCAAGCAGGCGAATCTCGAACTGGTCCGGCAGACGAAGCCGCAGCCCCCGGCTTCCGACCTGCATTATCTGTTCGCGCCGCTGAAGCATGCGCGGCTGGATTACATGGCGCAGAAGGCCGTCGAGATGGGGGCTGGCCTGCTGCAGCCCGTCCTGACCCGGCGCACCCAGGTCTCCCGGCTCAATCTTGACCGGATGCGCGCCAATGCCGTCGAGGCGGCCGAGCAATGCGGCATTCTCAGCCTGCCCGCGATCGAGCCGGAGCGGCCGCTGGAGGCCGCCCTGGCGGGGCTTGCGCCGGAGCGGCTGCTGATCTTCTGCGACGAGGATATGACTGAGGCGAGCCCGGTCGCCGCGCTGGCGGAGCGCAAGCCTGCCCCGCTCGCCGTCCTGATCGGTCCCGAGGGTGGTTTCGACGAGGCCGAGCGCAAGCTGATCCGGGCGCGGCCCAACACGCTGCCGATCTCGCTCGGCCCGCGCATCCTGCGGGCGGACACCGCGGCGGTCGCGGCACTCGCGCTGGTGCAGGCGGTGCTTGGCGACTGGCCGAGGGCCTGAAGGAAAGCCGGCGAGGCCTGCCGCCAGCGCCGGTCGCCTTTGCATGAATGCACATTGCCGGTCGTTGTCGAGCGCCCGGCGCTCGCCTATGTCTGTGCATCCTTCTCCGGCTTCCTCCGCACCTTCGGTGTCGGGGCCGGTCGTCTTGTCTCATCTGCCGGAGCGCCCATGGCTCGCGACGTGTCCGATTCGACCCCGATCGGTTCCAAGGCCGAACTGATCGCGTGGATCGCCGCCGGCGAGAAACCGGCCTCGTCCTTCCGCATCGGCACCGAGCACGAGAAATTCCCGTTCTATCGCAGCGATCTCGCTCCCGTGCCTTATGAGGGCAGGGACGGCGCCGGCGGCATCCGGGCCTTGCTCGAAGGCATGCAGAAGCGTCTCGGCTGGGAGCCGATCGTCGATGCCGGCCATATCATCGGCCTGGCCGGACCGGATGGCGGCGGCGCGATCTCGCTGGAGCCCGGCGGTCAGTTCGAGTTGTCGGGCGCGCCACTGGAGACGCTGCACGAGACGGAAGCAGAGCTCCAGGCCCATCTCGCCGACGTGAAGGCCGTGGCCGCTCCGCACGGCATCGGCTTCGTCGCGCTTGGCGCCTCGCCGCTCTGGACCCGCGCCGAGACCCCGGTGATGCCGAAGGGCCGCTACAAGATCATGGCGAACTACATGCCGAAGGTCGGCACGATGGGCCTCGACATGATGTTCCGGACCTGCACCGTGCAGGTCAATCTCGACTTCGCCAGCGAGGCGGACATGGTGCGCAAGCTCCGGGTCTCGCTGGCGCTGCAGCCGCTCTCCACGGCTCTCTTCGCCTCCTCGCCTTTCCTGGAGCGCAAGCTCAACGGCTTCCAGTCGATGCGCTCCGAGATCTGGCGCGACACTGACAACGCCCGCTCCGGCATGCTCGCCTTCGCCTTCGACGAAGGCATGTCCTACGAGGGCTATGTCGACTGGGCGCTCGACGTGCCCCTATATTTCGTCAAGCGCGGCGACACCTATCATGACGTCGCCGGCGCCTCCTTCCGCGACCTGCTGGCCGGCCGCCTGCCGCAATTGCCGGGCGAGAAGGCGACGATGTCCGATTGGGCCAACCATCTCTCGACGCTCTTCCCCGAGGTCAGGCTCAAGCGCTTCCTGGAGATGCGCGGCTGCGACGCCGGCCCGCCGGACATGCTGACCGCGATGCCGGCCTTCTGGGTCGGCCTGCTCTATGACACCGTCTCGCTCGATGCGGCCTGGGACCTCGTCAGGGGCTGGAGCGCGGCGGAACGGCAGGCTTTGCGCGATGCGGTGCCGCGCGAGGGTCTTGCCGCCGCCATCGGCGGGCGCAAACTCGTCGAGATCGCGGCCGAGGTCGTGGCGCTGTCGCGCGCCGGGCTCGCCCGCAGGGCTCTGAAGAACGCCGCCGGGCAGGACGAGACCCGTTTCCTGGAGCCGCTGGACGCGATTCTGGAGCGCCGCCAGAACCTGGCGCAGGCGCTGCAGGCGCGCTACCGCGACGCCTGGCAGGGCAAGGTCGAGCCGGTGATGACCGAGATGGCGCTCTGAAATCGCTGCAGCCCGCCTGAAGAGCGCATTTTCCAGCAGATTGTGCTTCGGAAATTAACCAGTTGGATGAAGCTTGCCGCTAACGTTGCGGCATGAAACGGATTCGAGCCAGCTTCTCCGAGTTCATCCGCGACGAGCGTGGGGTGACCGCGATCGAATACGGGCTCGTCGCCAGCATCATCTCTATCACGATAATCGGATCGCTCACCTATTTCGGAGAGCGGGTCAATACGTTCCTGGCTTCCGCGGCCGCCCCCCTGAAGGGCCCCTGATTTCCTACTCCGCCGCCGTCTTGAAGCTCGCCAGATTGTCGAGGCTCTGGATGATGTGCTCGGCCAGCGCGTTGGACAGAACCGACGGGTCGAAGCGGGTGCGCAAGAGCCCGATCTTGCATGACGGCAAGGTCGCGAAGCCTTCCGAGGGCCCGAGGATGCGCATGCCCGGCCTGACGGCACTCTCCGGCAGCACCGAGATCGCGAGCCCAGCCAACACCGCAGCGCCGACTGCGGTTGAATTCCAGCTCGCATAGAGCACGCGGAAGCGGCGGCCCTTCGATTCCAGCGCATCGACCGCGGCCTGGCGCCAGTTGCAGGTCGGCCGGCCCAACGCCAGCGGCAGCGGGTCCTCCTCATGCACACTGTGGCGCGCCGAGGTGACCCAGAGCAGCGGCTCGATGCGGATGATCTCGCCCTGGCCGCGGCTTTCGACATGGGTGATGATCGCGAGGTCGATATCGCCGGTCGCGATCCGCTCCGCCAGCATCGGCGTCGGCTCGCAGACGACGGTGACCTCGGCGCGCGGATTCGAATGGGCGAAGCGCGCCAGGATCTCCGGCAGGTAGCGATCGGCATAGTCGTCGGGCACGCCGAGGCGGATGCGGCCCTTGAGATCGGCATCGGCGAAGGACGCCACGCATTCGAGATTGAGGCGCACGATCCGGCGGGCATAGTCGAGCAGGCGCTCGCCATCCTCGGTCAGCTTGGCATGGCGCCCGTCACGGCCGAACAGGGGCCGCCCGACCCGCTCCTCCAGCCGCTTCATCTGCATGGAAACGGCCGACTGTGTCTTGAAGACGATCTCGGCGGCGCGGGTGAAGGAGCCCGTATCGGCGATCGCAACGAAGGTCTTGAGCTGATCGGCATCGAGCACATGGGCCATGGGCGATCCCCGTCACTGTTCATCAATATCAGTGTTGCGAGACATCATAACCATTCGTTTGGCTGATGGCCAGAGCCTCGCTAGAGTCCGAATGCGCTCCGAAATTCCCTGTCAATGGCGCGTCCGGGCGGGGGGAGAGGCACAAGATCAACGTTCCGCACCGCCAGAGGAGGCCGTCATGCTGCTCATGACCATTGCCGCGAAGTCGCTCTCGTCCGTTTCGGCCGGCGTCACGCGTGTTGCCGCCATCGCTGCTGCCGGAACGATTCAACTCGTGCGCGCGCTGATCCATCGCCGTGAGGTGATGCGCCTGGGTGCCGAGCTCGACGAGCGCGGTCTCAAGGATATCGGCCTCGTGCGCTCGGATATCGACGGCGCGCTGGCGACGTCCTGGCTCGACGATCCCTCGACCGTCCTGGCCGAGCGCTCCCGCTCCTCATCGAACCTCGCTGCCGCGCGGCGCGAACATGCCCTGCGCCATGCCGGCGCAGCTCCGATGCTGGCCGGGAAGGCCGATATCACGGTTGCACGCTGCGCCTGACCCCTTGGCGGCAGCGTCCCTGCGGGCGGGAGCTTCGTGCTTCCGCCCTTTTTCATGCGCCCTGCAGACAGAAACCGAGGCGTCTCAGCGGCGACCCTGCCCGCCGCCGAGCATGGCGTCGAGGATCGATTTCAGCGCGTTCTGATGGTCGTCCTGGATCTGGCGGCCGTGCTCGAACATCTGGTTGAGGGCGTCGAGCCCGATCGAGCCCGGCCCATTGGCCGAGGATGACGGCGCGGTCTCCTCGGGCTCCGGTTCCGGCACGGACGCGCGCCGCGGCGCGCTACGCGGACGGGGAGCGGGTTCCGGCTCCGGCTGCGGCTGCGCCATGCCGCCGAACATGCCGCCGAGAATCTGGCCGAGCGCGCCGCCGAACGGATCGGAGGGGGCGGCCTGCGGGCTGGGCTGCGGCTGGCCGCCGGCCTGGCCGAACATGCCCTTGAGGATCGCCTCGAACGGATTGGCCGGCATCTGCGGCTGCTGCTGCGGTGCGGGCTGCATGCCCGGCATCTGGCCGCGCATCATCTCGGCAAACTGGCCGAGAATGCCGCCCAGCCCCTCGTTGCTCGATGTCTTGGACAGGCCGCCCATCAGCATCGCGGCAATGACCGGCAGCATCTGCTTGAGGATAGCCTGCGAGACGCCGCTGGTCGCGGCTGCCTGCGCCGCGATCGCCTGGCTGACTTCGCGCGAGCCGAAGAGCTGGCTCAGCACGTCGTTGCCGGCGGTCTGCGCACCGGCGGGAATGCCGTAGCCACCCGCCTCGAAGAAGCGCGCATAGGGCGAGGCCGTCATCATCTGCGCCAGCGAGCCGAAGGCATAGGGGTCGCGCGTCTGCCGCTGCAAGCCCATCGAGAAGGCCGGCAGCAGGGCATCGAGCGCGGCCTGCGTCTGCTGCAGGCTCAGGCCGTATTGCTGGGCGAGGTTCGGCAGCGCCTGGCCGTGCTGGGCCGATTGCATGATATCGAACAGGTTCATCATGGACGCTTCTCCCCGGCCGGCCTTTGGTCCCATGCCTAGGGCGACGATAGCAGGGTGTCCTTGCCTGGCAAATCGGTTGCGGCTTGCCGTTGCGCGGCCCGGCGCTCCAGCCGGGCGATGCCGCGATAGGCGAAGATCAGCGCCAGCACGCCGAAGGCGACGGCGCCGAGCGCGGAGCCCGCCATCGCGCCCTTCGGCCCGGCGAGATGCGCGCCGAGGATGGCGAGCGGCACGGTGCCGAGCGTAGCGCGGCCCCAACTGAACAGCGTCGACAGGAACGGCATGCCGAGATTGTTGAAGGCGGCGTTGGCGACGAAGAGCATGCCGACGAAGATCCACATCGGCCCGGCGATCAGGCAGAAGAACAGAACGAGCTCCGCCGTCAGCCCCGTTGCATGGAAGGCGGAGACGAGGGGGCCGCGAAAGGCGAAGAGCAGCGCCCAGGAGACGAGAACGCAAGCTGCGGCGAAGATCGCCGAATCGGTCAGGCCCCGGCGCATCCGGTCGAAGCGCCCGGCGCCCCAGTTCTGGCCGAGGATCGGCCCGACCGAGCCCGACAGCGCGAAAAGGACGCCGAAGGCCACCGGCACCAGCCGGTCCACGATCGCGAGCGCTGCGATCGCCGCATCGCCGAAGCGGGCGACGACGCTGGCGAAGACCGCGTTGGCGATCGGGTTCGAGAGATTGGTCAGGATCGCCGGTCCCGCGATCGCGAAGGCCCGGGCGGCATCCTGTCGGATGAAGGCGAGCCGCGGGCGGTCAATCATGTCATGCACGCTCACGCAGCCATGGAAGCCGATGGCGACGATGATGACGCGCGCCAGCACGATCGCGATCGCGGCGCCGTCCGGCCCGAGCCCGAAGCCGAAGATCAGCAGCGGGTCGAGGCCCGCCGTCGCGATGCCGCCGCCGAGCGTCACGAACATCGCGCGCCTGGCGTCGCCGACCGCGCGCAGGATGCCGGAGAGGCCCATGCCGATCGCCATCAGGGCGTTCGAGGGCAGCACGATCTGGAGAAAGGAGAGTGCGACCGCATGCGACTGGTCGCGTGCGCCGAGCAGGCTGAGCAGCTTCGGCAGGAAGGGCAGCGCCGCAAGCGAGATGACGAGCGCGACGAGCGCCGACAGCACCATGGTCGAGGCCGCGATGCGCCGGGCCGCCGGGCGGTCGCCCGCGCCGATGCTGCGCGAGGTCAGCGCCGTCACCGCGATCATCAGGCCGACATTCACCGAGATCATCAGGTAGAGCACGATCGTGGCGAAGCCGACGCCGGCCGTCGCCTCCGGCCGCCCGAGCCAGGAGACGTAGAGCAGCGACAGAAGATCGACGACGAAGACCGCCATCAGGCCGACCGAACTCGTCGCGGTCATCACCGCGACATGGCGCATCAGCGGTCCCTCGAGGAAGACGGCCTGTGCCGGCCGCGCCGCCGCCTCGCTCATCGCTCGGGTTCGCCGACGCCGCCGACGGCGACTTCCGCCCCGCCGTCCTCGATGACCTGCCGCGTCTCCGGCGTGAGCGGCTTCGACTTGGCCTTGGGCGCGACCAGCGGCTCCGGCGTGACGCGCGGCACGCGGTTGATCGCCGCGGCGAGCCCTTCGTGGAACTGGATCTCCATGCGCTGCGCGTCGCGGTCGCGGACATGGTCGATCACGAGATCGGCCTCGTCGCGGGTCAGGCCGAGCGTTTCCAGCGTGACGCGGCCGAAGCCCAGGGCCGATTCGAAAGTCTCGCGCATCTGGAAATCGACATTCGCCTTCATCAGCTCGATCGCGTGAATGCGGTCATACGCCCGCACATGCAGGCGCACGCTCGGGAACTCTGCCTTCACCATCTCGACGATCCGCAGCGCCGCCTGTCGGTCATCGACGCAGATGCAGATGACGCGGGCCTTTCCGGCGCCCGCCGCGCGCAGCACGTCGAGCCGCGTGCCGTCGCCATAATAGATTTTGAAGCCGAACTGCGCGGCCGAGCGAATGCGCTCGACATCGGAATCGATCACGGTGACGTCGATATGCTGGAGCAGCAGGGCCTGCGTCACGATCTGGCCGAAGCGGCCGAAGCCGATCACCATGACCGGGCTGTCGCCCGCGCCTTCGTAATCCTCGTCCATCGTCGCGGGCGTGACGCGCGCCAGCAGCCTCGCGTCGATCAGCTTGGCGACCACGGGGCCGAGCAGCATGCTGATCGCCGCGAGCGCGGTGACCATCGCCGATTGCTGGGCCGTGAGCAGCCCGTTCGCGAGGCCGAGCGGCAGCAGCACGAAGGCGAATTCACCGGCCGGGGAAAGAAGGGCGCCGGCCCGCACCGCTTCGAGCCAGGACGAACAGGACAGCCGCAGGATCGAGGTCACCACCGCGATCTTGAACAGCACCAGGAGCGGTGCGGCGAGCGCCAGCAGCAGCCAGTTGTCGGCGACGAGCTTGAGGTCGAGCGACATGCCGACAGCCATGAAGAACAGGCCGAGCAGCACGCCGCGGAAGGGCTCGATATCGGCCTCCAGCTCATGCCGGAAATGCGAATCGGCCAGCATCACGCCGGCCAGGAAGGCGCCCATCGCCATCGAGAGCCCGACATGCTCCATCAGCAGCGCCGAACCCAGCACGATCAGCAGCGCGGCGGCCGTCATCACGTCCTTCGCGCCGGTATGGGCAAGGATGCGGAAGAACGGGTTCATCACATAGCGCCCGGCCAGCACGATCAGCACCAGTGCGAAGAGCGCGATGCCGAGGCTCGCCAGCGCCATCATCGGGCTTCCCGCTTCGCGCCCGCCGGTGGTCGCGAGCAGCGGCAGCAGCGCCAGCACGGGTGCGATCGCCATGTCCTGGAACAGCAGGATCGAGAAGGTGCGGCGGCCATAGGTCTCGTTGCCGTCGCCGCGCTCCTCCAGCAATTGCAGTGCGATCGACGTCGGCGAGAGAGCGAGTGCCACGCCGACGGCGACGGCGCCCGCCGTCGACAGGCCGAACCACCAACTGGCAAGGCCGACGCCGATGGCGCTCAAAGCCATCTGCGCGAGGCCGGCGCCGAGAATGTCCTTGCGCATCGAGTAGAGCCGCGCGGGCTGCAATTCGAGGCCGACGAGGAAGAGCAGCAGCACGACGCCGATCTCGGCCGTGCCCCGGATCGCATCCGGGTCCTTGATCACGCCGAGGATCGAGGGGCCGATCACGATGCCGGCCGCGAGATAGCCGAGTACCGCCGACTGGCCGAGCTTGCGGAACAGGGGCACGGCAATCACCGCCCCGGCGCAGAATGTCAGGATCGGCGGGAGATAGCTGGCATGCGAGGCTGCGTCGGCCATGCGGGACTCGGGGCTTTTGGAACGGGCTTGGCGGTCCGGCGCGGCGCTCCGCGTGGCGGGCCGTCGCTCTATCTAGGCTTTCGACGGCGATCCTGCGAGAGGCAATCGGCATGGCGCCCAAGCCTTGGGCGGTGCGGGCGATCGATGGATCGCTCTTGGGCAGCCCAACCCTTGTCATTCCGGGGCCTCGCGCAGCGAAGAACCCGGAACCCACGATCGGGTGAGCGGCCTGCAACTGAACACCCGAGGTCCCACCCCGTCGTGGGTTCCGGGTTCGCGCCTGCGGCGCGCCCCGGAATGACAGATGTGTCTGCCTGTGCCGCTTCGCTTCCTTGACATCGCCCCGATCCCGCCGAAAGAAGACGCGGACTGATGGAGTTCCCCTGCGCGTGACCAAGCCGCCGCTCGACATCCTGCTCTGTGCCCCGCGCGGCTTCTGCGCCGGGGTGGTGCGCGCCATCGACGCCGTCGAGAAGGCGCTGACGCTGCATGGCGCGCCGGTCTATGTCCGCCACGAGATCGTCCATAACAAATACGTCGTCGAATCCCTGAAGCGGAAAGGCGCGGTCTTCGTTGCCGAGCTCGACGAGGTGCCGGATGAGACGCGGCCGGTGATCTTCTCGGCGCATGGCGTCGCCAAGGCGGTGCCGGCGGCGGCGAAGGCGCGCAATCTCTTCGCCATCGACGCGACCTGCCCGCTCGTGACCAAGGTCCATCGCGAGGCCGAGGTCCATCACAAGCGCGGCCGCCATATCCTGCTCGTCGGCCATGCCGGTCATCCCGAGGTGATCGGCACGATGGGCCAGCTCCCCGAGGGCGCGATCACCCTGATCGAGACGCTGGACGACGTCGCGACGCTTCAGGCACCGGACGGCCAGCCGCTCGCCTATGTCACCCAGACCACGCTCTCGGTCGACGATACCCGCGAGATCGTCGAGGCCCTGCAGGCCCGCTTCCCGGAGCTGATCGCCCCGCACAAGGAAGACATCTGCTACGCCACGACCAATCGCCAGGAGGCGGTGAAGCGTGTCGCGCCCTTGGTCGAAGGGCTGATCGTCGTCGGTTCGCCGAATTCCTCGAACTCGCAGCGCCTGCGCGAGGTCGCCGAGCGCGCCGGCTGCCCGGTGGCGCGGCTCGTGCTGCGTACCGACGAGATCGACTGGTCGGTCTTCGGCAACATCCGCAGCCTCGGCATCACAGCCGGCGCGAGCGCGCCCGAGGTGCTGGTCGAGGAGATCATCGACGCCTTCGCTGTGCGCTATGACGTCCGCGTCGAGACCGTCTCGACCGCGGACGAGAACGTCTTCTTCCCGCTGCCGCGCGAATTGCGCGGCGAGGCGGCGGAATAGTCCAGCAGAAGAGTGCAAGCGTGGCCGTCTATACCGAAGTGCCCGATGACGAGATGGCCGCCTTCGTGGCGCGCTACGGCATCGGCGAGCTCCTCTCCGCCAAGGGCATCGCCGAGGGCGTCGAGAATTCGAACTACCTGATCCGCACCACGCAGGGCGCCTTCATCCTCACTCTCTACGAGAAGCGGGTTAACCCGGAGGACCTGCCGTTCTTCCTCGGCCTGATCCAGCATCTGGCCGCGCGCGGCGTGATCTGCCCCCAGCCGGTCAGCGACAGCCGTGGCGAGATGCTTGGCCGCCTCGCCGGGCGCCCGGCCGCGATCGTCACCTTTCTCGATGGTCTCTCCGTGCGCCGCCCGACATCGGCCCATTGCCAGGAGCTCGGCCGCGGCCTCGCCCTTCTGCATCAGGCCGGCGCCGATTTCACGATGGAGCGGGTCAATGCGCTTTCCGTGCCGGGCTGGCGTCCGCTCGCCGAGCAGGCGGGCACCGATGCCGACAAGGTCTCGCCGGGCCTCGCGCGCCGCGTCGCCGCCGAGATCGCCGTGCATGAGGCGAGCTGGCCGCAAGACCTGCCGCGCGGCGTGATCCATGCTGATCTCTTCCCCAACAACGTCTTCTTCATCGGCGACCGGCTCTCGGGGCTGATCGACTTCTATTTCGCCTGCACCGACGCCTATGCCTATGACCTCGCGATCTGCCTGAACTCCTGGTGTTTCGAGGCCGACAGCTCGTTCAACCTGACCAAGGGCCAGGCCATTCTCGCCGGCTACGAGAGCGTCCGGCCCCTGAATGAGGCGGAGGTCGAGGCGTTGCCGCAGCTCTGCCGGGGTAGCGCCCTGCGTTTCCTGCTGACGCGCCTTGTCGACTGGCTCAACGTGCCGCCGGGCGCCTTGGTCAAGCCGCATGATCCGCTCGAATACGACCGCAAGCTCGCCTTCCACCAGCGCGTCGCCGACGCCCGCGAATATGGGTTGAAGCGATGAGCGACACGGTCGAAGTCTGGACGGACGGCGCTTGCTCGGGAAACCCTGGTCCCGGCGGCTGGGGCGCGATCCTGACCTTCAATGGCGTCGAGAAGGAACTCTCCGGCGGCGAGGCGCAGACCACCAATAACCGCATGGAACTGATGGCGGCGATCGCCGCGCTGGAGGCGCTGAAGCGCCCGGTCACGGTCGCGCTCCACACCGACAGCCAGTATCTGCGGCAGGGCATCACCGGCTGGATCCATGGCTGGAAGAAGAACGGCTGGAAGACGGCCGACCGCAAGCCGGTCAAGAATGCCGAGCTCTGGCAACGCCTCGAAACCGCGCTCGGCCGCCACAAGATCGAGTGGAAATGGGTCAAGGGCCATGCCGGCGACGCGATGAACGAGCGCGCCGATGCCCTGGCGCGCGCCGGCATGGCGCCGTTCAAGAGCGGTGGTCGCTGATTTTCGCTTGGCCCTGTGCCTAGCACTCGTGCAGGTAATGGGTCAGGCGCAGGAGCGGCTTCATCGCGAGCGATTCTGCGAGGCGGATCGAGGCAATGTTGTCCTCATGGACTTGATAGCGCGCCATCAGCCCGCGCCGCGCCAACTCCTCGAGCGCCGTTCCGACCACGCGCGATCCAAGGCCGCGCCCGCGCTGCTCGGGCCGCGTGACCACGCCGCCGATTTCCCAGACTTGGCCATAGCTCTCGAAGGCGAAGCAGACGGAGAGCGGCTCATCGCCCGAGTCGATCATGCAGGTGAAGGCGCGTCCGCTCGTCAGCAGCGCCGAGAGCCAGTCCTGTTCATGATTCTGCGTGCGATAGAGCGCGTACATGGCATCCGTGGCGCTCTCTCCGACGATGCCCTTGTCACGGCCGGGAATGCGCTCCGATGAGGTGAACGACAGGAAGCTGGTTTTGCGCGCGAGCGGATAGCGTCGCTTGACTACATCGTGCTCGGCTGTGCTGCCCAGCTTGAAGACGATGCCGCTATCTGTTGGCAGTTCGCCGAGCAGCGCCTCCGTCAGTGCGGCATCGTCGCTGCGGATGAGGGCGGCATGGGCCGCCGTCGGATAGGTCTTGCGGTCATAGTCGCTGGCTGCGGTGTCCATCAGGACGAGCGTTGCCGTGCCGACCGGGGAGCATCGCTGAAACGCTCGCGTATGCTGCGGATAGGCCGAGAGATGCTTGAGCAACACGACATTGGCGAGCGGATCGGCGCCGAGCCGCTCGATGACCTCATCCCTGTCCCGGATCGCG
Source organism: Bosea sp. ANAM02 (assembly GCF_011764485.1). Classification (NCBI taxonomy): domain Bacteria; kingdom Pseudomonadati; phylum Pseudomonadota; class Alphaproteobacteria; order Hyphomicrobiales; family Alloboseaceae; genus Allobosea; species Allobosea sp. ANAM02. The sequence goes on along the minus strand of NZ_AP022848.1, from coordinate 3,898,030 downwards.
ATCACGGTTGCTTTCGGTCGCCCCTCAACCCAGCGGCTGGCGGTAGACGATGAAGCCGGACTTGTCGGCGACCTTGTCGTAGAGCGCCTGTCCCTGCAGGTTGGATTCATGCGTCTGCCAGTAGACGCGGTAGCAGTTCTTCACCCGCGCCATCTGGTTCACCGCCTCGATCAGCTTGCGGCCGACGCCGGTGCCGCGCGATTCCGGCACGATGAACAGGTCCTGCAGATAGCAGATCGGCTTTTCGCTCCAGGTCGTGCGGTGGAGCACCCAGTTGACCATGCCGAGCGGCTTGTCGCCCTCGAAGGCGAGGAAGCCGCCCATCGGCTCCTCGCCGCCGGTCAGGCGCCCGAAGGTGATCGCGTCGATGTCAGGCGGCAGGGTAGCCTTGTAAAATTTCAGGTAGCCATGCCAGAGCGGCGTCCAGGCCTCCCGGTCGGTCGCGGCAAGCGGGCGGATGGTGATCTCGGCCATCGGTATTCTCCTCCGACCCGGAAGCTAGCCGGGGCTTCGCGGCTTGTCTCATGACAAGCGCAGATCGGATCGATCAGTGGGGCTGGTCCGATGCCAGGAAGCGCTCGACGGCGCTGGCGCTCAAGGCCTGAGCGGAATCCTCCCTCCAAAGATCGAGAATGATAGTCGCCAGGCGGGCTCTCGCCCGCCTCTGCTGCTGACCGCCGATGGTGTTGACGCTGTTCACCGCCAGCCAAGCCGCATCGAAAGCGCCAGCCAACTTTGCCAGCTCCGCAGGTTCGACAACGAAGCCCTGAAACGGCATGAGCTCTCTCCATGCGCCAGAGAAGTGGAGCAGTTTAAGAGGCGGTGCATTCCTCGCAATGTCAAAAGCTAGGTCGGCTTACGACCCGTAGCGGACATGCCAGATTTGCGGGATCGTGTAGTCAACATCGTTGTCGCGGGCTCCCACAATTCTGCCCGACCTGATTTTGGCTGAGGCGCGGAGACTGACGATGCGGAATGTAATCATGATTGTCGCAATCGCGTCTGCAGTCGATTGCACATCATCGTCGGCGAGGCCGCTCCAGAGTTGCCCGGACGTGCGTTGTCGAGCCATGTACCCATGGGGCCGCCTTTCCACCGAGACGCTGGAACTTGGATGCGGGCGAAATGCCGTCGCGGTGGAAGGTATTGTCGTCGATGTCCAAAATCAGGATGGGAAATGCACTCGCGTCGTGGTTCGGCCCCGAGCGGCGATGGATGGGCCAGAGCGACTATTGATCGACATGTCACCATGCATTTATTGGCGCGGTCGCGTCGGGGATACAATCCGTGGCTTTTTCAAACGCGACCTTTCGGACCAGGGCAGGTTTGACGCATTGGCTTGGTGCTCCCGGTAATCGTCCGCTTTCGACCCTTTGCAGACATTTGCTCCATCCGCCGAGCCAACAAAAAGCCCGCGCAGCGACTGCGCGGGCTTCAATCTCTCTCCGTGCCCTCTGGCTCAGAGTTTGGCGAGCATCGCCTCGGCGCCGGAGGCTTCCGCCTTGCCGGCGGCTTCCTCGACGCTGAGAACCTTCACCACGCCGTTCTCGACCAGCATCGAATAGCGCTGCGAGCGGGTGCCGAGGCCGAAGCCCGAGCCGTCAAGCGACAGGCCGATTTCCTTGGCGAAATCGGCGTTGCCGTCCGAAAGGAACTCGATCACGCCGGCGCCGCCGGTCGCCTTCGACCAGGCGTCCATGACGAAGACGTCGTTGGTGCTGGTCACCATGATGGCGTCGACGCCCTTCGCCTTGATCTCGGCCGCCTTCTCCAGATAGCCGGGCAGGTGGTTGCGATGGCAGGTCGGGGTGAAGGCGCCGGGCACGGCGAAGAGCACCACTTTCTTGCCGGCGAACAGGTCGTCGGTCGTGCGCGCGGCCGGGCCGTCGGCCGTCATGACGCGGAACGTCGCCTGGGGAAGCTTGTCACCCACCTTGATGGTCATCAGCCTGTCTCTCCGTGAAGCCTGCGGCGGAAGGGGCCGCCCGGCCTCACGGATTAGGGCTTGCCGGCGGGGATGTCGAGTTCCAGCCGCGTCTCGATCGGCCGCGGCGTGCCGCGAACGGTGAAGATCAGCGGGATCGGGCCGGCCGCGCCCTTCGGCCGCTCGTCGATCCGGATCTGGGCGAGCACCGTGCCGTCGGCCTGCGGCGTCAATCGCGACTTGCCGAAGGACCACATGCCGGAGCCCTCGACGAAGATATCCTCGATCCGGCCTTCCGCCGGCGGCTGCAGGACGAGGCGCAGGCCCGGATCGACCACGCTGTCGTCGGGCCCGGCATCGACGATCGCGATCTTCTCCCTGTGCGGGCCGGGCCTGGCCGGCACCGGCACGCGCGCTTCGAAGCTCTCGAGCCGCGGCGAGGTGACCGTCGTCACGCCGGGCTCGAGCCACAGGCTGGCCTCGCCCTTGGCCGGGATGCAGATCTTCTCGCAGACGGCATAGTCGAGCTTGAGCACGACCATCACCGGCCGCGACGGATCGACGGGCTGGACCGAGATCGGGATCACGACCTCGCCGACATAGCCGATGGAGTATCCGGCCGAATCCTGGAAGCGCTCCGGCACGGGCCAGCGCACGTCGAGCCCGCCGATATTGGTCGAGCCGGTCCAGTCGAAGGCCGGCGGCACGCCGAACTGGCCGGGGCTGCGCCAGTAGGTCTTGTAGCCCGGCGACATCACGATCTCGACGCCGACGCGCTGCTTCCCGGTCGGCGTCGTCGGGCCCGCGATCAGGCGCAGCTTCGCGTGGTCGCTCGCCGACCAGGGCGAAGTCGCGGCCTCGTTGGCTGCCTCCTGCGCGCCGGCGGCATGGCCGAAAGCAAGGGGCAGCAGTGCCAGCAGGGGAAGAATACGGTTCACGGGCCCAGCCTTTACCGATTGCGAGCCTGAAAAGCGAACAAAACCTGTCTTCCTCCGCCGGTCGATGCCTGAGCGATCGAGCCGGAGCCTGGCGCAGGATTGGGGCACAATCGCGATAATGGCGGTATGGGGGTGCGACGGGCCCTCGGCGCACGAGAATGTGATCCAAGGGCGCGTTCGGTGGGAGGGGTCTTGCGTTTCGGTCGAAGGCGGAGAGCCAAGCCTTGCCGAGACTCCCCGACAGCCTCTAGCATGCAGGTCATGAAGATTGGCTCACAATCGCGCGTCGGCGGCCGCTCCTATCTCGACGGGCAATGCCTGATCGCGATGCCGGGCATGGCGGATTCACGCTTCAGCCGCAGCGTCGTCTATGTCTGCGCCCATTCCGAGGACGGGGCGATGGGCATTATCGTGAATAAGCCGGCGGGCGACACGAAATTTCCGGAGCTGCTCGTCCAGCTCGACGTGATCCCCTCCGAGGAGGCGATCCGCCTGCCGAGCCGGGCCGAGCGCATGCAGGTTCTGCGCGGCGGGCCGGTCGAGACCAAGCGCGGCTTCGTCCTGCACACGGCCGATTTCTTCCTGGAATCGGCGACCCTGCCGATCGACGAGGGCATCTGCCTGACCGCGACGCTCGACATCCTGCGCGCCATCGCCAATGGCGACGGCCCGGAGAATGCGGTGCTGGCGCTGGGCTATGCCGGCTGGGCCGCGGGGCAATTGGAGGCCGAGATCCAGTCGAACGGCTGGCTGCACTGCGCCGCCGATCCCGAACTGCTCTTCGACGAGAGCGTCGAGACCAAGTACCAGCGCGCGCTCGGCAAGATCGGCATCGACCCTGCCTTCCTGTCGCGCGAGGCTGGGCACGCCTGAGAACTGCCCGTTGTCATTCCGGGGCTTTGCGAAGCGAAGAACCCGGAACCCACGACGGGGCGAGCCGCCAGCGACCGCGCATCAAATGTCTCACCCCGTCGTGGGTTTTGGATTCGCGCCTGCGACGCGCCCCGGAATGGCAACGGTGGAATTGGAAGCCCAGCGGAGCTGCTGACGGAGCCTCAAGCCGCCTCGGTCGCCGCCGCAGCCGCCGCGCCCATCAGGCGCCGCGCTTCCGCCGCCGTCATCGGCTGGCCGAAGATATAGCCCTGCGCATACTGGCAGCCGAGCTGGTAGAGCTCGATCGCGTCCGACTCGCTCTCGGCGCCCTCGGCGACGACATCCATGTGGAGATCGGCGGCGAGCTGCACGATCGAGCGCAGGATCACCGGCGGGCGGCCATTGCCCATCTGGCGCACGAAGCTCTGGTCGATCTTGATCGTGTCGAAGGGGAAGCGCTGCAGATAGGACAGCGAGGAATAGCCCGTGCCGAAATCGTCGAGCGAGAGGCCGGCGCCGAGATCGCGGATGCGCTGCAGCATCTGCGCCGCATATTCCGGGTTCTCCATGACAAGGCTCTCGGTGATCTCGAGCTTGAGCGTGCCCGGCAGCACCCGCCGGCGCCCGAGCACGGTCTTCACGTCGTGCAGCAGGTCGTGGCGCAGCAATTGCCGGCTGGAGACGTTGACGCTGGCGAAGATCGGCGGGTCGACCTCCAGCGCCGCCTGCCAGGCTTCCAGCTCGCGCGCCGTCTTGTCCATGACATAGACGCCGAGATCGACGATCAGCCCGGTCTCCTCGGCGATGGCGAGGAAATCCTGCGGCATCAGGCGGCCTTCGCGCGGATGGTCCCAGCGCACCAGGGCCTCGAAACCCGCGATGGTGCGGTCCTCCAGCCGGACGATCGGCTGGTACATGACCTGGATCTCGCCGCGCTCGATCGCCCGGCGCAGGTCGCTTTCCAGCGCCAGCCGGTCGTTGCGGTCGGTGCGCATCGCCGGCACGAAGACCTCGATCTTGTTGCCGCCCTGGCGCTTGGCATGGGCCATGGCAAGCTCGGCATTCTTCAGCGCGTCTTCCTTGCGCGAGGCCGGTGCCGGATCGAACAGGGCAAGCCCGATCGAGGGCGTCAGCACGATCTCGCGCTCGGCATAGGTGATCGGCGTCGACACGGCGCGGCGCACCAGCTCGGCCAGCGCCAGGATGCGCTCGGGATCGCGCTCGGATACGAGGATCATCGCGAAGGTGTCGCCGCCGATGCGGGCGAGCGTGTCCTGGGCCCGGAGCAGCCGGCCGAGACGGCGCGCCAGCGTCAGCAGGATCGAATCGCCGGCTGAGAAACCGACGGATTCGTTGACCTGCTTGAACCGGTCGACATCGATGACGAGCACGGTCGGGCGGATAGTATCGTCGGCGCGGGTGAAGCCGAAAATCGCGCCCAAGCGATCCTGGAACAGTTTGCGGTTGGGCAGGCCGGTCAGGTTGTCGTGAACGGCGTCGTGCAGCAGGCGCTCCTGCGCGGTGCGCTGCTCGGTGACGTCGGCCAGCGTGCCGATGACGCGGATGACCTCGCCGTCCGAGCCGATCACCGGCCGCGCCTTCACGTTGATCCAGTGATAGGCGCCGTTCGCGGAGCGCAGGCGCAGGTCCAGGTTGAGCTTGCCGCGACGCTGCTCCAGCACGGCGTCCAGCGTGACGCGATAGCGGTCGCGGTCGGCGACATGCATATGCTCCAGCCAGCGCGCGGCCGAACCTTCGAGCGCGCCCTTGGGCAGGCCGAGCAGCGTCTCGATCTGCGGGGAGACGAAGACCTTGTCGGAAGAGACGTCCCAGTCGAAGACGAGATCGCCCGCACCGGACAGCGCGAGCGCCCGGCGCTCGGTATCGGAGACCAGCCCCTGCGAGATCGCGCCGCCGGCGAAGGCGTGCTGGATCACGGTGAAGCCGATCAGCAGCACGATCAGGACGAGGCCGCCCAGCAGGGCAGGCGCGACCAGATCGCGCTGGAACTGCCCGGTCACGGTGAAGCTCGCCGCGGTCACCCAGACCGCGAGCAGGAACCAGGTCGGGATCAGCATCACCGCCCGCTCGTAGCCATGCGTCGCCAGATGCACGACGAGGATGAAGCCGATCGCCGCCACCGCCGCGATCGAGATGCGCGCGATGCCGGACGCCATCGGCGCATCGAAGACGGCCAGTCCGATCAGCCCGGCGAGGCCGAGGATCCAGAGCAGCGTGACATGGCCATAGCGTACATGCCAGCGCGACAGGTTGAGATAGGCGAAGAGGAAGACCAGCAGCGTCGCCGCCAGCACGACCTCGGCACCGGCGCGATAGATGCGCTCGATCGCAGGCGTCAGCGGGAACAGGCGCTGGAAGAAGCCGAAATCGAGGCCGGCATAGGCCAGGACCGCCCAGGCCAGCGCCGCTGCGGCCGGAAAGATCACCGCGCCCTTGACCACGAAGATGATGGTCAGGAACAGCGCGAGCAGGCCGGCGATCCCGATGATGATGCCCTTGTAGAGGGTCAGGCCATTGGTCTTCTGCCGGTAGGCCTCGGCCTCGTAGAGATAGAGCTGCGGCAGGTTCGGCGACTTGAGTTCGGCGACGAAGGTGACGGTCGTGCCGGGGTCGAGCGTGATCAGGAAGACGTCGGCATCGGGGCTGGGCTCGCGGTCGGGCGAGAGGCCCTGGCTTGCCGTCACCGCCTCGATCCGCTTGTCGCCGAGATCGGGCCAGATCACGCCCGAGCCGATCAGGCGGTGAAAGGGAGCGACCAGCAGGCGGTCGATCTGCTCGTCGGAATCATTGGTGAGCGCGAACACGATCCAGTCCGGGCGCGCGCCGGATTCGCGCGCCTTGACCGCGATGCGCCGGACGATACCGTCCGGCCCCGGCGCGGTCGAGATCTGGATCACGTCGCCGTCGGATTTGTTGCGCTCGACGACATTGGTCAGGTCGATCACCGGAGCGTCGACCGGGACACGCACCGCCTCGACGGCGAGCGCCGGCAGGGCCGCAGCGCAGAACCACAGGACAAGCCCGGCCAGGGCGAGGCCGACCCGGAAGATGCGCTCGGAAATGGACAAGCTGTGCTCGGCTATCAGGCGGGAAGCGATCATTCGAACTTTAACGAAAAGCCCTATCGGCCGCTCATGGCAAGGGCAAGGCGAAGCGTGGCTGTGGTCAACCGCCGCAGTCACGGCCGGTTTCCGGGCAAGGCATCGGTCGAGAGCGCGGCATAGAGCAGGTGGTCGGCCCAGTTGCCGTTGATCTTGAGATAGGCCCGCGCCAGCCCTTCACGCTGGAAGCCGACACGCTCGAGCAGGCGCCGCGACGGTTCGTTATTGGGCAGGCAGGCGGCCTCGACGCGGTGCAGCGCCAGGTCGGAGAAGGCGAAGCGCACGGCGCCGCGTACGGCCTCCGTCATATGGCCCTTGCCGGCATGGCGCCGGCCCATCCAGTAGCCGAGCGTGCAGGCCTGCGCGACGCCGCGCCGGATCAGGCCGAGCGTCAGCCCGCCGAGCAGGGCTTCCGTGCCCGCTTCGAAGATGAAGAGGGAATAGGCCTCGTCGGTCGAAATCTCGCGTGCCGCCCGCTTGGCGCGCAGGCGGAAGGAGGCGCGGGTCAGGTCGTCCTCGTTCCAGGTCGGTTCCCAGGGCGTCAGGAACTCGCGGCTTTCCATGCGCAGCACGGCCCAGGCCGCATGGTCTCCGGCCTGGGGCGCGCGCAGATAGAGGTTCGGCGTCCGGATCAGCGGGCGGCTCGGCGGCTCGCTCGGGAAACGGAAGAGAGCCATCGCCGGTCAGTCCGCCGCCCGGGCCGCGTGACGCAGGCGCTTGGCCGGCGGCAGGCCATGGGTCGGGCCGACGGCCGCGATCGTCGGCTGGTGCCCGAGCAGGGAGCGGCCGGCGGCGCGCACGTCTTCGAGCGCCACCGCATCGAGCCGTGCGGCCAGCTCCTCGCGCGGGATCGCCCGGCCGAAGAGCAGCACCTGCCGCGCCATCTGCTCCAGCTTGCCGCCGGGGCTTTCGAGCGAGGCCAGCAGGCCGACCTTCATCTGGGCGCGGGCGCGGGCGACTTCCGCTTCGCTGACATCCTCCGCCGCCTGGCGCAGGCAGCCGAGCGCGACCTCGATCAGTTCGCCGGCATCCTCGGGCGCCGTGCCGGCCCCGATGCCGAAGACGCCGCAATCGGAGAAGGGCCAGTGGAAGGCGTCGATCGCATAGGCGAGGCCGCGCTGCTCGCGCACCTCCTGGAACAGGCGCGACGACAAGCCGCCGCCGAGGACCGACGCGAAGATCTGCAGGGCGTAGTGCTGGCCGCCCTTGAAGGGCAGGCCGGGCAGGCCGAGCACGAGATGAACCTGCTCCTCGTCGCTGCCGATGCGGGCTTCGCCGCCGCGATACTCGCCCGCCTCGCGTGCAAGCGGCTGGGCCGGGGTCGCGGGCAGCTTTGAGAGATGCTCCCTGGCAAGCGCCACCAGCTCGTCATGGTCGACAGCGCCGGAGGCGGCGAGCACCATGTTGCCGGCATGGTAGTTGCGGGCGAGATAGGCGCGGATCGCGTCGGGCGTGAAGCCCTTCACCGTCTTGGCGGTGCCGAGGATCGGCCGGCCGATCGGCTGGTCGGGAAAGGCGGCCTGCAGGAAGCGGTCATAGACGAGGTCATCGGGCGTATCCTGCACGGCCGAAATCTCCTGCAGGATCACGCCCTTCTCGCGCTTCAATTCTTCCTCGGTCAGGGAGGGCGAGGTGATGATGTCGGCGAGGATGTCGACGGCGAGGCCGAGATCCGATCCGAGCACGCGGGCGGTGTAGCAGGTGTATTCGACGGAGGTCGCGGCGTTCAGGTCGCCGCCGACGCTCTCGATCTCCTCGGCGATCTCAAGCGCGCTGCGGCGCGCCGTACCTTTGAACGCCATATGCTCGAGCAGATGGGCGAGCCCGTGCTCGTTCGGAAGCTCGTCGCGCGAACCGGCCCCGATCCAGATACCGAGCGAGACGGTCGCGGCATGGTCCATGCGCTGCGAGACGACGCGCAGCCCGGAGGGCAGGGTGGTCAGGGCGACATCGGGGTCGTGAGGCCCGTCCGGCCGTGCCGGCGCGGCCAGCCCGGCTTCCTCGATCGGAGCGGTCGCGCTCACGCCGCCGCTCCGCGCACGGCCCGCGCATGCTCGCGTACGAAGGCCTCGACTTTGCCGAGATCGTTCGGCAGCAGCGTCACGCGCTCGTTGCGCTCCATCAGATCGGCGAGATGGGCCGGAAGCACCGGCTCGACGCCGCTGGCAGCCTTCACCGCTGCCGGAAACTTGGCGGGATGGGCCGTGCCGAGCACGATCATCGGCGTCGCAGGGTCGCGCTTCAGTGCCTGCCGGGCCGCGCCGACGCCGATCGCGGTATGCGGATCGAGCAGGTAGCCGGCCTCGGTCCAGCTCTTGCGGATCTCGCTGGCGATCTCGTCCTCGCTCTGCGAAGCCGCGTCGAACTCGCCGCGGATGCGCTGGAGCGCTGCGCCGGCGATCTCGAAGCGGCCGGATTGCTGCAGCGACTGCATCAGCCGGCGGACAGTGGCGCCGTCGCGGCCATGCGCCTCGAACAGCAGGCGCTCGAAATTCGAGGAGATCTGGATGTCCATCGAGGGCGAGGTCGTCGCCTGGACGCCGCGCATCTCATAGGCGCCGGTTTCGAGCGTGCGCGCCAGGATGTCGTTGCTGTTGGTCGCGATGCCCAGCCGCTCGACCGGCAGACCCATCTGCTTGGCGACCCAGCCGGCGAGGATGTCGCCGAAATTGCCGGTCGGCACCGTGAAGGAGACCTTCCGCCCCGGCCCGCCCAGCGAGACGGCCGCCGTGAAGTAATAGACCACCTGCGCCGCGATGCGGGCCCAGTTGATCGAGTTGACGCCCGAGAGCCCGATCTCGTCGCGGAAGGCGTGATGGTTGAACATCGCCTTCACGAGGTTCTGGCAATCGTCGAAGGTGCCTTCGACCGCGATGGCATGGACGTTGTCGGCATCGACCGTGGTCATCTGCCGGCGCTGCACGTCGGAGACGCGGCCTTGCGGGTAGAGGATGAATACGTCGACGCTCTTCAGGCCCTTGAAGGCGTCGATGGCCGCGCCGCCCGTGTCGCCCGAGGTCGCGCCGACGATGGTGGCGCGCTGGCCGCGCTGCCCGAGCACATGATCCATCAGCCGGCCGAGCAGTTGCATCGCCACGTCCTTGAAGGCGAGCGTCGGGCCGTGGAACAGCTCCAGCACGAAGAGATTGTCGCCGATCTGCGTCAGCGGGCAGACGGCCGGGTGGCGGAAGCCGGCATAGGCCTCGCCGATCATGCCGGACAGCGCGCCGCTCTCGATATCGCCATCGGTGAGCGCGCCGAGCACGCGCTCGGCGACGGCCTTATAGGGCTTCCCGGCGAAGCCCGCGATCTCCGTGGTGGTGAGTTTGGGCCAGCTCTGCGGTAGGTAAAGTCCGCCGTCGCGGGCAAGCCCGGTCAGGAGCGCGTCGGAAAAGCTGAGCGCCGGGGCTTCACCCCGGGTGGAAACATGCAGCACGATCTTGGCCTCGGTGATCTCAGCCTGATGCTATAGGCCGGTCCGGCGCTTTGGGCAAAACGGTTTGACTATCGAGCCCTCATCCTGAGGAGCCGCGCAGCGGCGTCTCGAAGGATGCTCCGGTAGGTTCCGGAATCATCTGGAGCATCCTTCGAGACGCGCTTCTGCGAAGCGCTCCTCAGGATGAGGGCTTGCCGGGATTTAGGCGCTCGTCTTCCGGGTCTGCCAGACCCAGGCCGCGAACAAGCCGAGCAGGGTCAGCGCCAGCCCGAACCAGGTCAGCGCATATTGCAGGTGGTTGTCCGGGATCCGTGCGATCAGCTCGCGCACATCGACGCCGGCGGGCGGCGTCATGCCGTCGCCCTCGCGGGCGGCCTCCAGATAGAAGGGTGCCGCCGGCTGGCCGAGCGAGGCTGCGATCGCGGCCGGGTCGCGCGTGTAGAATTCGCGGATCGCCGGCAAGTCCTGCGGGGTGAAGCTGTTGCGGCTTTCCGGGGCCCGCAGGAAGCCGGCTATCGTGTCGGGGCCGCTGGCCGGGCCGATCTGGCCGAGACGGCTTTCCGGGACGAAGCCGCGATTGACCAGGATGATCCCGCCATCCTCCAGCTTGAACGCCTGGAAGATCCAGCGCCCGAAGCCGGACAATTGCCGGCTGCCGGGCGGGCCGGCGGCGATGGTGGTGCGCACCCCGGCGATGCGGTCGTCGACATAGCTGCCCTTGGCGACGACATGGGTCAGGTCGAGTGCAGCGGCATCGAGTTTCGCCCAGTCGGCGCTCGGCGGCATCGCGGCCGGCTTTCCCGCGGCTTCCCGCTGCAGGCGCTCGATATAGGCGTGCTTCTCGCCCATGCGCTGGAGCTGCCAGGTGCCGAGCGTGCACAGCACCAGCACGCCGGCGACGGTCAGCAGCGTCGGCAGCAGCAGGCCGGGCTTGCGCGGGGTGGAGGGCGACACGGCGGTCACGATTCGCGCCTGCCTTCCTCGGCCTTGTGGGCATATTGCAAGGCGACGGCGAGTCCCTTCATCGGCCTGAGCAGGCCGAGGCAGATCAGGATAGCCAAGGGCAGCCAGATCATCAGATGCAGCCAGATCGGCGGCTCATAGGCGATCTCCACATAGAGCGCCGCGCCGAGCACGATGAAGCCGGCGATCAGCATGATGAACACGGCCGGGCCATCCGCCGAATCGGCGAATTTGTAGTCGAGCCCGCAGGCATTGCAGCGCGGCTTGAGCTTGAGGAATCCGTCGAACAGCGCGCCCTCACCGCAGCGCGGGCAGCGACCTGCCAGCCCCGTCGAATAGGGGGAGGGGAGTGTGGGTTCAGGAGCGGCCATCGCAGCCTCCCTTGGCATCGGCCGAAAAGCGGAACGCTGCTTTCGGGGAAGTCGATGCAAAATCAAAAGGTCGAAACAGGAAAGGCGGCCTCGCGGCCGCCTTCCGGACGTTGACCGCGAAAGCGCGGTTGAGCGGCGGCGTCAGTGTCCGGCGGCCGGTGCGCCCGCGCCCCAGACATAGATCGCGGCGAACAGGAACAGCCAGACCACGTCGACGAAGTGCCAGTACCAGGCGGCGAATTCGAAGCCGAGATGCTGGTCCGGCTTGAAGTGGCCGAGATAGGCCCGGTACAGGCAGACCGCCAGGAAGATCGTGCCGATGATGACATGCGCGCCGTGGAAGCCCGTCGCCATGAAGAAGGTGGCGCCGTAGATGTGGCCCTTGAAGCCGAAAGTGGCGTGCGAATACTCGTAAGCTTGGCAGACCGTGAACAGGATGCCGAGGATGACGGTCAGCCACAGCGCCTGCTTCAGGCCGGCGCGATCGTTGTTGATCAGCGCATAATGCGCCCAGGTCACGGTCGTGCCCGAGGTCAGCAGGATCAGCGTGTTGAGCAGCGGCAGGTGCCAGGGATCGAAGGTCTCGATGCCCTTCGGCGGCCAGTGCCCGCCGGTGAAGTCGTAGCGCAGGTAGTTGATGTGCTCGCCGGCGAAGAGGCTGGCATCGAAATAGGCCCAGAACCAGGCGACGAAGAACATCACCTCGGAGGCGATGAACATGATCATGCCATAGCGGTGATGGATCTGGACGACGCGGGTGTGGTGGCCTTCGCGCTCGGCCTCGCGCACCACGTCCATCCACCAGGAGAGCATCGTGTAGAGAACGCCGAGCAGGCCGGCGCCGAACACCAGCGGGCCGAGATGCATGCCGCCGACCGGCAGCGCCTTCATCCACATCACTGCGCCGATCGCCATGATCGTCGCGCTGGCGGCGCCGACGAGCGGCCACGGGCTCGGATCGACGAGGTGGTAATCGTGGTGCTTCGTATGGGCCCCGGCCATCGTATTCAGTCTCCGCGTACGGCTTTTTGTCCGCGCTTCTGCTCTAGCGTGGTTCTACAGTTTAGAATTGCTCGCGTCACCCTTGACGGTGCCGGTCTTGCCTTCCGCGACGGGCTGGCCCGACTTGGAGGCGAAATAGGTATAGGACAGCGTGATGGCGTGGACGCCGTCGAGCTCGCGATTCCCCGCGATCTCCGGGTCGATATAGAACACCACCGGGGCCTCGAAGCTCTCGCCGGGCTTCAGCGTATGCTCGGTGAAACAGAAGCACTGGATCTTGACGAAATAGGCCGCGGCCTTGTCCGGAGCGACATTGTAGGTCGCGATGCCCGTCACCGTGCGGTCCGAGCGATTCGTCATCTTGTAGAACACGGTCTGGGTCTCGCCGACCCTGACCTTGATCTCCGGGCTTTCCGCCTCGAATTTCCAGCCGAGCCCTGGCGCGACATTGGCGTCGAAGCGCACCGCCATCGTGCGGTCGAGGATCTTGCCGGCGCCGGCCGTGCCGGTCATCGGCGTGCCGCCGAAGCCCGTGACCTTGCAGAACAGGTCGTAGAGCGGCACCGCCGCGAAGGATGCGCCGAGCATGCCGAAGGCGATGCCGGTGCAGAGCAGCGCGGTTCGTGCCGGATTGCCCCTGCGCGGCTGAGGAACGGGCGTCGTCATCACAGAGGCCGGTTCAGGATCGCGGGGCCGGTCTTTACCAGCGTCACCACGAAGAAGAAGATCACGAGCCCGCCGAGCACCAGCGCCAGCGCGATCGAGCGGCGGCGGCGGCGCGCCATGTCCTCGGGCGAGAACGGGGCGGGGGCGGGCTGCTGCGGGCGGGGCTCGCTCATCCCAGCACCTTCGGCAGGGCCCACATCAGCCCGAAGCCGTTTTCGACGATCAGCACGGCGAACAGCAGGAAGAGATAGAGGATCGAGAAGCCGAACAGCGACCAGCAGGCCTTGGTCGCGGCCGGCCCCTCGGTCCGCAGCCAGACCTGGATCGACAGCGCGATCATGACGAGGCCGGTCGAGACCGACACGGTGAGATAGAGCAGGCCGCCGAAGCCCATCAGCGCCGGCAGGACGGCGACCGGCGCCATGATCAGCGAATAGAGCACGATCTGCCGGCGCGTCGCGGCCGGGCCGGCGACATTCGGCATCATCGGAATGCCGGCGCGGGCGTAGTCGCCGGACTTTACCAGCGCCAGAGCCCAGAAATGCGGCGGCGTCCACAGGAAGATGATCGCGCACAGCACGATGGAGTGCCAGCCGAAATCGCCCGTCACGACGGCTTCGCCGATCATCGGCGGGAAGGCGCCGGCGGCGCCGCCGATCACGATGTTCTGCGGCGTCCAGCGCTTCAGCCACATCGAATAGACGACGGCGTAGAAGAAGATGGTGAAGGCCAGCATCGCCGCGGCGAGCGCGTTGGCGACGAGCCCGAGCACCAGCACGGAGCCGATCGACAGCGTCAACCCGAAGGCCAGAGCTTCCGAAGGCAGAATACGGCCAGACGGGATCGGCCGCTTGGCGGTGCGGCTCATCAGCGCGTCGATATCGGCGTCGTACCACATGTTGAGGCAGCCCGACGCGCCGGCCCCGACCGCGATCGCCAGCAGCGCGGCGAGGCCGAGGACGGGATGCACCGAGCCCGGCGCGGTCGCCATGCCGGTCAGCGCCGTGACGATGACCAGCGACATCACGCGCGGCTTCAGCAGCGCGAAGAAATCGCGCGCTTCGCCGGTGGAGGCTGTCAGGCTCTCGGTGCGGGTGTCGAACGCAGCGGACATCGGTCTATTCGTCTTCGTACTCTTGTGAACGGCGCCCATGGGCGCGAGGTCTTCGCGGCGGGTGGCCGCCCGTCTCCGGAACGCCCTTCGGGGCGCTCGGGGGAAGGGCGGCGGCGGACCATTCAAGGCCCGCCGCCTCGAGCATCGAACCGAAAGGTGGAACCCACTCTTCGGACGTATCAGGTGCTCCAGCAATCGGCGAGATCATCGCGCGTCCATCGACGCGCGATGATCGAAGTCTCAGTGGTCCGAGCCGGTGATGCGCGGCAGCGTCTCGAACTGGTGGAACGGCGGCGGCGAGGACAGGGTCCATTCCAGCGTCGTCGCGCCTTCGCCCCATGGATTGTCGCCGGCAAGCTGCTTCTTCGTGAAGGCCACCACGAGGCCGTAGAAGAAGATCAGCAGGCCGAAGGCGAAGATGTAGGAGCCGATCGACGACCAGAAATGCCAGCCCGCGAAGGCATCGGGATAGTCGACATAGTGACGCGGCATGCCGGCCAGCCCGAGGAAATGCTGCGGGAAGAACAGCAGGTTCGCGCCGACGAAGGCGACCCAGAAGTGCAGGCGGCCGATCCAGTCCGGGATCACGTAGCCGCTCATCTTCGGGAACCAGTAGTAGAAGCCCGCGAAGATGCCGAACACGGCGCCGAGCGACAGCACGTAGTGGAAATGGGCCACGACGTAATAGGTCGCATGCAGCGAGCGGTCGACGCCGGCATTGGCCAGCACGACGCCGGTGACGCCGCCGACGGTGAACAGGAAGATGAATCCGATCGCCCAGACCATCGGCGCGGTGAAACGGATCGAGCCGCCCCACATCGTCGCGATCCAGGAGAAGATCTTGATGCCGGTGGGCACCGCGATGACCATCGTCGCGAACACGAAATAGCGCTGCGTGTTGAGCGAGAGGCCGGCGGTGTACATGTGGTGCGCCCACACGATGAAGCCGACGACGCCGATCGCGACCATGGCGTAGGCCATTCCGAGATAGCCGAAGATCGGCTTCTTCGAGAAGGTCGAGATGATGTGGCTGACGATGCCGAAGGCCGGCAGGATCATGATGTAGACTTCGGGGTGGCCGAAGAACCAGAACAGATGCTGGTACAGGATCGGGTCGCCGCCGCCGGCCGGGTCATAGAAGGTCGTGCCGAAATTGCGATCCGTCAGCAACATGGTGATGGCGCCCGCCAGGACCGGCAGCGACAGGAGCAGCAGGAAGGCGGTGACCAGCACGCCCCAGGCGAAGAGCGGCATGCGGTGCATCGTCATGCCCGGCGCGCGCATGTTCAGGATCGTGGTGATGAAGTTGATCGCGCCCAGGATCGAGGCGGCACCGGCCAGGTGCAGCGACAGAATGCCGAAATCGACCGAGGGGCCGGGGTGGCCGGCCGTCGAGAACGGCGGATAGACCGTCCAGCCCGTGCCGACGCCCTTCGCGCCCGGCGCGCCCTCGACGAACATCGAGATGATCATCAGGACGAAGGCGGCGACCGTCAGCCAGAACGAGATGTTGTTCATGCGCGGGAAGGCCATGTCCGGCGCGCCGATCATCAGCGGCACGAACCAGTTGCCGAAGCCGCCGATGACGGCGGGCATGACCATGAAGAAGATCATGATCAGGCCGTGGCCGGTGACGAAGACGTTGTAGCTCTGGCCGTTGGCGAAGATCTGCAGGCCGGGCTGCTGCAGCTCGATGCGCATCATGATCGAGAGGAAGCCGCCGACGAGCCCCGCCATGATCGAGAAGATCAGGTAGAGCGTGCCGATGTCCTTGTGGTTGGTCGACAGGAGCCACCGGCGCCATCCGGTCGGATGGTCGTGATGGGCCTCGTCATGGCCGTGAGCGTGAGCCGCTGTTGCCATCGTTCTTCTCCTCGGCGACTTACTTGGACGCGGCAGCGAACTTGCTGCCCGCGTCTTCGGCATTGGCGAATTTCTGCTTCGCTTCCGCGAGCCAGGCGGCATAGCGCTCCTGGCTGACGACGCGGACGGCGATCGGCATATAGGCGTGGTCCTGGCCGCAGATGAACGAGCACTGGCCGTAATAGATGCCCTCGCGCTCCGCCTTGAACCAGGTTTCGTTCAGGCGGCCGGGGATGGCGTCGATCTTGATGCCGAAGGACGGGACCGTGAACTTGTGGATGACGTCGGAGGCCGTGACCTGGACGCGCACGATCTTGCCGACCGGGATGACCGCCTCGTTGTCGACGGCGAGCAGGCGGGGCGCCTCGGCCGCGGCGATCTTGTTGCTGGCGATCGCCTTGGCGCGATCTTCCTCGTTCAGCATCAGCGAATCGAAGGTGAAGCCGCCGTTCTCCTTCGGATACTCGTAGGTCCAGCGCCACTGGTTGCCGGTGACCTTCACGGTCATGTCGGCCTGCGGCACCTCGAGCTGCAGCTTGAGCAGACGGAAGGACGGAATCGCGATCACGACGAGGATCAGGACCGGGATCACGGTCCAGCAAACTTCGAGGAGAGCGTTGTGCGTGGTCTTGGAGGGAACCGGGTTCGCCTTCTCGTTGAAGCGGAAGACGACGTAGATCAGCAGCGCCAGCACGAAGAGCGTGACGATGGCGATGATGATGTTCAGCCAGTCATGGAACCAGTGGATGAATTCGGCGACGGGGGTGACCGCGCCCTGCAGGTTCATCTGCCAGGGGGAGGGCATGCCGGTGCCGGCGAGCGCCGGGACGGTCGCCAGCGCGGCGACGGCAAGGGCCGTGGCGGCCGCTGTTGCAAAGGTCCTGCTCAGAAATCGCATCGATCCCACATGCTCCTCAATCGACCTGCATGGGAGCCGACCGACTTTGGTCCCTGTTGCGGCTCCATGCACGAAGGGGCGACCGCGAAGTCGCCTCGTTCTTCGGGATTGCGATAAATCAAAGATCACGCTTGCGCCAGTGGGGCAATGAAGACTGCCCCCATCGACCATGCGGCATAATCGCACGAGGCCTTGACGTGCGCGCCCGGCCGCCATGCCGCCTTGACAGGACCCACCCTGCATGGTCCGAACGCGTTTTATGTTGAGAGGCGGCGGGATTCTCTGGCGCGGTCGGCGTTTTGCCTGAATTCTGCGCTTCTGCTGCGGTTTCAAAAAGTCGGGTTTCGAAGGGATGGCAGGGATGATGAGGATCATCGGAGCGTTGGGCGCGCTGGCGCTGGCGCTCATGGGGACAAGCCTCGCCGCCGGCTCCGCTTTCGCGCAGGGCGCGGTGCGCTCCACACATGGCGACTGGCAGATGCGCTGCGAGGTGCCGCCGGGCGCCAAGGCCGAGCAATGCGCGCTCGTCCAGAACGTCGCGGCCGAGGACCGGCCGAATCTGACGCTCCTCGTCATCGTGCTCAAGACGGCGGACCAGAAGAGCCGGCTGCTGCGTGTCGTCGCCCCGCTCGGCGTGCTGCTGCCCTCGGGCCTCGGCCTCAAGATCGACGACAAGGATATCGGCCGCGCCGGCTTCGTGCGCTGCCTGACCACCGGTTGCGTGGCGGAGGTCGTCATGGACGACACCCTGCTGGGCCAGCTCAAGGGCGGCAAGAGCGCGACCTTCATCGTATTCCAGACGCCGGAAGAGGGGGTAGGCGTGCCTGTCTCCCTCAACGGCTTCGGCCAGGGCGTGGAGGCGCTGCCGTGATCGATCACACTCTTCGTCAGGGCCGCTGGCTCGCCTTGCCGCTGCTGTGCCTCGGCCTTGCCGGCTGCGGCTCGGGCTCGTCCTCGTCGGCGGGCAACACCGCGCTCAACGTCATCATGTTCCAGTCCACCACGCCCCCGCCGGCAGACCAGTTGCCGAAGGACGACGAGGATGGGCCTCTGGTCTGCCCGGAGGTCATCGTCTCCGATGGCGGCGCCGCGATCCGTGCGCAGTCGGGGCAGGATTCGAGCGGCCTGCGCTACCAGATCTCGATCACCGACGTCGCGCGCCAGTGCACGACGACGGGCGGCGGTGCCTTCACCCTCAAGGTCGGCGTCGAGGGCAGGGTGCTGCTCGGCCCGGCCGGCACGCCGGGCAATTACGGCGCGACCCTGACCACCACCGTCACCCGTGCCAACAAGGTCATCGGCAAGCGCAGCGCGCGTGTCGGCGCGGCGATTCCGTCGGGCCAGAGCGGCGCCGATTTCACCCATGTCGAGGATGGCATTCTGGTGCCGGCCGGCCAGGGCGATATCGAAATCTTCGTGGGGCTCGGCGGCGGGGCTGCCGCGCCGGCGCGCAGGCGCCGCTGATAAAACAGCTTTGCCGTGAAAGACGACGGCGCGCCGATTGACTCGCCCGGCGCGTCTTGTATCTGTGCCGAAGCCGCATATCCCCGCGGGAGAGACCGGGCTTCGGGCCCGGCGCCGAAGGCGCAACCGCCCCGGAAACGCTCAGGCAAAAGGGCCGCTGGGGATTTGGCGCTCTGGAAAGCGGCGGGCAGCGATGCCCGCCCACCGACGGGTGTAACTCGTCCGATCTCATGGGTCGGGCGGGGAAATCTCTCAGGTGCCGAGACAGAGGGGGCGCGTTCCGGACACTATCGTCCGGGGCTTGCGCTTGACTCTGGGAGGGGCATGCCATGGCTGCCGAGGCCGATAACGATACCGCCGGCGCGGCCGCGCCGCTGAAGACCCCGCTGCATGCGCGCCATGTCGCGCTCGGCGCCCGCATGGTGCCCTTCGCCGGCTACGACATGCCGGTGCAGTATCCCGCCGGCATCCTGACCGAGCATAACTGGACGCGGGAGAAGGCCGGGCTCTTCGACGTCTCGCATATGGGCCAGTGCTTCCTGATCGGCCCCGATCACGAGACCACGGCGAAGGCGCTCGAAGCGCTGATCCCCGCCGATATCGTCAATCTCGCCCCCGGCAAGCAGCGCTACTCGCAGCTCCTCAACGAGGAGGGCGGCATCCTCGACGACCTGATGGTGACGCGCTCGATCGATCCCGACGAGGACGGTGCGCTTTATGTCGTCGTCAACGCCGCCTGCAAGGATGCCGACTACGCCCATATCGAGGCGCGCCTGCCGGCCAATGTGAAGCTCATCAAGGCCGAGCATCGCGGCCTGATCGCGCTGCAGGGCCCGGGCGCCGAGGCGGCACTCGCGAAGATCGCTCCGGAAGCCGCCGAAATGGGCTTCATGTCCTCGCGCACCATGAAGGTCGCCGGTATCAAGGCCAATGTCAGCCGCTCCGGCTATACCGGCGAGGACGGCTACGAGATCTCTGCCGCAGCCGACAGGATCGGCGAGATCTGGGACACGCTGCTGCTCGACGGCAGCGTCAAGCCGATCGGTCTCGGCGCCCGTGATTCGCTGCGTCTCGAAGCCGGCCTGTGCCTCTACGGCCACGACATCGACACCACGACCTCGCCGGTCGAGGCCGCGCTGAACTGGTCGATCCAGAAGCGCCGCCGCGAGGAGGGGGGCTTCCCCGGTGCGGCGCGCGTCCAGCGCGAGCTGGCCGAGGGTGTCTCGCGCATCCGCGTCGGCCTGAAGCCCGAGGGCCGCGCTCCGGCCCGCGAGGGCACCGAGATCGCGACGCCCGAGGGCGAGGTGATCGGTGTCGTGACCTCGGGCGGATTCGGCCCGACGCTCAACGGCCCCTGCGCCATGGGCTATGTCGCCAAGGCCCATTCCGCGCCGGGCACGCAGCTCAACCTGATCGTGCGCGGAAAGCCGCTGCCGGCCGTCGTGGCGACGATGCCCTTCGTGCCGAACGGCTACAAGCGCTGAACCCTTTCCCAGACAACCGACGCCAGGAGGAAACCATGGCCGAGACCCGCTACAGCAAGGACCACGAATATATCCGCATCGAGGGTGACGTCGGCACCGTCGGCATCTCCGATTACGCCCAGTCGCAGCTCGGCGACGTCGTCTTCGTCGAGCTTCCGACCGTGGGCAAGGCGCTGGCCAAGGGCGGCGAAGCCGCGGTGGTCGAGAGCGTGAAGGCCGCGTCCGAGGTCTACGCCCCGGTCTCCGGCGAGGTCGTCGAGGTCAACGGCGAGCTCGAGGCCGCCCCCGGCACCGTCAACGAGGACCCGGCCGGCAAGGGCTGGTTCCTGAAGATCAGAATCAAGGACGCCGGCGAGCTCGACGCCCTGATGAACGAGGCCGAGTACCAGGACTACGTGAAGTCGCTCTGATCGCCGTCTTCCCGCACGCGCTGCGGCACGAAGTGCTGCTGCGCAGATGCGGGACCGCCCTCAGGACAAGGCGCCTTCCCGTCGCACGATCCCGTGTCTGCGCAGCGGCATTCCATGCCGCAGCGCGCACGGGATGACACCCCGAAACGGAACCACCCCATGCGCTATCTCCCGCTCACCGATACCGACCGCGAGGACATGCTCGCGCGGATCGGCGTCTCCGATGTCGACGCGCTGTTCAGCGACGTGCCGGCCGACAAGCTGCTGAAGGCCCCGGTCGACCTGCCCCGCGCCAAGGGCGAGCTCGAGGTCGAGCGCATCCTCGGCAAGATGGCGGGCAAGAACACCGCTGCGTCCGCCGTGCCCTTCTTCGTCGGCGCCGGCGCCTACAAGCACCATGTCCCGGCGACGGTCGATCACCTGATCCAGCGCTCGGAATTCCTGACCAGCTACACGCCTTACCAGCCCGAGATCGCGCAGGGCACGCTGCAATATCTCTTCGAGTTCCAGACCCAGGTCGCCGCGCTGACCGGCATGGAGGTCGCCAACGCCTCGATGTATGACGGTTCGACCGGCACTGGCGAAGCCGTGCTGATGGCGCATCGCGTCACCAGGCGCCGCAAGGCGGTGCTCTCCGGCGGCCTGCATCCGCACTACACCGCGGTCGTCGAGACCCTCTCCGAGATGGCCAATGACGAGGTCGTGGTCCTGAAGCCCGACGTCTCGGCCCAAGAGGACATCCTTTCCCAGATCGACGACAGCACCTCCTGCGTCGTCGTCCAGTCCCCGGACGTGTTCGGCAATCTGCGCGACCTCAAGCCGATCGCGGAGAAGGCCCATGCCCACGGCGCGCTGCTGATCGCGGTCTTCACCGAGGTCGTCTCGCTCGGCGCCGTCGTGCCTCCCGGTGCGCAGGATGCCGATATCGTCGTCGGCGAGGGCCAGTCGATCGGCAACGCCCTGAACTTCGGCGGCCCCTATGTCGGCCTTTTCGCCGCCAAGTCGAAATATATCCGCCAGATGCCGGGCCGGCTCTGCGGCGAGACGGTCGATTCCACCGGCCAGCGCGGCTTCGTGCTGACGCTCTCGACCCGCGAGCAGCATATCCGCCGCGACAAGGCGACCTCGAACATCTGCACCAATTCCGGCCTCTGCGTGCTGGCCTTCACCATCCACATGACGCTGCTCGGCCAGGCCGGCCTCGCCCGTCTTGCAGAGGTGAACCACGCCAATGCCGTGAGGCTCGCAGACGCGCTCGCCGGCGTCGAGGGCGTGACCGTGCTCAACGACAGTTTCTTCAACGAGTTCACCGTGAAGCTGAAGAAGCCGGCGGCCGAGGTCGTCGAAGTGCTCGCCGCCAAGGGCATCCTGGCCGGCGTGCCCGTCTCGCGGCTCCTCCCCAGGGCCGGGCTCGACGACCTGCTGATCATCGCCTCGACCGAGGTGAATACCGATGAAGACCGGGCGGCCCTCGTGGCGGCGCTCGTGGAGGTGCTGTGATGCTGAACCGTCAGGGACGTCCCACCCAGGCCGGCGAGGCCGCTCATGCCGAGCACGCCACCTTCACCGGCAACAAGGCGCTGCAGCAGGTCGAGCCGCTGATTTTCGAGATCGGCCATCATGAGGCGACCGGCGTCGACATCGACAAGCCGGCGCCGTTCAAGTCGCGGCTGGGCAAGCATGCCCGCCAGGGCGAGATCGGCCTGCCCGGCCTCTCCGAGCCCGAGACGATGCGCCACTATGTGCGCCTCAGCCAGAAGAACTACGGCATCGATACCGGGCTCTTCCCGCTCGGATCCTGCACGATGAAGCACAATGCCCGCCTCAACGAGAAGATGGCGCGACTTCCGGGCTTCTCCGACGTGCATCCGCTGCAGCCGACATCGACCGTGCCCGGCGCGCTCGACCTGATGCTGGAGCTCGCCCGCTACCTGATGACGCTGACCGGCATGCCGGCCGTGGCCCTCTCTCCGAAGGCCGGCGCTCATGGCGAGGCTTGCGGCATGATGGCGATCAAGGCCGCGATCGCCGCCAAGGGCGAGGGTGCGACCCGCAATGTCGTGCTCGTTCCCGAATCGGCCCACGGCACCAATCCGGCGACGGCGGCCCTGATCGGCTTCTCGGTGAAGGCGGTTCCGGCCCGTCCGGACGGCACCGTCGCGGTCGAGGACGTCAAGGCCCTGCTCGGGCCGGATATCGCCGCGATCATGCTGACCAATCCCAACACCTGCGGCATCTTCGAGCCTGAGATCGTCGAGATCGCCGCAGCGATGCATGAGGCCGGCGCCTATTTCTACTGCGACGGCGCCAACTTCAACGCCATCGTCGGCAAGGCGCGTCCGGGCGATCTCGGCGTCGACGCGATGCATATCAACCTGCACAAGACCTTCTCGACGCCCCATGGCGGCGGCGGTCCCGGTGCCGGCCCGGTCGTGCTCTCCGAGCGTCTGGCCCCCTTCGCGCCGGTGCCCTTCATCCATGTCGAGAACGACAGGCCGCATCTGGTGGAGTCGCGCGGCGAGTCCCCGGCGGGCAATCAGCCCTTCGGCCGCATGACCGCCTTCCACGGCCAGATGGGCATGTATGTCCGCGCTTTGGCCTACATGCTGAGCCACGGCTCGGACGGCATGCGCCAGGCCTCCGAGGACGCGGTGCTGAACGCGAACTACATCCGCGCCGGGCTCGCCGACCTGATGTCGCTGCCCTTCCCGGACCACCCGTCGATGCACGAGGTGCTGTTCGACGACGAATGGCTGAAGGGCTCGGGGGTCTCGACGCTCGATTTCGCCAAGGCGATGATCGACGAGGGCTACCACCCGATGACGGTCTATTTCCCGCTCGTCGTCCATGGCGCCATGCTGATCGAGCCGACCGAGTCGGAATCGAAGGCGGCGCTCGATCTCTTCATCGCGACGCTGCGCGACCTCGCCATTGCGGCCAAGGGCAATGACAAGGAGCGCTTCACCAGCGCCCCGCACCACGCCCCGATCCGCCGCCTCGACGAGACCCGCGCCGCCCGTTCGCCGGTGCTGAAATGGGAAAAGCCGGCCCCCGCCAAGGCGGCTGAGTGAGAGCCGCTGTCATTCCGGGGCGGCCCGCAGGGCCGAACCCGGAACCCACGACCGGGTGAGCCCGATCGAATATTCTTGCCGTGACGCCTGTTCGTGGGTTCCGGGTTCTTCGCTGCGCGAAGCCCCGGAATGACAAATGTGCCACGGCCCCCACCGCTGACGGCGTTCGTCAGCATGGTGAAGGACAGCGATCGCTTCTTAAGCATTCCTTGACCATGTCGCGGAATGATCCCCCGGTGCCGCTCTGTGCGGCCCGGGGGTTTTCATGTCTGCGCGTCCCTCCATCCTCGCTGTTGCGGCTGCTGCTCTGCTGGCCTCGACCGCGCTCGTGCGTGCCAACGAGCCGAGTTACGGCCCGAACACCTATGACCGCACGCTCGAAGCGCTGATCGCCCATGAGGACGTCGCCAATCGCGGCGGCTGGCCCAAGGTGCCGTCGAGCGTCACGGCCCTGAAGCCGGATTCGCAGGGGCCCGACGTCGCCGCGCTGAAGCAGCGCCTGCTCGCCAGCGGCGATCTCGCGCCCGAGGCCATGCCGGGCGACGTCTACGATGCCAACGTGACCGAGGCGGTGAAGCGTTTCCAGCGTCGGCATGGCCTGTCGGATCTCGGCACGGTCGGCCGCCTGACCTTCAAGGCGATGAACACGCCGGTCGAACTGCGCCTGAACCAGCTCACTGCGACGCTGGAGCGGCTCAAGGGCAACGGCTTCAATTTCGCCAGTCGCTATGTCGTGGTGAACATTCCCGGCGCCAGCGTCGAGGCTGTCGAGAACGGCACGGTCGCCCAGCGCCATCTCGCCATCGTCGGCCGGCCGGACCGGCCCTCGCCGGTGATCCAGGCCAATATCTCCTCGGTCAACCTGAATCCGTACTGGACGGTGCCGATGTCGATCGTCAAGGCCGACATCATCCCGCATATGCGCAAGGATCCGGGCTTCATCGCCAAGTCGAACATGAAGCTGCTCGGCGCCGAGAACAAGGAAATCGACCCCGCGAGCGTCAACTGGTCGACCCTGAAGAACCCCTATTTCTATGTGCGCCAGGAGCCGGGGCTGACCAACTCGCTCGGCCAGCTCAAGATCGATATGCCCAACGGCGACGCGGTCTATATGCACGACACGCCGAAGAAGACGCTGTTCCGCAACGACGTGCGCTTCAACTCTTCCGGCTGCGCCCGTATCGAGGGCGTGCGTGATCTCGCGGCCTGGCTGCTGGAAGGCTCGGAGTGGACCCGTCAGGGCATCGAGGACGAGATCGCCAAGGGCGAGCGCAAGAACATCGCGCTGAAGAAGCAGGTTCCTGTCGCCTGGGTCTACCTGACCGGCTGGCAGGGTGCAGACGGGCAGGTCCAGTTCCGCGACGACATCTACGGGCTCGACACGCCGCAGGGCATCGTCACCTCGACGATCCAGCCGCGCAAGCCCAAGCCCAAGGCGGTCGCCATGCCGCAGCCGCGGCCGGCTTTCGGGCCGATCACGGCGGCGGACAATGCCCAGGCTCGCGCGGCGACCGCCAGCAATTGAACCCGTTGCATCGCAAGCTGGCGCAATACCACCTCGTCGTTCCGGGACATTGCAATGAGCCCGGAATCTACCAGCACGACGCTCTTCCAGAATCGTCATGCTCGCCCCTGCGGCGAGCATCCACGTCTTGAACATTGCCCTGGAAGAAGACGTTATGGTCGGCATGAGGCCGACCATAACGGGGCGGCGCGTTCCTGGAGTCCGGGCTCGGCCCTGTGGGGCGCCCCGGAAGGGCTGTGCAGACGCACGGGTCTATCAACTGCAAATGAAAGCGCCGCGCTTGGGAAAGCGCGGCGCCTAAGTTGTAGCGATCGCGATCAGCTCAGTTGAGCTTGGCCTTGATCTCGTTCAGCCCCGCAGCGAAGGCGGCTTCGCCGGCCTTGCCGGCCATCTGGCCGCGCAGGATGGTCTCGGCGGCCTTGGTGGCGGCCTCCGCAGCCGCGGCGCGAACCTCGGCCTCGGCCTGGCTCTCGGCCTGGGCGATCTTCTCCTCGGCCGCCTTGGTGCGGCGGGCGACGAAATCGGCGAGCTTGGCCTCGGCTTCCGCCGCGAGGCGCTTGGCCTCGTCGTTGGCGGAGGAGACGATCTCGGCGGCCTCGGCCTCGGCGGCCTTGCGCTTGGCATCGTACTCGGCGAGGAGCTTCTCGGCCTCCTGGCGCAGGCGGCGGGCTTCCGCCAATTCCTGCGCGACCTTCTCGCCGCGGGCGTCGAGCGCCTTCACGATCGCGCCCGGCACGCCGAACTTGACCAGGATGGCCAGGAAGATGACGAGCGCGACGCCGACCCAGAAAGTATCCATCTGAACTCTCCTCAGCCGCGCGTCAGGGCCTGGTCGACGGCCGCCGACGCCTCGCTGGCGCTGGGAGCCTGACCGGTCAGCTTGGTGACGATGGCGGCGGCGATGTCGCTGCCGAGATCGCGCACATTGCCCATCGCCTTGGTCTTGGTCTTGGCGATGGTCGCCTCGGCCTGCGCCATCTTGGCGGCAAGCTCGGCCTCGGTGGCGTGGCGCTGGGCGTCGCTCGCCTTGGCGCCGGCCTCGCGCGCCGT
Source organism: Bosea sp. ANAM02 (assembly GCF_011764485.1). Lineage (NCBI taxonomy): Bacteria > Pseudomonadati > Pseudomonadota > Alphaproteobacteria > Hyphomicrobiales > Alloboseaceae > Allobosea > Allobosea sp. ANAM02. Next base: position 3,871,856 of record NZ_AP022848.1, on the reverse strand, counting down.
CTGGGCGATGCCCTGGGCGTTCTTGCGCGCTTCGGCGAGGGCCTTCTCATAGGCCTGCGCCATGTCCTCGGCCTTGGCCTGCATCTGCGTGGCCTGGTCGAGATCGCGGCCGATCGTCTCGGCGCGTTCTTCGAGGATGGAGCCGAGGCGCGGCAGCGCGACCTTGGACATCAGCCAGTACAACGCACCGAAGGTGACGGCGAGCCAGAACAGGTTGCTGGCGAAATGCGCGGGGTCGAAGGGCGGGAAGGAGGCCTTCTCGCCGCTCAGGCCCGGAGTGGCAGCCTGCGCCGCACCCGCCAGCAGAGTGGCGAACGAGGCGACGGCCACAGGCCATCCTTTTCGCGCGAACCCTGAAGATCGAACCGGCATAGCGTGCCTTTCAGCGCTGAAGATAGGAAACCGTCGCGCGCTTGGGCGGATAGCCCGGACGCGCGACGAGAAAGCGGTCGACGGAAGCGTCAGACCACGAAGAGCAGGACGAGCGCGACGACGAACGCGAAGATGCCCAGACCTTCGGCGAGCGCCGCGCCGATGAAGGCGCGCGGGAACTGGCCGTCGGCCGCCGAGGGGTTGCGCAGCGCGCCCGAGAGGAAGTTGCCGAAGATGGTGCCGACGCCGATGGCGGCGAGGCCCATGCCGAGCGAGGCGAGGCCGGCGCCGATGAACTTGGCTGCAACAGGATCCATGGTCTTATCTCCAGTGTGGAACTTAATGACAGGGGTGGGATGAACTCTCGCGAGCGCTGCCCGTGACCTCAGTGGCCGGGGTGCAGCGCGTCGTTGAGATAGACGCAGGTCAGGATCGCGAAGACATAGGCCTGCAGGAAGGCGACGAGGAATTCGAGCGCGGTCAGAGCGACCGCCAGAAGCAGCGGCAGCGGCGCGATGGCGTAGCTCAGCACGGCGCCCGAGCCGAGCAGCGCGACGACGAAGCCGCCGAAGACCTTCAGCGCGATATGGCCGGCCAGCATGTTGCCGAACAGGCGAAGCGACAGCGAAACCGGGCGCGACAGGAAGGAGACGGCCTCGATCAGCACCATGAAGGGCAGAAGCCAGCCGGGCACGCCCGACGGCACGAACAGGCCGAAGAAATGGCTGCCATGCTTCACGATGCCATAGATCAGCACGACCGAGATGACGAGCACGGCGAAGGCGGCGGTGACGATGATCTGGCTGGTGACGGTGAACGAGCCGGGGATCATCCCCAGCATGTTGCTGGCCAGCACGAACATGAACAGCGAAAACACGAAGGGAAAGAACTTCATGCCTTCCTTGCCCATCACGCCGGTCAGCGTGGAGGCGACGAATTCGTAGATCATCTCGGCGAGCGACTGCAGGCGGCCGGGAACGACCGCGCGCTGGCTCGAGCCGTAGATCATCAGCGCCGAGACGACGGCGAGCACGATCACCATCCACAACGAGGTGTTGGTGAACGACAGGTTGATGCCGAGCGGCTTCAGCTCAACGAGATTCGTGATGTGGAATTGGTGGATCGGATCGATTCCGCCGCCGGCCGCCATGGTCTCGTTCCTCGTCGCGCGGCCCGGACGGCCGCCTTTCGATCAATTTGCTTTCGGGCCGCCCTTCGACCCGGAGGTCGGGCGCGAACCGAGCCGATAGACAGCCCTGAAGCCCGCGATGGTTCCGATCACCAGGAAGGCGATCAGCAGGAACGGGGACGTTCCCAGCCACCGGTCGCCGAGATACCCGATCAGGGCACCCGCGATGACACCGCCTGCAAGATCCGTCGCGGCGCGAAAGCCTGAGGACATCGCGCCCGCAAGCGCCTTGTCCTCTCCAGCCGGGCTCGCGCCCGGCTTTTCGTTCTCTTCCGCCCGCTGGATCGCGGACTTCAGGGAACCCAGTCTTGCGCGCAACTCCGAGTCTGAGGCGTTGGGGTCGGGTTCGGACATGGTCTTGGTCTCCGTCTCGATCGCGTTTACGCCGCGATCCGGCGAAAAACCACTATAACCACGACCAAACCCGCGCATCGAGCCGTCGTCAGCACGGCCTCCTTTATTGGCAGCCCCCCGCGCTGTCAAGGCAGGTGGATAATGTCTAACGCATTGGAATATCTATAAATTCTGGCAAAGTGCGACAATCTTGCCGCATTGCGGGACCGAATGTGGCATTTTTTCAGCGGTCGAATGTCGTTTCGCCCACGCTTTTCGCGCTTGGCGCCGGGGCCGGAGCGCATGAACAGGGTATGTCGTCATGGTCGGGCTTGTCCCGACCATCCACGTCTTCTCTCGGGCCATGCGGTGTTCAAGACGTGGATGCTCGCCATAAGGGCGAGCATGACGGCGCGCCCCGCTGGTTACCCCGCTTCGCGGATGCGCTCGGCCGTCGCCAGGTCGACCGAGACCATCTGGCTGACCCCGCGCTCGGCCATGGTCACGCCGAAGAGCCGCTCCATCCGCGCCATGGTGATCGGATTATGCGTGATCAGGATGAAGCGGGTCTCGGTATTGCGCGCCATGTCGACGAGCAGGTCGCAATAGCGCTCGACATTGGCATCATCGAGCGGGGCATCGACCTCGTCGAGCACGCAGATCGACGAGGGATTGGTCAGGAACACCGCGAAGATCAGCGCGGTCGCGGTCAATGCCTGCTCGCCGCCGGAGAGCAGCGTCATCACCTGCGGCTTCTTGCCGGGCGGGCGCGCGAAGATCTCCAGCCCCGCATCGAGCGGATCTTCCGAATCCACCAGCCTGAGCTCCGCCTCGCCGCCGCCGAAGAGCACGCCGAACAAGCGCTGGAAATGGCCATTGACGACGTCGAAGGCGGCAATCAGCCGCTCGCGCCCTTCGCGGTTGAGCGCGCCGATCGCCTGCCGCAGGCGGCGGATCGCCTCGGTGAGGTCGTCACGCTCGCCCGAAAGCCCCTCGCGCTTGGCCTTCACCTCGGTCAACTCGTCCTCGGCGCGCAGGTTGACCGCGCCGAGCCGCTCGCGTTCGCTCTTGAGATTGGCGAGCCTGCGTTCGATGGCTTCCGGTTCCGGCAGGGAATCTCCGGCTTTGATCCCGGCGATGGCCTGCAGGCCGTCGAGCCCGGTATCGAGCCCGTCCTCGATCTGACGGATGATATCGTTGAGGCGCTGGCGGGCGGCCTCCAGTCGCGCTTCGGCCGAGGCGCGGCGCTCACGGGCGCCGGACAAGCCTTCGAGCGCGATGCGCGCCTGCCGGTCGGCGTCCGCCAGCGCGGTCTCGCCGGAAGCCAGCCTGTCGGCGGCGCCTCGGCGTGCGCCTTCCGCCTGCTCGATCTCGGCGACGAGCCGCCGACGCTCGGCGAGGAAGGTGTCGGGCGCTTCGAGAAGCGTCTGCTGCTCCGCGCTGGCGGCGTCGATTCGGCGCCGCGTCTCCTCGGCGCTCTGGAGGCTGGCGGCCGTGCGCTGCTTCCAGGCCCTGATATCGGCTGCGATCGCCTCGCGGCGGCGGGCGCGCAGATCGGCCTCCCGTGCCAGGGTCTGGACGCGGGCCCGCGCATCGGAGGCGGCGGCGCGAGCCTCGCCCAGCGCCACGCGGGCCTTGAGCAGGGTGTTTTCCAGTTCGGCGGAGGCGGGCAGGGCGGAAAGCCCGGTCTCCTGCGCCGTAACCTGCTGCGCGGCCTCCGATACCGCCTGACCCAGACGTTTGATCGCTTCCGCCAGCGTCGAGCGCTTGACCAGCGTCTCGGCCGCCTTGCGCTCGGCAACGGTCAGCTGCTCGCGGGCCTGATCGACGCCGCGGCGCGCCTGCTTCGCGGCCTCTATCGCGCTGCTCTCGGCCTGCGCCGCCTGTCCCGCCTCGGCGCTCGCGGTCTCCAGGGCCCGGCGCGCATCGTCGGCAGCTTCGCGAGCCGCCCTCGCCTCGCGTTCGAGATCGGCGAGGCGATTCTTCTCGGAGAGCCGCCGCGCCGCGGGCGAAGGGGCGTCGGCTGCGCTGGTGAAGCCGTCCCAGCGCCAGAGGTCGCCCGCCTGCGACACCAGGATCTGGCCCTGCTTCAAGTTGCGCCGCAGAATCTCGCCCTCTTTGCGCGTGACGACGCCGATCTGCGCCAGCCGCCGCCGGAGCGCTGCCGGCGCCTGGACACGGGCAAGCAGCGGCTCTGCGCCCGCGGGCAGGGCGGGGTCGTCCTGCCCCTCGCCGGTATCGTCCCAATGGGCGGGAGCGCTCGCCTCGGTCGATGCGTCGAGATCGTCGCCGAGCGCGGCGCCGAGCGCGACCTCATAGCCCTTGGCGACGCTGACGGCTTCGAGCACTACCGGCCAGCGATCGCCCGCGGCCGGAGCGAGCAGCTTGCGCAACGTGCCGATCTCGGTGTCGAGGCGCTGCGCCCGGCGCTCGGCTTCGGCGAGAGGGCCGCGCTGCCCGGCTTCCCGCTCGCGCGCCGAGGAAACGGCATTGCGCGCCATGACGACGTCGGCATCGGCCTTCTTCAGCGCTTTCTCCGCCGCGGCTAGCACCTCCCGCAGACGATCGAGCAACGTCTTCGCATCGGAGGCGTCGAGCGCTTCGAGTTCGCGGCTCAGCTTGTCGCGCTCGGCCCCGGCGCGGTCCTGCCGGTCGCGCGCCTCGCGCAGCGAACGCGCCAGGGCGGCGCGCCGTGCGGCGAGGTCGGCAAGCGCGGCTTGGGCGGTGGCCTGCCCGGCTTCGGCCGCGGCGAGGGCCGCTTCCGCCTCCTGCTGCGCCGATGTCGCAGCTTCCGCACCTGCCCCGGCGCCATCGCCTTCCCTAGCGAGCACTTCGTCTTCTGCCGCCAGCCGGTCGAGGCTTTCGGCGGCGTCGCGACCGATCGTCTCCTGCCGCGACAGATCGGCCTGCAATTCGGCGAGGCGCTTGCCGAGTTCCTCGGCGCGCTGGCGAGCCCGCCTGTTCTCGGCTTCGAGCTCGTCCAGCCCGCGCTTCAATCGAACGAGCGCGGCGGCGGCGGTCGCTTCGCCCTCGCGCAGCGCCGGCAATTCATGGGCGGCGATGGCCTGCCTTTTAGCTGCCTCGGCCTGGAGTCCGGTCTGATCGGCGACGCCGCGGACGGCTTCTTCCAGCACATGCGCCGCCTGCGCCTCCTGGGCACGGGCGTCGTGCAGGGCGATGACGGCGAGAATCGCCTCGGCGCGGCGGATATCGGCGGCAAGGCTGCGATAGCGCCCGGCCTGCCGGGCTTGCCGCTGCAGGGCGTCGATCTGCCCGTCGATCTCGCCGAGCACGTCTTCGAGCCGGGTCAGGTTGTCCTCGGCTCCGCGCAGGCGCAATTCCGCCTCGTGGCGGCGGCTGTGCAGGCCGGCGATGCCGGCGGCGTCCTCGAGGATGCGGCGGCGCGATTGCGGCTTGGCCGAGATGATCTCGCTGATCTGCCCCTGCCGGACGAGCGCGGGCGAGCGCGCCCCGGTTGCGGCATCGGCGAAGAGGAGTTGTACGTCCTTGGCCCGCACCTCCTTGCCGTTGATGCGGTAGGTCGAGCCTTCCTCGCGCTCGATCCGGCGCGTGACCTCCAGCACATCGGTTTCGTTGAAGGCGGCCGGCGCCTTGCGGTCGCTGTTGTCGAGGGTGAGCGAGACCTCGGCCATGTTGCGGGCCGGGCGCTCGTTGGAGCCGCCGAAGATGACGTCGTCCATCCCCGAGCCGCGCATGTTCTTGAACGAGCTTTCGCCCATCACCCAGCGCAGGGCTTCGACGAGGTTGGACTTGCCGCAGCCATTGGGTCCGACGACGCCGGTCAGGCCCGGCTCGATCGGGAATTCCGTCGGCTCGACGAAGGTCTTGAATCCGGCGAGCTTGAGGCGCGTCAGATGCATGGGCGCGCTCTACCGGTTTGAAAATACTCAGCCCTCATCCTGAGGAGCTGCGCAGCGGCGTCTCGAAGGATGGTTCCGGCGCGCGCTGGAGCATCCCTCGAGATGCAGCCGAAACGGCTGCTCCTCAGCATGAGGGCGGAGATAAAAGCGCTCAGAGCGCTCCCCTCACTGGCCGAGGAGCGGCTCCAGGATCTTGTCGAACTCCGCGATCGAGAGCGCACCTGAACGCTTCTGCCCATTGATGAAAAAGGTCGGCGTCGAATCCACGCCGGCTTTGGCCCCGCCATCCTTCACCACCGTGACGGCGTCATAGATATCCTGGCGCTTCAAGCAGGCCTCGAAGGATTCCTGTGTGAAACCGGCCTGTTTCACCAGCGACGAAAGGGCATCGACCGGCTTGTCGGTGAAGGCCCAGTTGCGCTGCTGCGCGAACAGCAGGTCCGTCATCGGATAGAATTTGTCGTTGCCGTTGCAGCGGGCCAGCATGAAGCCAGCCGTGGCCAGCGGATCCAGCGGGAACTCGCGCAGCACGAAGCGCACCTTGCCGGTGTCGATATATTTCTTCTTCAGCTCGGGCCAGGTCGTGGCGTGGAAGCTCGCGCAATGCGAGCAGGTCATCGAGGCATACTCGACGATGGTGACCTTGGCGTCGGCCGGGCCGAGCCAGACGTCGCCCAGCGGGCCCGCATCGGGCAGCTTGGTCTGGGCCCGCGCGGCGGTGCCGCCGGCGAGCGCGGCAGCGGCGATGCCGGCTGCGCCGGTCAGGAGCTGTCGCCTGTTCGTCATCGTAGGTGATCCTCGGAAAGGTCGAAATCGGGTGGAGCTATAGAGGTGATCGCGATTGTGGCAAGAGCGCATCATGCCGCGCGCCGGGCCGCTCACGAAGCCGTGTCATCGCCTTGCGTCTTTGCGCGCAGCGCCACCGCCCGGCCGAGCTTCGCCAAGGCTTCGCGCAGGCCTTCGTCTGCGACGTTCGAAACCTGCGCCTCGACGCGTGCCGCCGTCTCACTGTCCAGCTTCGGTGCCGGCTTGGCCATGACGGGCGCCGCAACCGGCCCCTGCTTCAGCACGAGCTTGCCGACCGCGCGCCAGCCGAGATGCGTGTTCACGCGCTCGACCAGGAGCGGCCCGAGATGCTGCATTTCCAGAGCGAAGGCGCTCTCGACCCGCACCACCATCGTCGCCGGCTCTGACACCTCGCCCGGCGCCGGCCGCCGCCGCGGCCAGTCGATCTTGAGCGGGCGCGAGCGCGCCGCCAGCCGCTCGCCGACGATCTCAGGCCAGAGCGAGACGATGGCGCGCCCCGCGAACCCCTGTGCGGCCAGCGCGGGCGCGATGCAGTCGTCGATCAGCTCTGCGAGCGGTTTGGCGGACATCCGCTATTACTGGGCCGCCGGCCGCCGGCTCGCAAGAGCTTCCGCACGGGGGCGAGCCATATCTCAGAAGCGCGTGGTCAGATCGACCAGCCAGGCCGGCGAGCGACTGACCAGTTCGGCCTCGATCGCCTTGTCGTAGCCGCTGACGATCAGGAGGCCGACGACGACGAGCACGATCCCCAGCAGAATCTTCGCCGTCTTGCCGCCCTGGAGCATCTGCTGCCGCCAGCGCAGCATCGCCTGGCGCGACATCAGGCCGAGCGCCATCAGGGGGATGGCTGCGCCGAGGCCAAAGGTCGTCATGATCCCGGCGACCTGACCGAGGTTCTCGCCTTGCGCGGCCAGCACGGACGCCGCTCCCAGCGTCGGGCCGACGCAGGGCGCCCAGACGGCTCCGAGCAGCAGGCCGACGCCGAACTGCCCGGATATGCCCTGCGTGGAGAAACCGGACAGATTGCGTTCGGCCCAGTCGCTGACCGGGCCGCCGGCTGCGGCGAGGCGAACTTGAAGCGGCGGAATGGCGAGAACGCCGCCGACCGCGATCATCAGGATGGCTGCGGCGGTCCGGAAGACATCGGCGTCGAGACCGAGCCCATAGCCGATCGTCGCGACGAAGAGACCGACGGCGACGAAGGACAGGGCCACGCCGGCAGCAAGCGCCAGCGGCGCGAGGCGATGCTCGGCCGCCGCGCTGCCCAGCACGATCGGCAGGAGCGGCAACACGCAGGGGGACAGTATCGAAAGAAGGCCGGCCAAAAAGGCGAGGCCCAGGCTGCCGAGAACCATCTGACGTCCTTAAAGAGCTTTGACGAGCAAGGCCTCGATCGTCTTTCCGTTAGTGTCGCCGACCGAACGCCCGGCTTCGCGGGGGCCCTTGAACACGATCAGCGTGCTCTGCATGCGCGCGCCGAACTGCTTGACGACGTCCTTCTGGCCGTCGAAATCGACGCGAAACACGACGAGGTCCTTGAAGCGCGGGTTCTTGCGCAGATCGGAGATGATCGGTGCCTGGGCGCGGCAGGTCGGGCACCAGTCGGCGTGGATCTCGACGAGGATCGGCTTTCCGGCCTTCTGCGCCTCGCCGAAGGCTGCGGCCGTGTAGGCAATGTTGTCGGCTGCGCGGCCCGGAACGGACGAGAGGAGGCCGGCGAAAGCCGCGACGGCGAGGAGATGGCGGCGCGAGAGCATGTGCGGTTCCTGTCCTTGTGCTCGTAGGATACTGCTGCGACTTCGCAGCGAAGCGCTGCGAGGTTACGCTGGCGCCAGCGCGCTCACGGCGACGTGAACGCGGCGCGCCTCGCCCTGGCCGCCGGGCTTTGTCGAAGCGCGAGGGCGTTGCCTGCCCTGCGGTGCGCGGTTAGCGATCAACCGGCGTGGATCACGTCCTTGAAGGCTGTAGCTTGACCCTGATGAGCCTGGAAACCGCCCCTCACGCCCGCGCTTCCGATCTTCTAGCCTGGTACGACCGCCATCGCCGGGCGCTGCCCTGGCGCGCGAAGGCGGGCGAGCGGCCCGATCCCTACCGCGTCTGGGCCTCCGAGATCATGCTGCAGCAGACCACGGTTGCGGCGGTCAAGCCCTATTACGAGCGCTTCATGGCCCGTTTCCCGACCGTGAAGGCACTGGCCGAGGCGCCCTCCGAGGACGTCATGCAGGCCTGGGCCGGGCTCGGTTACTATTCCCGTGCCCGCAATCTTCACGCCTGCGCCAAGGCGGTGATGGAGAGCCATCGCGGCCGCTTTCCCGACACGGAGGAGGGCCTGCGCGCCCTGCCTGGCATCGGCGCCTATACCGCCGGCGCGGTCGCGGCGATCGCCTTCGACAGGCCGGCCGCGGCGGTGGACGGCAATGTCGAGCGTGTCATGAGCAGGCTCTTTGCCATCGAGGATGAATTGCCGGGTGCCCGGCCCCTGATTCGCGCGAAGGTGCTGGCGCTACTGCCGCCGGCCCGGCCAGGCGATTTCGCGCAAGCCCTGATGGATCTCGGCGCCACGATCTGCACGCCGCGCAATCCGGCCTGCGGCCTCTGCCCCTGGCGCGAGCCATGCCGGGCGCGGATCGCCGGCACGCAGGAGGACTTTCCGCGCAAGGCCCCTAAGAAGGCCGGTGCCACGCGCTATGGCGCGGCCTTCGTGCTGGCGCGGGCCGACGGCGCGATCCTGCTGCGGACGCGGCCGGCCAAAGGCCTGCTTGGCGGCATGGCAGAGGTGCCGACCAGCGAGTGGCGCGCCGATTACGAGCTCGACGGTGCCGCGCAGGATGCGCCGCTATCCCTGCGCTGGACGCAGGTCGCGGAGCCGGTCCGCCATGTCTTCACGCATTTTCCGCTGGAGCTGACGGTGTTCACCGGCAGCGTTCCGGAGAGCACGCCGGCGCCGGCCGGCATGCGCTTCACCAGGCTGGCGGAGCTCGCCGGCGAACCGCTGCCGAGCCTGATGCTGAAGGTCGTCGAGCGCGCCGGGCTCTACGCCAGTTCGAAGACGCGGTAGGTCATCGTCGGCAGCTCGACGGACCATTTGAAATAGCCCTTCGAATAGATCTTGCCGCGGTTCGGCGGCCAGGGATCATGGATGCGCAGCGTCGTGCCGGTGCCGTCGGGATTGCCGTCGCCGCGCATGCCGACGATGACGATCATGTGGCCGGGGCTGCCGCGCCCGGCCGTATACTCGTCGACGCGCCAGAGCATGTCGAACATCAGGGGACCGCGCGATACCGCCTGTCTGAGTTGCTCGACGGACCAGGATTGCGGCGCGTTGCAACGCAAGCCGTGAATGCGGCCATAGCGTTGGCCGGTCACGATCGCCTGGTCGCTTTCGGAGGAGTTCAGAAGCCCGCCATCGGAGGCGATCATGTCCGGCGGCGTCCTGGCTATGACGATCGGCACGGTCGATTTCTTCATCATCGCCGTCGATGTCGCCCAGCAGGTCGTGTTGGTCGGCTGCGCGATGAACGGCACCTTGTGGAGGATCGGCGCGAAAGCCTCGGTATCGTAGAGACAGCTTTGCGTCGCGGGGCCGGCCTGCCCATCCTCGACCAGCCAGTTCTTGCGCTGGAAGGCGAGGACGGCGTTATGGGTCAGGTTGCCGAACTGGCCGTCCGGCACCAGTTTCGGGATCGGCTTCAGTTTCGCGTTCAGGGCTTCCTGAAGCTTCTTGACCTCTGGCCCGCGGGAACCGGTCTTGAGGATCGTCGCCATGCTGCCACCCCCACTGTCATAGGCTCAGGATGCACGCACCGGTGATGGATGCGCGTCCTCCGAACGAATGATCGCGGGTCGGTCGCGGGCGGCCGGCGGCTCAGGCCGCCGCCATCTGCGCCCTGATCTCGCCGCGCAGCGTATCGAGAACGGTCAATCCGCCTTCGCGCTCGACATGCCAGAAGGTCCAGCCGTTGCAGGCCGGAAGGCCCTGCGCCAGCGCGCCGACCTTGTGGATCGAGCCGACCGCCGGACCGAGCAGCAGCGTGCCGTCGGCCCGCACTGTCGCCTTGTAGCGACGCTTCTCGTCATGGACGCTCTCGCCGGCCTTCACCAGTCCGGCTTCGACCAGGCTGAGGAAGGGCACGCGCGGCTCGCTGCGCTTCGAGGGGGCGGCCGAGAAGGCTTCCGGCGCCAGCGGCGTCACCGCCGCGATGCGCTCGCGCGCCGCCTTGGCATAGACCGGGTCGCGCTCGAGCCCGATGAACCGGCGGCCCAGAGCCTTGGCGACCGCGCCGGTCGTACCCGTGCCGAAGAACGGATCGAGGATGACGTCGCCGGGGTTCGAGGCCGAGAGCAGCACGCGGGCGAGCAGGGCTTCCGGCTTCTGCGTCGGATGCACCTTGGCGCCGTTCTCGTCCTTCAGACGCTCGTCGCCGGTGCAGAGCGGCAGATACCAGTCCGACCGCATCTGCAGGTCGTCATTGCCGCCCTTCAGCGCCTCGTAATGGAAGGTGTATTTCGAGCTTTCGCCGCGCGCTGCCCAGATCAGCGTCTCATGCGCGTTGGTGAAGCGCCGGCCGCGGAAGTTCGGCATCGGATTGGCCTTGCGCCAGACGATGTCGTTCAGCATCCAGAAGCCGAGATCCTGCAGCGTCGCGCCGACGCGGAAGATGTTGTGATAGCTGCCGATCACCCACAGCGCTCCGTCCGGCTTCAGGATGCGCCGCGCGGCCGAGAGCCAGTCGCGGGTGAAGCGATCGTAGTCGGAGAAGGAGGCGAACTTGTCCCAGTCGTCGTCGACGGCATCGACGAGGCTGTCGTCGGGCCGGCGCAGATCGCCGCCGAGCTGGAGATTATAGGGCGGATCCGCGAAGATCAGGTCGACGCTCGCCGGGGGCAGGGCGTTCATCGCGGCGATGCAATCGCCGACGAGGACCTGATCGAGCGGCAGTTCCTGAGGGATGCCGATATGTTCGGGAAGGCCCTTGGCCTTCATCCGGGCCCCCAGTGCAGGCCGTCCGGTACGCGAAACCTGAATCCGGACGGGAGCACTGGCGGTCCCGGTACGCGAGATACCCATGACGCCAAGACCGCTACGCAACTTCAACGAGGGCGATATTGGTCAGACAGGGTAAAGGTCGGGTTTCCGCTTTGAAAAAAATGCGTGCCATTCTGGGGCTGCAATTTTTGCCTAGCCCATTGGCAATCAAGGGAAATTCGTAAACGGCGGTTAACGTCTGGGCCGGTCGTCGCGGCAGTCTGGCGAAGGTGTGCGCCACACGTCTCTGACTTGGGTTCTCCGTCATGCTCGGGCTTGACCCGAGCATCTCATGCAGAAGGGGCCGGAGCTTCTTCCGGCCTGAGATTCTCGGGTCAAGCCCGAGAATGACGCACGGCGGACCGAGGTTTAGCGGAACCAGATGCCCTTCACCGGCGCGAAGGAATAGCGGTGCTCGGGGCAGGGGCCATGCGCGGTGATGGCTTTGCGATGAGCCGGCGTGCCGTAGCCGACATGGCCGGAGAAGCCATAGGCCGGATAGCGCTTGCACAGCCGCGCCATCATTCGGTCGCGCGTCACCTTGGCGACGATGGAGGCCGCCGCGATCGAGGCGACCTGCCCGTCGCCCTGGATGATCGCCTCGCAGGAGCAGGCGAATTGCGGCGGGTCGTTGCCATCGACCAGGATGTGCAGAGGCGCCAGCGGCAGGGCGCCCGCCGCCCGGCGCATCGCGAGCAATGTCGCCTGCCGGATGTTGATGGCGTCGATCTCGGCCGCCGTCACGCTGGCGACGGAAACGGCCAGCGCCCGCTCCATGATCTCGCCGAACAGCTCCTCGCGGATCGCAGCCGACAGCTTCTTCGAATCGTCGAGGCCGGCAGGCACCCGCTCGGGATCGAGGATCACCGCTGCGGCAACGACCGGCCCGGCCAGCGGTCCGCGCCCGACCTCGTCGATCCCGACCAGCGGCCACAGGCCGTTGGTGATGGCGGAGGTTTCGCGGCTGAAATCGGCGGGCATGGCGGGGTTATGCAACAGGGCGGGGTGCAGGGCCAGAGCTGTCTTTTCCTTGTCCCATGTGATGACATTTCACCGTCATGGCCAGGCTTGTCCCGGCCATCCACGCCTTCCTTTGTCGAGCGCGGTGTTCAAGCCGTGGATGCTCGCCACAAAGGCGAGCATGACGATGCCGGCCAACCCATCCCTCAAAACAAGCTCAACTGCGCCTTCTCCTTCTCCGGCTTCACGAACAGGTCGGTCCGCAGCCTGCGCCGCGTCGCGTTGAAGCCGATGCGCTCGGCCGCCATCTCGAAGCGCCGCCCGATCATCCAGGCATAGGGGCCGGAGCCGACCATGCGCTGGCCCCATTGCGAATCGTAGTCCTTGCCGCCGCGCGTCGAACGGATCAGCGACATCACATGCCGGAGCTTGTCCGGGTGATGCGTCAGCAGCCATTCCTGCACGATGTCGCGAACCTCGAGCGGCAGCCGGAGCAGGACGTAGCCGGCAGCCTCGGCGCCTGCCGCCTTCGCCGCGTCGAGGATGCGCTCGATCTCGTGCTCGTTGATCGCCGGGATGATCGGCGCGACCAGAACGGTGACGGGAATGCCGGCCTCCGACAGCTTCCTGATCGTCTCCAGCCGCTTGGCCGGCGAGGCGGCGCGCGGTTCCATACCGCGCGCGGTCTTCGGGTCGAGCGTCGTCACCGAGAGCGCGACCTTGACCAGTCCTTTCTCCGCCATCGGCGCGAGGATGTCGATGTCGCGTTGGACCAGCGCCGATTTCGTGACGATGCCGACCGGGTGGTTGAACTTGGCCAGCACTTCCAGAATCTGGCGCATGATCCGCAGCTTTTTCTCGATCGGCTGATAGGCGTCGGTATTGGTGCCGATCGCGATGGTGCGCGGCTGATAGAAGGGGGATGAGAGTTCCTTTTCCAGCAAAGCGGCCGCATCGGGCTTGGCCGTCAGCTTGCTCTCGAAGTCGAGACCGGGCGACAGGCCGAGATAGGCATGGGTCGGCCGGGCGAAGCAGTAGACGCAGCCATGCTCGCAGCCGCGATAGGGATTGATCGAGCGGTCGAAGGAGATGTCGGGCGAGTCGTTGCGCGTGATGATGGTGCGCGCCTTCTCATAGGCGATCTCGGTCGAGAACGGCGGCAGCTCCTCCAGCGAGCCCCAGCCGTCATCCTCGCTGACGCGCTGCTCCGCCTCGTAGCGTCCGCCCGGATTGATCGTGGCACCGCGCCCGCGCCGCCTGTCCGGGTCGATGCGGTGGCCGATATAGGCCATCGGGTCGGCGGGCGCGACGACCGGCGCCGAGACGCTCGGCTCCCTGTCGGCCCGCCGCAGGGGCTGGGCCGCCGGGAAGGGCCGTGAGGTGGGTCTGGCCTGGGGCATGGCTTCCGAACCGCGACCGGCACCGGGAATCGGCGCTCTCTGGTCTCATGTAGAGTGAACATATAGAGAACAAAAGGCAAGCGGCGGGATTGTGGCATGCTGCGTTGCGGCATAGGATTTTGCCCATGCTAACAGCCGTGATCCGCAGCGATGGTTCCCAGCAGGCGCTCGCCGCGACGCTTGCCGTGCTGATCCCGGCGGTCGCCGAGGGCTTTCTCGGTCATGCGGTCCTGGTCGATACCGTTGGGGCGCCGGAGACGGAGCGGGCGGCGGATGCGACCGGAGCCCGCTATCTCCGCGCGGAACAGGAAAAGGCCTGGCAGGAGGCGGCGGCTCAGGCGCGCGGCGATCGTCTCGTCCTGTTCGATGCCGGCGATGTCCCCCAGGCTCATTGGGTCCAGGCGGTGGAGCGGCATTTGCTGGTGTCGGCGGCGAGGCCGGCCGTGATTCCGTTGCGCTCGGCCGTGGCCGCGCTGCGTGAGCGCGTCGGGTTCTCCTTCGGCGGCCGGGGGCTCGCGGCAGGGCTGGTTATCCCGAAAGCGATGGCGCTGGCCGGTCGTCTCGACGGCGCTCCGGTGCGCTTGCCGGTTCTGCGGGAGCGGGCTGGCTGAGCTGCTTTCCGGCACGCGGGGCTGTCATCGGGCGGTCATGCCAAAGCCGCATGGCAGCTCGCATGTCCGGGCGGAACTTGTGCGTCGCAGCATAAGTTCATATGTTGACGGTTGCCAAAGCACCTCCCTCAGACCTTCGAAAGGAGAGACCCATGCTTGAAAGGCACGATCCCTGTTCTGCGCTCGAAGCGGAGCGCGACGAGGACAAACGCGAGGAACAGCAGGAGGACGAGGATACGTTCTCGCCACGCGTGCATCAGGAAGGATTCTGGAACTGAAGGCTCCATGAATACCAGGCGGAGGGCTGGAACGGCCCTCCGCATCGAAGCTGAAAATCGCGGGCCCGTTCGGGCCCGTTCTGCTTTCCGAAGCGGGAAATCCGCTGGATGCGCTGTGTCTCGATCAGAGGCCCCCGACCCGCAGGCGGTCGCGCTCTAGACCTGATTCCGGAATGTGTCGCAGCGCTGCATCGAGCCTGACTGGAAGCCGACATTGAACCAGCGCGTGCGCTGCGCCGAAGAGCCGTGCGTGAAGGAATCCGGCACGACCACGCCCTGCGAGGCCTGCTGCAGCTTGTCGTCACCGATCGCCGCGGCCGAGCGGAGCGCTTCTTCGATATCGCCCTGGTCGAGCCGGCCCATCGCCTGGATGTTATGCGCCCAGACGCCGGCGAAGCAGTCGGCCTGCAATTCGATCCGGACCGAGATCGCGTTAGCGTCGCGCTCCGAGGAGCGCTCGCGCAGCTGATTGGCCTTGGGCAGGATGCCAAGCAGGTTCTGGATGTGATGGCCGACCTCGTGGCCGACGACATAGGCATAGGCGAAGTCGCCGCCGCCGCCGAGCTTGCGTTGCATCTCCTGGAAGAAGGAGGTGTCGAGATAGACCTTCTTGTCGACCGGGCAATAGAACGGTCCCATCGCCGCCTGGGCGGTACCGCAGCCGGATCGGTCGACGCCGGAGAACAGCACGAGCCGGGGCGGCTGATAGCGGGTGTTGGCCTGCTGCGGCAAAACCTTCGACCAGATATCCTCGTTCTGCGCCAGCACGGCCGAGACGAAGCGGCCCATCTCGTCCTGCGGCGGGCCGGAGGAGCGGCGCGTCTCCTGCGTCTGAGGGCGCCCGCCGATGCCGCCGATCAGTTCGGCGCCGCCGATGAGCAGGCGCGGATCGATTCCGAGCGCCCAGCCGAGCAGGCCGAGCACCACCATCGTTCCGATGCCGAGGCCGCCGCGCCCGCCCGGCATGCCGGCGAAGCCGCCGCCGCTGCCGCGCCTGTCCTCGAGATTCTCGGACTGGCGGTAATCTTCCCATTGCATGAAGGCGTCCTCGGCGAAACGTCCCCGCAATCTCGCCGGGAGAAGCGGGGAACTCAAGTCGTCATTGCAGGCTGGTCCTGAACGCCGGCTGACTGCGGCTGTTCCCGCAGCTAGACGCGATCGTGTCCATCCAACCCGAGCCCTCATCCTGAGGAGCCGGGAAGCGGCGTATCGAAGGATGGTCCAGGAGGCTCCGGAACCATCTGGAACATCCTTCGAGGCGCGCCTGCGGCGCTTCTCAGGATGAGGACTGAGCGATGGGAGGGTTTCTAATTCGGTCGCTCCAGCGCCGCCTTCAGCGCCCGCAGGTCGCGCCAGGCGAGGCGCTTGTCGAGCGGGCGGCGCAGCAGATAGGCCGGGTGCAGCGTGGCGATCGCCCGGATTCGCCGCGTGCCGGTATCGTATTCCACCCATTTGCCGCGCGAGCGCAGGATGCCGGTGAAGCCGAGCAGGCCCTGAGCCGAAGGCCCGCCGACGCAGACCAGGATATCGGGGTCGGCAAGCTCGATCTGGCGCTGGATGAAGGGCAGGCAGATCGCCACTTCCTGCGGCGTCGGCGTGCGGTTGCCCGGCGGGCGCCAGGGCAGCAGGTTGGCGATATAGACGTCGTCCTTACGACTCAGCCCGATCGCGGCCAGCATGCGGTCGAGCAATTGCCCGGAGCGGCCGACGAAAGGCAGGCCGATCCGGTCCTCGTCGGCGCCGGGCGCCTCGCCGACCATCATCACCCGTCCCTGCGGGTTGCCGTCGGCGAAGACGAGGTTCTTGGCGGTGGCCTTGAGCGCGCAGCCCTCGAAACCGGCGAGTGCCGTCTTCAGTTCGTCGAGCGTGCGCGCCTCCCGCGCCATCGCCCTGGCGCTCACCGTCGCGTCGTCCGGCGCCGTCGCAGCGGCTGCGATCGGCCGCACGGGCGCGGCCGGACGGCCGGGCAGAGGACGCAGGCGCGGCTGTCCGCCGCCGCGCTCCCCGGCGGGGACCGGATCGGTGAAATGGTCGCGCGGCGTTTCGTCGAGCGCCTCGGTGACGCCCATCTCGGCGTACCAGCTCAAAAGCTCGTAGGGATCGGGCGCGTCAGGGCCGACTGCATCGGACAGGTTCATAGGGGTATCCTATACCCTGCAAGGCCGCTTCGCGAGCCGACGCAGTTGCAAAATGGAACGCACGCTTGGATAGAGGGGTTCCAGACTATAGCATCGCACCGAAAAGTGGATTCCACTTTTCGGAAAAATCCGGTGCGATAACAAATGGCTAGATCGCCATCGCCGCGTCCGTTCGGACGCGCGGCGATCCAGCTTAAGCCGGCATTGAACGATCTGGCGAAATAGTTCATATATAAACTATCATGCGGCGCGGCTGCTGAGGCGGAGGGCAGGATGGATCTTAAGGAAGCGCAGAGCGAACCGCGCGAGAGCATGGACTATGACGTCGTCATCGTCGGCGCGGGCCCTGCGGGCCTGGCCGCGGCGATCCGGCTGAAGCAGCTCGACGAGAACATCTCCGTCGTTGTCGTCGAGAAGGGCGCCGAGGTCGGCGCCCATATTCTCTCCGGCGCCGTCATCGATCCGATCGGTCTCGACAAGCTGCTGCCGGACTGGCGCGAGGATCCCGAGCGCCCCCTGACTACGGAGGTCAAGGAAGACGTCTTCTATTTCCTGACCCAGCCGAACGGCATCCGCCTGCCGAATTTCGGCATGCCCTCGCTGATGAACAACCACGGCAACTTCGTCGGCTCGCTCGGGCTGGTCGCCAAGTTCCTGGGTGCGCGCGCCGAGGCGCTCGGCGTCGAGATTTATCCCGGCTTCGCCGCCGCCGAACTGCTCTTCAACGAGGACGGCTCGGTCGCCGGCATCGCCACCGGCGACATGGGCATCGCCAAGGACGGCACGGTTTCGGAGCGCTTCACCCGCGGCATGGAATTGCGCGGCCGCTACACGCTGCTGGGCGAGGGTGCGCGTGGCTCGCTCTCTAAGATCGCGATCAAGCGGTTTGCCTTGGACGAGGGGCGCGAGCCTCAGAAATACGGCATCGGCCTGAAGGAACTCTGGCAGGTCAAGCCGGAGAAATTCCACAAGGGGCGCGTCCAGCACTCCTTCGGCTGGCCGCTCGACAACAAGACCGGCGGCGGCTCCTTCCTCTACCATTTCGACGATAACCTGGTCTCCGTCGGCTTCGTCGTGCATCTGAACTACCAGAACCCGACGCTCTCGCCCTTCGACGAGTTCCAGCGCTTCAAGACCCATCCGCTGATCCGCGACACCTTCGAGGGCGCCAAGCGCATCGCCTATGGCTCGCGCGCCATCACCGAGGGCGGTTTCCAGTCCGTGCCGAAGCTGACCTTCCCCGGCGGCGCGCTGATCGGCTGCGCCGCGGGCTTCGTCAACGTGCCCCGCATCAAGGGCAGCCACAATGCCGTGCTCTCCGGCATGCTGGCGGCCGAGAAGCTGGTGCCGGCGCTGCAGGCCGGGCGGCAGCATGACGAGGTCGTCGAGATCGAGAATAGCTGGCGCGACAGCGCCATCGGCAAGGACCTGAAGCTCGTCCGCAACGTCAAGCCGCTCTGGTCGAAATTCGGCACGCTCGTCGGCATCGGGCTCGGCGGCATCGACATGTGGCTGAACCAGCTTTTCGGCTGGTCGCCCTTCGGCACGCTGAAGCACGGCAAGCCGGATTTCGCGACGCTGAAGCCGCTGGCCGAGGTCACGCCGATCACCTATCCGAAGCCGGACGGCAAGATTTCCTTCGACAAGCTCTCCTCGGTCTTCCTGTCCTCGACCAATCACGAGGAAGACCAGCCGGCGCATCTCAAGCTGAGCGATCCGTCGGTCCCGATCACGCAGAACCTGCCGCTCTATGGCGAGCCGGCGCGGCTCTATTGCCCGGCCGGCGTCTACGAGGTGGTCTACGAGAACGCGGAGACTAAGACCAATCCGCGCTTCGTGATCAACGCGCAGAACTGCGTCCACTGCAAGACCTGCGACATCAAGGACCCCGCCCAGAACATCACCTGGACGGTGCCGGAAGGCGGCGGCGGCCCAGGCTACGCGAATATGTGATCGTATCCGGCTTGTCTCTGGGACGGTCGACGATCTGATCGCTTTTTTGTCGGCACTGCCTTTGTCATTCCGGGTTCGCGCCTGCGGCGCGCCCCGGAATGACAACCGGCACATTGGCTGAACCAAAAAAGGGCGCGCCTTCCGGCGCGCCCTTTACTGTACGGCCTGAAGGCCGATCAGCCCTTGCGGACGATCGGGGCGACCGGCTTGGTCTCGGTCTTGGCGCAACCGGCGACGAAGCCGCCGAGGAGCGCGACGGCGGCAACGCTCAGAATGATCTTCTTCATTGGAATAGTCCCAGTGGAATCGCTGCGAAACCTGCAGACAAGGCCGATCATAGGCGCGATTCCCCTACGAAATGATGCTCTGTTTTCAGGGGTGGCCCTTTCGTCATGCGGATTCCGGCGAGTGTTGCGCGGCTGCTACGAAACCGGCGCATTCACGACCGGGCCGGCTTGCCCGCCCGCCCGGAAACCGCCATCTTGGCAGCCTACGCGAAGCGATCACGGTCCGCTGGAAGAGTGCGCCCCGAGATGGTGAGGCTGCGGACCGAGGGAGAATGGCAGTCGTGACATTATTGAAGAAGGTGCGTGCCTCCGGCACGGCTGCTGCGTTGTCCTTGCTGATGTTCCTGCCCGCCGTGGCCGCCGCCCAGGGCGCGACGCAGCCGCGCTCGGCCGATTCGCTGGAGCCTGGCGACAGTCTGGAAGGCAATTATCTCGCGGCCATCGTCGCCGGCGCCTCGCGCGATCTGGGCGCAGCCTCCGTCTACCTGCGCGAGGCGATCAAGGAAGACCCGCAGAACAACGACCTGACCGAACGCGCCTTCGTCGCCTTCCTGGCCGACGGCGCCATGCCGGACGCCTTCCGCGCCGCCGACAAGCTCATCCACCAGGATCCGAGCAACGGCCTTGCCCAGCTCGTCATCGGCATCCGCTCGATCAAGCAGAAGAGCTACCAGACCGCGCGCAGGCATCTGCAGCGCGGGGGCAGGGGACGCGCGGCCGATATCACCGCGACGCTGCTGACCGCCTGGTCCTATCTCGGCTCGGGCAATTCCCGCCGCGCGATCGACACGCTGGAGCGCCTGAAGGGCGAGCCCTCCTACAATCTCTTCCGCGACTATCACGCCGGCCTGATCCTCGATGCCGCCGGCCGCAAGGCCGATGCCGAGAAGCGGCTGAAATCCGCTTATGAAGCCGAGAAGACCACGCTCCGGCTGGTCGATCTCTGGGCGCGCTTCCAGGCCCGTAAGGGCGATTTCGAGGGCGCCGCCGAAACCTATGCCGGCTTCGATCGCCTGCTGCCGAATCATCCGATCATCCGCGAGGGCATGGCCCTTGTCGGCAAGAAGGATGCGCCGCCGCGCCAGATCACGACGCCGCAGCAGGGCGCGGCCGAAGTGCTTTACGGGCTCGCCAGCGCCGGCAACCGCCAGGGCGACGAAGCCGCGGCGCTGCTCTATCTGCGCATGGCGATCTATCTCGACCCCGGCCATGACCTCGCCATCCTCACGCTCGGCGACATCCTCGAACGCGCCCGCCAGCCGGAGGACGCCGTTGCCGTCTACGAAAAGATGCCGGCCTCCTCGCCGTTGCGTCCGAATGCAGAGATCCAGGCCGGTCTCGCGCTGGAGAATCTCGGCAAGCCCGAAGAGGCGGTGAAGCATCTCGACAAGGTCATCGCGGAACGTCCCGACGATGTCGACGCGCTCTCCGCCCTCGGCAACATCTATCGCTCGCGCAAGCAGTTCGCCGAGGCGGCCGCGACCTATGACAAGGCCATCGCCAAGCTGGCGTCGCCGGGCCGCGCCAACTGGGACCTGTTCTATTTCCGCGGAATCGCCCGCGAGCGCACCAACCGCTGGCCCGAGGCCGAGGCCGATCTGCGCAAGGCGCTGGAACTGCTCCCCGATCCGCTCGGTCGCGAGCGCGCGCTGGTGCTGAACTATCTCGGCTATTCGCTGGTGGACAAGCATCTCAAGCTCGACGAGGCGCTCGACATGCTGCGCCGTGCCGTCGAGCTCAGGCCGCGCGACGGTTACATCATCGATTCGCTGGGCTGGGCCTATTATCGTCTCGGCCGCTATGAGGACGCCTCGCGCGAGATCGAGCGCGCGGCGGAACTGCGTCCCTCCGATCCGGTGATCAACGACCATCTCGGCGACGTCTACTGGCGCACCGGCCGCCAGCTCGAGGCGAAGTTCCAGTGGAACCATGCCCGTGATCTCAAGCCCGAGCCCGACGATCTCGCCAAGATCCTGCGCAAGATCGAGCGAGGGCTTGAGGAGCCCTCGGCCAATGCCGTCGAGGAAACCAAGAAGGATGGCGGCTGACGCTGCCGCGCCACTGGCCTGACGCCATGCCTCCGCCGCTGACGACGCGCGCCCGCGCCAAGGTCAATCTAGACCTGCGCGTGCTCGGCCGGCGCGCCGACGGCTATCACGAGCTGGAAAGCCTCGTCGCCTTCGCCGGCGTGGGCGATGTGCTGTCGCTCGATCCCGGCGCGCCGCTTTCCCTAACGGTTGCAGGACCTCGCTCCGACGGGCTCGCGGTCGATGATGGCAACCTCGTCCTGCGCGCCGCCCGTGGGCTGGCTGCCGCCCGTCCCGGGCTACGCACCGGGCGTTTCTATCTCGTCAAGCGCCTGCCGCTCGCATCGGGCATCGGCGGCGGCTCGGCCGATGCGGCTGCGGCACTGCGCCTGCTGGCGCGGCTGAACGACATCGCACCGGCCGATCCTCTGCTGCGGGAGGTCGCTGCCGGCATTGGCGCAGACGTTCCGGTCTGTCTCG
The DNA here is from genome assembly GCF_011764485.1 of Bosea sp. ANAM02. Taxonomy (NCBI): domain Bacteria; kingdom Pseudomonadati; phylum Pseudomonadota; class Alphaproteobacteria; order Hyphomicrobiales; family Alloboseaceae; genus Allobosea; species Allobosea sp. ANAM02. The sequence continues at coordinate 3,850,114 of NZ_AP022848.1, read as the reverse complement.
ATTCGCGCGCGCGCCTCATGGCCGGGATCGGCGAGAAGCTAGGCCCGATGCTGCGGCTGCCGCCGCTCTTCGCCGTGCTGGTCAATCCGGGCGTGGCTGTCGAGACGGTCGCGGTGTTCCGCGCGCTGGATCTCAAGGCCGGCGAGGTGCTGTCGCAAGCGCACGGGGCGAAGCTTAAGGCGCCGGCATCGGCTGCGGAGCTGCTTGGCTATCTCGCGTCGACCACGAACGATCTCGCCGCGTCGGCCCGGCATGTCGCGCCGGTGATCGACGAGGTTCTGGATCGACTCTCGGCGCTGCCGGGTTGCCGGCTGGCGCGGATGTCCGGCTCCGGCGCGACCTGCTTCGCGCTGTTCGATGATTGCGCGGGCAGCGCCGCCGCGGCGAAATCATTGCGGCGCGAGCGGCCGGGCTGGTGGATCAGGCCGACGCTGCTGCGCTGAAGGCCGACGGGCCGTTCAATGCGCCCGCGCCACGCAGAAATCGACGGCGGCGTTGAGGGCCTGCTTCATCGGCGAGGCCGGGAACAGGCCGAGCGCATCCTTGGCCATCCGCGCATAATGCTCGGCGCGGGCGATCGTGTCGTCGAGCGCCTTGTGACGGCGCATGATGCCTTGAGCCTCTTCGAGATCGCCGTCGCGGATTTCGCCATCCTGCAGCGTGCGCTTCCAGAAGGCGCGCTCGGCCTCGTCGCCGCGCCTGAACGACAGCACGACGGGCAGGGTGATCTTGCCCTCGCGGAAATCGTCGCCGGTGTTCTTGCCGAGCTTGGCCGCGACGCCGCCATAGTCGAGCGCGTCGTCGATGAGCTGGAAGGCGATGCCGAGATTGAGGCCGTAGCTGCGGCAGGCGGCAGCATCGGCCTTGGAAGAGCCGGCGATCACGGGCCCAACCTCGCAGGCTGCGGCGAAGAGCTCCGCCGTCTTGCCGCGGATCACGGAGAGATATTCGTCCTCGGTCGTCTCCGTGTTCTTGGCGACCGAGAGCTGCAGCACTTCGCCCTCCGCGATTACGGAAGCCGCCGTCGACAGGATATCGAGCGCCCTCAGCGAGCCGACTTCGACCATCATCTTGAAGGCCTGGCCGAGCAGGAAATCGCCGACCAGCACGCTCGCCTCGTTGCCCCAGAGCATGCGGGCGGCGAGCTTGCCGCGGCGCATGTCGCTCTCGTCGACGACGTCGTCATGCAGCAGGGTCGCGGTATGCATGAACTCGACGGAGGCCGCGAGTTTCACATGACCTTCTCCCTGGTAGCCGCAGAGATCGGCCATCGCGAGCGTCAGCATCGGCCGCAGGCGCTTCCCGCCCGAGGAGATCAGGTGATTGGCGACCTCCGGGATCATCGTCACGTCGGAGCCGGTGCGCGAGATGATCATCGCGTTGACCCGCTCCATATCGGCGCGCGTCAACGCGACCAGCGGCTCGATGCTGGCCTGATTCGATTCCCGTTCCTCGAGGGAGACGACGACGCCCACTGGAAACACTCCGGGTCAGATCCTCGCGCCGGCTGGCGCGCGTTTGCCATGCCACAACCGTCGCATGGGACGCCAGCCCCTGCAAACCGGCGTGACGCCGCACCTTTGCGTGAGCGAGGTATGGAAGGCTCCGGCTCTTGCGCGAAGCAGGCTGCTTGGGCTCCATGGCGCCATGCACGAACTCATGCGCACCAACGACCTTATCCTGCTCGGCGCCGTCGAGGCCCTGCTGGCCTCCGCCAATCTCGATTGCCTGATCGCCGACCAGCATATCAGCTCCCTGGAAGGCATGATCGGCGCCTTCCCGCGCCGCCTGCTGGTGCGCGAGGCCGATCGCAAGCGCGCACGGGCGCTCCTGATCGAGGCCGGCTACGGGGCCGAACTGCGCGATGAGTGAGAGCGGACCGGATTCCGGCCTGGGCGAGATCGTCGAGGACCGCCTGCTCGACGGCCGGTTGCACCTGCTCCAGCCGCGCAAGGGCCATCGCGCCGGCAGCGACGCGATCCTGCTGGCGGCTGCCCTGCCGGCCTTGGGGCAGGGCGCCTTGCTCGATATCGGGGCCGGCGTCGGCACGGTGGGCCTCACGGTGGCGCTGATCCAGCCAGAACTGCGCGTCACGCTGCTGGAGCGCGATCCAGAACTGGCGGCCCTTGCCGTGCGCAATGCCGGGCTGAACGGAATGGCGGATCGCGTCACGGCCCTGGCCGGCGATGTCACGGCCCGGGCGTCGGTGCTGTCGGGCCTGGGGCTCGCCGCGGCGTCCTTCGATGCCGTCGCGATGAATCCACCCTTCTATCCGCCGGGCGGCAGCCGGGCCTCGCCGGTGCCCAACCGCAAGGCGGCCCATGTCGCCGAGGGCGCGCTCGCGCCCTGGCTGCGCACGGCCCGGCGCCTGCTCCGGCCGGGCGGGCATCTCGCGCTGATCCATCGCGGCGAGGCGCTGCCCGAGGTGCTGGCCGGTCTCGAAACCGGCTTCGGCGCGGTCGCGGTCAGGCCCGTCCATGCCTTCGCCGACAGGCCGGCGATCCGCGTCATCGTCACGGCGGTCCTCAACAGCAGAAAGCCGGCAGCTCTGCTGCCGGCTTTCGTGATCAACGGCCCCGACGGCAAGCTGACGCCCGCGAGCGATGCCGTGCATCGCGGCCGCGAACGCCTCGCGTCCGATTACCAGTAGTAGGGGCGCGGGCCGTAGAACCGCGGCGGGCCGTAATAGGGCCGCGGACCATAGAAGCGCGGCGGCCCGTAATAACGCCGCGGGCCGTAATAGCGCGGCGGTCCGTAGTAGCGGCGCGGCCCGTAATAGCGGCGCGGGCCGTAATAGTACTGCGCCTGTTGCACCATGCTTTCGCTCGCGGCCGCCGGAGCGGTTGCGATCGGCGCTGCTCCGACCGGGGCAGCCGAGGCCGGGGTAGCGGCAAGACCGGCCACGCCCAGCGCGCCGGCGGTCGCCATGGTGACGATCAGTGTCCGAAACATGAAAACCTCCATGAGATGGCGTCGGCAGTCCCTGCCGTCGGATGAAACGCCGTCCTTGGAGGGAACGTTAGGGCCCCGAACCTGAACGATAGGAGAGCGCCTCGTTCAGCTTGCCTTCAGCGAATGGCCGCATTGCGGCCATGCTTCGCATCGCTCAGCGGCAGATCCGGACCGGACGCATGACCCAGCGCCAGCCGTTCCAGACCCGGCGGTCCGACCAGAAGCAATGCGGGCGGCCATGCGACGGGCGCGGCCGATAGGAGCGGCGAGGTCCGTAATGGGGGCCGTAATACTGGGTCAGCGTGACGAGGCCGGATTCCGCCTGGGCGGATTCTCCTCCCGCTGCCGCGGCCGGTGCAGCGGCGGGCGATGTCGCCATAAGGGTGCTGCCGCCGAGGACGAGGGCCGTTGCTGCGGCGAGGATGGCGGCCCGGAACATCGTCGTCTCCATGGTATCTGCGTCGGCCCGGCCGATGAAAGGCCCGCCGTCCTGGGTGACGCCGGGCCTGATGCGGGAACGGCGCGCGCTCGCGCCGCTCCATTTGTCCCTGATGACGTGCGCTGCCCTCAGCGGCAGACGCGCACCGGGCGGCGGATCCAGCGATAGCCGTTCCAGACGCGGCGGGACTCGGTCCAGCAGCGCGGGCGATAGTAGCGGCGCGGAGCGTGGTAACGGCGGCCGTAATGCGGGCGGCCGCGGTGCCAGGCTTGCTGGACGAGGCCGGTCTCGGCGCCTGCGCCGAAGGCCGTACCCGCGGAAATCGGGGCCGCGGAGGCCGGGGCGGTGCTCATGGCGGCACCGAGCAAGGTTGCGGCCCCGAAGGCGGCGGCAATGATGCGGGTTGACAACATGGGCTTACTCCTTGGTTTCAAACCCGCCGGCCCGGCATCAAATGCTCGCCCCGAACATCGCGAACCGTGCGGTTGCTTCTGTGGGTATCAGACCTGACATGAACGAAACCTGTCCGCCTTCGGTTCCGACATTCGCTTGACCCTGGCCGGCCCGAACCCTAATCACCCCGCCATTCCCTCGTTATCGGAAGGTTGCAGGCACTTGTCCGCCCCCGCGCCACTCTCGCATTCCGCCATCCCGGCCTCTTCCCCGGCGATGGACCCGACCCGCTCCTTCCAGGGGCTGCTGCTGACGCTGCAGCGCTTCTGGGCCGAGCGAGGTTGCGTGGTGCTGCAGCCCTACGACATGGAGGTCGGCGCCGGCACCTCCCACCCCGGCACGATGCTGCGTTCGCTCGGGCCGAAGCCCTGGCGGGCCGCCTATGTCCAGCCCTCGCGCCGGCCCAAGGACGGCCGCTATGGCGAGAATCCGAACCGGCTGCAGCATTATTACCAGTTCCAGGTCATCCTGAAGCCGAACCCGCCGAACCTCCAGGAGCTCTATCTCCAGTCGCTCGAAGCGATCGGCATCGACATGCTCCTGCACGACATCCGCTTCGTCGAGGACGACTGGGAGAACCCGACGCTCGGCGCCTGGGGCCTCGGCTGGGAATGCTGGTGCGACGGCATGGAGGTCAGCCAGTTCACCTATTTCCAGCAGGTCGCCGGCATCGAATGCGCACCGGTTTCCGGCGAGTTGACCTACGGTCTCGAACGCCTCGCCTGCTACCTGCAGAATGTCGAGAGCATCATGGAGCTCAATTTCAACGGGCTCGAGGGCGACGAGAAGGTCACCTATCGCGACGTGTTCCTGCAGGCCGAACAGGAATATTCCCGCTACAATTTCGAGCACGCCGATACCGACGCCCTGTTCAGGCGCTTCGCCGAGGCGGAGGCCGAATGCCGTTCCCTCCTCGAAAAGGGCGAGGCCGGCGACCGCCATCTCATGGTCCAGCCCGCCTATGACCAGTGCCTCAAGGCCGGCCATACCTTCAACCTGCTCGATGCGCGCGGCGTGATCTCGGTCACCGAGCGGCAGAGCTACATCCTGCGCGTGCGCGAGCTCGCCAAGGCCTGCGGTGCAGCCTGGCTGAAGACCGACGGCGGGGGAGCGAACTGATGCCCGATCTCCTGCTAGAACTATTCTCCGAGGAAATCCCGGCGCGCATGCAGCGCAAGGCCGGCGAGGACCTGAAGAAGCTCGTCACCGATGCGCTGGTCGAGCGCGGCCTCGTCTACGAGGGCGCCAAGGCCTTCGCCACGCCGCGCCGGCTCGCGCTGCACATCGCCGGCCTTCCCATTCGAGGCCGCGACGTGCGCGAGGAGCGGAAAGGTCCGCGCGTCGGCGCGCCCGATGCCGCCGTGCAGGGCTTCCTCAAGGCCGCCGGCCTTTCGTCGCTCGATCAGGCGACCATCGTCAGCGATCCCAAGAAGGGCGACAGCTACGTCGCCATCATCGAGAAGCCCGGTCAGGAAACCGTCGCGGCGATCGCCGAGATCGTGCCGGCTGTGATCCGGTCCTTCCCCTGGCCGAAATCGATGCGCTGGGGCAAGGCCTCGGCCGCCGGCGCCAGCCTGCGCTGGGTGCGCCCGCTGCACTCGATCCTCTGCACCTTCGGCGCTGCCGAGGTCGAGGACCCGGAGGTGGTGCCCTTCGAAGTCGACGGCATCGTCTCCGGCAACGTCACCTATGGCCATCGCTTCCATGCGCCCGGCCCGATCACGGTGAAGCGCCTGGAGGATTACGTCGCCTCACTCGAAAAGGCGAAGGTCGTGCTCGATGCCGACCGGCGCAAGGAGATCATCCTCACCGACGCCCGCAACCTCGCCTTCGCGCAGGGGCTCGACCTCGTCGAGGACGAGGGCTTGCTGGAAGAGGTCGCCGGCCTCGTCGAATGGCCGGTCGTGCTGATGGGCTCGTTCGAGGAGCGCTTCCTCGACATCCCCGGCGAGGCGATCCGCGCCACCATCCGCGCCAACCAGAAATGCTTCGTGCTGCGCGATCCCGCGACGGGCAACATCGCCAACCGCTTCATCCTGGTCTCGAACCTCGCCGCCAGCGACGGCGGCACGGCGATCACCGCCGGCAATGGCCGCGTCGTGCGCGCGCGCCTCTCGGACGCCGCCTATTTCTGGCAGACCGATCGTGGCGCGCTGCCGGACCTTGATACCCTCAAGGACAGCGCCGGAAAGCTCGACCTCGATCTCGCCAAGCCGCTCGACCAGCGCATGGCCAAGCTCGACAAGCTCGGCGTCGTCTTCCACGCCAAGCTCGGCACGCAAGGCGAGCGCGTCCAGCGCATCGCCGCGCTGGCGCGGGAACTGGCGCCGATCGTCGGCGCCGATCCCGACAAGGCCGAGCGCGCCGCCAAGCTCGCCAAGGCCGACCTGCCGACCGAGATGGTCGGCGAGTTCCCGGAGCTGCAGGGCCTGATGGGCCGGAAATATGCCGAGCTGCAGGGCGAGGATGCTTCCGTCGCCGCGGCGGTCGAGGAGCACTACAAGCCGCTCGGGCCATCCGATCGCGTGCCGAACGATCCGGTATCGGTCGCTGTGGCGCTGGCCGACAAGCTCGACACGCTCGTCGGCTTCTGGGCCATCGACGAGAAGCCGACCGGGAGCAAGGACCCCTATGCGCTAAGGCGGGCGGCGCTGGGCGTTATCCGGCTGGTGGTCGAGAATGGGGTCAAGCTTGGACTAATTGAGCGTCTTATGTTCGCTTATCGTCCAATCGGGCTATATCTTGATCTCAATGGCCTTCAGGGGCGCGATTACACGCTGGAATTGCAAGAAATCCTCTATGATAAGCTCTTCAATGGCGGAGAGGACGACGAGGAAGAATTTTACAAAGATCTGGTCGTTGGGTGGGATCGGTATTTTGTTCACCGAGCTGTTGCGTTCATCTCGGAAGAGGTTTCAGCCGATCTCCTCTCCTTCTTCCACGACCGCCTGAAGGTCATGCTCCGCGACCAGGGGGCGCGGCATGATCTCGTCGATGCGGTTCTGGGCGAGGGCGCTGCGGCCAACGACGATCTCCTGCTGATCACCCGCCGCGTCGCCGCGCTCGGCCGTTTCCTCGATACCGAGGACGGCAAGAACCTGCTCGCGGGCTACAAGCGCGCCGCCAATATCCTCAAGGCCGAGGAGAAGAAGGATGGGGAGGGCGCCTTCGCCGCTGCTCCCGACCTGCACCTCATCGCCGAGGCCGGCCTGATCGAGGAGAAGGCGCTGGCCGTGGCCCTCGCGCAGGCGACGCCGAAGGCGGAAGCCGCGGTCGCCGCCGAGGATTACGAGGGCGCGATGGCCGCGCTCGCCGAAATCCGCCCGGCGGTCGATGCCTTCTTCGACAAGGTCACGGTCAACGATCCCGATCCGGCCTTGCGCGCCAACCGCCTGAAGCTGCTCAACCAGCTTCGCCAGGCGACCCGCGCGGTCGCGGATTTCGACCGCATCGCCGGATAAGGCAAGGATAGCGCGGGGAACCCTCTCCCATAGGGAGAGGGCAGGGTGAGGGGTAGGCCGTTGCTCGCCCTTACTCCACCCTAACCGCGGCTGCGGTTGGTCCGGCGCCAGACTGGTCCAGTGGCCGACACCTCACCCCTACCCCTCTCCTTACAGGAGAGGGGTTTTTTGTTGCGGCTCCCACGCACTCCCTAATAGCCGCCTCGCTCCACTTCGCCTCCAAACCCACCCCCGGAACCTCTTCCCGCCCTGCGACGTTCTTGTTCCGGGGCCGACAAGCCGCGAATGCGTCGCGGCTGGGCTCCGGGGGGCCGGCTACCGGCCGAGATAAAGGGCTGAAAGCATGTCCATTCTGATTTCGCTGCTGATCACCGTTCTCGTCATCGGCCTCGTGCTCTACCTCGTGCGGATGCTGCCGCTCGACGGGCAGATCAAGAACGTCGTGCAGATCATCGTGATCGTGATCGGCATCATCTCGCTGCTGCGCTATCTCGCTGTTTTCTAAGGCGATTGACGGCGCCATCGCGCTGGTTCAGACTTCACGAGGTCCAGAAGGCCCCGGACGATCCCGTCCCGGGGCCTTCTTCCGTTTTCAGGACGTGACCGCGATGAACGCGCCGAACCGCAACGGCCATATCAGGCTGACCTCCCATCCCGAGCCGGGCAGCGCCGCCGCGCGCTTCCCCATCCGATGGGGCGCCGCCACAGCCGCCGAGCGCGGCCCGATCATCGCCTCGACCACCAACCCGGCCGACCGCAACGTCATCGGCGCCCATGGCGGCTCCTATTCGGTCTATCGGGCGCTGGCGATCTCGGCCCGCGCGATGAACCCGCAACAGCGCCCGGACCTGACCAACACCCATCCAACGGCGGAGATCGCGCCGCAGCCGCAATGGGGCGATCTCAAGAAGATCGTCTCGCTCGACCCATTCGGCCACACGGTCGCGCAGGATTTCGGCCGGCTGATCGGCGAGGGCATCGATATCCGCCCCTCGATCGCGATCACCAAGGCGAGGCTCAACCTGCCCGAGATTCTCGCGGCGATGGGCGCGCACCGCCTCGCCGCGGACGGCCATATCCTGCATGCGTCCGGCGATATCAGCGTCACCAAGATCGCCGTCGATCCGGTCTGGTATCTGCCAGGCATCGCCGAGCGCTTCGGCACGACCGAGAGCGAATTGCGCCGCACGCTGTTCGAGCAGACAGGCGGCATGTATCCCGAACTGGTGACGCGGCCGGACCTCAAGGTCTTCCTGCCGCCGATCGGCTCGATCACCGCCTATGTCATGGGCGAGGCCTCGCGGCTCGCCGATCCGAAGGCGCGCATCGCCTGCCGCGTCCATGACGAGTGCAACGGCTCGGACGTCTTCGGCTCCGATATCTGCACCTGCCGGCCCTATCTCACGCATGGCATCGAGGAATGCGTGAAGGAGGCCCAGAGTGGCGGCGTCGGCCTGATCGTCTATAACCGCAAGGAGGGCCGGGCGCTCGGCGAGGTCACGAAATTCCTCGTCTACAACGCCCGCAAGCGCCAGGAGGGCGGCGATTCCGCCGCGACCTATTTCGAGCGCACCGAATGCGTCGCCGGCGTCCAGGATGCCCGTTTCCAGCAGCTCATGCCGGATGTGCTGCACTGGCTCGGCGTCACCCATATCGACCGGCTGATGTCGATGTCGAACATGAAATACGACGCCATGGTCGAGAGCGGCATCACCATCGGCGAGCGCGTCGCGATCCCGCCGGAGCTGGTCCCGCCCGACGCCTCCGTCGAGATCGAGGCCAAGAAGGCCGCAGGCTATTATTCGCCGGATGGCGCGCCCGGCGACAACGCCCTGAAGTCGACGGTCGGACGCGACCTCGACAAGTTCTGATTCCGACACGCCTGCCCGAGTTGATGATGCCCGACCGCGATCCCGAGGCGTTCCGCGCCCTGCTGAAACCCGCCGCCGTGCGCGAGCGCGCGCAGGAGATGCTAAGACTCGGGCTCGCCGGCCGGCTCCTGCATTTCAGCGTTCATCCGGAGCGGCTCGAAGCCTGCGCCGATTATGTGCTGGAGACGATCCGCGCGAACTATCCGACGCTCGACATTCCCTTCCACGCGCGCTGGCGCCATTTCACCGTCGATGGCGAGGATCGCTGGCAGACGCTCGACAAGGCCGCAGGCATTGCCAATCCCGCCGCGCGCGGCCGCGCCGCCTATGATCTCGCCGTCGTCAGCGTGCTGCTCGATGCCGGCGCCGGACCGGACTGGCGCTATCGCGATGCAGCGACCGGCCGCGAGATCGGCCGCTCGGAAGGGCTGGCGCTCGCCTCGCTCGACATGTTCGCCGCCGGCCTGTTCTCCAGCGATCCCGCCAAGCCCCTGCAGGCCGATGCAGCCGGATTGAAGCGGCTCGACGCGGCGGCGCTGGCGCGCGGCTTCCAGGCCGGGCCGGACAATCCGCTGCTCGCGCTCGAAGGCCGCGCCGCGCTGCTCAATCGTCTCGGCGAGGAGCTCGAAAAGCACGGCCTGTCGCGGCCGGGCGCGCTGTTCGATCGCTTTGCTTCGGCGGCCGAGACCGGCACGCTGCGGGCGCCGCATATGCTGGGCGAGGTGCTCGGCACCTTCGGCGGTATCTGGCCCTCGCGCCTGACATTGGCCGGCGTCGCGCTCGGCGACACCTGGCGCCATCCGCTGATCGCGCCGGGAAAGCCGACCGAGGGGCTCGTGCCCTTCCACAAGCTCTCGCAATGGCTGACCTATTCGCTGATCGAGCCGCTGCAATGGGCCGGCATCGCCGTGGTCGATGTCGACGAGATGACCGGGCTGCCGGAATACCGCAATGGCGGGCTCTTCCTCGACAACGGCGTCATCCGGCTCAAGGACGAGTCGGACCGGACGAAGGCGCACGAGGTGTCGTCGCCGCTGGTCGTGGAATGGCGGGCGCTGACCGTCGCCCTGCTCGACGAGGTCGGAGCGCTGGTCCGCCAGCGTCTCGGCCGTTCGCGCGAGGAACTCCCTCTCGCCAAGGTGCTCGAAGGCGGGACCTGGGCGGCCGGGCGGCGGATCGCGCGCGAAAAGCGTGTGGATGGCGGCCCGCCCTTGACCATCGTCAGCGATGGCACGGTATTTTGATCTTCGGTATGTGCCAATCGACAGCCCTCATCCTGAGGAGCAGTCTTCAGGCTGCGTCTCGAAGGATGCTCCAGTGTTCTCTGGAACATCCTTCGAGACGCCGCTTCGCGGCTCCTCAGGGTGAGGGCTCACAAGAACCGCAGGGGAAATCGAAACGATGACTTCGAGCCAGGACGGCGTCACCGTCGTCGACCATCCGCTGGTCCAGCACAAGCTCACGCTGATGCGCGAGAAGGATCGCTCCACCAAGAGCTTCCGCCAGCTCCTCAACGAGATCGGGATGCTGCTCTGCTACGAGGTGACGCGCGACCTGCCGACCGAGCTGATCGAGATCGAGACGCCGTTGCAGAAATCGATGCAGCCGGTCATCTCCGGCAAGAAGCTGGTCTTCGCGCCGATCCTGCGCGCCGGCGTCGGCTTCCTCGACGGCATGCTGGAACTCGTCCCGGCCGCCCGCGTCGCCCATATCGGGCTCTATCGCGATCCCGACACGCTTCAGGCCGTGGAGTACTACTTCAAGGCGCCATCCGACATCACCGAGCGCATGATCGTGGTGATGGACCCGATGCTGGCCACCGCGAACTCGGCCGTAGCGGCCGTCGAGCGCCTGAAGGAGCGCGGCGCGAAGGACCTGCGTTTCGTCTGCCTGCTGGCCTCGCCGGAAGGCATCGCCCGCCTGCGCGGTGCCCATCCGGATGTCCGGATCTGGACGGCGGCGATCGATGAGCGGCTGAATGACCACGGCTATATCGTGCCCGGCCTCGGAGACGCCGGCGACCGGATGTTCGGCACGCGCTGAAGCTCAGTCGCGACGAAGAAAGCCCGCCCCGTGAAGGGCGGGCTTTCCAGCCGATTCAGGTGCCGCCTGAACCGAGGCGCCGGATCACTCGATGATCTGAACGACGCGGCGCGTCTGCGGCTCGACGATGACCGTACGGTCGTTCACGACGGTGTAACGGTAATTGGAGGCGTTCGGCGCGTAATCCGCCGGCAGCTGGTGATAGACCACGCCCTGCGCCGGGAGGACGGTGCCGACGGCAACCGGCTCGGCATAGGTGTAGGACGGCACGCGCTGCTGGACGACGTAGGTGCGGAACTTCGGCTCGGCCGCATCGCCGACGATCGCGCCGACAACCGCGCCGCCGACGCCGCCGACAACCGCACCGACCGGGCCGCCGACGATGGCGCCGCCGACCGCGCCGGTGGCGGCACCGCTGGTCGCGCCGCCGACCGCGCCGCCCGAGGGCTGGCTCTGGGCGAAGGCGATGGCCGGGGTGATGGTCAGGGCGGCAACGAGCGCAAGCTTCTTGAACATGGGATGTCTCCTTTCGAAGCTGATCTTCGGCGAGGACAACCGCGACGTGGCGGAACGGTTCCGGAAAAATCGGTCACGAGATGTTAACGGTCGCTAAGCGGCCGGAAAAAGATGTTTCGGAACAGCATCTTGTGAAGTCATGGCGGGAGTTGGCCCATTGCCGTCCCGACGAGGCAAACCCCGAAACGAAAACGGCGGGCCCGGGGGGGGGGGCCCGCCGCTTCGTTGCTGGATGGTGCTGGAAGCTTACTGCTTCGGCGCGGCCGAAAGCGCCGGCGAGAGCTTGTCGGCGTCGCGCTTGATCAGCGCGGCGAAGCCGGCGGGCGTCCGCTCCTCGGCGGTCGGCAGCACGGTGCCGAGATCGAGCAGGCGCTTCTTAGTGCCTTCGTCGTTGAGCGCCTTGTTCAGGGCGTCGACCAGCTTGTCCACGGCCTCCTTCGGCATGCCCTTCGGGCCGGCGATGCCGTTCCAGGCCTCGATCTGATAGTCGGGCAGACCGGCTTCCTTGGTTGTCGGCACGTCCGGCAGGGCCGGCGAGCGCTGGGCCGAGGCGACGGCATAGGCCTTGATGGTGTTGGCGCGGACCTGCTCCGCGACCGAGACGATCTGGTCGCACATGAAGTCGACCTGGCCCGAGACGAGGTCGTTGAGCGCAGGACCCGTGCCGCGATAGGCGACGGCGTTGATCTTCGGCGTGCCGAGGATGCCCTTGAGCAGTGTGCAGGTCGTCCAGGAGACCGAGCCGAGGCCGGCATGGGCCTCATTGAACTTGTCCGGGGTGGCCTTGACCGCCGCGACGAAGGCCTTGAGGTCCTTCGGCTCCAGCGTCTTGCGCGCCACGATCAGGATCGGCGTGCCGCCGGCGAGACCGATCGTCTGCATGCCGTTGATCGGGTCGTATTTCAGGCCGGGATAGGTGGACGGCGCCGCCGAGAACGTGCCGAGATGGCCCATGGCGATGGTATAGCCATCGGGCGCGGAGGTCATCGCGCGGGTGATGCCGGTGGTGCCGCCGGCGCCGGCGACGTTTTCGATGACGATCTGCTGGCCGAGCGTCTTCGACATGTTGTCGGCGACGATGCGGGCGATGATATCGGTCGGGCCGCCGGCCGCGAAGGGCACGATCATGGTGACCGGCTTCGTCGGATAGCCTTGCGCCTGTGCGCTGCCGGCGAGGGCCAGCGTGGCGGCGGCGGCAAGACCGAGAACGAGCTTCTTCATGCGTATTCCTCCCATGGATGGTTGGCGGTGAGACTGGAGGGCGGCCGCCGGGGCGGCAACCCCGTCATTCGGTGAAGACCTCGTCGCGCTTCTTCGAGATCGAGGGCAGGAGCGCGACGGCGAGGACGAGAACGGCAACGACGAGCAGTCCCGCTGAGATCGGCCGCTCGACGAAGGTCCAGAACGAACCGCGCGAGATGATCAGCGCCTGCCTGAGCTTCTCCTCCATCAGCTTGCCGAGCACGAAGCCGAGCAGCATCGGAGCCGGCTCGAAGCCGAGCTTGATCAGCAGATAGCCGAACAGGCCGAACAGCGCGGTGAAGGCGACGTCGAGCGGCTGGTTGTTCACCGAATAGATGCCGATGCAGCAGAAGATCAGGATCGCCGGGAACATCAGCCGGTAAGGCACCTGCAGCAGCTTCACCCACAGGCCGACCAGCGGCAGGTTGATGATCAGCAGCATCAGGTTGCCGATCCACATCGACGCGACCATACCCCAGAACAGCTCGGGGTTGCGGGTCATCACCTGCGGGCCGGGAATGATGCCGTGGATCGTCATCGCGCCGACCATCAGCGCCATCACCGCATTCGGCGGAATGCCCAGCGTGAGCAGCGGAATGAAGGCGGTCTGCGCGCCGGCATTGTTGGCCGATTCCGGCCCCGCAACGCCCTCGATCGCGCCCTTGCCGAAGCGCGAGGGATCCTTGGCGAGCTTCTTCTCCATCGTGTAGCTGGCGAAGGGGCCGAGCACGGCGCCATTGCCCGGCAGGATGCCGAGAACGCCGCCGATCGCCGTGCCGCGCAGCACGGGCGCGATCGATTGCTTGATATCCTCCCAGCTCGGCAGCAGCCGGCCGATCTTGCTTTTCACGACGTCGCGCGCTTCGGGATTCTCGAGATTGCGCAGCACCTCGGCGAAGCCGAACACGCCCATCGCCAGAACCGAGAAATCGATGCCGTCGGAGAGTGAGGCGACGCCGAAGGTCAGACGCTCCTGCCCTGTCTCGAGATCGGTGCCGACGGTCGAGAACAGCAGGCCGAGCATGATCATGCAGAAGGCCTTGAGGATCGAGCCGCGCGCCAGCACCACCGCGAAGCACAGGCCCATCACCATCAGCGAGAAATACTCGGCCGGACCGAACAGCAGCGCCATCTTGGTCAGCGGCGCACCGAGCGCGGCGATGATCACGGTGGCGACGCATCCGGCGAAGAAGGAGCCGATCGCAGCCGTGCCGAGCGCCACGCCGGCGCGTCCCTGCTTGGCCATCTGATGGCCGTCGAGCGTGGTGACAACGGCGGTCGCCTCGCCGGGGATGTTGACCAGGATCGCGGTGGTCGAGCCGCCATATTGTGCGCCGTAATAGATGCCCGCGAGCATGATCAGCGCGCCGGTCGGATCGAGGCCGAAGGTGATCGGCAGCAGGATCGAGATCGTGGCGATCGGGCCGACGCCGGGCAGCACGCCGATCAGCGTGCCCACGAGGCAGCCGGCGAAGCAGAGCGCGATGTTCTTCAGCGTCAGCGCGACGCCGAAGCCGAGCGAAAGATGGGAAATCGTTTCCATCATGGCTCAGATACCCAGAAGCCAGGGCGCGAGCGGGATGGGCAGGCTCAGCGCGTACTTGAACAGAAGGATGCAGGCCGCCGACATCGCGATCGCGAAGATCAGCAGTTCCCTGATTCTGCGGTCGTCGGCGGCGAGGCCGGCAAAGAAGATCAGGAGAGGGCCGGAGACGAGTAGGCCGAGTGCGGGAACGCTGACCGGGCCGAATTCGAAGCCGCGGATGGTCAGCGCGAACAGGCAGGCGCCGCCGAGCGCGAAGAAGATGCCCTTCCAGGACCAGCCCGAGAGCTGTTCGCCGTGATAGCGCAACGACGAGAGTGCCAGCATGACGCCGAGCCCGCCGCAGATCACCGCGAAGGCCTTGGGCAGCATGCCCGGCCCGAGCTGACGCAGCGTGCCGACCGGCAAATCCCAGGAAAAGACGAAGGCCCCGAGCGCGATCAGGATCATGAACAGGCCGCCGGCCAGATCCTGCGTCGATCTGATCCGCAGGCCCTGCGCCCGCTCTATCTGGTTCAAACTCATCAGGCTCCTCCGACTGGCGACGCGATGCGGGCGGTTCGTTTCTGCGGTTTCGACGCGGCGAAGGGCAGGGCGTGGCGCTCGTCGAGCAGCGTCACGCTTTCCCTGAGAATGGCGAGGAAGTCGTCGCGCGACGGCAGCTTCTGCTGGGGGCGCCAGGAGACGCCGACCAGCGCACCGGCGGGCGGCGGATCGAGCATCGCGCCGCGCAGGCGCCGCATCGTCACGCCGGGAAAGGACAGGCGCGAAACCCAGTCCGGCGCCAGCGCCATACCGAGCCCGGCGGCGACCGCCGACATCATCGCCGGCTTCTCCGTCGCCTCGATGGTGACGTTCGGGACCGCGCCGACGCTCTCGAAATAGGCCATGACCAGATCGTAGGCATAAGGCCGGATGCGCTTGGACGGCACGACGAAAGGCTCGCCGACGAGATCCAGCATGGTCAGGTGTTCGCGCGCCGCGAGCGGATGATTCTCGTTCAGCACCACGATCGGGCGCTCGACCCGCAGGATTTCGAAGGCGCAATCGGTCGGCTTGCGCGGCGGGCGGGTGAGCGCGAGGTCCAGCTTGCCGGATTCGAGCATCTGGACGAGGGCCGCGGTCATCGCCTCGACGAACTTGATCTCGACACCGGGAAAGCGGGCGCGGAAGGCCATCAGAGCCTCCGGCACGAAGCTCGAGGAAGCCGCGTCGATCGCTCCGACGCGCAGTACCTTGCCCGAGGCGAGCGAGGCCTCGCGCACCGCGCGCGACGCATGCTCCATCTTGACGAGGATGCCCTTGGCCTCCTCCAGCATGATCAGCCCGGCGCGGGTCAGCGCGACCTGCCGTGTGGTCCGGGTCAGCAGGGCGACGCCGAGTTCGTCTTCGAGGGCACTGATCTGGCGCGACAGCGCA
Organism: Bosea sp. ANAM02; assembly: GCF_011764485.1. NCBI lineage: Bacteria > Pseudomonadati > Pseudomonadota > Alphaproteobacteria > Hyphomicrobiales > Alloboseaceae > Allobosea > Allobosea sp. ANAM02. The sequence continues at coordinate 3,834,175 of NZ_AP022848.1, read as the reverse complement.
GGAGGCGCAACGCCGAGCCGCTCGGCCGCCCGGCCGAAATGCAGCTCCTCTGCCACCGCGATGAAACATCGCAGTTGCCGCACATCCATAAGCCGTCCCCTGTCCCGTGTATCGCTTGCCGCGATATCTCTATCGGTGGCCGTGGCCAATAGCGGTTCCGGCCAAGGTGTCGACTCTACAGAAATTCATAATCTTTTGGCAACAAAGCCTTTCGGCTGAGTGTGGACGTGGGTGCTGGCCTTTTGAAGGCTCCGAGACGAGGAGGCGGTCAGGACGTCGGAGCCGGGCTGGGACGGGCGAAACGCATGATACGGCCATCGATGAGCGCGAGCCCGACGAAGATCGCGATCATCCCGGCGAAATGGCGCGGCAGGAGATCCTCCCCAAGCAGGCCGGAGCCGAGCAGGATCGCGCTGACCGGGATCAGGAAGGTGACCAGCATCACATTGCTCGGCCCTGCGGCCCGCATGATCCGGAAGAACAGCAGATAGGCCAGCGCCGTCGAGATCAGCGCGAGGCCGACGAGTGCGAGAAGAGCCGTCTGCGACGGCACCGGCAGCGTCCAGGGCGGGTGCATCAGGAAGACGATCGGGATCATCATCAGCGTCGAGGCCGAGAGCTGGCCCGTCGCGGCGACCAGCGGCGACACGCCGCGGAAGCGCCGCCCGAGCAGGCCGGAAAAGGCGTAGGAGACCGCGGCGAGGATGCAGGCGAGCTGCGCCGCCAGATTGGAGCCGAGGCCGCTGAGCGCGTCGGGGCCCATCAGGATGGCGACGCCGATGAGCCCCGCCAGCACTCCGCCGAGCTTCAGCCCGGTCGCCTTCTCGTTGCCGAAGCAATGCATCACCAGCACGGCGAAGATCGGCGTGGTCGCGTTCAGGATCGAGGCGAGGCCGCTCGCGATCTGCTGCTGGCCCCATAGAAACAGGCTGAACGGGATCAGGTTGTTGAGGATGCCCATCCCGAAGAAGGCGAGCCAGAGCTCGCGCCCCACCGCCATCGAGTGCCCGGCGATCCGCACAGCGAGCAGCAGCGCCAGCGCGGCGAGGCCGACGCGCACCTGCACCACCGCGAAGGGCGGCCATTCCGCGACCGTCAGCTTGTTGAAGAAGAACGAGCCGCCCCACAGGACGGACAGGACGATCAGCAGGAGCCATTCGAGCGGCCCCATGCGCAGGGCGGGCGCGGGTATCGGCTGTGTCATGGCGGAAGCTCTGCTCTCGGGCCGGGTCATCCCGCGTCAGTAGGCGGCCGGGCGAGGCCCGGCCACCCGTATTCTGTGTCTGCTCAGGCGGCTTCGGCTTCGCGCGCCTGCCACATCGCCTGGAAGGCCGGCCGCGCCTGGCAGGCGTCGAGCCAGGCCTTCACGCGCGGAGCGGCATCGAAGAGCTGCGTCGCCGGCTTCGCATAGCGGATGATCTCGGCGACGTTGATGTCGGCGACGGTGAAGCGGTTGCCCATGACATAGCCGCCGTTCTCGGCGATCGTCCTGTCGAGCACGGCGAAGGGAGCGGGCAGGGCGGCGAGCGCGGCTTCGACCAGCTCCGGCTTGCGCTTCTCCGGCGGGTAGGCGGCAAGGTGGAACTGCAGGTTGAGCGCATGGGTCTCGCATTCGGTCGCGGCCCAGAGCGACCACATCACCGCGAGCCCTTCCTCCTGCGCATCCTTGGGCGCGAGCGGGCCGCCATGCTTGCGGGCGAGATAGAGGTTGATCGCCAGCGACTCGTGCAGCTTGAAGCCGTTATCGTCGATGCTCGGGATATGGCCGTTCGGGTTGATCTTGAGGAAATCGGCGCTGCGGGTATGCAGCGGCGCGCCCGGCGCCTTGGGATCGGGCAGGCGATAGGCCTGGATCACGGGCACATGCTCGAAGGGCAGGTCGAGCTCGTTGGCGAGCCAGATGACGCGCGTCGCGCGCGAGCGGTAACAGCCATAGATGGTCAGGGACATCGGCGAAATCCAGCGAGAGAGTGCGGAACGGGGACGCTGCCGGCAGGCACCGGTTCGTCGCCCGTGAGCATAGGCCGGGCAGGCCACATCGGCCAATGCCGATCATTGCTGCCGGCGAAGCAAAAAACCGTTTGACGCGCGCGCCTTGCGGGTGCATTGGCCTCCTGCTTTCGGCCCCTGCGGCCGGCTGCTCACAGGAAACCCCGACCCGATGCCAAGCGACAGTCCCAGCCGACAGTCGAAGCCGTCTGCCGCCGCTTCGCGCGCCTGACCGGGTCCCCCGGCTCGCCTGCGGTCCGGCCAAGACGGCCCGATCGCAAGGAACAGAGCCATGAACGATAGCGCCGCCACGACGGACCTCCTTGCCGTGACGCTGGCCCAGACGCTGGCGCAGGAACACGTCGCCGACATCGTCGAGACGTTGAACGATCAGGACGACGCGACCATCGCGCATGTCGTGGCCGAGCTGCCGTTCGAGCGCGCCGTCGAGGTGCTCGACCAGCCCGAGTTCTCCGCCGCCGCCGAAGCGCTGGCGCTGCTGCCGGACCGGCGCGCCGGCGCGCTGCTCTCCGCCATGTCGGCGGATCGGGCGGCCGACGTCTTCCAGGAGTTCGACGAGGAGACGCGAACGCGCCTGAGCGGGCGCCTCGACCGCCAGACCCGCTCCGACCTCAAGAAGCTGCTGGCCTATCCCGAGCATAGCGCCGGCTCGATCATGACGACCGAGTTCGTCAGCGTGCCCTCGAACTGGACGGTGCAGCAGACGCTCGACCATATCCGCCGCGTCGAGCGCTCGCGCGAGACGGTCTATGCGATCTATGTGCTCGATTCGGTGACCCGCAAGCTGGTGCGTGCCGTCTCGCTGCGTCGCCTGATCAGCGGCGACCCCGAGGCCCCGGTCGAATCGGTCGTGCCCGCGCATAAGCCGATCTGCGTGACGCCCGAGGTCGATCGCGAGGAGGTCGCCCGGCTGATCACCAAATACGACCTTCTCTCCGTTCCCGTCGTCGATGCGGATGAGCAGCTCATCGGCATCGTCACCTTCGATGATGTCATCGACGCGATGATCGCCGAGACCACCGAGGACGTGCAGAAGCTTGGCGGCATGGAGGCGCTCGACGAGCCCTACAAGGAGATCGGCTTCCTCGCGATGATCCGCAAGCGTGCCGGCTGGCTCTCGATCCTGCTGGTCGGCGAGATGCTGACGGCCTCCGTCATGCAGTTTTTCGAGGGAGAGCTGGAGAAGGCGCTGGTGCTGACGCTGTTCATCCCGCTGATCATGAGCTCGGGCGGCAATTCCGGCTCGCAGGCGACCTCGCTGATCATCCGGGCGCTGGCGCTGCGCGAGGTCACGCTGAAGGACTGGTGGCGGATTGCGCTGCGCGAATTGCCGACCGGCCTGACGCTCGGCAGCATTCTCGGCGTGATCGGCGTGGTCCGGATCGTCGCCTGGCAGTGGCTCGGCTTCTACGACTACGGGCCGCACTGGGTGCTGATCGCTGCGACGGTCGGCGGTACGCTCGTCGGCATCGTCACCTTCGGCTCGCTCGCCGGCTCGATGCTGCCCTTCGCCCTTAAGCGGCTCGGCTTCGATCCTGCGAGCGCCTCGGCGCCCTTCGTCGCGACGCTGGTCGATGTCACCGGCCTGGTGATCTATTTCGGCGTGGCGGCGCTGATCCTCACCGGGACGCTGCTGTAGCCGCAAGAAAGCGGCCGTCATTCTCGGGCGAAGCGCAGCTTCGACCCGGGAAGCTCTGGCAGGTGGGGCGCCTTCTCGTCTTGAGATGCTCGGGTCAAGTCCGAGCATGACGGCTTGCCTCAGCTCGCCAGCACGCGCTGCGGCGGGAAGGTGATCTCGACCAGCGTGCCTTCCTTCTTGACGCTGGTGATCGCCATGGCCGCACGGTTCGCTTCGACCAGCGCCTTGGTCAGCGGCAGGCCGAGGCCGGTGCCGCCGGCGCGTCGCGTCGCCGGCACCTGGCGGAAGGGCTCGAGCGCGAGCCGCAATTCGTCGTCATCCATGCCGATGCCGGTGTCGCGCACCCTGAGGATCGCCTCGCCCTGGTCGCCGAGCGCCGTCGAGATGATGACCTGTCCGCCGGCATCGGTGAATTTCACCGCGTTCGACAGCAGGTTGATCGCGATCTGGCGGATCGAGCGTTCGTCGGCGACGACGGGCGGCAGCTTCGGCGCGAGCCCCGAGCGCAGGACGACGCGGCCGCGCTGTGCCTCCGGCTGGAGCAAGGACACGGTCGACAGCGCGATCTCGTTCAGGTTGACGCTGACGAAGTCGAGATCGAGCTTGCCGGCCTCGATCTTGGCGAGGTCGAGCAGGTCGTTGACGAGGCTGATGACGTAGCCGCCGGACTGGTGGATGTCGCGCAGGTATTCCTTGTAGCGGTCGTTGGCGATCGGCCCGAAGCGCTCTTCCGCCATCACCTCGGCGAAGCCGATGATCGCGTTGAGCGGCGTGCGGATCTCGTGGCTGATCTTGGCGAGCACGTCGGATTTCTGGGCGCTTGCCGTCTCCGCTGCCTTGCGCGCCTCGACCAGCTCGCCCTCGGTCTTCTTCCAGGCGGTCAGGTCGCGCAGCACGGCGCAGAAGCGCGGCTCGCTGCCATGAGCGATCTGGCCCATGGTCATGAACAGCGCGATCTTGCCACCCTGGCGCACGCGGCCCTGCACCTCGCGCCCGTCATTGAGCACCGAGGCGACGCCGCCGCCCTTCAGTCCTTCGAGATAGTCGAGCGCCGGCGCATGGCTCTCGCTGGCGAAGAGCAGGGTGAACAGCTCGCCGGTGACCTCGCGCTGGTCGTAGCCGAACAGCGCCTCGGCCGCCTTGTTCAGCGAGAGGATACGGCCGCGATCATCGACGGTGACGACGCCGTCGGTCGCGGTGTCCAGCATGGCGGTGAGCTCGCCGATACGGGCATCGCGCGCATCGGCATCGAGCCGCAGCGCCTCGACGCGCGCCGCCGACTCAGCCTCTTCAGCCGCGAATTCGGCCGCGAGCTCGGCTTCCTCCGCCTCCTCCGGCGTCAGCACGGGCACTTCGCTGCCGTCGCCGCTCGGGTGGCGGAAAGCCATCAGTGTCGCCGGCTCGTCCTGCCAGCTCACGCTCGACAGCACGGCTTCGACGCTGACGAGATGACCGAGGCGATCGATCAGCGTCATCGTGCCGCCATCGGTGCGGGCGGCCTCCTTGATCAGGCGGCTGACCTTGCCGCCGGCCTTGAGGTCGGCGAGATCGGCATAATCCAGCAATTCGAGCAGCGTGCGATTGGCATAGAGCGCCTCGTCGCCGCGATTGACGAGCACGGCGATCGGGAGACGGTCAAGCACGTCGGCATGCGAGTTGCGCTGCCGGGCGGGTGCGGCGGCATCGGACTCCGCGGCGACTTTCGCGGCCGGTGCCTCTTCCTTGTCCTTGACCTGCAGCGGCGCCACCGGCGGCAGGCGCGGCGAGCTTGGCTCGTCGTCGCCGGCAAGCCTGGCGCCCAGCGCCTTGGCGATCTCGCGGAAGGCGTTGCGCTCGGCCGAACTCAGATGCGACTTCGACGGTTCAAGAACCGGCCGGATCGCGGTCAGATGCCCGTTGCGCAGCGGCACGATCTTGCCGGGCGGCGGATCCGATTCAGGCTCGGGCACGACAGGCGCTTCGGGTTCCGGCTCCGCCGCGGCTTCGTCCTGCGCGGCGGCGAGGTCGGTCGAGGCGGCGACGTCGTCGGTCGCATCTTCCTCGTCACCCTCGGGCGGATTCGAGAGATCGTCCGCTTCAGGCTCGCTGACGACCATGGCCTCCTCATCGATCGGGGCGAGGTCGCCGAGCGAGGCGGCAGTGGCTGCCTCATCGGCGGGAGTTGCTTCGACAGAGGCCGCGTCATCCAGGGCTGCGAGATCGGCCGCCGGTTGCGGGGCATCATCCTGAGCGGCCGGGGCGGCGGCGGGAATCAGCTCCGCCTCAGCCTCGGTATCCAGCGCCGCGCCTTCCGCCTCGGCCACCGGGAAGGGGCAGCGCTCGTTGAGCCGGGCGATGCCGAAGCCGCGGAAGCCGGCAAGCTGGCGCGTGGCGTCGAGCACCGGCACGCCGGACAGTTCGACCGGCGCGGCCTCTCCCGGCGAATCGGTGCGCCAGAGCACGCTGTGGCCGCTCCATGTCGCGGCCTTGGCGAATCGCTCGGTCAGCCCGCCGTCGCTGTCAGCGAAGGCGGAGCCGAGCAGGTCCTGCCAGCGCTGGCCGATCAGTCCGGCTGCTGCGGCCTGCCCGGTGAGGCTCGCGATATTGTCGGAGAGCTTGGTCAGCCGGCCGTCGCGATCGCTCTGCCAGAGGAAACGCACCATGGCCGGCTTGGCGGGCGAGGCGGCCTCGTCGCGGGGAGGAGTCTCGACGGGCGCCGCAACGGCGGGGGCAGGCTCGGCCTGAGTCGCCTGCGGAACCGTGACGCCGAGGCGGCGCAGTTCGGAGGCCTGCACGGCGATGGCGAGCGCGGTGCGTCCGTCGGCGAGCGAAACCAGCTTGCTGCCGCAGGTGACCGGCACCGCGGCGAAGCTCGCCGTCAGGCGCAGGCGTTCCAGGCGGATGCCGTTGGCCGAAGCCATGCCGCCGGCCAGCAGGTTGAGCCGCTGCCGCGTCGGCGCCGGCAGGTTCGCCTGTCCGCCGAGCACGGCTTCGGCTGCCGCATTGACGAAATGGGGTTTTCCGGCGGCCGGGTCCCACAGCATCAGGGCGCCGCCGGCGGCAAAGGATGCAAGGGCGGCGTCCTCAGCCGCCGCCACGCTCCACTTCGCCCAGTCCTCTCCGGCCTCGCTCATGCCTGCCCGCTCGCTCGATCCGCGCCCGTTATGCCTAACAAAGCCTTAATAGACCCCAAACGGCGGCAAATCCATGGAACCGAAGTTCGCTCTCCCGCTTCTCATCGAAACAGCGTTAACATGACCGGCGTCGCCGGTTTGTCGCGCTGTTGTCATTGCGGCGCAACAATGATATTGCACTGCACAATGATCTAGGGATGGATCGTCACTCGACAGGAGGATTCGATGAACGGCAAGCTGCCTTATGAAGTGCCCACCGAAATGCGCGAGTTCGCCGAGCGCAGCGTCGAGCAGGCCCGCAAGGCGTTCGACGGCTTCATGGGCGCTGCCCATAAGGCTGTGGACAATGCCCATGGCTCGGCCGAGAGCGCCCGCGCCAACACCCAGGAAGCGACCCGCAAGGCGATCTCCTATGCCGAGAACAATGTCGCGGCCGCGTTCGATTTCGCCCAGAAGCTGGTGAAGTCCAAGGACCTCACCGAGGTGATGCAGCACCAGTCCGACTTCCTGAAGTCGCAGGTCGCCGCGCTCCAGAGCCAGATCAAGGATCTCGGCACCGCCGCGCAGGACGCCGCGACCAAGGCCGCCGAGACCGTCAGCAAGGCGACCAAGGGCCGTTGAGGCGCCTGATTCGGCGCCGCATGGCGCCGTCATTGCTGTTTGGCCGGACCATGCGTCCGGCCTTCGCCGTTTGCCGCTGAAGGAGAGCTGTCATGGTCAAGCCTGCTCCGACCCGGACCAAGTCCAAGGTTCCGGTCAGCCTGTCCCCGGTGAAGGCGCTGACGTCCGCGCCCGCCGCGACGCCGCCATCCGCCGCGGCACCTGAGAAGCCCAAGGTTACAGCCCCCGCGCAGCCTGTTGCGACTGCCCCGGCCAAACCCGCTCCCGCCAAGCCTGCGCCCGTCAAGGTCGCCGCTCCCGCGCCGTCGCCGGCCCCCGTTGCTGCGGCCAAGCCGGCCCCGGTCGGCAAGCCAGCCCTCGCGAGCGCCCCGAAGAAGGCGGCGCCGGTGAAGATCCGGATCGAAAAGCCGGTGACGAAGGTTGCGGGGCCGAAGGTTGCGGCAAAGGCCGCCAGGCCTGCGGCAGCCGTGTCCAAGCCAGTGGCCTCCGAAGCGAAGCCGGCCGCTGGCGAATCGGCACCTGCCAAGCCCGTGGCTACCACGCCGGCGCCTGTCGCGGCCGCCCCGGTTGCCCCCGTCGCGAAGCTGGCGGAACCCACCCCGGCGCCGGCCGCCAAGGCGCCGCCTCCGCCGCCTGCGTCTCTCGATTCGCTGCCTTTGCCGCGCCCGCCCGAGGCTGCTGCCGTCGTCACCGCGACCGCGATGAGCCAGGCGCTGACAATGGCGCGGGCCTTCGGCGCCTTGCAGGCCCGCATGCTCGATCATGCCTGCGCGGAGCTTGAGGCGACGCTGGGCGACGCGCAGACGCTGGCCCGCAGCAACAGCGCCTCGGAGGCGATCGCCTTGCAGGCCAAGGCGGTTCGCCGCAGCTACGAATCCTATGCGGAGCACCTCAAGGAGCTCGCGCGCGCCGCCAACGCCGCCCTGCGCAAGGACTGATCGAACGGCCCATTTCGGCGCCTGCGAAGGCGGTGCCGAAATTCCATGGCCGGAGTTGAATTACGCGGTTGCAAAAGCGGAGCGTCGGCACTAGGGTCCGCGCCGCTGACGACCCCCCGCCTCGGCGGCAGGTCGCGAAGCCTGTGTTTGGGCAGCCATAGCTCAGTTGGTTAGAGCGCTAGATTGTGGATCTAGAGGTCCCCCGTTCAAGCCGGGGTGGCTGTACCATTCTTCTTCCGGACATCGACGATTTGCCCGCACCGTCATGGTCGCCCTTGTGGCGGGGATCCACGTCTTGAACACCGCGTTGCAGGACGAAGACGTGGATGGTCGGGACAAGCACCCCATGACGGGCGTGGCGCGTGCATAGGTTCCGGGCTCGACCGCTCGGACGGCCCCTATCGGCCCCGCTCCCCTTGAAGCACTCCCTGCGCTTCGCCATATCTTGCTCAAGCGGAAGGGTTCGCCTTTCGCCTGCGGGATGCTGCCCGGCGGCGGGTCCCGATGTTCATGAGGCGCCTTTCGAGGGCCTGGAAGATGACGCGTACGCCTAGCCTGTCTCACCCGTTCCTGCTCGGCTTCGACGATATCGAGCGTGCGCTCGATCGCGTTGCCAAGGGCGCGAGCGAGGGTTACCCGCCCTACAATATCGAGCGGCTGCCCCGGACGGAGGACGAGCCTGATCGCCTGCGCATCACGCTGGCCGTCGCGGGCTTCGCCCGGGAGCAGCTCGAGATCACGCTGGAAGAGAACCAGCTCACGATCCGGGGGCGCCAGAGCGACGACAAGAATCGCCAGTTTCTGCACCGCGGCATCGCCGCTCGTCAGTTCCAGCGCAGCTTCCTGCTGGCCGACGGCATGCAGGTCCTCGGTGCCGATCTGTCGAACGGCCTGCTCGCGATCGATCTGGTCAGGCCGGAACCGGAACGGCTCATCCGGCGTATCGATATCATGAGCCGCGAGTAGAGGGCGGAATCCCGTCCGGCTTTGAAGGATGCGGCCAGCGGTTTTCGCATCTGTTCATAATTGAAGGCGCAGTATCAGAACCGCATTCGCACTGCTCTGAAGGAGGGCGCGATGAAACAGGACAGGAATCTCATCCAGACCAACCCGCTGACCCCTGCGGAATTCGCTGCGCTCGGCGCCGGTGAGGTCGCCTACATCAAGTCGATGAGCTCGGACGAGCTGATGCGGATCTTCCCGCAGGCGCCGAAGATCGAGTCCGGCTTGCAGCTCTTCACTCTGCTCTCGGCCGACGGCGCGCCGATCCTCGTCACGGATTCGCGCGAGGCTGCCACCGCCAATGCCTGGGAGCATGATCTGAGGATGGTCAGCGTCCACTGACGCCGGCCTCTCCCCTCCTCAGGGCGCGGTCGCGATTCCCGCGACCGCCGCTTGCAGCCTCACGATATCGTCCGGCGTGGACAGGCGGTGGTCGCCGTCCTTGATCAGCGTCAGCACGACCGGATCGCCGCTGAGATGCTCGACGAGCTTCAGCGCCTGGCGCCAGGGCACGTCGGGGTCGCGCATGCCCTGCAGGATATGCACGGGGCAGCCGGCCCTGATCTCGCCGCCGAACATCAGGTGCCGGCGCCCGTCCTCGATCAGGGCGCGGGTGATCGGCGTCGGCTCGGGCGAGTACTCCGAAGGCCGCTGCCAGACGCCTTCGTCGAGGATCGTCCGGCGGATCGAATCGGGCATCTGCGCCCACATCAGCTCTTCGGAGAAATCGACGGCCGGGGCGATCAGGACGAGGCCTGCCGGCTGGAGCGGCGTACCGAACAGCTTGCGCGCCGCGAGCAGCGCGATCCAGCCGCCCATCGAGGAACCCACCAGGATCGGGCGCTGCCGGCACTGGCTTTCGATCGCCGCCAGCGCGTCGGCGAGCCAGTCCGACAGAGTGAAGCTGCCGAAGTCGCCGTCGCTCTCGCCATGGCCGCCATAGTCGAAGCGCAGGAAGGCGCGACCGGCCCCCTTGGCCCAGTCGGCCAGCGCCTCGGCCTTGGTCGCGCGCATGTCGGAGCGGAAGCCGCCGAGCCAGACCACCGGCGCAGCCGTTCCCTCCTGCAGGAGATAGGCGAGGCGGCGCTTCGACGGGGCGTCCCCGACTTCGAGCCATTGCGGCGGCTGGCGCTCCAAGGCAAATCTCCTGTGACGAATCAGGGTGCCGCGGCGATTAGAGGCTGCGACGCCTAACCGATAGGGGCATATTCGCCCCTGTTCACGAAAGTCCAGATCAAGCGAGCATGTCCTTCCAACCGGGTGCCCATCTTTCGCTGCCGTCGACCGAAACGCATCCGCTGGCGGGGCGGACGATCCTGCAGATCATTCCCGAGCTGGAAGCCGGCGGGGCCGAGCGCACCGCCGTCGATATCGCCAAGGGTCTGACCGATGCCGGTGCCCGCGCGCTGGTCGCGACCGAAGGTGGGCGCCTCGTCGCCGAATTGCAGGCCAAGGGCGGGGTCTGGCTGCCGTTCCCGGCCGCCTCCAAGAACCCGGTCGCCATGCTCCTCAACATCCGCAAGCTAGCGCAGCTTTGCCGGCAGGAGGGCGTGGAGCTGATCCATGCCCGCTCGCGTGCCCCGGCCTGGGTCGCGCTCGGCGCGGCGCGGCTGCTGAAGCTGCCCTTCGTCACCACCTATCACGGCTCCTACAACAGCCGCTCGGCGGTGAAGACGCTCTATAACTCGGTGATGGCGCGCGGCGACGTCGTCATAGCCAATTCCCACTACACGGCCGGCCTGATCCAGGCGAAGCATCCGGTGGCGGGCGACCGGGTCCGGGTCGTCAATCGCGGCACCAATTTCTCGGCCTTCGCGCCTGCTGCCGTCGGTGCGGAGCGGGTCCAGGCCTTGCGCAAGGCCTGGGGCGTCGAGCCTCATCAGCGCATCGTGCTGCTGCCCGGCCGACTCACCAACTGGAAGGGCCAGCGCGTGCTGATCGAGGCCGCGCGTCTGATGCGCGATGGCGGCGATACCGATACCGCCTTCATCCTCGCCGGCGATGCGCAGGGCAGGGACGGCTACGTCAAGGAGCTCGACACGCTGATCGCCAAGGCCGGGCTGGAAGGCCGCGTGAAGCGCGTCGGCCATTGCGCGGATATGCCGGCGGCGATGCTCTCGGCTGCGGTCGTCGCGGTGCCCTCGACCGATCCGGAAGCCTTCGGCCGCGTTGCGGTCGAGGCTCAGGCGATGGGCACGCCCGTCGTGGTCTCGGATCTCGGCGCCGTGCCGGAAACCGTGCTGGCGCCGCCGCAGGTCCAGCCCGGCGAGCGCACCGGCTGGCGCGTGCCGCCCGGCGATGCCGCAGCGCTGGCCGCCGGCCTCAACGAGGCATTGGCTTTGCGCCCCTCCGCGCGCGATGCGCTGGCACGGCGCGCACGCGTCCATGTCGAGCGGCATTTCTCGCTTGAGGCGATGGTCGCGGAAACCCTGGACGTCTATTGCGCGTTGCTGGGGCGTTGATCCGAGCGCGGGCGAATGCCTGCCGCGGCGGTGTCATGCATTGACATCGCGCATCTTTGTGCAATGTGTCTGCAACAACGGCGCGACGCGCGCCAAATACAGGAGAACACCCCATTCGTCGTCCCTACCGCGCAGCCCCGACCCCGACCAAGGAAGGTCCCCGCTCGAACCGCGACATCCGCGGCGTTCGCGAGGTTCAGCTCATCGACGATACCGGCGCCAACCGTGGTGTCGTATCCTTTTTCGATGCGTTGAAGCTTGCCGAGGATGCCGGTCTCGACCTCGTCGAGATCGCCCCGAACTCCGTTCCGCCGGTCTGCAAGATCCTCGATTACGGTCGTTTCCGCTTTCTCGAGCAGAAGAAGGCCTCGGAGGCGCGCAAGAAGCAGCGCACCATCGAGATCAAGGAAATCAAGCTGCGCCCCGGCATCGACAAGCACGACTACGACGTGAAGATGAAGGCCATGCACGGCTTCTTCGAGGAAGGCGACAAGGTGAAGGTCACCCTGCGCTTCCGCGGCCGCGAGATGGCGCATCAGGACCTCGGCGTGAAGGTGCTGGAGCGCGTCAAGGTGGATACCGCCGAGATCGCCAAGGTCGAGAGCGACTGGCAGCTCGAAGGCCGCCAGATGGTCATGGTGCTCGCGCCCCGCTGAGGCGCGGGAGACCCGCGATCGCATACGGATCGAGAAAAGGGGCGCCGTCGGCGCCCTTTTTCATGTCGCTTTGCGCAGCAGCCCGTCGAGCATCGCGTCGAAGGCGTCTGTGGCGCCCTTGAGGGCCGCTTCCGGATCGGGCGCATGGGCGATCCACTGCGCTGCATGCTGGGTCGCGCCGAAGATCAGTGTCGCGACCGCCTCCGGATCCAGCGGCGCCAGAACGCCTTCGGCGACGAGCCAGTCGAGGCTCCGGGCCATCATCCGGATGCAGTCGTTCTGGATCGGCCAGCTCCAGGGATCGCCGAGCACGGCCGGGCCGTCGCGCAGCATGATGCGCTGCATTTCCGGTTCCAGCGCCATGGCGAGATAGGCGGCGCATTCGTCGCGGAACCCGGTCCAGCGATCCGGGGCCCTGGTGGAGACGGCACGCAGCCTGACGGTCATGTCCGCGTCGATCTGGTCGATCACGGCCGCGAACAGCCCCTTCTTGTCGCCGAAATGGTGATAGAGCGCGCCGCGCGTCAGCCCGGCTGCAGCCGTCATTTCGTCCATCGAGGCGGCCGCATAGCCCACCGTGCCGAACGCCTCGCGGGCGGCGGCGATCAGGCTGGCGCGGGTCTCCGCGATCATGTCGGCACGAACTCGGCGGGCCATCATACCTCCATCACATACGTCCCGTATGTTAATTGACATACGAGGTGTATGCAATTACGCAGTCACTTACATACGCGGCGTATGTCCGCAATCACGGTTCGAGCCATGCCTAACCCCTATCGCGAAATCTTTCAGGCGCCCGGCGCCTTGGCCTTTTCATCCGCTGGCTTCATCGCCCGCCTGCCGGCTTCCATGGTCGGGCTCGGCATCGTCACCATGCTGTCCGAGCGGCGTGGGGAATATGCGATCGCCGGCGCCGTCGCCGCGACCTTCGCGCTCGCCAGCGCGCTGATCACGCCGCAGGTCTCGCGTCTCGTCGACCGCTACGGCCAGCGCCGCGTGCTGATGCCGGCCGCCACCGCCGGAGCGCTCGCGCTCAGCGGCTTGATGCTCTCGACCTGGGCCGGTGCGCCGAGCTGGCTGCTCTTCGTCTTCGCGCTGCTCGCCGGCCTGATGCCGAGCATCGGTGCGATGGTCCGGGCGCGCTGGACCGAATTCTATCGCGACACCCCGCAATTGCGCACGGCCTTCGCCTTCGAATCGGTGGTCGACGAGGTCATCTTCATCGTCGGGCCGATCGTCGCGATCGGGCTCAGCGTCAGCCTGTTTCCCGAGGCCGGGCCGCTCGCCGCCCTAATCTTCCTCGTCGTCGGCGTGCCCCTGCTCTGCGCGCAGAGGCGCAGCGAGCCGCCGGTTCGCGGTGATGTCGCGGCGGACGGTGCTTCGGTCATCGGCGTCGGCGGTATCCAGATCGTCGTGCTCGTGATGATCGCGATCGGTGCGATCTTCGGCACGGCCGAGATCACCGCCGTCGCCTTCGCGGAAGCGCAGGGACAGAAAGCCGCAGCGAGCCTGCCTCTGGCGGTCTACGCGACGGGCTCGCTGATCGTCGGCCTCGTCTTCGGGGCGTTGCGGCTCAAGGTTTCGCTCGCCATGCAGTTCCTTGCGGCGATCGCGCTGGCGGCGGCGACGACCTTGCCGCTGCTTGCCGTGACCGGACTTTATTCGCTGGCGCTGGTCTTCTTCATGGCCGGCGCGGCGGTCTCGCCGACGATCATCATCGCGATGGGGCTGGTCGAGCGCCTGGTGCCGGCGCGTCAGCTCACCGAGGGCATGACCTGGGCGATGACCGGCATCAGTATCGGCATGGCGGCTGGCGCCTCGGCTGCGGGCATCCTGATCGACGCCCATGGTGCCCAGAGCGGCTTCTGGATCTCGGTGGGGGCGGGTGTCGCTGCGCTGCTGGTCGTGCTGATCGGTTATGGCCGCCTGCTCGACGCGCGGCGCGAAACGCTGGTCTGCGAAGCCGCCTGAAGTCCGGAACGGGGAAACCTCGCCGGGCATTGCCGGCTTCGCACTTGCAATAGCGGCCGTTTTCTGCGATAGGCCCGGCCTTCGATCGCCCGGCTGATAAGGGCTGCCGTGGCGATCGTGCTTTGCTTCCCGAAAGCAAGACATTGGCGACGCGCTCGAAAGACGCGAAGCCTCGACCATTGAGGAGCTGAAATGCCCAAGATCAAGACCAAATCGGCCGCCAAAAAGCGGTTCAAGATCACCGGTACCGGCAAGGTGCTCTACGCCCAGGCCGGCAAGCGTCACGGGATGATCAAGCGGACCAACAAGCAGATCCGCAATCACCGCGGCACCACGACCCTCTTCGAGGGCGATGCTGCCAACGTGAAGAAGTTCTTCCTCCCCAACGGCTGACGCCACCTGATACACCGGAGATCATGACATGGCTCGCGTGAAACGGGGCGTTACCGCCCACGCCAAGCACAAGAAGACGTTCAAGGCCGCCAAGGGCTTCTATGGCCGCCGCAAGAATACGATCCGCGCCGCCAAGGCGGCCGTCGATCGCTCGATGCAGTACGCTTATCGCGACCGCAAGAACAAGAAGCGCTCGTTCCGCGCGCTCTGGATCCAGCGTCTCAACGCTGCGGTGCGCGAGCACGGCCTGACCTATTCGGTTTTCATCGGCGGCCTGATCAAGTCGGGCATCGAGCTGGACCGCAAGACCCTCTCGGCCATGGCCATCGACGATGCAGCCTCGTTCGCTGCGGTTGTCGAGACGGTCAAGGGCGTGCTGGGCGCCGAGGCCAAGGCTGCGTAACAACCACTGCCTGAGCAGCCTTGCAGTGCTGAATTGGAAAAGGCCGGCGGTGACGCCGGCCTTTTTCTTTTGGGCGGAAGCCTTCTGTCGTCATTCTCGGGCGGAGCGAAGCGCAGACCCGAGAATCTCGTGCCGAAAGAAGTGCGGACAGCGCGGGGAACCCTCTCCTGTAAGGAGAGGGCAGGGTGAGGTGTCGGCCGTTGGACGCTTTGGCTGTTGACCTGACGGTTGCTGCGGAAGGGGCTTGGCGAACTGGTCCAGGGACCTACACCTCACCCCTACCCCTCTCCTTACAGGAGAGGGGATCCCGCGCCTCTTATTGGGAGTTTACGTCTGCACGCTGCCGTTCTTCGGCGGGTTCCAGCCTTCGCCGGCGCCTTCGACGATCCGGTCATAGGCTTCCTCCGGCGAATCCGCGTAAGCGAACAGCTTGAGGTCGTCCGGCCGGATGAAGCCGGCCTCGGCCATGCGGTCGAGATTGAGCAGGCCCTTCCAGTAACCGGAATCGTAGAGCACGATCGGCACCGGCCCCATCTTGCCGGTCTGGACCAGCGTCATGATCTCGAAGAGTTCATCGAGCGTGCCGAAGCCGCCGGGGAAGACGACGAGCGCCACCGCCCGCATCGCCAGATGCATCTTCCGCATCGCGAAATAGTGGAACAGGAAGGTCAGGTCCGGCGTCGACCAGGCATTCGGCTCCTGCTCGTGCGGCAGGGTGATGTTGAAGCCGATCGAGATCGCGCCGGCCTCGGTGGCGCCGCGATTGGCCGCTTCCATGATGCCCGGCCCGCCGCCCGTGGCGATGACGTGGTGCCGCCCGGCCTCGCCCTCGCGGAGCGCCCCGCCGCGCTCGGAGGCGATACGTCCGAAGCTGCGGGCGGCCTCATACCAGGGATTGCCCTCGCGCACCCGCGCCGAGCCGAAGACGACGATGGTCGAGACGACGCCGCGCGCCCTCAGGCTGTCCTCCGCCTTCTGGTATTCCAGCATGAAGCGCGCACCGCGCATCGAATCGCCGAGGATGAAATCCGGGTCGAGCGCGGCCATCCGGTAGGAGGGCGATTCCTTCTGGCGGGTGTTGTCGGGCAAGGCATCCTCCTGCATCGGCATCGGCCATGCTGAGCCGGTTCGGCAAAGCGTCGCTTCGCTCTGGCATAACCCGGCCGTTCCCGCTAGAACGCGCCCGTTCCCACGCCTTCAAACGCTTGCGACTGAATTCATGACCGATATCGCCACCCTGGAACGCGACGTCCTCGCCGCGATCGATTCTGCCGCCGATGAAGCCGCCGTCGAGGATGTGCGCATCGGCGCCCTCGGCAAGTCCGGCTCGATCTCGGCGCTGCTGAAGACGCTCGGCGGCATGACGCCGGACGAGCGCAAGGAGAAGGGCCCGCAGATCAACGGCCTGCGCGACCGTGTCCAGAGCGCGATCGCCGCCCGCAAGGAGGCACTGGGCGAGGCTGCGCTGGAAGCCCGGCTCGCCTCCGAGCGCGTCGACGTCTCGCTGCCGGTTCAGGACGGCCCGGAGGCGCGCGGCCGCATCCACCCGATCAGCCAGGTCATCGACGAGATCACGGCGATCTTCGGCGACATGGGCTTCGCCATCGCCGAAGGCCCGGATGTCGAGACCGACGACCTCAACTTCACCAGGCTGAACTTCCCGGTCGGCCATCCCGCCCGCGAGATGCACGATACCTTCTTCTTCGCGCCCGATGAGAACGGCGAGCGCAAGCTGCTGCGCACGCATACCTCGCCGGTGCAGGTCCGCACCATGCTGGCACAGCAGCCGCCGATCCGGGTGATCTGCCCGGGCCGGACCTATCGCAACGATTCCGACCAGACCCACACCCCGATGTTCCATCAGGTCGAGGGGCTGGTCATCGACAAGTCCGCCAATCTCGGCCACCTCAAGTGGATCCTCGAAGAGTTCTGCAAGTCCTTCTTCGAGATCGACGGCGTGAAGATGCGCTTCCGCCCGTCCTTCTTCCCCTTCACCGAGCCTTCGATGGAGGTCGACATCCAGTGCTCGCGCAAGGGCGGCGAAATCCGCTTCGGCGAGGGCGACGACTGGCTGGAGATTCTCGGCTGCGGCATGGTCCATCCGAACGTGCTCAGGAACTGCGGGCTCGACCCCGAGGTCTATCAGGGCTTCGCCTGGGGCATGGGCATCGACCGCATCGCCATGCTGAAATACGGCATGCCGGACCTGCGCCCCTTCTTCGAGGCCGATGTGCGCTGGCTTGCCCATTACGGCTTCCGCCCGCTCGATCTGCCGACGCTGACGGGCGGCCTCTCCTCATGACGGCATCGACCGCGCAGGGGAGGGCACGATGACGCCTGCGGGCTGGGCGGCGGTGATCGCCGTGCTGCTGGTCGCGATGAACCTGGCGAGTCAGGCCATCGCGTTCTGGCGGCTGCGCCGGCCCCTGCAGCGCTCCGCCCTGCTCGACGAACTGCCGCAAGTGACGATCGTCCGGCCGGTGCGCGGCATCGAGGCCTTCAGCCGCGAGACGGCGGTCTCGGGGCTGGAGCTCGCCTATCCCCGCTACAGCACGATCTTCTGCGTCGCCGACGCCCACGATCCGATCATTCCGCTGATCGAGGAACTGGTCGGCATCTATGGTGCCGACAAGGCCCGCCTGATCGTCGGCGACGTGCCTGTCAGCGCTAACCCCAAGCTCAATAACTGCGTGCGCGGCTGGGAGGCGGCACAGACCGACTGGGTCATCCTCGCCGATTCCAACGTGCTGATGCCCAAGGATTACATTCAGCGCATGCTGGCCGCGTGGCAGCCCGCGACCGGTCTCGTCTGCTCGACGCCGGCCGGTTCCCGGCCGCTATGCTTCGGCGCCGAAGTCGAATGCGCCTTCCTCAACGCCTTCCAGGCGCGCTGGCAATATGTCGGCGAGGCCCTTGGCCTCGGCTTCGCACAGGGCAAGTCGATGCTCTGGAACAAGCCCTTCCTCGACGCCAATGGCGGTATCGCCGCGCTCGGCGCCGAGATCGCCGAGGATGCGGCCTCGACCAAGCTGGTGCGCAATACCGGCCGGCAGGTCCATCTCGTCGGCCAGCCTTTCGAGCAGCCGCTGGGCCGGCGCCGACTGAGGGACGTCGTGCAGCGCCAGTTCCGCTGGGCGCGGTTGCGGCGCGTGACCTTCCTGCCCTTCTTCGCGCTGGAAATCCTCTCCACGCCTTTCCTTGCCGCCATACTGGCCGCCTTCGGCGCTTCGACGCTGGGGCTGTCGGCCGGGCTCGCGCCGCTCCTCGTCCTGCTCGTCTGGTATGCCGGCGATATCCTGCTCTCGGCCGGCGTTGGCTGGTTCCTGAACTGGCGCTCGCCCTTCGCGATGCTGGCACGCGACATCGCCTTTCCCGGCATCTGGGCCTATGCCTTCATCGGCGGCGAGGTGAGCTGGCGCGGCAATGCCATGAAAATCCGTACCGACGGCGCCAACAGGCTCAACGACACGGCCCCGACCTTGTCGGCGGCCAGCACTAAGATTTCCGACTGATCCGAAGATACTGACCCGATAGCCCGATGAAATTCACGATCTCCTGGCTCAAAGAGCATCTCGACACCGACGCCTCCGTTGCGGAGATCACTGATGCCCTGACCCGCGTCGGCCTCGAGGTCGAGGCGATCGAGGATCGCGCCGCCGCGCTCCAGGCCTTCACCATCGCCTATGTCATCGAGGCGAAGCAGCATCCGAATGCCGACCGTCTGCGCGTCTGCATGGTCGATACCGGCGCCGGCGAACCCGTGCAGGTCGTCTGCGGCGCGCCGAACGCCCGCACCGGCATGAAGGGCGTGTTCTCGCCGCCGGGCAGCTATATCCCCGGCAAGAAGGTCACGCTCGGCAAGGGCGTGATCCGCGGCATCGAATCGAACGGCATGCTGGTCTCGGAAGCCGAGCTCGAACTCTCCGACGATCATGACGGCATCATCGAACTGCCGGCGGACGCGCCCGTCGGCCAGCCCTACGCCCCCTATGCCGGGCTCGACGACGCCGTGATCGAGATCGCGGTGACGCCGAACCGGGCGGATGCGCTCGGCGTCGCCGGCATCGCCCGCGATCTCGCTGCCGCCGGCCTCGGCAAGCTGAAGAGCTCAGCCGTCCAGCCGATCGGCGGCTCCTTCCCGTGCCCGGTGAAGGTCACGCTCGATTTCGCCGGGGAGGACAAGAAGCTCTGCCCGGCCTTCGCGCTGCGCCTCGTGCGCGGCGTCAGGAACGGCCCCTCGCCGGATTGGCTGCAGGCGCGTCTGCGCGCCGTCGGCCTCAGGCCCATCAACGCGCTAGTCGACATCACCAATTTCATGACGCTCGACCGCAACCGGCCACTCCACGTCTTCGATGCCGCCAAGGTGAAGGGTAACCTCACCGTCCGCCGCGCCAGGGCGGGCGAGACCATCCTCGCGCTCGACGGCAAGACCTATATGCTGACCGACGAGCAGGTCGTGATCGCTGACGAGCACGGCGTCGAATCGCTTGCCGGCATCATGGGCGGCGAAGCCTCGGGCTCAAGCGAGACGACCACCGACGTCTTGATCGAGAGCGCGCTCTGGGACCCCTTGAACATCGCCCGCTCCGGCCGCGCGCTCGGGATCAATTCGGATGCGCGCTACCGCTTCGAGCGCGGCGTGGATCCCGATTTCGCCCGGCCGGGCCTCGATCTCGCCACCGCGATGGTGATCGAGCTCTGTGGCGGCGAAGCCTCCGAGGTGGAATTCGTGGGCGAGCTGCCGGCCAGCCCCGCCGCGATCGATTTCCCCTGGTCCGAGGTCAAGCGCCTTACCGGGCTCGAACTGCCGCAGGCCGAGATGCAGGAGGCTCTCACCTCGCTCGGCTTCCAAGTCTCGGGCGCCGGTGATCGAGTGAAGGTCGCAGTCCCGTCATGGCGAGCCGATGTCGGCGGCAAGGCCGATCTCGTCGAGGAGATCGTCCGCATCGCCGGTCTCGACCGCGTCGCCTCGACGCCGCTGCCGCGCATCAAGGGCGAGGTCGTCAAGCCGGTGCTGACCGTGCTGCAGAAGCGCACCCGCACCGCCAAGCGCACCCTCGCGGCGCGCGGCCTCGTCGAGGCCGTGACCTGGTCCTTCATCTCGCATGATCAGGCGAAGCTCTTCGGCGGCGGTTCGCCGAAGCTGGCGCTCGCCAACCCGATCGCCGCCGATCTCTCGGATATGCGGCCCTCGCTGCTGCCGGGCCTGATCCGCGCCGCGCAGAGCAATGCCGATCGCGGCTTCCCGGATGTGGCGCTGTTCGAGGTCGGGCAGGTCTTCAAGAGCGACGAGCCGGAAGGCCAGCTCATCGCCGCGACCGGCCTGCGCCGTGGCACCGCCCGCCTCGACGGTACCGGCCGCCACTGGGATGGCGGCGCAAAAACCGTCGACCTGTTCGACGCCAAGGCAGATGTGCTCGGCCTGCTCTCGGGGCTCGGCGTCCCGACCGGCGGCCTCCAGATCGTCGCGGGCGGCCCGTCCTGGGCTCATCCCGGCCGCTCGGCCACGCTGCAGTTCGGCCCCAAGGGCGTGATCGGCGCCTTCGGCGAGGTCCATCCCAAGATCCTCAAGGCGCTTGACGTGAAGGGTCCGCTGGTCGCTTTCGAGATCCATCTCGATGCGCTGCCGCTGCCCAAGGCCAAGCCGACCAAGGTCAAGCCGAAGCTCGTGCTCTCCGATTTCCAGCCGGTGACGCGCGATTTCGCCTTCATCGTCGACAAGGCGGTGGCGGCCGGCGACATGGTCAAGACGGCGCAGGGTACGGATCGCGCGCTGATCGCCAATGTCGGTGTCTTCGATCTCTACGAGGGTGCGGGCGTCGAGGCCGGCAAGAAGTCGGTCGCGCTCGCGGTCACCTTGCAGCCGACCGAGAAGACGCTGACCGAAGCCGAGATCGAGGCCGTGGGCAGCAAGATCGTCGCCGAGATCGGCAAGCGCTACGGCGCGACGCTGAGGGGCTGATCGCGCTTCATCGTCATGGTAGGGCCTGTCCCGACCATCCACGTCTTCCTTCAACGAAGGCGGTGTTCAAGACGTGGATGCTCGCCACAAGGGCGGGCATGACGGGCCGGCTCGCCTGCATTCGCCAGCCAGAAGTCCCTTCCCACCATTGATCGACATTATGTAATAATCCATGCGCGAAATCCCTGCACTTTCGGGGTAAGCGCTGACGCATTCTTGCATCTCCGCGGTCCTATGCTTCTCACTGAACGTCCCGTCACAGACAATCTGTTCCCCGGCTTTCGCCTGCTCGACGTCACGACGTCCGGGCCACGCATTCGCGTGCGGATGGGCGGGGAGGGACCGCCGCTCCTGCTGCTGCACGGCTATCCGCAGACGCATGTGATGTGGCGCCGGATCGCGCCGCTGCTCGCCCCGCATTTCACCCTGATCTGCCCGGATCTGCGTGGCTACGGCGATTCCGGCAAGCCGCCGAGCGACGCCGAGCATGCGCCCTACTCCAAGCGCGCCATGGCGCAGGACATGGCCGAGGTGATGAGCGCGCTCGGGCATGAGCGCTTTTTCGTCGGCTCGCACGATCGCGGCGCCCGCGTCGCCCATCGCCTAGCGCTCGACCATGGCGAGCGGGTGCTCAAGCTCGCCACCCTCGACATCGCGCCGACGCGCGAGATGTATCGCGACACCACCGATGCCTTCGCCCGCGCCTACTGGCACTGGTTCTTCCTGATCCAGCCCGCGCCGATGCCGGAGCGGATGATCGAGAGCGACCCGGAGTTCTACTGGACGAGCCGGCGCGCCTCGGACATGCGCCTGTTCGAGCCGGAGGCGCTTACCGAATACCTGCGCTGCTTCCGCGATCCCGCCATGATCCATGCGAGCTGCGAGGATTATCGCGCCGCCGCGACGATCGACATCGCTCATGACGATGCCGATGGCAACCGCAAGCTCGCCTGCCCGCTGCTGGCGCTCTGGGGCGAGCGCGGCATCATCGGAAAATGCTTCGACCCACTGGCCATGTGGCGCGAGCGTGCGCAGGATGTGCGCGGCCGGGCTCTGCCGGGCGGACATTATCTGGCGGAGGAGGTCCCCGATCTCGTCGCCGCGGAATTCAGCGCCTTCTTCGGAGAGACCGCATGACCGGGACCAACCGCGTTTACCGCATCGCCGTGATCGCCGGCGACGGCATCGGCAAGGAGGTCATGCCCGAAGGCCTGCGCGTGCTCGCGGCCGCCTCGAAGAAATACGGCTTCGAACTGCGTCTCGACCAGTTCGATTTCTCCTCCTGCGACTACTACGCGAAGCACGGCAAGATGCTGCCGGACGATTGGAAAGAGAAGATCGGCGGCCATGACGCGATCTATTTCGGCGCCGTCGGCATGCCCGCCCAGGTGCCGGACCATGTCTCGCTCTGGGGTTCGCTGCTGCTGTTCCGGCGCGAGTTCGACCAATACGTCAACCTGCGCCCCGTGCGCCTGATGCCGGGCGTGCCCGGCCCGCTCGCCAACCGCAAGCCCGGCGATATCGACTTCTTCGTCGTGCGCGAGAACACCGAGGGCGAGTATTCCTCGGTCGGCGGGCGGATGTATGCCGGCACCGAGCGCGAGATCGTCATCCAGGAGACGGTGATGAGCCGCGTCGGCGTCGACCGCGTGCTGAAATATGCCTTCGAGCTGGCGCAGCGCCGCCCCCGGAAGAAGCTGACCTCGGCAACCAAGTCCAACGGCATCTCGATCACCATGCCCTACTGGGACGAGCGGGTGAAGGAGATGGCGAAGAACTATCCGGGCGTGGCGGTCGACCAGTACCATATCGACATCCTGACCGCGCATTTCGTGCTCAATCCCGACCGTTTCGACGTGGTCGTCGCCTCCAACCTGTTCGGCGACATCCTCTCCGATCTCGGCCCGGCCTGCACCGGAACGATCGGCATCGCGCCGTCGGGCAACATCAACCCGACCGGAGATCATCCCTCGCTGTTCGAGCCGGTCCACGGCTCGGCGCCGGATATCGCCGGGCAGGGCATCGCCAATCCCGTCGGCATGATCTGGTCGGGCGCGATGATGCTGGACCATCTCGGCGAGCACGAGGCCGCCAAGGGCATCGAGGCCGCGATCGAGCGTGCGCTCGGCGATGCCCGGACCCGGACCCGCGATCTCGGCGGCTCGCTCGGCACGGAAGCTGCCGGCAAGGCGGTCGAGCAGGCGCTTTGAGGCGCCGGCCTCGGCGCCAGGTCGTATCCATATTCAAAGGTTTGAGATCATGGATTTAGCGTCGGTTTCCATTGTCGATCCGCTGGTCTGGGGCAAGCTGGCCGAGATCATCCTGCTCAACATCGTGCTTTCCGGCGACAATGCGGTCGTCATCGCGCTGGCCTGCCGGGCGCTGGCGCCGGCTCAGCGCACCAAGGGCATCGCACTCGGCGCCGGTGTCGCGGTCGTGCTGCGCGTGCTCTTCACCGTGTTGATCGCCTCGCTGCTGAACACGCCCTTCCTGCGGATCGTCGGCGCCGGCCTGCTGATCTGGATCGCGGTAAAGCTCATCATCGAGGAGGAAGGGCAGGACGAGGATTCGATCACCGCCAGCAGCAAGCTCTGGAAGGCGGTGCAGACGGTCGCCATCGCCGACATCGTCATGAGCCTCGACAACGTGTTGGCCATCGCCGCCGTCGCCAAGGATTCGATTCCGCTGCTGATCGCCGGGCTCGTCATCTCGATTCCGCTGATCGTGCTCGGCGCCTCGCTGATCACCAGCCTGCTGACGCGTTTCCCGATCCTGGTCTGGGCGGGTGCGGCGCTGCTCGGCTGGGTCGCGGGCGAGATGTTCGAGAGTGACCCCTGGCTGATCGCGCGCTTCGGCGAGGAATTGCTGCACAAGCTGGAATACCCGGCCGCGATCCTGGGCGCGCTGCTCGTGCTCGGCCTAGGCTATTTCATTAAATCTCGCCGGCCCGATCCGGCGCACTGACAAACCAAAAAGGGGCAACCTGACCGATGGATTTCGCATCTTCCGCCTTCTGGACATCACTGCTCCAGATCATCTGGATCGACCTGCTGCTGTCGGGCGACAACGCGGTCGTGATCGCGCTCGCCGTGCGTTCGTTGCCGGAGAAGCAGCGCAAGGTCGGCATCTGGCTCGGCGCCGGCGCGGCGGTGGGCCTGCGCATCATCTTCGCCGTGGTGGTCAGCTACCTCCTGAACATCCCCTTCCTGAAGGTCGTCGGCGCGCTGCTGCTGTTCTGGATCGCCATCAAGCTCGCCAAGGGTGAGGAAGAGGCGCATGGCGAGATCGAGGCCAGCGACAACCTCTGGAAGGCGGTACGCACCATCGCCATCGCCGATGCGGTGATGAGCCTCGACAACGTGCTCGCGATCGCCGCCGCCGCGCGTGGCCATTTCGAGCTGTTCGTGTTCGGCCTGCTGCTGACGATCCCGTTGATCATCTTCGGCGCGCGCATGCTCTCGGCCGTTCTCGAGCGCTTCCCGATCCTGATCTGGCTCGGCGCGGCCCTGCTCGGCTGGATCGCCGGCGAGATGCTGCTCAGCGACATGGCGGTGATGCAGTGGCTCCAGGTGCATATGCCGAGCTGGGTCCAGAGCGTGCCGGTGTCCGAGACGAACCCGGCCGGTCTCCTGCCCGCCAAGGTGCCGTTCTACACGGCGGCGGTGCTCGGCGCGGCCTTCGTCTGCATCGTCGGCTATGCCCTCAAGAAGAAGCCGATCGATCAGGCGGGCTGAGCTTCAGCCTAACGGGTAATAACAAGCGCGGCGGCCATGATTTCATGGCCGCCGTTTTTCATGGTGCGGAGTGCGCCGGTGAAGTCGGTGTGTGCGGAGGCATCGGTCACGCGAAAGGTCGTTTCGGAGAGGAGCGACACCACGAAACTCTCCGGCGCACGCCGAAAGCCCGTCCCCAAAGCCTTCACATAAGCTTCCTTCGCGGCCCAGAGGAGCGCGAAGCTCCGGGCTCGCTCGGTGAGGGCAACGGCGTCGAGGGCGCTGCGCTCGTCGGGGTGCAACAGGTCGAGCGGTGGCGCAGCCTGTTCATCGACTTGTTCCACATCGACGCCCAGCGGCTGGCGCGCGAGGCCGACGGCGACGATCCCGGCGCGTGTCGCCAATGAAAGATGGAGGCCGGTCTCACGAGGCCGATCGAGCAGCGCGCGCCCGGCCGCATCATGCGCGATGGCGACGTCCTCTGCCCGGCAACCGAGCTGGCGGGCGACGATCCGCCGGGCCGTGCTGCGCCTCAGCGCGGAGCGCTCCGTCAGGTTGCGTGGCATCGCGCCCGTCCGGACCAGCCAGATCGCGGGCAGGGCAGGGGCGATGGCATCGGCGTCGTCGAACCAGTGCATGGCCCATCTGTAGGGCTCCTGCCGAAGGCTGTCGCGCCCTGCGCGGAATTCATGCAGCTGCGCCGTTCGCGCGCGTTGACCTTCGCGCAAGGTTTCCCGCTTCTGGAAGGATCATGTCAGCCGATCCGAACCTGCCGCCGGTCGTCCCGGACGCACCGATCACCGCCGCCGGGATGATGCTCGGCCTGCGCAAGGTTTCCGTGCTGATGCCGGGTATCGTCGTCTTCGCCGTCGCCTTCGGGGCGGCCGCAGCAGCGAAGGGGCTCTCCCTGTTTGAGACCTTGCTGATGAGCGGCTTCGTCTATGCCGGCGTCGCGCAGCTCGTCTCGCTGGAGCTCTGGCGTCCCGAATGGAGCTGGGGCGCCATCGCCGGCATCGCCGTGGTCACCGCGACGGTGAACGCCCGCATGGTGCTGCAGGGCGCCTCGCTGCAGCCCTGGTTCGCGAAATATCCGAAGGCGCTCAACGCCTTCCATCTCTTCTTCTTCACAGATGCCAACTGGCTGATCGGCACGCGCTACCGGGCAGAGGGCGGCCGCGATCTCGGTGTTCTGGTCGGAGCGGGGCTCGCGCTCTGGCTGGTCTGGGTCGTTGCGACGGGCGGCGGCTACATGCTCGGCGCGCTGGTCAGCGATCCGCGCCGCTACGGCATCGATCTGGTGATGCCGATCTTCTTCGCCGCGATGATCGTGCCCCTCTGGCGCGGGAAGCGGGGCATGGTGCCCTGGGTCGTCGCCGGGGTCGTCGCGCTGGTGACGGCGAGGCTTATCGACGG
Organism: Bosea sp. ANAM02; assembly: GCF_011764485.1. Classification (NCBI taxonomy): domain Bacteria; kingdom Pseudomonadati; phylum Pseudomonadota; class Alphaproteobacteria; order Hyphomicrobiales; family Alloboseaceae; genus Allobosea; species Allobosea sp. ANAM02. The sequence goes on along the minus strand of NZ_AP022848.1, from coordinate 3,807,879 downwards.
CTACGCCTTCATCATCGTCGGCTCGCTCGCCGGCGCGGTCACGGGAGCGTTCTCCGATGACGCTGCCTGATCTCGGCACCTGGGGGGCGCTGGCTGCGATCACCGCCATGGCCGTCGCGACCTATCTCTGCCGCATCTCCGGCGTGGCGCTGATGAGCATCATCCCGCTGACGCCGCATGTCCGGCGCGGACTCGCGGCCCTGCCGGGCTCGATCGTGGTGGCGACAGTGCTGCCGCTGGTCGAGCGGCTCGGCTGGGCCGCGGCGGTCGCGCTGCTGGCGGCGGTCGGCACGATGATCCTGCGGCGCAGCGAGTTGCTGGCGCTGCTCGTCGGCATGGCCGCGATCTCCGGCCTGCGCGCGCTCGGCTTCTAGGGGATTGCGAACGCAGCCCTCATCCTGAGGAGCCGCGTCAGCGGCGTCTCGAAGGATGTTCCAGGAGGCCGCGGAACCATCTGGAGCATCCTTCGAGACGCAAGCCTGTGGCTGCTCCTCAGGATGAGGGCTGAGTTTCAGAAAGCCCTCGATCCATCACGCGGGCCGATTGCTTCCATCACATCACGTCATCCCGATATGCATCGCCGCATGTTGACGACGACGGGCGGGGGGAGGACGGTGCGGCTGAGTTGGATCGCCTACAATGGAGCGCCGTCATGGCATGGTATTCTCAGACGTGGACCTGGTTCGATGGCGCCTGGCATGAGGGCAATCCCGGCATCGTCGGTCCGCGCAGCCATGTGCTCTGGCAGGCCTCGTCGGTCTTCGACGGCGGTCGCTATTTCGATGGCGTCGCGCCGGACATCGACTTGCATGCCGCCCGCGTCAACCGCTCGGCCACCGCGCTCGGCCTGAACCCGACCGTGGAGCCCGGCTTCATCGTCGAGAAGATGTTCGAGGGTGCCAAGAAATTCGCGCCCGGCACGGCGCTTTACGTCAAGCCGATGTATTGGGGCGAGGCGGACGGCCCCTCCACCATCATGCCCGACCCGGAATCGACCCAGTTCGCGCTCTGCCTGTTCGAAGCGGCGATGCCGCAGCCGACCAACGGCTTCTCGGTGACCAAGGGCGCCTTCCGCCGCCCGAGCTACGAGACCGCTCCGACCGACGCCAAGGCGGGCTGCCTCTATCCGAACAATGCCCGCGTCCTGAAGCTCGCGAAGGCCGCCGGCTTCGACAACGCGCTGGTGCTCGACATGCAGGGCAATGTCGCTGAGACCGCGACCTCGAACATCTTCCTCGCCAAGGACGGCGTCGTGAAGACCCCGGTTCCGAACGGCACCTTCCTGAACGGCATCACCCGCCAGCGCGTCATCAGGCTGCTGCGCGAGAACGGCGTGCCGGTCGAGGAATGCAGCCTGCGCTACGAGGATTTCGAGCAGGCCGACGAGATCTTCATGTCCGGCAACTATTCGAAGTGCATGCCGGTGACCCGCATCGACAACCGCACGCTCCAGCCCGGCCCGCTCTTCCGCCGCGCCCGCGAGCTCTACATGGACTACGCCCACAGCAAGCCGAAGGCTGCCTGATCCGGAAGGCAGGGTCCATGGCACGCCTCGCCACGCGACTGACCGAACGCCTCGGCATCGCCCATCCCATCCTGTCGGCACCGATGGCGCTGGCAGGCGGTGGGGCGCTCGCCGCGGCGGTCACGCGCGCCGGCGGCCTCGGCCTGATCGGTGGCGGCTATGGCGATGCGGCCTGGATCGAGCAGCAATTCGCGGCTGCCGGCAACACACAGGTCGGCTGCGGCTTCATCACCTGGTCGATGGCGAAAAAGCCCGAGCTTCTGACGCAGGCGCTGGCCCATAAGCCCGCCGCACTGATGCTCTCCTTCGGCGATCCGCGCCCCTTCGCGGGCGAGATCGCGGCGGCGGGCGTACCGCTGATCTGCCAGTGCCAGACGCTCGCCCATGTCCGGCAGGCGCTGGATGCCAATGCAGCCATTATCGTGGCCCAGGGCTCCGAGGCCGGCGGACATGGCGCCAGCCGTGCGACGCTGCCCTTCGTGCCCGAGGCGGCGGACCTGATCGCCCGCGAAAGCCCCGATACGCTGCTCGTCGCCGCCGGCGGCATCGCCGATGGCCGGGGACTGGCGGCGATGCTGATGCTGGGCGCCGACGGCGTCCTCGCCGGGACGCGCTTCTGGGCGAGCCGCGAGGCGATGGTGCATGAGCGCCACCATGCCGCGGCCGTCGCCGCGACCGGCGACCAGACCGTGCGCTCGTCACTGCCCGATATCGCCCGCCAGCTCGACTGGCCGAAGCCCTTCGATATCCGCGTTGCGGACAATGCCTTCATCGCGGCATGGGCGGGCCGCGATGCCGCGCTCAAGGGTGCCATCGCTGTCGAGGGACCGGCCTATCGCGAGGCCTTCATGGCCGGCGATCCCGACAGGGCCGCCGTCATCTTCGGCGAGGCCGCCGGGCTTGTCTCCGATATCCCGAGCGCCGGCGAGATCGTCGAGCGCATGGTGGCGGAGGCGGTGGCGCTGCTCGGTGGCGCGAAGCGTTTCCTGGCTTGAAGAACATCCTCCGTCATGCTCGGCTTGACCCGAGCATCTCCTGCCGCTGAGGGCGCCCGAGCCTCCTTCTGCCTGAGATTCTCGGGTCTGCGCTTCGCTCCGCCCGAGAATGACGGCTGAGGTTCAAGTTCTTCTATCGCAGCAGCCTGAGCAACCCCGTCGCCTTCAACAGCCCGCCGGCGAGCACGGCATAGACGATCGCCGCACAGCCGGACACCAGCAGCACCGTCATCAAGAGCGGCTCGAAAGGCAGGGCGGCGGTGAGCTTGAGCGCCGTCGGCTTGCCCCACCAGGCAAGCAGGCCGCAGATCGCCGCAGCACCGCAGACGATCCCCGCGAAGCCCGGCAGGCGCGGGTCCGGCGCGGTCCAGCCGCGCCGTCTTGCCAGCACGAACAGCGTCGTGAGGTTGACCCAGGCCCCTGCGGCGGTCGCCAGCGCCAGGCCCGGCGCCCCCCAGTCGCGCCAGAGCAGGAGCTTCAGCAGCAGATTGCAGGCGATGGCCGCGAGCGCGACCAGCATCGGCGTCGTGGTGTCGCCACGCGCCTGGAAGGCCGAGACCTGCGCGCGGATCATCACGATCGCGGGCAGGCCGAGCGCATAGGCGAAGAGCACGGCGCCCGCCGCCGCGCTCGCCTGCGCATCGAAGGCGCCGCGCTGGAACAGGCCGGCGACCATCAGTTCGGGCACGGCGACGAAGGCGGCGACGAAGGGCGCGCTGGCGACGAGCGAGATTGCGATGGCGCGATTCTGCGCGCGGTTGGCGGCAGCCTCGTCGCCCCGCGCGATGGCGCGGCTCATCGCCGAGAGCGCGACGGTGCCGACCGCGATCGCGATCAGCCCGAGCGGGAGCTGGTAGAGCCGCTCGGCATAGTAGAGCGCGGCATAGCCGCCGCGGGGCAGGAGGGAGGCGATGATCGTATCGGCGAAGATCGCGATCTGGACCCCGGCCGAGCCGATCACGGCCGGCCCGAACATCTTGAGGAAGCGTCGGATGCCGGCATCCGCGCGCGGGCGCACCAGACGGCTCGACACGCCGGCCCGCTTGGCCGCGATAGAGAGCAGGACCCATTGCGCCACGCCCGAGATCGATACGCCCCAGGCGGCGGCATGGGCCGCACTCGGAAACAGGAAGGGCACGGCCAGTGCCGCGACGACGAAGAGGTTGAACAGGATCGGCGCGGCGGCGAAGGCAGCATAGCGCTCGACGGCATTGAGGGTGGCGCCGAGAAACGTGACCATGGTCACGAACAGCAGGTAGGGGAAGGTGATCCGCGTCAGCGCGACAGCGAGATCGAAGACGGCGGGGTCCTCGCTGAAGCCCGGCGCAAGCAGCCTGACCAGCCAGGGCATCAGGGGCAGGGCCAGCGCCAGCAGCACGACCTGCACGATCAGCAGTACGGTGAACAGCCGGTCGGCGAAGAGATTGGCCGCCTGCTGACCCTGATTTTCGGCGACCTGGGCATAGGTCGGCACATAGGCCTGGTTGAAGGCGCCTTCTCCGAAAATGGCGCGGAAATGGTTCGGCAGGCGCAGCGCCACCGAAAAGGCGTCCATCGTCGCGCCGGCGCCCAGCACGGCCGCGAGCACGACGTCGCGGACGAAACCGGTGATCCGCGAGATCAGCGTGTAGCCGCCGACCGACAGGATGTTTCTGAGCATCTCTAACCTCGTCATGCTCGGGCTTGACCCGAGCATCTCGGGACGTAGCGGCGCCTGAGCCTCTTCCTGAACGAGATTCTCGGGTCAAGCCCGAGAATGACGCCCTGTCATATCGTCAACGGATCAGCGGCGGCAGGGCGTCGCCGCGGGGATGATCGACGGTGCGGGCTTCGAAGCCGACCCGCTCGCCGATCAGGTAGAGCGGTCGGCGCTTCACCTCGGCGAAGATGCGTCCGACATATTCTCCGATCATCCCGAGCGACAGGAGCTGGATGCCGGAGAAGAACATGATCGAGACGATCAGCGACGGGAAGCCGGGCAGGTCGGTGCCGAACAGCAGCGTGCGCAGCACGAAGTAGATCGCCGAGAACGCCGCGATCACGGCGATGATCGCGCCGGACCAGGTGGCGATCTTCAGCGGCACGGTCGAGAACGACGACAGGCCGTCGAACGCGAAGGAGAACAGCTTTCGATACTTGAACTTGGACTGCCCATGCTCGCGCTCGGCGACATGGAAGGGGACGCCGGCCGACCGGAACCCCACCCAGGCATAGAGCCCCTTGGAGAAGCGCGCCCGCTCCGGCAGCGCCCGTAGGGCGTCGACCGCCTTGCGGTCGAGCAGCCGGAAGTCGCCGGCGCCCTCCGGCAGCGGCGTTTCGCCGAAATAGCCGAAGATCCGGTAGAACAGCTTGGCGAAGCCGCGCTTCATCCGTGTTTCGCCCTCGCGGTCGGTGCGCTGGCCGTAGACGTTGAGATAGCCCTCGCGCCATTTGGCGAGGAAGGCGGGAATCGTCTCCGGCGGATGCTGCAGGTCGGCGTCCATGATCACGACCGCGTCGCCCAGCGCGTGGTCGAGCCCGGCGGCGATCGCGATCTCCTTGCCGAAATTGCGGCTGAAGGAGACGGCGCTGATGCGCGGGTCGGCGGCGTTGAGGTCTCGGATCGCGGCCAGCGTCTCGTCGCGGCTGCCGTCGTCGACGAAGACGATCTCCCAGGATGCGACTTCGCTGGTCAGCACGGCGCGCAGGCGCTCGACCAGCAGGGGCAGGTTGGCGGCCTCGTTATGCACGGGCACGACGATGGACAGCTCGGGCCAGCGCGAAGCCCGAGGCGCGCGTTGAACCGGCTGGGACCCGATATCCGACACGAACGACCTTTCAGCGAGGATGCTTCGCCCCGCAGACGAGGCGCGACGCACAGAACCGCAAAGCTCGCCGTCCGACAAGTCCGCAGCGCTGAAACGGTCTGCCGAACCGCGGAGGTCTCTCGGAGCCATCTTCGAAACCCAGCCCTCATCCTGAGGAGCCATTCCCTTGGGAATGGCGTCTCGAAGGATGCTCCAGGAGGCTTGGATACCCGCTGGAACATCCTTCGAGACGCAAGCTTCGCTTGCTCCTCAGGATGAGGGCAGGGTTTCCAAACAGGCCCTAAGCGTTGTGACGGCACATTTCCATCAGGAAGGCATCGCGCTATAGCGCGAACCCGGTCAACGAAGGGCAACCCGCACGATGGCGAAGGGCTTCATCCTGTGTGCCGACGATTTCGCCCTGACGGACGGCGCCAGCCGCGCGATCCTCGATCTTCTCCAGCGCGGCAAGCTGACGGCGACGGGTGCAATGACCAATCGGCCGCATTGGCGAAGGCTCGCGCCTGAACTGCGCCCCTTCGCCGACAAGGCCGATCTCGGCCTGCATCTCAACCTGACCTGCGCCGCGCCGCTCTCGGCGATGCCGCGGCTGGCGCCCGGCGGCACCTTGCCGGACCTGAAGGAGGTTGCGCGCGCTGCTGCCACCTCTCCGGCCGTGCGCAAGGAGATCGCAGCGGAGATCACGCGCCAGCTCGATGCTTTCGAAGAGGCGCTCGGGCGGCCGCCGGATTTCGTCGATGGGCATCAGCATGTGCATGTGCTTCCCGGCGTGCGGCGGGCGCTGCTCGACATCCTCGTCAGGCGCTACCCGGCGGGCTCGCTCTATGTTCGCGATCCCGCGGATAGCGCCGCCGCAATTCGCGCGCGCGGCGTCGCCGTCGCCAAGGCGCTCGTCATCGCCGGCCTCGCCACCGGCTTCCGCGGCGCGGCGCTGAAGCGTGGCCTGCGCGTCAACCGGGGTTTTTCCGGCGTGGCGCCGTTCGATCCGCAGCGGGATTTCGGCGCCGACCTCGCACGCTTTCTGATCCAGCCGGGGCCGTGCCATCTCGTGATGTGCCATCCGGGCTTCGTCGACGACGAATTGGCCACCCTCGATCCCGTCATCGCGACGCGGCCCGTAGAGCACGCCGCGATCGCCGCCTTCCTGCCGCCGCCGGACCTGCCGTTGCGCCGCTTCGCAGCGTTGGAAGCCTGATCGCGGGGAGTGCTCGCAAGCGATTTGTTTACCGGGATCGGCCATTGTGGCGGCTGGTTGGAGGCGCCGCTCTTCGCAGCAGGATGCGCCGGTATCGGAGATGATCGGCTCGATGAAGGTGTTCAGGCGCGCAGCCGGCGCGGGAGAGCCGGTGCAGCCGGGCGGGCAGGGCCTGGGCTCCCTCAGCCGGCAGATCGCGGCGGCGGCCGTGGCCATCGTCGCCATTGCCGTCGTCTTCGTCGTGATGGCGATCGCCCGCTACAACGACGCCCGCACGCGGGCCGATCTCGACCAGAAGGTAACGGCGCTGACCCTGATGGTCGTCAATGCCGCGCCGTCGCTGATCCTTTCACGGGACAACAGCACGCTCGGATACATTCTCGCTTCCCTCCGGCGCGACCCCGATTTCGATGCCGGCATCGTCGGCGACGATCTCGCTGGCCTGGCTTCCGCCGGGCGCAACGAGGAAGCACGCCTTTCGCTGACGCCGCGCTGGCTGACCGAAGCGGTCGGTGAGGATCCGTGGAAGGCGCTGGAGAAGCGCACCGAGATCGATGTCGAGGATGATGTCTACCTGACGAAGATTCACGCGGTCCGGATCGGCAGCCAGCAGAAGCAGATCGGCTATGTCGCGCTGCGCTTCGACAAGACGCGCCTCGTCGCCCGCGCTGCCTGGGAGCAGTTCGTCACCATGGGGCTTGGTTTGCTCATCCTGCTGGTGCTCGGGCCGTTGCTCTGGTTTTCGCTGTCGCGGGCGATGCGCCCGCTGCGCAGCATGACCAAGGCGATCGTCAGCATTTCCGACGGGAATCTCTCGACGCAGATCGATGCATTAGGGCGGCGCGACGAGATCGGGGCTATCGCCCGGGCGCTCAGCGTCCTCAAGGTCCGCCTCGCCGAGCGGGCGATGCTCGAGGAAAAGCAGAGCGCGTCCGAAGTCGAGCGGCGCTCGCGCCAGCAGGGCGTCGACCACGCGATCACCTCGTTCCGCACCGAGGTCGGCCTGGCGCTGGAAGCGTTCAAGAGCAATGCCGAGCGCATGCGCGAGGCTTCGGACGGCCTAGCCCGCGTCGCCGCGGAATCCTCCGAGCGCGCCGCGCGTGCCGCCGACAACGCCCATGGCGCCTCCGGCAATGTCGAGAATGCCGCGCAGGCGGCCGAAGAGATGGGCGCGGCGATCCGCGAGGTCGAGTTCCAGGTCCGCCGCGTCCGCACCGAGATCGTCGAGGCGGCCTCCGTCTCGCGTGACACGGCGGGCTCCGTGCAGGCACTCGACGAGACCGCCCGCGCCATCGGCGAGGTCGTCAACCTGATCCGTGACATCGCCGCGCAGACGAACCTGCTGGCGCTGAACGCCACCATCGAGGCGGCGCGTGCCGGCGAGGCCGGCCGCGGCTTCGCCGTCGTCGCCAACGAGGTCAAGTCGCTGGCGGCGCAGACCGCGGATGCCACCGACCGCATCGTGGCGCAGGTCGCGGCGATCCAGGGCGCCACCGGCCAGGTCGTCGGCGCGATCCAGAACATCGCCGAGCGGATGAACGCCATCGAGAAATTCGCGAACTCGGTCGCGACCTCGATCGAGCAGCAGGCCATCGCGACCGGCGAGATCGCCAGCGGCGTCGCCATGGCCAGCACCTCGGCTCTCTCGGTTTCGAGCGATCTCAGCGTGCTCGCCGACAGCGTCGAGGAAACCGGTCGCTCGGCCGAGCAGGTGCGGGGCGCTGCCGGCGAGGTCGCGGACCAGGCACAGCGCCTCGATTCGACCGTCGACCAGTTCCTGCGCAACGTCGCCGCCTGAGCGCCGGGGGCGGCGGGCTTCGGGAGCGCCTGCCATCCCGCACGCGCTGCGGCATGCAATGCCGCTGCGCAGACACGGGACCGCATCACGGTAAGGCGCCTCCTCCTGACGACGGTCCCGCATCTGCGCAGCGGCACTTCGCGCCGCAGCGCGTGCGGGATGACAGCAAACAAAAACGGGGCCGCGAGGCCCCGTTCTCGTATCCGGCGATCCGCCGCTTACTTCGCGGCGTCGAAGCGCTCTGCGACGTAGTCCCAGTTCACGAGACTCTCCAGGAAGGCCTTGAGATAGTCGGGGCGACGGTTGCGGTAGTCGATGTAGTAGGAGTGCTCCCAGACGTCGACACCGAGGATCGGCGCGCCACCATGGACGAGCGGGCTCTCGCCGTTCGGGGTCTTGCTCACGGCAAGCTTGCCGCCCTTGACCTCGAGCCAGGCCCAGCCCGAGCCGAACTGGCCGACGCCGGCGGCGACGAAGTCTTCCTTAAACTTGTCGACCGAGCCGAACGAGTCGACGATCGCTTTCTCCAGCGCGCCCGGGATCTTGCCGCCGCCATTCGGCTTCATCCACTTCCAGAAATGGAGGTGGTTGTAGTGCTGGCCGGCATTGTTGAAGACGGCCGGGTTCTTGCCATAGGAGCCCTTGACGATCTCCTCCAGCGACTTGCCCTCGAATTCCGTGCCCTTGATGGCGTTGTTGCCGTTGGTCACATAGGCGAGGTGGTGCTTGTCGTGATGGTACTCGAGCGTCTCCTTCGACATGAAGGGCTGGAGCGCATCATGGGCGTAGGGAAGATCGGGAAGGGTAAAGGACATCAGGCCTCTCCTCGGGCTGTGAAATCGCTTGAAATGAGAATGGCCTGCCAGGGCAGGCTGAGCCGTGGGCGGCCCTGCCATTCCCTGCGATAGTTAAGCGCCTGCACGCCGGTCGACAACCGCTCCGGCTGCGAAAAGCACATGCCTTCTCGACAGGGCGCCCCAATCGCGCCAGATTTCTCGCTCTAAGCGGTCCGGATTGGAAACTTCCCCTTATTCAATACATTAGATAGTGACGCGACGGTCGCCTCGGCCCAAAGCGGATGCGGCTCTGCCAAGGATATCGAATTGATCGCGATTTTTACTGTTCTGGGCTTGCTCCTGTTCGGCGGCGGTGGCTACGCCATCTATGACGGCTGGCCTTATCTGGTGCTGGAGCGTGGTTTCACCCAGGTTATCATCGGTTCGATCGCCAGCAGTGCCGGCCTGATCATGCTTTCTTTGGCCTGGGTTCTCAAGGAGATCAGGGGGATCCGGCGCGCGCTGGTCGAGGCGATTGCGTTGCGGACACAGGCGCCGCTTCCGGCTGCCGTCCCCGAGCAGGCACCGTTCGCCGCGCCGGCGCGGCCCGAAGCTCCCGCCTTCGTGCCTCCCGTGGCCCCGGCAGCGATCGGTGCGGTCGCGGGTGCGGCTGCGACGAGCGCCGTGGCGCAGGCGCTGGCGGCGACCGACGACGAAAAGGCACCGGCGCCGGCCGCGGAGGCCGCTTCGCCCGGGGAGCGCGATCTGTTCGGCGCGCTCGTCGCGCAGAAGCTGGACGAGCCGGAGCCTGCCGCCGAGGACGAATCCGATGCGGTTGCCGAGCCCGCAGTGGAGAGCACGGAGCCGCTGCCCGACATGTTCGGAGAGGCGTCGTTGCCGCCGCCCGAGCTGGTCGCGCCCGCCGTCACAGTCGAGGCGGAGGGGCATGAGCCGGCCGAACTGGTCGCCGCGAAGGTTCAGCCCTCCATCGAAGAGGAAAGCGTCGTCGAGCGTGACGAGCCGGAGCCTTCGGACATCGTCTCGTCGAGCGAGCCTTCGCCGGAGGAGCCGTCGATCGCTCCCGTCGAAGCCCCGAAGACACCGGCTGACGCGGCGGAAGAACTCGACGAATTCAGTGCCCTGCGCGCGAGCCTCGCGGGGCATCTCAACGAGCCGGAGCCCGAGACCGGCCGCATCGAGCCCTCCTTCGCCCCGGAGCCGGATCCCTTCGCCGCGGCGGAAACCTGGATGGACCGTGCCGCGCCGCGCCGCGAGCCCTGGCTCGGCACGCCGCCGGCCGAAGAGCCCGCGCCCGCCGAGGACGCCGCTCCGCTCTGGCCGCCGCGCACCGAGCCGCAGGCTTTCGAAGCGCCTGCCGAGCCAGCCGCCGTCGACGCCGAACCCGAGGTGTTGGCCGGGCCGGCCGATCTGCCCGCGCCTCAGGAGCCGGACGAGGCTCCTTCGGCGGATCTTCCCGAGGCCGCCGCAATCGATGAGAACCCGGCCGAGCAGGCCCCGGCCGCTGCCGAGAGCCGCCCCGCGTCCGACGAGGGCATCGTCGGCGCCTATCAGGTCGGCGATGCGCATTTCACCATCTACGCCGACGGTTCGATCCGCGCGCGCACGCCCGATGGCGAATACAGCTTCGCCTCGATGGACGAGCTCAAGATCTATCTCGCCAGCGAGAAGAGCCGGCTCGGCGTCTGATCAGACGCCCTTATGCATCGACCCGAAAAGTGGAGCGCGGTTTTCGGGAGAAGCCGATGCAAGACCAAAGAGCTGGATCATCGGACTGAATACGATATTCAGTCCGATGATCCAGCCGCATCCCAGCCTTCGCCGACCGTATGGATGGCGAAGGCATAGGCCAGCGCCGTCTCTTTCAGCGAGTCGAAACGCCCGGCCGAGCCGGCATGGCCGGCTTCCATATTGGTGTGCAGCATCACCGGCCCGCCGCCGGTCATCGTCGCCCGCAGCCGGGCGACCCATTTCGCCGGTTCCCAATAGGTCACGCGCGGATCGGTCAGCCCGGCCATGGCGAGGATCGGCGGATAGGCCTGCGCCGTGACGTTGTCGTAGGGCGAATAGCTGCGGATGGTCTCGAAGGCCTTCACGTCGCGGATGGGATCGCCCCATTCCGGCCATTCCGGCGGCGTCAGCGGCAGGGTGTCGTCGAGGATCGTATTGAGCACGTCGACGAAAGGCACTTCCGCGACGATGCCGGCGAAGAGCTCCGGCGCCATGTTGGCGACGGCGCCCATCAGCATGCCGCCGGCGCTGCCGCCTTCGGCGACGATGCGCCCGCGTGTCGTGAAGCCGGCATCGGCCAGCGCTCCTGCGGCGGCGATGAAATCGGTGAAGGTGTTGCGCTTGTTCTCGCGCTTGCCGTCGAGATACCAGCGCCAGCCCTTCTCGGTTCCCCCACGCACATGGGCGATCGCGTAGACGAAGCCGCGATCGACCAGGCTGAGCGGCCGCGTCCGGAACGAGGCCGACATCGCCGAGCCGTAGGAACCGTAGCCGTAGAGCAGGCAGGGCGCGCTGCCGTCGAGCACGAGATCGGCCCGGTGCAGGATCGAGATCGGCACGCGCGCCCCGTCCGGGGCCGTGGCGAAGATGCGCCGCACCTTGTAGCCGACGGGATCGTGGCCGGAGGGCACGTCCTGCCGCTTCAGCAAGGTCCGCGCGCCGGTTTCGAGGTCGTAGTCATAGGTTTCGGCCGGCCGCGCCATCGAGGCATAGATGAAGCGCAGCGTATTCGTCTCGAATTCGTAGCCTGCGTCCATGCCGAGCCCATAGGCCTCCTCGTCGAAGGCGATGCTGCTCTCGGTGCCTTCGGCAAGGCTGCGGATGACGATGCGCGGCAACCCGTCCTCCCGCTCCAGCCGGATCAGGCGCCCCTGCAGGCAGACATGGTCGAGGATGAGGCGGCCGGGCTTATGGGCGATCAGCTCATGCCAGTTCGCTGGAGCCGGTGCATCGACGGGAGCCGTGACGATCTTGAAATCCTCGGCGCGCCCGGCATTGGTCAGGATCGCGAAGACGTCGCCGTGATGCTCCAGGCTGTATTGGCGCCCCGGCTGGCGTTCCGCGACGAGCACGGGCTGCGCCTCCGGACGGTCGAGGTCCAGAATGCGCGTCTCCGACGTTTCGTGGTCGCCGATCGTGATCAGCAGGAAGCGGCCGGACTGGGTCTTGTCGATATCGACGAACATGCCGGCATCGGCTTCGTCATGCAGCAACTCGTCGGCCTCAGCGGGCTCCCCCAGGCGGTGGCGCCTGACTTGCGACGGGCGATGGTCGGCGTCGAGCGCGACATAGAAGAAGGACTGTGAATCGCTGGCCCAGATGATCTCGCCAGTGGTGTCCCGGACGAGGTCAGGCAATTCGGTGCCATTCTCCAGGTTCTTGACGTGAATACTATGCAGCTCCGAACCGGCCTCGTCGGCGCTCCATGCGAGCAGGCGGTGATCCGGGCTGTGCGCGGCATCGCCGAGATCGAAGAAATCCTTGCCGGCGGCGAGCGCGTCGGCATCGAGCATGATCTGCTCGCCCGCCCGGCCGCTCTTCCCCGCCTTGCTTCGTGGCTTGCGGCAGATGAGCGGGTGCTCGGCGCCCTTGCGATAGCGCGAGTAGTATAGGAACGGCCCGTCCGGCTGCGGGACGCTCGAATCGTCCTCCTTGATCCGGCCGCGCATTTCCTTGGCCAGATCCTTCTGCAAGACCCGAGTCGGTGCCATCAGCGCCTTGCAATAGGCGTTCTCGGCTTCGAGATAGCTGCGGATATCGGCGGGCAGGACGTCGGGCTCGCGCAGGACGTCCTTCCAGTTCTCGGCGCGCAGCCAGCCATAGTCGTCACGCAGCGTGACGCCGTGGACCTGCGTTTCCGTCGTGCGGATGTCGGCCTTCGGTGGCGCTGGCCTGCGGCTGCGCTTGCCCGTTCCGGGGGTTGACGAGCGAGGGTCCTGTTCCAGGCGCATGGCGATCTCCGGCATCGGGAGCCGACAGGTAGAGGGGCGCGGAACAGCTTGCAAGACATCGGAACCCTTGGCGGCTTTGATTTCGCGGTTCAGTTGCAATGCAGCATCCCATTGATGAATTGTTGAGCTTTGCATTCATCAATTGTTGGGAATTGCTGACTTGCACGGATAAACAGTATCGAATAAACGCATGTCCTGATCAGTCCGCGTTATCCGATTCTGAGCTGACGGTGCTTGACCCACTATTGGCAATATTGATCAGGCTATCGGATGCGAGGCGGTGGACGATCAGCGCAAAACGCTACCAAGAACGATAAGGAGAGACATCGCCATGACGGATAACGAGGGGTCTGATTTCATTGAGCTGACGGCGGATATCGTTTCCGCTTACGTCTCCAACAATTCCGTGCCGGCCTCCGACCTGCCGGCCCTGATCAGCGAAGTACATTCGGCGCTGAGCCGCGTGATCGGCGGCGCAGCGCCGGTGGTGCAGGTCGAGGCTCCCAAGCCCGCCATTCCCGTGAAGAAGTCGATCACGGCCGATTACCTGATCTGCCTCGAGGACGGGAAGAAGTTCAAGTCGCTGAAGCGGCATCTGCGCACGCAGTACAACATGTCGCCGGAACAGTATCGCGAGAAGTGGGGCCTGCCGCCGGACTATCCGATGGTCGCGCCGAACTATGCCGAGGCGCGCTCGCAGCTCGCCAAGAAGATGGGCCTGGGCCAGCAGCGCCGCAAGCGCCGCTGAGCGACCTGTCCGGCGTGGTCTGAGCGCGCCGCCCTGAAGAAAAAAGCCGCCGATGACCTCGGCGGCTTTTTTCGTGCGCGCTGCGCAGGGAGGGCCGGGGATAAATCCGCCCCCGGGCTTGTCAAGCAGCATATAAGAATATAATCCTATAGTCGTGACACCTTCCTGGAAGGCAGGGCACGAGGGCGAATAGGAACATATCATGAACATAACGAGCGACCAATCGCAAACCGCCCTGCGGGCGACCGCCGGGGCGCGGCTGGCGGAAGTGGCGATCGCCGCCGCGATCCGGATTCCCCTGGCCGGTCTGCGGGCTGCGAGCCGGGGCCGGAAATCGATCGCGCTGGCCCGCCAGACGGCGATGTATCTGGCTCACGTTGCCTTCGGGCTCAGCCTCACCCGCGTCGGCATCTGTTTCGGCCGCGACCGCACCACCGTCCGCCATGCCTGCGCCCTGATCGAAGACCGCCGCGACGATCCCGCGCTCGAATTCGGTCTCGCCGCGCTGGAAGCCGCGCTTCTGGCCGCGATGGCGCGACTGGCCGAACAGCCGGCGGAGGCCCGCCAATGACTATCGAGATCGCGAGCAACGAAGCCGGCCGCCTGCTGAAGCACCTCGCCGGGCCGGGATGCTATGGCCTGATTTCACCGTTGGGCTGCGGCCGCATCGCGCTGTTCCGGACACTGAACGGCACGAGCCTCGGCGCCGGCTACGTCTCGGCGGAGACGGTCCGGGTTCTGGAGGCGGAAGGCGTCGTCTCCTGGTCGAAGGACATGAAGCCGCCCCGGCTCGGGCTCACGCCATCCGCGTCGGGGGCTCCGGCGGTGGAGGCCGCGCAATCCGTGCCGAAAGTGCCGCCAGCCCCCGCCATGGACGACCGCGAGAGTCCGCTGCTCTGGCTGTATCGCCGCCCCGGCAGGGATGGCAGGCCGCAGATCAGTAGCGAGGAGTTTGCGGCGGGCGAGCGTTTCCGGGCCGATATCACGCTGGCCGGGATGCTGCCACGCGTGACGATGAATTGGGACGCTGCTTTCACGCCGGAGCAGGCGGCCGCCGGCCCGCGTGATGTCGCCGGCTCGTCCGACACCGCGCTCGCGGCGCGCCAGCGTGTCAGACTCGCCTGCGACCGGCTAGGACCCGAGCTGTCAGGCCTGGCGATCGATATCTGCGGCTTCCTGAAGGGGCTCGATCTCGTCGAGAAGGAACGCCGCTGGCCGCCGCGCTCGGCCAAGGTCGTGCTGCGCGTCGCGCTCGCCGCTTTGGTGACGCATTACGGCCTGGACCGTCGCGGCCAAAAGCCCGGCTTGCGCAGTTGGCAGGCGGAAGGTGCCCGGCCAAGCGAATTCCCGGTGTCCGGTTGAGCGCGTTCAGGCGGCGGCCGCAGCCTGCGCGTCGCGCTTGATCCGGTCGATCATGGCGCGCACGCCGTTCGAGCGCTGCGGCGTGAGATGGGCGGCGAGCCCGAGCCGCTCATAGATGGCGAAGGCGTCGGTCGCGAGGATCTCCGAAGCTTGCCGCCCGGAGAAGATCGCCAGCGCCAGTGCGACCAGACCGCGCACGATATGGGCATCGCTGTCGCCGACGAAATGAAGCCGGGTCTGCGGCCCGCTGCCGCCTTCGCGATGGGCGGCGAGCCAGACCTGGCTCGCGCAGCCGCGCACCTTGTTGGCGTCGGTATGGTCTTCTTCCGGCAGGGGCTCGAGGCTCTTGCCGAGTTCGATGAGGTAGCGATAGCGATCGTCCCACTCGTCGAGCAGGTCGAAATTCGCGACGATGTCGTCGAGGCTTGTCGTCATGCCGGCCTCTTCCCGCGATTGCGGGAGGGCGTCAAGCGTTCAGCGCCCGTTTGGACACTCAGCCCTCATCCTGAGGAGCGATCGCAGATCGCGTCTCGAAGGATGCTCCAGATCGTTTCGGAGCCTCCTGAAGCATCCTTCGAGACGCTATTTCCAAGGAAATGGCTCCTCAGGATGAGGGCTCAAGGAAGGTCTGAACAGGCTCTCAGCGCTGCGCGCCTGGTTTACCCGCCACGGCTGTTGCGGCGGCATGCAGGATGCGCTCGCGCAGGGCCGGGTCCATGCCGGCCAGGATTTCAGCGGCTTCGCGCGCGGCCGTCAGGCTGCCTGCGAGGTTGCGCGTTTCGGTCCGTACCGCTGTCGCTGCCTGCGGTGCATGCAGCAAGGCATCATCGGCCGGTTTGCCGCTATGCACGGGCGAATTCACGGCGATGAGGCCGATGATCGCGATCTTGCGCAGCAGATGGGCCATGTCGGTCTCCGTCGCCGGCGCCTTCCTCTGCGCCGCGAGCACAACCTAGACCGGGATCTCGAAAAATCGCGTCATTCCAAACGCTCAAATGCGAGTCGAATGCCACAGGCGATCTTCAGCTTCCGTTCACCTTGCCGCGAACATCGCCGGATACCGGAAAAGTCATCCGATTTGAGGTAAGCTATTGAAAATTTAGTCAAAAATATAAATTCTCGATCCGATCGGCGCTCTTCGACGCTCTTCGCCTTAAGCCCCGCTTAAACCAGCCATGGCGAGATCGAGCCGAGCGGATGGGGGTATCCGCAAGAGTAAGGCGTTGCGTTCCGTATGGCGATCACAGCATTGAGGACACAGGCGGCGGCACTGGTGCATGCATCGGTGCAGTCGGAGCCGGCGGAACGGCAGCGTCACGAACGTTTCGTGCTGTCGCGCCTGCTCGTCGGCGGCGGCATGCTCGGCCTCGCCCCTGCCTATCTGGCCTGGCGCGGCGCGCCCGGCGCCTTCGAAGCTGCCATGATCGTGGCCGCCGCGCTCGCGGTGCTCTCGGTCGCGCTGGTGTCGCGCACCGGCCGCCTCGATGCGGCGCATGCGCTCTCCTCCGCCGCTCTCTCGCTCTTTATCGTGGCGCTCGCCGGCGCGACCGGAGGCCTGTCCTCGCCACTGCTGCTCTGGCTGGCCGTCGTGCCGGTCGAGGCGGCGCTCTTCGGCGCGCGCGGCTTCATGCTTCGGGCCGGCTGGATCGCGGTCGGCGCGCTGTTCGCCGCTACGGGTCTGCACCGGCTCGGCCTCTTTGCCGAAACCGCGCCATGGACCGGCGAGGCCATGCCGCTTCTGGCGATCTCCGCCCTTGCCCAGGCTCTGGTCGTGACGGCCGTCCTGCTGCGCCGGCGCCATGCCGAGGAGCGCGAGCACCGCATTTCCGACGCACGCTCGCAGCTCCTGCTCGATCATGTCGGCGATCTCGTCACCTGGCACGATGCCGGCGGCGCCGTCGTCTTCGCCAATGCCGCGGCG
Source organism: Bosea sp. ANAM02 (assembly GCF_011764485.1). Lineage (NCBI taxonomy): Bacteria > Pseudomonadati > Pseudomonadota > Alphaproteobacteria > Hyphomicrobiales > Alloboseaceae > Allobosea > Allobosea sp. ANAM02. The sequence goes on along the minus strand of NZ_AP022848.1, from coordinate 3,790,772 downwards.
CGCACGCTGGCCGGCGCCGATCCGCGCGAACTGCTCGGGCGCGGCCTGTTCGAGCGTGTCCATATCGCCGACAGGCCGCTCTTCCTGAAGGCGCTGAGCGATGCCGCTCACGGCCAGGAGGGCGTGACCGCCTGTTTCCGCACGCTTTTCGTGCCGCGCGACGGCACCGGCGAGAGCCGCCTGCCGGTCTCGCTCTGGCTGGAGATGCAGGCCTGCCGCGTTGCCGGCGCTGCCGCTGCGGATGGCGCGGCCGTCGTCTGCGTGATGCGCGACGTCACCGAGCGCCGCGCCGCCGAGGAAACCCGCGAGCGGGGCCATGCCGAGGCATTGCGCGCCAATGACGTCAAGGGCCAGTTCCTCGCGACGGTGAGCCACGAGCTGCGCACGCCGCTCAACGCGATCATCGGCTTCTCCGAGATGCTGAGCACCGGGGACAATGGCTGGCTCGATGCGGAAAAGCGCCTCGAATACGCCCGCATCATCCATGCCTCCGGCCATCACCTGCTCGATGTCGTGAATACGCTGCTCGACATTTCGAAGATCGAAAGCGGCGCGATGGCCATCGAGCGCGAATCGCTTGATCTCGCCGTGCTGGCGCAGGATTGCTGCACGCTGATGGCCCTGCGCGCCGAGACCGGCGGCATCGCGCTGGAACGTGTCGTCGGCCCGGCCCTGCCGGCGATGGACGGCGACCGGCGCGCGCTGAAGCAGGTCGTGCTCAACCTGCTCTCGAATGCGATCAAGTTCACGCCGGCCGGCGGGCGGGTGACGCTCGCCGTCGTGCGCGACGGCGACACGATCGACCTCTCCGTCTCCGATACCGGCATCGGCATCGCCGCCGCCGACCTGCCCAAGCTGGGCGATCCCTTCTTCCAGGCCAGGGGCGCCTATGATCGGACCCATGAGGGCACCGGTCTCGGCTTGTCCGTCGTGCGCGGCCTCGTCGGCCTGCATGGCGGCCGCCTGACGATCGAGAGCGCGCCGGGCGTCGGCACCCGCGTCTCGGTCCGCCTGCCGGTCGGCGGCGCCGACAGCGTCGAGCAGCCCGCCAGGATCGTGACCTTCGCCAGGGCTCCGCGCCGGGGCATCGATACCAAAGAACCTCTCCGCCTGACCGCCTGAAGACGAGCTGACGCAATGTCCGTGACCATGGCCGCCCGCGCCCATTCCGGCGCTTCCCTCTCCGCCCCGGTGCGCCGCGCTCAAGCCACGCGCCGCAAGACCTCCTGGCTCGGGCGGGTCGTGCGTGTCGCCGGCAAGCGTCCGGGCCGAGCGCTCGTCCTGCTCGCCTTCGGCGTGGTCTCCCTCGCCATCGTCGCCAATGCGCTGATGTTCCAGAAGGCGCGCCACCCCGCCCCGATGCTGTCCGCTCCCGCACCGGTTTCGCAGCCCAGGACGACGGCCGAGCGTCGCGCCGAACCGGCACCCGCGCCGGTCGTGGAGGCGCCCGCCGCGCAGCCGATCTACCCGCCCGCACGCCCGAACGATCTTTCGCAGACTCAGGCCGCCCGCGAGAGCCAGCCGCGCCCGCCGGCGCCTGTCCAGGCCGCGCCGCGCGCCGCCGCACCGGCTCCTGCCGCGCCCCGCGCCGCCGCTGCTCCCGCTCCTGCGCGCGATCCGATCGCCGATCTGATCAATGGCGACCTGCGCCCGCCGGCGGATGTGAAATCCGCCAACCGCTCGGGCGCGGCGCCGCGCACCTGATCCGCGGCGCCCGGCATGGCGCGTCTGACCAGCGATTTCTGGGTTTCGGCTTATCTGCGGCAAGCGGGGCTTGAGGGTCTCGTCGCCGTGCTGCGTCGCCGTGGCGCCCGCGAGGCGGGCGCCATCTTCGTCAAGCTCGACCGTCTGGACGGCACCGCCGCGCTCTACGGCCCGGCGCCGCAGGCCCTGGCCGAGGATGACGGTGAACGCCGCTTCCAGCTCCTGCTCGATGCCGATCCGCTCGCGGTCGAGGACCGCGTCGAGCGCGAATTGCGCTTCGACGGGGATCTCTGGCTGGTCGAGATCGAGAACCGGGCCGGCGATCCGAGGCTGCCGCTCGTCGAGAGCTGACGGCGCGCCGGCTCAGCCGCGCTCGCGCTTCGCCCCGATCTTGCCGAGGACCTCCGACATGGCCGGCTGCGCTTCCGGCCGGGCCTGGCCGGCGCGCGACGGCGTGCCGCTCGGATCCATGGCGGGCTGGTGCTGGCCGCGCCGCTGCGGAGTGGTCGCTGCCGTACCCGCGATATGCATGGCTAGCCGGAAGGCGATGGCGGGCCTGACCGAGCGCATCAGCGCGACCAGCGCGAAAATGCGTTCGACCGAATGGGCAGCGTCGTCGCCGAGCCGGATCAGGAAGCGCGTCGCTTCCTCGACCGTGGTGCCGCTCGCGGTCAGTGCGAGCGCTGCGAGATCCCTCGACCCGTCGGCAGCGATGGCACTTGCGAGGGCCGCGCCGCCGCCGAGATGGTCGGCGATGGCGGCAAAGGCGGCGTCGCGATCCTCGGCCGCGAGACCGAGCCAGCCGGCGAAGGCCGGGCCGGACAGGGCAGGGCGCCTGTCGCTGGGATGCAGCGCCTCGCGGGCCATCAGTGATTCGATGATCGCGAGGCGCCGCTCGGCGCCGGCATGGAGGAAGAGCGGCGCGAGCTCGAGATTGGACAGGTCGGGGCGCGCGAGCAGGCCGGGCCGGTAGGCCGGTTCGATCCGCGCCCGCGGGATCAGCAGGTCCACGGCGGCGCGGGGCATCGGGGCATTGCGATTGGCGATCAGGGCGAGGTCGAGCGCGCGATCCGCATGCGATGCCAGCATGACGACGGCCTGGCTAGTGAGATCACCGCGCGCTGCGAGGGCGGCGCGCATCGCCTCGTCGCCGGTTTCGACGAGGCGCTCGATCTCGCCTTCCGGCAACGGCATGCCATGGCGCACCAGTTCCGCGAGCACGGCGCCGCCCTTGGCGGCGAGCCCGGCCAGGACCGGGGCCGGCGTATGCGGCCAGCCGGCGAGCTTGCGCGCCAGGATCAGCGCCGTCGCTTCGTCGATACCGGGCAGCAGCGCCTCCGCCATCTCGCTGAATGCGGCGAGATCGGCCGAAGAGGGGTAGGGCGTCGAGAGCAGCAGGTCCGCTTTCACCCGCAGCGAGATCGGGCTGAGGTCGAGCCCACCCTCGCGCGCCAGGCGTGCGAGATCGGCGAGTTCCTTGGAAACGGATGCGGGCATGACAGGCTCGGGCTGGGAAACCGAAGATGGAGCAGCATTAATCCCCGACCGTTAAGGCCGCGTTAACCATGTCCGGGCCTGATGGGCATGCGGGGCCTGCGACGGGGTGCTTTCCGCACCTCGCCGATTCTCGCGTTGCAACTCTGGCGCTGGATAAGGAGGCGCGTCATGGCCATCGTCATCCCCTTCGCGCCACAGCGGCGCCCGCGACAGGCCCAGGCCTGCTCCCTTCCGCAGCGGACGGCGGACATCCTGTTCTTCACCGGCGTGCGCTACGAGCGCGCACCCGAGGCCCGGCCAACGGCCGCGAAGGCCTCCGCCGCGACACGCCCCCGCAAGGTCGCAGCGCGCAAGAGCCCGCGCAGGCAGCCTGCGTGACACGAGGGCCGGTCAAGCTGCCGCTCGCCCTGCTGGCGGCGGTCTCCGTATCCGCCTGCACCGCCACGACGGGCGATCTCGGCCGGCCGCGCCCGACGATCTGGTCCCAGCTCGTCGCGCCCGAGGCCGGCTACTGGTCCGCGACTTTCCGTGGAGAAGATACGTCCTATTTCCGCCTGACCGATGACGAGGAGCGGATGCGTGACCGCGCCTGGCGCTTCGTCATGCCGTCCAGCCCGAACAGCGTCTTCCAGGGCGAGGTGTCCAATCTCGCCCATACCCGCATCCTGCCGGTCGCGGCCCAGTCGACCGATGTCTCCGATTATTTCCGCGGGCTGACCGCGAGATCATTCGCCTCGCAGGCCTCGCGCTACAACCGGCTGGCCGAGGATGCCAATGCCGACCGCCTGCTGATCGGCCCGTTCCGGGCCAATGCGGCCCGCGTGGTGAACATGGACCGGGTTCGGATGCGCACCGCCGAAGCCTCTCCCGACGTGCCCGCCGACAAGCAGGAGCCGGCGCAGGCGCGCATCGTCGAGAACGAGGGCCTGGTCTTCTGGGTCTGCGAGCGCGTCGATTTCCGTATCCGTAGCTATCGCCACGCGTTGGCCAATCTCGTCGTCGAAATGCCCTCTCGCGAAGCGGTAAAGGCCGAGCGGGCGATCATGGCGCTGGAGATGGAAGCCAGGCCGCTCTGCCAGATGCAGCTCAACGGCGCCTTCGGCGAAGGCGGCAAGCGCCCGGTGGTCTACAAGGGGTAGGGCTGGAACTCACGACGTCGTTTGAGATCGCGTGGGGAACCCTCTCCCGAGGGAGAGGGCAGGGTGAGGGGTAGGCCCCTATGTTGTTTGCTGTGGTATGGTCGCTGCTCAGCGGTGAGATTAGCGCTGAACTTGTCTAGGGGCCTACACCTCACCCCTGCCCCTCTCCTGACAGGAGAGGGATTCCCCGAGTTCAATTCGCCGCCCCGCAGGCGACGCCGGTCGCGAGTGCTTCGGCATCGGCCCGGTCGGAGGGCAGGCGCAGCAGCACGCGGGCCACGATCAGGCCCTGCTCGGTATCGGAGACGATGCGCAATTCGCGGCTGGTCTCGCCATCCTCGTCGGCGGCGATGCGCTCGTCGCGCTGTTCCTCGGTCATGATCAGGAATTCCAGCGTCCCGCGGATCGCGGCGCGGTCGGTGATGGCGTAGAGCACGCCGCCGCCCTGCCGATGGAGCGTCAGGCCGAGCGGCAGCGTTCCGGTCCGCGCGACCACCCGCATAGGTCCGGCCGACAGATCGTAGCTGCAGATGGCGGTGACGGCGTTCGGATCGGCCTCGCGCAGCGCCGGCAGGCCACGGCTGTTGCCGGGGGAGGGCACCGGCTCCGCGTGGCCCTCGCCGCCGATATCGCGATAGGCATGGGATGCGTCCTGCCGGGAGAGGGCAGGAATCGCCAGGATCGTGACGATATGCACGATCGCCGCGAGGATCAGCCCCGCCAGCGTCGTCATGACGAGGCGGGCGAAACCGGCGCGCAGCCGCAGCCGCCAGCTCGCGAAGGGCGGGCCGTGTTGCGCCGGCGGATCGTGGCTGACGGCGCTCATCGGCAATCGACGCGCGCGATGCGCGGCAGGTTGGAGGTCCGCGTCTCCCCGGTCTGGCTGGAGATCGGCGTATCGTAGAGCCGCAGGCGGATCTGGAAGCGCCCGCTTGCCGGCAAGGGCAGCCAGTTGCCGGCCTCCGGCGCCGCCGAGGCGATGATGGCGAGGCCGCCATCCTCAGGACGAACGATCTCCGAATCGGTGAAGCTCGTGCGCTGCAGCGGCAGACGGAAGGGCAGCCCGTCGCCATCGGTGATGCCGATGGTCCAGCCGCGTGTCGTCGGCGTCGCGCCGGATAGCTCGTAGCGACAGCGTCCGTCCAGTGCCTGCCCCTGGTCGTCGCGCCCGGCGATCAGCTCAAGCCCCTCGCCGGAGCCGAACGGCAGATGGACGCCGCGAGCGAGATAGGCCCGCATATAGGGATCGACCTCGCGGCTGCCGCTGCGCGGCCAGGCCGTCCAGGCGCCGACCTCGACCCGGCCGATCGCCGGGCGTCCGGCCACCGCCCAATGGGCGGAACCGAGGCCGAGCCCGGCACCGAGTGCGAGAATATAGGCGAGGTCGAGAATCCGCACGTTATCCTTCCGGTTGAGACCGCTGATTGCCTGCAGAAACACGCCGTCATCCCGGGCTTGGACCCGGGATCCATGCCGGAGCGTTTCCAGTCAAGGTTCAGGCATGGATCCCGGATCTCCGCTTCGCTGCGTCCGGGATGACCCGCGTTTCCATGACGAGGGAGAGTTGACCGTCCGCACTCACTATCGTCAACCGCTCGCGCCTTCAGCGCAGCCGCGGTTCGCTGCCCGAGATCTCGCGGATGCCGACCTGGATGGGGCGGCTCGCGATACGCCGCGGCTCGACGGATTTGAACATCGACCCGACGGCCGAGAGCACCTCGAAGGACTGGCGCGGCATATGGCCGGCGCCGGGGCCGGGCAGGGCGCCGGCTGACGTCGCGGAGCTGCCGGCCTTGGCGACCGTCGCGCCCTTGGGATCAGCCGCGGGCACGCCGGGGATCGGCTTCAGCTCCAGCCCCTGATGGGCGAACTGCATGATCTCCTTCCATGTCATCGCCGGCAGCGAGCCGCCCGTCATGTTCGCGGTCTCGGCGGAATTGTCGTTGCCGAACCAGACGGCGCCGACGAGATTGCCGGAATAGCCGACATACCAGGCGTCCTTGTAGCCGTTGGTGGTGCCTGTCTTGCCGGCCGTGACGACGCCGTCGAGCGCGGCGCGCCGCGCGGTGCCCTCGGTGGGTACCTTCGACAGCATGAAGTTCATGTCCTGCGCCACCTGCGGGCTCAGCACCTGCTTCGGCTCCGGCTCGTCGCGGTCATGGCGATAGATCACCTCGCCCTGCGAATTGGCGATCTCGATCGCGGCATAGGGTTTTGCCCGGCGCCCGCCATTGGCGAGCACCGAATAGCCGGCCGCCATGTCGATCACCGTGACCTCGCCGGCCCCGATCGGCAGCGAGACGGTATCGGTCAGCGGCGTGGTCAGGCCCATGGCATGGGCAGTCTCGACGATCTTCCGGCGTCCGATCGCGGCCGCGCGCGCCTCGTGCGTCTCGCCGGTGGCGCGCCCCATGGCGATCGACATCTGCACGGGGATCGTGTTGATCGATTTCGCCAGCGCCACCGTCAGCGGCATCGAGCCGGCATAGGAGCGCCCGTAATTGTTCGGGCACCAGTTGCCGATGCAGACCGGCCGGTCGGTGACGATCGTATTGGGCTTGTAGAGCCCGGCCGAAAGCGCAGCGGCATAGACGAAGGGCTTGAACGAGGATCCGGGCTGGCGCAGGCCCGCCGTTGCCCGGTTGAACTGGCTCGCGCCGTAGTCCCGGCCGCCGACGATGGCGCGCACGGCCCCGTCGGGGTCCATCACGACGGTTGCCGCCTGCTTCACGCGATAGCCGGGGCCGTGCTGGCGCAGGATGGATTCCACTGCTTCGTCGGCGCGCTCCTGGATCGCGGAATCATGCGGCGTCTTCACCGTCAGCACGCGATCGGCACCGAGCTTGCCCTCGCTCGCAAGTTCCTTCACCGCGTCGAAGGCCCAGTCGAGATAGTAGTCGGGGCTGGAATCGCGCTTGCGGTCGATCGGCGTCGCCGGATTGCGCTTGGCACTGTCGACCTGGCCGGCCGTCATGAAGCCGGCATCGACCATGGCGTTGAGCACGTCGTTGGCCCGCGCACGTGCGGCGGGCAGGTTGACATGGGGGGCGTATTTCGTCGGCGCCTTGAACAGGCCGGCGAGCATCGCCGCCTCGGCCAGCGAGACGTCCCGCACCGACTTGCCGAAATAATACTCCGCCGCGGCCGCCGCGCCGAAGGTGCCCCCGCCCATATACGCACGGTCGAGATAGAGCTTGAGGATCTCGTTCTTGGTCAGCCGCGTCTCAAGCCACAGGGCGAGGAAGGCTTCCTTGATCTTGCGGTCGAGCGAGCGCTCGTTGTTGAGGAAGAGGTTCTTGGCGAGTTGCTGGGTCAGCGACGAGCCGCCCTGGACAACGCCGGAGGCACGAGCATTGACCGTCACCGCCCGCAGGGTGCCGATCAGATCGATGCCGAAATGGTCGTAGAAGCGGCGGTCCTCGGTGGCGAGCACGGCCTTGAGCAGATGGTCCGGCATCTCCTCCAGCTTCAGGGAATCGTCGTGCCGGGCGCCGCGATGGCCGATCGGCGTGCCGTAGCGGTCGAGGAAGGTGACGGCGAAGACCTGGTTCCTGAGCGCCTCCTCGTTGCCGATCCGGAAGGCGGGCAAGGCCAGCATCAGCAGGATGATGGCGCCGACGATGCCGATATTCAGGCCTTCGCTGGCGAATTCGGCCGCGATGCGCTTGCCGCCGCTGACGGTCAGGCGGTCGGCCGCGCTGCGGATGCGTTCATGGATTTCGCCGGCGCGATGGCCAGCGCCCCACAGGCCGGCATCCAGCCACGAGTCGGCAGCCAGCGCGAAGCGCTTCAGCCGCGTCCTCCAGCCCGCCTTCCTGAACTCCATGGCCTTATCCAGGCTTCCCGAATGACCCCCGCCTAACTCCTGCCGCGTGCTTGTCGTCTTGGCAACAGGATACCGCCCGGGAATGGACACATAGGGGCGCCCGGCGCCCGGATAAGAGGTGGGACGGTAAATTTCACGCGGGGAACGGGAAATGCGTTGGCGCGACGGCCTCGGCTTGGGACCAGCGGGCGAGAATGGGATTGGCCTTCCATCTTGCCGCCGGCAGGCGCATAAGCCTGCCATGACGCGGACCCCGCCGAAAATGCAGCCCTTCTGGCTGACGACGCCGCTGGAGGCGATGACCACCGAGCAGTGGGAATCGCTCTGCGATGGCTGCGGTCGCTGCTGCCTCGTCAAGCTCGAGGACGAGGATACCGGGCGCATCTTCGCGACCGATGTCGGCTGCCGCCTGTTCGAGGCCGGCACCTGCCGCTGCCGGGACTATCCGAACCGTTCGCTGAAGGTGCCGGACTGCGTGACGCTGACGCCCGAGGAGGTCCGCACGCTGCCCTGGCTGCCGCCGACCTGCGGCTATCGCCTCGTCGCCGAAGGCAAGGACCTGCCCTGGTGGCATCCGCTGGTCTCGGGTGATCCCGAGACGGTGGTTGCAGCCGGCGTCTCCGTGCGCGGCCGCGTCTTCGCCAACGAAGACGAGCTTCCGGAGGACGAAGTCGCCGAGCGCATCGTCAACTGGCCGCTGCGCTGGCCCCGGGCTGCACGCGGGAAGGGAGCCTGACGCAACCCAGCCGTGCTATTGCGCTGCATCAGTCGATGCTGCACACGCTCATTGATTGTTCATGCCGGTTTGGGCATGAGCGCCTCGTCCCCGCTGCCGACGACCATAAGTCATCGGCGGCACGCACACGAAACTTTCGCGCCGGCGCGGCGTTTGCCTCGTCCGGTTGAACAGAAGAGGCTATGTGATGGCAGGTGGGAAGTGGGTCTACACCTTCGGCGACGGCAAGGCCGAAGGTGAGGCGGGAATGAAGAACCTGCTCGGCGGCAAGGGCGCGAACCTCGCCGAGATGAGCAATCTGGGCCTGCCCGTTCCGCCCGGCTTCACCATCACCACCGAGGTCTGCACGGCCTATTACGACAACGGCAAGAGCTTCCCGGCCGAGCTCGACGGACAGGTCGAGGCCGCGCTCGCCGGCATGGCCAAGCTCACCGGCAAGACCTTCGGCGACCCCGCCAATCCGCTGCTCGTCTCCGTCCGTTCGGGCGCCCGCGCCTCGATGCCGGGCATGATGGACACCGTCCTCAATCTCGGCCTTAACGACGAGACGGTCGAGGCCGTCGCCAAGGCCTCGGGTGACGAGCGTTTCGCATGGGACAGCTATCGCCGCTTCATCACCATGTATTCCAACGTCGTGCTCGACGTGGATCACGGCCTCTTCGAGGAGGCGCTGGAGGACTACAAGGAACGCAAGGGCCTCCATCTCGACACCGATTTGTCGGCGGCCGACTGGAAGCTGCTCGTCGGAAAATACAAGGAGATCGTGAAGAAGGAGCTCGGCTCCGACTTTCCGCAGGAGCCGCAGAAGCAGCTCTGGGGCGCGGTCGGCGCCGTGTTTTCGTCCTGGATGAACGCCCGCGCCATCAAGTATCGCGAGCTGAACAGCATCCCCGCGAGCTGGGGCACGGCGGTCAACGTCCAGTCCATGGTGTTCGGCAACATGGGCGACACCTCCGCGACCGGCGTCGCCTTCACCCGCAATCCTTCGACCGGAGAGAACGCGCTCTACGGCGAGTTCCTGATCAACGCCCAGGGCGAGGACGTCGTCGCCGGCATCCGTACGCCGCAGGACATCACCGAGGCTGCGCGCATCGAGGCCGGCTCCGACAAGCCTTCGATGGAACGGGAGATGCCGGAGGCCTATGCCGAGCTCTGCCGCATCTATGGCATCCTGGAGAAGCATTATCGCGACATGCAGGACATGGAGTTCACCATCCAGGAGGGCAAGCTCTGGATGCTGCAGACCCGGTCCGGCAAGCGAACCGCCAAGGCGGCGCTCCGCATCGCGGTCGAGCTCGCGACCGAAGGCCTGATCACGCAGGAGGAGGCCGTCGGCCGCGTCGAGCCCGGCGCGCTCGACCAGCTCCTGCATCCGACCATCGACCCCAGGGCCGAGCGCCGCGTGCTGACCACCGGCCTGCCGGCCTCGCCCGGCGCCGCCGCCGGCGAGATCGTCTTCAATTCCGACGATGCCGAGGCCGCCAGGAAGGCCGGCCGCAAGGTCATCCTCGTGCGCGTCGAGACGAGCCCCGAGGACATCCACGGCATGCATGCCGCCGAGGGTATCCTGACCTCGCGCGGCGGCATGACCTCGCATGCGGCGGTCGTCGCGCGCGGCATGGGCAAGCCTTGCGTGTCCGGCGCCGGCCAGCTCCGCATCGACTATGCCAAGGGCACGCTCTCCGTCGGCCCGACCACGCTGAAGGCCGGCGATTTCGTCACGATCGATGGCGGCAACGGCCAGGTCCTGCTCGGCGAGATCAGGATGCAGAAGCCGGAGCTCTCCGGTGAGTTCGCGACGCTGATGGGCTGGGCCGACAAGGTCCGCCGCCTCAAGGTTCGCGCCAATGCCGAGACGCCCGAGGACGCCAGGACCGCGCGCGAATTCGGCGCCGAGGGCATCGGGCTGTGCCGCACCGAGCACATGTTCTTCGAAGGGGATCGCATCCAGGCTGTCCGCGAGATGATCCTCGCCCATGACGACAAGGGCCGGCGGGCGGCGCTCGCCAAGCTCCTGCCGGTGCAGCGCCAGGACTTCGTCCAGCTCTTCAGCATCATGAGCGGCCTGCCGGTGACGATCCGCCTGCTTGATCCGCCGCTGCACGAGTTCCTGCCGCATGGCGACAAGGAGATCGGCGAGGTCGCGGCCGCGCTCGGCGTCACGCCGGATGCGCTGAAGCATCGCGCCGCCGAATTGCACGAGTTCAATCCGATGCTCGGCTTCCGCGGCTGCCGCCTGGCGGTGGCCTTCCCGGAAATCGCCGAGATGCAGGCGCGCGCCATCTTCGAGGCGGCCGTCATCGCCGCCAAGGAGACCGGCAAGCCGGTGATTCCCGAGGTGATGGTGCCGCTCGTCATGGGCAAGCCCGAGCTCGACCTCGTCAAGGCGCGGATCGACGCCATGGCCAGGGCCGTGATCGAGGAGAGCGGCACGAAGATCGACTATCAGGTCGGCACGATGATCGAATTGCCGCGCGCTGCGTTGCGCGCCGCCGAGATCGCCGAAAGCGCCGAGTTCTTCTCCTTCGGCACCAACGACCTGACCCAGACGACACTCGGCATCAGCCGCGACGACGCCTCCTCCTTCCTCGGCTCCTACACCGCCAAGGGGCTGCTCGACGCTGATCCCTTCGTCACCATCGATCAGGACGGCGTCGGCGAACTGGTCAAGCTCGCGGCCGAGCGCGGCCGCAAGACACGTTCCGGCATCAAGCTCGGCATCTGCGGCGAGCATGGCGGCGATCCCGCCTCGATCGGCTTCTGCGAGAGCGTCGGCCTCGACTACGTCTCCTGCTCGCCCTTCCGCGTTCCGATCGCGCGCCTTGCTGCCGCGCAGGCGGCTTTGGGCGCGATCAAGCCGAAGGATGGTTGAAGGACAGCGGGCGCGGGGAACAAGCCGTCATGCTCGCCCTTGTGGCGAGCATCCATGTCTTGACCTCTGGATTGCCCGAGAGAAGACGTGGATGGTCGGAACAGGCCCGACCATGACGAGGTGGCCGTGCCCTTGAATCTCACCACCATCGGCTTCGATGCCGACGATACGCTCTGGCAGAACGAGCAGTTCTTCCGGATGACGGAGGATCGCTTCGTTGCGCTGCTCGGCGAGCACGGCGAGGCTGCGGAGATTTCCGGGCGCCTGCTCGAAGCCGAGAAGCGCAATCTCGGCTTCTACGGTTTCGGCATCAAGGGTTTCGTGCTCTCGATGATCGAGACGGCGATCGAGATCACACGGGGGCAGGTGCCGGCCTCCGTGATCGGCGAGATCCTCGCCGCCGGCCGCGAGATGGCCGCCCATCCCGTCGAGACCCTGCCGCATGTGAACGAAACGCTCCGGACGTTATCCGGCGACTACCGTCTGGTAATGATCACCAAGGGCGATCTCTTCGACCAGGAGCGCAAGCTCGCGCAGTCCGGCCTCGGCGAATTCTTCCATGCGGTCGAGATCGTCAGCGACAAGAAGCCGGAGACCTATGGCCGCATCTTCGCCCGCCACGGCGACGGGGCAGGGCGGGCGATGATGGTCGGCAATTCCTTGAAGTCCGACATCCTGCCGGCTTTGGAAGCGGGCTCATGGGCGGTCCACGTGCCGCATGACCTCACCTGGGCGCTGGAACATGCCGAGGAGCCGGCGGGGCATGACCGCTACCGCAGGATCGGCGATCTCGGCGGGTTGACGGGAATTCTGCGGGAGATCGGCCCATCCGCCTGAACTTCCGGCGGTTTAGGCCCTTGCTGGACCCTTCTTGCATTTCATGCTATCCGTACCGATGTATGACGAGATGCGGCCGGGTTCTGGCCAATCCTCCGCGCGGGTAATCCGGTCGGCGGGCACGATTCAGATCCACCACACATCGCTACAATACCACTGCAAGACGTCCGCGCGTCGAGCTCTGGGTCGCAACGATACGCGGATCTGAAACGTAAGGATTCTGGAATTATGGAAAAGGGCACCGTGAAGTGGTTCAACGCCACCAAGGGCTACGGCTTCATCACCCCTGAGAACGGCGGCCAGGACGTGTTCGTCCACATCTCCGCTGTCGAGCGCGCGGGTCTCCGCGAGCTGCGCGACGGCCAGGTCGTCTCCTACGAACTCGTTGCCGATCGCAAGACCGGCAAGACCTCGGCCGGCAACCTCGTCGTCGCCTGAGCCGATACTGATCGACCGGGAAGGCCTCGATCATCGCGCGCCCGATAGGGCGCGGTCACGATGATCGGTCTCTTCGTTATCGCATCGAATTCTCCGAAAAGTGGAACCCACTTTTCGGTCCGATGCCATAGCGCCCCCGGTCCACGACAAGCCTGCCGGCGCTGTGGCTAGCGGTTCGCCGGCAGGTCCGACTAAAATGACAAGTCAGGCCGGATGCGAGCCTGCGGCGCAGCCGAAACCCACATGCGCCCCTCGCATCGCGGCGTCCGGAAAGATCCTTCTTGACCAAATTTACCGATCTCGGCCTCGCCGAGCCCCTTCTCAAGGCGCTCGCGGCCGAGGGCTATGAAACGCCCACGCCGATCCAGGCGCAGGCGATCCCCCATATCCTGCAGGGCCGCGACCTGCTCGGCGCCGCCCAGACCGGCACCGGCAAGACCGCTGCCTTCTCGCTGCCGATGCTGCATCGGCTGCTCGCCAGGCCGCGCCAGATGCCGGCCCGCGCCGTGCGGGCGCTCATCCTGTCGCCGACGCGCGAGCTCTCGGCCCAGATCGAAGCCAGCATCCGCACCTATGCCCGCCATACCTCGCTGAAATCGACGGTGATCTTCGGCGGCGTGCCCGTCGGCAAGCAGATCCGTGCGCTCGGCGAAAAGGTCGACATCCTCGTCGCCACGCCCGGCCGCCTGCTCGACCTCGTCGACCAGCGTGCCGTCTCGCTGCGCGAGATCGAGTTCCTCGTCCTCGACGAGGCCGACCAGATGCTCGATCTCGGCTTCATCCACGCGCTGCGCCGCATCGCGACCCTGATCCCGAAGGAGCGCCACACGCTGCTCTTCTCGGCGACCATGCCGAAGCCGATCCGCGAGATCGCCTCAGCCTACCTGACCGATCCGGTCGAGGTCGCGGTGGCGCCGGTCGCGACCACCGCCGAGAAGATCGACCAGCGCGTCATCTTCACTGAAGCCAGTGACAAGCCGGCGCTGCTGGCGAAGACGCTGAACGTGCCCGAGCTCGAGCGCGCCATCGTCTTCACCCGCACCAAGCATGGGGCCGACAAGGTCGTGCGCCAGCTCGGCGCCTCCGGCATCGAGGCGGCCGCGATCCATGGCAACAAGAGCCAGAGCCAGCGTGAGCGGGCACTCGGCGCCTTCCGCTACGGCAGCCTGCGCATCCTCGTCGCTACCGATATCGCCGCCCGCGGCATCGATGTCGACGGCATCAGCCATGTCGTCAATTTCGATCTGCCGAACGTGCCGGAGACCTATGTCCACCGCATCGGCCGCACGGCGCGTGCCGGCGCGTCGGGCCTCGCCATCGCCTTCTGCACGCCGGAAGAGCGCGGCGATCTCGCCGCCATCGAGAAGCTGACCAAGGTTGCGATCACCCCGATCGGCGCGGTTCCTTATTGGGACGGCCGCACGCCGAAGAAGCCGCCGCAGAACCAGCGCGGCGGCGGGCGTGGCCAGCAGCAGAACGGTGGCGGGCGTGGTCCAGGCCGCCCGCAGGGCCAGCAGCAAGGCCGCCCGCAGGGCCAGCAGCAGGCTCGCCCACAAGGACAGCAGCAGCCGCGCGGCGGCAAGCCGGGTGAGGGCGGCCAGCGCAACCACGCCGCCAATGGCGGCCCGCGCCAGGAGCGTCACGAACGCCCGCGTCACCCCGAGCGTGCCCCGCGCCCTGAGCAGGCGGCACAGCGAAAAGACGGCGTTTCCGCAAAAGAAGGGCTTGGCGGCGTCGCGTTCTTGCAGCAAAGAACACAGCAACCACGCACCAACGGCGCCCGGCGGCGCGCGCGCTGACGCGCGATCGACGATATAATCGGGCGGGCTGCGCCACGAGGCGGCCCGTCCACGCGCCCTAGGGCTCACGAAGGACGACAGATGGCGAAAGAAGAACTGCTTGAATTCGACGGCACCGTGGTCGAGGTGCTCCCGGATGGCAACTATCGGGTGAAGCTCGACAACGACCATGTCATCCTGGCCTATGCCGCCGGCAAGATGAAGAAGAACCGCATCCGGACCATTGCGGGCGACCGCGTCATCGTCGAGATGTCGCCCTACGACCTCGATCGCGGCCGCATCAATTTCCGCCAGAAGACCGCCGGTCCCGCTCCGGGCGGTCCGCCGCGCCAGAACTTCCGCCGGCGCTGACAAAGGGCTGCCTGACGATGCGCCTGTCGCGAAACGAGCTTCTGTTCATCGCGCTCGGCGCGGTCCTCGGCGCCGTCGTCGCCTGGGCCGTCCGCGCCGGCTTCGTCGCTCCCGATGGAGCCCTGCCGCCCTTCGCCATGGTGCTGCTGGGCTTGGGCTTCGTCGAACTGCTCGTCGGCTATGCGGCCGGCCGCCCGCCCGGAACGCTGGTCGGCATGCCCGCCCGCTTCCTCGCCTTCGTCCTCGGCGTCTGCATCGTCCTGCTCGGCGGCAAGTTCGCCTGAGCGCGCAATTCCCATTCACGTCGTCATTTCGGACAAGCGAAGCGCAGACCCGGAATCCATCGCAAAGCGCATTGCCTGGCGATGGATCACGGATCGGCGCCGCTGTCACGGCTTGTCCGGAATGACGGCGGTGCTGCGAGCGCCCAAGAAAAAACCCCGGCGCGAAGGCCGGGGTGAAAGTGGTCGTTCCGTGGGTATAAAAGGGTCTGCGTGAAACTCTGTCCCGGCCCGCTCAGTAGCGGGAACGGGACCAATACTGCGAACCGGGGCTGACCATCACCTGGCGCTGCCGGGTCGCGTAGACGGCGGGGATTTCGTCCCGCACCACCTGGGTCGGACGCACCATCACCTGGCGCTGGCGCTGCGTGTAGACGGCCGGAACCGTCTCGTAATCGACGCTCGCCGGGGAAACCTCGACGCGGCGGCTCCGGTAGCCGTAGCGGGCGGGAACATCGATCCAGCAGCCGACGGTATTGCCATAGGCGTCGCGGGTCACGTCCCAGCGGCGGGTGGCCGGCGAGATCATCACCTTCTCGGTCACGGTCTCGTAGACGGCGGCGCGGTGATGCGGGATACGGCGCTCCGGAGCGATCATCACGGTGTCGGTGACCGTCTCGTATTCGGCCGGGACGACGCGGCGCTGCACCTGGGCCGGACGGACCTGATAGGTCTCGTTGATCGAGCCGTAGACCGGCGGCGTGGTGACGAGGTTGTAGCAGGCGGAGCCGCGGCAGCCGCCGCCGGCCTGGGCGACCGAGGCGCCGAGCACGAGCGCGGCTGCAAGGCTGGAAGCGGCGATGACCCCTGTGGAAAGCGAGCGCACCATGTTGGACCTGACTCTGTCGGTTCCGGCGCCAGGCGCCGTTCGTTGAAGACAGGAAGCCCGTTCAGAGTGATGAACGCAAGGTAAACGCTAAAACAAGGTAAAATTAACCAGTTGCCACCTGTGGGGCTCATTCACTCCGCTTGCCGGCAAGTGAAGGAAACCACTCGCATTTTAGCGATTCCACGATCTTCGCGCGGGCGCATGTCGCATGAAAGCACGTTAACGGAATGGCGGCCGTGCGCTCAGGTCTGCCCCGGCCGCAGCTGGTAGAAGACATGCTGGCCGATCGTATCCATCTTCTTGAGCTTCTTCGCCCAGTAAGGCCGCACGTAATTGGCGTGGTAATGCGTCGAGGCGCCGACTTCCGCCAGATAGGTCGTGCCGTCATAGACTTCGCGCGCGATCCTGACCGCATCGCGCCAGGACGCGGGCTCGGTGATGCGCAGCGACTTGCCTTCGCAGGTGAAGGTGAACTGGCAGGCAAGATAGCGGTTGCTGTTCTGGTAGACCACGCCGCAGACGCTGCTCGGATAGAGGCCGCTTTTCACGCGGTTCAGCACCACCTGCGCCACGGCGGCCTGGCCCATGAGCGACTCGGATCGGGCCTCGAAATAGACGGCCTCGGCGAGGCAGCGCTGCTCCTTCGCCATGTTCTCCGGCGCGATCAGGCTGGTGTAGTCCTGCTTCACGCCAGGCTCGGCGAGGCGCAGGTCGCGATTGGCAGGCGCCGAGGCCAGCGCGATCCGCCCGCGCTGCTGCGGGGCGGCATGAGCCGGCAGGGCCGGGGGGGTCAGCGTGCCGATCATCGAGCCGACGAGCGGCGTGAGCGTCGAGGTCTTGCTGGTCCGCGGGGCGGAAGGCGACGAACCGTCGATGCTTTCCAGATGCAGCTCGGCCTGCCGCGCCGAGGTGATCTTCGGTTTCAACGGCGAGACGGGCGAGGAATCGGACAGGGCCGGGTCGGTCAGGCCTTCGTCGTCGGCATAGGGCTCGAAACCGGTCTGCGGCCCGTCCACGGCTTCCGCCGCGCGCATGGCGTCGAGCGAGAACCCTCCCGAGATCAGCGTCGGCTGGGTGTCGCCGAAGACGACGCGCTCCAGCTCGATCGACGGATGCTCCGAGAGGCCCGGCCGCAGGCTCGGCAGCATGTCGCCCTTGGCGGTGCGGTCGACCTCGGGGAAGGTCGCGGCGGCGGTGCGCTTCATGTCTTCGCGCGGGGCGCGCGGATCGACGACGATGCGGCGCTCGGGGTCCTCGAAGGACAGCTTCGCCTGCGTGACGGCGGATGTGAGCGCGAGGCCGGGCAGCCGGAAGGCGCTGGCCGCGACCAGCATCGAAGGGCCCTCGGCCAGTTCGGAGACGGGACCCGGCGCGACGCGGGCGATGGCGCTGGACGGCAGGCCGGTCGGTCCGAAATTCTGGCCGGCGGAGGCGGTGAAGGAAACGAGCATGCCGACGGACAGGGCCCAGGGCGCGACGGTGCTCGCGGCCCATCTGATGCCGAGGGGGCGCGCCTTCCGCCCATGCCTGTGCACACGCCAATGACTCAAAGCGACAAAACCCGTCCCGATCGCACGGAACGAAAAACGCGGCCGACCCAGCGCGCCTTCGTTGGAATCCGTTATCGCCTCGGTAAGGTTGAGCGCCGGTTAACGGCGCGTGCCTTCTTGCCTTCCATGCTTTGTGGTGATGCGAGATTTCACGAAATCGCGCTGGTTGCCCTGCGGTCGGGCCGCTAACGTGTAGCCACACATTCGACGCTATCGGAGATAGCCATGACGTCCACGCCAGCGCGCAGCTACGCTCCGGAGATCATCGTCGCCGCCGGCTGCCTGATCGCCCTGATTACCTTCGGGCCGCGCGCCAGCGCCGGCCTGTTCCAGATCCCGATGACGGTCCAGTTCAACTGGGGCCGTGACATTTTCGGCCTGGCGCTGGCGATCCAGAACCTGCTCTGGGGCCTTGGTGCGCCCTTCGCCGGTGCGATCGCCGATCGCTACGGCACGGTGCGCGTGCTCTGCGTCGGCGCGATCCTTTATGCAGCCGGCCTCGTGATGATGGCGTATGCGACGACACCGCTGCAGCTCCATCTCGGCGCCGGCGTGCTGATCGGATTCGGCCTTTCGGCGTGCTCGTTCAATCTCGTGCTCGCCGCCTTCGGCAAGCTGCTGCCGGAGCAGTGGCGGCCGATGGCCTTCGGCGCCGGAACGGCGGCCGGCTCCTTCGGCCAATTCCTGTTTCCGCCGATCGGCAACATCCTGATCGAGACGCTGGGCTGGCAGCAGGCGCTCGTCGTCTTCGCCTTCACGCTGCTGCCGATCCTGCCGATCTCGATCGTCATGGCGACGCGCAAGACCGGCGCCGCGGTGGGCGCAGCCGCGGCCAACCTGCCCAATCAGACGATCGCGCAGGCGCTGGGCGAGGCCTTCAAGCACCGCAGCTACGTCCTGCTCGTGCTCGGCTTCTTCACCTGCGGCTTCCAGCTCGCCTTCATCACCGTGCATATGCCGGCCTATCTCAAGGATGCCGGCCTGCCGGCCTGGGTTGGCGGCTGGACGCTCGCAGTGATCGGTCTCGCCAATGCCGTCGGTTCGTTGTCCTCGGGCTGGCTCTCGACGCGGATGCCGAAGCGCCATCTCCTCGCCTGGATCTATCTTGGCCGCGCGGTCGCGATCGCCGCCTTCATCCTGCTGCCGCCGAGCCCTGTGACTGCGATCACCTTCGGCATCGTCATCGGCCTGTTCTGGCTCTCGACCGTGCCGCCGACCTCCTCGCTAGTGATGCTGATGTTCGGCACCAAGTACATGGCGATGCTCTACGGTTTCGCCTTCTTCTCGCATCAGGTGGGTGGTTTCCTCGGCGTCTGGCTTGGCGGCGTGCTCTACGAATCGATGGGCAATTACCAGTTCGTCTGGTGGCTCTCGGTCGCGCTCGGCGTCGCCTCGGCCCTGATCAACCTGCCGATCGTCGAACGCCCGGTGAGCCGGCCGGAAGCGCAGCCTGCCTGATCGGGAAGACGCGTCTATACACGGCCGATGGGGTTGCGGTGGCGCCACGCCGCTGCAACCTTGTCGGCCTTCGCGTTTGAATGCTCGGGAGCATGTCATGACGACGTTCAAGGCCCTCGTGGCGACCAAGGGCGAGGCCGGCCCGAACCTCGCCTTCACCGATTTCGCCGAGAGCGACCTGATGGAGGGCGATGTCACCGTCCGCGTCACGCATTCGACGGTGAACTACAAGGACGGGCTCGCCGTCACCGGCAAGGCGCCGGTGGTGCGCCGCTGGCCGATGATTCCCGGCATCGATTTCGCTGGCCGGGTCGAGGCCTCCGATCATCCCGATTTCAAGCCTGGCGACCTCGTCGTGCTCAATGGCTGGGGCACGGGCGAGACCCATCTCGGGGCCTACGCCCAAAAGAGCAGGGTCAAGGGCGACTGGCTGGTGCCGCTGCCGGAAGGACTTACCCCCGCCGAGGCGATGGCCGTCGGCACCGCCGGCTACACCGCCATGCTCTGCGTGCTCGCGCTGGAGAAGCACGGCCTGAAGCCCTCTGATGGTCCGGTCGTGGTCACCGGCGCTGCCGGCGGCGTCGGCTCGGTCGCGATCGCGCTTTTGGCCAAGGCCGGCTGGCATGTCATCGCCTCGACCGGCCGGGCCGAGGAGGCCGATTACCTCAAGAGCCTGGGCGCGGCCGAAATCATCGACCGGAACGAACTGGCGGCGCCCGGCCGGCCGCTCGGCAAGGAGCGCTGGATCGCCGGCGTCGATGCCGTCGGCTCCCATACCCTGGCGAACCTGCTCTCGATGACCAAGTACGGCGGCGCCATCGCCGCCTGCGGGCTGGCGCAGGGCATGGACTTGCCGGCTTCTGTCGCGCCCTTCATCCTGCGCGGCGTCGCGCTTCTCGGCGTCGATTCGGTGATGTGCCCGAAACCGCGCCGGATCGAGGCGTGGGCGCGCCTCGCCAGCGATCTCGACCGCGACAAGCTCGCCCTGATCACCACGACGATCCCGCTGGAAGCGGTGATCGAGACGGGCAAGGCGATCGTCGAGGGCAAGGTAAAGGGCCGGGTGGTCGTCGAGATCGGCTGAGGTTGCACGGGACCACGCCGTCATTGCTTCCGTCATGCTCGCCCTTGTGGCGACCATCCACGTCTTCGCGGGTCGAAGGTGGTGTTCAAGACGTGGATGCTCGCCACAAGGGCGAGCATGACGAGCTGGGGCCATGTCGCGGCCATAAAGTGAGATCAGGTCTGCGCAGGCGCCTACCCCTCGAACAGCGCCCGCTGCCGCGCCAGCTCGTTGCTGCAGAAATCCATGAAGGCGCGCACGCGCGGCACATGCCGGATATCGGGATGGGTCAAGACCCAGAGGCCCGTGGCGAAATCCGGATTGGGCGGCAGCAGCCGGATCAGGTCCGATCGCTGATCGGCGATGAAGCAGGGCAGCGGGCCGATGCCGAGGCCCTGCGCCACCGCCTCGGCGATCCCGAGCACGGCCGAGCTCTTCAGCGCGATCCGCTCCGGGGCGACATGCTCGCGCACGAAGCGGGCCGCCTTCACATGCGAGAGCTGGTCGCCGAGCGCGACCCAGTCGCGCTGGTAGAGCAGGGCGGGGCTGGCCTCCTCCTCGGGCGCGATGCCGTCCGCGGCGCGGCCATAGATCGCCCAGGCGATGGTGGCGATGCGCCGGCCGACCAGCGTCTCGCCCGGCGTGTCGCTGGCGCGGATCGCGATATCGGCGTCGCGCTTCGACAGGTTGAGGGCCTGGTTGCCAATGACGACATCGAGGCGGATGAGCGGATGCGCCTTGCGGAAGGCGGCGAAGATCGGCAGCAGCACGTTCTGGTAGAGCGTGTCGGTCGTGGTGATCCGCAACTCGCCCGACGGGGCTACGTCCCGCCCGGCAAGGCGCCGGGCGAAGGCGGTGACGTCCTCGTCCATGCGGCTCGCCAGCGCCGCCATCTCGGCACCGGCGACCGTCGCGACATAGCCGGTCTTGCGCCGCTCGAAGAGTGGGAGGCCGACGAGCTCCTCGATCTGGCCGAGCCGCCGGAACACGGTCGAATGATTGACCGAGAGCGCCGCCGCCGCCCCGGTCAGCCCGTCATGATCGGCGATGGCCTTGATCAGCCGGAAATCGTCCCAGGCAAGCTTGGCATTCATCGGCAAGGCATCCTCCTGCGCGCACGCAAGCCGATATCTTGCAGTGATGCAAGCTGGAGGAATTCAAATCCGAGAGAGCGGATCGTATCCAAGCCCTCGTCCTGAGGAGCCGCGAAGCGGCGTCTCGAAGGATGCTCCAGATGTCGCCGGAGCCTCCCGGAGCATCCTTCGAGACGCGAGCCTTTGGCTCGCTCCTCAGGATGAGGGCTGTGAAACCTTCAGCGCGGCGCGGCCGCGCGCCGCAAACGGTCGTTGATCGCCTCGCCCAGCCCATGCTCGGGAATGCGGGCGACCGCGATGGTCCTCCGCCCCATTTCGTCGAGCCGGCGCATATGGCCGAAGAGATGAGCGGCAGCCTCGCGCAGGTCGCCGCTCGGGCTGAGATTGAGCGAGGCCGGGTGCTCGTGCGCCTCGGGACCGAAGCCGAGCCAGGCTTCGCCGTCCTCCGGCGCTTTCGCGTCGAGCCTGACCCGCGCCGCCGGCGCATAATGCGAGGCGAGCATGCCGGGCGAGATCGGCGCGTGGCCGGCATCGCCTGCGATCACCAGCGGCCGGCCGATGACCCGCTCGATCGCCTCGCGCGGCACGCCGCCGGGGCGCAGCAGACGGGGCGCGCCGTCGAGGCAGGCGACGATGGTCGATTCGACGCCGACCTCGGTCGGGCCCGCATCGAGAACGGCATCGATACGCCCCTCGAGATCGGCCATCACGTGCGCGGCGCTGGTCGCGCTGATCCGGCCGGAGCGATTGGCCGAGGGCGCCGCTATCGGCCGCCCGGCCGCTTCCAGCACGGCATGTGCGACCGGATGAGCCGGAACACGCAAGGCGACCGAAGGCAGCCCCGCCCGCGCCAGATCGCTCACGGTGCATCCGGACGAGGCCGGCACGACCAGCGTCAACGGCCCCGGCCAGAAGGCTTGTGCCAGCGCCAGCGCATTCGCATCGAACAGGCCCTGCCGGCGCGCGCTAGCCAGATCGGGCAGGTGCGAGATCAGCGGGTTGAAGCTCGGCCGCTCCTTGGCGGCGTAGATGCCGGCAACCGCTGTGCCCGAGGTCGCATCGGCCGCGAGTCCGTAGACCGTCTCGGTGGGCATCGCGACGAGGCAGCCCGCCCGCAGCAGCTCAGCCGCTTCGCCGATGCCGGAGGCATCGGCGGCGAGGAGCTTCGTCTGGCGAGGAGGAGGCGCGGGCTGGTTCACGATGCGATTGACCGATGATGGTTTATATATAAACTAACTGATGGGCGCGGCACGGGACGAAGGTCGCGCTCGCTTGCGCGTGGCTTAGGCGATAGTTCCTCGCTACCATCGCGGCAACGGCAAATGCAGGCTGCGGCTGCCTTCGCGGGCAAATGCCGGCCTCAGGGAGACGACCTATGAGCTATCGCGCCCCGGTTTCGGACATGCTCTCCACCATGCGCCATGTCGCGGGTCTCGACATGCTGATCGCCGACGGGCTGGTGCCGGAACTCGAAGGCGGCGTGGCGGAAGCCGTGCTCGACGAGGCCGCGAAATTCGCCAACGACGTGATCGCGCCGCTCAACCGCGTCGGCGATCTCAACGGCTCGAAGCTGAAGGACGGTGCCGTCACCACGCCGCCGGGCTGGAAGGAGGCCTACAAGGCCTGGGCCGAGGCCGGCTGGAACGCGCTGCCGGCGCCGGAAGCCTATGGCGGGCAGGGCCTGCCGACGCTGCTGCAATCGGCCTGCATCGAGATGTGGAATTCGGCGGCCTTCGCCTTCGCGCTCGGCCCGTTGCTGACGGTCGGCGCGATCGAGGCGCTCCATGCGCACGGCTCCGACTATCTCAAGGAGACCTATCTCGCCAAGCTCGTCTCCGGCGAGTGGATGGGCACCATGAACCTGACCGAGCCGCAGGCCGGCTCCGATCTCAACGCGCTGCGCAGCAAGGCCGAGCGCGTCGGGGACGGCACCTATCGCATCACCGGCCAGAAGATCTTCATCACTTATGGCGAGCACGATCTGACCGGGAACATCATCCACCTGGTGCTGGCGCGCCTGCCCGATGCCCCTCCCGGCACGCGCGGCATCTCGCTCTTCCTCGTGCCGAAGTTCCTCGTCAATGCCGATGGATCGCTTGCGCAGCGCAACGACCTGCGCTGCTCCGGCATCGAGCACAAGCTCGGCATCCATGCCTCGCCGACCTGCTCGATGGCCTTCGGCGACAATGACGGCGCCATCGGCTGGCTGATCGGCGAGGAGAATCGCGGCCTCGCCTGCATGTTCACGATGATGAACAATGCGCGCCTCAACGTCGCCTTGCAGGGTGTCGCCATCGCCGAGCGCGCCTATCAGCAGGCGCTCGCCTTTGCCCAGGAGCGCAAGCAGGGCGCGGCGCTCGATGCGCCCAAGGGTGCGCCGATGAGCCCGATCATCGTCCATCCGGACGTGCGCCGCATGCTGATGGACATGCGCGCCAAGACGCAGGGCGCCCGCGCCATTTCCTATCAGGTCGCCGAGGCGCTCGACCGCTCGCATCGCGAGACCGACGAGGCCAGGCGCAGGGCGGCGTCCGAGCGCGCTGCGATCCTGACGCCGATCGCCAAGGCCTATGCCACCGATATCGGCATCGACGTCGCCTCGACCGGCGTGCAGGTTCATGGCGGCATGGGCTTCGTCGAGGAGACCGGCGCCGCCCAGCACCTGCGCGATGCCCGTATCGCCGCGATCTACGAAGGCACCAACGGCATCCAGGCGATCGATCTCGTCACCCGCAAGCTGCCGCTGTCGCAGGGCGATGCGGTCCAGGCGCTGATCGCCGAGATGCGCGGCATCGTCGCCGAGGTCGAGCGCGCCAATGATCCGGGCTTCGGCCACGCCGCCGCCCGCCTCGGCGCCGCCGTCGATGCGCTGGAGCGCGCGACGGAGTGGATGCTGGCGACGCTGGGCAGCAAGCTGGCGGACGCGCTGGCCGGCGCGACGCCCTATCTCAAGCTCTTCGCGCTGGCGCAGGGCGGCACGGGCTTGGCGAAGAAGGCCCTCGCCACCCGCTCGGAAGCCGAGGGCACGGCCGATCTCGCCACCGCCCGCTTCTATGCCGAATGCATCGCGACCGAGGCTCCCGCGCTTGAACTCGCGGTGACGGAAGGCGCCGGCGCCATCGCCGACGCGGCCGCGGTCTTCGCCGCGTGAACGAGACGGCGCAGCCGCCTCTCTCCGGCCGCATCTGCCTCGTCGCCGGCGCCTCGCGCGGGGTGGGCCGCGGCATCGCCAGGGCGCTGGGCGAGGCCGGTGCGACGGTTATCGTCACCGGCCGCTCCAGCGAGGCTGGACCGCGCACCGACCAGCGCCTTGAGACTTTCGAGGACGCGGCCCGCGAGGTCGAGGCGGCCGGGGGCAAGGGCTATCCCTATCGCTGCGACCATACCAGCGAGCGCGATGTCGACGGGCTCGTCGCCTGGGCCCTGCGCCGCTTCGGCCGGCTCGACTGCGTCGTCGACGCGGTCTGGGGCGGCAATGAAGGCTATGACGGCGAACGCTATCCCGACGGCTCCGGCTTCGGCACGCCGTTCTGGCGCCGTCCGGCGGCACGGCTGGGCGAGAGCTTCGAGAGCGGCGTCTATGCGCAGCTCCTGCTGGTGCGGGCGGTCGCGCCGGCCATGGTGCAGATGCGCTCGGGCCTCATCGTCACTGTGAGTTTCGACATGGGCGGCGCCTATCTCGGCGATGTCTTCTACGACCTCGCCAAGGCGGCGATGAACCGCCTGAGCTTTGCGATGGCCGAAGAGCTGAAGCCCTTCGGCGTCACCGCGCTCGGCCTCTCGCCCGGCCATGTCCTGACCGAGCGCGTCCGCGACGCGGGCCTGGCCGCCGAGACCACCGAAACCCCGCTCTATGCCGGCCGCGCTGTCGCGGCCCTCGCTGCCGATCCAGATGTCGCGCGACATGCTGGCAAGGTGCTCCACGTTGCCGATCTCGCGCGCGCCTATGGCTTCACCGATCGGGACGGCTCGCAGCCGGCCCGCTACGTCATCGATAACGAACAGGGAGGCGGCGATGTCGCTCAAGGGTAAGACGCTTTTCATCACCGGCGGCTCGCGCGGCATCGGTCTCGCCATCGCGCTCCGAGCGGCGAAGGACGGCGCCAATGTCACCATCGCGGCCAAGACGGCCGAGCCGCATCCCAAGCTGCCGGGCACGATCTACACCTCCGCCGCCGAGATCGAAGCGGCGGGCGGCAAGTGCCTGCCCCTGATGGTCGATGTCCGCGACGAGCAGAGCGTGGCCGAGGCGGTCGCCAGGACCGCCGAGACCTTCGGCGGCATCGACATCGTCGTGAACAATGCCAGCGCGATCCAGCTCACCAACACCCAGATGACCGACATGAAGCGCTTCGATCTGATGCATCAGATCAACACGCGCGGCACCTTCATGGTCTCGAAATACGCCATTCCGCATCTCGAGAAGGCTGCGAACCCCCACATCCTGATGCTCTCGCCGCCGCTCGACATGAAGACGCAGTGGTTCGCGCCGCATCTGGCCTATTCCATCGCCAAATACGGCATGAGCCTGTGCGTGCTCGGCCTTGCCGGCGAGCTGGCGCGCCAGGGCATCGCGGTCAACGCGCTCTGGCCGCGCACGACGATCGCGACCGCGGCCGTCCAGAACCTGCTCGGCGGCGACAAGATGGTGCAGGCCAGCCGCACGCCGGAAATCCTCGCCGACGCCGCCTATATGATCTTCTCGAAGCCGTCCCGCGAATTCTCCGGCAATTTCCTGATCGACGACAGCTTCATGGCCGGCGAGGGCGTCACCGATTTCAGCCCGTACCGCGTCGATCCGTCGGTGCCGCTGATGCCGGATTTCTTCGTGCCGGCCGACAGCCTGCCGCCGCAGGGCGTCAAGGGCGGGGTGTGATCGCGACGCCGATCCAAAAAGAGCGCGGGGAACCCTTTCCTGGAGGGAGAGGGCAGGGTGAGGGGTAGGCCGTTGGACGTTTTGCCGTGATCTGACCGCTGCTGCCGTAAGGCCAACACGCAACTGGTCCAACGGCCGACACCTCGCCCCGACCCCCTCTCCTTACAGGAGAGCGGTTCCCGCGCTTGCTCGTTGGCGTTGTGCGCGGCGGCCGTCATCGGTTTGACACGCGCCCGATATCGGAGTTCCTGCCCGTCTCCATCCCGGCCGTGAAGCGAGATTCGCGCTCATGCTGACCATTCACGGCACATGCCCCGATTCGCGCGACAAGCTTCGCCTCGGCGCACTCGACGCCTACGGGGATTTTCCCGAGGACGTCGTCTGGATCGACCTGCTCAATCCGACGCCGGAGGAGGACAGGCGGGTCGAGAAGCATTTGGGAATCTCGATCCCGACGCGCGAGGAGATGCATGATCTCGAGCCTTCCGAGATCATCTATACCGAGAACGGCGCGCGCTACATGACGGCGCGGATCATCTGCCAGTCGGATACCATCGTCCCGCTGCTGGCGGACGTTACCTTCATCCTGACCGACAAGGCGCTCGTGACGGTGCGCTATGACGAGCCGGGCGCCTTCAACATCTTCCTCAACCGCGCGACCAAGCCCGGCGGCTGCGGCCAGCAGCCGGAAGCGGTGCTGGACGGGCTGATCGAGGCGATCGTCGACCGGGCCGCCGAGGTGCTGCGCGGCGTCGGCGACAGGATCGACATCGCCTCGCGCCGGGTTTTCGCCGGGCGCGGCCAGGATGTCGAGCGCGGCGGCGTCTATCAGGTTGTGATCCAGAAGATCGGCCAGTACGAGCACATCATCTCCAATGTCCGCGAGAGCATGGTCTCGGTCGAGCGGGTGCTGCTTTTCCTCTCCGCCAACTATACGCGGCCGAAGAAGGCGCAGACCGGCTTCTCGGCCGAGTGGCGTTCCGCCGTGCGCGACGTGCAGGCGATCGAGGAGCACGCCGCCTTCCTGTCCAACAAGCTGCAATTCATGATGGACGCCACGCTTGGCCTGGTCTCGATCGAGCAGAACAAGATCATCAAGCTCTTCTCGGTCGTCTCGGTGGCGCTGATGCCGCCGACGCTGATCGCCTCGATCTACGGCATGAACTTCAGGACGATGCCGGAGTTGGAGTGGCAGTGGGGCTATCCCATGGCGGTGGGGCTGATGATCCTCTTTGCCGTGCTGCCCTATCTGTTCTTCCGCTGGAAGAAGTGGCTGTGAGGCGAAAGCCGTGCGCGATACGATGAAGGCCGGATGACCCAGCCGCAGATTCTCTCCGTCCTTCTCGTCGCCGGCATGATGGCCGCCTTCCTGTGGGGCCGGCTGCGTTACGACATCGTCGCGATGCTGGCGCTGATGCTCGCCGTCCTGCTCGGGCTGGTGCCGGCGACCGAGGCCTTCAAGGGCTTCTCCGACGATATCGTCATCATCGTCGGCAGCGCCTTGGTGCTGAGCGCCGCCGTGGCACGCTCGCGCATCATCGAACGGCTGTTCTCGAAGCTGGGTTCGGGCCTGACCTCGACGCAGTTGCAACTGCCGCTGCTCGTCTTCGTCGTCGCCGTGATGTCGGCGATCATCAAGAACATCGGCGCGCTCGCGATGATGCTGCCGATCGCCTATCAGCTCGCCCGCAAGAGCGGGAAATCGCCCTCCGTCTTCCTGATGCCGATGGCCTTTGCTTCGCTGCTCGGCGGTATCGTCACGCTGGTCGGCACCTCGCCGAACGTCATCGTCGCCCGCGTCCGGCAGGAGCTCGGCGGGGAGCCCTTCCGCATGTTCGATTTCGCGCCGGTCGGCATCGTCGTGGCCGTGGCCGGCTGCCTCTTCCTCAGCGTCGGCTATCGCCTCCTGCCGCGCGATCGCCGCGGCGCGGTCTCGCTCGATCAGGCGATCGACATCAAGGACTACCTGACCGAGGCCACGCTGCGCGAGAAGTCGCCGCTTGCGGGCAAGACGGTCGCCGACCTGAAGGCGATCGGCGGCGACGCCATCGAGATCGTCTCGATCCTGCGTAACGAGCGCCGCGTCCAGGCACCGCTGCCCGATGCCTCGCTCAAGGCCGGCGACATCCTGCTTCTGCGCGGCGACGCCGCCGTTCTGGAACGGGTCGTCGCGGAAGGTGGGCTCGATCTCACCGGCAAGGACCGTCCGACCCAGAAGGAGGATACGCTCGATCCCGATCGCATCGCCGAGGCGATCATCGGCCCGGATTCGACACTGATCGGGCAGTCCGCCGGCGATATCGCCCTGCACAGCCGCTTCGGCGTCAACATGATCGCGATCAGCCGTTCGGGTGAGCGCTTCACGCAGCGGCTCCGCGACATCCGCCTGCGGGCCGGTGACATCGTCGTCATCCAGGGCGAAGAGAAGCAGCTTCCGGAAAGACTGTCCGAACTCAACCTGCTGCCCTTGGCCGATCGCTTCGTGAGGCTCGGCTCCACCCGCCGCGTCGTGCTCACCGTGACGATCACGCTGGCGACCATCGTCGCGCTCGCTGCGGGGCTCGCTCCCGTTCCGCTCGTCTTCTTCGCCGCGGCCGTGCTGCTGATCGCCTTTCGCTGCGTGCCCCTGCGCGAGGCCTACAACAATATCGATGCGCCGATCCTGCTCATGCTGGCGGCGCTGATCCCGGTGTCCGATTCGCTGCGGACGACCGGCACGACCGAACTCTTCGCCTCATGGCTTGCCATGGTCGGCGGCAGCTTGCCGGGCTGGGCCTCCGTGGCGCTCATTCTCGTCGCGGCCATGGCGGTGACGCCCTTCCTCAACAATGCCGCGACCGTGCTCGTCATGGCGCCGATCGGCGCGGGCTTTGCGAAGAACCTCGGCTACAATCCCGATGCCTTCCTGATGGCGGTGGCGATCGGCGCGGCCTGCGACTTCCTCACCCCGATCGGCCACCAGTGCAACACGCTGGTGATGGGGCCGGGCGGCTATCGCTTCAGCGACTATGCGCGGCTCGGCGCGCCGCTTTCCCTGCTGGTCATCCTGCTCGCGGTGCCGATGATCCTGCTGGTCTGGCCGCTCTGAGAGCCTCAAACAAAGCCCATCGAGAGACCCCACCGGGTTTTGCGAGAGGCTCTAAAGCCAGCCGTTCCGTTTGAAGCGCCAGTAGAGGACGGCGCAGGATGTCACGATCACGCCGATCACGGCGTAATAGCCGTAGGGCATCTCCAGTTCCGGCATGTTCTTGAAGTTCATGCCGTAGATGCCCGCGAGCGCGGTCGGGACGGCCAGGATGGCGGCCCAGGACGCCAGGCGCTTGGTGATCAGGCTTTCCTGGCTCTGTCCGACGAGCAGGCTCGCCTCGAAGGCGAAGGCCAGCACCTCGCGCAGGCTGTCGATCTTCTCCTGCACGGTGCGGACATGGTCGGTCACGTCGCGGAACATCGGCGCCAGCGTCGGCCGGACCTGCGGCACGGTGCCGTTCATCAGGCGCTGGCAGACATCGACCAGGGGCGCGACCGCGTTGCGCAGGCGCAGCAGGTCGCGCCGGAGCATGTAGAGCCGCTCGATATCGGAGCGCGCCATCGGCTTGGCCAGGATCTTGTCCTCGATCTCCTCGACCTCGTCATGGATCGCTTCCAAGACTGGCATGTAGTTGTCGACGATGAAATCGAGGATCGCGTAGAGGATGAAATCCTCGCCCTTCGCCAGCGAGGTCGGGCAGGTCTCCCAGTGCTGCCGCACCGATTTGTACGAGGTCGAAGCACCGTGCCGGACGCTGACGATATAGCCGCGCCCGACGAAGATATGCGTCTCGCCGAAGGCGATGCGCCCGTCGATCAACTGGGCGGTGCGGGCGACGACGAAGAGCGCGTCGCCATATTGCTCGAGCTTCGGCCGCTGATGCGCGTTGGTGGCGTCCTCGACCGCGAGCGGATGCAGGTTGAACTGCTGCTGCACGCAGCGCAGCAGCGAAGGCTCCGGCTCGCAAAGCCCGATCCAGACGACATGGTCGTCCTTGCGCGCCCATTCGCCGGCTTCGGTGACCGGGATGTCGGCGACGCGCACGCCATGGACATAGACGCCGGACGCGACGACGCCATCCTGCTGCAGGTGGTCCGGTTCGGGCGGCAGGGCGGCGTACACCGTTTCCCGAGTGACGGAGGGGCTGAGTCGGACTTCCGAGACTGACATGCGATCACCTCGCCGATCGCTGGATCATCGGAGTGCAGGCTAGAACCGTTCGATCTCCGAGGAAATCACTTTTCCGGCAAGGCGCGGCGGCGGCCTCAGGCCATCACCCTGCCGACGACCTGTTTCAGCGCCGAGCCGTCGCGCTCCAGCCAGCCGGGAACCGGCAGGTTCTTCGCGCGCAGGAAGTCCGGGTTGAACAGCTTAGACTGGTAGCGCGTGCCGTAGTCGCAGAGCACCGTCACGATGGTGTGGCCCGGCCCCATCTGCTGCGCCAGCCGGATCGCGCCGGCGACATTGATGCCGGACGAGCCGCCGAGGCACAGGCCCTCCTGCTCCAGCAGGTCGAACACGATCTGCACCGCTTCCGCATCCGGGATCTGGAAGGCGATATCGACCGGTGCATCGACCAGATTGGCGGTGATCCGGCCCTGGCCGATGCCCTCGGTGATCGAGGAGCCCTCGGATCTGAGCACGCCGTTCGTGTAGTAGGAATAGAGCGCCGCGCCCATCGGGTCGGCGAGGCCGATCGTCACCTGGGGATTGCGCGCCTTCAGCGCCATGCCGACACCGGCCAGCGTTCCCCCTGAGCCGACCGCGCAGATGAAGCCGTCGACCTGGCCCGCGGTCTGTTCCCAGATTTCCGGGCCAGTCGTGTCGATATGGCCCTGCCGGTTCGCGACATTGTCGAACTGGTTGGCCCAGATCGCGCCGTTGGGCTCCGTCCTCGCCAGTTCCTCGGCGAGGCGGCCGGAGACCTTCACGTAGTTGTTCGGATTGGCATAGGGCGCGGCCGGCACCTCGACCAGCGTCGCGCCGGCCAGTCGCAGCATGTCCTTCTTTTCCTGGCTCTGCGTCTCCGGGATGACGATCACCGAGCGATAGCCCAGCGCATTGCCGACGAGCGCGATGCCGATGCCGGTATTGCCCGCCGTTCCCTCGACGATGACGCCGCCCGGCTTCAACTGCCCCTTCGCCTCGGCATCGCGGATGATGGCGAGCGCGGCGCGGTCCTTCACCGACTGGCCGGGATTCATGAACTCGGCCTTGCCGAGGATGGCGCAGCCGGTCTCGGCAGAGGCGCGTTCGAGCTTGATGAGCGGGGTATTGCCGATCGCTTCGATGACGCTGTTGCGGATAGTCATGGCCGGATTTCCCAATGTCTCTCCGACCTGATAGGCGAAAGCCTCTCAGCGGTCATCAGTAAGCGGGCTCTGCGCCCCGAGTTCGGAACAATGCCAGTCGCCAAACAGCAAGCCGGAGACGATTCTTCTCCGAGGCTCGCCATGAACGAAATCCTGACTGTCGATCGCCTCGGCCAGAAGGGCGACGGCATCGTGCAGGCCGCCTCCGGCAGCGTCTTCATTCCCTATACTCTGCCGGGCGAGACCGTGCGCGCCGTGGTCGATGGCGAGCGCGGCCAGCTCGTCGAGATCATCGCGCCTTCCGAGTCGCGCATCGCCGCGATCTGCCCGCTCTTCACCCGTTGCGGCGGCTGTGCCGCCCAGCACATGGCGCCCGGCCTCTATCGCGATTGGAAGCGACAGCAGGTCGTGACCGCGCTGAGCCGCGCCGGCATCGAGGCGCCGGTCGCCGATCTCGTCGATGCTCATGGCGCGGGCCGTCGCCGCGTCACCTTCCATGCCCGCCGTCAGGGCGAGGCGATGGTCGTCGGTTTCATGGCGGCGCGCAGCCATGACCTGATTTCGGTCGAGGCCTGCCCGGTGCTGGCGCCGGGGCTCGATCGCGCGCCCGCCGTCGCCCTGATGCTGGCGAACCGCATGGGCGGCGCCAACAAGCCGCTCGATATCCAGGTCACCGCCTCGGAAGCCGGGCTCGATGTCGATATCCGCGGCCATGGCCCGCTCGGCGACAAGCTGCGGCTCGCTCTGACGCAGCTCGCCGAACGGCTCGATCTCGCCCGGCTTTCGAACCATGGCGAGATCGTCGTCGAGCGCCGTCCGCCCTTGCAGCGCATGGGCAAGGCGCTGGTCGCGCCGGCCGCGGGCGGCTTCCTGCAGGCGACGGCCGCGGGCGAGGAGGTACTGGCCGGGCTCGTCACGGCGGCTCTGCCCAAGGGCAAGCGCGCGGCCGATCTCTTCGCCGGCTGCGGCCCGTTCAGCTTCCGGCTGGCCGAGCACATGCAGGTGCTGGCCATCGAGAGCGATAAGGCGGCGATGCTGGCGCTCGCCAAGGGCGCCGGTGCGACGCAGGGCCTGAAGCCGATCGCGACCGAGACGCGCGACCTGTTCCGCCGCCCGCTGCTGGAGCACGAGCTCAACGGCTTCGACGTGATCGTGCTCGATCCGCCCCGCGCCGGCGCGGAGGCGCAGGTCAGGCGGCTGGCGGCCTCGAAGGTCAGGGACGTGATCTACGTCTCCTGCGATGCGGCGAGCTTCGCCCGCGACGCTGCGACCCTCGTTGCGGGTGGCTATGCGCTGGAGGCCGTGACGCCGGTCGACCAGTTCCGCTATTCCGCTCATGTCGAGCTCGTCGGCGTGTTCCGGCGGGGCAGGAAGGGATAACCGGCTCGAACCATAGGCCTCATCCTGAGGAGCCGCGTCAGGGGCGTCTCGAAGGATGTTCCAGGAGGCTCCGGAACCATCTGGAGCATCCTTCGAGACGCAGGCCTCCGGCCTGCTCCTCAGGATGAGGGCTGAGGGTTCGAAACCGTTTTTGAGGGCAGGGCTTCAGGATGAGCGCAATTCTCGATCGCATGGCCGGAATCGTAGGCAGCAAGAACATCATCACCGATGCCGACGCGATGGTGCCCTATCTCAAGGAATGGCGCGATCTCTTCCGCGGCAAGGCGCGAGGCATCGCCCGCCCCGGCTCGACCGCCGAGGTCGCGGAGCTGGTTAAGCTCGCGGCCGAGACCGGCACGGTGCTGGTGCCGCAGGGCGGCAATACCGGCCTCGTCGGCGGCCAGATCCCGATTTCCGAGGGCAGGGAAATTATCCTCTCGCTGCAGCGCCTCGACAAGGTCCGCGCCGTCGATACCGATGGCGACACGATGATCGTCGAGGCCGGCGTCACGCTGAAGCGCGCGCAGGATGCGGCGGAGGCCGCCGGTCGGCTCTTCCCGCTCTCGCTGGCCTCGGAAGGGTCCTGCACCATTGGCGGCAACCTCTCGACCAATGCCGGCGGCACCGCCGTTCTGGCCTATGGCAATGCTAGGGAGCTCTGCATGGGGCTGGAGGTCGTGCTGCCGGACGGCCGCATCTGGAACGGCCTGCGCCAGCTCCGCAAGGACAATACCGGCTACGACCTGAAGAACCTCTTCATCGGCGCCGAAGGCACGCTCGGCATCATCACCGCCGCCGTGCTCAAGCTCTTCCCCGCGCCGGCGGCGCGTGCGACCGCCTTCCTCGCCGTGCCCGATCCGGCAGCGGCGCTCGAGTTGCTGAACGCCGCCAAGGCCGGCGCCGGCGGCATGCTCACCACCTTCGAACTGATGCCGCGCATCGGCATGGATTTCGTCCTGCGCCATGCTTCCGGCACGCGCGATCCGCTTTCCGAGCTCTCGCCCTGGTATGTGCTGATGGAAATCTCGGCCCAGCAGGCCTCGGGGCTCGACGAGCATGTCGAGGCCTTCCTCGGCGAGGCCCTGGAGAAGGGCATCGTCACCGATGCGGCCTTGGCCGGCTCGCTGACACAGCGCGCCGATTTCTGGAAGCTGCGCGAGATGCTCTCGGAGGTGCAGACCTATGAGGGCGGCTCGATCAAGCACGATGTCTCCGTGCCGATACATGCGACACCGGAGTTCCTGGCGCGGGCCATCGCGACGGTGGAGGCGATGGTGCCGGGCTGCCGGCCCGTGCCCTTCGGCCATCTCGGCGACGGCAACATCCATTTCAACGTCAGCCAGCCGCTCGGCGCCGACAAGGCCGGCTTCCTCGCGCGCTGGAGCGAGATGAACGAGGCGGTCCACGCCATCGTCGCCGAACTGCACGGCTCGATCTCGGCCGAGCACGGCATCGGCCGCCTGAAGCGCGACCTGCTGCCGGGTGTGAAGGATCCGGTCGAGCTCGACCTGATGCGGACGCTGAAGAAGACGCTCGATCCGAAGGGAATCCTCAATCCTGGCGCCGTGCTCGCCTCGGATTGAGTCACCGGCCGGGAGCCTGATCCTCCGAGCGGCAGCCTGCACCGCGCAAGGCGTTCGCCGGAGGTCGCTGCTCAAAGATATGGCAGGATGACGCGCTCGCTCGATTGACCGCTTTTCACGGCGTCTCTAGCCTTTGCCTCATAACGAGAACATGAGGGATTGGCTGCTATGATCGGCATGAGGCGGATGCTGTCAGGTCGTGCGTGCAAGCGTGACAAGGGGCCGACGCGACGCGCGCTCGCGGCGCTGGCCTTGGCCGGAGCCGTGGCGATGACGGGGGCGCTGCCAGCCGCTGCCCAGACGCCGCTCAAGTTCACGCTGGATTGGGTATTCCAGGGTCCGACCTCGCCGTTCCTCGTCGCGCTCGACAAGGGCTATTACAAGGCCGAGGGGCTGGACGTGACCATGGACCCCGGCCAGGGCTCGGCCGGCGCGGTGCAGCGCGTCGCCACCGGCGCCTACGATATCGGCTTCGCCGACGTGAACTCGCTGATCGAGTACAACGCCAAAAATGCCGGCAAGGAAATCCTCTGCGTCTTCATGGCCTATGACTTCCCGCCGTTCGGTGTCCACGCGCTGAAGAAGAGCGGCATCGCCAAGCCGACGGACCTCGCCGGCAAGAAGCTCGGCGCGCCGGTCTTCGACGCTTCTTTCCGGCTGTTCCCGGCCTTCGCCAAGAAGAACGGCATCGACGCGGCCTCAGTCCAGCATGTCAACCTGACCCCGCAACTGCGCGAGCAATCGCTGGTGCAGGGCACGGTCGATTTCATCTCCGGCCATTATTTCTCGTCGATCCTCGACCTGAAGGCGCGCGGCGTGAAGCCGGAGGACGTCGTCTCCTTCAACTACTCCGATTACAAGATGGATGTTTACGGCAACGGCATCATCGTCTCGCCGGCGCTGGCCGCCAAGCCGGAGGTCGTGACGGGGTTCCTGCGTGCCACCGCCAAGGCCTGGAAGGAGGTCGCGGCGAACCCCGCGATCGGCATCGCCGCCGCCAAGAAGCGCGATCCGCTGATCGACGAGAAGCTGGAGACCGAGCGTCTCGACATGTCGTTGAGGATGAACGTGCTCACGCCCTTCGTGAAGGCGAACGGCATGGGCGATGTCGATCCGGCACGCTTCGCCCGCTCGGTGAAGGACGTCGCCGAAGCCTTCGGCCTGCCCGCGGCGCCCGCGCCGGACAAGGTCTTCACGGCAAAGTTCCTGCCGCCGAAGGCGGAGCGGATGGTCGGGCCCTGATCCTTCGCCGTCATGGCCGGGCTTGACCCGGCCATCTCTTCGAGAATGCCCCTTCGTCCCGAGATTCTCGGGTCAAGCCCGAGAATGACGCCCTTCATGTCAGAGATCGCCAGCGATCCCCTCGTCGAAATGCGGCAGGTCGCCCTCGCCTATGGCAGCGGCCCGAACCGCATGCTGGCGCTGGAGGATGCGACCCTCTCCATCGCCAAGGGCGAGTTCATCGCCGTTGTCGGTCCGTCCGGCTGCGGCAAGTCGACCCTGATGAAGCTGGTCACAGGGCTTTTGCCGCCCACCAAAGGCGAGGTCCACGTCCACGGACAGGTGGTGAAAGGCCCGATCCGCGGCGTCGGCATGGCCTTCCAGGCGCCGACCCTGATGCCCTGGCGCAGCACGCTCGACAACATCCTGCTGCCGCTGGAGGTGGTCGAACCGCACAAGCGCCGCTTCCGCGCCAACAAGGCCGAGTATGTCGCGCGCGGCGAGGCGCTCCTGGCTTCGGTCGGGCTCGGCGGCTTCGGCGAGAAATATCCCTGGCAGCTCTCCGGCGGCATGCAGCAGCGCTCGAGCCTGTGCCGCGCGCTCGTCCACGAGCCCGATATCCTGATGCTCGACGAGCCTTTCGGCGCGCTCGATGCCTTCACGCGCGAGGAACTCTGGGGCGTGATGCAGAAGCTCTGGATGGAGCGTCGCTTCACGGCGGTGCTGGTCACACACGACCTGCGCGAGGCGGTCTATCTCGCCGACACGGTCTATGTGATGAGCCGGCGTCCCGGAAAGATCGTCAAGATCCGCAAGATCGAACTGCCGCGCCCGCGCACGCTGGAGACGACCTTCACGGTCGAGTTCGTCGAAATCGTCCATGAGCTGCGCGAGCGCATCCATCTGGAGCATGCGTGACCATGGCCCGCTGTCACGGATCTTCGCCGTCATTCCGGGGCGCCGCGTCAGCGGCGAGCCCGGAATCCATGAACACGCGGCCGTCGGGTGAAGCGCGGTCACGAGTCGCGCCTGCTCCGGCCACCACGGTGTTAATGGGTTCCGGGCTCATGCCTGTGGCATGCCCCGGAATGACGGAGCGGCTGCGATGAGCGAGACCCAGAAGCGCATCCTGCTCGTCGCCATGCCCTGGCTCGCTGCCGCGGCCCTGCTGCTGCTCTGGGAGATCGCCTGCATCGTCTTCGACGTGCCGGAGATCCTGGCGCCGCGCCCGAGTCGCATCATCGAGACGATGATCCTGCGTTGGGACATCCTGCTGCGTTTCTGCCTGGAGACGCTCTGGACCACGCTGATCGGCTTCGGGCTCGCCATCGGCTTCGGGCTGCTGCTCGGCCTGGCCATCGGTGCCTCGCCCTTCGTCTATTCCGGTCTTTATCCGCTGCTGATCGCCTTCAACGCGATTCCGAAGGTCGCGATCGTGCCGATCCTGATGATCTGGGTCGGCGTCGGCGCATTGCCGGCCGTGATCACCGCCTTCGTCATCTCGTTCTTCCCGATCGTCGTGAATGTCGCGACGGGCCTCGCCACGATCGAGCCTGAGATGCGCGACGTGATGCGCTCGCTCGGCGCCAGCCAGTGGGAAATCCTGACCAAGGTCGGCGTGCACCGCGCGATGCCCTATCTCTTTGCCAGCCTGAAGGTCGCCGTGACGCTCGCCTTCGTCGGCTCCGTGCTGTCGGAGACGGTCGGCGGCAATCGCGGCATCGGCTTCCTGATGCTTTCTGCCGGCGCACGCAACGACGCGCCGACCACCTTCGCCGGGCTGTTCTCGATCGCCATCATGGGCATGGCGCTCTACGCTCTCTGCGCCGCGGTCGAGCGGCGGATGACCCGCTGGGCCTTCCGCGGCGAGATCGTTTCCTAACCCTCCAGCCCTCATCCTGAGGAGCCGCGAAGCGGGGTCTCGAAGGATGCTCCAGATGGTTCAGGAGCCTGCTGGAACATCCTTCGAGACGCGCTTCTGCGAAGCGCTCCTCAGGATGAGGGCTGCAGAAAGGCGCTACGGCGTCGCGACGTAGCCGTCGCGGCGCGGGTCGGCCGCGCCGATGAATACGCCGGTCGCCGGATCGACCGCGACGGCCTGCATGCCGCCGCAACGCATCGTCCAGCCGACATCGAAGGCGCGCGCCTCATGCCCGCGCTTGGCCAGTTCGGCGATCGTCTCGGGCGCGATGCGGTTCTCGATTTCCACGAGCCGGCCGTCCCAGAGCCGGGCACGGGGCGCCTCGATCGCTTCCTGAAGCGGCAGGCCGTAGACGAGATGCTGGACCATCGCCTGCGCCTGCGTCTGCATGATGCCGTAGCTGCCGGGCGTGCCGAGCGCGAGCACCGGCTTGCCGTCCCGGGTCGAAAGCGAGGGCGACATGCACATCGGCAGCTCGTCGCCGGGCTTCGAGCGGTTCGGGCTGCCGGGCTGCACATCGGCCCAGTACAGGAAATTGTTGAAGCACAAGCCCGTGCCCGGCACGACCACGCCGCTGCCGAAGGGGCTGCCGAGGCTCTGCGTTATGCAGATCAGGTTGCCCTCGCTGTCCGCCACCGAGAGCGAGGTCGTGTGCGCCGGGTCTTCCTGGTCCTGCGACACCCACTGCTCGGTCGGCCCGGTCACCGGCTTGCCGTCGGTGAGGCGCTGGCGCAGTCTTGCGACCGAGGCCTCTGACATGATCTCGGCCAGCTTCTCCGGCGAGGGGTTGTTATGGGCGATGCGCTCGCCGGCGGCGAGGCGGATCGCGCGATAGACGAGGTCGAGATGATCCGGTCCGTCCTTCGGCTTTGACGCAAGGTCGATCCCGTCCAACAGGCGCAAGGTCAGCAGGAACTGGAAGCCTTCGCAGGGCGGCGGCGGCACATGCACCGACAATCCCTTGAAGCTCGCAGCCATCGGCTCGCGCCAGACCGTCTTCACCGCCGCAAGGTCGGCCATGGTCAGCGAGCCGCCGAGCGCCTGCAGATGGGCGATGACCTTTTCGCCGAGCGCGCCGCGATAGAAATGGTCCGGCCCCTTCTCGGCGATCTCGCTCAGCGTCTTCGCAAGGTCCGACTGGACGAGCACGGAGCCGAGATGCATCGGCCCGTTGGGCTGGTAGTTCTTCGACCAGGCCGGATAGAGCGCGGGAATCTTCTCCAGCAGCGGGTCGTTCTCCTCGAACTCCGCCGCGCCGAACTCGGCCAGCGCGAAACCGTCCCGCGCCAGCGCGATCGCCGGCGCGAAGACTTCGGCCAGCGACTTGCGGCCATAGGTCTTCACCAGTTCGCACCAGCCGGCGAGATTGCCGGGCGAAGCGACGGCGAGCGCGCCGCGCTCCAGATCTGTACGTTTGCTGAAGCGGTCGACCGGGAAGCTCGCCGGGATCGGCGGCACGAAATCGAGCACGCGCACGCGCTTCTCGGCCGCGACCCACATCGTCGAGAGGCCCATGCCGGCGAGCCCCGACATGAAGGGCTCGACCACGTTGAGTGCCGCGGCGGTGGCGGCGGCGGCGTCGAAGGCGTTTCCGCCCTGCGCCAGCAGTCTTGCGCCGGCCTGTGCCGCCAGGGGATGGGCTGCGGCGACTATGCCGTGGCGGGAGGTCATCGTGGGGCGGCGGCCGTGCATCTTCGCGTCTCCTCGTCTTCTGGCAACGATCAGAGCACGAATCCGGCGTCAGAACAGGCTGCCTTGCCCGTCATCAGCGGGAGGCCGGGTCGCTTTGCGCGCATGGCGCTTCGGTTCCTCGGGCGCATCCTCTCGCGGAAGTTCGGCCAGCGGCAATTGAATCTCCGGCGCATCGTTGGCGACCTTGTTGACCGCGTTGCCGATGGCGACGGCCTCCAGCAGATCGTCCGGCGGCGGCTTGAGCAGGCGCCCGGTCTGCTCCGGCGTGGCCTGCGGGTCGAGCCAGGTCTGGTGGTCGCGGGGATCGAGGATGACCGGGCTGCGATGGTGGATCGGCGCCATCGTGCCGTTGGCCGGTCCCGTCATCATCGCGACCGTGTCGATCTCCGATCCATCAGGTGAGTGCCAGGTCTCCCACAGCCCGGCGAAGGCGAAGAGGCCGCGATCTGGCTTGCGGAACAGGAAGGCCTCGTTCCGGGCCTGCTTGCCGGTGCCGCTGCGCCGCCACTCGTAGAAGCCGTCGACCGGCAGCAGGCAGCGCCGCCGCGTCAACGCGTTGCGGAAGGAGGGCTTTTCGGCCGCGCTCTCGATCCGGATATTGATGACGAGCGGGAAGTCCCTGGGGTCTTTCACCCAGCCGGGAATGAAACCCCAGCGCATCAGCAGGAACTGCCGCGCGCCGTCATGCGGTCTGACGACCGGAACCGGCTGCGTCGGCGCGATATTGTAGCGCGGCGGGAAATTCGGCTGCTCGCGATAGCCGAAGGTCTCGCGCATCGCCTCGGGTGGCAAAGTGATCGCATAGCGTCCGCACATGCCCGCTGTTTACGTCGAGACGAGCGTTCGGAAGCAACACTTTATTTGCGGTTGCACCAACATAGTCGCCCCGATTTGGGGTAGCGGATGAGCGTCATCGCGACGGACATGCTGGCTGGAACGGCGGCCGAACGGCTCGACGCCGGTTTCCATCCGCGTCTGTCGACCGATTTCCTCAACCGTTACAGCGAAGCGCTGATGCTGATCGAGATGGTCGCGATGGATGAAAGCATCCTCGCCGATCTCCAGGCCTGGCAGGCTGTAGGCTATCGCGAGCATTTCGCCGCCTCCGCCCTGCGCTGTGCCGCTTCGGCGCTCGCCGCCTATGATGACCTGAACCCGAACCGGGCCCGGGCCTTCGACGAGGCCTGCCATGCGATGACGCGGCTGGTGCGCACGGTGACGGCGCTGCTCGCGGAAACGCCGCCGTCGCCCGAACTGCCGGAGATCATCGAGGTCGCTAGCGAGGCCCTGCGCCGGCAGATCGCCCGCGCAACGCAGTTCATCAACGCGAACGGCACGATCGACATTACCGCGTTCGAAGATACCGCCCTGCAGGCGCAGATCGACGCCTTGCTCGCGCGGTGATTGTTCTCCTTGGTTCAGCATTCCGGCTTCTCACGAAACCGCGCCGTCATCCCGGACAAGCGGCGCAGCCGCGCCGATCCGGGATCCATCGTAGAACTCCGGCGCCCTCCGATGGATCCCGGGTCAAGCCCGGGATGACGCGGTGTTTCCGTGGACAATTTTTGGCGCGCTAACGCCGCGCTCCCACGAGAAACTCGCGATTGCCGTCGCCGCCCTCGATCGGCGAGGGGATCGGTGCTTCGACCGCAAAGCTCAGTTCCCGCAGCACCGCGACGATCTCGTCGCAAACCTGAAGCTGGATCGCCTCGTCGCGCACGATGCCCTTCTTGAGCGCGGCGCGGCCGGCTTCGAATTGCGGCTTGATCAGCGCGGCGATACCGGCTTTCGGTGCGAGCAGCGCGGAGACCGCCGGCAGCACCAGCTTGAGCGAGATGAAGCTGACATCGATCGCCGCCAGGCTCGGCCGCTCGGGCAGGGCCTCGACATCGAGCGTACGGATATCCTGTCCCTCGAAGCTGGTGACGCGCGGATCGGCCCGAAGCGAGTGATGGAGCTGGTCGCGCCCGACATCGACGGCGACGACATGGCGCGCGCCGCGTTGCAGCAGGAGATCGGTGAAGCCGCCTGTCGAGGATCCGACATCAAGGCAGGTGAGTTCGTGTGGGTCGAAGCCGAAGGCATCGAGCGCGCCGGCGAGCTTCAGACCGCCGCGCGAGACGTAAGGATGCGGCGCTTGCGCGGTCAATTCCGCACCATCGGCCACCATCTCGGAAGCCTTGCGTACCGGCGTGCCATTGACGGTGACGAGCCCGGCCGCGATCGCCGCCTGCGCACGCGCCCGGCTCTCGAAGAAGCCGCGCTCGACGAGCAACTGGTCGGCTCTCAGCTTCATGTCCTGCGGTCGATCCGAGGGAGTGGCCGATCTCCAAAGCCCTCATCCTGAGGAGCCGCGCCAGCGGCGTCTCGAAGGACGGTCCAGATGGTTCGGGAGCCTCCTGAAGTATCCTTCGAGACGCGCCTGACGGCGCTCCTCAGGATGAGGGCTGAGGGAAGGGCCACTGGCGTCGTCAGGCCAGCTTTACGGCGCTCGGCCGGCCCAGCGCGGCCTCGACGGCCTTGACGATGCCGGCGGCGTCGAGCCCGGCCGCGGCATACATCGCGTCCGGCTTGTCATGGTCCTGGAACACGTCCGGCAGCGTCAAGCTCCGGACCTTCAGGCCGGCATCGAGCGCGCCGTTCTGCGCCAGCAGATGCAGGACATGGCTGCCGAAGCCGCCGACCGAGCCTTCCTCGACCGTGACGAGAACCTCGTGCTCGCGGGCAAGCTTCAGGATCAGCGCCTCGTCGAGCGGCTTGGCGAAGCGGGCATCGGCGACCGTCGTCGACAGGCCGCGCTGGGCTAACAGCTCGGCGGCCTTGAGGCATTCTGCGAGGCGCGTCCCGAGCGAGAGCAGCGCGATCCGGGTGCCCTCGCGGACAATGCGGCCCTTGCCGATCTCCAGGGGCATGCCGACATCGGGGATCTCGACGCCGACGCCTTCGCCGCGCGGATAGCGGAAGGCGATCGGCCCCTCGTCATAGGCCGCGGCGGTCGCGACCATATGGGTGAGTTCGGCCTCGTCTGCCGCCGCCATCACCACAATGTCCGGCAGGCAGGCGAGATAGGCGACGTCGAAGGAGCCGGCATGGGTCGCGCCATCGGCGCCGACGAGCCCGGCACGGTCGAGCGCGAAGCGGACGGGCAGCCTCTGGATCGCCACGTCGTGCACGATCTGGTCATAGGCGCGCTGCATGAAGGTCGAGTAGATCGCCACGAAGGGCTTGTAGCCCTCGGTCGCGAGCCCGGCCGCGAAGGTCACGGCATGCTGCTCGGCGATGCCGACATCGAAGGTGCGGCCCGGGAATTCCTTGCCGAAGGCGTCCAGCCCTGTGCCGGACGGCATCGCGGCGGTGACGGCGACGACCTTCTCGTCCTCGCGCGCCTGCTTGATCAGCGCCTGGGCGAAGACATTGGTGTAGCTCGGCGCGTTCGCCGGCGCCTTGGCCTGCTGGCCGGTGACGGGGTCGAACTTGACCACGCCGTGGTATTTGTCGGCGCTGGCCTCGGCCGGGGCATAGCCCTTGCCCTTCTGCGTTACGACATGGACCAGGATCGGCCCGTTCCCGGCATCGCGGACGTTGCGCAGCACCGGCAGCAGATGGTCGAGATTGTGCCCGTCGATCGGCCCGACATAGTAGAAGCCGAGCTCCTCGAACATCGTTCCGCCCGTCCAGAAGCCGCGGGCATATTCCTCGGTGCGTTTGGCCTTGTCGTGGAAGAAGCGCGGCAGCTTCTCCGCGAGCTGCTTGGCGACCTCGCGGATCGAGCGATAGGTCCGGCCGGAGACGAGCCGCGCGAGATAGGCCGACATCGCGCCGACGGGCGGGGCGATCGACATGTCGTTGTCGTTGAGGATGACGATGAGGCGCGAGCCGAGCGCGCCGGCATTGTTCATCGCCTCATAGGCCATGCCGGCCGACATCGCGCCGTCGCCGATCACGGCGATGACGTTGTTCTCCTCGCCCTTGAGATCGCGCCCGACGGCCATGCCGAGCCCGGCCGAGATCGAGGTCGAGGAATGCGCCGCGCCGAACGGGTCGTAATCGCTCTCGGCGCGCTTGGTGAAGCCGGAGAGGCCGCCCGGCTGGCGCAGCGTGCGGATGCGCTCGCGCCGCCCGGTCAGGATCTTGTGCGGATAGGCCTGGTGGCCGACATCCCAGATCAGCCGGTCGCGCGGCGTGTCGAAGACATGGTGCAGCGCGACGGTGAGCTCGACCACACCGAGCCCAGCGCCGAGATGCCCGCCCGTGACGGAGACGGCGTCGATCGTCTCCAGCCTGAGCTCGTCCGCCACCTGCCGGAGCTGGGCATCGTCGAGCGCCCGCAGGTCGGCGGGATCATGGATCGTGTCGAGGAGCGGCGTGGCGGGACGGGGCACGAGGCTGTCTGATCCTTCGCTGGGATGCCCTCGGAATAGAGCCTGCGCGCCGCGCATGCAAACCGCAGTTGCGTTTTCGACCAAGTCGACGGTGCAGCGTCGCCTTGCCACGAAACGGGTGGTTCCCACGCCGGCAACGGATTTCAGTGCGCCCACGATCGCTTCCGGGGAAATCAGACCATGCAACCGACCGATGTCACGCCCTTGCCTACGGCATTCCGCCGCATCGGCTGGTCCAATCTCTTCGCCCAGTTCTCCGAGCAGATCGCGCTTGCCGCCGCGCCTCTGGCGGCCGTGCTGCTACTGGCGGCCGGGCCGGCGGAGACCGGCTGGTTGCAGACCGCGCAGACCTTGCCCTTCCTCCTCTTGTCGATTCCCGCCGGCCTGATGGTCGACCGGGCCTCGCGGCGCCGGCTGATGGTCGGTACCGAGGTTCTGCGCGCGGTGTCTCTGCTGGCGATCCCGTTTCTGCTTGCAGCAGGAAGCCTGAACTTGCCCTGGCTCGCGCTGCTCGGCGCGCTCGGGGCCATCGGCACCGTCTGCTACAGTGTCGCGGCGCCGGCTTTCGTTCCCTCGGTCGTACCGCGCGAGCGGCTCGCCGATGCCAATCGCTGGCTGGAGCTGGCGCGCAGTACCGCCTATGCCGGCGGCCCGGCATTGGGCGGGGCGCTCGTTGGCTGGATCGGTGTCTCCACCGCCTATGGCCTGGCGGCAGGGCTCTCGATCCTCGCGGCGATGCTGCTGGCCGGTTTGCC
This sequence comes from Bosea sp. ANAM02, assembly GCF_011764485.1. Taxonomy (NCBI): domain Bacteria; kingdom Pseudomonadati; phylum Pseudomonadota; class Alphaproteobacteria; order Hyphomicrobiales; family Alloboseaceae; genus Allobosea; species Allobosea sp. ANAM02. The sequence continues at coordinate 3,746,148 of NZ_AP022848.1, read as the reverse complement.
GAGGGACGAGGCGCCGTCCGGCCCGCGCCGCGACCTGCTGCATGATCTGAACGAAGGCGCCCGCTTCGTCGCCGGCCACGACCTGCTCCGGCCGATCCTGATGACGGCGGTGTTCTTCAACGTCTCCTGGTTCGTCTTCCAGGCAATCTATGTCGCTTACGCCGTGCAGAATCTGGGGCTGAGCGCCACGCAGGTCGGCATCTCGCTCGGCATCTACGGCGCGGGCATGATCGTCGGCGCCATCCTCGCGCCGGCCATCGCCAGGCAGGTCACCTTCGGGACGCTGATCCTGCTCGGGCCTTTCGCCGGGCTCTGCGCAGCCGGCGTGATGTTCGCGACGCTCTGGCTGCCCTCGGTCTATCTGGTCGCCGCGAGCTTCTTCCTGTTCGGCGTCGGGCCGATCATCTGGACGATCTCGACCATGACATTGCGCCAGGCCGTGACGCCGAACGCGATGCTTGGCCGTGTCTCCGCTCTGATCATGACGGCGACCTTCGGCGCCCGGCCGATCGGCGCTGCGATCGGCGCCTCCGTCGCGGCAAACCTCGGCATCGCCGCTTGCCTGGGTCTCGCGGCCACAGGCTTCCTGATCCAATTGCTGGTGATCGGCTTCTCGCGGGTGCCGCGCCTGCGGGATATCTCCGAGGCCGCCTGAGCCTCTGTCGTCATTCAGGGGCGCCGCGCAGCGGCGAGCCCGGAATCCATGAACACGACGCTGCTCCAGCTCGTCCTTGTGGCGAGCATCCACGTCTTGGACGCCGCATCGCATGAAGGAAGACGTGGATGGTCGGGACAAGCCCGACCATGACGGCACATGTCGTGTTCATGGGTTCCGGGCTCGATCCTTCGGATCGCCCCGGAATGACGGTGGAACCCGAGCGTGGACAACGCCTCAAAGACGCGGGCTCAGCCTTCCGGGAGCGGGATGAACTCGCTCTCGTCGCCGGGCACGGTGTCGAAGCGGCCGGTCTTCCACTCGTGCTTGGCCTGCTCGATCCGCTCCTTCGAGGACGAGACGAAGTTCCACCAGATGTTGCGCGGGCCATCCATCGGCTCGCCGCCGACGATCATCACGCGGCTCTGGTCGATGGCGAGGATCGAGATGCGGTCGCCCGGCTTGAACACGAGGAGCTGGCCGGCGCCGAACTCGTCTCCGGCGATGTCGACCTTGCCCGAGACGATATAGATCGCGCGCTCGTCATAATCGGGGTCGAGCGGCAGGATCGCGCCGGGCGAGAGCACGGCCTCGGCATAGAGCGCGTCCCACGGGAACTTCACCGGCGAGGTCTGGCCATAGGCCGAGCCCATGATCAGGCTGATGCGCTTGCCGCCCTCGACGATGCGGGGCAGGTCGTCGGCGCCGTGATGCTTGAACTCGGGCGCGACCTCCTCATGCGTCTTGGGCAGGGCGAGCCAGGCCTGGATGCCGTAGAGCTTCGGGCCGGTCGCGCGGGCTTCCATGCCGGTGCGCTCGGAATGGACGATGCCGCGCCCGGCCGTCATCAGGTTTACCGCGCCGGGCTTAATCGCGAGCGCCGTGCCGAGCGAGTCGCGATGCATGATCTCGCCGTCGAAAAGATAGGTCACCGTCGAGAGCCCGATATGCGGATGCGGGCGCACGTCGAGTCCCTCGCCGAGATGGAACTCGGCCGGGCCCATCTGGTCGAAGAAGATGAAGGGGCCGACCATGCGCTGGCCGATCGCCGGCAGCGCCCGGCGGACCTGGAAGCCGCCGAGATCGTGGGAGCGGGGCACGATCACCTTCTCGATCGCCTCGCAGGAGCGGGCATCGCCCAGGATCGGATCGTCGGCGGGGAGCTGCGACATGGTTGCCTCCTTGGTTGAGGCCGAATCTCGCTCCGGCGAGGCCAGCAGGCAAGCGCCCGGCCGCAACCGGCCGCTGGCGGAAATGCAATGCCGCGACACCCGAGGTGCCGCGGCATTGCGTGATGATCTCGCCTTCGAGCGTCTTGGCGCTCTGCCGACTCAGTTGTCGACGTCGAGCGGGGCGGCGCCAGTCGGCTTGCCGTCGGCGCCGAGGGTGATGCGCTCGATCCGGGCTTCCGCCTGCTTCAGCAGGGCGTCGCAGCGCGCCTTCAGCGCTTCGCCCCGCGTATAGATCGCGATCGATTCCTCGAGCGGGACGTCGCCGCGCTCCAGCCGCGCGACGATGGCTTCGAGCTCCTTCATCGCCGCCTCGAAGGGCAGGGCGGCGACATCGGCGTTGGTCTTGTCTTCGCTCACGGCCTGATTCCTCTTTGCGAGTGAGCTTATCGGCCGGAGCGCGCCCGGCCGCAACCCGCTTCGCGGCGATCCTGACTTAGACCGGCAGGGCTGAGGTCTTCTTGATCGTGCGCAAGGTCAGCGTCGACTGCACGCGGGTGACGCCCGGCAATTGCGTGATGATATCGGTATGGATGCGCTCGAAATCGGCGCTGTCGCGATAGATCACCCGCATCAGGTAGTCATGCGCACCGGCCAGAAGATGGCATTCGAGGATCTCCGGCAGGCTCTGCACCGCCTGCTCGAAGCTTTCCAGCGAAGCGCGACCCTGCTGATCCAGGGTGACGAAGACGAAGGCCGTGCCCGGGAAGCCCGCGATCTTGTCGTCGAGCATCATCGCATAGCCGCGGATCAGGCCGCTTTCCTCGAGCTGGCGCACGCGGCGCAGGCAGGCCGAGGGCGACAGATGCACCTTCTCGGCGAGGTCGGAATTGGTGATGCGTCCATCCTGCTGGAGAATCCGCAGGATGGAGCGGTCGCGCGAGTCGAGCTCGATCGTCATGGTCACGGTGCAGAGCCTCTAACGAAATCCTGAGGGGTCTCGACGCCGGCAATTCGTCCGTTCCGCCAGGAGCGGGGTGAAGCCGATACCGTTGGTATCGGCAAGTGCCGCGACGCCGCGGACGGTCGAATTCCCGGCGCCGGAGGTGGGCTTTGGAGGGCCGCCTGCGACGTCGGAACGACTTGCCGATATCTGGGGATATCGGCTGCGCGCTCCTCCTGGCATGCGGCTCCTCCAAAGCCCATCGAGATCCCTCCGGATTTTGTTAGAGGCTCTTAGGCCTCCCGCGCGATGCATCGTCGCAAATTTCGTCCGATGCAAGCAATCTTCTGCAGCGATACGAGGCGAGCGCGGTAGCAATCAAAGCTCTGGCGGGAAATGCATGCAGGAAACTGCGTGACAGGAAACGCTATTTTTAGGCGAGCGGCATGGCGAAAGGGGTGCCTTCGAAGGCGTCGGCGCCGCGCCCGATTCGCTCGATCGCGCGGATCATTCGGCCGCGCCGTCCAAGCGCCGCATCGGCCAGCGCGACCAGCCGGGCATTCGGCGTCGCGGAAGGGGCGGCGCTGCGCAGCGCGTCGGCAACCTCGTCCTCGTCCCGCTCGGGGCCCAGGGCGCAGGCGGCGATATAGGCGGCGGCCGTCGAGCGGCTGATCCCGGCCCAGCAATGGATCACCATCGGCTCCGCGCGGTCCCAGTCGCGCAGGAAGGAGAGGAGCCGCGCCATATGCTCCTGCCCTGCGAGGACATGGCCGTCCAAAGCCTGGCTGATGTCGGACATCCCGAGGAAGAGATGCCGCTCGGGTGCGATGGCCGCGGGCCGCGCGACGCTCGTGCCGACATTGATCAGCGTCACGAGAGATCGGGCGCGGACAGCCGCGACGGTTTCGTCGAGCCGCGACAGCGGGGAAACGTGAAGGGTGGGCAAGGATAGGCTCCGCGACGGTGGGCAGACGATAGCATGATCGACAGTGCCGGCATCTCCATGACATGGACGCGCGTTCCTGATCGATCCAGCGCCGAAAAGCTCCCCATGAATCTCTGGTTCCGCCTGATCTGGCTTCTGCTGACGACGCGCTTCCGGCCGGGGCTTACCCTGCCGGCGGATGCGTCCGTCCTGCCCTTCCGGGTCTGGTTCCACGATCTCGACACCAGCCTGCACATGAACAACGGCCGCTACTGGTCGCTGATGGATCTCGGCCGGCTCGACCTGATGCTGCGCAGCGGCCTGTGGCGGGCCGTGCTGCGTCATCGCTGGCTGCCCGTGGTCAATGCCGGCACCATCCGCTTCCGCCGCGAGATGCGCCTGTTCCGCCCGTTCCGGGTCGAGACGACGATCCTGTGCTGGAGCGAGGGCTGGCTGGTGATGCAGCACCGCATGCTGATGCAGGGCCGGGGCGGAACCGAGATCGTCGCGGCGGTCGCGCTGGTCCGGGCCGCCCTCTATGACAGGAAGGCGCGGGCCTATGTCCCGGTCGCGCGGCTGCTCGGCGAGATCGGCGTCACCGCTGAAAGCCCGGAGCCGAGCCCGGAGGTCGCGGCCTTCCTCGCTTCCGAGGAGGCGATGCGCAGCGCTGCTTCGAGCGAGCGCTAGGTCGTTCTCCAGAACCGCAGCCCTCATCCTGAGGTGCGCCGCAGGCGCGTCTCGAAGGATGTTCCAGAGGGTTCAGGAGCCTCCTGGAGCATCCTTCGAGACGCAAGCTTTGCTTGCTCCTCAGGATGAAGGCTCACTTGCGTTGGGCATCGAATTTACTCCGCCGCCAGCCGCGTCGCCCGCCATTGCGCCAGGAGCGCGCGCAAGGCGGCGGGCTTCAGGGGCTTGTTGAGCAGGTGGACATCGAGCGCGTTCGCCGCCTCGCGCACATGCGGTGTCCGGTCGGCTGTGAGCAGGATTGCCGGCATCGGCGTGCGGGCCCGCGCCCGCAGTGCGCTGATCGCGGTCAGGCCGTTGCCGTGGTCGAGATGGTAGTCGGCGATCACGACATCAGCCTCGCCCTTGGAGCCGACATGGGGCAGCGCCTCCTCAAGGCCGGCGGCGATCGTGACCTGGCAGCCCCAGCCTTCGAGCAGGCGTTTCATGCCGTCGAGGATTGCGGGCTCGTTGTCGACGACGAGCAGCCGCATTCCCGCGAGCTGGCCGGCAGGCGCATGGCGCGGTGCGGCCGAGGTCGTCATGGCCGGCAGCGGGGCGGCTCGCGGAACCAGGACCGAAAAGCGGGTGCCGCGTCCCGCCACCGAATCGAGGGTCAGCCCATGGTCGAGGGCCCGCGCGATGCGCTGCACGATCGAGAGCCCGAGCCCCAGGCCCCGCGCCACCTTCGCGCCCTGGTCGAGCCGCTGGAACTCCCGGAACACGGTCTTCTGTTTGCTCTGGGGGATGCCGAGCCCGGTATCGATCACCTCGAGCGCGACCTGGCTGCCCCGACGCCGGCAGCCGATCAGCACCTTGCCGCTCGGCGTGTACTTGATCGCGTTGGAGATCAGGTTCTGCAGCAGGCGGCGCAGCAGGCGCCGGTCCGAGCGCAAAGTCAGGCTGGACGGCATGAACACGAGCTTCAGGCCCTTCTCCTGCGCGCTCGGCTCGAATTCGCGCTGGAGCTGGCGCATCAGTTCGTCCAGCCGGAAGGAGGAGAGTTCGGGCTTCAGCGCCCCGCCATCGAGCCGCGATATCTCCAGCAGCGCGGTCAGGATTTCTTCCACCGCATCGAGCGAGGCGTCGATATTCTCCGCAAGCTCGGGCTGGCCGCCGCTGCGATCGCGCTCGACCAGCGAGGTCGCATAGAGCCGCGCGGCGTTGAGCGGCTGCAGGATGTCGTGGCTGGCGGCGGCGAGGAAGCGCGTCTTCGAGGCATTGGCGGCTTCGGCTTCGGCCTTCGCACGCTGCAATTCGGCATTGACGTGGAGCAGTTCCTCGGTGCGCTCGGCGACGCGGCGTTCCAGGCCCTCGTTGACGCGTTCGAGTTCCTCCTCGCCGGCGACGGTCTCGGTGATGTCGGTATAGGTCGTGACGAAGCCGCCGTCGGGCAGGGCGTTGGTGCGGACCTCGATGACCTTCTTCGACGGGTAGAGCTTGAGGCGCACCGGCTCGCGGTCGTTGATGAAGCTTTCGAGCCGCGCCGCCATCAGTTCGTCGCGTGCGCCTGTGCCGTAGGCGCCGCGCGCCGCGTTGAAGCGCACGATCTCGTCGAGCCCCGTGCCGAACCTGACCAGCGAGGCCGGCAGGTCGTAGAGCTGGATGAAAGCCTGGTTCCAGGCGAGCAGCTTGAGGTCGCGGTCGAGCACGGTGATGCCCTGACCGGCATGGTCGAGCCCATGCTGGAGGATGTCGCGGTTGTACTGGAGCGCGGCCGAGGCATCGTCGAGCAGCTTGAAGGCGGCCTCGGTCGAGAGGTTGCGCCGCTTCAGCAGGAGCGACAGCACGAGGCGTGAGGACGCCGCGCCGATGGCCGAGGAGAGCAGGTGCTCGCCGAAGCGCAGCAGGTGGATATCCGCCTGGCGCCCGCTTTCGGAGGCCTCGCCCCGGCCGCTGTTGAAGCTCTCGAAGGCGCGCTGGGTACGCTCGGCCCCGAGATAGCGCGCGATCGTCGACTGCAGCTCGCCCTCGGTGATGGTGGTGCGCCAGAGCGAGAAGGATTGGGCCATCGTCGTCGGCTGCGATTCGACGAAGGCATTGGCCTGCAGCCGCTCCATCGCATTGGCCGGCCGCAGCAGCGAGAAGCCGATATAGGCGAGGATGTTGAGCCCCAGGCTCCAGAACACCCCATGCGGCAGTGCCGGCCAGTCGAGCCCGAACAGGGCCTCCGGCTTGAAGATGCCGGCGCCGAAGGGGCCGTGGGCCACGATCGCGCTCCACCAGCCGCCGGACAAGGCCAGGCTCGGCATCAGCAGCGTATAGGCCCAGACCAGCGTCCCGACGGTCAGCCCGGCCACCGCGCCGAGAGCGGTGCCGCGCCGCCAGAACAGGCCGCCGAAGAAGGCCGGCGCGATCTGCGCCGTGGCCGCGAAGGAGAGCAGGCCGATCGAGACCAGGGCCGCTTCGCCCGAGGCGCGATAATAGACATAGCCGAGCAGGATCACGACGAAGATGCTCAACCGTCGGATGACCACGACCTGCGAGCCGAGATCGCCGCCGAGATTGCTGTTGCCGTCGTCGCGCCGGCCGAACAGCCTGACCGCTCGCCCGGGATCGCTCAGGCCCCGCCGGCCGCGCAGCATGAGCGGCATGACGAGATGGTTGGAGATCATGATCGCCAGCGCGACCGAGGCGACGATCACCATCGCCGTCGCGGCCGAGAGCCCGCCGACGAAGACGAAGAGGGCGATCACCCCCGCCTCGCGCTGCAGGGGCAGCAGCAGCACGGTCATGTCGCGGTCGATGCCGCTGCCGGGGATCACGATCTCTCCGGCGGCTGCCAGAGGCAGCACGAACAGGTTGATCAGCACGAGATAGAGCGGGAACATCCAGGCCGCGCGGCGAACGTCCCGCGCGTCGCGGTTCTCGACGATCGTCATGTGGAATTGCCGTGCCAGCAGCAGCGCGGCGCAGCTCGACAGCAGCGTCAGCGTCAGGAAGTTCGGCCAGCTCGACGTTCGCTCCCAGATCGGCGGCGCGCCGCCGGCGGGTTTCGCTGCCTGGGCGAGCAGATCGCCGGCGCCGCCGAACAGCCCGTAGACGATGAAGAAGCCGAGCACGAGGAAGGCGACGAGCTTGATCAGCGATTCGACCGCGATCGCCAGGACGAGCCCGTCCTGGTGCTCGGTGGCATCGATATGGCGGGTGCCGAAGGCGCAGGCGAAGCCGGCGAGCACGATCGCGACCAGGAAAGGCAGGTCGCTCAGCACCGGAACGTCCGGCGTCGGGGCATGGCCGCCGGTCGCCGCGAGGAAGACGGAGAGCGAGTTCGCGACCGCCTTCAACTGCAACGAGATGTAAGGCAGGGCGCCGATCACGGCGACGATGCAGACCAGCGCGGCGACGCGCTCGCTCTTGCCGTAGCGGGCGCCGACGAAATCGGCGATCGAGGTGATGTTCTGCGACTTGGCGATGCCGACGATGCGGGCGACGAAGCGATGGCCGAGCCCGATCACGAGGATCGGCCCGACATAGATGCCGAGGAAATCGAATCCGGCGCGATTGGCGAAGCCGACAGAGCCGTAGAAGGTCCAGGACGTGCAGTAGACGCCGAGCGCCAGCGCATAGACCGTCGTCCGCGCCCGGCCGGTCATCAGCTTGCGCCCGGAGGTGTCGGCCATATGCGCGACGGCGAAGAGCCCGCACAGATAGGCGAGCGCGACCAGCACCACGGACCAGGCCGGGATCATGTCGCCCTCGTGGAGGCCGTATGCGAAGGGGGCCGGGGTGCAGGCGCCATGGAACTCGGTTTCCGGATTCTCCGCAGAGTATCGAAGCGCCTGCCGGCTCGCCATAGGCCATTGGCGCAAGGCTTCGAGCCCGATTCATCCCCAGCTCTTTGCGTTTCACGCGTCTTCGGGCCGGCTTTGGCGCGTTTTCGGACTTTCCCTGCTCCGGGCGGCTGGTCTAGCGTCCGGCTCAGGCTGTTGGGGTAGCCTTGCCGATTCTCAAGGGGTGCAGCATGTTGGAAGAATTCAAGAAATTCGCTCTGAAGGGCAATGTCGTCGATCTCGCCATCGGTGTCATCATCGGCGCTGCCTTCAGCAAGATTGTCGATTCGCTCGTCGCCGACATCATCATGCCCTTCATCGGCGCGCTCGGCGGCGTCGACTTCTCGAATTACTTCATCGGCCTGAACAGCGGGGTAACCTCGCCGATCCTCTCGGAGGCCAAGAAGCAGGGCGCGGTCCTCGCCTATGGCAACTTTGTAACCGTCGGCATCAACTTCCTGATCATCGCCTTCGTCCTCTTCATGGTCGTCAAGGGCATCAACAAGCTCCAGCGGAAGGAGCCGCCGAAGGAAGCGGCTCCCGCCGCGCCGCCGGAAGACGTCGTCCTGCTTGGCGAGATCCGCGATCTGCTCAGGCAGAAGCAGGCCTGATCCGGCTCCCGCGCGGCCGTGAATCATCACGGCCGCCGATCGACCCGATCTCGCGATTTCATGCCTCGCCGCGCCGCGATCGGCTAAAGGTGGGGCACTGATTTTCGCGAGGCCGATCCCGATGAACAGCGCCATCCTGCCGGGCAGCACCCTGCTCGCCGAGCTTCGTCCCGAAGCCCGGAATGCCCCCGAGAGCGGGATCGTCGAGGTGGTCAATCACGGCCGCCTCAAGCCCGGCCTGATTCCGCTCTGGGTGGGCGAGGGCGATCTCTCGACCCCCGGCTTCATCGCGGATGCGGCGGCGCGCTCGCTCGCCGCGGGCGAGACCTTCTACACCTGGCAGCGCGGCATCCCGGAACTGCGCGAGGCGCTCGCACGCTATCATGAGCGTCTTTATGGCCGCGCCTTCTCGCCCGAAAGCTTCTACGTCACCGGCTCGGGCATGCAGTCGGTCCAGATTGCGGTACGATTGATCGCCGGCCCCGGCGACGAAATCCTGATCCCGACCCCGGCCTGGCCGAATTTCGGCGCAGCCGTCGGCGTCAGCGGCGCCGCGACCGTCTGCGTGCCGATGGATTACAAGCAAGGCCAGTTCACCCTCGATCTCGACAGGCTCGCGAAGGCGATCACGCCGCGCACCCGCGGCATCCTGGTGAACTCGCCATCCAACCCCACCGGCTGGACCGCGACCCGGGCCGAGCAGGAGGCGCTGCTCGCGCTCTCGCGCAAGCACGGCATCTGGATCGTCGCCGACGAGATCTATGGCCGCTTCGTCTATGACGGCTCGGAGCGCGCGCCCTCCTTCCACGACATCATGGAGGCGGAGGACCGCGTCATCTTCGTCCAGACCTTCTCGAAGAACTGGGCGATGACCGGCTGGCGCATCGGCTGGATCGAGGTGCCCGTCGCCTTCGGCCAGATCGTCGAGAACCTGATCCAGTACTCGACCTCCGGCTCGCCGGTCTTCGTCCAGCGCGGCGCCATCGCCGCCCTCGACGAGGGCGAGGGCTTCGTCGCCGAGCAGATCGCGCGCGCAGCCGAAGGCCGCCGGATCGTGTTCGAGGGACTGAAGGCGACGAACCGCGTCACGCTCTCGGCGCCTGTCGGAGCCTTCTACCAGTTCTTTTCGGTCGACGGCCGCGAGGATTCGCGCAAGCTCGCCCTCGATCTGGTCGACAGCGCCAATGTCGGCCTCGCCCCCGGCACGGCCTTCGGACCCGGCGGGGAGACGGGCCTGCGCCTCTGCTTCGCCCGCAAGTCGAGCGATTTGGTCGAGGCCGTCGCGCGCCTGCAAAAGGCCCTGGCGGCCGGCTGACCCGAAGGCGGGCGGCGCAACGCCGCCCTGCGTCCGGCGGGGAGCGGGTCGGTTGACCCGCTGCCGGAGCATCGCCATGAACGCCCCGCGCCGCCCGTTCCCGGCGCGGCGGGAGCGCGATGAAACCGTTCGGCTATCCCAAAAACCGGCTGGCCATTCTCTGGCGGGAAATCCTGGTCATTGCACTGGCGGCGATCGGGGGCGGGGGCTTCGCGCTGCTCGGCATGCCCGCGGCCTGGCTGTCCGGCTCGATGCTGATCAGCGCGATCGTCGCCCTGATCCGTCCGCTGCCGAACCTGCGCCGGCCCTGGTTCGATTCCACCATGGTCCTCTCCGGCGCGATCCTGGGCTCGGCGGCGACGCCCGAGGCGCTGGCCGCGGCGGCGCGCTATCCGGCATCTCTCCTCATCCTGCTCGTCGGCGTCGCCGCGATCATGCTCGCGACCGGCGCCTATCTGCGCCATGTCGCGCGCTGGCCCTGGATCGATGCCCTCCTGGCCGCCGCGCCCGGCGCCTTGTCGACCGTGCTCGCGGTGGCGCAGGCCAAGGGCGCGAATATCGGTCGCATCTCGGTCGTCCAGCTTTTCCGCTTGCTGGTGCTCGTCGCTCTCCTGCCGAGCGTGATGCAGCTCAGCGGTGCCGCCACCGGCATGCCGGTCCCCGTCGTTCGGGACGTCGATGCCAGCACCATGTTCGGCGTGACCATGGCCGGGCTGGCACTGGGGCTTTTCTTCGAGCGGATCGGCCTCTCCGCACCCTTGATGTTCGGCGCGACCTTCGCCAGCGCGGCCCTGCATGGCAGTGGCCTCGTCGAGGGCGCGCTGCCCATGCCGATCCAGATCGCCGTGCAGGTCCTGCTCGGCACCACCATGGGCGGGCGCATCGCCAATATCCCGCGCAACGAGCTCAAGGGGCTGTTTCCGTTGGCGATCGGCGGCTTCGCCGTTTCGATCGGAGTCGCCTTCCTCTTCGCCTGGCCAGCCGCCTGGCTTGCGGATGTGTCCTATGCCAGCGGCATGGCGGCCTTCGCGCCGGGCGGCCTGGAGGCGATGGCGATGCTCGCCTTCGCCATGGGGCTCGATACGCTTTATGTCGGGGCGCATCATCTCGTGCGCTTCGTCGTCATCGGCCTGGCGATGCCGCTCGTGCTCAGCCGCGTGAAGAGCGCACCACCGCGCTGACGCCCGCGCGGTTAAGCTTAACGATCCATTATAGTTTCGGTCTCTGATTGCGGCTTCCCCGCAAATCCGAATTCATCCGCTCCTGCTATGGACTGGGTCGTCGACGCAAGCTCGATGACAGCGGAGCGACCGCCATGAACATCGCCGTGCAGGCACCGACCATCTGGCGCCGCCTCGCCAAGCCCGTCGCGATCATCGGCGCCGGCATCGCCGGTCTCACGGCGGCCTATGAGCTTGAGCGTCGCGGCATTCGCGCCACGGTCTTCGAAAGCGGCCGCGCGGTCGGCGGCATGGCCTCCTCCTTCAAGGATGCTGAGGGCTATACCTACGACTTCGGTGCGCATTTCGTCAGCAACCGTCTGGCTGATGCGATGGGGGCGAGCGCGGTCTCGCGCACCGTTCGCCATTACGGCGAGGCGGTCGCGCTGGGCGGCCGGAGCTACAGCTACCCCTTCGGCCTCGCGTTCTCGCCCCGCTATGCGGCGAGCGCCGTCTCGGCCCGCTTGCATCCCCGGCCGGTCGAAAGCGCGGCCGACTGGTTCCGCAACGCCTATGGCGCGGCGCTTGCCGAGGATGTCGCGATTCCCCTGGCCGAGGCCTGGTCCGGCGCGCCGGCGCATGAGCTCTCGCCCGCCGTCGGCAACAAGCTCGCGGCCGGCGTGATGAAGACATTCCTGCTGAAGGCCGCGTCTCGTCTGACGGGCAGGGCGGTCTGCAACGGCTATTCGCACGAGATGCCGGAAAGCCCGCGCGTCTACCATGTCTATCCCGAGGGCGGCGTCGCCAAGCTGCTGGAGCCGACTGTCGCCCGACTCAACGACAGCATCGCGCTCGAATCGAAGGTCGAGCGCGTCTATGTCGAGAACGGCAAGGTCGTGGCTGTGAAGGTCAACGGCCGCGAGATCGGCGTCTCAGCCGTGATCAGCACGGCCCCGGTCCATGTCCTGCCCAGGCTCGTCGAGGGCACAGATGCGCTCGACGAACTCGCCGGCTTCCGCTACCGGCCGATGATCTTCGTCAATCTGCGCTTCGAGGGCCGCAATCTCCTGCCGGACACGATGCTCTGGGTGCCGGACCGCACGCAGCCCTTCTTCCGTGTCACGGAGGCACCGTTCTCCATGCCCTGGCTCGCGCCGGAGGGGCGCACGCAACTGACCTTCGACATCGGTTGCGAGGTCGGCGACGCCTGGTGGACGATGTCCGATGAGAAGCTGGCAGAGGCCTGCCTGGACGGCCTCTGCCGCATCTATCCGCATCTGCGCGCACGCTATATCGGCGCCGGCGGCATGCTGAAGACGCCATTCGCCTATCCGGTCTATCTCGCGCGCTACGAGGAGCGACGCCAGAACTTCGCGCAGAGCACCGGCGTGGACGGTCTCTACAGCATCGGCCGCAACGGCGAGTTTGCTCATCTCCTGATGGAGGACATCTACTGGCGCACGCTGAAGCGCATGCGCGACGTCGCCGGCTATGTGGGGCAGGACGTGTAGCCGCGCTCGTCGACCAGGCCTGATCTGCGGACGGGCGCCCCGTCATGCTCGCCCTTGTGGCGAGCATCCACGTCTTGAACACCGCGTTGCATCACCGAAGACGCGGATGGTCGGGACAGGCCCGACCGTGACGGACGCGGCGTCCGACCGAATCCCCTCGTCTTACGGCCGCACCGCCCCGTTCGTATGCGTCATGACCGAATACAGCGAGGTCGTGCCGCAGATGAACAGGCGGTTGAGCTTCGGCCCGCCCCAACAGACATTCGCGACGATCTCCGGGATATGGACCTTCCCGATCAGCGTGCCGTCCGGGTGGTAGATATGGACGCCGTCGGCGGCGCTGGTCCAGATCCGGCCCTCGATGTCCAGGCGAAAACCGTCGAACAGCCCGGCCGTGCAGGTGGCGAACACCTTCGAAGCGCCCAGCGTGAAGCCGTCCCGGCCCATTTCGAAGCTGCGGATATGCCGCGGCCCGTTCTCAGGATCATGGCTCGCGCCGGTATCGGCGATGTAGAGGATGCTCTCGTCAGGCGAGAAGGCGAGACCGTTGGGCTTGACGAAATCATCGGCGACGACAGCGATCTCGCCGCTTTCGCCGTTGATCCGGTAGACATGGCAGGCGCCGATCTCGCCGGGGGACTTGTCGCCCTCGTAGTCGCTGAGGATGCCGTAATCCGGATCGGTGAACCAGATCGAGCCGTCTGACTTCACCACGGCATCGTTCGGCGAGTTGAGGCGCCTGCCGCCGAAATGGCTGGCGAGCACGGTGATCGAGCCGTCATGCTCGGTGCGCGTCACCTGCCGCCCGCCATGCTCGCAGGTGACGAGTCGCCCTTGGGCGTCGACCGTGTTGCCGTTGGAATTGCGGGCGGGCTGCCTGAAGGTGCCGACCTGGCCGCTCAGCGCGTCGTAGCGCAGCATGCGGTCGTTGGGGATGTCAGACCAGATCAGCGAGTTGTGGGCTGGGAACCAGGCCGGCCCCTCCGACCAGCGCGCGCCCGTCCACAGTCGCTCCACCCGCGCCGAGCCCGGAACGACGCGATGGAACCGCGGGTCGAGGACCGTAACCCCCGTGCCTTCGAGCTGGCCGAACATGTCATTCCTCCTTCACGCCGCCGCATCGTCATTCCGGGGCGGCCCGCAGGGCCGAGCCCGGAATCCAGAACCGATGCCCCGCTTTCGGGAAGCACCCATTTCCCGGCTGCTTCGACGTCAACGGGCAGGGCATCGGTTCTGGATTCCGGGCTCATTGCTGCGCAATGCCCCGGAATGACGGCATCACTCCATCTCAACGATACGCTGTCCTACAGCGCAAGCCCCGCATCCCAATAGGGCGTGGCGCCATAGAGCTCGCCGAGGTAGTCCACGAAGGCACGCACCTTCTGCTCCATATGCCGGCGGCTCGGATAGACCGCATAGATCGCGACGCGCGAGCCGACCGCATAGGCCGGCAGGACCCGTTGCAGCGCGCCCGACTTGAGTTCCGGCCCGACATCCCAGGTCGAGCGCAGGGCGATGCCGACGCCGCCCAGCAGCGCCTCGCGCACGACCTCGCTCGAATTGGTGCGCAGCGGGCCGTTGACCCGCACAGAGACCGGGCCTTCCGGACCGTCGAGCCGCCAATGGTCGGCGTTATGGGCGATCAGGGTATGGCGCGACAGCGCGGCGATATCGGCCGGGGTGCCATGTTCGGCAAGATAGCCCGGCGTCGCGCAGAGCACCCGGTGATTGCGGGCGAGTCTTTTGGCCACGAGGCTCGAATCCTGCAGGTCCGCGATGCGGATCGCCAGGTCGAACCCCTCGCCGACGACGTCGACGAAGGCGTCGCTCAGCACGAGTTCGACGGTCACCAGCGGGTTGGCGTCGAGGAAGCGCTTGAGATGCGGCGCGACATGCATCCGGCCGAAGGAGGTCGGCGCCGAAACGCGCAGCGTGCCGCGCACCTGGCCGGCGCCGCTCGACACCCAGGACTCCGCTTCCTCGATCGAGGACAGGATCGAGACGACGCGCTCGTAGAAACCCTGTCCGGCCTCGGTGAGGGCGAGCTGCCGCGTCGTGCGCTGGAGCAGGCGCACGCCGAGCCGTTCCTCCAGCCGGCGGATGCGCTTCGAGATCACGGCCGGCGACAGGTTGAGCTGCCGGCCGGCGGCCGACATGCTCTTGGTCGTCACCACATGTGCGAACACGTCGAGATCGCCGAACCGGTCCATCGTCACGCCACCTTTTCCAATCTGGAAATAATGGCTGGCTTTAGCCGCGCTGCAAGTGCCATTGAATTGGTCTAATCTGCCGCGCAAAGAGAATTCCGTGCGTGGCGTGCCGCGAGTCGTGGAGATGGGAGGGGAGAGATGAGCGCGATAGCCTTTCCGGCACCGGATGCCGGCATCCTCGCCCGCCGCGAAACGATCATCGCCGGGCTTGCGCGACTCGTCCCGCCGCAGGCGCTGATCACCAGTGACGACGAGCGCCGCCCCTATGAAACCGACGCACTGACAGCCTATCGCCGCATGCCGCTCGCTGTCGTCCTGCCCTCGACGACGCAGGAGGTGGCGGCTGTCCTGCGCTATTGCCGGGAGGAGGGCGTGCCGGTGGTGCCGCGCGGCTCCGGCACCTCGCTCGCCGGCGGCGCGATTCCGCAGGAGGACGCGGTCGTGATCGGCGTCTCCAAGATGAACCGCATCCTCGAGATCGACTACGCCAACCGCGTCGCGCGGGTCGAGGCCGGCGTCACCAATCTCGCGGTCACCGGCGCGGTCTCGGCCGAGGGCTTCTTCTACGCGCCGGATCCGTCCTCGCAGCTCGCCTGCTCGATCGGCGGCAATATCGGCATGAACTCGGGCGGGGCGCATTGCCTGAAATACGGCGTCACCACCAACAACGTGCTCGGCGTGACCATGGTCATGCTCGACGGCTCGGTTGTTGAAATCGGCGGCTGCCACCTCGATTCCCCGGGCTACGACCTGCTCGGCCTGATCAACGGCTCGGAAGGTCAGCTCGGCATCGTCACCGAGGCGACGGTGCGCATCCTGCGTGCGGCCGAGGGCGCCCGCCCCGTGCTCTTCGGCTTCCCGACCAGCGAGCAGGCGGGCGCGGCGGTTGCCGCGATCATCGGCGCCGGCATCATCCCGGTCGCAATGGAATTCATGGACAAGCCGGCGATCGAGATCTGCGAGGCTTTCGCCAAGGCCGGCTACCCGATGGATGTCGAGGCGCTGCTGATCATCGAGGTCGAGGGTTCCGACGACGAGATGGACGCCCAGCTCGCCCGCATCGTCGCCATCGCGAGGGAGCACGGTGTCTCGACCGTCAAGGAATCGAAATCGGCGATGGAGGCGGCGGCGATCTGGAAGGGCCGCAAATCCGCCTTCGGCGCCACCGGTCGCATCGCCGACTATATCTGCATGGACGGAACGATCCCGACCGGGCAACTGCCCCATGTGCTTCGGCGCATGGACGAGATCGTGAAGGGCTATGGGCTTCGCGTCGCCAATGTCTTCCACGCCGGCGACGGCAATCTCCATCCGCTGATCCTCTATAACTGCAACGATCCCGTCGAGGCGCAGAAGGCCGAGGATGCCGGCATGGACATTCTCAAGCTCTGCGTCGAGGTCGGCGGCTGCCTCACCGGCGAGCACGGCGTCGGCATCGAGAAGCGCGACCTGATGACCTTCCAGTTCAATCCCGAGGACCTCGCCCAGCAGATGCGGGTGAGGGCGGTGTTCGACGAGCGCTGGCTGCTCAACCCGGCGAAGGTCTTCCCGCTGGAAGGCAGGGTGGCGGCGTGATGAACCTCTCCGTCATTCCGGGGCTTCGCGCAGCGAAGAGCCCGGAATCCAGAGCCGATGCGGGATATCGTTGTCTTGACCGGATCGATCCGCTTCAGTGGCAGGTGGCATCGGTTCTGGGTTCCGGGCTCGCCGCTTCGCGGCGCCCCGGAATGACGGCGGAGGGAATTCTTGCCGTTTCACGTTTATCTGCTGGCGAGCGGCCAGCATGGAACCCCGTTTCTCGGCGTGACACGGGACCTTGCCCGCCGTGTCTACGAGCACAAAAGCAAAGTTACGCCAGGGTTTTCTCGGAAATGTGGGGTGAGTCGGCTGGTCTGGTACGAGGAGCATCAGACAGCGCGGGAAGCGATCGATCGCGAGAAGGACATCAAGAAGTGGCGCCGCGACTGGAAAGTCAGGCTGATCGAAGAGAACAATCCGCTTTGGGCCGATCTCTATCCGCTTCTGGCGCAATGAGGCTCCGCCGTCATTCCGGGGCAGCGCGAAGCGCTGAGCCCGGAATCCAGAACCGATGCCCGCAATCGTTATTCTCGCGGAATTGTTCAGCTTCACTTGTGAACGGCATCGGTTCTGGGTTCCGGGCTCACGCCTTCGGCGTGCCCCGGAATGACCATGGAGCCCGGTCATGATCGTCCACACGCCCACCACCGAGGCGCAGGCCTGCGCCGTCGTGAAGTCGGTCGTCGACAGCGCCGTGCCGCTCACCTTGCGCGGCGGCGGCACGCGCTCTGGACTCGGCCGTCCGGCCCAGGCCGCGAGCACGCTTTCCAGCGCGGGCCTCACCGGCATCACCCTCTACGAGGCGGCGGAGATGGTCATCGCCGCCCGCGCCGGCACGCCGCTTTCGCTGGTGCAGGACACCCTCGCCGAGCGTGGCCAGATGCTGCCTTTCGAGCCGATGGACCACCGCGCGCTCTATGGCAGCGAGGGCGAGCCGACGATCGGCGCCGTCGCCGCCTGCAACATCTCCGGCCCGCGCCGGATCAATGCCGGTGCCGCCCGCGACTCCCTGATCGGCGTCCGGCTGGTCAATGGCCGCGGCGAGATGATCAAGTCGGGCGGGCGGGTTATGAAGAACGTCACCGGCCTGGATCTCGTGAAGCTGCTCGGCGGCAGTCACGGCACGCTCGGCTTCCTCACCGAGGTCACCTTCCGCGTGCTGCCGCGTCCGGAGCGCGTCCTCACGCTGCAATGGAGCGGCCTGTCCGACAAAGTGGGAGTTGCGCTGCTGGCGAAAGCGCTGGGCTCGCCCTTCGAGCCGATGGCGGCGGCGCATCTGCCGGCCCGGATCGCTGGCGAGGAGGCGCTGACCCTGCTGCGGTTGGAGAATTTTTCGGACTCGATCGATTACCGCGCCGGTGAACTCGCCCTGCTGCTCGACGATTATGGCGTGCCCGAGCGCCTCGAAGGAGCCGCGCCGACCGCGCTCTGGACCGATATCCGCGATGCCGCCTTCTTCGCCGGCAGCGATGAGGCGGTCTGGCGGCTCTCGCTTGCCCCGACCATTGGCCCGAGGGCCGTTGCTGCGATCGCGCGGATGATCCCGGCCGCGCGCTGGTTCTACGACTGGGGCGGAGGACTGGTCTGGCTCGGGGTTCCTCCCTATGGCGATGCCGGCGCCGCCGCGATCCGCGCCGCGCTGAAGCCGCTCGGCGGCCATGCGACGCTGGTGCGGGCGCCCGATGCGATCCGCGCGGCGGTCGACGTGTTCCAGCCATTGGCCGAGCCGCTGATGCGGGTAACCGTCGGCATCAAGAAGAGCTTCGATCCCGCCGGCATCTTCGAGCCCGGCCGGATCTATGCGGGGATCTGATGACGCTCGCCGATCGCCTCCCTACTGAGACCCGTGCGAGCTGGGCGACCAACCGGCTCGGCCCCACCGCGCTCGTTCTGGCCGCCGCGCTGCTGATCGCCGGCGTCGCCGCGATCCTGCTCTGGATGGGCCGCGAGCCGATCTGCAAATGCGGAAACATCAAGCTCTGGCAGGGCACGGTGATCTCCTCCGAGAACTCCCAGCACATCGCCGACTGGTACACCTTCTCCCACATCATCCACGGCTTCCTGTTCTACGGGCTGTTCTGGTTGATCCGCCGCGTCACCGGTCTGCCGATCTCCTTCGGCCTCGCGCTGCTGCTCTCGATCCTGCTCGAAGGCGCCTGGGAGATCGCCGAGAACACCGATGCCGTCATCAACCACTACCGCTCGGCGACGATCTCGCTCGATTATTACGGCGACAGCGTCCTGAATTCGGTCTGCGACATCCTTTCGATGGTGCTGGGCTTCTTCTTTGCCCGTTTCGCGCCGGTCTGGCTGACGGTGACCAGCGCATTGGGGATGGAGCTGATCGTCGGCTGGCTGATCCGCGACAACCTCACCCTCAACGTCATCATGCTGCTCTGGCCGATGGACTGGATCAAAGCCTGGCAGGGCGGGGCCTGAAGCAGTTCTCTCAGCGCATATTGCTGCTCCTCGGCTAGGAGTCGAAAAATGAAGCTTTTCGTGTTTGCCTGTAAGAACATTACCAACATTTGGGCTGGGGTTGGAGCGAGACGCTGGGCTGTATCCCATGTCGATTCTGCGAATATGGCAGGTCGGGCAACTCGCGCGAAATTGATCAAGCCGGGGCATTGCGGTGTTATTTACTGCAGTCATCCGAACTATAAATCGCTTACTACTCCATTCATTTTTAAATCGACCCCAGATATCCAAGGTGTCGAAAATGAAGTCTGGCCGGAAGAGTGGAGAATGCCATTTTCGATAGCTCCACTTGGATCTCCTCGGCTTCATTGGAAGGCGCGAGAGGCTGTTTCATCACTGCCGTTCAATAAGAGCAGTGGAAATCACAACATAGCCACTGTGTTGAAGCCGATCGGTACTGCTGTTTTCAGCCCAATTGAGGTTGGTGATGAGGATTGGGCTATGATCCTTGAGCGTTTGGCCGAAATCTAGAGATGCAGACGAACTTCACCCCTGAGCGCCTCGCCTCCGATCCGCGCATGCCGGCTTCGGAGAAGATCCTGCGCACCTGCGTGCATTGCGGCTTCTGCACCGCGACCTGCCCGACTTATCTGCTGCTCGGCGACGAGCTCGATTCCCCCCGCGGGCGCATCTACCTGATCAAGGACATGCTGGAGAACGGCAAGCCCGCCACCGAAGAGGTGGTGAAGCATGTCGACCGCTGCCTCTCCTGCCTTTCCTGCATGTCGACCTGCCCCTCCGGCGTGCACTACATGCACCTCGTCGACCATGCCCGCGCCCATATCGAGGAGACCTACACGCGCTCCTGGCATGACCGCCTGTTGCGCAAGGTGCTGGCGGCGATCCTGCCCTATCCCGGCCGCTTCCGCGCCGCGATGCTGATGGCGCTGATTGGTAAGCCGCTCGCTCCGGTACTGGGTGTCATCCCGGTCATCGGCTCGCGCCTGAAGGCGATGCTGGCGCTGGCGCCGGCGCGCCTGCCGACACGCTCCGCCATGGAGGGCCCGCAAAGCTTCCCGCCGCCGGCCGAGCGCAAGCGCCGTGTGGCGTTGCTTTCCGGCTGCGCCCAGCCGGTGCTCGATCCCGCGATCAACGAGGCGACGATCCGCCTGCTCAACCGTCATGGCGTCGAGGTCGTGCTGCCGAAGGGGGAGGGCTGCTGCGGCGCGCTCGTCCACCATATGGGGCAGGAGCACGATGCCCTCTCCTTCGCCCGCAGGAACATCGACGCCTGGATGGCGGAGGTGGACGGCGAGGGGCTCGACGCGATCCTGATCACGGCCTCCGGCTGTGGCACGACGATCAAGGATTACGGCTTCATGTTCCGCAACGAGCAGGCCTATGCCGAGAAGGCGGCGAAGGTCTCAGGCTTGGCCAAGGACGTCACCGAATTCCTGGAGACGCTGGAACTCGCTCCCGTCCGTGATGTCGCGATGCCGATCGCCTATCATTCGGCCTGCTCGATGCAGCACGGCCAGCAGCTCAAGGACGGGCCGAAGCGCCTGCTGTCGGGCGCCGGCTTCAAGGTCAGGGAGGTACCGGAGGGCCATATCTGCTGCGGCTCGGCCGGCGTCTACAACATCCTCCAGCCCGAGATCGCGGGGAAGCTGCGCGAGCGCAAGATCGGCAATATCGAGCGGACGAAGCCGATGCTGGTCGCGACCGGCAATATCGGCTGCATGACCCAGCTCGCGAAAGGCTTTGCCGACAAGGGCGCGACCACGCCGGTCGTGCACACGGCCGAACTGCTCGACTGGGCGACCGGCGGGCCGCTGCCGGAGAAATTGGCGCGGGCGGGAATCGCGGACCGGCCGTTGCGTGGGCAGGCACTGGCGGCGGCCGAGTAGTCCAGACACGCGTCATGCTCGGGCTTGACCCGAGCATCTCCTGCCGCAGAGGGCGCCAGTGCCTTCGTGTCATGAGATTCTCGGGTCTGCGCTGCGCTCCGCCCGAGAATGACGCGCTTCGACTTGCCCCTTCCGCCGGGACGGTCTAACCCGCCGAGATCAGTAAGTACTTACTTATCGAGTGCCACAGCCATGTCCGCCGACAAGACAGCCCCTGCCAAGCTGAAGGCCCGCCAGCCGCGCGGCTTCGTCGATCGCGGCCCGGCCGATGTCGCCGCCACCGAGCGCATGCTCTCCGTCATCCGCGAGAGCTTCTCGGTCTATGGCTTCGATCCCGTGGAGACGCCCTTCGTCGAGTACACCGACGCGCTCGGCAAGTTCCTGCCGGATCAGGATCGGCCGAACGAAGGCGTCTTCTCCTTTCAGGACGATGACGAGCAATGGCTCTCGCTGCGCTACGACCTGACGGCGCCGCTCGCCCGCTATGTCGCCGAGAATTTCGACGCGCTGCCGAAACCCTATCGCAGCTATCGCGTCGGCTATGTCTTCCGCAACGAGAAGCCAGGGCCGGGCCGCTTCCGCCAGTTCATGCAGTTCGACGCCGATATCGTCGGCTCGGGCACCGTCGCGGGCGATGCCGAGATCTGCATGCTTGCCGCCGACACGATGGAAAAGCTCGGCATCAGGCGCGGCGACTATGTCGTCAAAATCAACCATCGCGGCTTGCTGGATGGCGTTCTAGAATCAATCGGTGTGACTCAGTTCGAACAGAAACTGACCGTGCTTCGAGCGATCGATAAGCATGACAAGGTCGGGGACGACGGAGTGTTCGACCTGCTAACAATTGGTCGGACGGATCAGAGTGGCGATTTTACAAAGGGCGCTGGTCTGCACAGCGGTCAGGCAGAGGCGCTAACTCGCTCTTTGTTTGGAGGGGCCTTGATCGTTGGATGGTTCGCCGATTTTTCGGGCGATCACGGTCGTCCGATGTCCGACATGCACAAGCACGGAGAGGGTGGGACTTTTTATGACAATTACTCGGTAACACGAGAAATCCGGAGCTGGCCACTGGCGAACTATGAAGTTCGCAAAGCCTGCGATGAGATCGATGAAATTATCGCACTCTGCGAAAGTGCTGGATACGGAAGCACGAGAATTCAGTTCGCTCCCTCCGTCGTCCGCGGCCTCGAATACTATACCGGCCCGGTCTACGAGGTGGAATTGACCTTCCCGGTCACGAACGAAGACGGGCAGGTCGTGCGCTTCGGCTCGGTCGCGGGCGGCGGGCGCTATGACGGTCTCGTCGGTCGCTTCCGGCCCGAGCCCGTGCCGGCGACCGGCTTCTCGATCGGCGTCTCCCGGCTGTTCTCGGCGCTGAAGGCGGTGAAGTCACCGATCGTCGACAGCCGGAACGAACTCCCGCTCGTCGTGGTCACCGCGATGGACAACAAGTCGCCGGAATTCATGCCGGGCTATCAGGCGATGGTCTCGGCGCTGCGGCAGGCGAGGGATGCTGATGGCAAGCCGCTGGCGCGCGCCGATCTCTATCTGGGTAGCTCCGGCTTCAACGCCCAGATGAAATATGCCGACCGCCGCGGCGCGATCTGTGCGATCATCCAGGGCTCGTCGGAGCGCGAGGCCGGCACGGTCGTGATCAAGGACCTGATCCTCGGCGCCGAGCTCGCCGCCGCGAGCCGCGACGTCAAGGATTCCGCCGAGCACAAGGCCAAGCAGGCCGAAGCCCAGTTCGCCGTGCCGGTCGCCGAGCTGGTCGAGGGCGTGAAGCGGGTGCTGGCGCGACACGCTTGAACATCGCCGTCATGCTCGGGCTTGACCCGAGCATCTCTTGCCGGAAAGTCTCGGGTCTGCGCTGCGCTCGCCCGAGAATGATGTGTGAATCTCGAACCGTCCTTCGCCTACATTGTTACGAACAAGCCGCGTGGCACGCTGTATCTCGGTGTGACGGCAGATTTGGTTCGGCGCGTCAGTGAGCATAAGCAAGTCGCTGGGCGTTCTTTCACGGCTCGCTATAATCTGGACAAGCTTGTTTGGTTCGAGGTCTTCGGTGAGATCGAGCGAGCCATTCAGCGGGAAACGAGCCTCAAGCGCCGGTCCAGAGAATGGAAGATCAAGCTGATAGAAATGGGCAATCCGGGCTGGCGTGACCTGTTCGAGGATATTCCCCCGCCGTCATTCTCGGCCGAAGCGTAACGGAGAGCTGGGAAACGTCGGCAGGAAGAGACGGGGTGCCTCGTTCTGCCTGAGATGCTCGGGTCAAGCCCGAGCATGACGTTCCATTCGACCTTCAAAATCCCGTTCACCCATTTCCCTCAAATCCCTCGAAAATGCGTCGCATCGCTGCTAGAGCATCGGACCGAAAAGTGGGGCCCACTTTTCGGAGCAATCCGATGCTGAAATCCGGCACGGCGCTCGCAACAGGACAGGACGAGCCGTGCCCGCAAGCCGCGCCAGCATCGAGACCGTGATCGCGCTCTTCGCCGGCGAGGGCTACGCCCATGCCGAGCCGGCGATCCTGCAGCCGGCCGAATTCTTCCTCGATCTCTCCGGCGAGGATATCCGCCGCCGCATCTTCATGACGCAGGATGCCGACGGCCGTGACTGGTGCCTGCGGCCCGAATATACCATCCCCGTCGCGCTCGATCACATCGCCTCGGGCTCCACGGAGCCTGCGGCCTACGCCTATGCCGGCCCGGTCTTCCGGATGCGCTCGGGCGAGCCGGGCGAGTTCCTGCAGGCCGGCCTCGAATCCTTCGGTCGTGACGATTTCACCGCCGCAGATGCCGAGATCATGGCGCTGGCCATCGAGGCGACGGCCCTGCTCGGCTTGGCCGAGCCGCGCATCGTCATGGGCGATGTCGCCGTGCTCGGCGCGCTGCTCGATGGATTGAACGTGCCGCAGGGCGCCCGCCGCCGGCTGGTCCGTGCCGTGGTTCAGGGCAGGGGCACGGACGCCGTCGATGCGCTCGATCCCCCGGCCGCCGAAGGCGAGGCCGCCCATGCCGGCCTGCTCAAGGCGCTGGAGGGGCAGGACCCCAAGGCCGCGCGCGCCTTCGTCGAGGACGTGCTGTCGATCGCCGGGATATCGACCGTCGGCGGGCGCTCCGCCGCCGATATCGCCGAGCGCTTCCTGGCGCGCGCCGCCGAGCGCGAGAACCCGGTCAATGGCGACGTCAAGGCGCTGCTGGCGCAGGTGCTCGCCGTCTCCGGCGATCCCGATGCCGCTTCCGCCTCGTTGCGGGCGCTCGCCGATCAGGCCTCGCTCGATATCGGCCGCCAGCTCGACGCCTTCGACGAGCGCACCGGTTTCCTCGCAGCGCGGGGCGTCGATATCGGCGCGATCCGCTTCTCGGCGGGCTTCGCCCGCAATCTCGATTATTATACCGGCTTCATCTTCGAGCTTCACGACACGGCTCGCGGCGACGGCAAGCCCGTGGCCGGAGGCGGCCGCTATGACAACGTCCTCGGGCGTCTCGGCGCGAGCCGGCCTTGCCCCGCCGTCGGCGCTTCGCTCTGGCTCGACCGCCTGACGGGAGATGCCGCATGAGCCAGATGCCGGATAACGACGCCCCGCTCGTCCTCGCCGTCCCCTCGAAAGGCCGCCTGCAGGAGAATGCCACCGCCTTTTTCGGCCGCGCCGGCCTGAAATTCGTCAAGTCGCGTGGCGAGCGTGACTATCGCGGCGCCATCGCCGGCGTCGATGGCGCTGAAGTGGCCTTCCTCTCGGCCTCCGAGATCGTCGCGCAGCTTTCCTCCGGCGCTGCCCATATCGGCATCACCGGTGAGGATCTCGTTCGCGAGCAGCTCTCGGATGCCGATGCGGCGGTCGAGATGCTGACCCCGCTCGGCTTCGGCCATGCCAATGTCGTCGTCGCCGTGCCGCAGGCCTGGATCGACGTGCGCACCATGGCCGATCTCGACGATGTCGCCTCCGCGATGCGGGCGCGCCACGGCAAGAAGCTGCGCGTCGCGACCAAATACGTGAACCTGACCCGCCGCTTCTTCGCTGAGCACGGCCTCGCCGATTACCGCATCGTCGAAAGCCTCGGCGCGACCGAGGGCGCACCGGCTGCCGGCACGGCCGAGATCGTCGTCGACATCACCACGACCGGCGCCACGCTCTCCGCCAATGCGCTGAAGGTGCTCGACGACGGCGTGATGCTGGCCTCGGAGGCCAATCTCGTCGCTTCGATGCAGGCGCCCTGGGGTGAGCGGGCGAAGGCTGCGGCCAGGACCATCCTGTCGCGGATCGCGGCGGAGGAGGAGGGGCGGACGCTGCGCGAGGTCCGCGCCAGGCTCGATCTCGCTGCGGACGCGCTTGTTGCCTTGGAGGAGCGCTTCGGCGCGCGTTTGCCCTTCGGCGCCCCCGCGGTCGGCACGCCGCTGACGCTGCATTGTCCGGACAAGGCCGTCTTCGCGCTTGTCGAGCATCTCGACGGGCTCGGCGCCGACGATGTGACCGTCAGCGCTCCGGCCTATGTCTTTCGCCGCGCGAACCGCTTGCTGGAGCGGCTGAACGCCCGGATCTGATGCTGCGGAGCAGCAACGGAATGGCTGGATCGCCCGCGGTTCAGCCTTGATCCCGAACCAATTGGCCTCTAGAGGCTGTTAGGGACTATGGGATTGGTTTGACGCTGGCGATTTTGCGCGAATGCGAGGAGTTCGAGGACGCAAGCCTTCCGGCTTGCTACGAAGAACGACACGGCAGTCGCGCAAAAGCGCCACGCCCTGCGGGTGAGGTGAAAACGATGGAGCTGCAGCGTCGCACCGCTTGCCGATACCGACGTATCGGCGGCGCGACGCTCCTCCCATCTCCATCGTTTTGACCTCATCAAATCCAATTCCATAGTCCCTAGCAGCCTCTAGGCGTGTTAACCGGTTTGGCGGCACGTCGCGTGGCCGTGCGAGTGAATGCGGGTAAGACGATCATGATTCGACGCCTTGGCCTTGCGGCCGTTCTTGCGGCCCTGGCCGTGCCGATGCTGATGCCGGGCGAAGCGGCTGCGCAGCGCCGGGGATCGCTCATGTCGCCCGAGGACAGGGCCGGCGGCAGCGCCCCGATCCCGATGCCGCAGCAGGAGAAGACCTTCCCGCTCGGCGCGAGCTGGAGCGTCGTGGCGCTGAACGGCAAGCCGGTCCAGGATCGGCGCGCGACCCTGATGATCGACCAGAACCTGCGCGGTACCGGCTTCGGCGGCTGCAATACCTTCTCGGCCTCCGCCTATCCTCTGCGCCAGCAGGGTTTCGCCGTCGGCCCGATCGCGATCACCAAGCGCAGCTGCGACAAGGGCGTGCTCGATTTCGAGCGGGCGTTCCTGCTCGCCCTGCGCGCGACCCAGAAATGGGATCTGGTCAATGGTCGCCTCGTCCTGAAGGGCGGGGCTGGAGAATTGACGCTTAGCCGCTCGCTGTGACGGGCGTGCGCGTTGCGCCTCTGAGAACACGAGGGTTCATCGAAAAAAGGGTCGCGTGAGCGACCCTTTTTGATTGCGGACACCTCGCGTTGCCGGCCTGCTGCGCCATAGCGGACGGGGCGAGCTTGGCGCCCGCTTCAGCGTGAAACCGGCGCGCTTTAGGCTGGCGCCCTGGCCGTCGGCGTCGGCGTGAACGTGCCGTCTGCATTCGGCTCCATCGTCACGAGGGCGTCGTGCATGGCGCGCAGCGTCGTGCGGTGGCCGATCGAGACGATGCGGGCCTGCGGCAGTTCGCGCTCGATCGTCGCGTAGATCTCGCCTTCCAGCTTCTCGTCGAGCGAGGCGGTGGCCTCGTCCAGGAAGAGCCAGTCCGGCCTGCTCAGCAGGGCGCGCGCGACGGCCAGCCGCTGCTGCTCGCCACCCGAGAGGCGCTGGCCCCAGAGATCGACCTCGTCGAGCTTCTCTGCGAGATGGCCGAGCTTGACCTTCTCCATCGCGGCGCGGATCGCGGCGTCGTCATAGGCGCCTTCCTCGGCCGGATAGGCGAGCGCCGCCCGCAGCGAGCCCTGCGGCAGATAGGGACGCTGCGGCAGCAGCATGATCTGCGCATCCGCGGGAATGCCCACCTTGCCGTCGCCGAAGGGCCAGATGCCGGCAATGGCGCGGAACAGCGTCGACTTGCCCGAGCCGGAAGGGCCGATCAGCAGCGTCGAGCGCGCCGTGCCCAGATCGAGCGCGCCGAGCTTCACGATCGCCTTGCCGTTGGGCAGGAGGAGCGTCGCGTCGCGGATATGCAGGCTCTCGTCGCGCGAGCTCTCGCGGCCGAGAGCCTCCTCGCTGATCGCACCGTGCTGCGCGTCGGCGACGGCCTGCTCGAAGGTCGTCAGACGGCTGATGGCCGCCAGGTACTGGGCGATCGAGGAGTAGCTGTTGATGATGAAGGACAGCGCCGTCTGCACCCGGTCGAAGGCGCCGGCGACCTGCATCATGATGCCCAGCGTGATCGTGCCGGCAAAATAATACGGTGCCAGAATGATATAGGGCAGGACCACGCTGAGCTGGTTGTAGGACAGCGTGAAGCTGGTGAGCTTCAGGCGGCGCCAGACCAGTCGGTAGAAGTTCTCGACGATATCGCGGAAGCGCTGGGCGAGATGGCTGCGCTCTGTCGGCTCGCCGGCCATCAGTGCGATCTGCTCGGAATATTCGCGCAGGCGCGCCAGCGCGAAGCGGAAATTCGCCTCGCGCTTTTCCTGCTCGAACTCGAGCCGGATCAGGGGGCGGCC
Source organism: Bosea sp. ANAM02 (assembly GCF_011764485.1). Classification (NCBI taxonomy): domain Bacteria; kingdom Pseudomonadati; phylum Pseudomonadota; class Alphaproteobacteria; order Hyphomicrobiales; family Alloboseaceae; genus Allobosea; species Allobosea sp. ANAM02. The sequence continues at coordinate 3,718,535 of NZ_AP022848.1, read as the reverse complement.
GATCAGATGGGTCAGCCAGGTCGCCGCCGCCGCGTAGAAGAACGCCACCCAGAAGATATAGCCCGGCACGGCGAAGGAGGTGCCCGGCAGGGTGAAGGCGACGGGGATGTTCCAGAGGATGATCGAGAACGAAACCAGCGTCGAGACCTGCGAGAGCAGGGGCAGCGCGAAGTTATAGGTCGAGTTCACGAAGGAGCGCGTGTCCTCGGCGATGCGCTGATCGGGGTTGTCGACGCTGCCGGCGAGCGCGATCCGGTAATGCGTGGCGTGGTCGAGCCAGGCTTTGGTGTACGCGTTCGCCATGTACTGCCGCCAGCGGATCAGGATCGTGTAATTGGCGAACAGCTCGATCAGGTTCGAGACGACCCAGAGCAAGGCCCAGACGCAGAACACGTAGAAGAGCTGGTACCAGAACGCCGCCGCGTCCTTGTTCTGCAGCGCGTCGTACATGTCGCGGTTGAAGAAGGAGAGGCGCAGCGTGATGCCGACCTGAGCCTGGTTCAGCACGATCAGGAAGACGAAGAGCGAGACGGCGAGCGTGCCGAGCCGGATCTTGAAGGGCCCGATCGGCCAGAGGTTGGCGGTCGTGGTCGCATCGGACTCGAAATAGGGCGATGCCAGCCGCGCGATCTTCGCGATCACGGGGACGAAGGAGATCGCGTAGATCAGGATCGCGAAAACGCCGACCGTAGTGGGCAGGCTCGTCGGTATCGGCGGAATGCCGAGCGCCGCGGGCCACCAGCCGAGTTGCGCCGCGATCGCCGAAGCCCCGAACACCAGATACTCGACTGCGAAGACGCAGGAGAAGATGCGCAGGAAGAAGGGCAGGGTGGGTGAACGGAAGGTCACCGCGGCCAGCAGCAGCCCGATGACGCCCATGCCGATCACGCCGGCCGATCCGGCCTGTTGCCCGACGACCAGCGTGGCAGCCGCCAGCAGGGCGACAAGGATGCTCAGCAAACGCATGGAAGGAAATCCTGGCGGGAGACGATGAAGGCCACGATTCGGACCATGTCGCAGCGGGCGTGGCCTTTCAATGGCAGCGCGCCCGGATGAGCAAATTGTCATCTGATGGAGAGGTGACGGCGAGCCGAAAATGGCTGCCGGGACTGGCTTCCAGCAAATCGCGTGGTCATCCCGGGCGACCGTAGGAAGACCCGGGATCCATTCCGGAACCTTTATCGGAAGGGTTCCGAAATGGATCCCGGATCGGCGCTGCTCCGCAGCTTGTCCGGGATGACCCGCGCTTTTGCACAATGCGGCGCGGCGGCAATAAAACGAAACGCCCCGGGCGAGCGGGGCTCGTCCGAGGCGCGAAGCTCGAAGGATCAGATCAGCCGATCACTCGGCTGCGACGATCTTGCCGGCGTTCCACTTGTACATGGAGAAGCTCGGCGAGCTCAGGTCGCCGGTCTTGCCATAGGTCAGCGTGCCGATCGCGGTCTTGATCGGCATGCCGGCGTGCAGGGCCTTGGCCGCGCCATTGGCATCGCCCGGCTTGCCGGCCTTCTCGATCGCGGCCTTGAGCACTTCGACGGCCGCATAGGCATTCAGCGTGAAGGCCTCGGGCGGGATGCCCTTCTCCTTCAGCGCCGCGACCGCCTGGGCTGAATCGGGGTTCTTCAGCGCGTCGGTCGCATTGGTGAAGAGCGTGCCGGTGGCATGGTCGCCGCCGATGGCGGCGTATTCGGTGTTCGACAGGCCCTCGCCGCCGATGATCACCGTCTTGACGCCGGCATCGGCGAGCTGGCGCGCGAGCAGGCCGCCTTCAGGGTGATAGCCGCCGAAATAGATCACCTCGACATTGGCCGCCTTCAGGCGCGTGACGACGGCCGAGAGATCCTTGTCGCCGGGATTGACGGTCAGCGCCGCGACTTCCTTCATCCCGCCGGCATTGATGCCCTTCTGGAAGGCGTCGGCCAGGCCCTTGCCGTAGGTGCCCTTGTCGTGGACGATCGCGATCTTCTTGTCCTTGAGGTTCTTCAGGACGTAAGCCGCGGCGATGTCCGCCTGCTGGTCGTCGCGGCCGCAGGTGCGGAAGACATTGGTCAGGCCGCGCGTCGTCAGCGCCGGCGAGGTCGCGGTCGGCGTCACCATCAGCACGCCGCTCTCGGAGAACACGTCCGAGACCGCCATGGCGACGCCGGAGGTCACCGGCCCCACCACGAACTTGACCTTGTCGCCGACCAGCAGGTTGGCGGAGGAGACGCCCTGCTTGGGATCGCCGGCATCGTCGGCGAGCTTCAGCACGAGCTTCTCGCCGAGCACGCCGCCATTCTTGTTGATCACGTCGACGGCGGTCTGCGCGCCGTTCTTGACCTGGTCGCCATAGGCGGCGACGGGGCCGGTCAGCGGCGCGACGAGGCCGATGGTGATGTCGGCCTGCGCGGCCTGGGCGGCGAGCAGCGTCGCGGCGAAAGCGACGCCGGTGAGGAGTTTGGAGGTCGTCATGAGCCTCTCCCGATGATTGCCGTTTGGCGCGCCAGAAAGCGGCGCGCTTGCCGCTTTTATAGGCGAGAAGACATGGCGGCGGCATGGCAGAGGCGGCCCAGCGGGGTGCCGTGAACGCATGGCGCGATCGAAACAAAAAAGGCCCGGCTTGCGCCGGGCCTTCCTTGAGTGTTTTCGAGAAGCTGGATTTCCTCAGAAGTCCATGCCGCCCATGCCGCCGCCGCCCATCGGGGGCATCGGGGCTTCCTTCTTCGGCAGGTCGGCGACCATCGCCTCGGTGGTGATCAGCAGGCCCGCGATCGAAGCCGCGTCCTGGATCGCCGTGCGGACGACCTTGGTCGGGTCGATGATGCCGGCCTTGACCAGATCGCCGTACTCGCCGGTCTGGGCGTTGTAGCCGTAGGTGTAGTCCTTCGACTCCAGCAGCTTGCCGACCACGACCGCGCCGTCATCGCCGGCGTTCTCGACGATCTGGCGGGCCGGAGCGGTGATCGCCTTGCGGACGATCTCGACACCGGTCTTCTGGTCGTCATTCTGGGTCTTGATCGACTTGACCGAGGACAGTGCGCGCAGGAGCGCAACGCCGCCGCCGGGGAGGATGCCTTCTTCCACAGCAGCGCGGGTGGCGTTCAGGGCATCGTCGACGCGGTCCTTCTTCTCCTTGACCTCGACCTCGGTCGCGCCGCCGACGCGGATGACCGCGACGCCGCCGGCGAGCTTGGCCAGACGCTCCTGGAGCTTCTCACGGTCGTAGTCGGAGGAGGTCTCCTCGATCTGGGCCTTGATCTGGCCGACGCGAGCCTCGATGTCCTTCTTCTTGCCGGCGCCGTCGATGATCGTGGTGTTCTCCTTCTCGATGCGCACGCGCTTGGCGCGGCCGAGCATGTTGAGCGTCACGGTCTCGAGCTTGATGCCGAGGTCTTCCGAGATCATCTGGCCGGCGGTCAGGATCGAGATGTCCTCGAGCATGGCCTTGCGGCGATCACCGAAGCCCGGAGCCTTGACGGCCGCGACCTTCAGGCCGCCACGGAGCTTGTTGACGACGAGCGTGGCCAGGGCCTCGCCCTCGACGTCCTCGGCGATGATGAGCAGCGGCTTGCCGGTCTGCACGACGGCCTCGAGGATCGGCAGCATCGCCTGGAGCGAGGACAGCTTCTTCTCGAAGACGAGGATGTAGGGGTCGTCGAGCTCGGCGACCATCTTCTCGGAGTTGGTGATGAAGTACGGCGACAGGTAGCCGCGGTCGAACTGCATGCCCTCGACGACGTCGAGTTCGGTCTCGGCGGTCTTGGCTTCCTCGACGGTGATGACACCCTCGTTGCCGACCTTCTGCATGGCCTTCGAGATCATCTCGCCGACCGACACGTCGCCGTTGGCCGAGATGGTGCCGACCTGCGCGACTTCCGCGTTCGAGGTGACCTTCTTCGAGTTCTTCTTGAGGTCCGAAACGATCGCCTCGACCGCGAGGTCGATGCCGCGCTTCAGGTCCATCGGGTTCATGCCGGCCGCAACCGACTTGGCGCCTTCACGGACGATCGCCTGGGCGAGAACGGTGGCGGTGGTGGTGCCGTCGCCGGCATGGTCGTTCTGGCGCGAAGCGACTTCGCGGACCATCTGGGCGCCCATGTTCTCGAACTTGTCGGAAAGCTCGATCTCCTTGGCGACGGTGACGCCGTCCTTGGTGATGCGCGGAGCGCCGAACGACTTCTCGATCACGACGTTGCGGCCCTTCGGACCCAGCGTGACCTTCACGGCATTGGCGAGGACATCCACGCCGCGCAGCATCTTGTCGCGGGCTTCCGTGCCGAATTTGACGTCTTTGGCAGCCATGAGAGCTACTCCTTGGACTGAATTTGAAAAGTTGAGAAAGTGGTCAGGCGGCTATCAGCCGACGACGCCCATGATGTCGGATTCCTTCATGATCAGGAGGTCCTGACCGTCGATCTTGACCTCGGTGCCCGACCACTTGCCGAACAGGACGCGGTCGCCCTTCTTGACATCGAGGGCGACGAGCTTGCCGGCATCGTCACGCGCGCCGGAACCGACGGCGATGACCTCGCCCTCCTGGGGCTTTTCCTTGGCGGTCTCGGGGATGATGATGCCGCCCTTGGTCTTCTCTTCGCTGTCAAGGCGGCGGACCACGACGCGGTCATGCAACGGACGGAACTTCATGGTTCTGTCTTCCTCTCGGTCATATTCGTTTCGGGTGCCGCTGGAGGGCGCCCGGGGGAGGCTGTTAGCAGTCACCAAGTGAGAGTGCTAACAGATGCCAGCGGAGATAGGCGCGGGGTCGCGGAGAGTCAAGAAAGCACCCGGCGATAAAGTGAACGGCGGCGGATGCGGTGTCGCAGGTCGCTTCGAGCCTGCTGGCAGCAGCGCTTGAACACGCTAACATGGCGGAATGACGACGCCCTCGCCCGACCCGCGCCTCGACGCCATCGCCCGCTCCTGCGTCGCGCTGCACGTCCGCATGACCGCACGCGCCGTGACGCGGGCCTATGACGAGGCGATGCGCCCGAGCGGTCTCAAGATCACGCAGTTCGTGCTGCTCTCGGCGCTCTCGACCGGGCAATGGAAATCGGTCACGGAGTTGGCCGAACGCTTTGCGCTGGAACGGACCTCGCTCACGCGCAACCTCCAGCTTCTCGCTGCCGAGGGCATGGTCGAGCCGGTCGAGTGCCGTGGCCGCGCCTCGATCTATGCGGTGACCGAGAAGGGCAGGGCCGCGATCGAGGCCGCGATCCCGTATTGGCGGGAGGCGCAGGACAAGATCGAGGGCGGCTTCGGCGAGGAGCGCTGGCGCGAGACCCGCGACGGTCTCAAGGCGCTGCGCCGGGCGGCGCGCGGCGAGCGCTGAGGTCGGGTTCTGACGTCGAGTTCGAGCCTTTCAGCGGTTATCCCGAGCGACCGCAGAGAGGCCCGGGATCCATTCCGGAGCTTCAATCGGAAAAGGCTCCGGAATGGATCTCGCATCTCCACTTCGCTACGTCCGGGATAACCGCTGGAAGGTTCGCCTCCTCTCCCGGATTGACGCGCTCGCGGCTTCCTTCTTATCGTGCAGATACACGAATGGGGATTGATACGATGCGCAGGGTGGGGGTGGTGTCTCGCGAGGAACTGGTCGCGGGCGATGGCTTGAGTTTCCTGCGCGGGATCATTGCCGGCACCAATCCGGCGCCGCCCTTCGCCGATGCGATGGATTTCGAGCTGGCCGAGGCCGATGAGGGCCGGGTCGTATTCGTCGGCCGGCCCTCGGCGCGTTTCTTCAACCCGCTCGGCACGATCCATGGCGGCTGGACCGCGACCATCCTCGATTCCGCCATGGCCTGCGCCGCTCATGCAACGCTGAAGCCGGGCGAGGGCTACACCACGCTGGAGATGAAGCTGAACTATGTCCGTCCGGTCATGCCCGACAGCGGCCTGGTCCGCTGCGAGGGCAAGTTGATCCATCGTGGCAACGCGGTCATCACGACGGAAGGCAGGCTGGTCGATGCGCGCGGCAAGCTGCTCGCCCATGGCACCGAGACCTGCATGGTCTTTCCGGCGAAGAAACCGGGCTCCCCGGGGTGACGGCGCGCCCGTGATCCGTGATGCTGGCCTCGGCCGGAAGCCCGCCCGAAGTCCGGATCGCGCCACGGAGGAGCCATGCCCGGATACGACAAGCAGATGCAGCACGAGCCTAACGAGGCGAGACGCCTGCTGCGGGAGCGGCTGGCCCGCAAGGCCATGGGCGATGAAGCCTATGACAGGATGGTCTCCAGCCATGACGACCGTGACTTCAAGCTGTTCGGCGCCGTGTTCATCGCCTTGTTCGCCGCCGCTGTTCTCATCACGGCGTGGCTGGGCTACTGAAGCGACAGCGGAGCGGAGGCTGGGAGCGAGATGTCGGCAGGATGGGTGAACCTGATGGCGTTGATGGCGATGCTGCTGATCATCGCGAGCGCCGTTGCCATCTTCTTCGTCGGCGCGACCCGGCGCGGTGGACGAAAGCAAGGCGGGTTGGCGAAGCCATCGAAAGCCCATCACCGGCAGGTCAATCCCAAGACGGGTGACCTGTTCCGGTAGAGCACTGCCGAGCCAAGCGGAGATCGGTCCGCATTGAAGAAAAGCGGATGCGACCCCGACCCGGCGACCGGCCGTGGCAGCGTGAAGACCGGAACGGGATGAAGGCACGATGACCGTTCTTCTGCCTTTCATCGTCAATGCCGGGCTGAACTTCGTGCTCGGGCTGCTCGTCGCCCTGTTCCTCGGGCCGGAGGCCTTCGGGCTCTATGCCATCGGCGCGGCGACCGTCGTGCTCGTCAACACGGCCCTGCTCGACTGGCTGAAGCTCTCCGTCGTCCGCTTCTATTCGCTCCAGAGCCGGGAGAGCGATCCCGGCGTCCGGGCGACGCTCGATCTGCTCTTCGCCGGGGTCGGCCTGTCGCTCTCAGCCCTTCTGGCGGCGGCTATGCTGGCGGGTGTCGATACCGGGCTGCCGGCGGCGCTGCTGATCGTTTCGGTCGCGGGCGGCGTCGCCGCCGGCTGGTTCGACTATCACGCGGCCATCGCCCGCGCCCGCTTCCTCGACGCGGCCTATGCCCGGCTCGTTCTCGTCCGCAGCGTCGCGGCCCTGCTGTTGATGGTCGGTGGCGCCTGGTGGACCCGCGATCCCGTGATCGTCCTGCTCGGCGGCGTGCTGAGCGTGGTCGCGGCGGTTCTCGCCAACCGCGGCCGGCTGACCGATGCCCGGCCGGCATCCGGCCCGTTCCGCACGGACCTGATGCGCAATTTCGCCCGCTACGCTCTGCCGCTGGTCGCGGGCAACGCGGTCTATGCCGCGATCCCGTTGTTGAATCGCGCCATCCTGGCCGAAAGCCACGGTTTCGCCGAGGCCGGCTATTTCTCGCTGGCCTCGGATATCGGCCTGCGGCTCTTCCCCGTGCTGGCCACGATGCTGGAGATCGTGCTGCTGCGCGAGGTCATTCGCCTCGACGAAACGCGCGGGCGCGTCGCCGCGCAGAAGCGCATCGCCCGCAACATGGTCGTCGTTGTCGCCTGCGTGCTGCCCGTCGCGCTCGGCTTCTGGCTGATCCTGCCCGCCTTCGAGCGGCTTTTCGTCCCTGCGAGCTTCCGCGGCCATTTCGCCGGCCATATGGCGCTGCTGCTGCCGGGTTTCGCGGCGATCGCGCTGTTTCAGGCCGGACTCGCGCCCGTCTTTCTGTTGGCGAAGCGCACGCTCGTCGCGATCCTTGCATCCCTGATCGGGCTCGCCGTCAATCTCGCCCTCATCTTCGCGCTGCCGGGAATGCTTGCGCCGGCGATGGTCTCGATCGCGCAAAGCGCCGCCTACCTGACGGCGCTTCTGGTCATGGCGGTGGTCGCGCTGCGCGCATTGCCGGTTCTCCCGCCATTGCGCGAGATCGCCTGCGTTCTGGCCGCCGGCCTCGCGATGGGGCTCGCGATCTGGCCGCTGCGGGGCGCGCTGCCGGTGCCGCTGGAACTGCCGCTCCAGATCGGGCTCGGCGGCATGGTCTATGCGGCGGTGATCCTGGCCTGCGATGTCGGCCGCTGGCGCACCGGCCTGAAGCTGCGCTGGCTCGCCTGGCGCTCCGCGCGCCGGTGAAGCGGCAAGGCCGCGCCAGCAAGGCTTCCTTTACCCTGTCGCTTGACCGCTCGCTAAGGTTAATTCCGCGAATTGCCCAGGTTGAGGCCGGTTTCCGCGCCTGAGAGTCAACGATTCACCATTCCTTTCAGGGCGCGCCGCAGGCTTCCGGCAGTCGATGTCGAGAGTACCCGCGTCATGCGTCGAAAGATTGCCCTCCCGTTTTTTGCCCTTGCCGGGGCCTTGGCGATGGCCGGCCCGGCCCTCGCGCAGGGCTATCGCCAGAATTACGGCTACGCCGCGCCGAACGACCCGATGGCTTCAGGCGGGCGCGGCAATTATGGCGGCGGTTTCATCGAGATGCTGATGACCGGCCGCGATCCCACGCCCTATGGTCGCGGCGGCGCGGTCTATAACCGCCCGGGCGGCTACGCCTACGGCCAGCGCGTGCAGCCGCAAGGCGGCTACGAGCCCGATCCGTTCGAGGCGGCACGCCAGCCTCGCGCCGGCCGCCGCATGGCTGCGCTTGGCGAGCCGGTCGAACCGCAGCAGGGCATCCAGCACATCGTCGATCCGCGCTTCCGCAAGCAGGAAGTCGCCTATGACGGCCCGCACAAGCCGGGCACGATCATCATCGACACGCCGCAGCGTTTCCTCTTCCTGGTGCAGCCGGGCGGACGGGCGATGCGCTACGGCATCGGAGTCGGCCGGCCGGGCTTCTCCTGGGCCGGCATGAAGACGATCACCCGCAAGGCGGAATGGCCGAGCTGGACGCCCCCGGCCGAGATGCTGAAGCGCCGGCCGGACCTGCCGCGCTTCATGGCCGGCGGCCCCGACAACCCGATGGGCGCGCGCGCGATGTATCTCGGCTCGACTCTCTACCGCATCCACGGCACCAATGAGCCGAACACGATCGGGCAGGCGGTATCCTCGGGCTGCATCCGCATGACCAATGACGACGTCACCGATCTCTATGAGCGCGTCCGCGTCGGCGCCAAGGTGCTGGTGATCTGAGCGCTCAGGAACTGCCGATCAGGATACCGACGGCCAGCACCGCCAGGCCGCCGATCACGATCTGGACGATCGCCGAGGCGAAGGGCGTTTCCATGTAGCGCCAGCGCACCCAGGCGATCACCACCAGTTCGCAGGCGACGATGATGCCTGCGATCGCGGTCGCCAGCCAGAAATCGGGAATCAGGTAGGGCAGGGTGTGGCCGAGGCCGCCGATCGTCGTGGCGAGGCCGCAGGCCGCCCCGCGCACCCAGGGATGGCCGCGCCCGGTCACGATGCCGTCGTCGGAAAGCGCTTCCGTCAGGCCCATGCTGATGCCGGCGCCGATCGAGGCGGCAAGGCCGACGACGAAGGCGTTCCAGGAATCATGCGTGGCGAAGGCGGCGGCGAAGATCGGCGCCAGTGTCGAGACCGAGCCGTCGATCAGCCCGGCCAGCGCCGGCTGGACGATCTGGAGCACGAAGAGCCGCTTGCGCGTCTCTTCCTCCTCGTCCGCCGCGCCGGAGGTCCTGAGCTCTTCGCCAAGCCGCTCGGCCATGCTTTCATGGCCACGTTCCGCTTCTGCGAGGTCGGCGAGAAGTTTGCGGGTGCCCGTATCGAGGGCGCGCTTGGCCGCATCGGCGTAGAAGCGACTCGCTTCGAGTTCCATCAGGGCAGCATGCCGGCGCGCCGCGTCGAGCTGCAGATCCTCGTGCAGCCAGACCGGATTACGCTTCAGGAAACCTTTCACGTCCTGCCGGGTGATGAGCGGCAGTTCCTTGCCGAAGCGGCTTTCATAGAGCGCAAGCAGACTGTGGCGATGGCCCTTTTCCTCGGCGGCCATCTCCTCGAACATCGCCGCCGAATGCGGATAGTTCGCGCGCAATCGCTGTGCGAAGGAGAGGTAGATGCGGGCATCCTCCTCCTCGTTCGCGATGGCCAGGGCCAGGATTTCGTCTTCGGAGAGATCGGTGACGCGTTTCATGATTGCATGATAGATTAGAATAATTCTAAGTTAAATAGGCCAGGGCATCGACAATGGCCTCAGGCGCAAAAAAAAGCCCGCCTCCGTGAGGCGGGCTTTCCTTGACTGTCACGGCTACCAGCGCAGATCGACGCGGACGATCAGACCCAGCTGTCGTCGTCTCCGCCGCCATCGTCGAAGCCGGGGTCGGCGTCATCATAGTTGGCGCTCTGGTAATTGGCCTCGCCGTCATAGCCCTGGCCATAGCCGCCATCCTGAGCGGGCTGGGCGCTGGCGCTCTGGTCGGCAGCCGCCTGCTGCGGCGCAGCCGGACTTGAGCTCGCGCCGGTGTCGCTCGCGGTCTGGGTCGCGGGCTTGCTGCCGCCGCCGAAGGCGTTGGTCAGCACATTGCCGAGCATCATGCCGCCCGCCACGCCGGCCGCCGTGGTCAGCGCGCTCGCCATGAAGCCGCCGCCGCGGGCTTGCTGCTGCGGCTGGTTGCTCCACGGGCCGGGCTGGGCTTGCGCCTGAATCGGCATAGCCTGCGCCGGGGCGGCGACTTGCGCCTGCGGCTGCGTGTTCCAGACGCCGGACGGCGCGGCAGCGTCGGCGCGCGGCGGTACGGGTGGAACCGAGCCGGTACGCGGCACCGATCCGCCGCCGAAGATGCCGGACAGGAAGCCGCCGGCCTGCGGCTGGGCCGCCTCGCTGGCGCGAGCCTGCGCCTCGCGCAATTGCGCCTGCAGGCTCTCGACCTGCTGGTTCAGGTTGGCGAGCGCCTGTTCCTGCACATAGACCGCCTGCGCCATGGCATAGGGCGCGTAGGGCTGCTCGCGCAGGCGTTCCGCAATGAAATTCTCAGCCTCGGGGTCGCGGGGCTGATTGGCCGCCTGCCGAAGGCGGTCGAAAATCCCGGCGATCACGTCGCGTTCTTGCGGCGTCATCGTCATCTCCTCTCGTTGCGCGGCGCGGTTGCGCCGCGCTCAAGAGGTGGGATCGGCCTGTGACGGTATCAAGGCGTCGGCGCGACGTTGCAGGCCTCAGATGCTGCCGAAATCGTCGTCCGGCGGCGGCATCTCGTCGACCTCGGACGGCGCCTGCAGCGTGCCGCGGTTCAGCACCACGACGGTGGTGCCGGTCGGGACGCGATTGTAGAGGTCGATGATGTCCTGGTTGAACAGGCGGATGCAGCCCGAGGACACCGACTTGCCGATCGACCACGGCTCGGAGGTGCCATGGATGCGGTAGAGCGTGTCGCGGCCGCCCTGGTAGAGATAGAGGGCGCGGGCGCCGAGCGGATTCTCGAGGCCTCCGGCCATGCCGCCGGCCCAGGGTGCGTTGCGCTCCGGCTCGCGGGCGATCATCGCCGGCGTCGGTGTCCAGCGCGGCCACTGCGCCTTGCGGGCGACCGTGGCGCGGCCGCGCCAGGACATGCCCTGCTTGCCGACGCCGATGCCGTAGCGGACGGCGCGCCCGCCTTCCATCACGAGATAGAGATAGCGGTTGTCGGTATCGACGACGATCGTGCCGGGCTGCTCGCGGGTCGGGTAGGAGACGATGCGGCGCAGGAACTGCGGCTCGACTTCCGAAAGGTCCGTCGCCGGCAGCGGATGCTGCTCATCCGGCCGCTCGCCATACATCGCCAGATACTCGGCGCTGATATGCGGGCCCTGATAGGCTGCGGCCTCGATGGGCTGCTGGCGCTGGCTGACGCAGGCTGCGAGGAAGAGCGGGCTGAGCGCCGCGAAAACGCGGCGGGTCGGCCGGGCGAGGGGAGAGGCGGACGGACGGACGGGGGACATCGACGGGCAACTCGGCGTTACGGGCAAGAATGAACGGCTGAACGGCGCCGTGGTTCCATGCGCCGTGCTGACCCTTTTCAAGGTTGCCGAGATGGCCTTGGGGTGAACGCGATGTGGCGGAATTGTGGCGGCTGGCGTCTGTTGCGATCACGCAACAGGGGCGCCGTAGCCGAAGACAAGGCCTGCCATCGCGAGACTGCCGGACCTCGGCCGCGCGCATACTCCGGCAGTTAAATATTTTTTGACGTTAAGGCTCAATATTGAGCCCGTTCTGTTGGTGATCGGCGCCTGCTCTACATCGGATTCGCGGAATCCTGAGCACGTCTTCGAGCTTCGACCATCGCCTGCCGCCTATGCCTATGTCTTGCCGCCGGCGTGCCGCCGCGACGATCCGCCGTACGACATCGCTCTTTTAGGAGATGGGGCTCCATGCTGAAGCTGCCTTCGCTGCGCCTTCCGATCGCGACACGCCTGGCGATACTGGCCGTGCTGATCGTAGGAGTGGCCGTCGCCGCCTCGGTCGCGGTGTCGCTGCGCGCTGCCGACAATGCGATGCGCGAGCGCGCCCAGTCGAGTCTGGCTATCAACATCAACCTGCTGCGCGACATTCTCCTCGCCAAGGGCGAGCCGCGGCTCGAGGATGGCAAGCTTTTCTTCGGCAGCGAAAGCGTGAACGGCAATTTCGCCGCGGTCGACAAGGTGAAGGCGCTCTCGGGCGGGACGGCCACCGTCTTCATGGGCGACACCCGGGTGACGACGAACGTCGCCAAGCCCGACGGTACGCGGGCGGTCGGGACAAAGCTGGCGCAGGGACCGGCTTTTGACGCCGTCTTCAAGGAAAAGCGGACCTATTCCGGTGCTGCCGATATTCTCGGCGTGCCCTATTTCACGATCTATGAGCCGATTGTCCAGAAGTCCGACGGCAATGTGATCGGCATCCTGTATGTCGGCATCAAGCAGGAGGAGTTCCTCACCGTCATCGGGGAGATGATCCGCGCCAACGTCATCGCCGGCCTGGCAATCGCGGCCGTCGCGGCCGGGCTGCTGTTCTGGCTGGTGCGCCGCATGATGAAGCCTCTCGGCAGCCTGAGCGCGGCCCTGAGGCGCCTTGCCGAGGGCGATCTCGATACGCCGGTTCCCGTCTTCGGCGGCGGCAGCGAGTTCGGCGCCATGGCCGGCGCCGTCGAAGTGCTGCGCCAGGCTTCGGTCGAGAAGGTCAGGCTGGAACAGGACGCCACGGCGCAGGCCGAGCTGATGGGCGAAACCCGCCGTCAGACGGAGGCGCAGCGGCAGGCCGCGGCGCGCCAGCAGATGGAGCAGGCCCAGGAGCTTGAGCAGGTCGTCGGAGCCTTGGCCGAGGGGCTTTCGGCCCTCTCGCAAGGCGATCTGCGCCATCGCATCGAGGCCGAGATGCCGGCGGCCTATGTCAAGCTGCGCGACGACTTCAACGAGACGGTCGACCGTCTCTCGGACACGGTGGCGACGATCCAGACGACGTCCGCGGATGTCGGGCTTGCCGCCCGCGAGATCAACATGGGCGCCGACGACCTGTCGAAGCGCACCGAGGAGCAGGCCTCCTCGCTGGAGGAGACCGCGGCGACGACCGAGGAGCTCGCAGCCTCGGTCAAGGCCTCGGCCCAGGCCTCGAAGGATGCGGCAAGGATCGCCGACGAGGCGATGCAGGCCGCCCAGAACGGCGGCGCTATCGCCGGCCAGGCGGTCGACGCCATGGCCCGGATCGAGACCGCCTCGCAGAAGATCTCCGACATCATCCGCGTGATCGACGATATCGCCTTCCAGACCAACCTGCTCGCGCTCAACGCCGCGGTCGAGGCGGCGCGCGCCGGCGAGGCCGGCAAGGGCTTCGCGGTGGTGGCGTCCGAAGTCCGCACGCTGGCGCAGCGCTCGGGCGAGGCGGCCAAGGACATCTCGGGGCTGATCTCCTCGTCGAACGCCGAGGTCGGCGAGGGCGTGAAGCTGGTGCGCCAGGCCGGCGACCAGCTCGCGCGCATCCTCGAAGCCTCGCAGAAGGTGGCGGCCACCATCGCCGACATCTCGGCCGCCTCGGGCGAGCAGGCCAACGGCATCGACGAGATGAGCCAGGCCGTCGCCCATCTCGACGAGATGACCCAGCAGAACGCGGCCCTCTCCGAGCAGAGCGCGGCCTCGGCCGGCTCGCTGTCCGGCCGGATCGAGCAGCTCAACGCGCTGGTCGCGACCTTCCGCACCGGCCGCGAGGCTTCCGGCCAGGGGACCTACGCCCAGCCGGCCGCGACGGCGCGTGCGAAGGCGCCGGTCCGGGCCGCGCGGCCCGCTCCCGTCGCCGCCGCGACCTCCGGCGAGCCGGAGCGCCTGCGCCAGCTCGCCGAGGCGGCCTTCGTCCAGTCCCGCTCCACCCCCGCCCCGCGCAAGGTCGCCAATGGCGGCAGCGGACGGGCCAGCGATTCGGGATGGGAGGAGTTCTGATCAGAAGCGCGCGATGCGCAGGCCCTTGAGCAGTCCAAGCCGCTCGCGGTCCCACCAGCGCCAGAGCATCATCACGGCGACGACCGTAAGCCCGGTCACCAGCCCGATCCAGATGCCGCTGCCCGCGAGCGGCGTCATGAAGCCGAGAACGGCCGACAAAGGCAGGCCGATACCCCAATAGCCGATGCCGGCGAGGATCATCGGCAGGCGCGTGTCCCCGAGGCCGCGCAGGATCGACGAGCCGATCACCTGCGCGCCATCGGCGATCTGGAAGACCGCTGCATAGAACAGGAAGACCGTGGCGATCTGGGCGACGGCCTCCGCGCCGGGCTTCGAGCGGTCGAGGAAGGGCGCGATCAGCCAGTGCGGCACGGTCGCCATCAGCAGCGCCGTGAAGCACATGAAGCTCAGCGCCAGGATCAGTGCCATCATCCCGGCACGCCGGATGCCCTCCTTGTCGCCGGCGCCGAAGGCGCGTCCGACGCGCACGGTTCCCGCCTGGCCGATGCCGAGCGGCACCATGAAGGCGAGCGAGGCGATCTGGATCGCGATGGCGTGGGCGGCCAGCGCCGTCGATCCGATCAGCCCCATCATGAAGGCGGCGCCGTAGAAGATCAGCGATTCGAACGAGAGCGTCAGCGAGATCGGCAGCCCCATGCGCCAGAAGGCGCGATAGCGCGGCCAATCCGGCACCCAGAAGCGGCCGAAGACCTGATAGCGCCGGAAGCGCCGGTCGAGCGAGACGACGAGCGCGAGTCCGAGGAACATCAGGGTGGAGGATATCGCCGTCGCCAGTCCCGATCCCGGCAGGCCGAGCGCCGGGAAGCCGAGCCGCCCGAACATCAGGCACCAGTTGGCGAAGGCGTTGAACACCACCGCGAAGAGCACGACGATGAAGGCCCAGCGCGGCCGCTGCAGCGCCGCGACGAAGCCGCGCAGGCACAGATAGAGGAAGAAGGGGAAAAGGCTCCATTGCAGCGTGTGGACATAGGATGCGGCCGCCTGCGACAGGGCCGGGTCCTGGCCCATCGCCCGCAGGATGAACTCGGCCTGCCAGAGGAAGAGCCACATCGGCCCGACCATGGTCGTCGCCGCCCAGAGGCCCTGCCGGACGGTGCGGCGTAGATCGCGCACCGCATGCCGGTTGCGGCCGAGCTCGATCGCGAGCATCGGCGCCACCGCACCCATCGCGCCGATGCCGAAGATCAGCGCGGCATTGTAGAGATTGGTGCCGAGCGCACCCGCCGCCAGCGCATCGGGACCGAGCTGTCCCATCATCACGACATCGGTCGCCGTCATCGCGGTCTGCGCGACATTGGTCAGCACCATCGGCCAGCACAGGGCGAGCATGGCCCGCGCCTCGGCGAGCCAGGGATGATCGGAGCGTGATACGGCGATTGCAGACATGGGGCGCCGCTTCTACCGCCGATCGCATCGTCGAAACAGCCTGCGCCGCGCCGTCCATCGCCCGGAGCCGATGCGCTGGACGCGGGTCGACAAGTCCCGCCATGGTCTGCATCTTGCCTGGGCAATTGCTGGAGGGCCTGGACCGATGAGCACCAATCTGAGGATCGACGGCGCGAGATTGACCTCGCGCCTTGCCGAACTTTCCAAGATCGGCGCCACCCCGGAAGGCGGCTGCCGCCGCCTTGCCCTGACCGACGAGGACAGGCAGGGTCGCGACTGGCTGGTCGGCCAGATGAAGGCGCTCGGTCTCGACACCCGCGTCGACGCGATCGGCAATATCGTCGGTATCCTCAAGGGGCAGGAGGCCGGCCCGGCCGTCATCATGGGCTCGCATATCGACACGGTCGGCACCGGTGGGCGCTTCGACGGTGCGCTCGGCGTCGTCGCCGGCGTCGAGGTTCTCGCGGCCCTGCGCGATGCCGGCCTGACGCCGAAGCGCGACATGGCGGTGATCGCCTTCACCAACGAGGAGGGCGCGCGCTTCCATCCCGACATGCTCGGCTCCTATGTCTGGGCCGGCGGCATGAGCGTCGAGGCGGCGCACAGGGAGGTCGATTCCGACGGCATCGGCCTCGGCGCCGAACTGAAGCGCATCGGCTATGAGGGCGCCGAGAGGCCGGGCTTCCTGCCGGCCCATGCCTATATCGAAATGCATATCGAGCAGGGCCCGGTTCTCGAGAACGAGGGCGGCGGGCTCGGCGCCGTCACCGGCATCCAGGCGATCTGCTGGCTGGAGCTCACCTTGAAGGGCCGCCCGAGCCACGCCGGCACGACGCCGATGGCCTATCGCAAGGACCCGGGGCTGGCGGCTGCGCGCATCAACATCTTCGCCAACGAACTGACCAAGACGATTCCCAACCAGCTCGCGAATAGCGGCGTCATCCGCGTCCAGCCCGGCAACGTCAATGTCGTGCCCGAGACCGTGGTGATGACGCTCGATCTGCGCAATCCGCTCGATCAGCCGCTGGCCCAGGCCGAGGCGGCGGTGCGCGCCTTCTGCGCCGAACTCTCCGAGCGCGACGGCATCGAGATCTCCTTCCGCGACCTCGCCCGTTTCCCGGCGACGCCCTTCGCCGAGGAACTGATCGCCGAGGTCGAGCGCAGCGCCGGTGAATTCGACCTGCCGATCCGTCGCATGATTTCCGGCGCCGGCCATGACGCGCAGATGATGGCGCGGCTCTGCCCGACGGCGATGGTGTTCATCCCCTCGATCGGCGGTCTCTCGCACAATCCGGCCGAGTTCAGCACCGATGGCGACATGGTCGCCGGCGCGAATATCCTCCTCACCACCGCCTGGCGCGTCGCCAACGCCTGAGAGGTCCCCGCATGACGACGATCGCCTCGCTTTCCGCCGCCGAGCTCGGCCCGCTCTACGCCAGCAAGCAGCTCTCTCCCGTCGAGGTCGCGAAGGATGCGCTCGCCCGGATCGAGCGCTTCGAGCCCGCGGTCAACGCCTTCGCCGTCCGCGACGAGGCGGTGACGCTCGCCATGGCCGAAGCCTCGCAGGCGCGCTGGCTGAAGGGCGAGGCGATCGGCCCGCTCGACGGCGTGCCCGTGACCATCAAGGACAATCTCGGCGTCGCCGGCTGGTCGATGCAGCGCGGCTCCGCCATCGCCTCGGACTCGCCCTTCGCCGAGGATTCGCCGATCACGGCACGGCTGCGCGAGGCCGGCACGGTCTTCCTCGGCAAGACCACCATGCCGGAATATGGCTGGAAGGGCGTCGGAGATTCCCCGCTCACCGGCATCACCCGCAATCCCTGGAACACCGGCACCGGGCCGGGCGGCTCCTCGTCGGGTGCGGCCGTCTGCGCGGCGCTCAATCTCGGCTGCCTGCATATGGGCACCGACGGAGCGGGCTCCATCCGCATTCCCGCCGCCTTCACCGGCGTCGTCGGCCTGAAGCCGAGCTATGGCCGTGTCCCGGCCTGGCCGATCTCGGTCATGGGCTTCCTCGCCCATCTCGGGCCGCTGACCCGCACCGTCACCGATACGGCGCTCGCCATGAAGGTGATCGGCCAGCCCGATCCGCGCGACATGACGGCGCTGCTGGATCGCCCGCCGGATTACGTCGACGGGCTCAAGGGCAGCATGAGGGGCTTGCGCGTCGCCTGGTCGCCGCGCCTCGGCCAGGATGTCACGGTCGATTCCGAGATCGCGGCGCTCACGGCGGCTGCCGCGCAGGCCTTCACCGAGCTCGGCGCGACCGTGGAGGAGGTCGATCCCGGCTTCGAGGATCCCATCGAGATCTTGATGACGCTCTGGTCCTCGGGCGCTGCGCTGGCCTTGAAGAGCGTCGATGTTGCCGGCCGCAAGCAGATGGACCCGGGCCTCGTCGCGGTGGCTGAGCAAGGCGAGCGCGTCCCGGCCTCGGCCTATGTCGATGCGCTCCTGAACCGGCGCAATGCGCTGGCCTACAAGATGGCGCAGTTCCACCAGCAATACGACCTGCTGCTGACGCCGACCCTGCCGCTGCCGGCCTTCGCGGTCGGGCGCGACACGCCCGAGCACGGCGCCTATGGCGAGGACTGGACGCGCTGGACGCCCTTCACCTACCCCTTCAACATCACCGAGCAGCCGGCGGTCTCCGTGCCCTGCGGGCTGACCAAAGCGGGCCTGCCGGCCGGGCTCCAGATTATCGGCGCCTTCGGCAAGGACGCGCTCGTGCTGCGCGCGGCGGCAGCCTTCGAGCAGGCGCGGCCCTTCGCCCGCGTCGATGAGCCGATCAAACCGATTTAGCCCGCGATTTTTTTACGTTTCCCGGAACGGACCGAAAAAGCCCGTTCCGCAGCCGAAACTGCGGGTTCTCCCCCGAAAGTTCCGTCTGGCACGAACCGTGCAGGTGAGTGCGGAGCCTCGAACGGGTCTCGCTGCGTGTTGTCAGGCAGATTTTTTCTGCCCAAACTTGCGGCAAGGCAGCCCGTTCAGAGGCGCCGCTTCAGGGGAGAACATGATGGATCGCAGGACGTTTCTGAAATCCGCGACGGGCGCGGGCATGGTTGCCGCGACGGGCGGGCTGGCGATGCCGGCCCTGGCGCAAAGTTCCAGCAAGACGCTACGTTTCGTACCGCAGGCCAATCTCGCCAATTTCGACCCGATCTGGGGGACGCAATACGTCGTCCGCAACGCCGCGGCGCTGGTCTGGGACACGCTCTACGGCGTCGATTCGAAATTCCAGCCGCAGCGTCAGATGGTGGAGGCCGAGGAGATGTCCTCGGACGGTCTGACCTGGACCTTCAAGCTGCGCTCGGGCCTCAAGTTCCACGACGGCACGCCGGTCACCTCCAAGGACGTGGTCGCCAGCCTCGTGCGCTGGTCGGCCCGCGATCCGATGGGCCTGATGATCCGCGCGATCCAGGTGTCGCTCGAGCCGGTCGATGAACTGACCTGGAAATGGGTGCTCAAGGAGCCGTATCCGAAGATGCTCCTGGCGCTGGCGAAGAACAATTCGCCCTGCACCTTCATCATGCCGGAGCGCATCGCCAAGACCGATCCGTTCACGCAGATCACCGAATATGTCGGTTCCGGTCCGATGAAGTTCCTGCGGAGCGACTGGGTGCCGGGCGCCAAGGCCGTGTTCGAGAAGTTCGCGGATTACAAGCCCCGCTCCGAGAAGGCCGACTGGCTCTCCGGCGGCAAGAACATCCTCGTCGATCGGATCGAATGGGTGATCATGCCCGATCCGGCGACGGCCGCCGCCGCGCTCCAGAACGGCGAAGTCGATTGGTGGGAGACCCCGCTTGCCGACCTCGTGCCGGTGCTGAAGGGCCACAAGGACATCAATGTCGATATCGGCGATCCGCTCGGAAATATCGGCGCATTCCGCATGAATCACCTGCATCCGCCCTTCAACAACCTGAAGGTGCGCCAGGCCGTGCTGACGGCGCTGAACCAGGAGGACTACATGCGCGCCGTCGTCGGCGACGACGACAAGCTCTGGAAGCCGCTGCCCGGCTTCTTCACGCCCGGCACGCCGCTCTATACCGAGGAGGGCGGCGATATTCTGAAGAAGCGCAACGTCGCCGAAGCCAAGAAGCTCCTGGCCGAGTCCGGCTACAAGGGCGAGCCCGTCATCTGCGTGGTGGCCCAGGACATGGCCGCCACCAAGTCGATGGGCGACGTGACGGCCGAACTGCTCAAGAGCATCGGCATGAAGGTCGATTTCGTCGCGACGGACTGGGGCACGGTCGGTGCCCGCCGCGCCCAGAAGACGCCGCCGGACCAGGGTGGTTGGAGCATGTTCCACACCTGGCATGCCGGCGCCGACTGCGTGAACCCCGCCTCCTATACGGCGATCCGCGCGAATGGCGACAAGGCCTGGTTCGGCTGGCCGAACGTTCCCGCGGTCGAGACCGAGGTGACGAACTGGTTCAAGGCCAAGGACCTGGCCGAGGAGAAGGCCGTGATGGGGCGCCTCAACAAGGCCGCCGTCGAGAACGTCGTCTTCGCGCCGACCGGCTTCTACCTCAGCTACCAGGCCTGGCGGAAGAACGTCACCGGCGTGGTCAGCGGGCCGTTGCCGTTCTTCTGGGACGTCAAGAAAGCCTGACGGCTCGCGGGGCGGGCGGGGCCGTCGCTCCGCCTGCCCGGAGCCGTCGCCGGCTCCACTGACTCGCTTCGCCGTGGCCCGGAAGAAATCCCGGCCGCGGCTCCTGGATACGCTATGAACGAGGTCCGACGGCCCCATGCTCGCTTTCGTCGTCAGGCGCATCGTCACGACCATCCCGGTGATGGCCTTCGTGGCGCTGTTCGTCTTTTCGTTGCTCTATGTCGCGCCGGGCGATCCCGCGGCGATCATCGCCGGTGACCAGGCCTCGCCCGCCGATGTCGAGCGCATCCGCGCCAGCCTGGGACTGGACCGGCCCTATCTCGTCCGTTTCGCCGAATGGTCCTTCCGGGTGCTCCAGGGCGATCTCGGCACCTCGATCTTCACCAACCTGCCGGTGACGCAGCTCATCGCGCAGCGTATCGAGCCGACGCTGTCGCTGATGATCCTGACGTTGATCTTCGCCGTGGTGGTCGCCGTGCCGATGGGCGTGGTCGCCGCCTGGAAGGCGGGGAGCTGGGTCGACAAGGCGGCGATGGGCTTCGCCGTGCTCGGCTTTTCGGTGCCGGTCTTCGTCGTCGGCTACCTGCTCGCCTATCTCTTCGCACTCCGCCTCGACTGGCTGCCCGTGCAGGGCTACACGCCGTTCTCGCAGGGTTTCTGGCCCTGGCTCAGGAATCTGATCCTGCCGGCCGTCACGCTCGGCCTCGTCTATATCGCGCTGATCGCCCGCATCACCCGCGCCACCATGCTCGAGGTGTTGCAGCAGGACTATGTCCGCACCGCCCAGGCGAAGGGCGTGACCCAGAAGGACGTGCTCTTCCTGCATTCGCTCAAGAATGCCGCCGTGCCGATCGTCACCATCATCGGCATCGGCATCGCGCTCCTGATCGGCGGCGCCGTCGTGACCGAGAGCGTCTTCGCCATTCCCGGCCTCGGCCGGCTCACCGTCGATGCCATCCTGCGTCGCGACTACCCCGTCATCCAGGGCGTCGTGCTGATGTTCAGCCTGGTCTACGTGCTCGTGAACCTGCTGATCGACCTGACCTATACCCTCGTCGACCCGAGGATCCGCTATTGACCGCTCAAACGACCCCCGCTCCCCTGGCGCTGCCGGCGGCTGAACCGGCCAAGGCTGAACTCAGCCGCGTCGCCCGCTTCCGCCGCTATCTGCGGCGCCACCCGTCCGTCGCCGTCGGCGGCGGGCTCCTGATCCTGATGGCGCTGATCGGCCTCTTCGCGCCGCTGCTCTGGACCACGGACCCGACCGCGATCTCGCCGGCCAGGCGCACGCGCGTGCCCTCCGAGCTCTACTGGTTCGGCACCGACATGTTGGGCCGCGACGTCTATTCGCGCGTCGTCTACGGCGCCCGCGTCTCGTTGCTCGTCGGCTTCAGCGTCGCGATCCTGTCCTCGATCATCGGCCTCACCATCGGCCTCTTCGCGGGCTTCGTGCGCTGGGCCGACGGTATCATCATGCGCATCATCGACGGCATGATGTCGATCCCGCCGATCCTGCTCGCCATCGCCCTGATGGCGCTGACGCGCGGCTCGATCCAGAACGTGATCATCGCCATCACCGTCGCCGAGATCCCGCGCGTGGCCCGCCTCGTGCGCGGCGTCGTGCTCTCGTTGCGCGAGCAGCCCTATGTCGAGGCGGCGGTGGCCAATGGCGCCCGCGTGCCACGCATCATCTGGCGCCACATCCTGCCCAACACCTTCGCGCCGATGAGCGTGCAGGCGACCTATATCTGCGCCAGCGCCATGATCGTCGAGGCGATCCTGTCCTTCATCGGCGCGGGCGTGCCGCCGGCGACGCCCTCCTGGGGCAACATCATGGCCGAGGGCAGGGCGCTCTGGCAGGTCCGGCCGCATATCATCCTGTTCCCGGCGGTGTTCCTCTCGATCACCGTGCTCGCGGTGAACCTGCTCGGCGACGGCCTCAGAGACTCGCTCGATCCCAGGCTCGCCAAGACGATCTGAGAACGGGCGTTCCGAGCGCCTGCCCCGCAGCCAGGGCAACCCACGCCCCGCATTGCCGGCGCTTGACGCGCCGGCTCAGTGCTTGAAAGCCTTGCCCTCCAAGGTGGTCCTCATCCGGAGCCCATGACGTGACCCGCATCCTGACCGTCGCCGCCGCCCAGCTCGGCCCCATCCAGCGCGATGAGAGCCGGGCCTCGGCCGTCGCCCGCATGGTCGAGCTGATGCGGCAGGCCAAGAGCCACGGCGCCGATCTCGTCGTCTATCCGGAAGCCGCGCTCACCGCCTTCTTCCCGCATTGGTGGATCGACGACGAAGCCGAGATCGATAGCTGGTTCGAGAGCGCGATGCCCTCGAACGAGACCGCGCCGCTCTTCGAGGAGAGCAAGCGCCTCGGCGTCGGCTTCCATCTCGGCTATTGCGAGCTCGCCTTCGAGCAGGGCCGCAAGCGCCGCTTCAACACCGCGATCCTCGTCGACAAGTCGGGTTCGATCGTCGGCAAGTACCGCAAGATCCATCTGCCGGGGCACCCCGAGCACCGCCCCGCGGCGCCCTTCCAGAACCTGGAGAAGCGCTATTTCGAGACCGGCGAGCTCGGCTGGCCGGTGTGGCGGACGATGGATGCGAATATCGGCATGATGATCTGCAACGACCGCCGCTGGCCGGAGAGCTATCGCTCGATGGGCCTGCAGGATGTCGAGCTGATCGTGCTCGGCTACAACACGCCCAAGCACAACCCGCCGGCGCCGGACCATGACCGGCTCGGCAATTTCCACAACCAGCTCGTGATGCAGGCCGGCGCCTATCAGAACGCAACCTGGGTCGTCGGCGTCGCCAAGGCGGGGCTGGAGGCCGGCGTCGACCAGATCGGCGGCTCCTGCATCATCGCGCCGACCGGCGAGGTCGTAGCCCAGGCCGTGACCGAGGATGACGAGCTCGTCCTCGCCCGCTGCGACATGGATCTCGGCAAGAGCTACAAGGCCTCCACCTTCAATTTCGCCAGGCATCGCGAGCCTCAGGCCTACGGCCTGATCGTCGAGCGCAAGGGCGCGGTGGGGCCGGCGTGATGGCGTTCTTCACCCGCGTGTCATCCCGGACGGAGCGAAGCGGAGATCCGGGATCCATGCCTGAACCTTCTTCGGAAGCGTTCCGGAATGGATCCCGGGTCTCCCTCCGGTCGCCCGGGATGACTGCGTTCTTTATTTGGCATTGAGACCCTACCTGCGAGCAGAAAATGACCCACGATCTCATCCTGAAGGGCGGCCGCGTCATCGACCCCTCCCAGAAGCATGACGGCATCCTCGATGTCGCCTTCACGGACGGCAAGGTCTCCGGCTTCGGCAAGGACCTGAAGGGCGCCAGGGAAATCCGCGACGTCTCCGGCTACATCGTCTCGCCCGGCCTGATCGACCTGCATACCCATGTCTATTGGGGTGGCACCTCGCTCGGCATCGACGCCGACGAGTTCTGCCGCCTCTCCGGCGTCACCACCTCGGTCGATACCGGCTCGGCCGGTCCCGGCAACTGGCCGGGCTTCCGCAAGCACGTCATCGAGCAGAGCCAGGCCCGCATCCTCGCCTATCTCCACGTCTCGCATGCGGGCATCTACGGCTTCGACCACCGCGTCATGGTCGGCGAGAGCGGCGACCTGCGCCTGATGAACCCGATCGACTGCGCCGAGGTCGCCGACAAGAACCGCGACCTGATCGTCGGCATCAAGGTCCGCGTCGGCCTGCATGCCTCCGGCACTTCCGGCACCGTGCCGCTGAACATCGCACTGCAGGTCGCCAACGAGGTCGGCATGCCCTTGATGTGCCATATCGACCATCCGCCGCCGTCCTATGAGGAGGTCATCGGCATGCTGCGGCCGGGCGACGTGTTGACCCACGCCTTCCGCCCCTTCCCGAACGCGCCGGCGACCGCGCAGGGCACGGTGAAGCCCGAGGTGCTGGCCGCCCGCAAGCGCGGCGTCATCTTCGATATCGGCCACGGCAAGGGCTCGTTCTCGTTCAAGACGACCCGAGCCATGCTGGCCAACGGCTTCGAGCCGGACGTGATCTCGTCGGACGTGCACAAGCTCTGCATCGATGGCCCGGCCTATGACCAGGTCACCACCATGTCGAAGTTCCTCTGCATGGGCATGAGCCTGAGCAACGTCATCGCCGCCTCGACCGTGAACGCGGCCATGGCGCTGAAGCGCCCGGAATACGGCTCGCTCAAGGTCGGCTCGCTCGGCGACGCGACGATCCTGACCGTCAAGGAAGGCAAGTTCGACTATGTCGACGTCGTCGGCGAGCATCTGATGGGCGATCGCAAAATCGTCTCCGAGGGCGTCGTGCTCAAGGGCAAGTGGTGGCACCCGAAGCGGACCGGCAAGTTCCCGAAGGTCGCGGCCTGAACCGGAACTCGACCCTGTCATTCCGGGGCTTCGCGCAGCGAAGAACCCGGAACCCACGACGGGGTGAGCCTGATGGATTGGAGCGTCTCGAAGCGTGGCACCCGGTCGTGGGTTCCGGGTTCGAGCCTCTGGCTCGCCCCGGAATGACAAAGGAAGAGTCCATTGCGAAGCGCGCTCTGGCGTCGCATGGCGCCGGCCGACC
This sequence comes from Bosea sp. ANAM02, assembly GCF_011764485.1. Lineage (NCBI taxonomy): Bacteria > Pseudomonadati > Pseudomonadota > Alphaproteobacteria > Hyphomicrobiales > Alloboseaceae > Allobosea > Allobosea sp. ANAM02. Next base: position 3,693,685 of record NZ_AP022848.1, on the reverse strand, counting down.
TGCCGGCCGTGATGGCGATCGCGGCCGTCGTGCACCCGGACTATCCCGAGGACGAGGCGGTCTTCGCCGAGCGCCTGCGCCTGGCGCCGGACGGCTGCCATGTGCTGGCCGGCGAGGGCGGTGCGCTGCAGGGCTATCTCGTCAGCCATCCCTGGCCGGGGGGCACGGTCCCGGCCCTGAATTCCCTGCTCGGCGAGATCCCGCAAGGCGTCGCGAACTGGTATCTGCACGATCTCGCCTTGCTGCCGGCCGGGCGAGGCAACGGTGCGGCAGGCGCGATCGTCACGGCGATCGCCCGTCATGCGGCCGAAACCGGCCATGCGAGCCTGGCGCTCGTCGCGGTCAACGACTCAATCGGCTTCTGGCGACGACAGGGCTTTCGCGAGGTGCATGATCCCGCGCTTGATCGCAAGCTCGCGAGCTATGACGATGCGGCCCGCTATATGCGCCGCGAACTGAACGACTGACGGGACAGGCCGGCGCAACGGATGCCGGCCGGATTTTGAGGAGATAAACGCCATGAGCGCCGAAGACAGGCTGAAGGAACTGGGGCTGACCCTGCCGGACGTGCCGACGCCGGTCGCGACCTATGTCAGCTTCAAGCAGGTCGGCGACATGGTCTATCTCTCGGGCCAGGGTCCGAAGCGCGCCGACGGCACCTATCCGACCGGTAAGGTCGGGGCCGATGTCACGGTCGAAGAGGCTTACCAGCATGCCAGGCAGACTGGCCTCGGCCTGCTCGCTGCGATGAAGAAGGCCGTCGGCTCCCTCGACAAGGTCGAGGTGGTCAAGCTGCTCGGCATGGTCAATGCTGCCCCGGACTTCTCGGATCATCCCAAGGTCATCAACGGCTGCTCGGACCTGTTCGTCGCCGTGCTCGGCGAGCGCGGCCGTCATGCCCGCTCGGCCGTCGGCATGGGTTCGCTGCCGAACCGCATGACCGTCGAGATCGAGGTCATCGTGAAGGTGCATCCATGAGCGTGACCGCGACCACCTCCCGCGCCGTCGACCAGCCGGCGCCGACACCGCTCGCCGCCGAGATCGCCCGCGTCTACGGAACGCCCGCCGTGGTGATCGATCTCGACAAGGTCGATGCCAATATAGCCCGTCTCCAGGCGACCTGCGACGCGGCCGGCCTGGCCAACCGTCCGCATATCAAGACGCACAAGTCGCCGGAGCTGGCCCGCCTCCAGATCGAGGCCGGCGCGCGCGGCATCACCTGCCAGAAGCTCGGCGAGGCCGAGGTGATGGCCGATGGCGGCATCGACGATATCCTGATCAGCTACAACATCATCGGCGAGGAGAAGCTCGGCCGCCTCGGCGCGCTGCAGCGCCGCGTCCGGATGATCGTCGCGGCCGACAACCCGGTCACCATCTCCGGCCTGCCGCGGGCGGGGGAGATCGCGGGCCGCGATCTGGAAGTGGTCATCGAATGCGATACCGGCCGCAAGCGCGCCGGCGTCGAGACGCCCGGCGAGGCGGTGGAACTGGCCAGGATGGTCGCTGCTTCGCCCGGCCTGCGCTTCGCCGGCTTCCTGATGTACCCGCCGGAGGATGGCTGGGAGCGCACGCAGGTCTTCCTCGACACCGCCAATGCCGGTCTGCGCGATGCCGGCCTCAAGGCCGACATCGTCTCGACCGGCGGCTCGCCCAACCTGCCGCATATCGGGAAGCTCAAGGGCTCGACCGAGCATCGCTCGGGCACCTCGATCTTCAACGACCGCATGCAGATCGCGGCTGGGGTCGCGACGCTCGAGGATTGTGCGCTGACCGTCTACGCGACGGTGGTGAGCCGGGCCGGTGCAGAGCGCGGCATCCTCGATTCAGGCTCGAAGACGCTGACCAGCGACAAGGGCAATCTCGATGGCCACGGCTATATCCTCGAATACCCGGCGGCGCGGATCGCGCAATTTGCGGAGGAGCACGGCTTCCTCGACCTTTCTGCTTCGAACAAGCGCCCGCTCGTCGGCGAGGTCGTGCGCGTGGTGCCGAACCATGTCTGCGTCGTCGTCAACATGGTCGATCGTCTGGTGACCGTGCGCGGCGACAAGCTGATCGGGGAACTGCCGGTCGCGGCGCGCGGCAAGCTGACCTGAGCCCATCCGTCATGGTCGGGCTTGTCCCGACCATCCACGTCTGCATCGATCGAGCGCGGTGTCCAAGACATGGATGCTCGCCACAAGGGCGAGCATGACGAGCTGGAGCAGCGTTAGGCTGACGGTTCCGGGCTCTTCGCTACGCGAAGCCCCGGAATGACGACGTGGTTCCGTCGGAGTCTCGGCACGCTTCAGTTCTGCAGGACTTTGGATCCCTTGATCGTGACGTTCCCGGACGCCTTGGCTTCAAGGCGTCCGGAAGCCCTGAGCGAGATATCGCGCCCCTGAAGCTCGACGCTGCCGTCCTTCTTCATGTTCAGCCTGGCGTCGCCGCTCTTGAGCGACGACGCATCGGCGCTGTCGATCGCGAGAACCTTGCCGACGCGGACGGCCATATCCTTGCCCACGCTCATCGTCATGTCCTTGCCGGCCGCGACGGCGAAGTTCTGCCCGCTCTCGATGTCGCAGCTCACGGCAGCGCTGACGTTGAAGTCGCGCGTTTCGAAAGAGGTCTCATGGCCGCTGCTGATGCGCATCCGGTTGCCGACCATCACGGTGGCAGTAGCGCCGACCGTCACGCCGAGGGTGGCGCCCGCGGTCAGCGTCATCATGCTGCCGGCGGTGAGCGCGATGCCCATCCCGCAATTGACGGTCAGCGAGCCCGGCGCGTTGATGACGACATTGCCGCCGCGATCCGCCGATATCGCCTGCAGCAGGGCCGCGACCTGCGCCTCCAGCGTGGCGATGCGCTTCTGGAGGGCTTCGGTGTTCGGATCGGCCATCGCATTCCCCGCTCGTCGGCATCACCGGAGTGACGGAGCGTCAGCCTATCATGCGCTTCGCGCGTCGAGAATGGATTTGGCCACTCAGGTCTCCGGATGCCTGGTGTTCCAGGCGGCGGCGTATTCCGTGCAGAGGCGATCGAGTTCGGCCCGGTCGGTGACGCCGGCGGGGCGCCCGCGCGACGGCGAAGCCTGCTGGAACGGCACCGAGCGCTGATGCGCGACGCGCCAGAGCCGGCGCAGCTCCGCCAGGGGATCGCTGTGGTCGTCGACGCGGATGTCGAGGCTGGGCACGGGTTCGCCGTTCCAGATCCGGATCGCGGCGGATTGCTTGCCGCGCTTGTCGCCGCCGGCCTTCTCGCCGGCTTCCAGCGCCACCAGCAGGCGCTCGTCGAAATCCAGCGCCGAGGAGGCGATATAGGTCTTCAGCGTCTGCTGCACGACCTCCGGGCCGGCGAGCATGTTGCCGGCGACAGAGACCTGCGGCCCGTCGACGGCGCCGCACCAGTCGATGCAGGCGGCGCCGGTATGCGAGGCGATCTTGCCGTCGCGGTCGATGACATGGAGCTGGCGATGGGCGCGGCCCTCGTCGGCCGCCGTCAACGTCGCGATGATCTCGACCGCCGAGCGGCCTTCCTGCAGCAATCTCAGGCCGTCGATCCCGTAAAGCGGGTTGACGAAGGCCTGCGTCGCGATCGCGCCGATCCGCCCGCCGCCATAGGGCACGCGGGCGCCGACGGCGAAAGCGCAGGTCGAGACGGCGACGCCATAGGCGCCGGTCGCGGCGTCGCGGGCGACGATGGACCAGGTCATGCGAGCAGCTCCTGAAAGACGGCCTCGGGCAAATGAAAATCGAACGCTGTCATCCCGGACAGGCCGCATGAGCGGCGCTGATCCGGGATCCATGCCGGAACGGTTCAGGCATGGATCCCGGGTCTTCGCTTCGCTCCACCCGGGATGACCGCGGAGGAAGAAAAGTGGAACAGAGCCTATCGCCCTGCTGCATAGGCCTGCATCAGACGCGGTGTCGCGGCGGCGCGCAAGAGGCCGTCATCGCCGCGCTCCGCCGCAGTGAGGCGGCCGACCGTCCAGGCCGGCGCCTTCTCGACGGCATGGCCGCGGCGTTCCAGCTCGGCGATGGCGGCCGTGCCGATGCTCTCCTCGATCATCATATGGCCCGGCCGCGACGAGCGCGGATAGAAGGAGGAGGGGAAATGCTGCGTGTGGAACAGCGGCAGATCGATCGCCTCCTGCAGGTTGAGGCCATGATGGACGCGGCGCAGGAACAGGCCGAGCTGCCACTGCTCCTGCTGGTCGCCGCCGGGCGTGCCGAAGGCGAGGCGGGGCTTGCCGTGCTCGAAGGCGATCGAGGGCGTCAGCGTCGTGCGCGGCCGCTTGCCGGGCGCGAGCGAGGAGGGCAGGCCCTCTTCCAGCCAGAACATCTGGGCGCGCGAATTCAGCGGGAAGCCGAGCTCCGGGATGACCGGCGAGGATTGCAGCCAGCCGCCCGACGGCGTCGCCGCGATCATGTTGCCCCATTTGTCGATGACGTCGATATGGACGGTGTCGCCCTTGCGGCCGGCTGCGACCATCGAGGCCATGGTCGGCTCGCCGACGCTGGCGCCGCCCTGCGTGGGCTGGGCGATGGCGCCGAGTGCCTTCATCGCATGCGCGACCTGCGCCTCGTAGCCGGAGACGATGCCCGGCCGCAGTTCCAGCGAGGCCTGCTCGCCGATCAACCCGCGCCGCCCGGCGGCATAATCCTCGGAGAGCAGCGTCGCCAGCGGCACCTTCACGAAATCCGGATCGCCGTAATAGGCCTCGCGATCGGCGAAGGCGAGCTTCATCGCCTCGACGACATGATGCACGAATTCAGGGCTCGCCGGTCCCATCCCCGCGAGGTCGACGCCTTCGAGGATCTTCAGCGTCTGCAGGAACGCCGGGCCCTGGCCCCAGGGGCCGATCTTGAACACCTCCCAGTCGTGATAGGTGACCGAGGTCGGCGTCTCGTAGGTCGGCTGGTAGGTCGCCATGTCCTGCGCGGTGAGCAGCCCCTTGTTGCGCTGGCCGGACGAATCCATCACCTCCTGCGTACGGCAGAAGCGGTCCATCGCCTCCGCGACGAAGCCCTTGTACCAGGCGTCATAGGCGCCCTGGATCTGCTCCTGCCGGTCGCCGCCCCTGGCTTCCGCTTCGGCGAGGATGCGCTTGTAGGTCTCGGCCGCGGCCTTGTTGGCGAAGAGCTTGCGCGCCTCCGGCACATTGCCGCCGGGCAGGTAGACCGCGCCCGAGGTCGACCACTCGTTGGTGAAGAGATCGGTCAGTTCCCGGATCGAATCCGAGACGCGCGGCAGCATCGGATGGCCGTTCTCGAAATAGCCGATCGCAGGTTCGAGAATGTCGCGCAGCTTCAGCCGGCCATGGTCGCGCAGCAGCGTCATCCAGCCGCCGAAGGCGCCGGGGATGACGGTCGCGAGCAGGCCGGAGCCGGGGATCAGGTCGAGGCCGAGCGCCTTGTAGGCCGCGATGGTCGCGGCTTGCGGCGCCGGCCCCTGCGCGCAGAGCGTCTCGACCTTCCCGGTTTCGGCCGAATAGAACACCGCCGGCATGTCGCCGGCCGGGCCGACGAGATGCGGCTCCACCACCTGCAGCACGAAGGCGGCGGCGGCGCAGGCGTCGAAGGCGTTGCCGCCCTTTTCCAGCATCGCCATGCCCGACGCGGTGGCGAGCCAGTGCGTCGAGGTCACGACACCGAAGGTGCCGAGGATTTCGGGGCGGGTCGTGAACATGGGCGTATCCCTGAAGCCTAGTTTTCTTTCGGATCGAGCGCGTCGCGCAGGCCGTCGCCGAGCAGGTTGAAGCCGAGCACGGCGAGGAAGATGCAGATGCCCGGCGCCACCGACATCCAGGGCGCCTGTTCCATGAAGTTCTTGGCGACGTTGAGCATCTGTCCCCAGGACGGTGCCGGCGGCTGCTGGCCGAGCCCGAGGAAGGAGAGGGCGGCTTCCAGGATGATCGCCTGCGCCATGAACAATGTCGACTGCACCACGATGGGGGACAGGGTGTTGGGCAGGACATGGCGGAACATCAGCCTGAGATCGCGCGCGCCGACCGCCCGCGCGCCCTCGACGAAATCCTCCGCCTTGACGTTCATCACCTGGCCGCGGATCAGCCGGATGAAGATCGGCACGGCGGACAGGCCGATCGCGATCATCGCATTGGTCAGCGATGGGCCGAGCACGGCGGCGAAGGCTATGGCGAGGATCAGGAAGGGGCAGGCGAGCAGAGCTTCGGTGACCCGCGAGATCACGATGTCGATCCAGCCGCCGTACCAGCCGGCGAGCAGGCCGAAGGGCAGGCCGATCGCGACCGCGATCAGGACCGAGACGATGCCGGCGAGCAGCGAGGCCTGCGCCCCGAAGAACAGCCGGGAGACCTGGTCGCGCCCGAGTTCGTCCGTGCCAAACCAGTAGAGCTCGGAGGGCGGCTTGCGGATGGCGAGGAAGTTCGACTTGAACGGATCGGCCAAAGGCAGCACCGGCGCCAGCACCGCCATCAGCACGAAGATCAGGACGAGCCCGCCGCCGAGCAGCGCGGACCTGTTGCGGACAAGGCGCGCCAGAACGCCGGGGCGCCCGCCGGAGCCGGATGAGGCGCCGGTGGAGGCGATGGAATCGAGCGAAGCCATCAGCCGGCCCTCAGTCGCGGATTGACGAGGATGTAGAGGATGTCGGCGATCAGGTTCATCAGGATGAAGCCGATGGCCGTGCACAGCACCACGCCCTGCACCACGCCATAGTCGCGATTGAACACGGCATCGACGATCAGCTTGCCGAAGCCGGGGATGGTGAAGACCTGCTCGGTCAGCACCGCGCCGGCCAGCAATTCGCCGAAGAGCAGCGTGGTCAGCGTGATGATCGGCACCAGGGCGTTGCGCAGCGCATGGCGGTGGACGACGGTGTCCTCGTCGAGCCCCTTGGCGCGGGCGGTGCGGACGTAGTCGGAGCGCAGCACCTCCAGCATGGCCGAGCGGGTATGGCGCATCAGGAAGGCGGCGAGCCCGTTGCCGAGCACGAAGGCGGGCATGATCAGGCGTTTGATCGCCTCCCAGGGATGGACGAAGATCGGCTCGTAGCCCGAGGCCGGCAGCCATTTCAGGTGAACCGAGACCAGCAGGATCAGCATGATCCCGAACCAGAAATTCGGGATCGACAACCCCGACAGCGCGACCGCGCTGGCGGAGTAGTCGACGACGGTGCCCTTGCGCCGTGCCGCGAGGATCCCGATCGGGATGCCGATGCAGATCGCGACCAGGATCGAGGCGGTGGCGAGCTGGATCGTCACCGGCAGCTTCTGCAGGATCAGGTTCAATACCGGCTCGCCGGTGCGCAGCGAGCGGCCGAAATCGCCCTGCACGACCTGCCCGAGCCAGGCGAAGAACTGCACGAAGATCGGATCGTCCATCCGGTAGATCTCGCGCAGCCGTGCGATCACCTCGGGATCGCGTTCCTCGCCGGCGATGACGAGGAAGGGGTCGCCCGGCAGCGCGCGCTGCAGGGCGAAGACGAAGAGCGATACCAGGAACAGCGTCGGTATCGCGATCAGGAAGCGGCGGAGGATGAGCGTGGCCATGGGCCACCTCTCAGCGCATGAGCATCCTCACGAGCGCTTCAGTCCGGCGAGACGGATCATGCCGTCCGGGTTGATCACGAAGCCCTGCATGTTCGAGCGCATCGCGAAGAACACCGTCTGGTTGTAGAGATAGACGATCGGCAGCTCGTCCTGCAGGATCTTCTGCGCGGCGTCGTAGCGCTTCTTGCGCTCGGCCGGCTCGTAGATCGTACGGGCTTCGTCGAGCAGCTTGTCGACCTCCGCATTGGCGTATTTGCCGTCGTTCTGGTTGCCCTTGGAGTGGGCGAAGGGATGGATGTTGCCGTCCGGATCGATACGGCCTGACCAGCCGACGCGGCTCATCTGGAACTTGCCCTGCTGCTGGTCGCGCAACTGGCTGGCGAATTCGGTCGAGCGGATCTGGATGTCGATGCCGGCTTCCTGCGCCATCGCCTGGATCACCTGCCCGAGCTGGGCGTCGACCGGGTTGTTGGTGACGAAGAGTTCGACCGTGACCTTGGACTGCCCGGCCTCCTTGAGCAGCGCCTTGGCCTTGGCGACGTCGCGCGCCGGCACCGGCAGGTCGGCGCTGACGTAGAAATTACCGGGATTGAAGGGCTGGTTCGACGGTGCGTAGAGCCCCTCGAACACGACCTGGCTCAGCACCTTGCGGTCGATCGACAGCGAGAGCGCCTGGCGCACGCGCTTGTCCTTGCCCATCGGCTGGTTGGCGGCCTCGCCATTGTTGGTGTTGATGGTGATGCCCTGGTAGCCGAGATTGGCGATGCTCTCGACCTTCAGCGACTTGTCGCCCTGCGCCGATTTCACGTCGGTCGGGGCGAGCCGCTCCAGCATGTCGAGCTCGCCCGAGCGCAGGTTGGCGAGGCGCACGGTCGTATCGGGGATCGCGCGATAGACGATCCGGTCGAAATTGTACTTGTCGGCCTCCCAGTGTTCCTTGAACTTCTCCAGCACGATCCGGTCGTTCTGCACGCGCTCGACGAACTTGTAGGGACCGGAGCAGACCGGTTTCGCCGCGACGTCGCCTGAAAGCGTCTTGGGCGAGAGCATCATGCCGGCGCGGTCGGTGAGCTGCGCGAGCAGGGTGGCGTCCGGGCGCTTCAGCTTCAGCACCAGCGTGGTGGCGTCCGGCGCCGCGACGCTCTCGACCGAGCCGAGTTCGGCCTTGCGCAGCGAGTCGGGCAAGGTGCGGGCGCGGTCGAGATTGGCCTTAGCGGCCTCGGCGTTGAAGGCCTCGCCATCGTGGAACTTTGCATCGCTGCGCAGCTTCATCGTCAGCGTCAGCCCGTCGGCGGAGAAGCTCCATTCCGTCGCCAGCCGCGGCACCAGCTTCAGGTCCGGAGCGATGTCGACCAGCCGGTCGCACAAACCCATGAAGACGATGCGGCCGACGAAGGTGCGCGCCTTGTGCGGGTCGAGCATGTCGGGGTCTTCCTGCAGGCCGATGCGCAGGGTGGACGGGGTTTGGGCCAGCGCCGGCATCGTCGCGAGCGCGAGTACGGCGGCAGAGATCGCAACCTTCAACAGCTTCATGATGTCCCCTCGTTCCGGACGGTTGTCGGCAGGCGTTCCCGGCAGGTCGCGCGGTTCGCTCCGCTCGATTGTTCCTTGTGGCACTAACCTGACTCAGATCGAGCCCGCCGTCGATGATGCGGCGCATCAATTCGCAGGCATCGCTGCCTACCCTATGGGCAGACTCCGCTTTGTCGGGACATGGGGTTCCATGTCCGGGGCGGACATGCACGATGCGGCGATGGCGGTCGCCACCTCTCCCGGCAGGGACTAGAAGGGCGGCCGGCAAGGCTAAGGCCCGTGCGGGCAGGGGAGAAAGAGCATGCTGCTGGGCGTGATCGCCGACGACATGACGGGCGCGACCGATGTCGCGCTGATGCTGAACCGGGCGGGCATGCGCACCGTGCAGGTGATCGGCGTGCCGGCTGCCGGCTCCACCCTGCCGGAGGCCGACGCGGTCGTCGTCGCGCTGAAGTCGCGGACCAATCCGGTGGCCGAGGCCGTCGCGGATTCGCTCGCCGCCTGCGAGGCGCTGCTCAAGGGCGGCGCGCGCCAGATCCTGTTCAAATACTGCTCGACCTTCGATTCGACGGCGCAGGGCAATATCGGGCCGGTGGCGAACGCGCTGGCCGAGCGGCTCGACGCGAAGCTCGCCATCGTCTGCCCGGCTTTCCCCGCGAATGGCCGTTCGATCTATCAGGGCTATCTCTTCGTCGGCGCCGTGCCGCTGCATGAGAGCTCGATGAAGGACCACCCGCTGACGCCGATGCGGGATTCCAGCCTGATGCGCTTGATGGCGGCGCAGGCGAAGACCGAAACCGGCCTCGTCGACTATGCGACGGTGCTCGCCGGCCCGGCCGCGGTGAAGGCGCGCCTTGCCAGGCTTCAGGCCGACGGCATCCGCTATGCCGTCACCGACGCCCTGACCAACGAGGACCTGATGACGCTCGGCCATGCCGTGTCGGAGCATGTCCTGCTGACCGGCGGCTCGGGCATCGCCATGGGCCTGCCGCAGAATTTCCGCCGCGCCGGCCTCCTGCCGGAGCGCCCCGGGCCGCAGGATCTGAAGGCGCCGGCAGGGCGCGCCGGCATCATCTCCGGCAGTTGCTCGACGGCGACGCGCGGCCAGATCAAGGCGGCGCTGGAAGCGGGCTATCCCGCGCTCAAGGTCGACCCGATGGCGCTGGCCGATGGCAGCCAGAACGCCGCCGGCCTCGCCGCCTGGGCCCTGGCTCAGCCGGCCGACAAACCCTTCCTCGTCTATTCCAGCGACGATCCGGCCGAGGTGGCGGCCGTGCAGGACAAGCTTGGCCGCGACAAGGCCGGCAGCATCGTCGAGCATGCCTTCGCCGAAGTCGCGCGGCGCCTGTCCGAAGGCGGCGTGACGCGGCTTCTCGTCGCAGGCGGCGAGACCTCCGGCGCGACCGTGCTGGGCCTCGGCATCCGCACGCTGGAAATCGGCCCCGAGATCGATCCCGGCGTGCCCTGGACGCGCGTCGTCGACGGGCCGGAGATGGTCGTCGCCCTGAAATCCGGCAATTTCGGCACGCCGGATTTCTTCTTGAAAGCCTGGGGCCTGCTGCGTTGAGCGATCCGGGCGTCATGCTCGGGCGTAGCGCAGCGCAGACCCGAGAATCTCAAGACAAGAAGGCACCGGTTTCCGAGATGCTCAGGGCTCAAGCCCCAGCATGACCCAGGATCATGATACGGCCGCGCTTCCGTCGCGACGGACTGCGCTCTAAGATTGCAGGACAACCAAGAGGCCCGCACCGAACATGGCGTTTCTCGGCGAACTTCTGACCAATGTGGCGGATCGCGGCCGCGCGCTGATCGGCTTCGAGCGCTTCCTCGGAAACCGCTCGCGCCCGATCGACAAGCTCTGCGAGGACCTGCTCTCCGGCCGCGGCGAGGCCTCGGGCATGGCGCTGGCGCAGGCCGTTCTTGACGCTTGGCAGGGGCTCGACAAGCCCGGCCGTCTCGCCTTCTTCAACCTGCTGCGGGAGCGGTTCGGCCCCGATCACGAGCGGCTCGATGCGGCGATCGAGGCCTATCGGGCCAAGCCCTATCCGGCGACCGTCGCCGCCCTGCATCAGGCATCCGAGCCGCGCCGGCAGGAATTGCTGCGCCGCCTCAACCTCGCGCCCGAGGGCACGCATGTGCTGGTGCGGATGCGTGAGGCCCTGTTCGAGGCGATGGCGGCGGAGCCGGAGCTCAAGGGCATCGACGAGGATTTCCGCCATCTCTTCGGCTCCTGGTTCAACCGCGGTTTCCTCGTCCTGCGCCGCATCGACTGGCGCACGCCCGCGAATGTGCTGGAGAAGATCATCCGCTACGAGGCGGTGCACGAGATCCAGGGCTGGGACGATCTGAGGCGCCGGCTGGAGCCGGCGGACCGGCGCTGCTTCGCCTTCTTTCATCCGCAGCTCGTCGACGATCCCCTGATCTTCGTCGAGGTCGCGCTGACCGGCGACATCCCGCGCAGCATCGGCGAGGTGCTGGAGCCCGAACGCATCGTCCTGCCCGCTCAAGCTGCGACGACGGCGGTGTTCTATTCGATCTCGAACTGCCAGGAGGGCCTGCGCGGCATCTCCTTCGGCAATTTCCTGATCAAGCAGGTGGCCGAGGACCTGAAGCGCGAATTGCCGGGGCTCGATACCTTCGTCACGCTCTCGCCGGTGCCGGGCTTCGCCCGCTGGCTGGCGGATATCGCGGAAGAGCCCGGTGATCTCGCCCTCACCAACGAGGAACGCGCCGAGCTCGCGCGTCCGGCCGGCGAGACGATCTCGCTCGACGACGCCACCAAGGCCCGCCGCGACAGGCTGCTCGGCCAGATGATGGCGCATTACATGCTGCGGGCGCGCACGGCCTCCGGCCGCGTCATCGATCCCGTGGCGCGCTTCCATCTCGGCAACGGCGCGCGTCTGGAGCGGATCAATGTCGGCGGCAATCTCTCGGCGCGGGGCCTGCGCGAGTCGCATGGCGTGATGGTCAATTACCGCTACGACCTCGACGATATCGAGACGAACCACGAAGCCTTCGCCACCCGCAACACGGTGGTGGCCTCTTCCAGCGTGCGCAAGCTGCTGCGCCCGGCGGCGAGTTGAGCGATATGCAAATCCCCTCAGCCCTCATCCTGAGGAGCCGCGGCCGCGGCGTCTCGAAGGATGTTTCAGGAGGCTCCGGAGTCATCTGGGGCATCCTTCGAGGCGGCCCTGCGGGCCTCCTCAGGATGAGGGCTGTAGTTTACCGAGACGGAAACGCCTGAAAGGACCCGAAATCATGGGCAATCACCTCTTCGACCTGATCCGCTCGCGCATGCCGGCGCCCGATGCGCCCTTCGCGCTGCTCGATGACGGAAGGCGTTTCTCCTATGGCGACATGGTCGCGGTGTCCGCGCGCTTCGCGAACGCCCTCGTCGGGCTCGGCGTGAAGCCGGGCGACCGCGTTGCCGTGCAGGTCGAGAAGAGCTTCGAGGCGCTGATGCTCTATCTCGGCACGGTCCGGGCCGGCGCGATCTTCCTGCCGCTCAACACCGCCTATACCCCGGCCGAGATCGAGTATTTCCTGGGCGATGCCGAGCCCGCCGTCTTCGTCTGCGATCCCGCCAAGGCCGAAGCGCTGCGTCCCTATGCCGGGAAGGCCGGCGCCAAGCTGGAGACGCTCGGCATTGGTGTTGGCAGCCTGCTCGACAAGGCCAATGCCGCTTCGAGCGATTTCGCGGACGTCGCGCGCGGGCCGGATGATCTCGCCGCCATCCTCTACACCTCCGGCACGACCGGCCGCTCCAAGGGCGCGATGCTCAGCCACGACAACCTGTCGTCGAATGCGCTGGCGCTGGTCGACTATTGGCGCTTCACGAAGGGCGACGTGCTGCTGCATGCCCTGCCGATCTTCCACACCCACGGCCTCTTCGTGGCGACCAACGTGATCCTGCTTTCCGGCGCCTCGATGATCCTGCTGCCCAAGTTCGATCCGGAGCAGGTCTTCAAACATCTGCCGCAGGCCACGAGCATGATGGGCGTGCCGACCTTCTATGTCCGGCTGCTTCAGGATGCCCGCCTCACCAGGGAAGCGACCAGGCATATGCGCCTCTTCGTCTCCGGCTCGGCGCCGCTGCTGGCCGAGACGCATCGCGAATGGCGCGACCGCACCGGCCACGCGATCCTCGAACGCTACGGCATGACCGAGACCAATATGAACACCTCGAACCCCTATGAGGGGGATCGGGTCGCCGGCACGGTCGGCTTCCCGCTGCCGGGTGTCTCGGCCCGCGTCACCGATCCCGAGACCGGCAAGGAGATCGCCCGCGACGAGATCGGCATGATCGAGGTCAAGGGCCCCAATGTCTTCAAGGGCTACTGGCGCAATCCCGAGAAGACCAAGGCCGAGTTCCGGGCCGACGGTTTCTTCATCACCGGCGATCTCGGCAAGATCGACCCCGCCGGCTACGTCCATATCGTCGGGCGCGGCAAGGACCTGATCATCACCGGCGGCTACAACGTCTATCCGAAGGAGGTCGAGACCGAGATCGACGAGATGCCGGGCGTGATCGAGAGCGCCGTCATCGGCTGTCCGCATCCTGATTTCGGCGAAGGCGTCACCGCCGTCGTGGTCTGCAAGCCCGGCGCCGAGATCACCGCGAAGGGCATCGCCGCGGCGCTGGAGCAGCGCCTCGCCAAGTTCAAGCAGCCCAAGCAGGTCTTCGTCGTGGCCGAGCTGCCGCGCAACACCATGGGCAAGGTCCAGAAGAACCTGCTGCGCGAGCAGTACAAGGACATCTACGCCAAGCAGTTGAAGGCGGGGGAGTAAGCCGCCCTGATCCGTCGTTCTCGGACGAACCGCGCAGCTCGCTTGACACTGACCCTGACAACAACGGCGCGGGGAACCCTCTCCTGTAAGGAGAGGGCAGGGTGAGGTGTAGGCCGTTGGACCAGTGGCGCGCGCTCACGCCGTGGCCAGGTTCCGGCCAATGTTTCCAGTCCGAACACCTCACCCCTACCCCTCTCCTTACAGGAGAGGGAATCCCGCGTTTGATCTTGTCGCCGAGCGCCTAGACCAGCGCCGGCACGCCGAGCTCGATCGTCTCGCCGTCGGCGGGGATGCGCAGGCGCCGCGTGTCGACGCCGCGCTCCTTCGCCGCCTTGCGCAAAGCCGTGCGGCTGACCGTGGCGTGGTCGAGCGCTTCCATATGCGTCGCGATCACCGTCGCCAGCGGAAAGGCCTCGGCGAGATCGAGCGTCTGCTCGTCATCCATCACGATCAGCGTATTGTCCCACATGGCTCCGCAGGAATGGGTGACGATGACGTCCGGCCCCGTCGCCGTCGCGGCATCGCGCAGCGGCGGATAGAGCACGCTGTCGCCGCACCAGTAGAGCGTCGGCTCGCCCGGCGCCTCGAAGCTCAGGCCCATCACCGGTCCCATCTTCTCGACGACCGCGCCGGTGCCGTGCTGCGCCGGATGGCGCTTCAGGATGATCGGCCCCAGCCTGACATAGCAGTCGATCGCCGTGATCGAGGAGAAGCCCGCCTGCGCGATCGCCGTCTCGTCGCCGGGTCGGCAGATGACGGCCAGGTCCTTCGGGATGCGTTCCTTTGCGACCTCGTCGAAATGATCGGCATGGAGATGCGAAACGATCACCGTGTCGACGCCCGCGACGATGTCATCGATCGGCTCAGGTAGCTCGACCATCGGGTTCTCCGAACGCCCGGTGAAGGAGCGGCGGCTATGGCGCGGGCCGAAATCCGGGTCGATCAGGAAGGTCCTGCCGCCATAGGTGAGCTTCAGCGTCGCGTTGCGGAGAAGTTTGAGCTTCATATCCGTCGGCTCCTCGTCAGGGAGGGGCATTGTTCCGCATCCCGTCATGAGGAGACCAGTTCGGATTTGTGAAGCTCTTTCCACGTTCGCGTGACGTATCACGCCGCGGCGAACTGGCCGTAGGGCACGCTTTCGCGCGCTTTGCGCAGCGCACTCGCCCACCAGTGGAGCTGCGCCAGCATCGTCGCCATCGCCTGCTCGGCCCGGTCGGAGTCGAGCAGGGTACCCTCCGCGTCGAAGCGGCTCCAGACATCGGCGAAGGCGACGCCGTCGCGGATCGGCGCGGCATGCAGTTCCCCGAAGACGAGGCGCAATTGCTCGACGGCGCGCAGGCCCCCCGAGATGCCGCCATAGGAGACGAACCCGATCGGCTTGCCGCGCCATTCCGGGCCGACCGCGTCGATCAGGAATTTCAGGATCGCCGGATAGCCGCGGTTGTATTCCGGCGTCACCACGACGAAGCCGTCGGCCCAGCCGATGATGCTCCTGAGCTCTTCGAGGGCGGGATGCTTGCCGCTGACATGGCGCGGCGGCAGGTCGATCTCGCCGGGATCGATGACCGCGAGATCGAACGGGCCGTCGCCGGCGATCTGCGAGATCGCCCAGCCGGCGACCTTGTCGCAGAAGCGGCCCTCGCGGCTGCTGCCATAGATCAGGGCGAGCCTGATCCGTGTATCGACCTTCTGGTGCATGGAAGCGCTCCGGTTTGCATCACGGGAGCGCGGCTTATAAGACCTCAAGTAAGGTTCAGGTCAAGAGGTGTTTCCGATGTCCCCGCCGGCGCGTCCGCCGATCGAGCTCAGCGTCGGGGAGGTCGCCCGCCGCAGCGGGCTCGCCGTCTCGGCCTTGCATTTCTACGAGGCGGAAGGGCTGATCCGCAGTCATCGCACTACGGGAAACCAGCGCCGCTATGCCCGCGAGGTGCTGCGCCGGGTCGCGATCATCAAGGTGGCGCAGCGCGCCGGCATTCCGCTGAAGACCATCCGCGAGGCCTTCAAGGCCCTGCCGCAGGAGCGCACGCCGACCGTCGCCGACTGGACGCGGCTCTCATCGGCCTGGAAACAGGAGCTGGAGCGCCGTATCGACCGGCTGACGCGCTTGCGCGATCACCTGAACGGCTGCATCGGCTGCGGCTGTCTCTCGGTGCGGGATTGCCCGCTGCACAACCCGCTCGACCGCCTGGCCGAGGAGGGGCCGGGGCCACGCCTCCTCGATCCCGAGTAAGGTTCAATCCGCCTTGTAGAGCGTGTCGAGCGGCATCCGCGCGACATCGGCCATGAGCGCGACGAAGCCTTTTGCCTGCAACGCCGCCGTCGCCTTGCCCTTCTCGGCCGTCGCGAGAGTGGCATCGCCGGCCGCGCCGGCGCGGTTCACGTCCTGCGCCATCCAGGCGAAGGCGTGCGGGCCGGTCGGGCGCAGATGCGTGTAGCCTTCCTCCGCCATCGTCACCGTATGCGGCTTGAACAGCGCGGCCTTGCTCATATCGACCAGATCAGGCCGGAAATGCAGCATCAGCGAGGTCTCGACATCGCCGCCATGGATGCCGTGGCGGATATCGAGCTCGCCATAGAGCCCCTCTGGCAGGCCGAAGGACATCCAGGCGGTGCAGACGGCGAGCATGCCGTGATCGACGCGCAGCTCCCGCGCCACGATCTTCATCGGGTCGACATTGCCGCCATGCGAGGTGACCAGCACGAGCTTGCGCAGGCCCGCCCGCTTCACGCTCTCGCCGATCTCGATCCAGGAACGGATCGCGCTCTCCCAGCCGATCGTGACCGTGCCCGGCGAATGCAGGTGCTCGTTCGACTTGCAGACGGCCTGTGTGGGCAGGACGAGCACGTCGAGATCGTCAGGCACCAGCGGCATCGCCTCGGCCAGCATTCCGTTCATCACGGTGGTGTCGACGGAGACCGGCAGATGCGGGCCGTGCTGCTCGATCGCCGCCAGCGGCAGCACCGCGACGGTGCGATCGGGCGAAAGCCCGGCGAAGTCGGAACTCTTCAGGTCGCCCCAGAAACGTGCGGTCATGATCAGGCCTGTCAGGAGCCGGCTTGATCGCCTTGTTTCTGTGCAGAAACCCGGCGGCCCGGCGTTGCATTGTCCCGCCGTCCTATCGCATGGGATAAGGAGACGGGCCAGTGGCCGGGTCGGCGGCCGTGCGAGGGGAGAGAGCGAGATGACGACGATGAAATATCGCGTGAACCGGCGCGCCGCGCTCGGGCTGATCGGCGGCTCCACCGCCTCCCTGCTGATCCCCGTGCCGGGCGCGCGCGTCAACGCGCAGACGCTCGACAAGGTCAGCTACCAGACCAACTGGCGCGCCCAGACCGAGCATGGCGGCTTCTATCTCGCCGCGACCAACGGCATCTACAAGAAATACGGGCTCGACGTGGAGATCCGCCCCGGCGGCCCGCAGCAGAACCCGACCCAGCTCCTGCTCGGCGGCCGCGTCGACATGATCATGGGCAATTCGCTGGAGGCGCTCAGCTTCGCGCATGAGAACCTGCCCTTCCTCTGTATCGCCTCGATCTTCCAGAAGGACCCGCAGGTCCTGATCTCGCACCCCGGCCAGGGCAACGACACGCTCGCCGATCTCAAGGGCAAGCCGATCCTGATCGCGGCGCAGGCCCGCGTCGGCTTCTGGCCGTTCCTGAAGCTGAAATTCGGCTATCAGGACGAGCAGATCCGCCCCTACACCTTCAACATGGCGCCGTTCCTGGCCGACAAGAAACTGACCCAGCAGGGCTTCCTCTCCTCGGAGCCTTTCGTCATCCGCAAGGCGGGCGTCGACCCGGTCGTGCATCTCCTCGCCGATGCCGGCTTCGAGAACTACAACACCACGATCACGATCTCCCGGAAGATGGTGCAGGAGAAGAAGGAGCTGGTGCAGCGCTTCACCGACGCCACGCTCGAAGGCTGGGCCGAATACATGAAGGGCGGCCCCGGCAACGCCGCCGCCAATGCCCGGATCCTGAAGGACAATCCCGACATGGATCAGGAGAAGATCGACTACGCCCTCAAGGTGATGAACGAGCGCGGCATCGTCGTCTCCGGCGACGCCAAGACGCTCGGCATCGGCGCCATGACCGACGCGCGCTGGGCGAGCTTCTACAAGACGATGAGCGAAGCCGGCGTCGTTCCGGCCGGCGTCGACGTGAAGAAGGCCTACAGCCTGGAGTTCGTGAACAAGGGCATCGGCAAGGGCTGATTCAGGCCCCTGCGAAAGGAGCGGGTCATCCCGGACAAGCCGCGAAGCGGCGCCGATCCGGAATCCATGCCTGAACCGTTCCGGCATGGAACCCGGGTCTCCCTTCGGTCGCCCGGGATGACGTGGCGGTATTGGTATCGAGATCGGATCATCAGGCTTTGGACACGGCCTATCGAAGCACACCCCCGGGCAATGAGAGTGCCGGCACGCCGCTCGTGGCGGTCCGGCACGTCTCGAAGCGTTTCGCCAACGGCACGCTTGCCGTGCGCGGCGTCGATCTGGAACTGGCGGCAGGGCAGTTCATCAGCCTGCTCGGCCCCTCCGGCTGCGGAAAGTCGACGCTGCTGCGGATGATCGCCGGCCTTGGCGCCCCGAGTTCCGGCACGATCACCTGGCCGGGCGAGACCGGCGAGGCGCAGGGCAGCGCCGGCCATGGCGCCCGCGATCTCGGCTTCGTCTTCCAGGACCCGACATTGATGCCCTGGGCCAATGCGCTGGCCAACGTCATGCTGCCGCTGAAGCTCAAGGGCGTGGCCCGGGCCGAGGCCGAGGCGCGCGCCGCCGAGATGCTGGCGCTGGTCGGCCTCAAAGGCTTCGAGAAGTCGTATCCGCGCGAATTGTCGGGCGGGATGAAGATGCGCGTCTCGATCGCCCGCGCATTGGTGATGCGGCCGAAGATCCTGCTGATGGACGAACCCTTCGCGGCGCTCGACGAGATCACCCGCCACCGCCTCAACGACGACCTGCTGGCGCTGTGGGAGCGCGAGCGCTTCACCGCCGTCTTCGTCACCCATTCGGTCTTCGAATCGGTCTATCTCTCGCAGCGCATCGTGGTGATGGCGGCGCGTCCGGGCCGCGTCATGGCCGAATTGTCGGTCGATGCCGCATATCCGCGCGACGACCTGTTCCGGACCTCCGGCGAATACGCCCATCTCTGCCGCGTCGCCTCGACCAAGCTGAAGGAAGCGATCGGCCGATGAGCGCCCCCGCCGAAACGATCCGCTCCGATGGCACCGACGCGCAGGCATTGCCCGTCGCGATGGCCGAGCCACGTATTCTCGGCCTGCCCGCCAGCGTCTGGCCGCGCATCCTGGCGCCGCTGGCCATCGGCGTCGCGGTGCTGGCGCTCTGGGAATTCGCAGTCCGCTGGAACGAGATCCCGCATTATGTCCTGCCCGGGCCGATCCTGGTCGGCCAGACGCTGGTCGCCGACTGGGGCACGCTGTCGGGCTCGCTCTGGGTCACCTTGAAGATCACCTTCATGGCGCTGACTGCCGCAATCGTCGTCGGCGTGACGCTCGCGGTGCTGTTCAGCCAGTCGAAATGGCTGGAGATGGCGTTGCTTCCCTATGCGGTCATCCTGCAGGTCACGCCGATCGTCGCCATCGCCCCGCTGATCATCATCTGGGCCAACGATATCGATCTCTCGCTGCTGATCTGCGCCTGGATCGTTGCCTTCTTCCCGATCCTGTCGAACACGATCCTCGGGCTGAACTCGGCCGACCACAACCTCGTCAACCTGTTCGAACTCCACGGCGCCTCGCGCTGGCAGACCATGCGCTATCTCAAGCTGCCGGCGGCCTTGCCTTACTTCCTGGCGGGATTGAAGATTTCGGGCGGGCTCGCGCTGATCGGCGCGGTGGTGGCCGAGTTCGTCGCCGGCACCGGCGGCAGCGCCTCGGGCCTCGCCTATCGCATCCTGGAAGCGGGCTACCAGCTCAAGATCCCGCGCGTCTTCGCGGCGCTGGTGATGATCTCGCTCTCCGGCATCGCGATCTTCCTGGCGACCAGCCTGGTCTCGTACCTGCTGCTGCACCGCTGGCACGAAAGCGCCATCCGCCGCGAGAACTGAGCGGCTGGAAGCGTTTCCTAGACGAAATAGGCGAGCTTGCGCTCCGCCGGCATCGCATCGATCTCGCGCAGCGCGGTTTCCGAGGGGCTCGATGCCAGGCGCAAGGCTTCCGGCAGCGTGCTTTCGGAATCGCTGAAGACGATATCGTCGTCGAGCAGCGGGGCGGTGCCGAGGCGCGCCTCGTCCGCCGGCCGGTCGTTGCGCTCCAGCGGGACGGGCTCCTGCCCCTCGGTCGTGATCTCGAGATCGTCGAACTGGCGCGGCATGGCGGAAGGCGGCGGCACGGTCATCGCTGCCGCGGTCGCCGCCATCGTCTCGAAGCTCACGCTCGACTCGCGCGAAACCTCGCCGAAGGCGCGCAGGCTCGAGTCCAGCATGGCGATGGTGTCGGCGATCTTGTCGATACGCTGCACCACGCTGTCGACGACGCCGATCGCCGTCGAGATTTCAGCGGCGCGGCGGTCGAGCGCATCGCAGGCTTCCGTGTCCGCGCCCGTCTCGCGCAGGCCCCAGGCGGCCTCCTGGATGCTTTCGGTCGCGGCGAGCACGGTGCCGGCAGCCTTCTCGATCTGGGCGGCGAGCCCGGACGAGCGGGCTTCGGCCTTGCCGCTGATGCGTTCGAGATCGGTGCGCAGATCGCTGATCAGCGCGGCCGCCTCGATCAGGTTGGCCTCGCGGCTGGTCTCCTGAACGCCAAGGCCGACGACCCGCTCGATCCGCTGGATGGCGCCGAGCAGTTGCAGCGTGTCCGCCTGCCGGTTGCGCTTGGCATATTCCACCATGAACCAGCGGCCGCGCGCCGTCTCCATCACCGCGGCTTCGATCGCCTCGTAATCGGCCTGGCTCAGCGGTGTCAGCGAGCGTGTCTCGCCCATGACAAATCTCACTTCGATGGACCGGCCGAATCAGCAAGGCGGTCGTGACGGTGTGATCCGAGCCTGCCTTGCGATTTCTTAAGGAATTGCTGTCCCCGCCCCGAATTGGAACAGATCGCTCGGCAAGCCGTGGTTTCCGGGTCTTTCGAGGCGTTGACGGCGCGGCGGAAAGCGAGGCATCGCCCGCTGCTTGCCAAGCACGCGCCGCACGGCAATACAGGGCAGGGGGTAAAGGCCGACGCGACCGGCACGATGCGGCCGTGCAAGGCTGCAGGGCCGTTTCGGCCAGGGGAACAGGGACTTCACGGCGACATGGCGAGCCCCGATACCGCCGAACCGCAGGCGACCATCCGCGATGACGCGGGCACGCTCGCGGTGGCGCTCTCGGGCTCGTGGAGCGCCGATCGCGCCCCGCGCATCGAGGCGCTGATCGGCGAGATCGTCGAAAGCCTGACGCAGGCCGGCGCCCGGATCGACCTGTCCGAGGTGACGCGCCTCGATACGCTCGGCGCCTATATCCTGAACCGCCTGAAGGCCCGGCAGGAGCGGAACGGCGTCGATGTCGAGCTCGTCAGCAGCAGGCCGGAGCACGGGATCCTGCTCGCCGAGGTCCAGGTCCATGACGATGATCCGCCGAAGCCTCACCGGCATATCGGCATCGTCGATATCCTCGTCGATATCGGCGAGGGCGTCGTGCGCTTCGGCCGCGATATGGTCGGTGGTGCCATGTTCCTCGGTGAGGTGGTGGTCGGCTCGGTCAGCGTCGTGCTCGGCCCGCGCAAGTTCCGGGGGCCGTCGCTGGTCAATCAGATCGAGCTGATCGCCTTCAACGGCGCGCCGATCATCATGCTGATCTCGTTCCTGGTCGGCTGCATCGTCGCGCAGCAGGGCATCTTCCAGCTCCAGCAATTCGGCGCCTCCGCCTTCGTCGTGAACCTGACCGGCATCCTGATCCTGCGCGAGCTTGCGGTGCTGCTGACCTCGATCATGATCGCAGGCCGCTCGGGTTCCGCCTTCACCGCCGAGATCGGCTCGATGAAGATGCGCGAGGAGATCGACGCCCTGCGCGTGATGGGGCTCGATCCGATCGAGGTTCTGGTGGTGCCGCGCATCCTCGCGCTGATCATCTCGCTGCCGATCCTGACCTTCATCTCGGCGATGGCGGGGCTGGTCGGCGCAGGGCTCGTCTCCTGGCTCTATGGCGGCATCGGCGTCGACACCTTCCTCGCCCGCCTGCAATCGGTCATCACCTGGAAGCATTTCGCCGTCGGCCTGATCAAGGCGCCTTTCATGGCCTTCGTGATCGGGCTGATCGCCTCGATCGAGGGGCTCGCGGTCAAGGGCTCGGCGGAATCGCTCGGCCGCCAGGTCACGGCCTCGGTGGTCAAGGCGATCTTCATGGTCATCGTCGTCGACGGGCTCTTCGCGATGTTCTTCGCCTCGATCGAGTTCTGACGATGACGCGGCGGGATCACTCTCAGCACGATCGGATGGCGGCGGGCAGGGAGCCCGAGGCCGTCATCCGCGTCCGCGACCTCAAGGTCGCCTTCGGCGACAAGGTGATCATGGACGGCTTGAACCTCGACGTGCTGCGCGGCGAGATTCTCGGCTTCGTCGGGGGCTCCGGCCAGGGCAAGTCGGTGCTGACCCGCACGATTCTCGGCCTCGTCCGCAAGCGGCGCGGCACGATCGAGGTCTTCGGCGAGGATGTCGACGAGCTCGGCCCCCAGCAGCGCCGCGTGCTCGAACGGCGCTTCGGCGTGATGTTCCAGCAGGGCGCGCTGTTCTCGGCACTGACCGTGAAGCAGAACATACAGGTGCCGATGCGGGAATATCTCGAGCTTTCGCCCGATCTGCTCGACGAACTGGCAATGGTGAAGCTCGATCTCGTCGGGCTGCCGCGCGACGCCGCCGACAAGGCGCCTTCCGAATTGTCGGGCGGTATGATCAAGCGCGCCGCGCTCGCCCGCGCGCTCGCGCTCGATCCCGAGATCGTCTTCCTGGACGAGCCGACATCCGGCCTGGACCCGATCGGCGCCGCCGAATTCGACGATCTGATCATCACCCTGAAGCAGACTCTGGGCCTGACCGTCTTCATGGTAACCCACGATCTCGACAGCCTGTATCATGCCTGCGACCGAATCGCCGCTCTGGCGGACAAGAAGGTGATCGCGGTCGGCCCGCTGGCGACGATGCTGGCGTCCGACCATCCATGGTTGAAGGCCTATTTCGGCGGGGAGCGCGCCATGGCCAGGCTGCCGGCGGGAGAGCAGGGACAGAGCAGCTAGACGATGGAATCGCGCGCCAATTACGCTCTCGTCGGTCTGTTCACGCTCGCGGTCCTCGCGGCGGCCTTCGGCTTCGTCTACTGGTTCAACAGCGGCGGGGCCGGGCGCAAGGAGAACATCCGCGTCATCTTCACCGGCACGGTGACCGGGCTTGGGCGCGGGTCGAGCGTGCTGTTCAACGGCCTGCGCGTCGGCGAGGTGACCAGCATCGAACTCCAGCCGGACGATCCACGGCGGATCTACGCGGTGATCCAGGTCGCCAATACCACGCCCTTGCGCGAAGACACGCGCGCGCGAATCGAGGCGCAGGGGCTGGCCGGTGTAGTGGCACTCCAGCTCATCGGCGGCGAGGCGGACACGCCGGTGCTGAAGGCCAAGCCCGGCGAGCCGATGCCGACCATCATCGCCGAGCGCTCGGAATTACAGGACATCATCGAGACCGTGCGCAACGTCGCGCAGAAGGCGGATGGCATGCTCACTTCGCTCGACGGGCTGATCAAGCAGAACGCCACGCCGATCAACAACACCGTCCGCAACGTCGAAAAGTTCTCGCAGGCGCTCGGCAACAATGCCGACGGGCTCGACAAGCTGATGGCCGGTTTCGGCAATATCGCCGAGACGATCCAGCCGCTCTCGCAGAAGCTGCAGGCGCTCAGCGAGGAGCTGACCGGCGTCGTCCGCTCGGTCGATCGCGACAAGATCGCCAGCATCATCGAGAATGTCGACAAGTTCACCGGCGCGCTTGGCGGTTCCAGCGCCGATGTCGCCAAGGTGGTGAAGGATGCCGCCTCGATCTCGGCCAAGCTCGACAAGGCGGCCGACCAGATCGAAGGCGTGCTGGCGGCGGCGAAGGGCTTCCTCGAATCCGGCTCGGGTCCCGATGGCCGCAGCGCCTTCCAGGAGGTCGCGGACGCCGCCAAGTCGATCCGCACGCTGGCCGACAACCTCGACAAGCGCACCGCCGAGATCACCGCCGGCATCAATCGCTTCACCGGGCCGGGGCTGCGCGATATCGAGTCGCTCGCGTCGGACGGCAAGCGGACGCTGACGGAACTCAATCGCACCCTGCGGAATTTCGAACGCAACCCGCAGCAGTTCATTTTCGGCGGCAAGCCGCCGCTGCCTCAGTACAACGGATCCCGCTAGCCCATGACGACCGAGGTTCAGTGTCCTCCGGCCCGCAGGGCTCGCCGCTTCCTTCCGCTTCTGGCCGTGGCCGGTGCTGCGCTGCTTGCCGGCTGCGGCGGCGGGGCGACGCCGACCACCTTCGACCTCTCCGCGCCCGCGGGTATCGGCCGGATCGGCAGCTCGCGGGCGATCATGGTCGTGGCCGAGCCGACCGCGGTCCAGGCGCTCGATTCCGACCGCGTCATCGTCAAGGATTCCAGCGGCGCGCTCTCCTTCGTCGGCGGGGCGCAATGGGCGGACCGGGTTCCGGCGCTGGTGCAGGCGCGGCTGATCCAGACCTTCGAGAATGCCGGCCGGGTCGGGTCGGTCTCGGGGCCGGGGCAGCGCATCTCGCCCGACGTCCAGCTCAACACCAATATCCGCAGCTTCAACATCGATGCCGCGACGGGCACGGCGGTTGTGGAGATCACCGCCCGAGTCGTCGGTGACCGCACCGGCCAGATTCAACGGGCGCGGCTCTTCGCGGCGCGCGTGCCGGCTGGCGCAGTCGATGGAGCGGGCGCGACCCAGGCGCTCGACCGCGCGCTGTCGCAGGTTCTGGTCGAGATCGTGCGCTGGGCGCGCTGAGCGGGCCTGAGCCGCGTTTCCATTGAAAATCGTTACGCTCCACGCGTAAGGCAGGCTTCTGCGCAGCAATCTGAAACGGAAAGACCGCCCTCTCGGGCGGCCTTCTTCATATCATACCGGATGGTAGCGCTTACTCGAAGCGCCCGCTGGCATGAGCCAGCATCGTATAGACCTTGCCGGTCTCCGAGGTCAGGTAGGTCTTCGCCACCATCGAGTCGCGGTCGTCCTTGGCCGCTTCGCCGAGCAGGCGCTCGAACTCGTCGATATAACGATCGACCGTATCCTTGAACTCGGCGTCGCGGCGATACTTGCGACGCATCTCGTCGAATGTCTGCTGGCCCTGCAGCGTGTAGAGCCGGCGGGTGAAGACGTTGCGCTCGCCGCGCTTGTAGCGGTCCCACAATTCGACGGCGGCGTCATGGTCGATCATCCGCGCGATGTCGACGGAGAGCGAATCGAGCTTCTCGATCGAATGCGATGTCGGCTTGCTCGGCTCCGGCTGCTTGTCCTCGCGGGAGGCGCGGGTCAGCAGGTCGGAGAGCCAGCCGGCCTTGGCCGGTTGAGGCTGCGCGGCCTGCTCCGGCTGACGGCGCGCAGCCTCCTGCACGGAAGCCGGGCGGGTCGGAGCCGTCGCGGTCTCGATCCGGACGGCTGGGCGCGCGGCGGCAGGTTGCTCGGGTTCGCTCGACGCAGCGTCGATGGACGGCCGCAGCAGCGGCTCCTCGGCGGCAGGCGCAGGCTGCGGGGTGAAGGCCTGGGCAGGCCGTGCCGGAGCGGCTG
Source organism: Bosea sp. ANAM02 (assembly GCF_011764485.1). Lineage (NCBI taxonomy): Bacteria > Pseudomonadati > Pseudomonadota > Alphaproteobacteria > Hyphomicrobiales > Alloboseaceae > Allobosea > Allobosea sp. ANAM02. The sequence goes on along the minus strand of NZ_AP022848.1, from coordinate 3,668,090 downwards.
GGGCAGGGACGGCGACGGCAGCGGCGACGGCCGCAGCGGTTGCCGGGCGCCGGCTGGCGGCATGGTCGATCGGCAGCGAGACGTCGCCGCGACGGCCGGCCCGCGTCACGATCTCGGTGAGGTCGTTCAGCGCCTTGATCTGCTCGGCCACGACCCGGCGCATGGCCGAGGTCGATTCCTGGGCTTCCACCGGCAGTTCGAGCACGCCGCGCTTCAATTCGGCGCGGGTCGCCTCCAGCTCGCGCTGGATGTCGCCGGTGATCCCGCGCATGTCCTGCGCCGCCTTCTGGAAGCGCTCGGTCACCTTGGCGATTTCGCCGCCGATCTCCGTGGAAACCTGGGCGTAAGCGGCGCGCAGGGCTTCCGCGGTGCGCTCGCGCTCCTGGCCGGTGGCGGAGCGGATCGTCTCGAACTGCTGGGCGATCGCGCTCGTCGTCGATTCCGCCGAGTCGGACAGGACGGCGCCGATCTGGCGGGCGCGCGCCTCGGCCGTGCTCAGCGAATCGTCGATCAGCGAGGCGAAGGACCGGGTGATCGATTCGACATCGTCGGTGCGGTTGGCGATCAGCCCGTGCAGTTGCTCCAGCGCCTCGCGGCGCTCGACCAGCGCCTTGCCGACGCGGCCCTCGATCTGCTCCAGGCGCCCGGCGACGGCGTTGAGCGCCGCGCTGCTGGCCTGAGTCACCTCGTTGAGCGTGGTGCCGCGATCGTCGAGCTGGCCGATCAGCGCCGCAGTCTCCCGCAGTGTGCCTTCCGAGAAGCTCTTCAACTCGGCGATCTGCGTCGTGACCTGCTGCGAGGCCGAGCCGGCCTCCGTCATCACTGTGCCGATCACGTTCTGCAATTCGCCGACGCGGGTCGACAGGCTGTTCTCAACGGCGGCGAGGTTCTTGTTCGCGCCGTTGACGATCTGCTGCATCAGCTTGTTCGCCTCGCCGAGGCGTCCCAGCATGCCGCCGAGCTCCTCGCGCAACTGCTCGTTGGTGCCGACCAGGGCCTCGACCGACTGGCGCGAACCGGCTTCGAGCGTCTCGCGCAGCGCATTGGACGAAGCCTCGACCGCGTTCGCAATGGCGGCGCCGCGATCGCGCAGGCCGGCGACGATGGCGTTGCCGCGGCTTTCGAGCGCGCGGACCACGGTCTCGCCGACCGATGCGAACTCGCTGGCCAGCGCCTCGCCACGCTCGTTCAGCGCCTCGACGGCGCCGTTGCCCTTGGCGTCGAACGCGGCGCGCAGGGCCTCGACGCGCTCGTCGACCGACTGGGTGAAGGCCGCGCCCTGCTGTCCGAGGGCCGCGACGAGGCCGTTGCCTTTGGCGTCGAACACGGCGCGCAGGGTCTCGACGCGCTCGTCGAGCGATTGCGTGATCGTGTCGCCCTGGCGTCCGAGCGCCGCCACGAGGCCGCTGCCGCTCGCGTCGAAGGCGGCGTGCAGGGCGTTGGTGCGCTCCTCCAGCGAGGAGGCGACGGCCGCGCCCTGGCGCTCCAGCGCATCGACGATGCCGACGCCCTGACCCTCGAAGATCGCGCGGAGTTGCTCGGCGCGCTGATCGAGCGCGCCCGAGATGGCGTCGCCGCGGCGGCCGAGCGCGGCGACGATACCGAGCCCGCGATCGTCGAACAGCGTGCGCAACTGCTCGGCGCGCTCGGTGAGCGCGGCCGCGATGGCCTCGCTCTGGCCGGCCAGCGCCGCGACCATGCCGCCGCCCTGGTCGTCGAACAGGGCGCGCAATTCCTGCGCCCGTTCGGCCAGAACGGTGGCGATGGCTTCCGAACGCCCCTGCAGCGTCGCGGCGATCTCGTCGCCGCGGGTGTCGAGCGTGTGCGAGACGGTGTCGAGCCGGCCGACGACGCGCTCCTCGAAGCGCGCGACGCTCTGGTCGAGCGTATCCGCGATCTGGAGGGCGCGGCCGCCCAGCGTCGCATTGATCGTGTCGGCCTTGTCACTGAGCGTGCGGGTGAGCGACTCGCTCTTGGAGGTGACGACCTCGCCGATCTCGTCGGCCTTGGCCGCGAGCGCCTTGGTGACCTCGCGCCCGCCTTCGGCCAACACGCGGGCGATATCGACCGTGCGCTCGACCAGCGCCTCGTTGAGGGCGGTGGCGCGCGAGCCGAGGCTGCCGTCGATACGAGCGATCAGGCTGTCGAGCGTGCCGGCGATCTCGGCGCTCTTGGCGCCCGAGCGGTCTTCGAACAGCTTGATCTGGCTTTCCATCGCGTCCGCCGCTTCGCGGGTGCGGGTAGCGAGCAGCTCGGCCGCTTCCAGCGCGCGGGCGCCGGCCTTGTCAGCCAGCACGACGCTGTCCTCGGAGATCAGCTTCTCGACCTGCGCGATGCCGGAATGGAGCGCGGCCGTGAGCTGCTGCGCATCGCCGGCGATCTTGGCGGTCAGGATGCCGCCCTGATTGACGATCAGATCCTCGAAGGCGCCGAGGCGCGCGGCGAGCGCGGTCTCGACATCGCGGCCCTGCGTGTCGAACAGTGCCGAGAACGCGGCGAGACGCCCGCCGAGCGCGGCCTCGATCTCGTGCCCGCGCTCGTCAAAGAGCTTGGTCAGAGCATCGTGGCGCAGCGCCAGCGCCTCGTTCAGCGCCTGGGCGCGGCCCTCGACCGAGCGCAGCATCGACTCGGCATTGGCCGAGAGCGCCTCGTTGACGCGTCCACCCTGCTGGGTCAGCGCCATCACGATCTCGCGGCCGGTGCCGGCGAGCATGGTGCGCGCCTCCTCGGCATGGACGGTAAAGGTGTCGCGCAACCCTTGCGTTGCTTCGGAGACGCGGTCGGCGACATGGCGGCCGTCGACATTGATCGTCTCGGTGAGGGTGCGGGTCGCCTCGGTCATGCGGCGCGCCAGATCCTCGCTCTGCTCGCCGAGCAGGGTGTGGACCTCGCGGCCGGTGCTGACGAGGTCGCGCACCATGGTCTCGCGCTGCTCGCCGAGCAGGGCGCCGACCTTCTCGGCCGTCTCGCCGATACTGGCGAGGAAGCCGGTCTGCTGCTGTTCGAGGGCGCTCTTCGCCGCTTCGATGCTGCCGGTGACATGGGCGGCGAGCGTCGCGCCGCGCTCGTCGAGCTGCTGGTCGATGCTGGCGCCGGTCTCGGCGAGGCGATCGATCAGCGCGTTCGAGCGCTCGGCCAGGATGCCGTGCACGGAGCGGCCGACATCGGCGACGCGGCTGGCCAGCGCCTGGCTCTCGTTGCCGAGCAGGTCTTTGATCTCGAGCCCGGCTTGCGAAACCTTCACGGTCATCGCGCCGGCCTGCTCCTCCAGCAGGGCGCTGACGCGCGCGCCGGTGTCGGAAAGGCCGCTGATCAGGCGCTCGCTCTCGTTGCCGACGATGACGCCGACTTCCTGGCCGGCCTGGGTCAGGCGGCTGACGAGCAGTTCACTCTCGTCGCGCAGGCGGGTCTCGACGGTGTTGACCGCGCCCGAGACGCTGGCGACCAGCGCTTCGCTGCGTTCCGACAACAGCTTGGCGACATCGGCGCCGGCATTCGAGACGCGCGCGACCGTGGCGTCGCTCTGTTCGCCCATCAGGCTGGCGAGGCTGCGGCCGGCCTCGGCGACGCGTTCGACGACCCCGTCGCTCTGCTTGCCGACCAGATCGGAGAGCTCGTTGCCGGCGCTGGAGACGCGATCAACCAGCTTCTCCGCCTGCTGGTCGAGCAGGGTGTGGACGGTCTGGCCGGTCTCGTTGAGGCGGTCGACGAGCTTGCTGCCCTGCTCGGTGAAGAGCCCGTTCACCTGGCCCGCGACATCGGTGATGCGGCCGGTGAGGGTATCGCCATGCTGCGCGACCGACTCGCTGAGCGACTGGCTGGCGTCGTTGACGCGCAGGATGATGGCCTCGCTGCGCTCGCGCAGCACGTCGTCGACGGTGCGGGCGGTCTCGTTGAGGCGGTTGACGAGGGTGTCGCCATGCGTGCCGATCAGGCCGTGGACATTCTCGCCGACCTCCGTCAGGCGGCTGGCGATGGCCTCGTTCTGGCGGACGAGCAGGGTGTTGACGCCGCGCCCGACCTCGGCGAGGCGCGTCGTGACGCTTTCGCCCTCGTCGGAGAGGGCGCTGCGCAGCGCTTCGCCGGATTCAGCTAGGCGCGCCTGCAGGGCCTCGCTCTGGCTCTCGATCAGCGCGACCATGCTGCGGCTGCTGGCCTCGAAGCGTTCGGCGGCCTCGGTGCCGCGGTCCGAGATGTCGCGGGCGAGCGTCTCGCCGGTGGTCTTCAGCAATTCGTTGACGGTCTCGACGCGGCCGGTCAGTGTTTCCGCGACCTGGTTGCCGGTCTCGCTGATGGCGCGGGTGACGTCCTGGGCGCCGGCGGTCAGGCCTTCGGTCAGGACCGCGCCGGTGCGCTCCAGCGAGCTGGCGATCTCCTTGGCGCGGCCGTCGAGCATGTCGGACAGATTGCCGCTGGCACCCGCCAGTCGCTCCGAAACCTCGCCCGAGGTGATCTGGAGGCGCTCGACCAGGTCGTGGCTGCGGCCGCTGATCTCCTCGATCATCTTCTCGCCGGCGCGGCCGAGCGCCTGCGTGATCTGGTCGCCCTTGGCGCCGAGCGAGCCGGTCACGCGGTCGCCGGCCTGCGAGACGGCCTCCGCGATGGCGCGGCTGGCGCTGTCGAGATCCTTGGCGAGCCCGTCATGGGCGCCGCTGATGGCGAGCTTGACGCGTTCGGCATTGCCGACAACGGCCTCGCGCTGGGTGACGAGCTCGTCGATCAGCGAGCGCAGGCGGATCTCGTTGTCGGCATAGGCGCGCTCCAGCGTCGAGATCTCGCCGCGCACGATGGTTTCCAGCTCGCCGGCGCGCGCAACCGCGCGCTCGATGCCGTCGCCCATGGCGGCGACCTCGCGGCGGATGGTCTGACTGAGCGACAGCACGGAATCGGCGCCGGCGACCTCGGGCTCGGCGAGGCGCAGCGCGACCTCGGTCATCGCGCGCGAGATCAGGCGCATTTCCTGGGTGCGGCGATAGAGCGCCGCCAGCACGAAGAAGAACACGACCGGCGCGCCGACAGAGAGCGCGAGCAGGGTCCATTCGCCGATGCCGAAGCTGGCGACGGGCTCGGGCAGGCCGTTGCTGAACGAGCCGTAGCGGCCGAGCAGGACGAAGGCGGCGCCGCCGAGCCAGGCGAGCGAGGCGAGCGCGGCAAACCAATAGGGCTTGCGCGACGGACGCACGGCGAAGGCCTGGACGAGCGAGCTGGAATCGCGGCGGTCGTCATTGGCGACGCGGCTGGTATCGGGCGCGATCGCTGCACGCGGTGGCGCCGGCTGCTGCTGGGCGGGAGCGGAAGGGGCGGGCGGCTGCGCGGCGGGTGCCGGCTCGACGCGCGGCATTTCGAGCTTCAGGTCGTTCTCGCTGGTCGTGGGCAGCCGGGGTTCGGTCTCGACCGGCGTCTCGGCGACATCGGAGGGCTGGTCGAGGCGAAGCGCCTCTTCGATCGCCGACATCGCAGCTTCAGTGGGGTCCTGGAGCTTCTTGGGTCGATTCATCGTTGCCGCCTCGCCACGCTACTGCACATGGGCGCATACGGTATCCGCCGCCCCATGCCGCCTCTGGCCGGGTGAACGGAGACACTGCGCCCATCATTTTACCAATTGGAAGGGTAGTGGACCCCCGGAGCCTTGGAAACCCATTTGACCGCGCGATTCACAAACGTCGTTAACGCCTCGTTTACCATCAGGGGGCTTCCTGAAGGGCATGAGGCCGGCCGATGCGGCCATTTGATGACCTGCGCGGACGAGTCCCGGACATGACCGAGAAGGCCATCGATTTCGCCTATCTCTCCCGCCAGACCGCCGGCGATCACGAGCTGGAGCGGGAGTTGCTCACGCTTTTTGCGCAACAATGCATCGTCCATCTGCGCGTGATCGATGACAGCGCCGACCATCAGCAGCGGATGGATGCTGCCCATACCTTGAAGGGAGCGGCCCGCGCCGTCGGCGCCTGGCAGGTCGCCGAGGCGGCGGACCGCATCGAGGAAGGCCTGGCCGGGCCGCAGCGCGAGGCGAGCGAGAGCGCGCTCGACGCGCTCGCCCTGGCGGCCGCCGAGGCGAGGGCGGCCATCGCCCGCTTCGACTGCGGCGCCTGAGCGGGGGCTGCGGCGCGAAACCCCGTTCCGTGCCGCTTTGAAATGCTCTAAGCGAGGGCCGTCATCGCGCCGCCGGAGTTTGCCATGCCCAACATCACCTTCATCGACGCTCAGGGCGAGAGCCGCACCGTCGAGGCCGAAACCGGCTCGACCGTGATGGAGACGGCGATCCGCAACGCGATCCCCGGCATCGAGGCGGAGTGCGGCGGAGCCTGCGCCTGCGCCACCTGCCATGTCTATGTCGACGACGCCTGGACCGCTGCCGTCGGCCCGGCCGAGCACATGGAAGAGGACATGCTGGACTTCGCCTTCGACGTCCGCCCGAACTCGCGGCTCTCCTGCCAGATCCGCATCCGGGACGATCTCGACGGCCTGGTCGTCCGCACGCCCGCGCGCCAGGGCTGAAGGCGTACGAAAAGCCCTCCTCGGCCCTCATCCTGAGAAGCCGCGGAATCGGCGTCTCGAAGGATGCTCCAGATGGTTCCGGAGTGCCCTGAAACATCCTTCGAGACGCCATTTCCGACGAAATGGCTCCTCACGATGATGGCTGAGAGTATCAGCTAATCTCGGAACGCTTGCCGACGGGCCCTGTTGCGAGCACGCGGCGCCACGCCGCATCCTGCATTTTGCGCTGGATCATGGCGCGCGTACTGGCAAACTCCATGATGGTTGCACAACCAGCCTAGGAGGATGCGATGTACAGATCGATTATGGTCCCCGTGGATCTCGCCGAAGCCGATCTCGCCCAGCCGGCGATCGCGGCCGCCGTATCCTTCGCCAAGAACTCCGGCGGAAAGGTGCGGCTTGTCTATGTCCGCTCGCTGATCCCGGTCACATACATGGAGTTCGTGCCGGCGGATTTCGATTCCGAGCAGCAGGAGGATGCCGAGGCGAAGCTTGCCGAGATCGCGGCGAAGGTCGACCTCCCGGCCGAGCAGGTTTCGGCGAAGGTGCTGATCGGTTCAGTCCATGGCGAGGTGCTGGCCGAGGCCGATGCCGGCGGCATCGACCTCATCGTCATCGGCTCGCATGAGCCGGGCATGCTCGCCTATGTCATCGGTTCGAACGCCTCGGCCATCGTGCGCCGGGCGAAATGCTCGGTGCTGGTCGTCCGCTGAGCTTCAGCCCGTCCCGCCCGGGACGAGGCTTTCAGGCACTTCGCCGGTCGCGAGTTCGCGCGGCCGGTTGAGGCTGACCAGCGGCCAGACCTGCCAGAACGACGCCGCGATCAGCAGGATGCCGAGCAGGCCGGCATTGGTCGCGCCCTGCTGGAAAGCGCGCAGCGTGAAGGCCGTCAGCATGAGGAGCGAGAGCGCGCCGACGGCGGCGACGCCGAGCCAGATCGGCTTCGGCCGCCCGGCGACGAAGCGGGCGCGCGGATTGGCCCGCGCGATCGCCGCCGCCAGCGCCGTGACGAAGCGGTGATAGCGCGGATCGTCGCGGTCGAGATCGGTCAGCGAGCGCCAGGACAGGTTGCCGAAGGTCACCGTCCGGCCGTCGCTGAGCCGGAGCTGCGTCTTGTAGCCCTTCGACGAGATATTGCCGGGCGCATAGACGAAGCGCACCTGATCGACGGCGCTGAGGCGAATGCTGTCGACCCGGCGCGTCCGGTCGACCTCCAGCGTATCGCCGTCGAGCTTGTAGGCGATCTCGAAGCCGACGGGTTTCGGTCGCTGGCGCCAGCTCGGGGCAGGGCCGTCGTCGTCTTCGTGCAGAACCGTATGCGTCACCGCGCCAGAACCTTCATCGCGCCATCGAGCCCGTCGAGCGTCAGCGGGAACATGCGCCCGCCCATCAATCCGCCGATCTGGCGGATCGACTGGGTGTAGTTCCAGAGATTCTGCTGCACCGGATTGAGCCAGACCGATTTCGGGAATTTGGTTGCCAGGCGCTCCATCCAGACCTCGCCAGCTTCCTCGTTCCAGTGCTCGACCGAGCCGCCGGGCATCGCGATCTCGTAGGGGCTCATCGAGGCGTCGCCGACGAAGACGAGGCGATAGTCGGACGGATAGGTCCTGAGCACGTCCCAGGTCGCGATCTGCTGGTCGTGGCGGCGGCGGTTCTCCTTCCAGACCCGCTCATAGGGGCAGTTATGGAAGTAGAAATGCTCGAAATGCTTGAACTCGGCCCGGGCCGCCGAGAACAGTTCCTCGGCCAGCTCGATATGCCAGTCCATCGAGCCGCCGACATCGAGGAAGAGCAGCACCTTGACGGCGTTGCGGCGCTCCGGCCGGAGCTGGACGTCGAGATAGCCGTGCTTGGCCGTCTCTGAAATCGTGGTGTCGAGGTCGAGCTCCTCGGCCGCGCCGGTACGGGCGAAGCGGCGCAGGCGCCGGAGCGCGATCCGCATGTTGCGCACGCCGAGCTCGCGCGTGTCGTCGAAATCCTTGAACTCGCGCTTGTCCCAGACCTTCACCGCCCGGAAATTGCGATTCTTGTCCTGGCCGATGCGGATGCCTTCGGGATTGTAGCCATAGGCGCCATAGGGCGAGGTGCCGGCGGTGCCGATCCACTTGCTGCCGCCCTGATGGCGGCCCTTCTGCTCGTCGAGCCGCTGTTTCAGCGTCTCCCAGAGTTTCTCCCAGCCCATCGCGTCGATCTGGGCCTTCTCTTCGTCGGTGAGGAATTTCTCGGCGAGCTTGCGCAGCCATTCCTCGGGGATACCGGCTTCCTCGATCGCCTGCTGCAGCGTCTCCATGCCCTTGAACACCTGGGCGAAGACGCGGTCGAACTTGTCGAGATGGCGCTCGTCCTTCACCAGCGAGGCGCGGGCGAGATAATAGAACTCGTCGACGCGATGCTCGGCGAGATCGGCTTCCACCCCTTCGAGCAGCGTCAGATATTCGCGCAGGGTCACGGGGACCTTGGCGGCGCGCAGATCGGTGAAGAGGCGAAGGAACATGAGACAGCGTCATTCTCGGGCGGAGCGCAGCGTAGACCCGAGAATCTCGTCGAAGAGATGCCCGGGTCAAGCCCGAGCATGACGACGAGACTCAAGCAGCGTCCGCGCAACAGGCGCGAACGCCGCTCGAACCCGAACGTTGGCTGTTACGCCACCGCGTCGGCGAGGTCCTTGGTGACCTTGAACTTCACGACGGTCTTGGCGGGCACCTTGATGGTCGCGCCGGTCGAGGGGTTGCGGGCTTCGCGGGCCTCGCGCTTGGCGGCGGAGAGCTTGCCGATGCCGCCGAGGGTGACGTCGTCGCCCTTCTTCAGGGTCTTGGCGACGGTCGCGCCGAGCGAGGCCAGGATGGCCGAGACGTCGGCCTTGGTCTTGCCGGTCTCTTCGGCGATGGCGGCGATCAGTTCGTTCTTGGTCATGAATTCCTCCTTGAGAAGGTGGTTCAGGCGTCGCGTGCTGGATGACGGCCGTTCATGCTCGTTTCCGACACGAGCGACCGCGACACATGGATGCCATTCGCGGCGCGCAACTCACGCAGTTGCCACGGCTAACGCGGAAAGACGATGCCCGCGGCGGTAGATACGCACAGGAAACGGCTTCGTTCCAATGGTTTCAGGCGGGAACGGAGCCAGTTTAGAGCAAGAACAAGCTTTCCGGCGGGGTTGACCTATCGTCAGGTGCCGAAGCCTGCGAATCGCTGCGGCGGCGCAGGCAGCCGCAGCGACGACATCGAATTCAGGCCTGGATGCCGTCGACATACCAGTCCATCTTCGAGAGCATCTCGTCGCTGGCCTTCTCGCCGGCCTTGAGGCGCACGACGCCCTTCTGGTCCTTCAGCTCGCCCGTGAACGGGTGGAGCGTGCCGGCGATGATGCCCTTGGTGACCTCGTCGGCAGCGGCGCGGGCGGCCGGCGTGACGGCGTCGCTATACGGCGCGATCTTGACCATGCCCTCCTTGAGCCCGTGCCAGATGGCGCCGCTCTTCCAGTTGCCGTCCATGACATCCTTGACGCGCTTGATGTAGTAGCCGGACCAGTCGTCGACGATGGCCGAGAGATGGGCCTTTGGCGCGAAGGACTTCATGTCCGAGGCCTGGCCGAAGGCGAAGACGCCGCGCTGCTCGGCCGCCTGGAGCGGGGCGGCGGAATCGGTGTGCTGGGTGATCATGTCGGCGCCCTGGTCGATCAGGGCCTTGGCGGCGTCGGCCTCCTTGGCGGGGTCGTACCAGGTCGAGCACCAGACGACCTTGGTCTTGAAGTTCGGGTTCACCTTGCGGGCGGCGAGGTGGAAGGCGTTGATGCCCATCACCACTTCCGGGATCGGGAAGGAGGCGACATAACCCGCCTGGCCGGTCTTCGACATATGGCCGGCGATGGTCCCGATCACGGCGCGGCCCTCGTAGAAGCGCGCATCGTAGGTCGCGACGTTCTCGGCCCGCATATAGCCTGTGGCGTGCTCGAAATGGATCTTCGGGAACTGCTTGGCGACCTGGATCGTCGGGTTCATGAAGCCGAACGAGGTCGTGAAGATGAGCTGGTTACCGGCCTGGGCGAGCTGGCGGATGGCGCGGGCCGCGTCCGGCCCCTCGGCGACGTTCTCGATGAAGCTGGTCTTGATCTTGGCGCCGTATTCCTTTTCCAGCGCCAGCCGGCCCTGGTTATGCGTCCAGGTGTAGCCATGGTCGCCGATCGGGCCGACATAGACGAAGCCGACGCCGAGCGGGGCCTGCGCCGAGGCGCCGCGTCCGAGAACCGGCAGCGTGGAGGCGGCAGCCGCGCCGAAGGTCAGCCTGCGGCGGGTGATGATGCTGGTCATGTCCGAGAACTCCCCGTGATGGGTTGCGGCGCCATTCAGGACGCCGAGAAAGGTTTGCCGAGGCAGGCGGGCGCGTCGAGACGGCCGATCCTACGTCCTAGCGACATCATGGTCAGAACTGCAATCGTCGCAAGGTAGGGGGCCATCGCCAGCACCTCCGGCGCGAGCCAGGTGACGCCGGCCGCCTTGAGCTGCAGTTCGAGCGTCATCACGGCGCCGAAGAGATAGGCCCCGAGCAGCAGGCGCCCCGGCTTCCAGGCCGAGAACACGACGAGCGCGAGCGCGATCCAGCCGCGGCCGGCGGTCAGACGGTCCGCCCACATCGGCGTCAGCGCCAGCGAGAAATAGGCGCCACCGAGCCCCGCCAGCGCGCCGCCGAAGGCAACCGCCGCATAGCGGATGGCGACGACGGGATAGCCGATCGCGTGCGCCGAGGCGTCGTTCTCGCCGACGGCGCGCAGGATCAGCCCGGGTCGCGTCCGGCGCAGGAACCAGCTCACGCCCGCCACCAGCGCCAGCGAGAGATAGACGACGATGTCGTGGCCGAAGATCACGCGCAGGATCGGATGCTCCGACAGCGCCGCCGGAAAGACCGGCTGGAGCCGCGTGATGGTCCGCCCGACGAAGCCCGCGCCGATCAGCGAGGAGGCGCCGATGCCGAAGATCGTCAGCGCGAGCCCCGTCGCGACCTGATTGGCCATCAGCGAGAGCGCGAGCACGGCGAAGATCATCGAGGCCGCGACGCCCGCGAAGGCCGCCGCGACGAGGCCGATGCCGGTGCTGCCGGTTGAGAAGGCGACGGCGAAGCCCGCGACCGCGCCGCAGAGCATCATGCCCTCGACGCCGAGATTGAGCACGCCCGATTTCTCGGCGACGAGCTCGCCGAGCGCCGCCAGCAGCAGCGGCGTCGAAGCCGCGATCAGCGTCATCAGGATGGAGACGAGCATGGCGGAGGTCATGGCACGCCCCTTGTCATTCCGGGGCGCGCCGCAGGTGCGAACTCGGAACCCACGCCTGGGTGAGCGTTCGCGATCATGCGGTTGGGAGGTCTCGCCCGGTCGTGGGCTCCGGGTTCTTCGCGATGCGAAGCCCCGGAATGACAAAGGGGGGAGCGCATCGACCCCGTCATGCCGCCCTCCGCTTGAAACCGATCCGCCAGCGCACCAGTACGTCGGTTGCCAGCAGCATGAACAGCAGCGTCGCCTGGAACAGACCGGTCGCGGCCTGCGGCAGCCGGACGGTCGATTGCGCGATCTCGCCGCCGACATAGGTTCCCGCCAGAACGATGCCGCCGAAGACGATGCCGAGCGGGTTCAACCGGCCGAGGAAGGCGACGATGATCGCGGTGAAGCCGTAGCCGACCGGGAATTGCGGCGTAAGCTGCCCGAACGGGCCGGCCGCCTCGAACAATCCGGCGAGCCCGGCGAGCGCGCCGCTGGCCAGCATCGTCGCCCAGGTGGTGCGCGCGGCGCTGAAGCCGCCATGGCGCGCTGCGGCCGGCGCCAGGCCGACGACCTTGATCGCGTAGCCCGCGGTGGTCTTCTCCATCAATAGCCAGGCGATGACAGCGAGCACGAGCGCGGCGGGGATGCCGAGATGCACGAGCGTGCCCTCCAGCACGGTCGGCAGCGTCTGGTCGGCGGTGAACATCCGCGTCTGCGGGAAGTTGAAGCCGCCCGGATCCTTCCACGGGCCGCGCACCAGGAAATACAGGAATTGCACGGCGACATAGGTCAGCATCAGGCTGGTCAGGATTTCGCTGACCTGCAACTTCACCCGCAGGAAGGCGGGGATCGCGGCCCAGGCCATGCCGCCGAGAATGCCGGCCAGCATCATGGCGGGCAGGATCCACCATCCCGACATGTCATAGGTCAGGAGCGCGACGCCGGTGCCGGCGATGGCGCCCATGACATACTGTCCCTCGGCGCCGATATTCCAGACATTGGCGCGGAAGCCGATGGCCAGCCCGAGCGCGATCATCACGAGCGGTGCACCCTTCACGCCAATGTCGCCCCAGCGCTGCGGCTCCAGGAAGGGCGTCAGGAAGATGCTCTCGACCGCGTGGAAGCCGTCATAGCCCATCGCGGTGAAGACGATCATGCCGATGAGCATGGTGAGCCCGATCGCGATCAGCGGGCTCGCCAGCAGCATCAGCATGCTCGGCTCGCGGCGGCGACGCCATTCAAGCATGGGCCGCCTCCGCGCCATGGACACCGCCCATCATCAGGCCGATCTCGTCGATGCCGAGGCTGGCGACCGGGCGCGGCGCCGAGAGGCGCCCCTCGTTGATGACGCAAAGCCGGTCGGCGAGCTCGAGCAATTCGTCGAGGTCCTGCGAGATCACCACCACGGCCGAACCCTTCGCGGCGAGGTCGACCAGTTCCTGCCGGATCGCGGCGGCCGCGCCGGCATCGACGCCCCAGGTCGGCTGCGAAACGACGAGAACGGCCGGTTGTTGCCCGATCTCGCGGCCCATGATGAACTTCTGCAGGTTGCCGCCCGAGAGCGAGCGGGCGAGCGCGCCATGGCCGGTGGTGCGCACGTCGAAGAGCTTGATCACGCTGTCGGCGAAGCGCTTGATGCTGCCACGGCTCATGAAGCCATGCGGCGCCAGCGGCAGGCGGTGGCGCGCGGTGAGGACGCCGTTATCGGCCAGCGAGAAATCCGGCACTGCGGCATGGCCGTTGCGCTCCTCGGGCACGCAGGCGAGGCCGAGCGCCCGGCGCGTGCCGGCGCCGTCCAGGCCGACAGCCTTGCCGTCGAGCCGGATCGCATCGGCCCCGTTTGCGAGCTGCTCGCCCGAGAGCGCGGTCAGGAGTTCGGCCTGCCCATTGCCGGCGACGCCGGCGATGCCGAGGATTTCGCCGGCCCGCGCCTCGAAGGAAACGCTCTCCAGATCGGTGCCGAAGGGCGGCTCGCCCGGCAGCGACAGGCCTTTGACCTCCAGCCGGACGACGCCGGAGCCCGCGGCTTTGCCGTGCTCGATCTTGCGCAGTTCCGCGCCGATCATCAGCTCGGCCATGCGCTTGGTGGTCTCGACCCTGGGATCGCAAGTCGCGACGACGCGCCCGCCGCGCAGGATCGTGGCGCCGTCGCAGAGCGCTTTGATCTCGTGCAGCTTGTGCGAGATGTAGAGGATCGAGCAGCCCTCGGCCGCGATCTGGCGCAGGGTGGCGAACAGGCGCTCGACCTCCTGCGGCGTCAACACCGAGGTCGGTTCGTCCATGATAAGCAGCTTCGGTTTCTGCAGCAGGCAGCGCACGATCTCGATGCGCTGGCGCTCGCCGACCGAGAGCGTGTGCACCTCGCGCTCCGGATCGAGCGGCAGCGAATAGGATTGCAGGATCGCGGCGACACGGGCCTTCAGCTCCTCGCGGTCGACCGCTTCGTCGAGCCCGAGCGCGATGTTCTCGATCACCGTCATCGCGTCGAACAGCGAGAAATGCTGGAAGACCATGCCGATGCCGAGCTTGCGCGCGGCCTTGGGCGAGGGGATCGCAACGGGCGAGCCGTTCCAGGAGATGGTGCCTTCGTCGGCCTGCTGGACACCGTAGATGATCTTGACCAGCGTCGACTTGCCGGCGCCGTTCTCGCCGAGCAGGGCGTGGATTTCGCCGGATTGGACGCTCAGGCTGATGTCTTCATTGGCTTTGACGCCGGGAAAGCTCTTCGAGACATGGGCGAGCGCCAGCCGCGGCGGCACTTTCTGCTCACGCGGCTGATTCATGTCGCGAACGTCTCCCTTTCGCCGGCTCCCGGCGGCCAAGCAAGCAACGCACCAGCTCGGCCGCCGTCAAGGCCGCGATCACCTCTGGGCGCTTGTCGTCCACATCCGAACCGCCGATCGGGCAGGTCAGGCGCGCCAGTGTCTCGCGCCGGCCGCCGCTACGCAGGAAGCTTGCCTCGAAACGGGCACGCTTGGTGCCCGAGCCGATCATGCCGACATAGGCCGCATCGCCGCGCGCCAGCGCCGTCTCCGCCAGCCGGTAGTCGAGCGCATGGCTATGCGAGAGCACGACGAAGGCTGCCCTGGCCGGTGCGCTCGCGATCGCATCGACGGGATCGGCCATGCGGACGCAGGTGACGGCTGCCGGCAGCCCGCTCATGACATCGTCGCGGTCGTCGATCAGCGTGACGGTGAAGGGCAGGGGCGCCAGTGCCTGCGCCAACGCCCGGCCGGTGTGGCCGGCGCCGAAGATCAGGACCGAGGGTCGGGACGCGGCATCCGCCCTCTCTTGCGCCGCGATCAGCGCGATGTCGGCGCTCGTCAGCCGTCGCAGCGAGACGCTGACGCGCCCGCCGCAGCACTGCCCCATCTGGGGCCCGAGCGGGATATCGAGGCTCCGCTCACCGGCCCCGTCGCTCAGCATGTGTCGGGCAAGGTCGATGCAGTGGAATTCGAGCTGCCCGCCGCCGATGGTGCCGGCGATCGCGCCGGGGCTGACCGCCATGCAGGCCCCGGCCTCGCGCGGCGTCGAGCCTTCGGCGGCCTCGATCCGGACGAGAACGATGTTGTTGCGCTGATAGGCAGTGAGGAAGGCGGCGAGGGTCATGAGACACCTCCGCGACGCTTGTCCAAAGAGCGCGGTGAACCCCTCTCCTGTAAGGAGAGGGGCAGGGGTGAGGTGTAGGCCGTAAGACCAGTAAAGTTCCGCAGTTGCGGTGGCGCGGCGGTGAGGGCACGGCCATTGCGGCAAGGGGCCGAACCCTCACCCTGCCCTCTCCCTATGGGAGAGGGTTCCCCGCGCATTCCTCGGTGAAGGGTGTGGCGAAGCCTGCTCACCGCCCCGCCTCCGCCCTGACCCGCTCGACCGCATCCAGCACCCGCTCCGGCGTTGCCGGCGCATCGAGGCGTGGGCAGATGCGGTGATCGCCGACACTCGCGACCGCATCGGACAGCGCGTGCAGCACCGAGATCGCCAGCATCAGCGGCGGCTCGCCGACGGCCTTGGAGCGGTGGATCGTCGGCTCGCGGTTCGGCGCATTCTCCAGCAGACGCACGTTGAAGATGCGCGGACGGTCTGAGGCGACCGGAATCTTGTAGGTCGAGGGCGCATGGGTCCAGAGGCGGCCCTTCCTGTCCCAGACCAGTTCCTCGGTGGTCAGCCAGCCCATGCCCTGCACGAAGCCGCCCTCGATCTGGCCCTTGTCGATCGCCGGGTTCAGCGACTGCCCGCAATCGTGGAGGATATCGACGCGCTCGACCTTGTACTCGCCGGTCAGCGTATCGATCGCCACCTCGGCCGCCGCCGCGCCATAGGCGAAGTAATAGAACGGGTGGCCGCGCCCGGCGTTGCGATCCCAATGGATTTTGGGCGTCGCGTAGAAGCCCGTCGCCGAAAGCTGGATGCGCGCCATATAGGCGGCCGCGATCAGTTCCTTGAACGCGATCTCGCGGGTGCCGACCTTCACGCGACCCGGCAGGAAGGCGATGTCCTCAGCCTCGACCTGCCAATGTTTCGCGGCGAACTCCGCCAGTCGCCTCTTGATCGTCTCGCAGGCATCGAGCGCCGCCATGCCGTTGAGATCGGAGCCGGACGAGGCGGCTGTGGCCGAGGTGTTCGGCACCTTGCCGGTCGTCGTCGCGGTAATCTTGACCTGATCGAGCCCGATCCCGAAGGCATGCGCCACCACCTGCGCCACCTTGATATAGAGCCCTTGCCCCATCTCGGTGCCGCCATGGTTCAGGGCGACCGTGCCGTCGGTATAGACATGTACCAGCGCACCGGCCTGATTGAACCAGGTCGCGGTGAAGGAGATTCCGAACTTCACCGGCGTCAGCGCGATGCCGCGCTTGATGATCGGGCTCATCCTGTTGGCTTCGCGGATCGCGGCTTTGCGGGCCTGGTAATCGCAGCGCCGTTCCAGCTCGGCGATCACTTCGCCCGCGATATTGTCCTCGACCGTCTGGTGATAGGGCGTGACGTCTCGGTCCGGGCCGCCATAGAGATTGCGCTTGCGTACCTCCAGCGGGTCGAGCCCGGTCGCATAGGCGACCTCCTCGATGAAGCGCTCGGCTCCGACCATGCCTTGCGGCCCGCCGAAGCCGCGGAAGGCGGTGTTGGAGCAGGTGTTGGTGAAGAGCGGCTCGGAGCGGGCGCGAACCGCCGGATAGAAATAGCAATTGTCCATGTGGAACAGGGCGCGGTCGGTCACCGGGCCTGACAGATCGGCATTCCAGCCGCAGCGCGCCGCATAGACGGCATCGAGCGCGTGGATGCGGCCCTCGTCGTCGAAGCCGATCTCGTAATCGCAGACGAAATCATGGCGCTTGCCGGTGATCGCCATGTCGTCGTCGCGGTCGGGCCTGAGCTTCACCGGTCGCCTCAGCTTGCGGGCGCAGAGCGCGGCGACGCAGGCGAAGAGATTGGCCTGTGTTTCCTTGCCGCCAAACCCGCCGCCCATGCGCCGGACCTCGACCGTCACCGCATGCGAGCCGACGCCGAGCACGGCCGCGACCATATGCTGAACCTCGCTCGGATGCTGGGTCGAGACCAGCAGGGCCATGTCCTCGTCCTCGCCGGGGATGGCGAGCGCGATCTGGCCTTCGAGATAGAAATGCTCCTGCCCGCCGATCGCCATCGAGCCCTTGAGCCGGCGCGGGCTCGCGGTCATCGCCGCAGCGATATCGCCGCGTTCCAGCTTGAGCGGGGCGGTGACTAGCTTGCCGCCGGCTTCGCGCGCGGCGGCGATAGCGATCAGCGGCGCTTCTTCAACGTATTCGGCTTTGGCAAGCGCGGCGGCATGGCGCGCCTGCTCGCGCGTTTCGGCGACCACCGCAAAGAGCGGCTGGCCGTGGAACAGGATGGAATCGGTCGCGAAGACCGGCTCGTCATGCAGATGCGTGGAGGAGATGTCTTTGGCGCCGGGCACATCCGCTGCCGTCAGCACGGCGACGACGCCTGGCGCGGCGCGCACGGCATCGAGATCGAGTGAGAGCAGCCGGCCATGGGCGATCGTGCTCGTGCCGAGATAGGCGTGGAGCAAGCCTTCGGGCGCGGCGATGTCGTCGATATAGAGTGCCTCGCCCGAGACGTGCTTGGGCGCGGAATCATGGATGTGGGAACTGCCGACCGGGCCACTCTCCAGACCGATATCGAGCTTGCGGCGTGCGTCAGCCATGGGCGGCTCCCGCCAGCAGGCCGGCGACCCGCGTTTGCGCCTCTGTCTGCGTCGTCTCGATCAGGAAGCGGCGCAGCAAGTTGCCGGCGATCCTGAGCCGATAATGCGCCGAGGCACGCATGTCGTCGAGCGGCGTGAAATCCTGCGGCAGCGCCGCGATGGCTGCCGTGACGGCCGCATCGTCCCATCGCTGACCGACGAGCGCCGCTTCGGCCGCCTTCGCCCGCTTCGGGATGCCGGCCATGCCGCTATAGGCGAGGCGGGCTTCGCTGATCCGCTCATCGCCGCCGAGCGTCAGCCGGAAGGCTCCGCAGACGGCCGAGATGTCCTCGTCGAAGCGCTTCGAGACCTTCGAGGCATGGAACAGCGCGCCCTTAGCCAGCTTCGACACCAGCACGGCCTCGACGAACTCAGCCGCGCGCCGGTCCTGCTTGCGGTATTCCATGAAGAAGCTTTCAAGCGGGATGCTCCGTCGTTCGAGACGGGATTCGCCGCGCCGGGCCAGCACCAGCGTCGCGTCCAGGGCGATCAGGGCCGGAGGGAGGTCGCCGATCGGCGAGCCGTTCGCGATATTGCCGCCAATCGTGCCGGCATTGCGAACCTGCTCGCCGCCGAAGCGCCGCATCAATTCGTCAAGCTGCGGGGAGAGGGTGGCCAGCGCGGTGCGGACGTCGATATGGCTGGCCATAGCGCCGAAGCGGAGATGATCGCCTTCGTCGGTGATGGCGCGCAGCGCCTCGATCCGTCCGAGATAGATCACCGGGTCGAGCCGCTTCATCGCCTTGGTGACCCAGAGCCCGACATCGGTGGCGCCCGCGACCAGCGTCGCTTGCGGATGCGCCGCGATGAGATCGGCCAGCGCTTCTATCGTCGTGGGGGCGTAGAAGCGCCCGCCTTCGCCTTGCAGGGCCAGCGTCTCGGCGTCATTAAGGGCCGCGAGGCGCGTCGCGACCGTCTCGCGCTCCAGCAGGAAGCGATCGGCCTCGCGCGGCGCGATCTCGTCCATGCGTTGGCCGGCGGCGATGATCGGTTCGTAGCCTGTGCAACGGCAGAGATTGCCGGCGAGCGCATCCTCGATACGGCTGACGCTCGGCTCGGCCTCGTTCAGCCTGAGCGCCAGCAGCGACATGACGAAGCCCGGCGTGCAGAAGCCGCATTGCGAGCCGTGGCACGCGACCATCGCCTGCTGGACCGGATGCAGGGCGCCATCCGCGCCCTTCAGATGTTCGACGGTCAGCAACTGGCAACCGTCCAGCGTCGGCAGGAAGCGGATGCAGGCATTGATCGCCTCGTAGCGCAGGCGGCCGCGGTCGAGCCGTCCGACGACGACCGTGCAGGCGCCGCAATCGCCCTCGGCGCAACCTTCCTTGCTGCCCGTCATGCGCTGGTCGAGGCGCAGCCAGTCGAGCACGGTGAGTGTCGGGTCGCAGCGATCGATCTCGACCAGCCTGTCGCCGAGCAGGAAGCGCAAGCTCTCACGCATACCGCCGGCTTCCCTCGCAAAGCCAAATCATGCCCGCAGATTAGGCATGATCCACGCTTGGCCGGAAGCTTCGATTTGGTGCAGATGTGATGTGGAATTGTGCCGGAGCCACCGATCGTGACTGCACCCGCTGCCTTGCGCGCCCTGCGCGGACGCCTGCTCTGGTTCGTCGATGATCCGGTGGTGGCAGGCGAGGCGGCGCATCGCTTCATCCAGGACGGTTTGCTCATCATCGAGAACGGGCTGGTCAGGGCGGCCGGCGAGGCGCAGGACCTGCTGCGGACGCTGCCGGCCGATGCCGAAATCGTCGATCATCGCCCGCATCTGATCATGCCGGGCTTCATCGACGCCCATATCCACATGCCGCAGACTCAAGTTCTCGCCTCCTATGGCGCGCAGCTCATGGAGTGGCTGAATAAATACACCTTCGTCGAGGAGCAGAAGCTGGCGCAACAGGGCCATGCCGAGAAGCTCTCGCGCTTCTTCCTCGATGAGTTGCTGGCTAATGGCACCACGACGGCGGCGGTCTATGCTTCAGTCCATCCGCAATCGGCCGAGGCATTCTTCTCCGAGTCGCAGCGCCGCAACATCCGCATGATCGCCGGCAAGGTGATGATGGACCGCAATGCCCCGGAAGCGCTGACCGATACGGCCGAAAGCGGCTATCGCGATTCGAAGGCGCTGATCGCGCGCTGGCACGGCAAGGGCCGGCAACTCTATGCGATCACCCCGCGCTTCGCGATCACCTCGACGCCGGAGCAGATGGCGGCCGCCGGGAAGCTCGCGGCCGAGCATCCCGACTGCCATGTCCAGACCCATATCGACGAGAACCGCGCCGAGATTGCCTTCGCCCGCGAGCTCTATCCGGAAGCGGCCGATTACGCCGATATCTACCGGCGTTACGGCCTGCTCGGCGCGAAAAGCTTGATGGGTCACTGCATCCACATGACCCATAACGAGTGGCAGGCCTTCGCCGAGGCAGGCGCGGTCGCGGTATTCTGCCCGACCTCGAACCTGTTCCTCGGCTCAGGCCTGTTCGACTGGGCCCATGCAAGGCAGCGCGGTGTCAAGGTCGCGGTCGCGACCGATATCGGCGGCGGTACGTCCTATTCGATGCTCCGGACCATGGCCGAGGCCTACAAGGTGCTGCAGCTTCAGGGGCAAAGCCTGTCGGCTTTGGAGGCTCTGCATGCAATCACACGCGGCAATGCCGTGGCGCTCGGCCTCGATCATTGGATCGGGAGTTTCGAGCCCGGCCGCGAGGCGGATGTCGTCGTGCTTGACACGAGCGCAACGCGAGCCATGGCGCATCGCCTGGAGACCGTGCGCGATCTCGCGGAGGAACTCTTCGTGCTCGTCACGCTCGGCGACGACCGGAATGTCGTCGCGACCTATGTGATGGGGGAGTTGGCTGCAGGCGCGTCATTCTCGGGCGGCGCATAGCGCCATCCGTCATGGTCGGGCTTGTCCCGACCATCCACGTCTTCGCTGGGCGGAGGCCGTGTTCAAGACGTGGATGCTCGCCACAAGGGCGAGCATGACGTTGTATGCCCAGCGGACGGTTCAGCCCAGCACGCCGCCCTTGCGGGCGTAGTCGATATAGATCTCGCGCAGGCGCAGCGCGGTCGGGCCCGGCGCGCCGTTATGGATCGTGTGGCCGTCGATCGTGGTCACCGGCATCACGAGGCTGGTCGCGGAGGTGATGAAGGCCTCCTCGGCGTCGAGTGCCTCTTCCAGCGTGAACTCGCGCTCCTCGAAGGAGAAGCCGGATTCCGCGAGATAGGCCAGCACCGCCTTGCGGGTGATGCCCGGCAGCACCTTGTTGGAGAGCGGGCGCGAGATCAGCGTCTTGCCCTTGACGATCCAGGCGGTGGAGGAGGCGCCCTCGGTCACCACGCCGTCTTCGGTGAGCCAGGCCTCCTGCGCGCCGCTTTCCAGCGCGAACTGCTTGGCGAGCACGGGAGCGAGCAGGTTGACGCTCTTGATGTCGCGGCGGGCCCAGCGCAGGTCCGGCGTCGAGACCACCTTGATGCCGGTCTTGGCGCCCGGCGCGTTCACGAAGTTGCGGGCCTGGGTGAACATCACCAGCGTGGGCGCGACATCCTTCGGGAAGGGGAAGTCGCGGTCGGCGGCGCCGCGCGAGACCTGCAGGTAGATGCCGCCCTCGTCGAGAGCGTTGCGCTTGATCAGTTCCTCGTGGATCGCGACGAGCTCGGCCTTCGACCAGGGGAGGTTAAGGCGGATTTCGCCGCAGGAGCGCTCGAGACGGGTCAGATGCGCCTCGCAGTCGACGAGCTTGCCGCCGATAACAGCCGAAACCTCGTAAATGCCGTCGCCGAAGATGAAGCCGCGGTCGAAAACGGAGATCTTGGCCTCTTCCTCGGGAAGATAGGCGCCATTGACGTAGACGATGCGGCTCATCGATGCGGACTCGCTGATTGGAAGGGAACGCCTGCCCTTCCTAGCGAAGCTTGGCGCCGGTTGCGAGCCTCACGGCGTGGAAACCGCCCGGCGTCTGGTGCAGGGCCGGCGCTTAGGCTTTCAGGCTCAGGAAGCGCGTCGGAATCGCGCCGCGCAGGTTCTGCTCGAAACCGACGAGCTTCGGCGAGACCAGGTTCTTGGTCGAGTAGTGCAGCACCGGAATCCAGGGCTCGTCGCGGATCACGATGCTGTCGGCCTCGCGCAGGATCGCCGCGCGCCGGGCGAGGTCGAGCTCCTCGGCCGCCAGCCTCATCAGCGCGTCGAATTGCGGGTTCCGGTACTTGCCGATGTTGAAGCCGGCATTGTCGCTCTCGAACAGGAAGAGGAAGTTCTGCGGGTCGGAATAGTCGCCGACCCAGCCATAGCGGGCGACGTCGAAATCGCCGCCGTCGCGCAGATAGGCGAAATGCGTGCGGAAATCGGTCTCGACGAAGCGGGTCTCGACGCCGATGGCGCGCCATTGCTCCGCGATGGCCTCGGCGGTGTGGCGGTTGTTGTCGGTCGTGTTGAAGCGGAACTCGACCTGGAGCGACACGTTGCCGAAGCCGGCCGAGGCGAGCAGGCGCTTGGCCTCCTCCTCGCGCTCCAGCACCGAGGCGTGGCGAAAATCGAGCTCGGCACGCTCGCCGTAATTGCCGATATGCGGTGGTATCACGCCATAGGCCGGCAGCATCGTGCCGCCCCAGATCCGGTCGGCGATGAATTCGCGGTCGATCTGCAGCGAGAGCGCTCGCCGCACGCGCTCGTCGTCGAAGGGCGGCTTGGCGCTGTTGATGATCAGGAAATAGGTCGCGAGATAGGGGCCGATGCGCACCTGATCGCCGAGCTTGTGCTTCAGTGCCTTGAACTGGTCGGCCGGGATGTCGGTGGTGAGATGCAGTTCGCCGGCCTGGAAGCGTCGTGCGGCGGCCGCGAGATCCGAGGCCGGATAGAAGATCACCGTATCGATCTTCACATCGGCGGCTGCATGGAAATGCGGATTGCGGTCCAGCCGGATATGCGAATTCGGCGCTAACTCCCGCAGCAGATAGGGGCCGTTGGTGATCCAGTTCTCCGGTCGCCCGGGCTCCTGCGCCGCCTGCGCTGCGCTGGCCGCGTGGACGGGCAGGGTGCTCTGATGGGTCAGCAGTTCGAGAAGGTACGGCGTCGGCCGCTCCAGCGCGATCTCCAGCGTGCCCTCGTCGGGGGCGCTGACGCCGAGCGTTTCGAGCGAGGAGCCCGCGGCCGCCTTGTGGATCGCCTCGGCATTGCGGATCGGGAAGAGCAGGTTGGCGTATTTCGCCCCGGTCTCGGGATTCACGATGCGCCGGAAGGAATAGACGAAATCCGAGGCTTTGACCGGGTCACCATTCGACCATTTCGCGTTGTTGCGCAGCGTGAAGCGCCACGTCCTGCCGTCAGGACTCATCGCCCAGCTCTCGGCCACGCCGGGCACGACCTCGCCCTTCATGTCGTGGATGACGAGGCCTTCGCGCAGGTCGCGCAGCAGATGGGCTTCCGCGACGGTGGAGGTCTTGTGCGGATCGAGCGTCTCAGGGTCGCCGTCATTGCCGCGATGGAAGACGATGCGGCCCTGGGCGGTGGCCGCGCGGGTCGCGGCCAGGATGGCGGCGAAAGCCAAAGGGGCATGGCGGCGCGTGACGTCGAGCATGGCAACCTCCCTCAGCCGGGCGTCGCTGCGAGCAATGCCCGACTGGGGAAGTAGACCCTGTCGCGTTGAGTCTGCCAAGCGCGAAAACGACGGCGGGGCCGTAGCTTTCGCGCCTTGATTGTCAGGAGCTGGCTACAGGCTCACTTGCCCGCAGCCGCCGCCGCGCTCTCCTGCGCCTCCACCACCGCAACGGCGGTCATGTTGACCACGCCGCGGGCCGTCACCGAGCCGGTAAGGATATGCGCGGGCTTGGCGGTGCCGATCAGGATCGGCCCGACCGGCAGCGCGTCGGCCATCACCTTGGCGAACTGGTAGGAGATGTTGGCGGCGTCGAGATTGGGGAAGATCAGGACGTTCGCCATCTCCTTGAGCGTCGAGGAAGGCAGGACGCGCTCGCGGATCAGCGGCACGAGGGCGGTGTCGGCCTCCATCTCGCCGTCGCATTCGAGATGCGGCGCCCGCTCGCGGATCAGCTTCAGCGCCTTGCGCATCTTGAGCGAGGAGGGCGTGTCGGCCGCGCCGAAATCGGAATGCGAGAGCAGCGCGATCTTCGGGTCGATGCCGAAGCGCTGGACATGGTCGGCCGCGAGCACGGTCATGTCGGCGATCTCTTCCGCCGTCGGATCATGCTTCACATGGGTGTCCGACAGGAAAAAGGCGCCCTTGTTGGTGATGATCAGGGTCATCGCCGCGATGTCGCAGACATCGGGCGCCATGCCGATGATGTCCTTGATATGCCGCAGCCGCGACATGAACCGCCCTTCGAGGCCGGAGATCATCGCATCCGCCTCGCCCCGCGCCACGGCGAGCGCTGCGATCACGGTGTTGTTGGTGCGCACCAGCGAACGCGCCGCCTCGGGCGTGATGCCGCGCCGGCCGGCGATGTCGAGATAGGTCTGGACATAGTCGCGATAGCGCGGATCGTCCTCAGGGTTGACCACCTCGAAATCGACGCCGGGTCTGAGCGTCAGGCCGAAGCGCTGGATGCGCGTCTCGATCACGCTCGGGCGGCCGATCAGGATCGGGATAGCCAGCCCTTCCTCCAGCGCGACCTGGGCGGCGCGCAGCACGCGCTCGTCCTCACCCTCGGCATAGATCACGCGCTTGGGGTCGGCCTTGGCCTTCTGGAACAGCGGCTTCATCAGGAAACCGGAGCGGAAGACGAAGCGCGAGAGCTGTTCGCGATAGGCCTCGACATCGACCAGCGGCTTGCGGGCGACGCCGGTCGCCATGGCGGCCTCGGCGACGGCCGGCGCGATGCGCATGATCAGGCGCGGATCGAACGGGTTCGGGATCAGCGAGGTCGCACCGAAGGTCGAGGCCTCACCGCCATAGGCGCGGGCCGCGATGTCGGAGGTCGCCTCGCGGGCGAGCGAGGCGATGGCGCGCACCGCGGCGAGCTTCATCGCCTCGTTGATCGTCGTCGCCTGCACGTCGAGCGCGCCGCGGAAGATATAGGGGAAGCAGAGGACGTTGTTGACCTGGTTCGGATAGTCGGACCGGCCGGTGCAGATCATCGCGTCGGGACGCACGGCGAGCGCGTCCTCGGGCGTGATCTCGGGATTGGGGTTGGCCAGCGCCAGGATCAGCGGCTTCGGCGCCATTTGCCTCGCCATCTCGGGCTTGAGCACGCCTGCGGCGGAGAGGCCGAGGAAGATGTCGGCGCCGCCGATCACGTCACTGAGCGTCCGGGCGTCGGTCTCCTGCGCATAGACCTCCTTCCAGCGGTCCATCAGCGTGTTGCGGCCCTTGTAGACCACGCCGTCGATATCGCTGATCCAGATGTTCTTGCGGCTGGCGCCGAGCTCGACCAGCAGGTTGGTGCAGGCGAGCGCGGCTGCACCGGCGCCGGACACCACGATCTTGACGTCGGCGATCTTCTTGCCCGCGAGGTCGAGCCCGTTCAGGACGGCGGCGCCGACGATGATCGCCGTGCCGTGCTGGTCGTCATGGAAGACCGGGATCTTCATCCGGGCCTTGAGCTGCTCCTCGATCTCGAAGCATTCCGGGCCCTTGATGTCCTCGAGATTGATGCCGCCGAAGGTCGGCTCCAGCGCCGCGACGACCTCGACGAATTTCTCGATGTTCTTCTGCTCGACCTCGATGTCGAAGCAGTCGATGCCGGCGAATTTCTTGAAGAGGACGGCCTTGCCCTCCATCACGGGCTTGGAGGCGAGCGGGCCGATATCGCCGAGGCCGAGCACCGCCGTGCCGTTGGTGATGACGGCGACGAGGTTCTGGCGGGAGGTCAGTTCGGCCGCTTCGGAGGGATCGTCGACGATGGCCTCGCAGGCTGCGGCCACGCCGGGCGAATAGGCGAGTGCGAGGTCGCGCTGGTTGCCGAGCGGCTTGGTCGCCTGGATCTCGATCTTACCGGGCCGGGGCTGGCGGTGATAGACGAGCGCGCCCGAGCGCAGATCGGTGGAGAGCGTGCTTTTCATGGCGCGAGGATCCCTGCAGTCCGAAGAATGCTGGTCGCGCGAAAGCCCCCATGCCGTCAAGCGCCGGAGCGCTGCTAGCAGTTTCGCCGGGGCGGAAAGGGTGGTGCGGGCGCAACCTCAGGCGAGGCCGCGAACTTGAATCAATTTGGCAGGTCGTTGAATCGCTGTGCGAGAAGCAGCGCGCAACCACCGGAAACGATTCGAGAAATCCCGGCGGCCGGGAGGGCGGCT
The DNA here is from genome assembly GCF_011764485.1 of Bosea sp. ANAM02. Taxonomy (NCBI): domain Bacteria; kingdom Pseudomonadati; phylum Pseudomonadota; class Alphaproteobacteria; order Hyphomicrobiales; family Alloboseaceae; genus Allobosea; species Allobosea sp. ANAM02. The sequence continues at coordinate 3,641,868 of NZ_AP022848.1, read as the reverse complement.
TGAATAAGCGAGCCCTCATCCTGAGGAGCGCCGCAGGCACGCCTCGAAGGATGTTTCAGAGCGCAGGAGATAACTGAAGCATCGTTCGAGACGTCATTCCTCGCGCAATGGCGCCTCAGGATGAGGCCTCAGGGAAAGCGCAGGTGCTTAGAAAGCCTTGAAGGTGATGATCGTGTGGGTGTCGGCGATCTCGGGGATCGACTGCACCTTCTGCGCGACGAAATGGCCGATATCGACATCGGCCGCGACATGGAACTTGGCCAGGATGTCGTAATTGCCGGCGGTCGAGTAGATCTCGGAAGCGATCTCGCGATCGGCCAGTTCGCTGGCGACCTCGTAGGTCTTGCCGAGCTTGCATTTGATCTCGACGAAGAAGGTCTGCATCGCGCGCTCCGAAACTCTGTTGCGTCTGGATAGAATCTTCGACGCTGTAAGATCAAGCGCCGGCGAGCGCGGCGATCCGTCGGGTCATCGCATTCTCGGGATCGGTCAGCCCGGCGATCACGGTGAAATGGTTGGCACCGGGGATTTCCTCGTAGCGCGTCGTCACGCCTTCCAGGCTCCAGACATCGACGAGCCGGCGGCTCTGCCTGTGGTACTCGTCGCTTTCCGCGCCACCGACCACCGCATCCATCGTCAGCGAGGCTGGCGCCGGCCAGAACAGCGGGCTTTCCAGCTCCGCGGCGGCCAGGTCGAGATTCAGCGCCTTGTTGATGCTGGTCTCGGTGAGCGGCTTCAGATTGTAGAGCCCGGAGATGCCATAGGCCGCCGGCACGAGCTGGTCCGGCAGGTCGGGATCGACGTTCTTCCAGTCGGTGGCGAGCGTGCAGGCGCTGAGATGGCCGCCGGCGGAATGGCCGGTCGCGATCACCGGCAGGCCGAAGCGCCGCCACAGCGCCGCCGCCGCCTGCTGCAGTTCCCAGACGATATGGCCGAGATGGACCTGCGGGCAGAGATCGTAGCCGACGACCGCGACCGGCAGGCCGAGCCGGTTCAGACCACGCGCCATATGCGAGAAATAGCTGCGGTCCAGCGCCTGCCAGTAGCCGCCATGGATGAACATCACCAGCGCGTTGCCGCGCATCGTTTCGGGCTTGAACAGGTCGTAGGCCTGGCGCTCGCCCTCGCCATAGGAGACGTCGAGCTCGGACAGAGCTTCACTGCGATAGGCGGCGGCGTCCGTCTGCCAGCCGGCGATGATTCCCGGATGTTCGGGCACGCGGGCTCGGTTGTTGTATTCGGTCTCGTAGTCCGGTGACATCGGTCTTCCATCGCTGAAGGGCGCGGGTCTGCTGGGCGGCACCGTGGCAGCCCGGCGCGCTTCGCGCCAGCGCTTTTGACAGGACCCCGCTCCGGCGCCAAAAGGCGGCAAGCCCGCAGCAGGCGGGCCAGAATTCATAGCAGCTTCCGGGAGGTCGCCATGGAAAATCCTGTGCTTGCCGAGGTCACGCGCGGCAACGCCGTCGAATCGCGCCATCGCGGCGCGGCGATCGTCGTCGATGCCGATGGCGGCGTGGTGTTTTCGGTGGGCGAGGTCGAGCGTCCGGTCTTCCCGCGCTCGGCCGTCAAGGCGATCCAGGGCCTACCCTTGATCGAGAGCGGCGCCGCCGATCGCTACGGGCTGACCGAGGCCGAGATCGCGCTCGCCGTCTCCTCGCATTCCGGCGAGCCGCTCCATGCCGAAACCTCGCTCGCCATGCTGCGCAAGGCCGGGCGCGACGCCGGCTGCCTCGAATGCGGCGCGCATTGGCCTTCGAACGAAGTCGTGTCGCGAGCCCTGGCGAAATCGGGCGCGGAGCCGAGCGCCCTCAACAACAACTGCTCCGGCAAGCATGCCGGCTTCGTCTGCCTGTCCTGCAACATGGGCGAGGACCCCGAGGGTTATGTGAAGGCGAGCCACCCGGTGCAGCAGGCCGTGCGCGGCGCGCTGGAGGCCGTGACCGGCGCCGCCCATAGCGCCGATCGCATGGGCATCGACGGCTGTTCGATCCCGTCCTATGCCGTGCCGCTCGAGGCGCTGGCGCTGGGCTTCGCCCGGTTCGGCACCGGCCACGGTTTCGGGCCGGAGCGGGCGAAGGCGGCGGCGCGCATCCGCGCGGCAGCGGCGGCCCATCCGTTCATGGTCGCCGGCACCGGCCGCTATGACACCCGCCTGATGGACCTGCTCGGCGCACGCGCCTTCACCAAGACCGGGGCCGAGGGCGTCTATTGCGCTGCGCTTCCGGAACTTGGCTACGGCATTGCCCTGAAATGCGATGACGGCGCCGGCCGCGCCGCCGAGATCGCGCTCGGTGCCCTGATCGCCCGCTTCCTGCCGATGGACGACGCTACGCAGGCGGCCTTCGCGCCGCTGCGCGAGGCCGTGCTGAAGAACTGGAACGGCATCGAGGTCGGCCGCATCCGCGCGCCGGTCGGCTGAGCGGGTTGGTTATGGCATTTCCCGAGCCCTCATCCTGAGAAGCCATTCCCTTGGGAATGGCTTCTCAGGATGTTCCAGCTCGCTCAGGAGCCTCCTGGAGCATCCTTCGAGACGCCGCTGGCGCGGCTCCTCCGGAGGGGGGCTGGGGGTGGGTCGAGCTTCAGCGCACCGCGTTGTTCGCGACCACGACCCCGGCCGCCTTGCTGTCAAAGCCCTTCGTCAGGTCGCCGGTGACGGGCTTGCCGTATTCGGTGCCGATCACGGCGCCGTCGCGGGCTTCGGCGATGACGTTGTTGGCGATCAGCGCATTGCGCTCCTTTGGCACCAGCGAGACCGAGATGCCGATCCCGGTCTTGCGGATGACGTTGCCGGTGGCGGCGAGGTTTCGCATGCCCCAGGACCAGCCGAGCGAGATACCGGCGTCGCTCGCATCCTCGATGACGTTGCCGGTTACCGCGGCTTCAGCCTCGACATGGATGCCGAAGCCGCCGACCGGGTCCTTGGTGTAGGGCATATCGGCTCGTTTGACCCTGCGGATGATGTTATTGGCGCAGATCGCGATGCGCCCGCCATGGTCGAGATTGGTCATGGTCGCGCCGGCTGCGCAGTCCTCGACGAGGTTGTTGGCGATGATCGCGCCCTCGAAGGCGAATTCGCTGTAGAGGCCGACCTCGCCGCACCGCCGCCCCTGGTTGCCGAGCATCTGGACGCCCGAGCCGGAATTGTTGCGGATGAAGGTCATCGCGCAATCCCGGAGCTGGTTGCCCTCGATGATGACACCACCGGCGCGGAAGACACTGATCCCGTTGCCGTTCTGGCCACTGCCGCCGGCATCGGCGCGGATGCGCAGGACATGGTTGCCCCGGACGATGGAGCCGTCGTCGCCGGGCTGGTTGCGCCAGATCTGGATGCCGTTGTTGCCGCAATCCTCGACCCGGTTCTGCTCGACGCTCAGCCCCTTCGAATCGATCGCGAACAGGGCGGCGTCCCGCATGTTGCCGAAGCGGTTCGCCGTGATGCGTCCACCACAACGATCGAGCGTCAGGCCGACCGAACCGGCCTTGGCGAAGGCACAGCCGGAGACTTCGAGTTCCCCGACATTCTGCGCCGTCAGCAGGCCGATGCGCTGGGCCGAGGGAATATCGAGCCCGTCGAAGCTCAGCCCGGAGAGCTCGGCCCGCGCGAGATTATGGGCGATCAATACGGGTTGGCCATCGGCCGTGACGAGATGCGTCTCTCCGGGCACGCCGGCGATCCGCGCATTCTCGGGCAGATTGACGCCGCCGATCCGATAGCGGCCGGGCGGCAGCAGCAGCGGAGCCCCGCGCGCTGCGGCCTGTTTCAGGGCGGCCAGAAGCTGCCGCGACTGATCCTCGGCGGCGCCGGAGCGCAGGCCGAACTGGCCCGCATCGAGGCCGAGATGGCCGAGCGGCCCGGAAGCGGCGCTGCGCGACTGGGCATGGGCCGGAAGAACGACCGAGGCCGTGCCGAAAAGGCCCATCGCCAGAACGTTGCGTCGGGAAAGCACCATGGAAACTCCTGCTCGGCCGCTGCGGATCAAGTGGCGTGCCAGGTCCATCCGTGCCGATCTGAAACCGGTCGGCGCAGCGCGAGCGCTACAATCCCAGCGCCCGCGCGATTTCGTCGGCCGCCGAGGTCGGGGGCAGGCGGCCGGCGGCGACGGCGGCTTCCAATTCCGGTGTGCGGGCCTTCAGCGCAGGATCGTGTCGGAGCCTGGCTTGCAATCGGTCCTGCACCATCGCCCACATCCATTTCACGTCCTGCTTGCGGCGCTTCTCGGCGATCAGGCCCTTGGCATCGAAACGGCCGCGATGCTCCTCGATCTTCGTCCAGAGGGCATCGAGGCCGAGCCCGGTCAGCCCCGAGATCGTCACGACCGGCGTGCTCCACAGGGGCGAAGCCGGGGCCAGGATGTGCAGCGCGGCCCTGTACTGGGCCGCCGCCGCACGGGCAAGCGTCGCGCCGTCGCCATCGGCCTTGTTGACCGCGATCATGTCGGCGAGTTCGATGATGCCCTTCTTGATGCCCTGCAATTCGTCGCCGGCATTGGGCAGCATCAGCACGAGGAAGAAATCGGTGAGATCGGCCACCGCCGTCTCCGACTGGCCGACGCCGACCGTCTCGACCAGGATCACGTCGAAGCCGGCGGCCTCGCAGAGCAGCATGGTCTCGCGCGTCTTGGCCGCGACGCCGCCGAGCGTGCCCGAGGACGGGGAAGGGCGGATATAGGCGTCGGGATCGACCGCGAGCCTTGCCATTCGCGTCTTGTCGCCGAGGATCGAGCCGCCGGTACGCGTCGAGGAGGGGTCGACCGCCAGCACCGCGACCTTGTGGCCTTTCTCCGTCAGATAGGTTCCCAGCGCATCGATCGTGGTCGACTTGCCGACGCCCGGCACGCCGGTGATGCCGACGCGGATGGCCCGTCCGGTATGGGGCAGCAGCCGTTGGATCAGGGCCTGTGCCTGCTCGCGATGGTCGGCGCGCCACGATTCCGCCAGCGTGATCGCGCGCGCCAGGGCCGCGCGCTCGCCGGCGAGGATCGCATCGCCGAGCGGATCGGCTGGAGGGCTGCTGTCGACCATGTTGCCAGTTAGCAAGCTGCCGGCATGGGCGACAAGGCGCTCCGGCGCTGCACTTGCTTCATCACTGTGTCATGCGCGCCTCTTGTGAATCCGCCGAAGCGGTGAGACCACTTGGCGATGATGTGCGTGGCGATGCGGCTTCGTGTTTTCCTGTTGGCCCTGTTTCTCCCGCTGGCGCTCGCGGCCTGCGGAACGCCACGCGTGCTGGAACTGAGCCAGGCTCCCAAGGCCGACGTCGCCGGAACCATCCAGATCTATGTCGCGACGACGCGCGAGGTCTCGGCGCAGCCGGTCTATTTCAGCGGTGAGCGCGGGCCGAAGCTCTCCTTCGCCCGCCTCGACATTACCGTGCCGCGGGTTCACAAGTCCGGAAGCCTGGAGCTGCCCGATTCGGGACCGGGCGATCCGGCCAAGCATTTTACCGCGACCTATATCCAGAAGCTCGATCTCGCGCCGGTCGTTTCCGACGTTCGCAAGGAGTTGCAGCGCCGGCCGGCCTCCCAGCGCGACGTGCTGGTCTTCGTCCACGGCTACAACACGAACTTTGCCGATGCGGCCTATCGCTTTGCCCAGATCGTCTATGATTCCGGGTTCAAGGGCGTGCCGGTGCTGTTCACCTGGCCCTCGCGCGGGCAGTTGCTGGCCTATCCCTACGATCGCGAAAGCGCCTTCTACTCGCGGGATTTCCTCGAGCTGAACCTGCGCGCCATCGCCCGCGATCTCGGCCCGTCGCGCATGGATATCCTTGCTCACTCGATGGGCACGCTCCTGACGCTGGAGACGCTGCGCCAGGCCGCGATTCGCGGCGACGGCAGCTTCGGCGGCAAGCTGCGTGACGTCATGCTCGCGGCGCCGGATGTCGACCTCGACGTGTTCAGGACGCAGATGCGCTCGATCCGGCGGCCGCTGACCGTTTTCGTCTCGGCCGACGACAGGGCGCTCGACTTTTCCCGACGCTTCGCCGGTGACAAGAAGCGGCTGGGCGCCGTGTCCAGCAAGGATACCGAAACGATCGCGGAGCTGGAGAAGCTCGGCGTGCGCCTGATCGACCTGTCGGAAGTCTCCTCCGGCGACAACCTCAACCACGCGAAATTCGCGTCCTCGCCGAAAGTGGTGCAGCTCATCGGGCAAAGGCTGCAGCAGGACAAGGGTATCGGCTTCGCCGGGCCGCAATTCGGCGACAGGGTCGGCGATATCGCCGGCGGCGTCGTCGGCACGGTTGGCTCCACCGTCGGGCTCGTCGTCACCGCGCCGATCCAGATCATTTCCGGCGCCGTGCCGTGATGTCGCCGCCGCGCAACGCCGGTGCTGCTTCGAGCAGGAACGGGACCGCCTGCCGCATTCTGGCCGCCTTGACCTGTCTTTAGAGGTCCGGCCGCCAGTTCGGCCCTTCTCATTCTGACCGGATGTCCGTCCCAATGCCCGTGACAAGGCGCGCCTTTTCATGCCGTTCGCTGGCTCTCGCCGCGTTCCTGCCGCTCGGCCTCGCCGCCTGCGCGCAGAGCGAGGCCAGCGTGTCGCCGTTCTCCGAGCCGGAGCGGGCCGATAGCTCGGCGCTCGGCAAGGATCCGCGCCTGCTCGTCATGACGACGCGCCGCTCGACCGGCAATGCCACGCCTTTCTTCAACACGGATCGTGGCCCGTTGACCTTCGCCGAGGCGCGGCTATCCCCGCCGGGACGCGGCATCTCGGGGCGCGTGTCCTCGGCCGTCAGCGGCGACTGGGCCGTGCTCGGCGTGTCCCGCGAAACCTCGACGGACGCGGTGCGGGCCTTCTCGGACGCCGTGAACGGGCGCGACGTGCTGCTCTATATCCACGGCTTCAACGAGACCTTCGAGACAGCGGCGCGCAGCGCCGGCCAGCTCTCGCACTCGCTGGAATTCCAGGGACGCACGGCGCTGTTCACCTGGCCCTCCGGCGGGAAGCTCTTCGACTATGCCTATGATCGTGAGAGCGCGCTCTGGTCGCGCGACGGCTTCGTCCAGTCGTTGCAGGCGCTGGTCGCCAATCCGACCGTCGGGCGCATCCATATCGTCGCCCATTCGATGGGTACGTTCCTGACGCTGGAAGGCCTGCGCGAACTGCGCGATTCCCAGGAGATCTACGCCCGGATCGGCTCGGTCGTGCTCGCCTCGCCCGATGTCGATATCGACGCCTTCGAGCAGACGGTGAAGAAGCTCGGGCCCTTGGCCCAGCGCATGACCGTGATCATCGATCCCGGCGACCGCGCGCTCGCCGTCTCCGCCCGCATCGCCGGCGGCGTCGCGCGCGCCGGCGCGGCCGACCGTTCGCGGCTGGAGGCCTTGGGCGTCAGGGTTGCGGATACGTCCGGGCGAGGCTGGAGCATGCTGCGCCACGACCTGTTCCTGTCGGACAGCGAGGTCACGCAGGTCGTGCGCCGCGCCATGGATCGCGGCCGGAGCTGATCAGACCGGCGGCAGGCCGGAGCGCTTTTTGATCGTCGCCAGCGCGAAATTGGATTCGACCGACTGGATGCATTTCAGTCGCGTCGCCTTCTGCTTCAGGAAGCGCTCGTAGCCCTCGATGCCGTCGGTGACGACGCGCAGCAGATAGTCCTGCGAGCCGGTCATGAGATAGCACTCGGCGACCTCGCTCCAGCTTTCGACGGCCTTCTCGAATTCGGCGATCTGCTCCTGGTTTTGTTGGGTCAGCCGCACCGAGACGAAGACGCTGAAGGGCAGACCATAAGCCTTGGGGTCAACGATCGCCGTGTAGCCCTGGATGACGCCGGTCTCCTCCAGCCGCTTCAGGCGCCGGAGGCACGGCGTCGGCGACAGTCCGACCCGCTGTGACAGGTCCTGGTTGGTGATGCGCCCGTCCTCGCGCAGTACGGCGAGAATCCGGCGGTCGATGCTGTCGAGCACGATATGCTCCATCCCTGTCGAAAATGAGCAGAAAGCTGTTCGCTGCACATTAGGATGATGCTGATCGGCCAAGCAATGGCGCGGCGATGGGAATAATCTGGTGCCAGAAACCGGCCTGCATCGCAGGATCGCAAGGGAGACGGCCATGAGCCAAGACAACTACCACAAGGACCGGATCGCCAACCGCAAGCTCCATCCCGAGACGCTGATGATGGGCTTCGGCTATTCGCCGGCCATGTCGGAAGGCTCGCTCAAGCCGCCGGTCTTCCTGACCTCGACCTTCGTCTTCGAGAACGCCCAGCAGGGCAAGGATTTCTTCGATTTCACCTCTGGGCGGCGCCAGCCCAAGCCCGGCGAGAAGCCCGGCCTCGTCTATTCGCGCTTCAACCATCCCAACATGGAAATCCTCGAGGATCGCCTGGCGATCTGGGATGAGGCCGAGAAATGCGCCGTCTTCGCCTCGGGCATGGCGGCGATCGCGACGACCTGCTTCGCCTTCCTGCGGCCGGGCGACACGATCCTGCATTCGCGCCCGCTCTATGGTGGTACCGAGACCCTGCTGAAGAACCAGATGGGCGCCTTCGGCGTCACGCCCTTCGGCTTCACCGACGGGCTCGACGTCGCCCAGATGCGGCAGGTTGCCAAGGAAGCCGCCGCCAAGGGCCGCGTCGCGATGATCCTGGTCGAGACCCCGGCCAACCCGACCAACGGCCTCGTCGACCTTGCCGCCTGCAAGATGATCGCCGACGAGCTTGAGACGTCGCAGGGCCATCGCCCGCCCGTCGTCGTCGACAACACCATGCTCGGCCCGAAATACCAGAAGCCGCTGAAGCAGGGCGCCGATCTCTCGCTGCTCTCGCTGACCAAATATGTCGGCGGCCACTCCGACCTCGTCGGCGGCTCGATCAGCGGCTCCGAGGCGCTGGTGCGACAGGTCAAGGCCTGGCGCGGCTCGCTCGGCACCCAGGCCGACCCGAATTCCTGCTGGATGCTGATGCGCTCTCTGGAGACGCTCGACATCCGCATGAGCCGCGCCAACGAGAACGCCAAGCTCGTGGCGGAATATCTCGAGAGCCATCCCAAGGTCGCCCGGGTCCACTATCTCGGCAACCTCAAGGACGGCGATCCGCGCAAGGCCGTCTTCGACCGCCAGTGCACGGCGGCGGGCTCCACCTTCGCCTTCGACGTCAAGGGCGGCGAGAAGGAAGCTTTCGCCGTGCTCGACAATCTCCAGATCATGAAGCTCGCGGTCAGCCTCGGCGGCACCGAGACGCTGGTCTCGCATCCGGCCGCGATGACGCATTCCGGCGTCGCCCGCGAATTGCGCGAGGAGATCGGCCTGACCGACGCCCTGATCCGCATCTCTGTCGGCATCGAGAACATCGAGGACCTGATCTCGGATCTGGCGCAGGCTTTCGAGGCGGTTTGAGGGCAGTTGCTACTCACCCAATCGTTGTCATTCCGGGGCTTCTCAGAGCGAAGAACCCGGAAGACACGACCGGGTGAGCGGCCCGAACCTGAGTATAGCGTGCCCCACCCAGTCGTGGGTTCCGGGTTCGCGCCTGCGGCGCGCCCCGGAATGACAGAAGTGGTTACTCAACCGAGGCCCAGGAACAGCGCCAGCGACCGATTCACCGCAATCATCGTTTCCGGATCGAGACTGCCGAAAACTTGTCCGATCCGCTCCCGGCGCACGGTCATCGCCTTGTCGACCATGATCTGGGAGGCAAGGCGCAGGCCGTTCGTGGCATTGGGCTCGACTGTCAGCCGGATCAGCGGCGCATCGACGAGATCGCTGGAGATGAGCAGCAGAGTCACCGTCGCCGTCAGATCGAACGGATCGGCCTGAACGATCAGGGCAGGGCGCGGCTTCCCGAAATCCCCGGCGAGCGCGACGGTGACGAGGTCGCCGCGCTTCATTCAGGGGCGCGGTCCAGATCGTCCAGCGCAGCGTCAAGGAATGCATCCAGGTCCCGATCGGCACGGTCACTGACTGCGACGAGGCGCGCCTGGCGTCGGCATTCCTCGCTGAACCCGGGGCGTCGCGTATCGGGAACCCAGATCTGCACCGGCCGCAGGCCCGCAGCCCGCAAGGCGTCGCGGCGCTTCTGGACGCGTCTGGCAATGGAACTGGCCATGTGAACACTCCCGCAAGTGTTACATGTAACGCTTATCCAAGCGCGCCGCAAGGCCGGCTGGCGCTGTGGTGCTAAACCCCGACCCGCCCCCAGCCCGGCAGCTTCAGCGCCGGGTTGCGCAGGTCGAGCCCGGCGACGAGGCCGAGCAGGTTGATCTCGATGCCCTCGACCCAGCCAACGGTCACGCCGGCGAGCCCGTAGAGCGAGGCCTGGATGCCGGTGCGGCTGGCGGTGAGCCCGGCGAAAAGACCATCGGCGCGCCAGTCCTTGCCGAGCGCCGTCGGCGGCAGTGCCTGATGCAGCTCCGGCACCTCTGCCAGCACATGCTGAACGAAGCTGTTCGAGTTCGGACCCGGCCAGGCGAGATAGCTGCCCGGGCTCGAATAGGCATAGCTCGCGACAGCCGCGCGGATGCGCGGGATCAGGCGCTCGGCTGTCTCGCCGCGAATCTCGACGACAGGCTCCGGCATGTTGCCGAACCAGCGGCCATCGGCCTCGCGATGATTGACCCGGACCGGGGCGCCCCAGCCGACGACGTCGAAGCGGGTATAGGCGCTGGCACCGCGCTCTTTCACCACGATCCAGGAGTGATGCGCGAAGATGCCGCGCCAGCGCCCGACGCGCGCGGCGAAGACATTCACGGTCGCTTCGGGCTCGACGGAAGCCGCCGGCAGGAGCTTCGCACTGGTCCAGTCGGCGCGGCGCCAGTCCGGTGCATGCGTCTGCCAGGTCCACCAGCCCGCATGGCTCGCGAGCGGCAGCAGGAAGGCGACCGCGAAGAACAGCAGGAAGCGGCGGAACAGGCGCATGCGGTACGGTATGTGCATGACGCTGGCGGCCGGCAAGGCTGCCGCGGTTCACGCTTGCGTCAGGCGCCGCTTGCCTGTGCGCGGGTGTTCGGCCGTGCCCTCTAGCGGTTGAAGCCGGGGGGAAAGCTGGTAGCGTGCGCGCGCCAACACGATGGAGGGGCGGATTGGGTAGGACGACGAAACGACTGACCGAGGCGATTGCCGCTTGCGCGATCGGATTGGGACTTCTGGCCGCTCCAGCGGCCGCGCAGGACAAGCAGCTGCGCATCTTCAACTGGTCTGACTATGTCGATCCGGAGGTGCTTGACGCCTTCAAGAAGGAAACCGGCATTACCGTCGTCTACGACACCTTCGATCAGATGGAGACGGTCGAGACCAAGCTCCTCGCCGGCAAGACCGGCTACGACCTGATCGTCGTCACCGCCTCTTTCCTGCCGCGCCATATCCCGCTCGGCCTCTACCAGCCGGTCGACAAGGACAAAGCGCCGAACCTCAGGAATCTCTGGCCGGAAATCCAGACTCGGCTGTCGAAATACGATCCCGGTAACAAATACGCCGTGAACTACATGTGGGGCACCACGGGGATCGGTTACAATGTGGCGAAGGTGAAGGAACGCCTCGGTCCCGATGCGGTGATCGACTCCTGGAAGATCGTCTTCGAGCCGGATCAGCTCAAGAAGCTCTCGAATTGCGGTGTGCATGTGCTCGACGCGGTCGAGGAGATGTTCCCCGCGGCGCTGCGCTATCTCGGGCTCGATCCCGATTCGAAGAAAGAGGCCGATCTCAACAAGGCCGGCGAGCTCCTGCGCAAGATCCGCCCGCATATCCAGAAGTTCCACTCCTCGGAATATATCAACGCGCTGGCGAACGGCGATATCTGCCTCGCCGTCGGCTATTCCGGCGATATCCTCCAGGCCAAGAAGCGCGCCGAGGAAGCCAAGAACGGCGTCCAGATCGCCTATTCGATCCCGAAGGAGGGGGCGCTGATGTGGTTCGACTCGCTGGTGATCCCGAAGGATGCCGGCAATGTCGAGGCCGCCATGAAGTTCATCGACTTCGTCAACCGGCCGGAAATGGCGGCGAAGAACTCGGACTTCATCCAGTATGCCAACGGCAATCTCGCCTCGAAGCCGATGCTTTCGGCGGCGGTGCGCGACAATCCCGGTATCTACCCCTCGGACGAGGTGATGGGGCGGCTCTATACGATCACGCCCTATGACCAGAAGTCCCAGCGGCTGGTGAACCGGCTCTGGACTCGCGTCAAGACCGGCAAGTGACCGGTTTCGGACAGGCCGCGAGCGCCATGAAGAAGACCTCGCCCGGCAGCGTGCGCCGGGCCTTCCAGCCCTGGAACGATCCGGCGGCGAAGCCGCTGGTCCAGTTCCGGGGTGTGACCAAGCGCTTCGGCGACGTCACCGCGGTGGGCGACCTTTCGCTCGCGCTCTACCCGCGCGAGTTCTTCGCGCTGCTCGGGCCCTCCGGCTGCGGCAAGACCACGCTGATGCGCATGCTCGCCGGCTTCGAGACGCCCGATGCCGGCACGATTCTGCTCGACGGGCAGGATATCACCGGCGTTCCGCCGCATCTGCGGCCGATCAACATGATGTTCCAGTCCTACGCGCTGTTCCCGCATCTCAGCGTGGCGGGCAACATCGCCTATGGGCTCAAGCGGGAGGGGCTGCCGCGCGCCGAGATCGACCGGCGCGTCGAGGAGATGCTGGCGCTGGTCAAGCTCTCCGGTCTCGGCGGGCGCAAGCCGCACCAGCTCTCCGGCGGCCAGCGCCAGCGTGTCGCGCTCGCTCGTTCGCTGGCCAAGCGACCGAAGCTCCTGCTGCTCGACGAGCCGATGGCGGCGCTCGACAAGAAGCTGCGCGAGCAGACCCAGTTCGAATTGATGGATCTGCAGAGCGAGCTCGGCCTCACCTTCATGGTCGTCACCCACGATCAGGACGAGGCGATGACCATGGCCGACCGCATGGCGGTGATGGACCATGGCAAGCTCGTCCAGATCGGCCCGCCCGACGTGATCTACGAGGTCCCGGCCAACCGCCACGTCGCGGAATTCGTTGGCGACATCAACATCTTCGAAGGTCGGATCGCGGCCGTCGAGGGCGAGCTGGTCCGGGCCGAGATGCCGCATGTCGGCATCGTGGAGCTCGACGAGGAGGCGCCGGCGCTGAAGCCGGGCGAGCCGCTCGTCGTCGGCATCAGGCCTGAGAAGATCGAGATTGCTCATGACGAGCCGGGCCAAGCCGTCAACAAGGTCGCGGGCGAAATCTGGGATATCGGCTATCTCGGCGATTTCACGATGATCCAGGTGATGCTGGGAGGCGAGGGCGGTCAGCTCGTCAAGGTCGCGCTTGCCAACCGCACACGCCGGATGGCGCGGCCCTTCGCCTGGGACGACAAGGTCTGGCTCTCCTGGGATGTCGAGGCCGGCGTGGTGCTGCCGCCATGAGCGGAGTACCGAAGCGATTCCGTCATTTCGGGGCGCCGCGCAGCGGCGAGCCCGGAACCCATGAACAGGACACTTCCCGTCATGGTCGGGCTTGTCCCGACCATCCACGCCTTCCTTTATCGAGTGCGGTGTTCAAGACACGGATGCTCGCCACAAGGGCGAGCATGATGAGTCTGGAGACATGTCGTGTTCACGGGTTCCGGGCTCAGGCCCGCGGCCTGCCCCGGAATGACGGTAGGGTCAGGGCATGAGCGCGGTCGCTTCGCTGCAGCGGCTGCGCGGTCTCGTCGTGGCCGTGCCCTATCTCTGGCTGGCGCTGTTCTTTCTCGCGCCCTTCGCCATCGTGCTGCGCATGGCCTTCTCGCAGGCTGCGACGGCGCTCCCTCCCTATGCGCCGCATTGGGAGGGGGTCGCCCAGCTCGGCGAATTCCTCTCGCAGCTCGACCTCGCCAATTTCAGCCTGCTTGGCGACGATGCGCTCTATTGGCAGAGCTATCTCTATTCCCTGCGCATCGCGGCGCTGACCACCGTCTTCGCGCTCGCGATCGGCTATCCGCTTGCCTATGCGATGGCCTCGGCGCCCGCGCGCTGGCGTGGCATCCTGCTCGTCTTCGTCATCCTGCCGTTCTGGACCTCCTTCCTGATCCGCGTTTACGCCTGGATCGGCATCCTCAGGCCGGAAGGCCTGCTCGATGTGACGCTTGGCCTCCTCGGTTTCGAGGGAGAGCCGTTGCGCCTGCTCAATACCGAGGCGGCCGTGCTGCTCGGCATGGTCTACTCCTACCTGCCCTTCATGGTGCTGCCGCTCTTCGCGACGCTGGAGAAGCTCGACCGCGGCCTGCTCGAAGCGGCGGCCGATCTCGGCGCCACGCCGGTCACGGCCTTCCTGACGGTGACGCTGCCGCTCTCGCTGCCCGGCATCCTCGCTGGCTCGGCGCTGGTCTTCATCCCGGCGGTCGGCGAGTTCGTCATCCCCGATCTGCTCGGCGGCCCCGATACCGTGATGATCGGCAAGGTGCTCTGGAACGAGTTCTTCTCGAACCGCGACTGGCCCTTGGCCTCTGCGGTGGCGGTCGTGCTGCTCGTCGTGCTCGTGCTGCCGCTCGTCCTGGTTCAACGGGCGCGCCTGCGCCGGGAGATGGCGGCATGAGCCGGCTCGGCCCTGGGTTGATCCTCGCGCTGATCGTCGGCTTTGCTTTCCTCTACCTGCCGATCCTCACGCTCGTCGCCTATTCCTTCAATGCCTCGCGGCTGGTGACGGTCTGGGGCGGTTTCTCGGCGCATTGGTACGGCGCGCTGATGCGGAATGAGCCGCTGCTCGACGCGGCCTGGCTCTCGATCCGCCTCGGCTTCGCCTCGGCGACGCTGGCGACGATCCTCGGCACGCTGGCCGCGCTCGCTCTCGCGCGGCATGGCCGCTTTCGGGGGCGCACTCTGTTCTCCGGCATGGTGCTGGCGCCGCTCGTCATGCCCGAGGTCGTCACCGGCCTGTCGCTGCTGCTGCTCTTCGTCGCCGCCGATGTCGAGCGCGGCTTCTGGACGGTGACGGTTGCACACGCAACCTTCAGCCTCGGCTTCGCCTGTATCGTCGTACAATCCCGGCTCGCCGGCTTCGACCGCTCGCTGGAGGAAGCGGCGCAGGACTTGGGCGCGACGCCCTTCGTCACCTTCTGGACCGTGACTTTGCCGCTGATCTGGCCGGCGGTGGCGGCGGCCTGGATGCTCGCCTTCACGCTTTCGCTCGACGATCTCGTCATCGCGAGCTTCACCACCGGCCCCGGCGCGACGACATTGCCGATGCGGCTTTATTCGGCGGTCAAGCTCGGCGTCTCGCCCGAGATCAACGCCGCCTGCACGATCATGATCGGCGCCGTCGCCGTCGTGGTGATCGCGGCCTCGCTGCTTTTGAAGCGCGAGCAACTGGCCGGCAGTTAAACGGCGGCTGAACGGCGCCCTCAAAACCCGTTCAGGCACGCCATGCGAATGTCCGATCCGTGGCAGGGCAATCCCTGCCGGAACAGGACATGAGACCATGTTTGGCAATCGCGCCCGGATCGGCTTGGCAGCGCTCGCGCTCGGCGGGGCCGTTCTCACGGCTTCGGCCTTCGCCGGGACGGGCGAAGCTCAGGCCTTCGGCGGCTATGAGCGCTCCTATGATCGTTCGTCCTACGGCTATGGCTGGCGCCCGGCGCCGCCTGCCGTCCACGGCTTCTGGGGCCAGCGCCGCTGGCATCGCTATTCCGACGGTTACGGCATGCGGCCGCCTCCGCCGCGCTACGGCTATGGTTACAGCTGGCGGTAAGTGTCGCCACGTCGGTCGTGACCATGGGGCGGGCGCTGCCGGCTGGCAGCGCCCGCCTTCTTTTATTCCGCAGCCGTCCGCTGGGCGTAGCCGAGGCGCTCGTTCAGTTCCTGCAGCAGCTTCTCTGCGGCGTCGGCAATGACTGTGCCGGGCGGGAAGATCGCCGAGGCGCCGGCCTCGATCAGCGCGTCGAAATCTTGCGGCGGGATGACGCCGCCGACCACGATCATGATGTCGGGGCGGCCGGCCTTGGCGAGCGCCGCCTTCAACTCCGGCACCAGCGTGAGGTGGCCTGCCGCCAGCGACGAGACGCCGACGATATGGACGTCGTTCTCGACCGCCTGCCGCGCCGCCTCGTCCGGCGTCGCGAAGAGCGGGCCGATATCGACGTCGAAGCCGAGATCGGCGAAGGCCGAGGCGATGACCTTCTGGCCGCGGTCGTGCCCATCCTGCCCCATCTTGGCGACGAGGATGCGCGGGCGGCGTCCATCGGCTTCCTCGAAGGCCTCGCACATCAACTGGACGCGCGTGACGGCTGGGTTCATCTCGCCGACCTCCCGCTTGTAGACGCCCGAGATCGCCTTGATCTCGGCCCGGTGGCGCCCGAAAACCTTCTCCATCGCCAGCGAAATCTCGCCGACGGTAGCCTTGGCGCGGGCGGCCTTGACCGCAAGATCGAGCAGGTTGCCGTTGCCGGCCGCACCATTGGTCAGCGCCGTCAGCGCCGACTGCACCTCGGTTTCGCTGCGCTCGGCCTTGAGCCTCTTCAGCTTGTCGAGCTGCTGGGCGCGCACGGCGGCATTATCGACCTTGAGCACGTCGATCGTCGCCTCGTTGTCCGGCTTGTAGCAGTTGACGCCGATGATCGCCTGTTGGCCGCCATCGATGCGCGCCTGCGTCTTGGCCGCGGCTTCCTCGATGCGCAGCTTCGGGATGCCGGCCTCGATCGCCTTGGCCATGCCGCCGAGCTTCTCGACCTCCTGGATATGGCCCCAGGCCTTCTCGGCCAGTTCCGCGGTCAATCGCTCGACATAATAGGAGCCGCCCCAGGGGTCGATGATCCGGGTCGTGCCGCTCTCCTGCTGCAGCAGGATCTGGGTGTTGCGGGCGATGCGGGCCGAGAAATCGGTCGGCAGCGCCAGTGCCTCGTCGAGGGCGTTGGTGTGCAGCGACTGGGTATGCCCCTGCGTCGCCGCCATCGCCTCGATCATGGTGCGCGGCACGTTGTTGAACACGTCCTGAGCCGTCAGCGACCAGCCGGAGGTCTGGCAATGCGTGCGCAGGGGCAGGGATTTCTCGTTCTGGGCCCCGAAATCCTTGACCAGCTTCGCCCAGATCAGGCGAGCCGCGCGCATCTTGGCGACTTCCATGAAGAAGTTCATGCCGATCGCCCAGAAGAAGGACAGGCGCGGCGCGAAGACATCGACGCTCAACCCCGCGCGCTGGCCGGCGCGGATATATTCGACGCCGTCGGCGAGCGTGTAGCCGAGCTCGAGGTCCTGTGTCGCCCCGGCCTCCTGCATGTGATAGCCGGAGATCGAGATCGAGTTGAACTTCGGCATGTTCGCCGAGGTGAAAGCGAAGATGTCGCCGATGATCCGCATCGAGGGCGTGGGCGGGTAGATATAGGTGTTGCGGACCATGAACTCCTTGAGGATGTCGTTCTGGATGGTCCCCGAGAGCTTGGCCTGCGGCACGCCCTGTTCTTCCGCCGCGACGATGTAGAGCGCCAGCACCGGCAGGACGGCGCCATTCATCGTCATCGACACGCTCATCTGGTCGAGCGGGATGCCGGAGAACAGCGTGCGCATGTCGTAGATCGAATCGATCGCGACGCCGGCCATGCCGACATCGCCGGCGACGCGGGGGTGGTCGGAATCGTAGCCGCGATGGGTCGCGAGATCGAAGGCGACCGAGAGGCCCTTCTGGCCGGCGGCGAGGTTGCGCCGATAGAAGGCGTTCGAATCCTCGGCCGTGGAGAAGCCGGCATATTGCCGGATCGTCCAGGGCTGGTTGACATACATCGTCGGGTAGGGGCCGCGCAGATAGGGCGCGATGCCGGGCAGCGTCTCGACGAAGGGAAGGCCGTCACGGTCAGTCGCCGTGTAGACAGGCTTGACCGGGATATCCTCGGGCGTCTGCCAGGCTTCGCCCGTTGGCAAAGCGCCGGCTGCGGACCGAGCCCCAGCCGCAAAGGCGAGCTTCGTGAAATCCGGGATCGCGGTCATGACTGGCTCCCGTCGGTCCTGTCCCACCAATGGTGGAAATGATGCACCGGTCCGTGGCCGTGGCCAACCTCAACCTGGTCGGCGGCGGCGATGGCAGCCGAGATATAGCTCTTGGCGTGGCCGACCGCCTCCGGCAGCGCCAGTTCCTTGGCGAGATTGGCGGCGATGGCGGAGGACAATGTGCAGCCCGTGCCGTGCGTATTGCGTGTCGCCAGGCGCGGCGCATTGAAGCGCTGGCGTGCGCCACCCGCGAGCAGGAGGAGGTCGCTGCTGACCTCGCCGGTGCCGTGCCCGCCCTTGATCAGCACATTGGCTGCGCCGAGCGCGGCGAGCTTCTCGGCCTGCGCGTCCATCGCCTGATCGGTCTCGGCCATGCTCGTGCCGAGCAGGGCGGCAGCTTCCGGCAGGTTCGGCGTGATCAGCGTCGCGAGCGGGAAGAGATGCGTGCGGATCGCCTCGACGGCCGCCGTTTCGAGCAGTCGGGCGCCGGAGGCGGCGATCATGACGGGGTCGAGCACGATGTTCTTCGCGCCGTGACGCTTCAGCCCGGCTGCGACGGTCTCGATCAGCTCGGCCGTCGCCAGCATGCCGATCTTGACCGCATTGACGTCGAGATCCTCGAAGACGGCGTCTATCTGCCGGGCGACGAAATCGCGCGGCACGGCATGGATGGCGCTGACGCCCTTCGTGTTCTGCGCGGTCAGCGCGACGATGACGCTGGCGCCGTAGACCTGATGCGCCGCGAAGGTCTTGAGATCGGCCTGGATGCCGGCGCCGCCGCTCGAATCCGAACCGGCGATGGTGAGGGCGATGGCAGTCAAACTCTTCGTCTCCGGTCAGGCGATTGCGATCGCCTGCGCTTGCGCGAGCGTCTCGACGACGTCGCAGCCAATATAGATGAACGTGGCGACGCCCGCCTTGTTCAAGACTTCGGTCTCGGCCGGCCGGCCGGCAAGCCAGACTGTTGCGCCGGCCTTGACGAGCGCCTCGGCTGCGGCTGAGCCTTCGGCGGCATAGGCGATATCCGAGCCGCACAGGCAGGCGAGCTTCGCGCCCGAGGCGCGGAAGGCGCCGACGAGCGCATCGAGATCGGTGGCCCCGTCCCTGGCGAAGCCGTCGCCGCTGGGCGCCGCGAGACCGCCGGCCTCGAACAGGTTGCGGGCGAAGCCGGCGCGGGCCGTGAAATCGGCGATCGGGCCGAGAGTCGCCAGGAACACGACCGGGCGCTGCGGCTGGGCATCGGCCTTGTCGCGCAAGGCCTCGAACGCCTCCGCCAGCCGGAGCGAGGGCAGAGGCTCGGCGCGCAGGCCGGTGGCGGGGGCAGCCAGCGCATCGGCCCGGCCGGCGCCGCCGACGAAGGAACGGATGATCTCGCCCTGATTGCGCTCGGCGAGGCTGCCCTGCACGCGCTTGCCGTCGAGCCTGACCGGCGCGATGGCGAGCACCTTCGCCGTTTCCTCGCGGATATTCGGGAACTCGCTGGTGCCGGTGATCGGTTCGCGGCGCGTCGCCACGGCCTTGGCGCGGGCGGCGCGCTGCCCGGCGAGCGCTTTCTGGAAATGGCCGTCGACCAGAGAGGCAACGACGCCGCTGAGATCGCCGCTGCGCTGGCGTTCGATCTCCTGGAAGGCCTGCCAGCCCTGCTCGCAGAGCGTCTGCGTCAGTGTCTCGAAGCCGCCGGCGCCGGCGGCGGGATCGGCGACGCGCCAGAGATTGCTCTCTTCGAGCAGGATGAGCTGGGTGTTGCGCGCGACGCGGCGTGCAAAGACGTCAGGCAGGCCGAGCGCGGCGGTGAAGGGCTGGATGGCGATCGAATCGGCGCCGCCGACTCCGGCTGCGAAGGCCGCCACGGTGCCGCGCAGCAAATTGACGTTGGGATCTCGCTTCGTCAGCGAGCGCCAGGCCGTCTCGGCATGGAGACGGGCCGGCTTCGGCGTGAGACCGCAAGCCTGCTGGATGCGGTTCCAGAGCAGGCGCGCGGCGCGCAACTTCGCCACCGTCAGGAACTCGTCGGTATCCGCGACCAGCGTGAAGGCGAGCGCATCGCGCGCTTCCGACAGCGATAGGCCCTGCGCTTCGAGCGCACGCAGATAGGCGACCGCCGTGGCGAGCACCGCGCCGAGCTCCTGCGCCTCGCTCGCGCCGGCCTCGTGATAGGGGCGGCTGTCGACCTCGATGAAGGGGCCGGCGAAGCCGCGTTCCTTCAGCGTGCGGATCGTCGCCGCGAGCCTGCGTCCGAGTTCGGGCCAGGGCGCCGCCAGCGAGCCCCGGCCTGCGAAGACGCCGATCGGATCGAGACCGAACGAAACCGAGACTTCGCTTGCCGCATGGCCGCGCTTCTCGATCAAGGCCGCCAGCAGCAGGGCGTTGATGCGGCCCTGAGGGGCGGGCTCGAGACGTAGGCGGATCAGGTCCAACATCACGCCGTCAAGCGCGGCGTCGAGCGTTGCCACGTCATCGGCGACGAGGCCGTAGCCGCGTGCCGCCAACGCCCCGGCAAAGCTGATCGTCAGCGTGTCGGCGCCGCCCTCGAGATCGGCGAGGGCGAACGCACGCGCTTCGTCCGGCCGCGGATGGTCGAGACGGGCGGCGACGTGCCAGCGGCCGGCCTCCGCACGCAGGGCGCGTGCAGGCGTCGAAGCGGCAGGGTAGAGCGGCTCGATGCGGATGCCGTCGGCGGTGCGGCCCACAAGCTTCTTCTCGAAATCGGCGCCCTTCAGCACCTTGTCCACCGCCGCGCGCCACGCGTCATGCGACGGCGCCGCGAAAGCGTCGAGATAGGGCAGGTCGGATGGGGCAGCCGAGTTCATGCGCGCCGATGCTCCTCTTCCGCACAATGTGCAGCCGTGGAGCGCTGATTGCCATGGGTGCGCGCGCACCGCCATCCCTACTTCGTCGCAAGACGGGTGCGGGAATGCAAAAACGCCGCAGCGCTATCCTGAGACGGTGCCGCGGCGTTCAAGAATGCAACCGGGATCAGACGAACTGGCCGAGGCCCGGGATCGCGCCGACGATGGCGCCCATCGCGTCCTCTCCGGCCTTCTCGCGGCCGACGGCGAACATTTCCTTCGAGACGCTCTGGATCTGGCCCATCGAGAGGCCGGCGCCCATGAGCTGGCCGCCGAGCGCCATCACGCCGCCGCCACCGCCCATCAGGCCGCCGATCGCGCCGAGCATGCCGCCCTTTGCGCCGCCTTCGGCATCGGCCAGCGCCTGCGCGCCCGGCAGGGCCGCCATCAACTGGCCGATCTCGGCGGGCGGCCCTTCCTTCTGCAGGAAGGCGAGGATGATGCCGACCGCCTTGCGGGCGAGCTCTTCGTTGATGCCGGCAACCGCAGCCACGCGCGTAAGCAACTCTTCCATGGACTTTGAACCCCTCGCCAAACGGCTTCGCCACGAAGCCTTCGAAAAATAGTTTACATGTTTACGATCTGATTTCCAACGGCCTGGGCTTCCGCCTTCTGCGTCGTTTGGTTACACCCTCCACCCAGGTTCTGGGAAATCTCATAGGCGGACGTGATGGCGGATGACGGCGCGATTCTGATCGGCAAGAGCGGCAAGCCTGAAAACCTCCTGCTCAAGCTCGCCAATCGCCATGGGCTGGTGACCGGCGCGACCGGCACCGGCAAGACCGTGACGCTCCAGGTGATGGCCGAGGGCTTCGCTCGCAACGGCGTCCCGGTCTTCGCGGCCGACATCAAGGGCGATCTCTCCGGCATCGTCGCGCCCGGCGATTCCAAGCCGCCCTTCGTCAACCGGGCCAAGGAGCTCGGTCTCAAATACGAGCCGGACCAGTTCACCACCGTCTTCTGGGACGTGTTCGGCGAGCAGGGGCACCCGGTTCGCGCCACGATCTCCGAGATGGGGCCGCTGCTGCTCGCCCGCCTGCTCGACCTCAACGATACGCAGGAAGGCGTGCTCAACATCGCCTTCCGCATCGCCGACGAGCAGAAGCTGCTGCTGCTCGACCTCAAGGACCTGCGCGCGATCCTGACCTTCATCGCAGAGAATGCAAAGGATCTGACGACGAAATACGGCAACGTCAGCGCGACAACGGTCGGAACCATCCAGCGCGCCCTGCTCGTGCTGGAGAACCAGAAGGGCGATCTCTTCTTCGGCGAGCCGGCGCTCGATATCAACGACCTGATGAAGACGGATCGCGACGGCCGCGGCATCGTCAACATCCTCGCCGCCGACAAGCTGATGAACAATCCGCGGCTTTACGCCACCTTCCTGCTCTGGCTGCTCTCGGAGCTGTTCGAGCAGTTGCCGGAGGTTGGCGATCTCGACAAACCAAAGCTCGTCTTCTTCTTCGACGAGGCGCATCTGCTGTTCAACGGTGCGCCGAAGGCGCTGCTGACAGCGGTCGAGCAGGTCGTGCGCCTGATCCGCTCGAAGGGCGTCGGCGTCTATTTCGTCACGCAGAACCCGCTCGACATTCCCGATACGGTGCTGGCCCAGCTCGGCAACCGCGTTCAGCACGCGCTGCGTGCTTTCACGCCGCGCGACCAGAAGGCGGTGCGCGCCGCCGCCGAGACCTTTCGCCAGAACCCGAAGATCAAGACCGAGGAGGCGATCAGCCAGCTCGCCGTCGGCGAGGCGCTGGTCTCGATGCTCGAAGGCAAGGGCTCGCCGGAAATGGTCGAGCGCGCCCTGATCGCGCCGCCGATGGCGCAGGTCGGCCCCTGCTCGCCGCAGCAGCGCCAGCAGGCGATCAACGCCTCGCCCGAGAAGGGCAAATACGAGACCATGGTCGATCGCGA
Organism: Bosea sp. ANAM02; assembly: GCF_011764485.1. Lineage (NCBI taxonomy): Bacteria > Pseudomonadati > Pseudomonadota > Alphaproteobacteria > Hyphomicrobiales > Alloboseaceae > Allobosea > Allobosea sp. ANAM02. The sequence goes on along the minus strand of NZ_AP022848.1, from coordinate 3,619,263 downwards.
GTCGGCCTATGAGATCCTGATGGCGCGCAAGAACCTCAATCCGGACGGTTCCCCGGTCGAGGCTTCGGCGGATGGCGGGGGCGGCGGCATCCTCGACACGATCGGCGGCTGGCTCGGCGGCGGTACTCCCCAGCAGCGCCCGAAGACGGGACCGGGCTCGCGCGGCGGCCCGCTGCCGCAGAGCATGGCCGAGAAGATCATCACCTCGGCCGCCCGCTCGGCCGCGACCTCGATCGGCCGGCAGGTTGGAACGGCGATCCTGCGGGGAATTCTGGGGTCGATGTCCGGGAAGCGCTGAGAGCTTTCCGTCATGGTCGCGCTTGTCCCGACCATCCACGTCTTCGCGTTTCGAGGGCGTGGGTCAAGACGTGGATGCTCGCCACAAGGGCGAGCATGACGCCTGTTGGCACGCGCTACCATCCTCACGCCCCCGTGGCGAAATCGATGATCAGCTTGAGGTTCAGCACGATGATGATCGCGGCGATGATGGCTGCGGTCAGACTGAGCCAGCGCGGGGCGACGAGCGCGCCCATCTTCTGCTTCGAGGCCGTGAACATCACCAGCGGCACGACCGCGAAGGGCAATTGCAGGCTGAGCACGACCTGGCTGAGGATCAGCAGCTTGGCGGTCTGGCTCTCGCCGTAGATCAGCGTCACGGCGATCGCCGGCACAATCGCAACGAGGCGCGTCACCAGCCGCCGCATCCAGGCGGGGAGGCGGATACGCAGGAAGCCCTCCATCACGATCTGCCCGGCCATGGTCGCGGTCACCGTCGAGTTCAGGCCGCAGCAGAGCAGGGCGATGGCGAAGAGCGAGGGCGCGATCGAGGCGCCGAGCAGCGGCTGAAGCAGCTCCTGCGCCTTGCCGAGCTCGGCGACATCGGTATGGCCCGCCTTGTGGAAGGTGGCTGCGGCCAGGATCAGGATCGATGCGTTGATGAGAAGCGCGAAGCAGAGCGCGACGGTGGAATCGATCGTCGCGTATTTCAGCGCTTCGCGCTTTTCCGGCAGCGTCTCGCCATAGGCCCGGGTCTGCACGATGCCTGAGTGCAAATAGAGGTTATGCGGCATCACCGTCGCGCCGATGATGCCGAGCGCGATATAAAGCATGTTCGGGTTGGTCACGATCTCCGTCGTCGGCGCGAAGCCGCGGATGACCTCGCCCCAGTTCGGGTCGGCCAGCGCGATCTGGATGCCGAAGCACAGCGCGATCACGCCGAGCAGCGTGATGATGAAGGCCTCGATCCAGCGGAAGCCGCGCGTCTGCAGCCAGAGGATCACGAAGACGTCGAAGGCGGTGATCAGCACGCCGATCTCGAGCGGGATGCCGAAGAGCAGGTTGAGGCCGATCGCGGTGCCGATCACCTCGGCGAGATCGGTTGCGCAGATCGCGAGTTCGGCCAACAGCCAGAGCGGGAAGGCCATGTAGGGCGGATAGGCGTCCCGGCAGGCCTGGGCGAGGTCGCGGCCGGAGGCGATGGCGAGCCGCGCGCAAAGCGATTGCAGGATGATCGCCATCAGGTTCGAGACCAGCGCGACGACGAGCAGCGTGTAGCCGTACTGGGCGCCGCCGGCGAGCGACGTCGCCCAGTTGCCGGGATCCATATAGCCGACGGCGACGAGATAACCCGGCCCGAAGAAGGCGAGGAACTTGCGCCAGTTCGAGGAGGTCGGCGTCACCTTGATGGTGCGGAAGACATCCGTCAGGGACGGTTCGCCCCGCGATCGAAGCCAGATCGACGAGGATTCGGGGGCGCCTTGCGACATGAAAATGCCTTGCTGCAACTTGGTTGCAATAAGGGCTATCGGTGCGCCGCAGTGTTGTCAACGTAATTGCAAATGGTTGGCAACTAGGGGTGGCCGGGGAGGGAGAGCCTGCCCGTCATGCGCGAATAGAGGCTGACGCACCGGGCGGGGCTTGCCATGATGATGTCACCTGAATCGCATCCGATGGCCGCCATGACCAAGCTCCCCGCCATTCTCGCCCGTCTCGACGATGGGCTCGACGCCTCGCTCGACCGCCTCTCCGCCTGGCTCGAAATCCCCTCGATCGGCACCGATCCGGCCTTCAATGCGCAGACGCGCGCCGCGGCCGAATGGCTGCGGGCCGATCTGGAAGGCCTCGGCTTCAAGGCGGAACTGCGCGAAACCGGTGGGCATCCCGTCGTCCTCGCCCATCGTCCGAAACCCGGCGCGCCGCATGCGCTCTTCTACGGCCATTACGATGTCCAGCCGGTCGATCCCGTCAGCCTCTGGGAAACCGACCCGTTCAAGCCGGTCGTCCGCGAGCTGGAGCCCGGCCGCAGGATCATCTCGGCGCGTGGCGCCTGCGACGACAAGGGCCAGGTGATGACCTTCATCGAGGCGGTGCGCGCGACGCTGGCCGAAACCGGCGACCTGCCCATCGGCCTGACCATCCTCGTCGAGGGCGAGGAGGAGTCCGGCTCGGTCAACCTGCCGGGCTATATCAAGGCCAATGCCGCGGAGCTGAAGGCCGATTACGCGCTGGTCTGCGACACCGGCATGTGGGACCGCGAGACGCCGCTGATCACCTCGACCCTGCGCGGCATGGTCTATCAGGAGGTCACGCTGACGGCGGCCGACCGCGACCTGCATTCCGGCCTGTTCGGCGGTGCGGCTGCGAACCCGATCCATCTCCTCGCTCGTATTCTCGGCGAGATCCATGACGAGACCGGCCGCATCACCATTCCCGGCTTCTACGAGGGCGTGCATGAGCCGACCAATGCCCAGAAGGCGGAATGGGCCGATCTCAACCTGACCGAGAAGGAATTCCTTGGTCAGGTCGGCTTGAAGCACTCCATCGGCGAGAAGGGCCGGATGCTGATCGAGCAGATCCAGTCGCGCCCGACCTGCGACGTCAACGGTATCTGGGGCGGCTATACCGGCGAGGGCAGCAAGACGGTCATTCCGGGCCAGGCCTCGGCCAAGGTCTCGTTCCGCCTCGTCGGCGACCAGGACCCGGCGAAGATCGCCGCAGCCTTCCACCAGTTCATCCGCGAGCGCCTGCCGGAGGATGTGACGGCTGAGTTCATCAGCCATTCCGGCTCGCCGGCGCTGGCGGTGCCGGTGGATTCGCCCGTGCTTCAGAAGGCGCGCGGCGCGCTTGCCGATGAATGGGGCGGGCGCGTCGTCTCGATCGGCAGCGGCGGCTCGATCCCCGTCGGCGGCGATTTCAAGCGCACGCTCGGCATCGACACGCTCTTCGTCGGCTTCGGCCTCGATGACGACCGGGTCCATTCGCCCAACGAGAAATACGACCTGTCCTCCTTCCACAAGGGCCAGCGCTCTTGGGCCCGTATCCTGCAGGCTCTCGGTTCATGAGGTCGGTTTGCGTCTTCTGCGGTTCCAATCCCGGCAATGAGCCCGTCTACGCGGCGGGCGCCCGCGCCATGGGCGCCGAGATCGCCCGGCGCGGCCTGACGCTGGTCTATGGCGGCGGCGCGGTCGGCCTGATGGGCATCGTCGCCAACGCTGCGATGGAGGCCGGCGGCGAGGTGCACGGTGTCATCCCGAAGGCGCTGAAGGACAAGGAGGTCGGCCATGTCGGGCTGACCCGGCTTGAGGTCGTCGACACCATGCACACCCGCAAGGCGCGCATGGCCGAGCTTTCGGACGGTTTCATCGCCATGCCAGGCGGCATCGGCACCTTCGAGGAACTGTTCGAGATCTGGACCTGGGGCCAGCTCGGCATCCACGCCAAGCCGCTTGGCCTGCTCAATGTCGCCGGCTTCTACGATCCGCTGGCAACTTTCCTCGACCGCACCGTCGAGGCGGGCTTCCTGAAGCAGAACCACCGGGCGATGGCGATGACCGATACCGAGCCGGCGACGCTGCTCGACCGGATGCAGGCTTATGTTCCGGCCGCGACCTATAAATGGATCGAGAAGGAGCAGGTTTGAGCAAAGGTCTCAGCCCTCATCCTGAGGAGCCGTGTCAGCGGCGTCTCGAAGGATGTTCCAGATAATTCCGGAGCCTCCTGAAACATCCTTCGAGACGCGCCTTACGGCGCTCCTCAGGATGAGGGCTGGGTGCTGGGCGAGCGCCGGCGAGTTGATGGAGGTTGATGCCCCTCAAGGTTGTAGGAATTTTGTCCTTGACATCGTGACGCTGATCCGGTAGAGATCGGGAACGCTCACGAAATATGCCCGAACGAAGCCGCCGCGCTCTCCAGCCGGCGGCTTTTTCGTGCCTGTCATCGGGAAGGACGCGATGGCCGAAGAGGACGAGACCACGCCGCAGCCGGCCGCCGGGCCGAAGTCGAAACGCAAAGCGATCTCCCGCAAGGCGGTGGTGGGGCAGCTCTGGCGCGCCGCCAAGCGCCAGATCGACACCCATGAGGAGCACCTCGCCGACCTGCCGAAGGGCACGACCGCAAGCGAGGCCGACGCCAAGGCGCTCGCCGTGCTCGCCCGCACCGTACGCGAGCTGGTCGCGATCGAGGAGCCCCCGGCCACGAGGAAGGACAAGCGCTCGGATGACCCTTCCGCTGCCGACGATTTGCGACATGTCGCACAGCTCCGTCAGGATCTTGCTCGACGTCTTGAGGCCCTTGTCGCTCAGGACGCGCGTGAGAATCCTCAGGAAGCTGATGCCGACGGCGACGGCGGATGATGTCGAGATCATTCGCTCCACTTGGAGTATCTGGGCGCGCCCGGATCAATTGCCGCCCGACCCGCTGAAGCCGATCTGGCTGGTGCTGGGCGGGCGCGGCGCCGGCAAGACCCGCACCGGGGCCGAATGGGTCAAGGGCATGGCGCTGGGTCATCCGCCCTATGCCGATATGCCGATCGAACGGATCGCCCTCGTCGGCGAGACGCAGGCGCAGGTTCGCGACGTCATGATCGAGGGCGTCTCCGGATTGCTCTCGATCCATACCCGCGGGGAGCGGCCGATCTGGCAGCCCTCGCTGCGCCGCCTGCAATGGTCGACTGGCGCGATCGCGCAGGTCTTCACCGCCGAAGACCCGGAAGGATTGCGCGGCCCGCAATTCGGCGCCGCCTGGTCCGATGAACTGGCCAAGTGGCCGAACCTTCAGGAGAGCTGGGACATGCTGCAATTCGGCTTGCGCCTCGGCGACCATCCCCGCCAGGTCGTGACGACGACTCCCCGTCCGCTGCCATTGGTGAAGCGCCTGCTGGTCGAGCCGCATGTCGCGGTGAGCCGGGCGCGGACGCAGGACAACCGCTACAATCTCGCGGCCGAATTCGTCCGCACGGTCACGCAGACCTATGGCGGGACGCGGCTCGGCCGGCAGGAACTCGACGGCGAGATCGTCGAGGAAAGCCCGGACGCGCTCTGGACGCGGGCGATGATCGAGGCGACCCGCGAACGTGAGAAGCCGGCGCTCGCCCGGATCGCGGTCGCGGTCGATCCGCCCGCCACCTCCTCGCAGCGGGCCGACCGCTGCGGGCTCGTCGTCGCCGGCGTCGACCATGACGGCATCGGCCATGTGCTGGAGGACGCGACCTTGGCCGGCGCCCGCCCGCAGGAATGGGCGGAAAGGGCGGTCGCGCTCTATCGCCGCCACGAAGCGGATGTGCTGGTCGTCGAGGTCAACCAGGGCGGCGAGATGGTCGAAAGTATCATCCGCGAGGTCGATGCCGGCGTGCCTGTCGTCGCCGTGCGGGCGACTCGTGGCAAATATCTTCGGGCCGAGCCGGTCGCCGCGCTCTATGCGCAGGGCCGGGTGCGCCATGCCGGGGCCTTTCCCGAACTCGAAGACGAGATGTGCGCCTTCGGGCCGCGCGGGCTCGAAACGGGGCGCTCGCCCGACCGACTCGATGCGCTCGTCTGGGCGTTGACCCATCTGATGCTGGCACCGAAGGCCCGGCCGCGGGTGAGGGGGATGTAGTCCCACTGGCTGTCATCCCGGACAAGCGGCGAAGCCGCGCCGATCCGGGATCCATTCCGAAGCGCTTCCGGCAAAGGTTCAGGCATGGATCCCGGGTCTGCGCTTCGCTTCGCCCGGGATGACGGCGCGATGGGTGGTCAAAGATCAGTCTGGAGACGCTCGGGTTCAGGCCCGGGCACGACAGCACTTAGAAAAGCGAGACATCCATGTTCGATTTTCTTCGCAGCCTGCGCGGCCGTGCCGCGCCGGACCAGAAGCGCTCGCGCGTCGGGCCGCTGATCGCGCTGCACGAGGCCGGGCGCGCCGTCTGGACGCCGCGCGACTATGTCGCGCTCTCGCGGGAGGGCTATGAGCGCAACCCGGTCGTGCATCGCTGCATCCGCCTGATCGCGGAGGCGGCGGCGCAGACGCCGCTCGTCGCCAAGATCGGTGCCCGTGAGATGCCGGAGCATCCGGCGCTCGCCCTGATCGAGCGGCCGAACCCGCGCCAGGGCGGCATCGCCTTCCGCGAGATGCTGGTCGGGCATCTGCTCGTGGCCGGCAATGCCTATGTCGAGGCGGTGAGCACCGGCCGCGAGCCGCGCGAGCTCTATGCGCTCCGGCCCGACCGTATGCGCGTCGTACCCGGCCGCGACGGCTGGCCCGAGGCCTATGATTACACGGTCGGTGGCGACACGGTGCGCTTCCGGCAGGACGAGGGCGGCCTGCCGCCGATCCTGCACCTGACGCTGTTCCACCCCGTCGACGACCATTACGGCCTGTCGCCGATCGAGCCGGCAGCGGTGTCGCTCGACATCCACAATGCAGCGGGGAGCTGGCACAAGGCCTTGCTCGACAACGCCGCGCGCCCCTCCGGAGCCCTGGTCTATGACGGGCCGGAAGGCGCGACGCTGACCGAGGCGCAGTTCGAGCGGCTCAAGCAGGAACTGGAGGACTCGTTCCAGGGTGCCCGCAATGCCGGCCGCCCGCTGCTGCTCGAAGGCGGGCTGGACTGGAAGCCGCTCTCGCTGACGCCGGCGGAGCTCGATTTCGTCGCCGCCAAGGGCGTCGCAGCCCGCGAGATCGCGCTCGCCTTCGGCGTGCCGCCGCTGCTGCTCGGGCTGCCCGGCGACAACACCCATGCCAATTTCGCCGAGGCCAATCGTGCGCTCTGGCGCCAGACCGTCATTCCGCTGGTGCGGCGCACCTCGCAGTCGCTGGCGCAATGGCTCGGCCCGGCCTTCGGCGACGAACTCACCCTGGAACCCGATCTCGATGCGATCGAGGCGCTGGCCGACGAGCGGGAATCGCTCTGGCGCCGGCTCGGCGCTGCGACCTTCCTCGACGAGGACGAGAAGCGCGAGGCCGTCGGCTACGGCCGGCGCGCCTCCGGGAAGGAGACCTCATGAACATGCTCGAACAGGTCGTCGCGGCCTTCGTCGGCCGTGCCGATGTCGGCCATCTCGGCCTGCTGCTCTGGGCCGCGAGCGCCTCGGGACTGGCCTGGCTCGTCCTGCGCGAGCTGACCGCCGCCAATCGCCGCTTCGACGATTTCGTCCGCGAGCTCAACCGCTTCAACGCACGCCACGAGGGGGACCCGTCATGAAAGGCAGAAACGGCACGGCCAAGCCGCCGCCCAAGGCGCCCATGCCAGCCCGTGCCGGGAGGGCGTCGCGCGGCGGCGCGCCGGTCGAGACCTTCAGCCGCTTCGTCAGCCAGCTCGCGAAGCTCGAGACCGGGCGGACGAAGGGTGGCCGGGACGGCACGGAGGGCGAGCGATGAGGCGACCGAGCCCGGCCCGCGCCTCGTTCGAATCCAAGCTGCTGCCACTCCAGCCGGCCCGGATCGGACTGGACGGCGTCTTCGAGGGCTATGCCAGCCTGTTCCGTATTCCCGATCTCGGCAAGGATATCGTCGAGCCCGGCGCCTTCCGCGAGAGCCTGCAAAGGCGCGGGCCGGGCGGTGTGAAGATGCTCTGGCAGCATGATCCGGCCGAGCCGATCGGCCGCTGGTCGAGCCTCACCGAGGATAGCCGTGGCCTGTTCGTGCGCGGCCGGCTGTCGCTGGCTGTCGCCCGGGCCCGCGAGATCCATGCGCTGATGCTCGACGGTGCGATCGACGGACTCTCGATCGGCTTTCGCCATGAGAAAGCCCGTACCGAACCGCGAACCGGCCTGCGTCGGCTCGAACGCATCGATCTCTGGGAGGTCTCGGTCGTGACCTTCCCGATGCTGCCCCAGGCCCGGATCGCCGCCGTCAAGGCGACGCGGCCGCCAGCCTTCATCTGACCATCACCCCCGAGGAGAGACCATGAGCCATCTCAACACCGTGCCAGAGACCAAGGCCGCCGGCGGCGATCTCGCGCTGGCTTTCGAGGATCTGTGCTACACGCTCGAAAACTACCGTGCCACCAACGAGGAGCGCCTCGCGGGGCTCGAGGCGCGCCAGGGCGTCGACCCGCTGACCGAGGAGAAGCTCGTCCGCATGGATGCGGCGCTCGACGACACCATGCGCCGCATCGACCGGCTCACGCTGGAGCGCGCCCGCCCGGCGCTCGGCCATGACGGCCCGCGCGATCCGCTGACGGCTGAGCACAAGGCGGCCTTCGCTTCCTATGTCCGTACCGGCGAGGCCGGCGGGCTGAAGCGGCTGGAGGCCAAGGCGCTCTCCGCCGGCTCGGGCCCGGATGGCGGCTACCTCGCGCCGGCCACCGTCGAGGGCGAGATCCTGCGCCGCCTGGCCAATGTCTCGCCGATCCGCGCGCTCGCCACGGTCCGCACGATCTCGTCCGGCACCTATAAGAAAGCGTTCTCGACCACCGGCCCGGCCTCCGGCTGGGTGGCGGAGACGGCGGCGCGGCCGCAGGGTGCGTCGCCGACTCTGGCCGAACTCTCCTTCCCGGCCATGGAGCTCTACGCCATGCCGGCGGCGACCCAGACCCTGCTCGACGACGCCATCGTCGATATCGACCAGTGGATCGCCGAGGAGGTCGAAAGCGCCTTCGCCGAGCAGGAGGGCGCGGCCTTCGTGAATGGTGACGGCGTCGACAAGCCGAAGGGGTTCCTGGCCTATCCGACGGTCGCCGACGCGAGCTGGAGCTGGGGCAATGTCGGTGTGCTCAACACCGGTGTGGCCGGCGCCTTTCCGGCCTCGAACCCTTCCGACGTGCTGGTCGATCTCGTCTACGCGCTGAAGGCCGGCTATCGCCAGAACGCTTCCTTCGTGATGAACCGGAAGACGCAAGGAGCGATCCGCAAGTTCAAGGACTCGACGGGCAACTATCTCTGGCAGCCCCCTGCCTCGGCCGGCGCACCGGCGACCTTGCTCGGCTTCCCGCTCGTCGAGGCGGAGGATATGCCGAATATCGCCAACAATGCGGTCTCGATCGCCTTCGGCGACTTCCGCCGCGGCTATCTCGTCGTCGACCGGGCGGGCGTCCGCATCCTGCGCGATCCCTATTCCGCCAAGCCCTATGTGCTGTTCTACACGACCAAGCGCGTCGGCGGCGGCGTCCAGGACTTCGCCGCGATCAAGGGACTCAAGTTCGCGGTCTGAGTCGTCGGCCGCGCGGTCTCGGTCATGGTCGGGCTTGTCCCGACCATCCACGTCTTCGCCTTTCGAGGGGTGGCGGCAATACTTGGATGCTCGCCACAGGGGCGAGCATGACGGCCCGGTTCGCTGAAGAATCAGCGCGAGAACCACCAGCTGAAGGCGGCGCGCGGCTCGGCCGCCTGCTCCGGCGGCGCTTCGCCGCCGAGCGCGAGCAGCCGCGCGCTGCCCTGGGCGATCCAGCCGCGATAGTCGCTGATGGGCGTGATCGCCGTGAAGCCGCCGCAGATCCGCTTCGCCCGCGTCCTCAGCGGGCCGCTCGACCAGCTGACGATGCCGACGAGGTCGCGCGAGCGGGCGTCGCCCCGCATCACCGGCCCGCCGGAATCGCCGCGACAGGCACCGGCGCCCGGCGTCTCGCCGCGGTTCTCGGCATCGACGGCGACCTTGACCGTGTTCTGGGTCGTGTAGTTGCCGGCATTGACGAGCTGGGTCTCGCGCAGGCGCCGGGCCGTGCGCTTGTTGTTCTCCGACGACAACCCGTAGCCGGCCATGGTGACGGTCTCGCCCTGCCAGAGGCCGCTGCCGAGCATCAACGGTTCGATATCGCGGGGCAGCGGGCGCGCCAGGCGCAACAGCGCAAGATCAGTGCCGGGCTGCGTCCGCGGCGTCGTGCCGGGCACGAAGCTCGGATGCGGCAGCACGGCGACGACCTGCTGGCGGCGCGCCCGGAAGCGCGTGTCGAGGCTGACGACGCTGATGGAGCCGCCACCCATCAGGCAATGGGCCGCGGTCAGCACGATCTCGGGCGCGATCACCGCGCCCGAACAGAGCTCGCCGCGGCTCGTCTCGACCCGCACGGTCGAGGCGCGGGCGCCGAGCTTGTCGCGCGAATCGACGCCGCCGACCACGGCGAGCGCCGGATGAGCGGCGCCGGCGGCCAGGAAACAGGCAAGGGCGAGCGACGAGCGAGAGAGCATGAAACGAACCAGTGGACCGGCCAACCAATCTAGGGAGTGGCGCGCCACAGTCCAGCCCTTCCCTCAGCGGTCGCGCGTCCAGTGCGCGCTTTCGCCCCATCTCGACAAGGTGGAATCGATCCAGCCGCGTTGCGGCGCGACGAGAACACCCTGGCTGAGCAGGCCGCATTGGCGTCCGGAAGGGCCGGTCGACCAGCTCGTGATCGCGACAATTCCTGTGTCGCCGAAGATCGGGCCTCCTGAATCGCCCTGGCAGGCGCCGGCTCCGGGGCGCTTGCCACCGCCGGCACTGTCGGCCGCCCAGAGCAGGATGCGGCCGGGCCCGTAAGGCTCGACGGTTTTCAGCGCCGCCGAGCGGTAGATGCCCATGCTGCGCGCCTCGCCCTCGCGGGAGACGCCGTAGCCGGCAAGCGTGATGTCGCTGCCGGCGCGCGGCAGCGCGCCATCGACGAGCATCGCCGCGCTGAACCGGCGGGGCAGGGGCTCGGCCAGGCGGATCAGGGCAAGATCGATCGTGCGGCGCCGGCTGCGGATGGCACCGGCGTCGAATTCCGGATGCAACGCGACGGAAGCTGGCACGATCAGGACCGGCTCTCCGGCTTCCCGCCAGTGAATCCGGAGTTCGGTGCCTCCGGCGGCGCAATGAGCCGCGGTCAGAATGGCGCGCGGCGACAGGACGATGCCGGTGCAGACCCCGCCGCGGGCGTTGAGCACCATCAATGTCGAGCCAGCGGCCGGCCCGCCTTCCTGCCCGGCAACGACGGCTCCCACCGGCAGGCTCCCGAAGCTCGCTACTGCGGCGAAAGCGAGGCCGATGGCGACGATCCGGTTGGCGATGCGCATCGGGCGCTCCTCTTCGAGAGATCGCTCAATAGCGCGCCCGGCGCCGCAGATGAACCCTCTTCGGCCGCGGCCTCGCGGTCGAACCTCATGCAATCGAACGAATGAAGGGAGCGCCCATGACGCCGCTTGCCCTGGGTCCGCCGACGATGGAGCCGGTGACGCTCACCGAAGCGCGCCAGTTCCTGCGCCTCGACCAGACCGACGAGGACGCCTTGCTCACCACCTTGATCACCGCTGCAAGGCTGATGATCGAGGCGGCATCCGGCCGCTGCCTGATCGAGCAGCCCTGGCGCATCGTGCTCGATCGCTGGCCGGCGGGCGGTGAGATCCGCCTGCCGCTCTCGCCGTTGCTGCGGATCGACGCGGCGCGCGTCTATGACGTGCTCGGTTCCGCCCAGGTCGTCGCGGCTGCGTCCCTGACCCTGGACAAGGCAGCCGATCCGCCGGTTATCCGCCTGACAGGCGAGCTGCCGGAGATCGGCCGCGTCCACGGCGCGATCGAGATCGACGTCGCCGCCGGCTATGGCGCGACCGCTGCCGCCGTGCCGGCGCCGTTGCGGCAGGCGGTGCTGCGCCTCGCCGCCCGCTGGTTCGAGCAGCGCGGCGATGTCGCCGGCCGCGATGCGCAAGCCCTGCCGGTGGCGATCGCTGCGCTGGTCGCGCCGTTCCGCCGCGGGAGGCTGTGAGCATGGCGCAGGAATCGTCCGCCATCGGTCGGATGCGGCGCCGGCTCGTGCTGGAAGCGCCGGTCGCGTCGCCGGACGGGCTCGGCGGCGCGACGCAGGTCTTCGAGGCCGTCGCCGCGCTCTGGGCCCAGGTCGAGTGGATCTCCGGTACGGAAGCCTGGCGTCAGGGCCGGCCGGAGCAGTCGCGCAGCTACCGCATCACCATGCGCTGGCGTGGCGATGTCGATGCCGGCCGGCGCCTGCGCGACGGCGATCGCCTGTTCGACATTCGCTCCGCCGCCGACCCCGACGGCGCTCGCCGGCGTCTGATCTGCCTCGCCGAGGAGGTGACGCCATGAGCGATGCCATTCTGGCCCTTCGCGCTGCCGTTCAGGCACGTCTTGTCGCGAATGCCGCGCTGACCACGTTGATCGGCCCCGATCGCGTTTTCGACGAAGCGCCACGCGCGGCGCGCGGGTTCTATGTCGTCCATGGCGAGGTCGAGGCGCGCGACTGGTCGACCGGCAGCGACCGGGGTTGCGAGCAGGAATTCGCGCTCGTCGTCTGGGCTGCACAGAGCAGTTCGTCTCGGCAGGCGCTGGAGGCGGCGGGCCTGATCGTCTCGGCGCTCGACCAGGTCGATCTCGCCCTGGACGGGCATGCGCTGGTCAATCTGCGCTGGCTGTCGAGCCGGCTCGCCCGCGAGGCGCGCAACGGATTGCCGCAAGTGACGGTCCGCTTCCGTGCCGCCACCGAAACGCTTTAGGGCCTTGTTTTATCGCATTTTCTTCAAGCGAACCGGTTCCCACTTCGCTTGAAAATGCTTCAGATTCAAAGGAGAAGCCGCATGGCGGCACAAAAGGGCAAGGACCTGCTGCTCAAGGCAGGGGATGGTGCCGGCGGCTTCGTCACGGTCGCCGGCCTGAGGGCGCGCCAGATCGCCTTCAACGCCGAGACCGTCGACGTGACGCATTCGGAATCGGCCGGGCGCTGGCGCGAACTGCTGGCGGGCGCCGGCGTGCGCCGTGCCAGCATCAGCGGCTCCGGCATATTCAAGGACGAGGCCTCCGACGCGCTCGTGCGCCAGAGCTTCTTCGACGGGGTGATCCGTGACTGGCAGATCGTCGTGCCGGATTTCGGCACGATCTCGGGCCCGTTTCAGCTCACGGGGCTGGAATATCGCGGCGACCATGCCGGCGAGGTCACCTTCGACCTGTCGCTGGAATCGGCCGGCCCGCTCGCCTTTGCGGCGCTCTGAGGAGGGCGGTCATGGTCAATCGTCATCGCGGCGAGACCGCGCTCATGGTCTCCGGCGAAACCCTGCCGATGCGCCTGACCCTCGGCGCGCTCGCCGAGCTCGAGCATGCCTTCGCCGTCGACAGCCTCCCGGCACTGGGCGAGCGCTTCGTCGAGGGCAGGCTCTCCGCCCGCGACATCATCCGCATCATCGCCGCGGGCTTGCGCGGCGCGGGCAGGGCGATCCGCGACGAGGATGTCGCCGAGCTTTCCTTCGATGGCGGCCTCAGCGGAGCGATCAAGGCTGCGATCGCGCTGCTCGAGGCGACCTTCGGCGAGGGTGGGGACGCATCCCGCCCTCCGCAGCCGCCGGCATAGGCGCGCCGGCGGGCTTTCCCTGGGACGAGGTGATGGCCTTCGGGCTCGGCCGGTTGGCCTGGCCGCCCGAGCGCTTCTGGGCCGCGACGCCGCGCGAGATCGCGGCGGCATTGCGGGCCTATCAGGACCGGTCCCGTGCTTCTGCGCCGGAGCGCCCGGCGCTGGCTGCGCTGATGGCCGCCTTTCCCGACGCCTGAGACGGCCATTCCAACCAAACCAACGAGGTGACGGTCATGACGGATGATGACGGTATCGAGTCGGGAGGGCGCCTCTCCGATCTCAGGGCGATGGACAGGCTGACACAGTCGCTGAGCCGGTCCTCGGAGAGCTTCGGCAAGTCGATCGTCAATGCCTTTTCGCGCGGGGTCGTCGAGGGCAAGCGCTTCGAGGACGTGCTGCGCAGCGTCGGCCGCTCGATGACCGACAGCCTGCTCAAGACGGCGCTGAAGCCGCTCCAGACCGGCCTGTCGAGCCTGCTGAGCACGGGCATCAAGGGCCTGACGGGTCTATTCGGCGGCATCGGCCTGGGCGGTTCCGGCGGCACCGTGCCGATTGCGCCCTTCGCCGAGGGCGGCATCGTCGCTTCGCCCTCCTATTTCCCGACCGGGCGCGGGCTCGGCCTGATGGGCGAGCGCGGGGCCGAGGCGATCATGCCGCTCGCTCGCGGGCCGGATGGGCGCCTCGGCGTACGCGCCGGCAGTGGGCAGGGGCGCCCGCTCAACGTCGTCGTGCAGGTCTCGACCCCCGATGCCGACAGCTTCCGCCGCTCGGAGGCGCAGGTCTCCGCGGCGATCGCCCGTGCCGTCGCGCGCGGCCGGCGCGCGCTCTGAGGAAGGGGTAGCATGCCGGATTTCCATGAGGTCCGCTTCCCGCTCGATGTCGCGCGCGGCGCGCGCGGTGGGCCGGAACGCCAGACCCAGATCGTGACGCTCGCCTCCGGGCGCGAGGTCCGCAACAGCCGCTGGGCCCATTCGCGCCGCCGCTATGATGCCGGGCTCGGCATCCGCACGCTCGATGCGCTCGCCGCCGTGGTGAGCTTCTTCGAGGAACGGCGCGGCCGGCTCCACGGCTTCCGCTGGCGCGACCAGCTCGACTGGAAGAGCGGCCCGCCCTCGCAGGAGCCGGCGGCGACTGACCAGGTCATCGGGGTCGGCGACGGTGTCGCCTCCGTCTTCCAGCTCTGCAAGGCCTACGGGGCAGGCGCCTCCGCCTATAGCCGCGAGATCACCAAGCCCTGTGCCGGCACGGTGCGGATCGCCATGGATGGCGTCGAACTCGCGGGAAGCGCCTTCTCCTGCAATTTGTCGACGGGACAGGTCACCATCGCGGCCGGATCGATCCCACCGCTCGGCGCCGTCCTCACCGCCGGCTTCGCCTTCGACGTGCCCGTCCGCTTCGACACGGACGCCATCGAGGTCGATCTCTCCGCCTTCGCGGCCGGCGAGATCCCGCGCGTTCCCGTGGTCGAGATTATTCCCTGAGGCCCACCCATGCGTGACATCCCCTCCGGTCTCGCCGCCCATCTCGAGACGGCTGCGACGACGCTTTGCCATTGCTGGAGCCTGACGCGCCGCGACGGGCTCGTGCTCGGCTTCACCGATCACGATCGCAAGCTGTCTTTCGACGGCGTCGACTTCGCCGCGACGACCGGTGTCGAAGCGGCGGAAAGCGCGGCGGAGCTCGGCTTCGCCATCGGTGGCGGCGAGGTCGCCGGCGCCTTCGCGGCCTTCGGGCTGAACGAAACCGACCTGGCGCGCGGGCTTTACGACGATGCGCGCGCCCGCGTCTGGCTGGTCAACTGGGCCGACCCAGGCCAGCGCGTGCTGATGGAGGAAGGCTTCGTCGGCGAGATCAAGCGTGGCGAGACCAGCTTCACGGCCGAAATCCGCAGCTTCGCCAAGGCTTTCGACGAGGAGAGGGGCCGGCTCTACATGCGCTCCTGCTCGGCCGATCTCGGCGACGCGCGCTGCGGCGTCGCGCTCGTTGCGGCCGAAGCCGAGGTCATCGCGAGCGACGGCCGTCTCTCGTTCTCGGCTGAGGGCATGGGCTCCTACCCGGACGGTCATTTCACCGCCGGCAGGCTGGTCTTCACCAGCGGTGCGAATGCGGGTTTCGCCACCGAGGTGAAGCGGCATGGCCGCGAGGGCGCGCAGGCGCTGTTCCAGCTCTGGCAGGCGCCGGCGGCGCCGATTGCTATTGGCGACGGCTTCCGGGTGACGCCGGGCTGCGACAAGATCTTCGCGACCTGTCGCGCCAAATTCGCCAACGGCGTCAATTTCCGCGGCTTCCCGCATATGCCGACCAGCGATTTCATCATCGGCGGCGTCCGCCCCGGCGACGGGGCGCTCGACGGCGGGAGCCTGTTCCGATGACGCGCGACGAGATCGTCGAGGCGGCGCGGCTCTGGCTGGGCACACCCTATCATCATCAGGCCTCGCTGCGCGGCGTCGGCTGCGATTGCCTCGGGCTGGTCCGCGGCGTCTGGCGCGACCTCTGCGGAGCCGAGCCGGAAATGCCGCCGCCCTATTCGCCGAGCTGGGCCGAGAGCCTGCGGCAGGAGACGCTGGCTCTGGCGGCGGAGCGGCATCTGCGGCCGCTCGCCATCGCGGAGGCGAGACCGGGCGACGTGCTGCTCTTTCGCTGGCGCGCGCATCTGCCGGCCAAGCATTGCGCGATCCTGTCGGCGCCCGACCGCCTCATTCATGCCCATGACGGCGCGGCCGTCGCCGAGGTCGCCTTCACGCCCTGGTGGCAACGCCATCTCAGCCATGCCTTTTCCTTCCCCGGAGTGACCGACTGATGGCGACGCTTCTTCTCCAGGTTGCCGGGTCCGCCCTCGGATCGGGTCTGGGCGGCTCGATCGGTGGCGTCATCGGCCAGGCCCTGGGCGGGCTCGCCGGCGCCAGCATCGACCAGGCCTGGCTCGGCGGTGCCGGCGGCGGGAACAAGATCGTCGACGGCCCGCGCCTTAAGGAGGTCAACGGCCTCGCCGCGACGGAAGGAGGCGCGATACCGCGTCTCTACGGCCGGGCGCGGCTCGGCGGCCAACTGATCTGGGCGACGCGCTTCGAGGAGGAGGTCACCGTCTCGATCACGCGCACCAAGAGCGGCGGCAAGGGTGGCGGCCGCTCCAGGAAGACCTTCGAGACGACCTATAGCTACCATGCCAACCTCGCGATCGGACTGTGCGAGGGGCCGATCGCCTTCATCCGGCGCATCTGGGTCGACGGGCGCGAGCTTGACGTCGCGACGGTCTCGATGCGTCTGCATCACGGCCATGAGACGCAGGAGCCGGATCCGCTGATCGCTGCGAAGGAAGCGGGCGAGGCGCCGGCCTATCGCGGGCTTGCTTATGTCGTGTTCGAGCGCTTTCCGCTGGCCGATTACGGCAACCGCGTGCCGCAGTTCGATTTCGAGGTCGTGCGCGCCGTCGACGGCCTGGGCGGCATGATCCGCGCGGTGGCGCTGACGCCGGGGGCCGGCGAGTTCGTCTACGACGTCCGTGCGGTCAGCCACGAGCCCGAGCCCGGCGTCAGCGAAAGCCTGACGCGCCATCAGCTTTATGGCGGCAGCGATGCCGACACCGCGCTCAGCCATCTCCTGTCGTTGTGCCCCAGTCTGCGCCGGGTTTCGCTGGTCGTGTCCTGGTTCGGCGACGATCTGCGCGCCGGCGCTTGCACCGTCGCGCCCCGGATCGAGCTCTCGCACAAGCCCACGGTTGGGGCGCAATGGTCCGTTGCGGGGCTGACGCGCTCCTCGGCCCGCGCCGTCAGCCAGGTCTCCGGGCGGCCGGCCTTCGGCGGCACGCCCTCGGACGAGAGCGTCGTCGCGCTGATCCGGCGCCTGCGCTTCGATTACGGGCTGGAGGTCGTGCTCTACCCCTTCCTGATGATGGACATCCCCGCCGGAAACACGCTGCCGGATCCCTATTCGGAGTCGGCGAGCCAGCCGCGCTATCCCTGGCGCGGCCGCATCACCTGCGATCCGGCGCCGGGCCGGCCGGGCAGCCCGGAGGACAGCGCGGCGGTTGCGGCGCAGATCGCATCCTTCGTCGGCACCGTCGCGCCCGCCGATATGGCCGTGGCGGGCGACAGCGTCACCTGCGCCACGCCGGACGAATGGTCCTATCGCCGCCTCGTGATGCACTGCGCCGCGCTGGCGCAGGCCGCCGGCGGCGTAGAGGGTTTCGTCATAGGCTCCGAGATGGTCGGGCTGACGCATCTGCGCGGCGCGGCCGGCTATCCCATGGTCGATCAGCTCACGGCCATCGCGCAGGACGTCACGACGATGCTTCCCGGCACGGTCGCGACCTATGCCGCCGACTGGACCGAATACGGTGCGGATGTCCGCGAGGGCGGCGACAGCATCGATTTTCCGCTCGATCCACTCTGGGCTTCCCCCGCGATCGGCGCGATCGGCATCGATTTCTATCCGCCGCTTTCGGACTGGCGCGATTCCGGCAGCCATGCCGATGCCGCGATCGCGCGCGGCCCGGCCGATCTCGCCTATCTGCGCCAGCGCCTGACCGCCGGCGAGGCCTATGACTGGTACTATGTAGACGAGGCCGGCCGGGACGCGCAGGCGCGCCTGCCGATCACCGACGGCGCCTATGGCAAGCCCTGGATCTTCCGGCCCAAGGATTTGTGGGGCTGGTGGAGCCAGCTTCATATCCGCCGTGCGGGCGGCGTCGAGACGACGGCGACCCCGTTCGTGCCCGGCGGCAAGCCGGTCTGGCTGACCGAGATTGGCGTGCCCGCCGTCGACAAGGGCGCCAATGCGCCCAACATGTTCCCCGATCCCAAATCGGACGAAGGCGGCTATCCGCCGTTTTCGAGCGGAGTGCGCGACGATTTGGTGCAGGCCCGTGCGCTGGAGGCGATCATCTCGGGCTTCGATCCGGCGCGGGCCGGGTTCGATCCCGCGCGCAATCCGGTTCATCCGGTCAGCGGCATCCGCATGGTCGATCCCGACAGGATATTCGTCTGGACCTGGGATATGCGGCCTTTTCCGGCTTTCCCTGACATCTCCGGCATCTGGGCCGACGGCGCGAATTTCGAGACCGGTCACTGGCTGAACGGGCGCCTGGAAGGCACGCCGGTCGACCGGCTCGTTGCCAGGCTCCTGGCCGATTTCGGCCTGCCACCGGCGGACCGGATCACGGTCGACGGCTTCGTCGACGGTTTCGTGCTGGACCGCCCGCTATCGGCGAGGCAGGCGCTGGAGCCGCTCGCCCAGAGCTTCGGCTTCGATGCGGTCATGAGCGGGGGAACCCTGCGTTTCGAAGGCAGGGGCGGCCAGGTTTCCCGCCTGCTCGGCCCCGACGATCTCGTTCCCGATCGCGATGGCGAGCCGTTCACGCTGCGGCGCAGCCAGGAGACCGAACTGCCGCTCGAATTGCGCCTCGGCTTCAGCGACAGCGAGGCCGATTATCGCAGCGCCGCGGCGCGCTCGCGCCGGCTGGCGGGGGCAGCTCGCCGCGAGGTCGCCGTCGACACCGCGATCGTGACCCGCTCGGCCGAGGGGCAGCGCCTTGCGGACCAGCGCTTGCAGGAAGCCTGGGCCGGGCGCGAAGCTCTGGAATGCGAGCTGTCGCCGCGCTGCATCGCGATCGAGCCCGGCGATGTCCTGTCCGTGTCGACGGAAGCCGGCAACCGCCTGTTCCGCGTCACCCGCATCTCCGACGGTCCGGCGCGGAAAGTCAGCGCGCGCGCCGTCGAACCGGCGGTCTACGTGACGACGGGAACGAGCGGTGGCACGCGTCCGCCGCGCACACCTCCCGCCTTGCCCGGGCGCCCGCTCGCCGTGCCGCTGGCCTTGCCGATCGTCACCGTGCAGCCGCCGCCTTTGCTGTCGCTCGCCGCCTTCGCCGCGCCCTGGCCGGGTGGCCTCGCGATCTGGCGCGCCGACGAGGCCGGGCAGTTCGCGCTGGACGGCTTCGTCGAGGCGCCTTCGATCGTCGGCGAGACCTTGACGGCATTGCCGCCGGGGCCGCTCTGGCGGACCGATCGGCGTGCCGTGCTGGAGGTCAGGCTGCGCGGCGGCGTGCTGTCCTCCGTCTCGCCGGAGGCGGCGCTGGCCGGAGCGAACGCACTCGCCCTGGTCGATGAGGATGGCGCGGTCGAGATCGTTACGGTGTCTCAGGTCGAGCTGGTCGGGCCGCAACAGTTCCGCCTGTCGGGCCTGATCCGCGGGATCGGCGGCAGCGAGGCCGCGGCGGCACGGCTGCTGCCGGCCGGCGCCCGGGTGGTGGTGCTGGATGGGGCGGCTGTCTCGCTGACGAGCGATCTGGCGGATATCGGCCGGAGGCAGCGTTATCGCGTCGGTCCGGTCCGCGACGATGTCGGCGATGCGACGATGGTCGAGTTCGAGACCGCGATCACGGGCGAAGCGCTCTTCCCGCTCTCCCCGGTCCGGCCTGGAGCGACCCGGACCGGGGACGGCATCGTCCTGAGCTGGCTCCGGCGGACGCGGATCGACGGTGATTCCTGGGAGCTGGCGGAGGTGCCGCTGGGGGAGGAGAGCGAGCGCTATGAAATCGGCGTTCTCGACGGCGAGGATCGGCTTCGTACCGAAATCGTGAACGCGCCCGGATGGCTCTACCCGGCCGCGCAGGAACTCGCGGATTTCGGGACGCCGCAGCCGGATATCGGGCTTTCGCTCCGCCAGCTCGGCGCCACGGTCGGGCAGGGGCGCGAATGGCGTGGACGGATTCCGGTGCGTTGATCTACTGTGAGTTGTGAACGAGGTGATGCATTCATGGCGCATTCACACGGATGGGACTAGCCGATGTCGATGATGCCGGTCGAACCGATCCTTGCTTTTGCGCTCATCGCCTCCTCGCCGTTGCCGCTCATCCGCGTCGACGACGCCACGCCGATTTCTTGCCTGTCCTCCGAGGAGACGCGCGACGCCGTCGCCGAAGGGCGCGTCATGCAGCCCGCGGAAGCTTCCCGCCATGCTCGCGACGCCGCGCCTGGCGAGGTGGTTCGCATCAGGCTCTGTCGACAGGGCGAGGAATTCGTCTATGTCGTGACGACACTGAAGCGAGACGGCCGCGTCGCGAGGGTGACGCTGGAAGGACAATCCGGCAAGATCGCCACCATCCGCTGACAGCCGTCGCGGCTTCTCCAACTGGAGCGACCCTACCGTGAGATT
Source organism: Bosea sp. ANAM02 (assembly GCF_011764485.1). Lineage (NCBI taxonomy): Bacteria > Pseudomonadati > Pseudomonadota > Alphaproteobacteria > Hyphomicrobiales > Alloboseaceae > Allobosea > Allobosea sp. ANAM02. Next base: position 3,598,607 of record NZ_AP022848.1, on the reverse strand, counting down.
GCTCGTCGTCGAGGACGACAAGGACCTCAACCGCCAGATCGCGACCGCGCTCGAGAATGCCGGTTATGCCGTCGACAAGGCCTTCGACGGCGAGGAAGGCCTCTATCTCGGCGAGGCCGAGCCCTATGACGCGGTGATTCTCGATCTCGGCCTGCCGAAGGTCGATGGCGTCGCCGTGCTGCAGGGCTGGCGCCGGGCCGGCAAGACCATGCCGGTGCTGATCCTGACCGCGCGCGACCGCTGGAGCGACAAGGTCTCGGGCTTCGACGCCGGCGCTGACGACTATGTCGTCAAGCCCTTCCATATCGAGGAACTGCTGGCCCGCGTCCGCGCTTTGCTGCGCCGCGCCGCCGGCCACGCGACTTCGGAGCTGGTCTGCGGCCCCGTCCGGCTCGATACCCGCGCGAGCCGCGTCGTCGTCGACGGCAATCCGGTCAAGCTGACCTCGCACGAATACCGCCTGCTCTCCTACCTGATGCATCATCAGGGGCGGGTGGTCTCGCGCACCGAGCTGGTCGAGCATCTCTACGATCAGGATTTCGACCGCGATTCCAACACGATCGAGGTCTTCGTCGGTCGCCTGCGCAAGAAGCTCGGCGTGGATGTCATCGAGACCGTCCGGGGGCTCGGCTATATCGCCGCCGCTCCGGAAAAGGTCTGATCGCGGGCGATGCCGCTCAGGTCCCACCGCTATTCGCTGGGAACGCGGCTCTTCGTCTCGGCGGCGTTTTGCTGCGTTCTGATCCTCGTGGTGGCGGGCATCGGCCTCACCACCTTCTATCGCCGCTCGGCCGAGCGCGGCTTCGACGAGCGGCTCTCGGTCTATATCAAGCAGCTCGTCGCCGATCTCGCCGCGCCTCCCGAAACCGAGCGTCAGACGATCGGCGACCTCGGCGAGCCGCGCTTCGATCTGCCGCTGACCGGCTGGTATTGGCAGATCACGAGGCTCGATGGCGAACGGCCCAATGTCCGGGCCTCGCGCTCGCTCGTCGGCGGGCAACTCCCCAAGCTGCTCGATCAGTCCATCGCGCCCAACAGCCGGGGCCTGCGCGAGAGCTATGTCTCCGGCCCGGACGATCGCCAATTGCGCATCCTGGAGCGCGAGATCGATGTCGGCGAGGACGGCCGCTTCACCGTCGCGGTCGCGGCGCCTGCCGACGAGATCGAGGGCGACATCCAGGATTTCCGCTTCGCGCTGGCGATGACCTTCCTGCTGCTCGGCATCGCTCTGGTCGCCTCGACGCTGGTGCAGGTCCGCTTCGGCCTGCGACCGCTGGTGCGCCTCCGCTCGGCCGTCGGCGCGGTGCGGACGGGTGAAAATCCGCGGATCGTCGGGCAGTATCCGCCCGATCTCGCCCCGCTCGCGAGCGAGCTCAACCAGCTCATCGACGCCAATCACGAGATTCTCGACCGCGCCCGCACCCAGGTCGGCAATCTCGCCCATGCGCTGAAGACACCCCTCAGCGTGATGATGAACGAGGCCGGCACGAGCGGCGACGGCCAGTTGCCCCAGACCGTCCGCGCGCAAGCCGCGATCATGCGCGATCAGGTTCAGTATTATCTCGACCGGGCCCGCGCTGCCGCGCTGTCCGGCGCCCTCGGCGGCGTGACCGAGATTGCGCCCTCGCTCGATGCGCTGCTGCGCACCTTCACCAGGATCTCGCAGGGCAGGGGTATCTCCGGGTCGCATGCGATCCGGCCGGATATTCGCTTCCGTGGCGAGAAGCAGGACCTGGAGGAGATGCTCGGCAATCTCCTCGACAACGCCTTCAAGTGGGCCTCCTCGACGGTGGAGGTCTCGCTCGCCGCTGGGAAGGCACCTGATACCGAACGGATCGCGCTCCTGATCGACGATGACGGTCCCGGTTTGCCGGAGGGGGCGATGGCCGAGGTCCTCAAGCGGGGCCGCCGGCTCGACGAAACCACGCCGGGCTCCGGCCTCGGCCTCTCCATCGTCGTCGATCTCGCCAAGCTCTATGGCGGCAACCTGACGCTGCAACGCTCGCCGCTCGGCGGTTTGCGGGCGCGGCTGGAGCTGCCTTCGGTTTAGAAGAATTCCTGGGCGCGTGACCCTTTGTCACCATGAACCCGAGCGGATGATTGGCTAAGAACGCCGCATGATGATCTGGGCCATCTTTGCAGCCATGACGGGAGCGGCGATCTTCGCCTTGCTCTGGCCGCTCAGCCATGGCCGGGCGCAGGCCTTTGCCGATGTTTCGGATGCCCGCAGCCTCTACCGCTCCCAGCTCAAGGAGATCGACCGCGATCTCGCGCGTAAGCTGATCGGCGAGGAGGAGGCGCAGGCCGCCCGCACCGAAGCTGCCCGCCGCCTTCTGCGCGCTGCCGGCGACGAGGCCGGCCCTGCCGGCGAGACCGAGCCGTCGCTGCGTCGCCGCCGGGCGAGCTCGGCCCTGATGCTCTCTGTCGTGCCGCTGCTCGCGCTTCTGATCTACGGTCTCTACGGCTCGCCGGGCCAGCCCGACCAGCCGCTGGCTGCGCGCATGGAGAGGGCCGGGCCGCAGCAGGATTTCGCCATCGTGCTTGCCCGCATGGAGGCGCATCTCGCAGCCAATCCGGGCGATGCCAGGGGCTGGTCGCTGCTTGCGCCGATCTATCTCCGCCAGGGGCGTTACGAGGAGGCTGCCAAGGCCTTCGCGGCGGCCGTCCGCTCCGGCAAGCCCGATGCCGATCTCTATGCCGGTTTGGGCGAAGCCCGCATCATGGAAGCCGGCGGGGTTGTGACGGCCGCAGCGCGCGAAGCTCTGGCCGAGGCGGTCAAGCTCGATCCGAAAAGCCCTCGTGCCCGTTATTATCTCGCCCTCGCAAAGGAGCAGGATGGCGATGGCGAGGGCGCGCAGGCCGCGCTCTCCCAGCTTCTGTCCGAGGCGCCCGCCAATGCCGACTGGGCCGGCGCCGTTCGCGCCCGGCTGGAGCGAATGCAGGCCGATGCCGGCCGCAAGGCCGTCGCAGCCCTTCCCGAAGCCGAACGCCAGCAGGCCATCAAGGCGATGGTCGACGGTCTGGCCGAGCGCCTGAGCGCCGGCGGCGGCAGCCTGCCCGAATGGAGCCGCCTGATCAGGGCTCGCGCCGTCCTCGGCGATAAGCCGGCGGCGCTCCAGGCGATGAAGACCGCGCGCGAGCGGCTCGCCGAGGACAAGGCCGCGCTTGCGGCGATCGACGCGCTCGCCGATGAATTGGCCTTGAAGGAGGCCGCACCATGACGATTGCCCAGCCGACGCGGCCGCTCCCGGCGAAACGCCGCTTCACCCGCAAACAGCGCAGGCTGACCCTGATCGCCTCGGCTGGCGCCGTGCTGTGCCTGGCTGCCGGCCTCGTCCTCTTCGCGATGCGCGACACCATTGTGTTCTTCTATGGCCCCACCGAGATCGCCGAGAAGGGCGTGCAGCCGGGCACCCGCATGCGCCTCGGCGGGCTGGTCGAGGCCGGCTCTGTCCAGCGCAGCGGCGGCCAGCGCGTCGCCTTCAGCGTCACTGACGGCAAGACCTCGATCAGGGTCGGTTATGATGGCCTGCTGCCCGATCTCTTCCGGGAAGGGCAGGGCGTCGTCACCGAGGGCATCTTCGAGGGGGCAGGTCGCTTCAAGGCGGATTCGGTGCTGGCGAAGCATGATGAGACCTATATGCCGCGCGAGGTCGCCGACGCACTGAAGAAACAGGGGCACTGGCAGGCGGGCAGCGGTGCCGGCGCGCCGGCTGCCGCTCCGGCCAAGCCATGAGCCAAGCATGATCGTCGAGATCGGCCATTACGCGCTGGCGCTCGCGCTCGGCGTCTCCGTGATCCAGGCGGTGGTGCCGTTCTGGGGCGTGTTCCGGCAGGACAGGACGCTGGCCTCGGTCGGCAGCAGCGCGGCGCTGGTCTCCTTCGCGCTGGTCGCCTTGTCCTTCGCGGCGCTGGTGACGTCCTATGTCCGCTCCGATTTCTCGGTCGGCAACGTCGTCGCCAATTCCCATTCGGCGCAGCCGCTGATCTACAAATTCACCTCCGTCTGGGGCAACCACGAGGGCTCGATGCTGCTCTGGGTGCTGATCCTGACGCTGTTCGGAGCGCTGGTCGCGCTCTCGCGCCGTTCGCTGCCGCCGCGCCTGCGGGCCGGTGCGCTCGCCGCGCAGGGACTGGTCGCCGTCGCCTTCCTCGCCTTCACCCTGCTGACCTCGAACCCGTTCCAGCGTCTCTCTCCCGTGCCGGCCGAGGGGCAGGACCTCAACCCGATCCTGCAGGATCTCGGCCTCGCGATCCATCCGCCGCTGCTTTATGTCGGCTATGTCGGCTTCTCGATCACCTATGCTTTCGCGGTCGCCGCACTGATCGACGGGCGCATCGATGCGATGTGGGCGCGCGCCGTCCGGCCCTGGACCTTGCTGGCCTGGACCTTCCTGACGCTCGGCATCGCGATGGGCTCCTACTGGGCCTATTACGAGCTCGGCTGGGGAGGCTGGTGGTTCTGGGACCCGGTCGAGAACGCCTCCTTCATGCCCTGGCTCGCCGGCACCGCCCTGATCCACTCGACCGTCGTGATGGAGAAGCGCGACGCGCTGAAGGTCTGGACGATCCTGCTCGCGATCCTGACCTTCTCGCTCTCGCTGCTCGGCACCTTCATCGTCCGTTCCGGCGTGCTGACCTCGGTCCATTCCTTCGCGACCGATCCGGCGCGCGGCCTCTTCATCCTGCTGATTCTGATCTTCTTCGTCGGCGGATCGCTGGCGCTCTTCGCCTGGCGCGCTCCTCTGTTGCGGCAGGGCGGATTGTTCGCGCCCGTCTCCCGTGAGAGTGCGCTCGTCGTCAACAACGTCTTCCTGGCGACGGCCTGTGCCACCGTTTTCGTCGGCACGCTGTATCCGCTGCTGCTGGAGATGGTGACCGGCGACAAGATCTCGGTTGGCGCCCCCTTCTACAACGCGACCTTCGTGCCGGTGGTGGTGCCGCTGCTGCTGCTGCTGCCGATCGGCCAATCGCTCGCCTGGAAGCGCGGCGACCTGCTTGGCGCGGCGCAGCGCAATGCCTTCGCTTTCGGGCTCGCGGTGCTGGCGGCGCTGGCACTGCTCTTCTTCACGCGCGGCGGCCCGGTCCTGGCGCCGCTCGGCGCAGGCCTGGGCGTCTTCCTCGTGCTCGGAGCCGGCTTCGACCTTGCCGAGCGCATCGTCACCCGCGCCAGCGGCTGGCGGGCGATGCTGTCGCGGGCACGCGGCCTGCCGCGTTCGGCCTGGGGCACGGCGCTCGCCCATGCCGGCGTGGGCTTGAGCATCATCGGCATCGCAGCCCAGGCCTGGAGCACCGAGGCGATCACCGTCCTGAAGCCCGGCGAGCGCCTGACCAGCGGTCGCTACACCATCGTGCTGGAAGGCCTGTCGCCGCGCACCGGCCCGAATTTCCGGGCCGAGGTCGCCCGCTTCCAGGTCTTCTCGGGCGATCGCGAACTCTCGCCGGTCGAGGCCTCCAAGCGCGTCTACACGGCCCGCTCCATGCCGACGACGGAGGCAGGCATCCGCACGGACGGCCTGAGCCAGGCCTATGTCAGCCTCGGTGAGGCGCAGGATGGCGGCGTCGCGGTGCGCCTTTACGACAAGCCCCTGATCCTGCTGATCTGGATCGGCTCGCTCGTCATGGCGCTGGGCGGCGGGCTCTCGCTGACCGACCGGCGTTTCCGGCTGGCGGCGCCGAAGCGTGCCGCGCCGGCCGCCGCCGCGCAGCCGGCGGAGTGAGCGCGATGCGGCGGATCGCCCTCATCCTCGGCCTGATGCTGCTGGCGGCGCCCGCGGCGCAGGCCGTTCAGCCCGACGAGATATTGCCCAACCAAGCACTGGAGCAGCGGGCGCGCGCCATCTCCGGCGAGCTGCGCTGCCTCGTCTGTCAGAATCAGTCGATCGACGATTCCGATGCGCCGCTCGCCCGCGATCTGCGTATCCTGGTGCGTGAGCGTCTCGTCGCCGGCGACGACGACAAGGCCGTGGTCGCTTTCGTCGTCGCCCGCTACGGCGACTTTGTGCTGCTGCGCCCGCCGTTGAACGCGCATACGCTGCTGCTGTGGGGCGCGCCCTTCCTCATCCTGCTGCTGGCGCTCGCCTTTCTGTGGCACCGCGCCCGCCAGCGCAGCTTTGCTCCAGCGGCGCTGCCGGCGCTTTCGGCCGACGAGGAGGCACGGCTAGCGGCGCTGGTTGGGCCGCAGGATGGCGCAAGACGACCGGACTGAAGATCGCGCTCCAATCGGACGTCCGGGCTTTCACTGTCGCTCCGAACCACGCTGAGCGTCGGTCTAAATGTTGATACCGCAGCGTTGATACAGCTCGTGCTTCAACGCTCGGACCTTGGGGCCTTCCACCGCATAGCTCACCCTGTTGGCGCGGCCAAAGGGTTGCAGCGAGGCGTAGGACTGAAAGACGCGCGCGAGACATGCCGCCTTCGCGCCGGTATAGCCACGTTGTGCCGCAATCCGCATGCCGGTTTCGTATGCTGAGCGATTCTGAGCTAGAGCAAAGCCGCTGAACCCCGCCGTGAAGGCCAGCACGATACTGATCTTACGCATCGTAGTCTCCCAACCATGCGACAAGAGGAGATGATGCGGGAGACGGCGTCAAGACGACCAGGGCGATCTGGCCAACCTTACGAAACCGTCATCTTCAGGCCAAAGCCGCGTAAGGCGGCGGGCGTCATGGTCCTCCTCACGAGCAGGGACAGAACCCTGTCGCTCCAAGAGGTTCCCGCCATGACGACACAGACCGAAAATCGCAAGTCCATCCTGAAGCGCGGCGCCCTTCTCGCCGGCACCGCCATCCTCGGCATCGGCCTCGCCGCCGGCATCGCCGACAGCGCGCTGATGCAGAACCACAATGCCATCGCGCAGCCGATCCAGCTCTCCGGCGGGCAGACGGCGCTGCCCTCCTTCGCCGATCTCGTCGACAAGGTGAAGCCGGCCGTGGTCTCCGTTCGCGTCAAGGCGCAGGTCGCCTCCGCCGGCGATGAACAGAGCCTCGACGACATTCCCCCGCAGCTCCGCCGCTTCTTCCGCGAGCGTGGTGAGGGCGCCATGCCGAGCCGTCCGCAGCCGCGCCAGACCATGTCGCAGGGCTCCGGCTTCTTCGTCAGTCAGGACGGCTATGTTGTGACCAACAACCACGTCGTCGAGAATGCCGTGGAGGTCCAGCTCGTCACCGATACCGGCAAGACGCTCGACGCCAAAGTCGTCGGCACCGATCCGCGCACCGATCTCGCCCTGCTCAAGGTCAAGGACGCCGGCAACTATCCTTACGTCCAGCTTGCCGATGCCAAGGCACGTATCGGCGACTGGGTGCTGGCGATCGGCAACCCGTTCGGCCTCGGTGGCACGGTCACGGCCGGCATCGTCTCGGCGCAGGGCCGCGATATCGGCTCCGGCCCCTATGACGACTTCATCCAGATCGATGCGCCGATCAACCGCGGCAATTCGGGCGGCCCGACCTTCAACCAGAACGGCGAGGTCGTCGGCGTCAACACCGCGATCTACTCGCCCTCCGGAGGCAATGTCGGCATCGCCTTCGCGATCCCCGCCTCGACGGTCAAGCAGGTGGTCGAGTCGCTGAAGAAGGACGGCACGGTGGCGCGCGGCTTCATCGGCGTGCAGATCCAGCCGGTCACCGGGGAGATGGCCGACGCTATCGGCCTGAAGGACGCCAAGGGCGCGCTCGTCGCCGAGGCGCAGGGCAACGGCCCCGCCGCCAAGGCCGGCATCCGTCGCGGCGACACCATCACCGCGGTCAATGGCGAAGCGGTCAAGGATGCGCGTGATCTTTCGCGCAGGATCGCGGCCTTCGCGCCGGGCACCAAGACCACGATCACCGTCTACCGCGAAGGCAAGTCGCGCGACGTGACCTTCGAGGTCGGCCGCCAGCCGGCGGCCTGAACCGGAGCTGGCAGGTCCCTCGGTTTCCTGTCGCCCCAGCCCAGGGACTTTGCCGTCGCGGCGGCAGGCCGGATGCGTATCCTCCGGCCTGCCGTTTTCATTCGTCTTGAGATAGGGTCCGCCCATGCGACTCCTGATCGTCGAAGATGATGCCGAGGCTGCGGCCTATCTGACCAAGGCGCTGCGCGAGGTCGGCCATGTCGCCGACCATGCCGCGGATGGTCTGGAAGGTTATGCCATGGCCGAAGGCGGCGGTTATGACGTGCTGGTCATCGACCGTATGCTGCCTCGGCTCGACGGGCTCTCGCTGATTCGCTCGCTGCGCGAGCAGAAGGACGAGACACCCGCGCTCATCCTGTCCGCGCTCGCCCAGGTCGACGACCGGGTGAAGGGCCTGCGCGCCGGCGGCGACGACTATCTGCCCAAGCCCTATGCCTTCTCCGAGCTGCTCGCACGGGTCGAGGTGCTGTCGCGCCGGCGCGGCGCGCCGGCCTCCGAGCCGACCACCTATCGCGTCGGCGATCTGGTGCTCGACCGGCTGGCGCATCGCGTCACCCGCGAGGGGCAGGAGATCGTGCTGCAGCCGCGCGAGTTCCGCCTGCTCGAATATCTGATGAAGCATGCCGGCCAGGTCGTGACCCGCACCATGCTGTTGGAGAATGTCTGGGACTATCATTTCGACCCCCAGACCAACGTCATCGACGTGCATGTCAGCCGCCTGCGCGCCAAGGTCGACAAGGGCTTCGAGCCGCCGATGATCCACACCATCCGCGGCGCGGGATACATGGTCCGTGACACCCGCTGACGGAAAGATTCTCTCAGGCGAAACGGGCTCCGCGCCACGCAAGCGCCAGAAGTTCCTGCCGACCTTGTTCCGTACGACCGCCTTCAAGCTGACGGCGGCCTATCTCGTCATCTTCGCGCTCTTCGCGGCCTTCGTGCTGGGCTATGTCGCCTGGAACGCCAGGCGCCTGCTCGACGACCAGATCCGCTCGACCATCGATGCCGAGATCCAGGGCTTGGCCGAGCAGCAGCGCCAGGGTGGCATTCGCCGCCTCGTCAACATCATCGAGCGCCGCTCGCGGGCGCCGGGCGCCTCGCTTTATCTCGTCACCACCCCTGTCGGCGAGCGCATCGCCGGCAATGTCGAGGCGATCCCGCCCGGCACGCTCGACCGCACCGGCGAGAGCGAGATCGAATACGCCCGATCCAGCGAGACGGTCGATCGGCCGAGCCACGCGCTGGTGCGTGTCTATTTCCTGCCGGCCGGCTTCCGCCTGCTCGTCGGCCGCGACCTCGAGGAGCGGGAACGTCTCGGTATCGTCATCCGCCGCGCCGCCGGCTGGTCGCTGGCGCTGGTCTTCGTCCTCGGCTGCTTCGCGAGCTGGTTCGTGGCGCGGCGCGTGCTGAAGCGCATCGACGGCATGAGCGAGACCGCGCACGGTATCATGGAGGGCGATCTCAAGGGTCGGATCGCCATCACCGGCACCGGCGACGAGCTGGATCGGCTGGCGCTCAATCTCAATGCCATGCTCGACCGCATCGGCGAGCTGATGGCCGGCATGCAGCAGGTCAGCGACAATATCGCCCATGACCTCAAGACGCCGCTGACCCGCCTGCGCAACCGGGCCGAGGAAGCCCTGCGCACGGCGCAATCGCCGGATGAATTGCGCGCGGCCCTCGACGGCGCGATCGAGGAGGCGGACAACCTGATCCGCGTCTTCAACGCGCTCCTGATGATCGCGCGGCTGGAAGCCGGCCGTATCAGCGAGACCATGAGCGAGCTCGACGTCTCCGAGATCGTCTCCGGCCTCGCCGAACTCTACGAGCCGTTGGCCGAGGAAGCCGGACTGACGCTGACCTGCGACGTTGCCCCCGGCCTGAAGATCCGCGGCAATCGCGAGCTCATCGGGCAGGCTCTCAACAACCTGATCGACAATGCCCTGAAATATGGCGGGTCGGAGCAGGGCGGCGACGGCACCGTCGCGGTCTCGGCCCGGCAGATCGGCGATCAGGTCGAGCTTGCCGTTGCCGATCACGGTCCGGGCATTCCGGAGGCGGATCGCGGCCGCGTGCTGGATCGGTTCGTGCGGTTGGATGCCAGCCGCAGCAAGCCGGGCTTCGGGCTCGGCCTCTCGCTGGCGGCCGGCGTCGTGCGCCTGCACGGTGGTCTGCTGCGGCTGGAGGACAATGCGCCGGGCTTGCGCGTGGTCATTCTCCTGCCGGCCGATCGTTCCAAGCCTGTGGACACGCCGGCCCTTGCGGAAGCTCCCGCCTCGACAGCGGCGCCAAACCCTGCTGGCGTGCCCAGCCACTAAGGGTTTTATATCCGAGCCCTCATCCTGAGGAGCCGCGCCAGCGGCGTCTCGAAGGATGCTCCAGTTACCTCCACCCTCTGGAGCATCCTTCGAGACGCGCCTGCGGCGCTCCTCAGGATGAGGGCTCGATATCTGGTGCGAGGGAGTTCGCGATGGCGGAACGGCTCTGTGACAGGCTCAAGGTGGCGCCGGTCCTGCCGGCGAAGGCCAAGGCCGAGGCGCTGCTGAAGCGCGAGCTGATCGAGCGTCTCCATGACGAGGAGGCGGCCGGGGCGCTGAGCGCGCATCTGGCCGAGCATCCGCGTAGCGCCGCGCTCGTCGCCGGCATCCTCGCCCATTCGCCCTTCTTGACGCAGATCATGCGCTTCGATCCGGCCGGCTTGCTCGCCGCCCTGGCGGACGCGCCGGAGGCGCGCCGCGACGCGCTGCTCGCCGGCATCGCGGCCTTTGCCGACGCCGGCTGCGAGACCGCCGACCTGATGCGCGAATTGCGCCGCTTCCGCCGCTCCATGGCGCTGCTGATCGCGCTCGCCGATATCGGCGGCGCCTGGGACGTCGAGACCGTGACGCAGGCGCTGACCGCGACCGCCGATACGGCGGCGCGTCTCGCCACCAACCATGTCCTGCGCCAGGCGGCCGATCTCGGCCGGATCAACCTCGCCGACCCCGCCGATCCCGGTCCGGGCTCCGGCCTCGTCGTGCTGGCGCTCGGCAAGCATGGCGCCGGCGAGCTGAACTATTCCTCCGATATCGACATCGTCGTCTTCTTCGATCCCGAGGTGGCGGAAGTCGCCGGCGTCGGCGAACCCACCAGCTTCTTCGTCAAGCTGACCCAGCAGATCGCGCGCATCATCCAGGAGCGCACGCCCGACGGCTATGTCTTCCGCGTCGACCTGCGCCTGCGGCCGGACCCGGCCTCGACCCATGTCGCGGTCTCGCTGCCCTCGGCCTATTCCTATTACGAGACGGTCGGCCAGAACTGGGAACGCGCCGCCATGATCAAGGCGCGGCCGATCGCGGGCGATATCGAACTCGGTCGGCGCTTCCTGAAAGACCTCGCGCCCTTCATCTGGCGCAAATATTTCGACTTCGCGACCATCGCCGACATCCACGCGATGAAGCGCCAGATCCAGACGGTGAAGGGCCACGAGACCATCGCGGTCGCCGGCCATAACGTGAAGCTCGGCCGCGGCGGAATCCGTGAGATCGAGTTCTTCGTCCAGACCCAGCAACTCGTCTTCGGCGGGCGCCGCCCGGCTTTGCGTGGCCCGCGCACGCTGGAGATGCTCGGCGAATTGACGACCGAGGGCTGGATCACCCCGCAGGCCCGCGACGAACTCTCCGAATCCTATCGCTGGCTGCGCACCATCGAGCACCGCCTGCAGATGCAGGCGGATGAGCAGACGCAGACCCTGCCCAAGGCCGCCGGCGAGCTCGAAGGCTTCGCCCGCTTCTGCGGCTATCCTTCGACGGCCGCCTTCGGCAAGGCGCTGACGGCGCATGCAAAGCGTGTCGAAGGGCATTACGCCCTGCTGTTCGAGGAGGGGCCGAGCCTCGCATCCGAGGCGGGTACGCTGAGCTTCACCGGCTCGGAAGCTGATCCCGAGACGATCGAGACGCTGGGCAAGCTCGGCTTCCGCGACGGCGCGAACGCGGCGGAGACGGTGCGCGGCTGGCATTTCGGCCGCCGCGCCGCCGTGACCAGCGCCCGCGCCCGCGAGGTGCTGACCGAACTGACCCCGGCGCTGCTCGTCGCGCTCGGCCGCACCGCCGATCCCGATGGCGCGCTCGCCCATCTCGACAACGCCTTCGTCCGCATGCCCGCCGCAGTCGAACTGCTGACGCTGCTGCGCTCGCATGATTCCCTGCTGAAGCTCTTCGCCGAGATCCTCGGCAGCGCGCCGCGCCTCGCCAAGGTCGCGGCCCTGCACCCGCATGTGCTCGACGGTGTCATCGACCCGGCCTTCGGACAGGCGGTGCTTGACGTGGAAGCGCTGGAGCGCCGCATCCGCAACTATGTCGGTTCGCCCCCGCCGAGCGTCGAGGACGGGCTCGACCGCCTGCGTGACGCCGCCCGGCAGGAGAATTTCCTGGTCGGCGCCCGCCTGCTCTCCGGCGTCTATCCGGCGCAAGGGGCGGGGCAGGCCTATTGTGCCGTAGCCGAAGCCTGCCTGCGCGTCGCCTTCGCCGACACGCGCCGCTCCTTCGTCGAGGATCACGGCACGATCGAAGGGGCCGAGACCGTGGTGCTCGGCCTCGGCCGACTCGGCGCGGGCGAGCTGACGCCCTCATCCGATCTCGACCTGATCCTGCTCTATGACAGGCCGGAAGAGGCCGGCCCGAGCGACGGCGCCAAGAGCCTCGACCCCGTCACCTGGCATGTCCGCTTCACCCAGCGCCTCGTCGCGGCGCTGACCGTGCCGACGCGGCGCGGCACGCTCTATCAGGTCGACATGCGCCTGCGCCCGACCGGCAACAAGAGCCCGGCCGCGACCCAGTTCGCCGGTTTCGAGGCCTATCATTCCGGCGAGGCCGAAATCTGGGAGGAGATGGCGCTGACCCGCGCCCGCGTCGTCGCCGGCGATGTTGGTCTTGCGAAGCGTGCGGAAGCCTCGATCCGGGCGATCCTCTCGCGCAGGCGTGAGCCGGCCAAGGTCGCGACGGCGGTCGCCGAGATGCGCGCTCTCATTGCGAAGGAGAAGGGCGAGAAGGATCCCTGGGACCTGAAGCTCGCGGCCGGCGGCATCACCGATCTCGACTTCCTGGCCCAGTTCCTGCTGCTCGCCTATGCCAGCGAACATACCGGCCTGATCGTCAACGACACGGCCTCGGTCTTCGCGGCGGCCAAGGCGGCCGGCCTGCTTTCGGATGGCGACGCCTCGAGCTTGCTGGAGGCGCATCGCCTGATCGGCGACGTCCAGCTCTGGCAGCGCTTCACGGTCGAGGAGGCCTTCGATCCCAAGGCGGTGCCGCCCCGGGTGCTGCGCCGCATTGCGACCGCTGTCGGCCGGCCGGATGCGAAGGTCCTGAAGGCGGAGCTTGACGAGGTCCGCGCGGCGGTGAGGGCGATCTTCACGCGCGTGCTCGGCGAGGCGCGGAAGGGGTAGAGCGTCATTCTCGGGCTTGACCCGAGAATCTCATGACGAGGACGTGCTGGAGCCTCTTCCGGGAGGAGATGCTCGGGTCAAGCCCGAGCATGACGAGGCGGCGGAGGCCGGAGCCTCAGGCCGCCTGCGCGGTCACGCGCTCGGCACCGCCGTCGAGCGGCAGATGGACCATGACGATGGTGCCGGCGCCCATCGCCGAGCGCAGCCTCAGCGAGCCGCCATGCAGCTCGGCGAGCGAGCGGGCGATGGCGAGGCCGAGACCCGAGCCCTTGTAGCTGCGCACCAGATCGCCCTCGACCTGCTCGAACGGCCGGCCGACGCGGTCGAGCTTCTCCCGGGGGATGCCGATGCCGGTATCCTCGATGAAGATGTTGAGCGCGCCGGGGACATGGCGGGTGCGGACCGCGATCCGTCCGCCTTCCGGCGTGAACTTGGCGGCGTTGTCGAGGAGATTGCCGAGGATCTGGTAGAGCGCGTGCGGATCGGCTTCGAGATGGGTGTCGATCGGGCCTTCGATGGCGAGGATGAGCTGCTTGCGTTCCACCTCGGGCTGCACCTTCCGCAGGGCCTGGTCGAGCACCGGTCCGAGCGCGATCTCGGTCTTCTCAAGCCGCATCCGGCCGGATTCGATGCGCGACATGTCGAGGATGTCGTCGATGATCCCGAGCAGGTAGCCGCCGCTTGTGCGGATGTCGCGGACATAGTCGGTGTATTTCTCGCCGAGCGGGCCGAACAGCTCGCCTTCCATGATCTCGGAGAAGCCGATGATCGCGTTGAGCGGGGTGCGCAGCTCATGGCTCATATTGGCGAGGAATTCGGACTTGGCGCGATTGGCGCCTTCGGCGACGGCCTTCTGTTCCAGGTAGCGCTCGGCAAGCTCGGCGAGCTGCTGGGCCTGCGCCTCGAGCTTCTGGCGCGAGGCCTTGAGATCGGTGACATGCATCAGGAGCTGGTGTTCGGACTGGGTCAGCCGCTCTTCCTGCTGCTTGAGCTTGGTGATGTCGGTGCCGACCGAGACCGAGCCGCCATCCTTGGTGCGGCGGCCGTTGATCTGCAGCCAGCGGCCGTCCGACAGGCGGGCCTCATAGGAGGCGCCGGCGGCGCCGCGCTGCACACGCATCGGCTCGCGGTCGATCTGCGGCTGGGCAGAGAGCTCCATGATCTCGTCATAGGAGGCGCCGGATTGCAGGGCCTCGGCCGGAAGCTGGTGGAGCTGCTGGTACTTGGCATTGCAGAGCACGAGGCGATTGTCGGCATCCCAGAGCACGAAGGCTTCCGAGATCGCCTCGACGGCGTCCCGTAGGCGGGCATCGGCGGTGGCGGTGCGCTCGGCCATGCGGCGCTGCTCGGAGATGTCGACGACGATGCCGACGAGGTGGCGCGAGCGGGTACGGCGGTCGATCACCAGCTCGGCGCGGGCCTTGAGCCAAATCCATTCGCCCGAGGCGGAGCGGACGCGGAACTCGCGGTCGAGATGGTCGGCCTCGCCGCGGCTGATCGCATCGGCCAGCGCGTAGAGGTCGACATCTTCCTGGTTGATGAAGCTCGAGACCTCGCCGAAGGACATGTACTCGCCGCTGCGGTCATAGCCGAGCAGGGCATACATCGAATCCGACCAGTAGATCCGGCCGCGTGCCAGGTCCCAGTCCCAGAGGCCGCAATGGCCGCGGTTGAGCGCCGTGTCGATGCGCTCGCGGACGCAGTCGCAATCCTGGTCGGCGGCGCTCGCCCGCTTCGACTGGAACATGAAGGCGAGCGTGGTGACGCCGAGCACGAGCCCGGCGGCGCCGAACAGCAGGATCAGGCCGGAGCGGCGCAACTGCCAGGTCGAGAGGGCGCGGGAGACCGGCTGCAGCACCGCGACCTGCCCGAGCGGGGCGGCGAGATTGCGCACGCTGGCGAAGACGTCGGCGCCGTTGGGAAGGGTGATGCGCATCACGCCGACACGGTCGCCGAACACGGTGAGCGGCTGGGTCGGGCCGAGGAAGTCGACGAGCGTGCGCTGCGTCTGGCCGATCACCGGCTCGCTGGCGATGACGCGGCCATCGGCGCCGCTCACATGGACGAAGCGGCCATGGGCGGCGAGGTGGCGCGCGGTCAGGGCGGCCAGCACCGCGGCCGGTTCCTTGCCCGCCAGCGTGGCGTTGTCGAGCTCGCGGGCGACCAGCGCCGAGACCAGGTCCATGTCCCCGGCAGCGTCGACGAGGGCATCGTCGCGCATGGCCGCGGTCTGGATCAGCGCGCCGGCGCCGAGAATGATGAGGAAAAGTCCGACGAACGCCGGGATCGCGGTGCGGAAGGTGGGTTCGAAGCTTTCGAAGCGATGATACAACGGGTGCGTCAGCGAGCGCGCTACGCCCAGAATCGTATCGGCGCGCACAGGTGCGCAGCCCGCGTTGGCACGCGACATGCCCGGTCCCCCTTCGGAACTTTACCGTCAGTAAGATCGGGAGACGTGCCGCATCCCCGCGAATCACTGTCAGTTGAATCCGGGCGCCCCGGTTTGTCTAGCCCTGAGTTGAGTCAGGAGTGTCGAATTCTCCTTTAGGTTGTGGTGCTTGTGGCGATGAATCCTGCGCGGGTAATGAAGCGTTAATCTTTTGGACAGGTCGGCGTTAACCATCTTGGAACATCCGCCGCGCCGTCATTTCGGGCGCCGCGAAGCGGCGGGCCCGCAACTCGTGAACACGGTATTCCCGTCATGGTCGGGCTTGTCCCGACCATCCACGTCTTCCTTCGTGAAGCACGGTGTTCAAGACGTGGATGCTCGCCACAAGGGCGAGCATGACGGGGCGGAGCGATGCCGTGTTCATGGGTTCCTGGCTCTCCGCTGACGCGAAGCCCCGGAATGACGGAGCGCGGCTTCAGGCGAGCGCTCTTTCGGCGATGTCGGCGACGTCCCGCGACAGGTTCGGCAGCCGCGCGACGGTGCTCAGAGCCTCCTGTGCGAGGCGCTTGCGGCCGGGCTCCAGCATGCGCCAGCTCTTGAACGAGCCAAGCAGGCGAGAGGCGACCTGCGGGTTGGTCTTGTCGAGCGCGACGACGATATCGGCGACGAAGTCATAGCCCGCGCCGTCCGCCCGGTTGAACTGGGTCAGGTTCGCCGCGAAGCCGCCGATCAACGCCCGCACCCGGTTGGGATTGCCGAGCGAGAAGGCGGGGTGCTGCATCAGCGTCTTGACCCGCTCCAGCGTACCGGGCTCGGCGATCAGCGCCTGCGCCATCAGCCATTTGTCGAGCACCAGCGGTTCGCCCGCATAGGTCTCGGCAAAGCGGGCGATCAGCGCCTCGCGGCGCTCGCCCGGGATCAGCGTCATTGCCGCGAGCGCAGCAAGGCGATCGGTCAGATTGTCGCCGGCAGTGAACTGCTCCTCGCAGAGATCGGCAGCTTCAACCGGGGCGGCAAGCGCCGCGAGCCCGAGCAATTCGTTGCGTAGTGCCCGCCGCCCCGCCGAGGCCGCATCGGGACGATAGGCGCCGCTTGCCGCGAGTGACCCGCGCAGCCCCGGCAATTCGCCGAGCAGAGCCTTGCCGATTGCGGCCGACAGTTTGCGATGGGCGGCGAAGATCGCATCGGGGTCGACATCCCGACCGATCTCGCGGGCGATATCGGCCGGCGCGGGCAGGCGCAGCACTTGAGCGGCGAAGGCGGGATCGGACAGCGCGTCGCTCTTGAGGAAAACCTGCAAGGCTTCGCCGAGCTTGCCGGCGGTCGCTGCCAGCACCTCAGCATCGGCACCGCGCTTGCCGGCTGCCACGAGCACGCGCGTCGCGACGCTCTGGAGCGACTGCCAGCGATTGAAGGAATCGCTGTCGGCCGAGAACAGCCGCAGCAGGTCGGCATCCGACAGATCGAGATCGAGTCGCGCCGGCGCCGAGAAGCCGCGCATCAGCGAGGGGATCGGCGCTTCCGCGACATCCTCGAAGGTCATCGATAGCGAGGGCTGGTCCAGCACGACGAGCCCGTCGCCGGCATAGGCGTTCGAGGCCGTCTTCAGCGGCAGGTCGCCCTTCGCGCCGACGAGGCCGAGCTTGACCGGCAGCACGACCGGGAGCTTCTCGCTCTGGCCGGGCGTCGGCGGCGTGCTCTGGGCAAGGTCGAGCGTGTAGCACCTCGCCGCGGCATCGTAACGGCCCGACGCCACGATGGTCGGCGTGCCCGCCTGCTCGTACCACCTGGCGAAATGGTCGAGGTTCTGGCCGGAGGTCTCGGCGAAGCAGGCGAGGAATTCCTCGATCGTCGCGGCGGTGCCGTCGCAGCGCGCGAAATAGAGGTCCATGCCCTGCCGGAAGGCATCCTCGCCGATCAGCACCTTGAGCATGCGGATGACCTCCGCGCCCTTCTCATAGACCGTCGGCGTGTAGAAGTTGTTGATTTCCTTGTAGGCGCGCGGCCGGACCGGATGGGCGAGGGGGCCGGCATCCTCCGAGAATTGCGTCGAGCGCAAGGTGCGGACATCGGCAATGCGCTTCACCGCGCGCGAGCGCTCGTCGGAGGAGAATTCCTGGTCGCGGAAGACGGTCAGGCCCTCCTTCAGGCAGAGCTGGAACCAGTCGCGACAGGTGATGCGGTTGCCGGTCCAGTTGTGGAAATACTCATGCGCGATGATCGCCTCGATCGAGGCGTAGTCGCCGTCGGTCGCGGTCTGCGGATCAGCCAGCACATATTTGTCGTTGAAGATGTTGAGGCCCTTGTTCTCCATCGCCCCCATGTTGAAGTCGGACACGGCGACGACGTTGAACACGTCGAGATCATAGTTGCGGCCGAAGACCTGCTCGTCCCAGCGCATGCAGCGCACCAGCGAATCCAGTGCCCAGCCGGCGCGGTCTGCCTTGCCCGGCTCGACATAGACGGCGAGCTCGACCCTGCGGCCGTCGGCGGTGACGTAATCCTGCCGGACATGGTCGAGCGCCCCGCCGACCAGCGCGAAGAGATAGGCGGGTTTGGGGTGCGGATCGTGCCAGACGGCGAAATGCCGATCGCCGCCCGGCAGCTCGGCGGCCGCGACGAGATTGCCGTTGGAGAGCAGCACCGGGGCTTCCGCCTTCGCTGCTTCGAGCCTGACCGTATAGACGCTCATCACGTCCGGCCGGTCGAGGAAATAGGTGATGCGGCGGAAGCCGTCCGCCTCGCACTGCGTGCAATAGACCTTCGACGAGCGGTAGAGCCCCATCAGCTTGGTATTGGCGGAGGGGTCGATCTCCGTCTCGATCGTCAGCGTGAAATCATGCCGCGGCGGGTTCGGGATCGTCAGCGCCTGCGGCGTCACCGTATAGGCGGAAGCGTCGAGCGGCTGGCCGTCGATGGCCAGGGACTTCAAGACGAGTTCGTCACCGTCGAGCTTCAGCGGTGCGCCGGGCTGTCCTTCCGGATTGGGCCTGAGCGCCAGCAGGGCGCGCACCCGCGTCTTCTGCGGATGCAGGCCGATATCGAGATCGACGGTGTCGATCAACCAGTCGCTGGGGCGGTAATCCTCGAGGCGGATCAGCGGGGCGTCGTCGGTACGCATGGAATCCCTGATGGCGAAGGTCAGGGTGCGGTTCTAGAGCATGCCGGCGCGGGAGGGAAACGAGGCCGTCGTGCCAAACTCAGGCCGTCATGCTCGGGCTTGACCCGAGCATCTCAGGACGAGGGGGCAGGGAGCCTCCTTGGGAAAGAGATTCTCGGGTCTGCGCTGCGCTTCCCCCGAGAATGACGGCTAGGGTGTCGCCGGCACTGCCGGCTCCGCATGGCTCACCAGCCGGCAGACCTGCGGGCGGGCAAGGCGCACCGCGCGCTCGATCGCATCGACCGCGTGATGCACGGCAGCGACGTCCAGCGCCGGGTCGACGCGGCAATGGTAGTTCACCACCAGCCCCTTGGCCGTCTGGCGCACGCGCACGCTGTGGATGTCGTGGATCGGGCCGGCCACCTTGGCGGCCTCGCCCGCCAGCGCCTTGCCGATATCCTCGACCGTTTCCCAGGCTGCGTTGTGGCCTGCGGGCTGGCCGGTTTCCATCGGCTCGATATGGGTCTCGACCTCGGTCTCGCCGCCGAATTCGGCCCGGATCGCGCTTTCCAGCCGGGTTGCGATCTCATGGGCCTCGCCGAGCGGCAGGCTCTGGTCGACCTCCATGTCCATGCTCACCGACAGCTTCTCGCCGATCGAGTGGACGGTGACGTGATGCACCGGAATCTTGAGCTTGAGCGCGATCAGCAGCACGCGCTCCAGCGCCGTCTCGTCGTCGACCTGCACGGGGTCGGCCGTGATCGTGATCTCCGCGCCGGGCTCGGCCTGCAACAATGCCTCGCCGAGCTGCGCCTTGATCGCCACGACGCGGTCGAGCGGCAGCGTCCGTGAGACGCTGATGCCGATCTCGCCATGGACGCGCCCACCCGCGGGGCGCACGCGCAGCCAGTTGATGCCGACGACTCCCGGCACGCCGCGCGCAACCTCGCGCAGGGTCTCGCCGACGCCTTCCGGAGCCGCATCCAGCAAAGTGTCGAGCACGCGCCGGGCGAGGCGATAGGCCGAGAAGGCGGTATAGGCCGCGATCGCGAAGGCGGCCGCGGTATCGGCCCGCTCGAAACCGTACCAGACGCCGATCAGGCCGATCAGCACCAGGCCCGAGCCGACGAAATCCGCCGAGAAATGCGTCGCCTCGCCGGCCAGAGCCTCGCTGCCGGTTTCCTTGGCGACCTTCGTCAGCGAGCGCCAGCGGATCGCGTCGACGATCATCGAGAGCACGAGCACGCCGATGACGATCGGCGTCACCTCGACATGGGCGATGACATTGGTCCAGAGCCGGTTGCCGGCCTCCCACAGGATCGCGCCGGCGAGCGTGAACAGGATCGCGGTCTCGACGAGGGCTGCGAGCGCCTCGACCTTGCCGTGGCCGTAATGATGCTCGTCGTCCGCCGGCTTGTCGGAAGCGCGGACCGCGAACCAGGTGAACAGCGTCGAACCGACATCGACCAGCCCCTGAAGAGCGTCGGTCAGCAGCGCGAGCGAGCCGGAGAGGATGGCGCCGACGATCTTGGCCGCCGTCAGAAGGATCGTCGCCATCACCGAGAGAATGGCGGCGCGCTGCTTGATCTGGGCGATCTGGGCGGGCGTGGCGCGCACGGCCGGTGCCGTCGCCGGCCCGTCTTGCGTTGTCGTCATGGCGCGTCCTGTTCAGATGGCTTGGCGAGTTGGTCCGGAGTACCGATGCTCTTGCCTGATTTAGGAAACGGATCAACCCTGCCGCCCCTCAACGAGGAAAGACGATGCGATATCTCCACACCATGGTGCGCGTGACCGATCTGGATCAGGCGCTGGATTTCTACGTCAACAAGTTCGGCCTGGTCGAAACCCGCCGCATCGAGAACGAGAAGGGCCGTTTCACGATGGTCTTCCTCGCAGCCTCCGACGATCTGGCGGCGGCGAAGGCCGGTGCCTCGCGCGGCAGCCCGACTTTGGAACTGACCTATAACTGGGACCCGGAGACCTATACCGGCGGCCGCAATTTCGGCCATCTCGCCTATGAGGTCGACGACATCTACGCGACCTGCGACAAGCTGATGAAGGCTGGCGTCACCATCAACCGCCCGCCGCGCGACGGCAACATGGCCTTCATCCGCTCGCCCGACAACATCTCGATCGAACTGCTCCAGAAGGGCGAGCCGAAGCCCCCGGCAGAGCCGTGGGCGAGCATGCAGAACACCGGGAGCTGGTGATCGCCGCGTTTGTCCAGTGATAGCCTCCATGATATCATCTGGTGATATCATGGAGGTTGCGATGGGTATTCTCGTTCGGGACCCGAAGGTCGATCGCATGGTCCGCGAACTCGCGGAGCGCGACGGCATCAGCCTGCAGGCGGCGATCGGCATGGCCGTCGAGCGCGAGTTGAAGCGCCGTGAGGAGCGGCGCCGGCAGGTCGATGAGGCCTTCAGGCGCGTCCGCGAGCGCTTTGCCGATCATCCGGTGGTGGACGACGGGATGACGCATAAGGAATTCTTCGATCGCGAGTCAGGTGAGCTTTGAATGTTTCTCGATGCCTCGGTCTTGGTCGCTGTGCTGGCTGGTGAGACAGAAGCTGAAGCGATCCACTCAGCCATCGTCGAAAGCGAGAGGCTGGCGACATCGCCGCTGGCCGTGTTTGAAGCGTCGTCCCGCATCGCAAGGCTGCGTAAGATCCGCTTCGACGAAGCCCATGACGCGGCGATGGATTTTCTGACGTCGATTCAAGCCGAAATGCGGCCTGTCGATACGGAGACCGGTCGTTTGGCCAGCCTTTGCGCTACGCGATATCCTATCTCTCCGGCCACCCGGCACGCCTCAACATGGGCGACTGCTTCTCCTATGCCTCCGCCCGCGGCGCTGGTCTGAAGCTCGCCTACAAAGGCAATGATTTCATCCATACGGATATCGAAGGGCAGCGCTTTGGCTCGTGAACCTGTCCGTGCCGGCGTCTTCTGCCTGGGCATCGCGACGCTGGACTATGTCTACAGCGTCGAGACCATGCCGACGCGCGGCGAGAAGTACCGCTCGCGCGGGCTCGCCGTCGTCGGCGGCGGCTGCGCCGGCAACGCCTCGGTCGCGATCGCCCGCCTTGGCGGAGCCTGCTGGCTGGCGACGCGGCTCGCCGATGACCTGACCGGCGACCAGATCGTCGCCGATCTCGAATCGGAAGGCGTCGATGCCGGCTTCGCCCGCCGCGTTGCCGGCCTGCGCTCACCGGTCTCGGCGATTCTCGTCGATGCAGAAGGCGAGCGCATGGTGATCTCCTATTCCGATCCGGCCATGCCGGAGGATGTCGCCTGGCTACCTGCCGAGCTTCCGGCGAGCGCAGGTGCCGTGCTCGCCGATACGCGCTGGGGGGAGGGGGCGCTCGCCGCCCTCAAGCTCGCGCGATCAGCCGGTGTACCCGGCGTGCTCGATGGCGACCGCAAGCCACCACATCCCGATCTGGTGGGCACGGCGAGCCATGTCGCCTTCAGCCAGCAGGCCCTGCGCGAGATTTCCGGCGAGGAGGATCCGCGCGCCGGCCTTGCCAAGGTATCGGCCGGGGTCCCGAGCTGGCTGGCGGTCACGCTCGGCAAGGGTGGTGTGCTCTTCGTCGAGGAAGACGAGGTCCGGCATAGCCCGGCTTTCATCGTCGACACCGTCGACACGCTGGGCGCCGGCGATGTCTGGCACGGGGCCTTCGCGCTGGCCTTGGCCGAAGGGCAGGCCGAGCCGGCGGCGATCCGTTTCGCCTCGGCGGCGGCGGCGATCAAATGCACCCGCTTCGGGGGGCGCAGCGGCGCGCCGAAGCGCGACGAAGTCGAGCGCTTCCTGGCGCAGGCCGGCGCCTAGCCGATTCAGCTTTCCTCTCCAACGTCGCGCAGCCGTCACGCGCATCGGGCATCTGACCCGGCGCGCGCTGCCGCGCTCAGGAGAGAGCACCATGCTGGCGATCCAGGGTCTGAAATGCATCTATGACACCACGGGCAAGGGTTGGTCGATCGAGCTGGTCCTCAGGGCCGATGGCGAGGAGGCCGTGCGCCGCTTCGATGTCGACGGAGCCGAGGATGCCGAACTGCTGATCGAGGCCTTCGAGGATTCCTCGGCCAGCGCCTTCGATCCGGAAACCGGCGAGATCGTCTTCGGTTACGAATATCTCGACCTCGACGACGAGGATGAGGAAGACGACGAAGACGAGGTCGAGGACGAAGACACCGAGGAATCCGAAGAGGAGGGCGCGGATTCCGACGAGGCCGGCAAGGACGAGAAGCCGAGGGGCTGAAGCCGCGTCGGAACCGGCCGCCTGCGGCCCCACGACGACCATGAGCCCGGAGAGGCAGCCGCCTCGCCGGGCGCTCTCGTTTCGGGGCGCGCCATAGGTCGGGCTTGTTCGGATGCTGGTATCCGCGCAGGAAGCAGGTGCAATCTGCGCAAGGCTTGAGACGCGACGACGGGCAGGGAATGACACAGCAACAGGATGACGATCAGGTCGCGGAGGCGCCATCGGGCGCCCTTGCGACCGCGGTCGACCCGGCGAGCCTCGCCGGTCCGGCCAGCAAGAAGCGCGGAATCTGCGCCATCAGCGGGCAGGAACTGGCGCGCAAGAATCTCATCGAGATCGGCACGCTGCGTCCCGCGCTCGCCGACCATATCCGCGCCGACTTCCCCGATCTGCCCGATCACGCACTGATCAGCATCAAGGAACTCGCGCGTTACCGCACGCGCTATGTCGAGGAGATCCTGCGCGAGGAGCACGGCGAATATTCCGACCTCGACCGCGAGGTCGCCGAGAGCATCGCCCGGCAGGAGACCATCGCCGAGAATACCGAGGATGATTTCGAGGAGCACCGCACGCTCGGCGAGCGCTTCTCCGACAATCTCGCGAGCTTCGGCGGCTCCTGGGCGTTCCTGATCAGCTTCGGCTTCGTGCTGGTGGTCTGGATGGGGATCAACGGCCTGATGGGCGAGGTCAAGGCCTTCGACCCCTATCCCTTCATCCTGCTGAACCTCGTGCTGTCCTGCATCGCGGCGGTGCAGGCGCCGATCATCATGATGAGCCAGAAGCGGCAGGAATCGAAGGACCGCCTGCGTTCGCTCAACGACTATCAGGTCAATCTCAAGGCCGAGCTCGAAATCCGCCACCTGCACGAGAAGATGGATCATCTCGTCACCCGGCAATGGCAGCGTCTCGCCGAAATCCAGCAGGTGCAGCTCGAAATGCTGCAGGAGGCGCAACTGCCGAAGGCGCGGGCGAAGCGCCGCAGGAAGCCGGCCGCCAAGAAGAAGCGCGCCAAGCCGGCCGAAGCGGGGGCTGCTGACAAGCCGGAAGGCGAGAATTAGCCCGCTCGACTGGTCTATTGGAACCGCGCGGTCATCCCGGGCTTGACCCGGGATCCATGCCGGAGCGCTGCCGGTCAAGGTTCAGGCATGGATCCCGGATCTCCGCTCCGCTGCGTCCGGGATGACCTGCTCTTTACGAACGTCGTGTGTTTCAGCGGCAGTCCCCCTCGCTTGACTCCCCGCGCTCCCGCCGGTCATTTCGTCGGCAAACGAATCCGATCGGGAGGATCATCATGGTTGCTTCGCGTTTTGCGCCTGTCGGCGCGCTCTTTGCCGGTCTGGCGCTCGCGGCGGCCGTGCAGCCGGCCTTCGCCCAGGGGCAGGTCACGGTCTATTGCTCGATCCTCGAGGAGCAGTGCCGCGAGGGCGCGGCGATGTTCGAGAAGGCGACCGGCATCAAGGTCTCGATGGTCCGCAAGAGCACCGGCGAGGTCTATGCCCAGGTCAAGGCCGAGGCGAGCAATCCGCGCGGCGACGTCTGGTGGGGCGGGCCGGGCGAACCACATCTCCAGGCGGCCGGCGAAGGTCTGCTCGACGAGTACAAGTCGCCGAAGCTGCCGGAACTGCACGACTGGGCGCAGCGCCATGCCGAGCAGTCGAAGTTTCGCACCAACGGCATCTATCTCGGTGCGCTCGGCGTCGGCTACAACACCGAAGTCCTGAAGAAGAAGGGTATCGCCGCGCCGAAATGCTGGGCCGACCTGCTCGATCCCAAGCTGCGCGACGAGGTCCAGATCGCCGATCCCAGCTCGTCCGGCACGGCCTATGTCTTCCTGGCGACGACGGTGCAGCGCCTCGGCGAGGAGAAGGGCTTCGAATACCTCAAGAGCCTACACAAGAACGTCAGCCAATACACCAAGTCCGGCATCGCCCCGGTCAAGGCGGCCGCGCTCGGCGAGACCGCGGTCGGCATCGCCTTCATCCACGACATGCTCACGCAGAAGCTGCAGGGCGCGCCGATCGAGACCGTCGCTCCCTGCGAAGGCACCGGCTACGAAACCGGCTCGGTCTCGATCATCAAGGGCGGCAAGAACCCGGAAGCCGCGCGCAAGTTCGTCGATTTCACGCTCTCGCCCGATGCCCAGAACATCAACGCGAAGCTGAAGATCAATTCGATCCCGTCGAACAAGAATTCGCTGCTCTCGCCGGATGCGCCGAAATTCGCCGAGATGAAGCTGATCGACTACGACACCCCGCGCTGGGGCTCGCCGGCCGAGCGCTCGCGCCTGCTCAAGAAGTTCGACACCGAGGTCAAGGCGCTGCCGCGCTGAGGCCCCTGTGACATCCAGGCTTGGTAGCACGGCCGCCGGTTTGTGCTACTAAGCTGCGATCCGGGCGCGTGACGCCTGAGCCCCAAGCCATGGGATCGCATCGATGCTTCGCGCCACCTCCGTTCTCCGCAAGGCCGCCGTCAAGGCCGAGCGCGTCGTCGATACGCTGCCGCTTGGCCACCGCGACCGCGCGATCAACGGCGTCAGCGTCCGCGCGACGGGTGGGCTGGAACTCGCGATCGCGCTCGACAGGGCGACGGTGCTGAACGACGGCGACGCGCTGAAGCTGGAAGACGGCACGCTGGTTCGGATCAAGGCCGCGCCGGAAAGCCTGCTGGAAATCCGCGCCGAGAACCCTCTGCGGCTCGTACGCCTCGCCTGGCATCTCGGCGGCCATCACGTCCCGGCCGAAATGACGCCCGATGCCCTCTATGTCCCCAACGATGCGGCGCTCGGCGAACTGGTACGCGGGCAGGGCTGTTCGATGTCGGTGGTCGAGCGACCGTTCCAGCCGGAGGCGGAGGTCCATCACCACGCCCATGGCGACGATTGCGGCTGCGGGCACGACCATCACCAGCATGGCCATGATCACAGCCACGGACATGATCACGCGCACCATGGCCATGATCACGCGCATGGCCACAAGCACGAGCATGACCACAAGCATGCCCATGGCGAGGGCTGCGGCTGCGGCCATGATCACGACGATCACGGCCATGGTCACCACGATCATGGTCACGGCCATGGCGCCGCGCATGGCCACAAGGGCCACTCCCACGATCACTGAGGTGCTTTCCAGACGGCGCGGATACCGCAGGGAACCCTCTCCCGTAGGGAGAGGGCAGGGTGAGGGGTAGGCCGCTCACCGCATTTGCTGTGAGGTGGTCGCTGTGGCGGTGAAGCTGGCGCTTTGCTGGTCCAGCGGCCGACACCTCACCCCTACCCCTCTCCTTACAGGAGAGGGGATCCCGCGCCTTTCATGTCAACGGCGAACTTTCACGCCGCGTAGCCCTTCACCTGCGCCAGCGCGGTCATCACGCCGCGGAGCTCCGCGAGGCCTCGCAGGCGCCCGACGGCGGGGTAGCCCGGGAAGCTGCCCTTGCCGACATCGTCGAGCAGTTCGTGGCCGTGGTCCGGCCGCATCGGGATCTGCCAGTGCTTATGACCGGCAGCCTTGCGGCGCTGCTCCTCGGCCATCAGCGCATCGACCAGCGCGACCATGTCGGTGTCGCCGCCGAGATGCTCGGCCTCCATGAAGGAGCCGTCCGGATCCTTCGCGACATTGCGCAGATGCGCGAACCAGATCTTGTCGGCGAAGCGGCGCGCAATCTGCGGCACATCGTTCCTCGGATTGGCGCCGAGCGAGCCCGAGCAGAGCGTCAGCCCGTTCGCGGGCGATGAGACCGCGCCGAGGATGTAGGCGATGTCGTCCTCGGTCGAGCAGATGCGGGGCAGGCCGAAGAGCGAGCGCGGCGGGTCGTCCGGATGGATGCATAGGCGGATGCCAACCTCCTCGGCGGTCGGAATGATCGCCTCCAGGAAGCGCTTCAGGTTGGCGCGCAGCTTGTCATGGGTCATGCCGGCATAGCGATCGAGGATGCGGGCGAGGCCGGGCAGGTCGTAGCGGTCGAAGGCGCCGGGCAGGCCGGCCATGACGCTTGAAAGCAGGCGGTCGCGATCGGCCTGCGAGGATGCCTCGAACCAGGCCCTGGCCTTGTCCATCACCTCGGGGGAATGCCCCTCGTCGGCGCCCTTGCGCTTGAGCATGAAGTGGTCGAGCGCGACATACTCATGCAGGTTGAAGCGCAAAGCCGTGCCGCCACCAGGTAGCTTGTGGGCGAGCTCGGTGCGGGTCCAGTCCAGCACCGGCATGAAATTGTAGCAGATCACCTCGAGCCCGCAGGCGGCGAGGTTGCGCATCGATTGGCGGTAGTTCTCGAAGACGGTTTCGAGATCGCCTTCGCCGATCTTCACGCTCTCATGGATCGGCAGGCTCTCGACCACCCTCCATTCGAGGCCGAGGCTTTTGTCGGCGCGGACGATGGCCTGGCGCTTCTCGATCTCCTCGACGCTCCAGACCACGCCATAGGGGATCTGGTGCAGCGCGTTGACGATGCCGGTCGCGCCGGCCTGCCGGGCCTGCGCCAGAGTCACGACATCGTCCGGCCCGAACCAGCGCCAGCATTGTTCCATGTCTTGTTGTCCTTGTGAGAAATGCGGCTGTGCTGGAAACGGTGTCAGGAGGCTTCGTGCGCGAGGCGGGAATCGTCGAAGGCGTCCGCATGGTCCTTCGCGATCGTGTCGATCGTCGCGAAGACGGTGCGCAGATGCGCGCGCATCGCGGCTTCCGCGCCTTTCGCGTCATGCTTCATGATGCAGGCGGCGATGATGCGGTGCTCGTTCAGGATGACCTCGGACCAGGACGGCGTCTCCAGCGAAAGGCAGCGCACCCTGTCCATCTGGGCCTTCACGCCCTCGATCATGCTCCAGACGGCGCGGTGCCCGGCGATACGCGAGATCTCGGCATGGAACACCTCGTCGAGGCGGAAGATCTCGGAGCGCTCGCCGCGCCGGACCGCCTCGGCCTGCTCTTCGACCTGGGCCGCGAGCCGGCGGCAATCGGCATCGCCGATGCGCTGGGCGGCCAGCACGACAGTGCGGCATTCCAGCGTCTCGCGGATGAACTGGCTGTCACGCACGGCGGCGAGGTCGATCGGCGCGACGAAGGTGCCGACCTGCGGCACGGCGACGAGGAAGCCTTCGTCGACCAGCCGCTTGAACGCCTCGCGCACGGGCGTGCGGCTGACGCCGAAGCGCAAGGCCATGCGCGCCTCGGACATCGCTTCACGCGGCTTCAGCACGCCGCTGATCACGTCGCTGCGCAGAACGCTGTAGATCTGGTCCGTGCTGTGACGGGTTGCAGGGTGGGCCATTGCCAAGCTCTCGACGACTAGTATACTAGGATACTGATCAACCGGGGGCTGCGTCAACTTCGCAGGTTCCGGGGCGAGGGACGGGGCCGGATCGGGTCGGTCGGGCTGGCGCAACACAATAAGGCTCGTAAGCGGGCCCCCGCATCTGGAGGAGAAATCATGGCTCACGACAGCATCAATCGGCGTCATTTCATCGGTGGCGTTGCCGGCCTCGGCGTCGCTGCGCATGCGCCCGGCGTCTTCGCGCAGCAGCTCAAGCTGCCGGCCTCGCCGCTGACGATCAGCATCATCGATGTCGGCGGGGCGCTCGCCCTCGTCCAGACGCCGCTGGAGAACTATCCGAAGGCCAATCCCAAGGCCGTCTCGCGCATGGTCTTCACCAAGGCCCCGGCGCCCGAACTGCCGGCGAAGATCAAGGCCCAGCAGAATGCCGGCCGCCTCGACATCGACATGGTAATCGGCGGCCTCGACGTACTTTCGGCCGGCATCGACCAGAAGCTCTGGGTCGATCTGCTGCCACGCCTGCAGGCCGAACTGCCGAAGCCGGAGGACATCTACCTCAAGCCGGCGCTCGCCATGCACAATCTCGGGCAAGGTCAGGCCATGGCGATGGTCTATTACCCCTCCGGCCCGCTGCTCGAATACATGCCGGACCGCGTCAAGCAGGTGCCGACCACGGCCGAGGAGCTGCTGGCCTGGACCAAGCAGAACAAGAACCGCTTCTTCTACGGCCGCCCGGCCAATTCCGGCCCCGGCCGCACCTGGATCATGGGCCTGCCCTATCTCCTCGGCGACAAGGATCCGAAAGACCCGGAAAAGGGCTGGGACAAGACCTGGGCCTATCTCAAGGAGCTCGGCGAAAACATCGAGTACTATCCGGGCGGCACCGGCCAGACGATGAAGGAGCTCGGTGACGGCTCGCGCGACATCATCGTCTCGACCACCGGCTGGGACATCAACCCGCGCGTGCTCGGCATCGTGCCGAAGGAGGCCAAGATCCAGCCGCTGAAGGGTTTCCACTGGGTCACCGACGCCCAGTACATGATGATCCCGAAGGGCGTCTCCGACGAGAAGCTCAACGTGCTGCTCGACCTGATCCGCCACATGCTGACGCCCGCGCAGCAGGCCTATACCTATGACGAGGGCTATTTCTATCCGGGCCCGGCCGTGAAGGACGTGCCGCTTTCGATGGCCCCGGCCTCCAGCCAGAAGGCGATCGCCGAGTTCGGCCGGCCCGAATACGAGAAGCTGATCGCCGACAACCCGATGGAAACCCCGCTCAACCCCGACAAGATGGTGATCGCCTTCCGCATCTGGGACGAGCAGGTCGGCGGCGCCAAGAAGAAGTAATTGTGATCGCGGCGGCGGGCTCCGGTTTGATCCGGGGCCCGCCGCCTGCTGTTCCGATCCCGTTTCTCAGATCCATCCGGAAGCCATGACCATCAACGCAGCCTCGTTCCGCGAGCTTCGGCTCGACCGTCTGAGCCGTGACTTCGGCACCCATAACGCGCTCAAGGACGTCTCGCTGACGATCGGCAAGGGCGAGTTCATCGCGCTGCTCGGCCCGTCCGGCTGCGGCAAGTCGACGACGCTGAACCTGATCGCGGGCCTGCTCCCGGCAACCGGAGGCGGCATCTGGCTCGACGACAAGCGCATCGATCCGCTGCGCCCGGAAGAGCGCGGATTCGGCATGGTCTTCCAGAGCTACGCGCTCTTCCCGCATATGAGCGTGAACAGGAATATCGGCTTCGGCCTGAAGATGCGCGGCGTGCCCAAGGCCGAGATCGACAGGCGCGTCGCGGAAGCCGCCGCGCTGGTGCGTCTGCAGGGCCAGACCGAGAAGCTGCCGGGCCAGCTCTCCGGCGGCCAGCAGCAGCGCGTCGCCATCGCGCGCGCCATCGTCGTCGAGCCGCCCCTGGTGCTGATGGACGAGCCGCTCTCGAATCTCGACGCCAAGCTTCGCCTGGAGATGCGCGCCGAGATCCGCCGCATCCATAACACGCTCGGCGCCACCACGATCTACGTCACCCACGACCAGGAGGAGGCGCTTTCGCTCGCCGACCGCATCGTCGTGCTGCGTGACGGCCAGGTCCGTCAGGTCGGCACGCCGGAAGACCTGTTCATGCGGCCGGACCATCTCGACGTCGCCGAGTTCATGGGCTTCCGCAACAAGGTGAAGGGCAAGGTCGCTTCCGTCGGAGACGGCAAGGCGGCGGTCACTGTGGCCGATGCGCAGCTCTCCGGTCGTGCGCGCGAGGCGGTCTCCGCCGGTGCCGACGGCTATCTGGCGATCCGCCCGGAGGATCTGCATCCGGTCGCCGCTGGTCAGCCCGGCCTCGAGGCGCAGGTCGTCTCGACCGAGTTCCGCGGGCGCGAATTCGTCGGCTTCGCCCGCATGGCGGATGGCACGGACCTGTCCTTCCTCGCCCATGACAAGCTGTCCCCGGGCGAAGCGGTGACGCTCGCCGCCGATCCGGACCGCGTCCTCGTCTATGGAGGGGCGGCGTGAGCACCGACACCTTCTCCATTCCGCTGAAGCAGCGCCTGGCGGCGCGCGGGCTCGACGGGCTGACATTGCTCGTCCTGCCTGCGGTGCTGTTTCTGCTGGCGCTGTTCATCTACCCGTTCCTCTACGGGCTCTTCCTGTCCTTCGAGCCGAAGCAGGGCGGCATCTTCGCCAATTACCAGCGCTTCTTCTCCGATCGCTTCCTCTACGGGACGATCGCGACGACGCTCTGGCTCGCGCTTCCCGTGACCATCGCGACGCTGCTGCTGGCGATCCCGATCGCCTTCCGCGTCCGCCTGATGCGCAACCAGCGCCTGCTGACCACGATCCTGGTGATCCCGATCACGCTCGGCACGGTGCTCGTCGCCGAGGGCCTGCTGAACTATCTCGGGCCGCAGGGCTGGTTCAACCGCGTGCTGATGACCTTTGGCATCATCTCCTCGCCGGTGAAGCTGCTGCACAATTACTGGGGCGTGATGCTCTCGCTGGTCATAACCGGCTTCCCCTTCACCTTCCTTTTGACGCTGTCCTACCTATCCGGCATCGATCCGGCGCTGGAGCAGGCGGGCGCGACGCTGGGGGCGGGTCCCTGGGACCGGTTCAAGCACATCCTCTTCCCGCTGCTGCTGCCGGGTCTGGCGATCACCTTCTGCCTGAGCTTCGTTCAGGCCTTCTCGGTCTTCCCTTCGGCCGTGCTGCTCGGCGCGCCCTCGGGGCCGACCCGGGTGATCTCGATCGCGGCCTATCAGGCGGCCTTCGAGGAATACGACTACTCCATGGCATCGGCCGTCGCGATGATCATGGGCGTGGTTCAGCTCACCATCGTCGTCGTGGTTCTGGCCGCGCGCGGGCTTCTGTATCGCGGCCCTGCCGGCGGCGGAAAGGGCTGATCTCATGGTCAAGGATACTCGTCTCTCGACGAAGCTCTGGGCGGCCGCCAACTGGACGCTGATCGGCTTCTTCATCGTCAACCTCTTCGCGATGATCGCGACGGTGGTGACCTCGTCCTTCTCGACGCGCTGGCTCGGCACCTGGCTGCCGGCCGGCTGGACGACGCGCTGGTATTCGGCGGCCTGGGCGGAGTTCCAGCTCTATGATGTGCTGCTCGTCACCTTCCAGATCGTCTTCCTGGTGGTGGCGCTCTCCGGCCTGATCGGCGTGCCGGCGGCCTATGCGCTGGCCCGGCGCGACTTTCCCGGCAAGAAGCTCGTCATGCTGCTCTTCCTGCTGCCGCTCCTGGTGCCGCCGATCACCTTCGGTATCCCGCTGGCGACGGTGCTCTACCAGACCGGCTTCGCCGGCCAGATGTCGGGCGTCGTGCTCGCCAATCTCGTGCCGACCGTGCCTTTCGTCATCCTCGTGATGATCCCGTTCATCGAGCAGATCGACACCAAGATCGAGGCGGCGGCGCGCGTCTTCGGCGCCAACACCTTCAAGCTCTTCGTGCATGTGCTGCTGCCGCTGCTCATGCCCGGCATCCTCGCCGCCCTGCTCTTGGTGCTGGTCAGGACGCTCGCCATGTTCGAACTGACCTTCCTCACGGCCGGCCCGACCAGCCAGACGCTCGTCGTCGCGCTCTACTATGCGGTCTTCGCCGCCGGCGTGCGCGCGGTGCAGTCGATCGATGCCATGGCGGTGATCTACATGGTCACCACGCTGATCTGGCTCGTGATCGCGCTGCGCTTCGTCAATCCGACGCAGATCGTCGCCCGCGCCAAGCGGTGACGAGAACGGGCGGCGTTCCTCGCGGGGCGCCGCCCGTCGAGTTCACAGGGCGTCCGGCCGCTCGTCCTCATTGGCGGCGCTGCGGCTCCTGAACAGCCGCCACAGCGACTTGCGCAGGCGCCGCGATGTCAGATGCGCGCCGGCCGGCCGACGCTCCAGCGTGATCTTCTGGTCGTGATAGTCTTCGAGACCCGGTCGATGGCCGACGCTGATCAGCGTCGCTTCCGCCAGATCCTCGTCGAACAGGCTGAGCAGCGAGGCCTGGCTTTCCTCGTCGAGCGCCGAGGTCGCCTCGTCCATCACGATGATGTCCGGCTTCTGAAGCAGCAGGCGGGCGAAGGCGACGCGCTGGCGCTCGCCGCCCGAGAGGACGCGGTCCCAGTCCTCGTCCTCCACATCGAGCTTCCTGGCCAGATAGCCCAGGCCGCATCGCAGCAAGGCGCCCGCGATCGCATCGTCGGGAACGGAGCGATCCGCATCCGGATAGAGCAGGATCGTGCGCAAGGTCCCGCGCGGCAGGTAAGGCTTCTGCGGCACGAAGGCGATGGTCTGGCCGGACGGCACGCGGATCGTGCCCGAACCCCAGGGCCAGATGCCGGCGAGCGCCCGGATCAGCGTGCTCTTGCCCGAGCCGCTTTCGCCCGCGATCAGTACCTTCGCCCCTCGTGGAATGGAGACGGTGGCGTCGGCCAGCACGACGCGGCCATTGCTGTGCGCGACCGACAGGTTCTCCAGGTGGATCGCGCCGTCCTCGCTCGTGGCGAGCGCGATCTGCTCGTCCTGCTCCATGATCGTGCCGATATCCAGCGCCTCCAGCTCCTCCACCAACTCGTCGACGCGGGTGACCGAGGCGAACCACTCCGCCAGCCGCACGAAATTGTCGACGAACCAGATCAGCGCGGCCTGCACGGCGCTGAAGGCTGCAACGACCTGCACGACCGCGCCCAGCGAGACGCCGCCGGAGAGATATTTAGGCGCGATCAGCAGGAGCGGCACGATCGGGAACAGCGCACCATTGGTGTTGAGCACCAATGCGATGACTCCCTGCTGGCGCACGATCCTGAGCCAGGCTGCGACCACGCGCCCGTAATTCTCCCCCTGGGAGCTGCGTTCGTCGGCATCGCCCTTGATCAGCGCAATGCTCTCGGCATTCTCGCGCAGCCGCGTCATCTCGGCCCGGAACTGCGCCTCCATCTCGTTCTTGTGGGCGACGCGCGCCACCAGCGGCCGCCCGGCGAGATAGGCGCCGAGCGAGGCGATCACGGCATAGATCACGGCCGCGACCGCCATGTAGCTGGGGATGACGATCGTCGTGCCGCCCAGCGTGAACTCCGCCGAGCCGGCGACCTGCCAGAGGATGGCGGCGAAGGTCGCCGCCGTGACGAAGGCGGTGATCAGCCCGATCGCGAGCTCGACCAGCGGCTCGACGGCCAGCCGGACATCCTCGGCGATGCGATATTCCGGCGCGGTCAGTCTCTTGGTCAGGAAGCCCAGCCGGTAATAGCGCTGGTCGGCGATCCACCAGCCCCCGAGGCGGCGCGTCAGGTTCTCGCGCCAGCGCACCTGCAGCAGCATGCGGCTGACGACGAGGCCGGAGACCGACAGGGCCGAAGCCGCCAGCAGGAAGGGCAGCCAGCCGGTCGTCGCCCAGACGGCGCCGACATCGCGCTTTTCGAGCGCGTCGAAGAACCAGCGGTTCCAGCGGTTGATGCCGACGGCGGCGGAGGTCTGCGCGGCAATGAAGACGAGGACGGTGAGTGTCAGGCCCCAGGCCTGCCAGCGCGTCCTGCCGCGCCAGTAACGCAGCGCGATTCGGAAAAACTGGCGCATGCGTGATCGGCGCGAAACCTGCGGAGCCTCTGCCATGTGCTACTCCGCCTTTCAGGCGCCGTCGCGCTCGGGAAAGGCTCGCGACAGGCAGCCTCCATTTCCTCAAACCGCAGCCCGGCGCCTCGGTTCCATCGGCTTTCGGAGTAGGTCCGGACAAGACGCAAGCCGGTTTTTTCGCCATGCCCCTCGCGCGTCCGGGCGATTTGCGCCATATACGCCGCAGTTTCGCCGTTCAGGCGTCGTTTGACGCCGGGAGTAGCCGATCTGGCGACAACGCATCACCGCTGACAGGCATTCGCAGGCCGAGAGTTGAACGCAGAGATCCCGACAACCGAAGCTGGTCGCGCGCCGAGCTTCTGGCGCTTCTCCGTGGCGCCGATGATGGACTGGACGGACCGGCATTGCCGGGTGATCCACCGCCTGATGTCGCGCCATGCGCTGCTCTATACCGAGATGGTCACGGCGCAGGCGGTGATCCGCGGCGATCGCGAGCGGCTGATCGGTTTCGACACTGTCGAACATCCCGTCGCGCTCCAACTCGGCGGAAACGACCCGAAGCTGCTGGCGGAAGCCGCGAAGATCGGCGCCGATTTCGGTTATGACGAGATCAACCTGAACTGTGGCTGCCCTTCGGACCGCGTGCAGGGCGGGGCCTTCGGCGCCTGCCTGATGCGCGAGCCGGCGCTGGTCGGCGATTGCGTCGCGGCGATGAAGGCGGCGGTCAAGGTCCCCGTCACGGTGAAATGCCGCATCGGCGTCGACGACCAGGACCCGGAAATCGCGCTCGATGCGCTGACCGCTTCGGTGCGTGCCGCCGGCGTCGATGCTCTCATCGTCCATGCCCGCAAGGCCTGGCTGCAGGGGCTTTCGCCCAAGGAGAACCGCGAGATCCCGCCGCTCGACTACGAGCGCGCCTATCGCCTGAAGGCGGCCGATCCCGACCTGCCGGTCGCGATCAACGGCGGAATCAAGACGCCTTCGGAATGGCTGCCCCATCTGGAGAGGCTCGACGGCGTGATGGTCGGTCGCGAGGCCTATCAGAACCCCGAGATCCTGCTTCAGGTCGATCCGCTGCTCTTCGGTGAGGCGGCGCCGGTGGCCGATGCCTTCGCCATGCTGGAGGCGCTGGAGCCGCATCTCGCCGCACATCTCGCGCGGGGCGGGCGCCTGCATGCCTTCACCCGTCACCTTGTCGGCCTCTTCCCGGGCCGCCCGGGCGCGCGCCTGTTCCGCCGCCATCTGGCCGAGCGCTGCGTCGGCGCCGACGCGACGCTGG
Source organism: Bosea sp. ANAM02 (assembly GCF_011764485.1). Lineage (NCBI taxonomy): Bacteria > Pseudomonadati > Pseudomonadota > Alphaproteobacteria > Hyphomicrobiales > Alloboseaceae > Allobosea > Allobosea sp. ANAM02. Next base: position 3,562,939 of record NZ_AP022848.1, on the reverse strand, counting down.
ACGACCTGCGCGCGGCCATCGCCCATGTCTCGCGCCACGAGGCGGCAGCCGCGGCCTGAGGCCGACCGTCCGCGAACGAACAGCTCGGAGCTTTGGGCGGGGCGGATCGTCATCTTCCTGAACATCGCAGACGGCGAGAGCCGTCGGCTCGCGCGCCTTGGGTGAAGGCGCCGACGCCAGGGGCCATAAACTCGCCCTTAACCTCGATCGTTCATTTCGTCGGACCAGTAATGGCTTCGCGCGGGCTGTCCCTGCTGCGTTGCGAGGGTGACAAACCATGCGGCTGGTCGTCGGCACAATCATCGTCTTCGTCTGCGTCTTCGGCAGCTACGCGGCGATGGGCGGCCACCTCGAAGTTCTTTGGCAGCCGTTCGAGTTCGTCATCATCCTCGGCGCGGCGATTGGTGCCTTCATCATCGGCAACCCCGGGCCGGTGCTCAAGGCCGTGCCCGGCATGCTCGGCACGATCGTCAAGGGCCCCAAGTACAAGCAGGAATGCTATGTCGAGCTGCTGGGAATGCAGTATTCGCTGTACAAGCTCGTGAAGCAGAAAGGCATGCTCGCGGTCGAGCAGCACATCGAGAATCCGAGCGAGTCGACACTCTTCAACGCCTTCCCGACTTTTGCGGCGAACCATCACGCGGTCGAGTTCGTCTGCGACTACATGCGCATGTTGACGCTGGGCGCCAACAACGTCCACGAGATCGACGCTCTGATGGACGAGGAACTGGAGACGCACCATCAGGAGCAGGAGCGTGTCGTCGCGGCCATGCAGTCGCTTGCCGACGGAACCCCGGCACTCGGCATCGTCGCCGCCGTGCTCGGCGTGATCAAGACGATGGGGGCGATCAAGGAGCCGCCGGAAGTTCTGGGACATCTGATCGGCGGCGCGCTCGTCGGCACCTTTTTCGGCGTTTTCGTCGCCTATGGCTTCTTCGCGCCGATGGCAGCCTCGCTGAAGAGCACCTTCGAGGCGGAAGCCAAATATTTCCTGTCGCTCAAGGCAGGGCTCCTTGCCCATATCGCCGGTCAGCCGCCGGTGATGTCGGTGGAATTCGCGCGCAAGGCCCTGATGAGCGATGTCCGCCCGACCTTCGCCGAAGTGGAAGCGGCGACCGCCGCTCTGCCCGCCAACATCTGACCCGATCTCCAGCAGGACGCAATGGCCAAATCGACCCAGCCGATCATCATCAAGAAGGTCAAGAAGGCCGGTCATGCGCATCACGGCGGGGCCTGGAAGATCGCCTATGCGGATTTCGTGACCGCGATGATGGCGTTCTTCCTGCTGATGTGGCTGATCAGCATGACGACGCAGGAGCAGAAGGACGGCCTGGCCGAATACTTCGCGCCGACCTCCGCTCTGAGTTCCGGCACGAGCGGCTCCGGCGGCATCCTGATGGGGACGGCGCTGGACAAGTCGGGCAACAAGACGTCGGCGCCCCGCGACTCGGCGAGAGACACGACCGGGCAGGAGGACAAGACGCGGCCGACCAATTCGGGAGGCGCCAGCGATCGCGAGGCGAACCGCCGGGCCGCCAGCGCGCAGGCCAACTACAGCGCCATCGCGAGCCTCCGGCAGGCGCTCCAGAACATGCCCGAGATCGCCGATCTGTCGCGCAATATAGTGATCGAGCAGACCAAGGATGGCGTGAACGTTTCCCTCGTCGACGATAACGGCCGCTCGATGTTCCCCGAGGGCTCCGTCCAGCCCTACGAGCGTACCCGCCTCCTGCTGGAGGCGATCGCGCCCACCTTGCGCCGGCTCCCCAATCAGCTGACGATCAGCGGGCACACCGCCGCCGCCCGCCCGGGCTCGGTTCAGGCCGTCGATTCCTGGGGCCTCACAGCCGGGCGCGCGCTCGCGGTACGCGAGATCCTCTCGGGTGCCGGGCTCCCCAACGACCGCTTCACCTCCGTCGTGGGACGCTCCGACACCGAGCCGCTGTTCCTCGACAATCCCTATATTCCGCCGAACCGACGGGTGACGGTCACACTGCTCAACGCGGAACCGCCGCTGCCTCCGGGCGCCTTTCCCTGAGAGGGCGCCTCTGGCCACCTCCGTGCTCCCTTGAAATCGGGATCCGATGCCGCGTAGGGCAGGGGGCTACCCATGCCAGGCCGGTCATGGCCTCGGAGATCGCGATGCGTTGCGCGACATCAGGGACAACCGCCGCGAGCAGCCATCGACGCGACCGTCCGCACCTTGCCTACCGATACCGATGGGTAACCGGCGCCGACCGATAAGACGCGGTCTCTGGCACGCCCAGACGCGCATCCTCATGGACCGGCTTGACGGGCGAAGCAGTTCGCGTTTACACTTAACTCAATGGTTAAGTTTCAGGATGCGCAGCTCGACCGGACCTTTTCCGCCCTGGCGGACCCGACGCGGAGGGCCTTGCTGGCGCGCCTGGAGCGGGAGGACGGGCTCTCGGTCAGCGAGTTGGCGAAGCCCTTCCCGGTCTCGCTCCCGGCCATCATGAAGCATCTCGACGTCCTCACGGATGCCGGTTTGCTGACGCGGACCAAGGCGGGGCGCACCGTGTCCTGCCATCTGAATGCGGAGCCGATGGAGGAGGCGATGGGCTGGCTGGCGCGCTATCAGCGCTTCTGGATCGAGCGGCTCGACGCGCTGGAGGCGCTGCTCGAAACGCGGCGCAAGGGCGAAAGCTGAAGGGTGGAGAGGGCACATGCATCAGCCGGTGACACCGAGCCTCACCATGAAGCGCCGCCTCAAGGCGTCGCCGGCCGAGGTTTACCAGGCCTGGACGGATCCGGACCTGCTCGTGCGCTGGTTCGGCCCGGAGAATGTCGTGGCGCAGGAGGCGCAGATCGATCCGCGCGTCGACGGCGCCTATCGCGTCGTCATGATCGAGGACACCGGCGAGCGCCATGAGGTGCTCGGCCGCTATCTGGAGGTGGTCGAGAACGAACGTCTCGTCTTCAGCTGGTCCTGGATCACGACGCCGGAGCGTGTCTCGCGCGTCACCGTGACGCTCAAGTCCGATGGCGACGGCACGATCCTGACGCTTCTGCACGAGAAGCTCGCCGATGATGCCGCCGTCCGCGGCCACACCCATGGCTGGACGGGCACCATGGCCAAGCTCGAGGCCTATTTCGCCTGAACGGCGGCGTGCCGCGGCCTGATCCGCGCCGCGCCGAAGAAGCCGCCGGCCCCGCGTCGGCGGAGTTTGGAGGAGAGGAGACGATGGAACACAGGATCGTATCCCGTGAGGAGTGGCTTGCCGCGCGTAAAGCTCACCTCGCCAACGAGAAGGAGCTGACCCGCCGGCGCGACGCGCTCTCGGCCGAGCGCCGCGCATTGCCCTGGGTCCGAATCGAAAAGACCTACACCTTCGAGGGTTGGGATGGTGCGCTGTCGCTGAGTGATCTCTTCGCCGGCAACAGCCAGTTGATCATCTATCACTTCATGTTCGGGCCCGGCGCCCGCGAGGGTTGCCCGAGCTGCTCCTTCCTGGCCGATCATTTCGACGGTGCCAACCGGCACCTCAGGCATCACGATGTCAGCCTCGTCGTGGTCTCGCGCGCGCCTTACGCCGAGTTCCAGAATTTCCGGCATCGCATGGGCTGGGATTTCCCCTGGGTCTCATCGGCCAACAGCGACTTCAACTACGACTTCCACGTCTCGCCGAGCCCGGAGGAGCAGGCGGCCGGCCGCTACGAGTACAATTACGCGCTGCATGACGGGCAGGGCGGCGAGATGCCGGGCTTCAGCGTCTTCTATCGGAACGACGCGGGCGAGATCTTCCACACCTACTCGACCTATGCCCGCGGCGGCGACCTGCTGATCGGCGCCCATAACTTCCTCGACATGACCCCGAAGGGGCGCAACGAAGTGGGGATCATGGACTGGGTCCGCCATCACGACCGCTATCCCGTCAAGCCGCTCGGCGCGGCAAGCTTCCAGCCCGAGCTCGCGGTGAGCTCCCGCTGCGATTGAACGGACCCGTTTCGGATCCTGAGGGTTGATATCAACATTTATCGGACGGCTGCGGATGGCGGCCGTGAGCAGGGAGATAGGTAATGGCTTATGTGGATGGTTTCGTCGTCGCGGTGCCCGCTGCGAACAAGGACGCGTACCGCAAGCAGGCGGCCGATGCGGCGCCGCTGTTCAAGGAATTCGGCGTTCGGCGCCATGTCGAAGCCTGGGGCGACGACGTCCCCGACGGCAAGGTCACGGATTTCAAGGGCGCGGTGAAGGCGACGCCGGACGAGGTCGTGGTCTTCTCCTGGTTCGAATACCCGGACCGGGCGACGCGTGACGCCGCCAACGAGAAGATCATGAGCGATCCGCGCATGAAGGCGATGGGCGAGGCGATGCCGTTCGACGGCAAGCGCATGATCTATGGCGGGTTCGCCCCGATTCTCGATGAAGGCGAGGGCGGCGCGATGGGCTATCTCGACGGCGTCCTCGTCGCCGTGCCGGACGAGCGCAAGGCGGACTACCGTGATTTCTCGGCCAACCACGCTGCGTTATTCAAGGAATTCGGCGCCCGTCGCGTCGTCGACGCCTGGGGCGACGACGTGCCCGACGGCAAGGTCACCGACTTCAAGGGCGCGGTGAAGGCGCAGGCCGGCGAGACGGTCGTGTTCAGTTGGGTCGAATGGCCGTCGAAGGAGGCCCGCGCCGCCGCCTGGGGCAAGATGATGGAGGACCCGCGCATGCAGGCGCTCGAAATGCCTTTCGACGGCAAACGCGTCGTCTATGGCGGCTTCGCGCCGATCCTCGACACCGGGCGCGGTTGAGGCAGCCTAGGCCCCAGCGAGAGCGGTTTGTTTCTCCTCGGAACCAAGCGGTCATCCCGGGCTTGACCCGGGATCCATGCCGGAACGCTTCCGATCGAGGTTCAGAAATGGATCCCGGATCTTCGCTTCGCTGCGTCCGGGATGACCCGCGTTTCCTCGACAGCGCGGTAGCCTCAGGCCCCAATTCACCAACCGGCCGGTCAGGGCATCTTGCCCCCGCCGGCCAAATGGCCGAGAGATCGGGTGGCTTCACCGGATCTCTCGTCATGTTTGCTGGCATTCCCATCGGCGATCTCGCCTTCCTCGCCGTCTCGCTCGTGCTGGCCGGCGCTGTCACCGGCCTCCTGGCCGGCGTCTTCGGCGTCGGTGGCGGCGCGGTCATCGTGCCGGTGCTCTACGAGATCTTCCGCGTCATCGGCGTGGCGGAGGAGGTGCGCATGCCGCTCAGCGTCGGCACCTCGCTGGCGATCATCATCCCGACCTCAATCCGCTCCTTCAATGCCCATCGGGCCAAGGGGCTCGTCGATCTGTCGATCCTCAAGGTCTGGGCGGTGCCGGTCATCGTCGGCGTTCTCGCCGGCAGCTGGATCGCCCGCTTCGCACCGGCCGATCTCTTCAAGATCGTCTTCGTCGCGGTCGCGACGATCTCGGCCTTGCGCCTGCTCTTCGCGGCGGATCGCTGGAAATTCGGTGAAGACATGCCCGGCAAGCCGCTGATGGTCGCCTATGGCGGCATCATCGGCGTGCTCTCGGCCTTGATGGGCATCGGCGGCGGCCAGCTCTCTAGCCTGTTCATGACCTTCTATGGCCGGCCGATCCATCAGGCGGTCGCGACTTCCTCGGGGCTGGGCGTTCTGATCTCGATTCCCGGCGCTCTCGGCTTCATCTATGCGGGCTGGCCGCAGATGGCCCTGGGCACGCTGCCGCCGCTCTCGCTCGGCTATGTCTCGCTGATCGGCATGATCCTGTTCATCCCGACCTCGATCTGGACGGCGCCGATCGGCGCGCGATTGGCACACCAGCTCTCCAAGCGGCGCCTCGAGATTGCCTTCGGCTTGTTCCTCCTCGTCGTAGCCGGCCGCTTCATCTGGTCGCTGATTCACTGAGGCAATCGGCCATGAGCGGGACCACGATCCGGCTGCTCCAGCCCGCGGACCATCAGGCGCTGGCCGCGCTGATGGTCGAGATGCAGGGCCATTACAGCGTGCCTTGCCCGCCGATAGCGGAGATCCTCGCCGGGTTGGCGGCCTTGCCGGCCGGCATCGACATCCTCGTTGCCGTGAAGGGCGAGGCGGTGCTCGGCTTCGCCTCGGCCTGCAATCTCTATCCGGGGCCGGGGCTGAGGAGCGGCTTCTTCCTCAAGGAGATCTATGTGGGCGATGCGGCGCGCGGCGCCGGCCTCGGCCGCAGGCTGATGGCAGCGCTTGCCGAACTCGCGCTGGAGCGCGGCCACCGCCGCATCGACTGGACGGCCGATGCCGACGACGCGGCGCTGCTGCGCTTCTATGACGGCCTCGGCGCGGCCGCCTATCCGAAGAAGGTGTTCTATCGCCTGACCGGAGATGCGCTGGTTGATCTGGCGAAGTCCTAGCCGTTCTGGCGAAAACTCTGGCCGTCATTCTCGGGCGAAGCGTAGCTTCGACCCGAGAAAATCATGACAAGACAGCGCTGGTTTCCGAGATGCTCGGGTCAAGCCCGAGCATGACGCGGCGGTTGATCGAGGGGCTTCTCCTTAAGCCTCTCCGGCAGCACCGCCATGATCGCCAGCCGCTCGGCCTCGCTCAACCGGCCCCATTGCGCGATCTCGGCGAGCGTCCGGCCGCAGCCCTCGCAGAGCTTGCTGACGGGGTCGATGACGCAGACCTTGATGCAGGGTGTCGAGGCGCCATTCATCACCCGGCCCAGCCCAATGCCAGCGCGAGCCCGAGATAGATCGCGATCTCGGCGAGCTGCTGGGCGGCGCCGAGGATGTCGCCGGTCTGCCCGCCGATCAGGCGCCGCGCCATCCGCGACAGAACCGCCGCCGCACCATGCGCCAGCGCGAAGCCGACCAGCAAGCCGGCGATCGGCAGTTCCGCCGCCAGCCCGACGCCGGTCGCGAGGAAGAGGCTCAAGCCCAGCGCGATCCGCGCCGTCAGCACTGTCGGTTGGCCGACCGCCGCCGCAGCCCCGCTGCTGCGCGCCGCCGGCTGGGTCGCCAGCATGAACAGCCCCTCGGCACGCGACCAGGGCGCCGCGACGAGGAGCGCCGCCGCCGCCGCCCAGGCGCCGGAGCGATCGAGGATCATCGCGATCAGGCTCGCCCGCAGCATCAGCGAGAGCCCGAGCGCCAGTGCGCCATAGGAGCCGATGCGGCTGTCCTTCATGATCTCCAGCCGGCGCTCGGCCGTATGCCCGCCGAACAGCCCGTCGGCGGTGTCGGCCAGCCCGTCCTCGTGAAAGGCACCGGTGGTCATGGCGAGCGCCGTCAGCGCCAGCGCCGCGACGACCAAGCCGCTGAGGCCCGCCAGTCCGGCTCCGAGCGCGACGAGCGCGGCCGGTGCGGCGATGACCAGGGCCGCGAAGGGCAGGGCGCGCGGCACCTCCCGGAAATCCGGAATGCCATGCCCGTCGCTCTCTCCCGGCAAGAGAGGCACCGGCAGACGCGACCAGAAGCGCAGGCAGATCGCGGTCGCGATTCCCCAGCCCGGCCAATCCGGCGGGGGCGCCTCGCTCGTGGTTTCGGCCTCGGTCATGCTTGCCGCGTCGTCTCGCTCGATTGTCTTCCCGCTCCCGACCCTATAGCAGCAGCGTCGATCCTGCCGCCATGCCGATGCGCTGCTGCGGCGCCCTCGCGTGATGGATTTGACCATGGCCGCCTCCGGATTGCCCTTCGACGATATCCGCGACCTCATCGCCGCGATGCCCGGCCCCGACATGGAAGCCGCGAATGCGGTCCGCGCCCGCGACGCCAACCTGACCAAGCCGGCCGGCAGCCTCGGCCGCCTGGAGGACATCGCCGAATGGCTCGCCGCCTGGCAGGGCAAAGCTCCTCCCGAGGTGCGCCGTCCGCTGGTCTGCGTCTTCGCCGGCAATCACGGCGTGGTGGCACAGGGCGTCTCGGCCTATCCGCAGGCCGTGACGCGCCAGATGCTTGAGAATTTCGCCGCCGGCGGCGCCGCGATCAACCAGATCTGCGCGGCCTATGATCTCGGCTTCAAGGTCTTCGACCTCGCGCTCGACCTGCCGACCGGCGATTTCACGCAAGGGGACGCGCTGGACGAACGCGCCTGCGTCGCCACGATGGCCTTCGGCATGGAAGCGCTCGTCGGCGGCACCGACCTGCTCTGCCTCGGCGAGATGGGCATCGGCAACACCACCTCGGCAGCGGCGATCTACGCGGCGCTCTATGGTGGCGACGCCGCGCATTGGTGCGGCCGCGGCACCGGTGTCGACGACGAGGGCCTGAAGCGCAAGGTCGCGGCGGTGGAAACCGGACTTGCCCTGCACCGCGCCCATCTCAAGGACCCGCTCGAAGTGCTGCGCCGCCTCGGCGGGCGCGAGGTCGCGGCGATCTGCGGGGCCATCATCGCCGCCCGTTCGCAGCGCATCCCGGTCATCCTCGACGGCTATGTCGTGACGGCCGCCGCTGCGATCCTGCACGCGATCGATCCCTCGACCATCGACCACTGCATCGCCGGCCATCTCTCGGCCGAGGGCGCCCATGCCGATGTGCTCGCCCGTCTCGGCAAGGTGCCCCTGCTGGCGCTCGATATGCGGTTGGGCGAGGGCTCGGGCGCGGCGCTCGCCGCCGGCCTCGTCAAGGCGGCGGCGGCGGTGCATTCCGGCATGGCGACCTTCGAGCAGGCGCAGGTCGCGCGGAAGGATTGATTCCAGCCGTCATGCTCGGGCTTGACCCGAGCATCTCGGAAACCAGCGCCTTCTCATCATGAGATTCTCGGGTCAGCGCTTCGCCCCGCCCGAGAATGACGGCCCTGAGCCTACCCCGCGTAATCCGTCTTCAGGCCCGCCCGCTCGGCATGGCGTTCCTGCGCCAGCTCGATCAGGCGGGTGATGAGGGCGGGGTAGGGCAGGCCGGAGGCCTCCATCATCTTCGGATACATGCTGATCGCGGTGAAGCCGGGCAGCGTGTTGATCTCGTTGAAGTAGAAGGCGCCGCTCCGGCGGTCGAGGAAGAAGTCGACGCGCGCGAGCCCGCTGCATTCCAGCGCGAGGAAGGCGTCGATCGCGAGCTGCCGCACCCGCGCCATCTGCTCGGCACCGAGCCTGGCCGGCAGGTCGACGCTGGCGCCGTCCTGGTCGATATACTTGGCTTCGTAGGAGTAGAACTCGTGCTGCGGGCCGGCATTGAGTTCGCTCGCGACGCTCGCCATCGGCGGGTCGCCGTCGAGCACCGCGATCTCGATCTCGCGCGCGTCGATGCCCTGCTCGACCAGAACCTTGGTATCGTACTGGAAGGCGTCGTCGAGCGCCGCGCCGAGATCCTCCCAACACTTGACCTTATGCACGCCCACGCTGGAGCCCATGTTGCAGGGCTTGACGAAGACGGGAAGCGTGAGCTTGTCCTGAGCCGCTTTGGCTGATCCCGCAGGATCGCGCCGCCAGTCGCGGCGCGACAGGGCGAGATAAGGCGCGACCGGCAGGCCGGCGAGCGCCGCCAGCCGCTTGGCGATGTCCTTGTGCATGCCGACCGCCGAGGCCAGCACGCCCGAGCCGACATAGGCCGCTCCGGCGAGCTCCAGCAGGCCCTGCACCGCGCCATCCTCGCAGAGCGGGCCGTGGATCACCGGGAACACGACGTCGACCGGCGCGATCGCTGGCGCTGCATTATCGGCCGGCAGGATCGCGGTGTGTCCGCCCTGCGGTTCCAGCCGGATCATCGGCGAATCCGTCGGGATCGGCAGGCTGTCGCCATTCGTGGCCTCGATCCGGCGCAGGTCGTGGCATTGCCAGCGGCCCTGCTTGTCGATGCTGATCGGCACCGGCTCGAAGCGCTCGCGATCGATATAACGCAGGACGGAGGCCGCCGATTTCAGCGACACCTCATGCTCGCCCGACTTTCCGCCATAGAGCACGGCGACGCGCGTTTTCCGGTTCATGATCCGAGAGTCCGAGCTGGAGGAAATGCCTGAACGAGGCGGTGAGGAGATGTCGCCGAGCGATGGGGCGAGATTCGGGCGAGAGGATCAGGCGGCCCGTGGTTTCGCCTTCGGCTCGGGCAGGGCGGCAAGCGTGTCCATCACGCGCTCGGCCGGCAGCGTGATCGTGACCTCGGTGCCGGCCCGCGGCCTGGATTTCAGATGGAACCCGCCGCCATGCAGGTCGATCAGCCCCTTGACGATCGGCAGGCCGAGGCCCGAGCCCTGTTCGGCCGTCTTGATCGCGAGCGACCCGCGTCCGAAGCTCTGCATCACGATCGGGATCTCGTTCTCGGGAATGCCCGGGCCGGTATCGGTGACGGAGACATATTGCCCGCCCGTCGCGGTCCAGCCGACCTTGATGGTGATCTCGCCGCCCTGGGGCGTGAACTTGATCGCGTTCGAGAGCACGTTGAGCACGGCCTGCCGGATGGCGCGCTCGTCGGCCCAGACCCGCGGCAATTGGGGCTCGGCGAGAGCGCGGATGCTCTGGCCCTTCGCCTTGGCACGCAGCGCCAGCATGTGCTGGCAATCCTCGACGATGCTTGGCAGCGAGAGCGCTTCCTCGTTCAGTTCGTACTTGCCGGCCTCGATCCGCGACAGGTCGAGGATCTCGTTGATCAGGTTGAGCAAATGCTGGCCCGAGCCGTGGATATCGGCCGAATATTCCTTGTAGGCGGCATTGGCATGCGCACCGAAGATCTCGTTCTTCATCACCTCGGAGAAGCCGAGGATGGCGTTGAGCGGCGTGCGCAATTCATGGCTCATCGTCGCCAGGAAGCGTGACTTGGCGAGATTGGCCTCTTCGGCCTTGCGCCGGGCCTCGTCCGAATTGGCGTTGGCGGTTTCGAGCTCCGCGATCAGCGCGTCCTTCTCGGCCCTGAACACGATCGAGGAGACCGAGCTGGCGTAGAGCCGGTTGGCCAGGAAGATGAAGAAGAGCTGGGCCGAGGCCGCCATCAGCGCCATCGTGACGCTGTCCATGTCGCGTCGGTCCCAGAAGAAGACCATGATCCCGACGATGATCGGGGTGAGCCCCGCATAGACCGCCATCGGGATCGTCGCCGACAGCATGACGGCGAGCGCGCTGACGATCAGAAGCGCCGTGGTGACGAAGACCTTCGCGCCGGGGGCGTCGACCTGCACGAACAGCAGCAGCAGGAGCGACCAGGCGAGACCATGCATCCCCTCGGCGAGGGCGAAGAGCCGGCGCCAGAATTTCAGGCGGACCTCGTCCGGCGCCTTGGCGATGAAGCGTCGCGCCATCAGCACGATGATCATCGTCGTCAGCAGGACGGTACCGCTCCAGACGGCGACGAGCGGAGTCGGCAGCCAGAGGCAGGAGGCGGCTGCGATGCTGAGAACGAGAACCAGCGTGCCGGCAGAGCCAGCGATGCGGTACTGCGCGAAGACACGCAGCAATTCGTTGTCGAAGGCGCGTTCCAGCCCCGTCGAGGAGGTCAGCCGCTCGCGCGCCGACTTGACCTCGCGCGTGACCAGCTTCCGGCGCGCCACGGCCGAGGGGTCGGGTCCGCGCCCGCGCTGCACCTGTTCGGCCGTCACTTCCGCCATGATCGAGAGCGTGTATCCTCGTTCGGTCCCCGCGCCATGCAGGGTCCGGCTCGCCATCATGGACACCAAATCGTTAAGCTCTTCCTGATGGCTCCCTTCGGATTCGGTCGCTCCCGCTATGGACCCTTCGGCTGGCGCCGCGTCGGCCGGCCGGTCGACTTCGTCGTGGCGCTCGGACTGCTCGGCTTCCTCGGGCTGGCCGGCGCCATCCTGCAATACCGTCTCGGCCCGGCCCGGGAACTCGCCGGGGCCGCCCAGGCGATCGATGGCGACTCAGTCCGGCTGCTTGGCGAAGAGCTGCGGCTGGAGGGGATCGACGCGCCCGAATATCGCCAGAGCTGCACGGCGCGCGACGGCCGATCCGTCGCTTGCGGGCGCGAGGCGCGGCGTGCCCTTCAGGCGCTGCTGGCGCGCGGCGTGACGCATTGCGAGATCGGCAAGGCCGATCGTTACGGCCGTGGCCTTGCCCGCTGCCGCCAGGGCGATACCGATATCAACGCGATGATGGTGCGCGAGGGCCACGCGGTCTCATACGGGGCCTATCGGGCCGAGGAGCAAGAGGCGCGCGCCGCCGGCCGCGGCATCTGGGCGACGCAGTTCGAGCGCCCGGAAACCTGGCGCCGCAGCCATCCGCGCTGAGACCTCGTCGGAAATGGCCTTCGAGACCTCATCCTGAGGAGCCATTCCGTAGGAATGGCGTCTCGAAGGATGCTTCAGGAGGCTTCTGAACCCTCTGGAGCATCCTTCGAGACGCCGCTGCCGCGGCTCCTCAGGATGAGGGCCGAGTTTCGGCCGCGCCTCCGGAACCCGCTTCGCCATGCTGGCGTCACGAAGCCCCTGCAATCCGGTTGACCTTCCGGCGCGGGCCGTGATCCGGTACGGCGGCAGACGGAGAACATCTGATGAAGCTCTACGACGGCGGGCGGGCGCCGAATCCACGGCGGGTCCGCATCTTCTTTGCGGAGAAGGGCGTAGCCCTGCCGGAGCTCGTGCCGGTGGACATCGCCAAGAAAGAACATCGCAGCGAGGCCTTTACCCGGATCAATCCCGCCCAGCGCCTGCCCGTCCTCGAACTCGACGACGGCACGGCGCTGGCCGAAACCATCGCGATCTGCCGCTATATCGAGGCGCTGCATCCGCAGCCGCCGCTCTTCGGACGGGACCCGAAGGAGCAGGCGACCATCGAGATGTGGAATCGCCGTGTCGAACTCGGGCTCTTTGCCAGCGTCTCCGCCGTCTTCCGCCACAGCCATCCATCGATGGCGGAGCTGGAGGAGCAGGTGCCGGAATGGGCCGAGGCCAATCGCGAGCAGATGGACGACCATCTCTGGCTGCTCGAATTGCAGCTCGCCGCCAATCCCTTCGTCTGCGGCGACGTTCTGACCGTCGCCGACATCACCGCCGGCATCGCCATCGACTTCATGAAGCCGTCGCGCATCCCGCTACCGGAGGATTTCGTGCATATCCGCCGCTGGCATGGCGAATTGTCCGGCCGCCCGAGCTGGAAGGTCTGATGCGCCGGTTCCTTCTGGCCTTGCTCGCCTTATCGACGCTGCCGACACTGGCGCCGGCTGCCGAAAGGCTGAGCGGTGAGGCGATCGAGCGCGCCTTCCGGGGCAACACGGTCTCCGGCCGCTACACCAATGGCGGCTTCTTCACCGAGTATCACGATCCCAACGGCCAAGCGCTCGGCCACAACGGCTGGCAGGCCAATACCGATGCCTGCTGGATCACCAAGCCGGATCGCATCTGCTATTACTACGGCCCGCAGACTGATCGGACCGTGCATTGCTTCTCCGTCGAGATGAGCGGCGATCTCTATGTCCTGCGCAACAGCGGCAACGGCATGGTCAATGCGCTGGCCAAGGTCGAGCTCGGCAATCCCCGCAACCACACCGACAACGGTACGCCCTGGTATTGCGACGGCCTGATCTCGCGGGCGCCCGAACTCCCGATGAGCCGAAAGCTGGCGCGGCGCTGATGGCCCGGTTCGCAGGTGTCGCGGCCTTCGTCCTGGGCTTGCTTGCTGTGAGCCAGGCGGCGGCCGTCGAGCGTCTCACCGGCGAGCAGATCAGAAAGCTCTTCGAGGGCAATACCGTCTCGGGTCGCTATTCCGGCAGCAACCTGCCGTTCAGCGAGTATCATCATCCTGATGGCCGGGCGAGCGGGCATAATCGCCATCTGACCAACACCGATGCCTGCTGGATCACGACTCCGGATGCCGTCTGCTATTATTACGGGCCGCAGGAGAAGCGCCGGACCTATTGCTTCACCATCGAGACCAGCGGCGATCTGATCGTCATCCGCAGTCGCCCGAGCGGCCGGATCAACGGCCTCGCCCGTATCGAGAAAGGCGATCCTTACGGCTATGCCGCGAAGAAATCCGATTGGGTCTGCGACGGTCTGATCTCGCGGGCGCCGGGGCGATCCAGATTGGCACGTCGATGAACGCCGGCGAGACGCTCGACGAGGTGCTGGCCGAATTGCGGGCCTGCCGCATCTGCCGCGACGTGCCGTTCTACCTGCCGCCCTTGCCGCATCAGCCCCGCCCGGTGATCCAGGCCGCCGCGACGGCCCGGCTCTGCATTGCCGGCCAGGCGCCGGGCACGCGTGTCCATGCCAGCGGCCGGCCCTTCACCGATCCCTCCGGCGTGCGCCTCAGGAACTGGCTCGGCATGGACGAGACGGTCTTCTACGACGCGACCAAGGTCGCGGTCGTGCCGATGGGGCATTGCTTCCCCGGTCTCGACGCCAAGGGTGGCGACAAGCCGCCCCGGCGAGAATGCGCGCCGATCTGGCGAGCCAGGGTCTTCGCGGCGCTACCCCGGATCGAGCTCGTGCTGGCGATCGGGCGCTATGCCCAGAGCTGGCATGTCGGGGCGAAGGAGGCGGCCAACCTCTCCGCGACCGTCGCGAACTGGCGCGAGATCCTCGCCCGGCCGGTCTTTCCGCGCGTTCTGCCGCTGCCGCACCCGTCCTGGCGCAACAACGCCTGGCTCAAGCGCAATCCGTGGTTCGAGGAGGAACTCCTGCCCGTCTTGCGGCGAGAGGTGGCGCGGCTGCTGCGCTGAGGCTGGCTTCAGTAGCGGAACGGACCTGAATCCAGCCCGCGATTGAGCTGCCCGCGCACGCTGACAACCGAGCGGACCGGGCCGAGCGCGGTCTGGCCGCGGCTTTCGAGATAGACCATCCCGTCGGCACGGCTGCCATAGCCGTTGCGCGAGCTTTTGCCGAACTCGGCGCGGACGGCGCCTCCGGCCCGCACGCAGAACGCCGATCCCTCCACCCGGACGAAGCCCGCTCCGTATTCGGGGCAGGGGCGCGCGGCGGTACCGGGCTTGGCGGCGGGTTTCGCCGAGGCTTCATAAGGTGCGGATTTCCGTGGCACCGGCTCGCCGATCGACTGGGCCGAAGCCGCCGTCGCAAGGCCGGATACGAGCAGGGCGAGCGTGATGATGCGGAGCATGGGGAACATCCGTGGCGACGGTTCCCCGTTACTGAGCCAGCAAGGCGCAGTTGTGGCAAGCCCGGCGCCTCCGCCACGCCATGGAAAAACCCCGGCTTTCGCCGGGGTGAGTATCGCTCGCGCTACGGGCTCCGTTGGATCAGAGCTGATTCGAAACGCGCGAGCGGATCAGGAAGTTGTCGAAGGTGTATTCGGCGATCTGGAACCAGAGATATTCGTCGCCGCGGAAGGCTGCCATCGAATCGTAGATCTTCTTGAAGTCCGGATTCTTGGCGGAGGTCTCGGCATAGACCTCCTTCGAGGCCTTCAGGCAGGCTTCCAGGATCTCCTGCGAGAACGGCCTGAGCTGGGCGCCGCCGGCGACGAGGCGCTTCAGCGCGGCCGGGTTGCGGGCGTCGTATTTGGCCTGCATGTCGATATTGGCATGGGCGGCCGCCGTCGCGAGCAGGGATTTGTAGGTCTTCGGCAGTTCTTCCCACTTCTTCGTGTTGATGAAGAAATGCAGCGAGGCGCCACCCTCCCACCAGCCGGGATAGTAGTAATAAGGCGCGACCTTGTTGAAACCGAGCTTCTCGTCATCGGCCGGGCCGACCCATTCCGCCGCGTCGATCGTGCCCTTTTCGAGCGCCGGGTAGATGTCGCCGCCGCCGATCTGCTGCGGCACGACGCCGAGCTTGCTCAGCACCTGTCCGGCGAAGCCGCCGATGCGCATCTTGACGCCCTGCAGGTCGGCGACCGTCTTGATCTCCTTGCGGAACCAGCCACCCATCTGGCAGCCGGTATTGCCGCCGGGGAGCGCATAGATGTTCGATTTCTGGTAGAATTCGTTCAGAAGCTCGTTGCCGCCGCCATGGTAGAACCAGGCGTTCTGCATGCGCGCATTCAGACCGAAGGGCACGGCGGTGCCGAAGGCAAAGGTCGGGTCCTTGCCGACATAGTAGTAGGAGGCGGTGTGGCACATCTCGACCGTGCCGTTGGTGACCGCATCCGCCGCCTGCAGCGCCGGGACGATTTCGCCGGCCGCGAAGACCTGAATCTGGAACTTTCCGTCCGTCGCTTCGGAGACCGCCTTCGCCAGTACTTCGGACGCGCCGTAGATCGTATCGAGCGATTTCGGGAAGGAGGATGTCACGCGCCATTTCACTTCGGGCATCGCTTGCGCGATAGCCGGGCTCGCGATCGTTCCCGCCGCAGCCCCGGCTCCGGCAACTTTCAAAAAGTGACGACGCTTCATCAAATCCGCCCTCCCTCAAAGGCCATGCGCGCCGGTATTCCGGTCGTCGCGAAGGCCAGAGAGGAAAACAGTCTGCTCGCAGGCGCAAGAGCTAATTGCATGGCAATCATGCAAATTCGTCATGAGTCGTGCCCGAACCCCTTCATTCTGCGATTGATGCGGTCCTTCGCAGGAGAGGTCGGGAGCATGTGATCAAAAAAAGGCCCGGCTTCCGCCGGGCCTTCTGTCGTCGAGCGAATGTCGCGGGAGCGCTCAGCGGGCGCGGGTACGAACCTGGAAGACGTCGAAGCTGAGTTCGGCGACCTGCCACCAGAGATATTCCTCCGAACGGAAGGCTGCCATGGCCTCGATCGCCTTCTTGAAATCGGGGTTTTTCGCCGAGATTTCGGAATAGAGTTCGTTCGAAGCCTTGAGGCACGCTTCCAGAATTTCCTGCGAGAACGGGCGCAGCTGCGTCCCCGCCGCGACGAGGCGCTTCAGGGCCTGTGGATTCTGCACGTCGTATTTCGCCGCCATGATGGTGTTGGCATAGGTGCATGCGGCGGTCAGAGCGGCCTGATAGGCCTTCGGCAGGGCGTTCCACTTCTCCAGGTTGACGAAGGCATGGACGCAGGGGCCGCCTTCCCAGAAGCCGGGATAGTAGTAGTAGGGGGCAACCTTCGAGAAGCCGAGCTTCTCGTCGTCATAGGGGCCGACCCACTCGGCGCCGTCGATCGTGCCCTTCTCCAGCGCCGGATAGATGTCGCCGCCGCCGATCTGCTGCGGCACCACGCCGAGCTTCTGCAGAACGGAGCCGGCGATGCCGCCGATGCGCATCTTGAGGCCCTGCAAGTCGGCGACGGTCTTCAGTTCCTTGCGGAACCAGCCGCCCATCTGCGCGCCGGTATTGCCGCAGGGAAGCCCGTAGAGGTTGAACTTCTTGTAGAACTCGTTGAAAAGCTCGTTGCCGCCGCCTTGGAACAGCCAGGCATTCTGGCCGCGGGCGTTGAGGCCGAAGGGCACCGAGGCCGCCACGGCGAAGGTCGGGTCCTTGCCGACATAATAGTACGAGACGGTGTGGCACATCTCGACGGTGCCGTTGGTCACGGCGTCCGCCGCCTGCAGGGCCGGAACGATTTCGCCGGCCGCGAAGACCTGGATCTGGAACTTGCCGTCGGTCAGCTCGGAGACCATCTTGGCCATGACCTCGGCGCCGCCATAGATCGTGTCGAGCGACTTCGGGAAGCTCGACGCCAGGCGCCACTTCACTTCCGGATTCGACTGGGCGACGGCCGGCATGGCGACGGCGGTCGCAGCGGCACCGGCCGCGGCGGTCTGGATAAACTGACGACGCTTCATCTGGAAACTCTCCTCGGATGTCTGGCGGGTGCGGGCGTTTCGAAACGGCTTCTGCCGCCCGGCGTTCGGAAACGGGTTGTAGCGAATGGATTTTCCGAGCGCGAGGGATTTCATCGCCGGTTCCTGCGACTTTCGGCTAGGTTCGGCCGCCGGCTTGGCCTGCATCTGCAGTGGTGGTTAAAGCAGGCATGATCGAGACCGCGAATCTCAGCCTGCGCCGCCCGGAGATCGGCGATCTCGACGCGATTCATGCGATGCGCAGCGACCTGGAGGTCGTCCGTTTCCTGGGCGGCCGTGCCCTCAGTCGCGAGGAGGCCTGGCATCGGCTGACGCGCCTCGTCGGGCAATGGGCCCTGCGCGGCTACGGCATGTTCGCGGTTGTCGAGAAAAGCAGCGGTGCCCTGGTCGGCGAGGTCGGTCTGTTCGACGGCTGCCGGGGCCTGTCTCCGGATTTCGACGATGCGCCCGAGGCCGGCTGGATCCTGGCGGGCGCGGCGCATGGCAAGGGCTATGCGGGGGAGGCGGCGGCCGCGGCCCATCGCTGGTTCGCCGCGACCCATGGCGAGCGCCGCAGCGTCTGCATCATCGCCCCCGGGAATCTTGCCTCCTTCCGCGTCGCGCAGAAGCTCGGCTACAAGAGCTTCGGACAGGTCGAGTATCAGAATGGGCCAGTGGTGATGCTCGAGCGCATCCCTGGCCGAAGCGTTTGAGCCGGGAGGCCGGGATGGATCAGGACAGGCTGGCGAAGCTGCGGCAGCGATACGCGGGCGCCGGCGGCGGTGACATTCACGATCCGCATTTCGCGAAGGTGGCCGCGGCCCAGTTCACCGGCGACAAGCGCAAATGGCCCTTCGCCGATGTCGCGACCTTCGTCGGCGCGCCCTATCGCCCCGATGCCCTGACTGCGCCGGGGCTCGGCGGCCTCGATGTCGCGATCATCGGCGTGCCCATGGATCTCGGCGTCACCAACCGCGCCGGCGCGCGCCTCGGGCCCCGTGCCGTCCGCGCGGTCGAGCGCATGGGGCCGATGGACCATGTGTTGGGCACCGCGCCCTTCACCCTGCTCAAGGCCGCCGATATCGGCGACGTGCCCTTCCGCTCGCGCTATTCGCTGGAGAGCTGCCACGAGGACATCGAGGCCACCTTCCGGACGATCGTCGAGGCCGGCGTCTCGCCGCTCGCCGTGGGGGGCGACCACTCGATCACCTATTCGATCCTGAAGGCGGTCGGCGCGAAGCGTCCGGTCGGCATGGTCCATATCGACGCCCATTGCGACACCTCCGGCCCCTATGAGGGCTCGAAATTCCATCATGGCGGGCCGTTCCGGCAGGCGGTTCTCGACGGCGTGCTCGATCCCGAGCGCGTGATCCAGATCGGCATCCGCGGCGGCGCCGAATATCTCTGGGAGTTCTCCTACGAGTCCGGCATGACCGTGATCCATGCCGACGAGGTCGACGATCTCGGCTTGGAGGCGGTGATCGCCAGGGCGCTGGCCGTGATCGGCGACGGGCCGACCTATGTCTCCTTCGATGTCGATTCGCTCGATCCGGGCTTCGCGCCCGGCACGGGAACGCCGGAAGTCGGGGGCTTGAGCCCGCGCGAGGCGCTCGCGATCCTGCGGGCGCTGAAGGGACGCGACATCGTCGCTGCGGATGTCGTAGAAGTCGCCCCGCAATATGATGCGACCAGCAATACGGCGCAGTGCGCGGCGCAGGTGCTTTTCACCGAGCTGTGCCTGCTGGCCGAAGCGCGAGCCGCGGGAAAAGGAAGATCATGATTCGGATTCGATCGATCGCGCGGGTCGCCGCGCTGGGCGGGCTCTGCCTGCTGGCGACCGTCGCCCGCGCCGAGGTTCCGGCGAACGGCAAGGCCTATATGGATGCGGCCTACGCCTCCGTCGAATCGCTGTTCAAGATTTATGACGGCAAGCCCAGCCTGCCGCGGCTGTCGGACCCGGTCGACGGCAAGGTCCTGGCCGATATCTGGAACGCCCCGGCGATTCTCGGCAAGCCGCCCTATGGTGCCGACGATCTCCCCACATTGCTCGATTTCGTGAAGAAACAGACCAGCATCCTGCAGGCCTATGCCCTGTTCTCGCCGCAGCCGGGCCGGAAGGCGCCGGACCAGGCGGCGAATGCCGTCGAGTTCCAGGATGAGCTGACCCGGACGCGCGTCTTCCTGCTCCAGGCGGCGGGCGGCGTTCTGTCGGCGATCAATGATTTCGCCGTCAGGCTGAAGGATCAGGACAAGACCGATGAGCGCGCGAGGGGCCTGCGCGAGATGCGGCTCGGTCTGCAGGAGATCGTCGTCGGCTCCGCGCTGGCGCTGCGCAGCCCGGAACTGCGCGATGCGAATCGCCAGCTGATCGCCAAGGCCTTCGCCGATAATGCCGCCGGTATCGCCTCCTCCCTCGCGCCGCCCGACCGCAATGCGCTCGTGTCCGCGCTCCAGGCCGTCCGCCCGTCCCTGAAGCCGGAGGCTCAGAAGGCGATCTCGGATTTCGCGGCGACCGTGACGGCAGCTCCCTGCGAGGTTTTCTGCCTCGTCAACTGAGGGGAATCGCGTCTGCCGTCAGGGGCGCCTCGCCAGCCAGATGACGTGGCGCGCCCCGCCGCCGGGTCGGCGTGCGCGCGCCGTCACCTCCTCGGTGGCGAAGCCGGCCTGGCGCAGTCGCCGCGTGAAGCCGTGGTCCGGCCCCGAGGACCAGACCGCGAGAATGCCGCCGGGCCGCAGGGCGGTCTTGGCGGCTTGCAGGCCAGCCGCTCCGTAGAGCCGGTCGTTGCCGGCGACGGTCAGCCCTTCCGGGCCGTTGTCGACATCGAGCAGGATGGCGTCGTAGCGGGCCCGGCCGACGGCGATCGCGGCGGCGACGTCGGCGACGTTGACCTGCACGCGGGCATCGTTGAGGCAGCCGGCGAAGACCGCCGCCATCGGCCCCCGCGCCCAGGCGACGACGGCGGGAATGAGTTCGGCCACCTCGACCCGCGCATCGTCAGGCAGACGGGCGAGCGCGGCCCGCAGCGTGAAGCCCATGCCCAGGCCGCCGATCAGGATGCTCGGCTGCCGGCGCTGCCCCAGCCTGTCGCAGACCAGCGTCGCCAGAGCCTCCTCGGAGCCGCTGAGACGGCTGTTCATCAATTCGTTGCTGCCGAGCATGATCGAGAACTCGCCGCCGCGCTGCTTCAGCCGGAGGTCGCCGCTGCCGTCCGGCAAGGCTGCGGTGTCGAGGGTGGACCAGGGTATCACGTCGCTCTCGCCTGTCTGGATGGAGCCTTGCAGGCCGCCCTTGAGTCTTGGTGAGCCCTCATCCTGAGGAGGCCGCGCAAGCGGCCGTCTCGAAGGATGCTCCAGGAGATTCAGTTGCTCTCTGGAACATCCTTCGAGACGCAGCCTCCGGCTGCTCCTCAGGATGAGGGCTCGTATCGATCGTGCACGTATAGCGTATTCGTTCGCGCGATCGGGGTGGCAAAGCGACATGCGTTGATTGCATGAAATATCCTCATGTACGCGGTTGATGGTTCGACGGTGCATGGATATTGCATGGTGCGGCGCAGCAAAGCCGCTGCCATCCCGTGAAAGCTTGTCATGACGCTCGCCGCGAACGACCGCAGCCTGGACGCGCCGTTGCCGGCTCATGCGCCGATCTCGACCGGGTTGGTGCTGTTCGCGCTCGCCATGGGCGGCTTCGCGATTGGCACGACCGAGTTCGCGACGATGAGCCTGCTGCCCTATTTCTCCGCCGGCCTCAACATCGACGAGCCGACGGCGGGGCATGTCATCAGCATCTATGCGCTCGGCGTCGTCATCGGCGCGCCGCTGATCGCCGTTCTGGCGGCACGCATCTCGCGCCGTACGCTGCTGATCGGCCTGATGGGCGTCTTCGCGCTCGGCAACGGCTTGAGCGCGCTCGCCCCGAACTATCACTGGATGCTGGCCTTCCGCTTCCTGAGCGGCCTGCCGCATGGCGCTTATTTCGGCGTCGCGGCGCTGGTCGCGGCCTCGCTCTCGGCCCCGAATCGTCGGGCGCAATCGGTCGCGCGCGTCATGCTCGGCCTGACGGTCGCGACGATTCTCGGCGTGCCTGCCGCGAGCTGGATGGGCCAGGTACTGGGCTGGCGCGCGGGCTTCGCCATCGTCGCCGGCCTCGCGCTTCTGACGGTCGTCCTCATCGCCCTGTTCGCGCCGCGCGACAGCGTGCAGTCGGGGGCGAGCCCGCTACGGGAACTCGGCGCCCTGAAGCGCCGGCAGGTCTGGCTGACGCTGGCGACCGGAGCGATCGGCTTCGGCGGCCTGTTCGCGGTCTATACCTATGTCGCATCGACGCTGATGGCGGTGACCCAGGTCTCGCCCGCGCTCGTTCCGGTCGTGCTCGCGATCTTCGGCCTGGGATTGACCGTCGGCACGCTCGTCGCCGGCTGGGCCGCCGATCGGGCTCTGGTCCCCGCAACCGCGGGCATGCTGCTCTGGAGCGCGTTCTGGCTGGCGGCCTTTCCCTTCGCCGCCGGGAATATCTGGGCGGTTTCGCTGGTCATCTTCATGATCGGTAGCGGTGGCGGCCTCGGCGCCATGCTGCAGACGCGGCTGATGGATGTCGCCGAAGACGCGCAGACGCTGGCGGCAGCGCTCAACCACAGCGCCTTCAACACGGCCAATGCGCTCGGCCCCTGGCTCGGCGGCATGGCGATCGCCGCAGGCCTCGGCTGGACCTCGACCGGATGGGTCGGGGCGGCGCTGGCGCTGGGCGGGCTCGCGATCTGGATCGTCGCGATTCTCGACGCCCGCCGCTCACCCGGCCGGCGCGCTCCAGGTCTCTGATCTCTCCCTCTTTTCCGGGCTGCGCGGCGGCGCCGGCCGCTGTTTTGGGCGTGCAAGCTGCGAAAAGCTACAGCGCTCCCTCTTGCGAGCGGGACGAAACTGCGCCCAATCTGTCGCCACAGAACCGGACCGGGACAACAGCAAGACCGGCCGGCTGAACTGCGGAGGTCCCATGAAGAGTTTCGTTCGTTTCATCGCGGCGGCGGCGTTGACGGTTGCCGGCGCGACGGGGGCGCTCGCCCAGGCCAAGGAGTGGAAGGAGATCCGGATCGGCACGGAAGGCGCCTATCCGCCCTACAACAACCTGAACGCTAAGAAGGAGCTCGAGGGCTTCGAGATCGACTACGGCAACCTTCTCTGCGAGAAGATGAAGGTGAAATGCACCTGGGTCGTTCAGGATTGGGACGGCATCATCCCCGCGCTGCAGGCGAACAAGTACGACGTCATCTTTGCCGGCATGAATGCCACGGATGAACGCAAGAAGCAGGTCGACTTCACCGCGGTCTACAGCAAGACCCCGATCTGGATGATCGGCCCGAAGAGCACGAAATCGGACGACATCTCGCCGGCCGCCCTCAAGGGCAAGTCGATCGGCGCGCAGGGCTCGACGATCCATGCGAACTATGTCGAGAAGTTCTACAAGGACGCGACGGCGCGCCTCTATCCGACCCAGGAGGAAGCCAATCTCGACCTGCTCAACGGCCGGCTCGACTACATCGTCGCCGATGCGCTGGCGCTCGCCGATTTCCTCAAGGGCAAGGGCAAGGATTGCTGCCGGAAGATCGCCGAGGTGAAGCGCGACGACGCCATCCACGGCGCCGGCGTCGCCGGCGCGGTCCGCAAGTCGGACACGGCGCTGCGGGACATGATCAGCAAGGCTATCGCCGAGACCATGGCCGACGGCTCGCACAAGAAGCTCGAAGACAAGTGGTTCAAGTACGAGTGATCTGACGCCTGCTGACGATCTCCCGCCGGTCTCCTCGGACCGGCGGGGTTTCACATCCTCGCGCGCGGCCCTCCCATGTTCGAAAAATTCGCTCTGCTCGGCTTCGGGGCCGGCGGCTGGGGCTGGGCCCTGCTGCAAGGCGCCGCCAACACCATTTCCGTCGCGCTCGCGACCTTGCCCTTCGGCCTCGTGCTCGGCCTCGTGATCGCGCTGTGGAAGCGCTCGGACTATGTGGTCCTGCGGGCGCTGGCGACGATCTACACCACAGTCTTCCGGGGCGTGCCCGAGCTGCTCACGCTCTACATCATCTATTTCGGCATCCAGGTGCTGGTGCAGAAGGTCTGGACCGGCTTCTCGATCCCGCCTTTCGTCGCCGGCATGGTCGCGCTCGGCCTCGTGCTCGCCGCCTTCTCCAGCGAGGTCTGGGTCGGCGCGCTGAACTCGATCCAGAAGGGCCAGCGCGAGGCGGCCGCTGCGCTCGGTCTGTCGAAGGGGCAGGCCTTCCGCCTCGTCGTCCTCCCGCAATTGATCCGCGTGGCGCTGCCCGGCCTCGGCAACAACTGGATGGTGCTGCTGAAGGAAACGTCGCTGATCTCGGTGATCACGCTGCAGGACATCATGTTCATCGCGACGCGCGCCAATGTCGTGACCAAGGAACCGTTCCTGTTCTTCGGCACGGCGATGCTGCTCTATTTCTTTTTCTCGCTGGTCTCCGCCTGGGGCATCGAGAAGCTCGAGCAGCGCACCAATCGCGGCCAGGCCGCCTTCGGCGGAGCGACGCGATGAACTGGTGCGAATATCCCGGTTATCTCGTCGGCAGCGAGGTCCTGCAGAACTACGGCTGCCGCATGGCGGGCGGCCTCTGGGTCACCTTCGAACTCGTCGCGATCTCGGTCGCCATCGGCTTTTTCCTGGCGCTCGGCCTTGCCGTGGCCCGGCTCTACGGCCCGCGCTGGGCCCGCATGGCGGTGAGCGGCTACACCACCTTCCTGCGCGGCACGCCGCTGCTCTGCCAGCTCTTCCTCGTCTATTACGGACTCGGCCAGTTCCGCGAGTTCTGGCAGGGCATCGGCCTGTGGTGGTTCTTCCGCGAGCCGTTCTACTGCGCGGTCTTCACCTTCACGATCAACACCGCCGCCTATCAGGCGGAAATCCTGCGCGGTGCCATCCAGTCGGTTCCGCGCGGGCAGTTCGAGGGCGCGCTTTCGCTCGGATTGCATCGCTGGGCGACGCTGCGCCTCGTCGTGCTGCCGCAGGCGATGATCCTGGCGCTGCGCCCCCTCGGCAACGAATTGATCGTGATGATCAAGTCGAGCGCGATCGTCTCGCTGGTGACGCTGTTCGACCTGATGGGCGCGACACGGCTCGCCTTCGCCCGCTCCTTCGATCTTTCGATCTATCTCTATGCGGCGCTGATCTACCTGGTGCTGGTCGAGATCATCCGCCGCGTCTGGGACAGGCTGGAGATCAGGCTGAGCCGGCATATGGCGCTGCGTTGAGGCGAAAGAGCAGGGGCGCGCATGCCGGCTTGGCCATAGCAGCGCTTCCCTCACCGGGAGCTGCGCGCTAAGCCGCTTGTGAAGCTACAGAAAGGCAAGCGGGAGTTCGGCATGGCCAAAGTCGCATTCATCGGTCTCGGCGTGATGGGGTTCCCCATGGCCGGCCATCTCAAGGCCAAGGGCCATGAGGTCACCGTCTACAACCGCAACCCGACGAAGGCTCAGGAATGGGTCTCCCGCCATGGCGGCGTCTCGGCGCCGACGCCGGCCGATGCCGCCAGAGGTCAGGAGATCGTCTTCTGCTGCGTCGGCAATGACGATGACCTGCGCTCGGTGACGATCGGAGAGAACGGCGCCTTCGCCGGCATGGAGAAGGGCGCGGTCTTCGTCGACCACACCACCGCCTCGGCCAATGTCGCGCGCGAACTCGATGAAGCGGCCAGGCAGGGCGGCTTCGGCTTCGTCGACGCGCCTGTCTCCGGCGGGCAGGCCGGCGCCGAGAACGGCGTGCTGACCGTGATGTGCGGCGGCGAGCCCGAGACCTATGCCCGCGTCGAGTCGGTGATCGCGAGCTTCGCGCGCATGTGCAAGCTGATGGGCCCGGCCGGCTCTGGCCAGCTCACCAAGATGGTCAACCAGATCTGCATCGCCGGCCTCGTCCAGGGCCTGTCGGAGGGCGTCCATTTCGCCAAGCGCGCCGGGCTCGATGTCGAGGCCATGCTGGAGGTCATCTCCAAGGGCGCCGCCGGCTCCTGGCAGATGGAGAACCGCGGCAAGACGATGAACCAGAACAAGTTCGATTTCGGCTTCGCCGTCGATTGGATGCGCAAGGATCTCGGCATCGTCCTCGACGAGGCCCGCCGCAACGGCGCGCAGCTCCCGGTTACGGCGCTGGTCGATCAGTTCTATGCCGAGGTCCAGAAGATGGGCGGCAACCGCTGGGATACGTCGAGCCTGATCGCCCGCCTCGAAGGCTGAGGGCGTTATTTCCCTCTGTCATTCCGGGACATGGCGAAGCCATGGGCCCGGAATCCAGAAGCGCTGTACCCGGTCGTGAAGCGAATGGACCGGTGCGCCCTTTTGAGATGCGGTATCGGTTCTGGGTTCCGGGCTCGAGCCTTCGGATCGCCCCGGAATGAGGGCGGTGCCAGGTGAGCGACTCGAGCAAAAGCGTTCGCCGATGGAAATCAGCCGGCGGGCTCGGGCCGCCTCCGCACGAACCAGACGGCGGCAAGCCCCGTCGCCGTCAGCAGCCAGACCAGCAGGTTCATCGATTGCGGCCAGAGCGTCACGAGCCAGCTGATCAGGACGGTGAGCGCGGCGCTGAAGCCGAGCTGGGTCGCGCCCAATAGACCGGCAGCCGAGCCCGCGAGCTCAGGCCGGGCCGAGAGCGCCTCGGCCGTCGCCCCTGGGATCGTCATGCCGTTGCCGACTGCGTTCACTGCCAGGGGCAGGAACAGCGCGAGCGGCGACCACCAGGGCGAGAACGACAGGGCGAGCGCCACTGCGGTTCCGAAAAATGAGATCGCCAGGCCGCGCCGCACCATCGTCTGCGTGCCGGCGCGCACCGCCAGCCGCGACATGGTGAAGTTGCCGAGCATGTAGCCCAGCGCGTTCAGGATGAAATAGGTGCCGTAGACGTCGGAGCCGCGCCCCATCGTCTCGACGACGATATAGGGCGTCGCCGCGATGAAGACGAAGAAGGCCGACGAGGCCGATGAACCCACCACGACGTTCAGCATGAAGTCGCGGTTGCGCACGAGCTCCGGAAAGACGCGGAAGACGCCGAGCAGCGAACTCTGCTGGCCGAGATTGGGCGCGGTCTCAGGCAGGCGCGCCAGCGTGAAGACGAGCACGGCCGCGCCGAACAGCGTCATGAACCAGAAGATCGCGCGCCAGCCGAAGGCGGTCTCGATCTGGCCGCCGAGCCAGGGCGCGAGCATCGGCGCCACCACCATCACCATGGTGACCGTGGCGATCTGGCTGGCGGCATGGTCGCGATCGGCGGTGTCGCGGATGATCGCCCGCGACAGCGCGAAGACGGCGCCACCGCCGGCGCCTTCCAGCACGCGCGCCAGCAGCAGGACATGCGTCGTGGGCGCCAGCGCGCCCAGCACCGAGCCCAGCGCGAACAAGGCAGCGCCGGCATTGACGCAGGGGCGGCGCCCGAACCGGTCCGAAAGCGGCCCGATCACGAGCTGAGTCAGCGCGACGGCGACCAGGAACAGCGTCAGCGTGAGCTGGATCGTGGCGTAGTTCGAGTCGAAATGCCGGGCGAGTGCGGGCGTCGCCGGCGCGAGCAGGTTGAGCGCGATCGGCTGCAAGGCCGAGATCGCGACGAGGATCGCGAGCGTGGGCTTGACCGCAGCCGTCATGCCGGCCGCTTCCGCGTGAGCTTCAGGTTGGAATCGGGCCGCACGCGCTGCCGGTGCATGGTGTAGAGCCCGCTGCCGACGATCAATGCGACGCCGATGAAGGCGTAGAGATCGGGCACGTCGCCCCAGACGAGATAGCCCAGCACGGTCGCGAAGACGACGATGGCGTAGCGATATTGCGAGATCACGCCGACATCGGTGCGCCGGAAGGCGCTGATGATGAAGAAGGTTCCGGCCGTGACCAGGAAGGCCGCGAGCCCGACATAGGCCGTCTCCACGCGCCAGATCGATAGCCATTTCTCCGTGACGCCGTAGGCCAGGGCGACGAGCCCGACGAGAACGGTCGTGGTCAGCGACACCACGGTCGAGGGCACATCGTCGCCGATGGTGCGAGTCGTCAGGTCCCGGCCAGCGACGAGAATGGCGCTGATCACGGCGACGATGGCGGCGGCGTTGAAGGATTCGGCGCCGGGCCGCACCACGAACAACACGCCGACGAAGCCGACGGCCAGCGCCACCACCCGCCGCCAGCCGACGCGCTCCATGCCGAGCAAAACCGCCAGCGCGACGATGAGCAGAGGCGAGGCCATGTTGATCGCGGTGAGATTGGCGAGCGGCATCAGGCCGAGCGACCAGCCGAAGGTCAGCGCGGCGAAGGCTTCGATGAAGCCGCGCTGCAACACGCGGGGACGGAACGCCAGGCGCAGCCGGTCGCCTTCGCGGGCGAGGAAGACGAGGGCGAACCCGATCACCACCGCGAAGCAGGCTCTCAGCGCGATCGCCTGCCCGGCCGGGTAAGCCTCGCGCGCGAGCTTCATGAACACATCGTTGACGACGAAGAGCGACATCGCCGCGAGCATGAAGACGATGCCGCGGCGGTTTTCGGCTGCACTGGCCAAGGGATGGTATCCAGTTCGGGAGGCTTCAGGCCGGCAGGCGTGACAGGGAGAACGGCTTCAGGTCGAACGGGGATTGTCCGACGGTCGACAGGTCGGCGAGGATTTCGCCGATCGCGCTCGCGAACTTGAAGCCATGGCCCGAGCAGGCCGAGGCGAAGACGGCCTGCGGCACGCCCGGCACCGTGTCGATGATGAAGCCTTCGTCCGGGGAGACGGTGTAGACGCAGCCCTTCACCGTCAGCGGCTCGCCGGCGGCGTCGGGGATGTAGCGCGCCAGGCATTCGCGGATGCGCGCGACCTGGTTTTCGCTCGGCGTGCGGTCGGGCTCGCGCGGGTCCATCGGCTCGCGCCCGAAATGCGGGCCGCCGAGCTTGAAGCCGGGGTGCTCGTAGAGCGGGAAGCCGTAGAAATTGCCTTCCTCGACGCTGAGGATGAAGACCGGGAAGGCGCCTTCGCGGAACAGTTCCGGCCGGCGCGTCGTGAACCAGCCGATCGCCTGCTTCACCGTGTTGACCTGCTTTTTCAGTGCCGGCACAGCGTCGGCGATCCAGCCGCCCGACGTGATGACGAGGCGCCCGGCCGAGTAGGTGCCGCGCTCTGTGCGCACGATCACGCCGCCCTGCGCCGTCGGTGTCCAGTCGAGAAGGGGCTCGTTGGTGCGGATCTCGGCGCCGCGCGACTGGGCGAGACCGACATGGGCGTAGATCGCCTTCTCCGAGGCGACGAAGCCGCCATCCGGCTGCCACAGGCCGATATGCCCTTCCGGAAGCTGGAAGGCCGGGAAACGCCGCGTCACCTCCGCGCCTTCCAGCACTTCATGCGTCAAACCATGGTCGAGGCAGGATTGCAGCGAGGATTCGACCGGCCCGCCGCCCTTCGGCGCCAGATCGAGCGAGCCCGTGACATGGAGCAGCTTCATCCCGGCCTGCTCGCCGGTCTGCGCCCAGAGCTCGTGCGCCCGCTTGACGATCGGGACGTAATGCGAGCCCTCGAAATAGGCGAGGCGGATGATCCGGGTCAGCCCGTGGGACGAGCCCATCGCATGGCCGAGATCGAAACGCTCCAGCCCGAGCACCTTGAGCCCGCGCTGCGCCAGATGCCAGCAGGCGGCGGACCCCATGGCGCCGACACCGGCGACGATGACGTCATAGCTGTGCTGGCTCATGGCTGCCTGTCCCGATGGCGCGTGAGTCCCAGCCATACAGGGGCGGGCGACGAGGGTCCAATGCGTCTCCGGCAAGGGCGCCGTGCGGCGGCGTGGAAGCTTTTGTTAACGGCGCGGGACCATAACCGGACGGAAGGCTTGACCTATGGTGAGACTGGGCTGGGATGCGAGGCAGGATACGACGCTGGCTGGGCACCGGACACGCGGTGGAAGATGTCCCCGCAGCGCCGCTGCCGGTGGCGGAGGCCGTCTCCCGGCAGGTCGCGGCCCAGCCCTTTGACGCATCCGCCCACGATGCCGTCGACGATATCGAGCGCGATATCCTGCTCGCGATGCAGCGCCTGACCCGAGAGCTGGGCGAGGTCGAGCAGCGCTCGGCTGAATCCGAGAGCGGTTCGCGCACCATCCTCGAGAATGCCGGCAGCATGCGCATGGCCGTCGGCGCGGCCAGCGAGAACGCTTCCGCGCTCGCCGCCGCGACCCATCAGGTCTCGCAGGCGGCCGAGCAGGTCGACGGGGCCATGGTCGATGTCCGCGACAAGCTCGACGCTGCGGTCTCGCGCGCCGGCCAGGCGGCGCTGATGCTGGATGGGCTTGCGGTTGCGACCGGCGAGATCCGCGGCATCGTCGATTCGATCGCCGAGATCGCGCGCCAGACCAATCTCCTCGCGCTCAACGCGGCGATCGAGGCCGCCCGCGCCGGCGAGGCCGGGCGCGGTTTCGGCGTGGTCGCGCATGAGGTCAAATCGCTTGCGGTCGAGGTCAGCGATGCTGTCGGCCATATCCGCGAACGCGTCGACCGCCTGACCCGTGCTGCCCAGGGCTCGACCGGCATCGTCGAGGACACCTTGCAGATCGTGCGCGAGGTCAATCCGATCATGGCGACGATCGGGCGCGCTTCGCAGGAACAGGCGAGTTCGACGGCCGAACTCTCGCGCAGTGCCAGGGAAGCGGCCCTGTTCGTCGAGGGCGTCGCCCGCCGCGCCGAGGAGATCGACCGCATCGCCCATGAGACGGTGACGGACAGCGAGCGCGCCCGCCGCGCCACTCAGAAGGGCAGCCGCCTCGTCGGCAACATGCTCAGGCGTTTCAAGCCCGTGCTGCGCCATTCCGCTTTTGCCGACCGGCGCCGCTTCGACCGTTTTCCGACGGCGCGCGGTGCGCATCTCGTCATCGGCAGCGTCGATGTGTCCAGCCGGCTCGTCGATCTCGGCCGTGGCGGCGCTCTACTCGCCGGCTCGCCGCAGGCGCGGCTGCCGAGCACCGGCACGGGCATGGTCACGATCGAGGGCATACCGCCGCTGCCTTGCCGCATGACCGGTGTCAGCGAGCAAGGCCTGCACCTTGCCTTCGCGGGAGATGCCGCCGCCGGCTGTGGCGAACTGGCGGGCATGATCGAGGAGATCGAGCGGTCCTGGCGCCCGCTGATCGAGCGCGCCCAGGATTTCGCCCGCGAGATCGCGGCGGCGATGGAAGGCGCCATCGATCGCGGCCTGCTGTCCGAGGACGATCTGTTCGATCTCCGCTACGCGCCTGTTCCCGAGAGCGAGCCGCGGCAATATCTCAGCCCCAGCCTCCCGGTGCTCGAAACCGTCTTGCCGCCGCTGCTCGCCGGAGCGCTCGGCTCCGACGAGCGTCTGGTCTTCGCGCTGCCGAGCGATCGCAACGGCTACCTGCCGGTCCATCACGCTGCCTGGTCGCAGCCTCCGCGTCCGGGCGATCCGGCCTGGAACGTCGCCCATGCCCGCAACCGGCGGATCGTCGACAGCCGCGCCGGCCTGAGCGCCGGACGCTCGATCCGGCCCTTTCTCGTCCAGCTCAGCCGGCACGAGAGCGAGGATGGCCGCAGCGAGTTGCTGAGCGAGGTCAACGCCCCGCTGCGCGTCCGCGGGCGTCATTGGGGTGGGGTGCGGATGGGCTATCGGCTCTGACGGGCTGATCCGGAACCGCCTGTCATCCCGCACGCGCTGCGGCACGAAGTGCTGCTGCGCAGATGCGGGACCGTCCTCCGGAAAGGGCGCTTTCTCGTTGCGCGGTCCCGTGTCTGCGGCGCACCGCTGCGCGCTGCACCACGCACGGGATGACAGCGTCCTTTACTGCCGTCTCTCTACAACCGATCCCAGTTCACGCTGATGGCAAGCTTCTGGAACGCCTGCTTCCACAGCGTTGCCGCCTGTTCGAGCCTGGCCGCGTCATAGACGCCCTGGACCTGATGCACGTTCAGTTCCCAACCTGACGCGCCTGAATCCTGCCAGACCTTGCCGAGCAGGCGCCGCAGGCGCTCGGGATCGCGCGCACCCGCCGCATTGCCGAACATCGTGAACTGGGTCGAGTTCTGCAGCATATCGGAGACGAGCAGGATCTTGCGGTCACCGGTCGGGACGCGGTTCTCGCGGCGCGAGGCGACATCACCGATCGCCTCGACGATCGGCGACTGGTTGCCCTTGCCGGGCTGGGTCAGAACGGTCAGCGCCTCGTCGAGCGGCCGGCCGAATTTCTCGACCCATTTGACGTATTCGCGCCGCGGGTTGCCGATCAGTTCGCTCGCGGTCTTGCCGGGATTGCAGAGCGAGACCAGCGACGGGAAGCCGGGCTCGAACACGTCGTTGAACACGTAGATCGACAGCATCCGATCGGTCGGCAACGCGTCGCCGACCTGCTTCACGAGGGCCTTCAGCCGCTTCGCCTGCACCTCGCTCCACGGATCGCTCTTGTCGACGAGGATCAGCGTATGCCCGGCAGGCCCTGTTTTGGGGCACAGGGTCTCCTGGTCGCGCGGTGGGCCGCGCAGCAGGGAGGGCGCCGCGAAGAAGCCGACAAGGCCAAGCCCGGCGAGCACGGAGGCGACGATCGCCCAATTCTCGGTCTTCATGCCAGTGAACCTAGCCTGCCTTGCGTGGGCGAGGAACCGTGCCCGTCATTGCGGGGCGGCCCGCAGGGCCGAGCCGGGAACCCAGAACCGATGGACGTTGGCGAAAAGCGCAGCCGCATCGGGCTGCTTCTCGACAGAGCACATCGGTTCTGGATTCCGGGCCCATTGCTGCGCAATGCCCCGGAATGACGCTGCGGTTTCATCGCAGGCGAGCCTATCGCTTCATTGCGGCGAAATCCTCCGCCGCCTGCTTCTGGGCCGCTTCGTCCTGCTCGAAGGCCTCGCGCCCGGCCTGCGCCGCCCTGAGCTTCACCTGCTCGATCTCGCCGGCGAGGTCGATGCCGCGCAGCAGCACCAGCCGGTCCTTGAGCTTGGCCTCGATCAGCGCCGGCATGCTGGTCAATTGCTGCTCGAAATCGTCGATCTGGCGCCGCGCCGCGACATATTCCGGCAGTTCCGCCGGCTGGTCGATCTCGGCGAGGTTGAGCGATTGCGTGAAATAGGCCGGGGCGAGGTCGGTTCGCACCCGGAGATTGGCTTCGCGATACTGCATCATCGCGGCGTCCTTGGCGGCGCGCAATTGCCCCAGCCGTGAGAGATAGAGGTCGCGCGCCTTCTCGGCCGCGGCCTTCACCCCTTGCAGCTTGCCGAGCTCGTCGCGGCAATCCTCGCGAAAACCGTCGACCTGGGTGCGGATCGCCTCCAGCTCCGGCAGCAGTTCGGCATCGAGCCGGCGCCTTTCCTCCTCGACCGCGCTCCAGCGCTGGCGCCAGCGCTTATAGGCGGTGGCATGGCCGGGATAGGTGCCGAAGGCGGTATAGCCCTTGCTCGCCGAGACGAAGGCGACGAGGCAGCCGATGATGACCAGCGCGACCGACTTGATGTCGTAGATCGCGAACGGATTCTCCATCATGCGCGGCATGACCTGGAAGGAGCGCGCATCCGGGTTGGCGATCAGCATCTCGCGGTAATGCCCGACCGCGAGATTGAACAGCACGATCAGCCCGATCATCCCGGCATAGGCCGGCAAGGCCCAGAACAGGTGCGAGCTCTTCACATGCTGGCAATAGCGCGCCGGTCCGACACCCATGAAGAAGCCGAGCGCGACGTTGAGCGCCGAGATGATGACGGCGGTCGCGGCACCGCCGACCAGGCCGAAATCGCTGGCCTCGGCGAAGAAATTGCCGTTGAGCAGGCTCTCGATCACCAGCGGCACGACCAGGAAGAACAGGATGAACTGCCACTTGTCGAGCTTGGGATCGGCCCGACGCTTGTTCTCGTAGTTGAAGAAGGCGTATTCGCGCTTGGCCCGGAGCGCATCGTAGACGCGCTGCTCCAATTCGCCGCCATGCTTGCTCAGCATCGCGCGCATCGTCGCCTCGACGCCGCGCACGCGGCCCTCGAAGCGCTGCTGCGTGAACAATTCCCGCCGGCTGACGATCTCGGCCTGGATCGCGTTGAGGCTCGCCGACGCCTCCTGCCGCAGCGTGGCGAAATGCTCGCGCGCCCGGGCGATCAGGGTCTGCTCGGTCTGCGACAGCATCGTCGCATGGGCCGGCGGCTGGTTTTCGACGGCGTCGCTGGCGCCGTGATGCCCGGCCTTCACCGACTCGGCCAGATGATGGGCCGTCGGAGCGGGCGTCATGCGCACGACCCGCGAGGTTGCGCCGTCGTCATTCGCCATGGGCGGCTCGCATCAGGAAATGACGGGCCTCGACGATATCGGCCCAGAAGTCGCGGAAGCCGGGATAGGCCGGGCGCAGATAGGCACGCTTGAACCACAGCGTCAGCAGGACAAGCCCGCAAAGGCCGAGTGTCGGCAGCAGCGCGTCGGCCAGAGCCGCTGCTCCCCCGGCCGACAGGTGCAGGACCATCAGCGCCAGCCCGAGCATGCTGGCGATCGCCAGCAAAGCCAGGATGCAGTGACGGCCGGTATCGTAGGCGAGTTGCAGGGCCGCGGTCATGATGGTGATGGCGAAGGCCGCGCAGAGTTCGAGCACCGCAAGGCCCGCGACCACGGCAGCGATGCCGGCCATGATTCCGGTGGGAGAGGCCGGCGAGAGCACCAGGAAGACGCCGCGCGCCGAAGACCAGGCCAGGAACAGGCAGAACAGCAGCGTCGCACAAAGCAGCATGGCGATCAGGGGCAGGGCGGCGCGCAGCTTCGCGGCCATAATGGCGAGCCGCGCCGCATGGGTCTGCCTGATGGCATCATCGATCGCGCTCGCGGCCGCCTTGATCCGGCGGGCCATCGCCTTGAACTGTGACCGCATGCAACTCCACCCGTCGGCCCGGACGGTGACCGCATTCGGCCGAAGGGTCAAGCGAGCGGGATGCGTGCCGGCCGGCTCAGCCGCCGGTCACGCTCATGTGCCGGCCGACGGCGGGGCCGTTATGGCGGCGGTCGATGATGAAATCGTGCCCCTTCGGCTTGCGGGCGATCGCCTCGTCCATGGCGCGGAAGAGCAGGGCATCGTCCTGCGAGGCCCGGACCGGCGCGCGCAGGTCGGCGGCGTCCTCCTGGCCGAGGCACATATAGAGCGTCCCGGTGCAGGTCAGGCGCACGCGGTTGCAGCTCTCGCAGAAATTATGGGTCAGCGGCGTGATGAAGCCGACAAGCCCGCCGGTTTCCTTGACGCGGACGTAGCGGGCCGGCCCGCCGGTGCGGTAGGGGTCGTCGACCAGCGTGTACTTGTCCATCAGGCGCCCGCGCACCACCGAGAGCGGCAGGTACTGGTCGACGCGGCCGACCTCGATCTCGCCCATCGGCATGACCTCGATCAGGGTCAGGTCCATGCCGAGCCCGTGCGACCAGAGCATCAGGTGCTCGATCTCGTCGTCGTTGACGCCCTTCAGCGCCACCGCGTTGATCTTGACCCGCATCCCGGCCTTGCGCGCCGCCTCCAAGCCGGCGAGCACGACCTTCAGGTCGCCCCGGCGAGTGATCTCGCGGAACTTGTCGGGGTCGAGCGTGTCGATCGAGACATTGATGCGGCGCACGCCATAGCCGGCGAGCTCGTCGGCATAGCGATGCAAAAGCGAGCCGTTGGTCGTCAGCGTCAATTCGTCGAGCGCGCCGGAGGTGAGATGGCGCGAAAGCGAACGGAACAGGCTCATGATGTCGCGGCGCACCAGCGGCTCGCCGCCGGTCAGGCGCAATTTGCGCGTGCCGCGCGCGACGAAGGCGCTGGCGATCCGATCGAGCTCCTCCAGCGTCAGCAATTCCTTGCGCGGCAGGAATTGCATGTCCTCGGACATGCAATAGACGCAGCGGAAATCGCAGCGATCCGTCACCGAGATGCGCAGATAGGAAATCTTGCGGCCGAACGGATCGACCAGAGGCGGCCGCGTCAGCGGCTTCATGTCGTCGAGCAGCACGTCTGCCTCACGTTCCCGCATTGTGGAGCGACCGCTCCGCGCAGGATGCGGGCGCGCCTTCACATTGCTATAGCATGACATTGGCACTGCTTTGGCGAAGGTCAAGCGCTGGCATCGGGCCGAAAAGTGGAACCCGCTTTTCGGATCAATCCGATGCGATAACAAATCCGCGGATCATCGCGCGTCCGGTCGGGCGCGCCATGATCCGTCCGGCTGCCGCCTGCGAAGGACGAATACCGCCCATGTCATCCTGGCCGACCGAACTGCGCCTCTCCAGGGACCGCCGGACCCTGCATGTCACCTTCGATGACGGCGCGAGCTTCGCGCTGTCGGCCGAGTTGCTACGCGTCGAAAGCCCCTCGGCCGAGGTCCAGGGCCATCATCCCAGCCAGAAGACGATCGTGCCGGGCAAGGCCGAGGTCGAAATCCTTAGGGTCGAGCCGGTCGGGCACTACGCCGTCAGGCTCGGCTTCGACGACATGCACGAGACCGGCATCTACGCTTGGGACTACCTGCGCGAGCTCGGCGAGCAGGGCGAGGAGAAGATGAGCGCCTATGTCGCGGCGCTGGCCGAGAGGGGCCTGTCGCGCGAGCGGAGGCGCTGAGGATCAAACGAAAAAGGCCGGCGTCGCCGCCGGCCTCTTCATCGAAATGGTCTTGCAGGCTCAGCGGGCGACCACGACGCGGGTGCCGACCTTGGCGCGCTCGTAGAGGTCGATCACGTCCTCGTTGAGCATGCGGATGCAGCCCGAGGAGACAGCCTGGCCGATCGTCTCAGGCTCGTTCGAGCCGTGGATGCGGTAGAGGGTCGAGCCGAGATAGAGCGCGCGGGCGCCCATCGGATTGTCCGGGCCGCCCGGCATGAAGCGCGGCAGGTCGGGGCGGCGCTTCAGCATCTGGGCCGGCGGGGTCCAGGTCGGCCATTCCTGCTTGCGTGAGATGGTCTGGGTGCCCGCCCAGTCGAAGCCGGGGCGGCCGACGCCGACGCCGTAGCGCATCGCCTTGCCGTCGGGCATCACGAAATAGAGGCGACGCTCGGTTGAGTCGATCACGATCGTGCCGGGCCGCTGCTTCGTCGGATAGTCGACGATCTCGCGTGGGATGGCGGTGGCCTGGGCCTTGGCCGGGTCCACGTACTGGACGAGCGGCTGGCGGGTCAGCGGGTCGATTTCGGCGTGGGCGGCGGTGCCCAGAGCGAGCAGGCCGAGGCCGGCGAGCAAGGCCGGACGAAGGAAACGGATCATCTTGAGGACCTCGGGAGATCGGTGGCGCTGGGCACGAAGAAGACACAGAAAAGTCAACGTCTCCTCAATCTCCTGTCAGAGCGAAAAGTTCCTCGCAATCGCCCGCCCATCACAACGGCGGGAGCAGTCGAGCTTTGCCGCCTCGCGTTGCGCGCATGCAACAGCGAGGGGTCGCCGTCAGCTCCGCAGCACGACGCAGGCGCCGCGATCGGCCTGGATGCGCCGGCAGAGCGCGATGGCCTCGGCGCGTGTCGCGGCCGGCAGGCGCACCCGGTAGAAGGCGCGCGTGCCGCGGCTGCGCAGGCGCGTCCCGATCACCATCGGCGGCAGCGACCCGATGATCGCGCGATGGCGGGCGCCGGCCCGCTGGAACGTGGTGAGCGCCCGCGCCTTGGAGAAATTACCGGCAAGCTGCACGCCCCAGGGCGCGAAAGGCGCTTCGGCGATCGCGGGCAGGGCAGGGCGCGACTGCCGGATCGCGACCAGCGTCGGTGCGCAGCTCGCCTGTGCATCCTTATCGGGTGTCGCCGGCGGCATCGGCGGCGAGCGTCCGTCGCCGTTGGCGCGGTCGGTCGCCTCCTCCGCCCAATCCTCGGCGGTCCGGCCGGTGATGGCGAAGACGTAGTTCTCGGTTTCGCTCGGCAGGAAGCGCGTCTGCCCGGCCTTGCGCGCGGCAAGCCAGCCTGCGACGCGGTTGGGCCCGCCATTATAGGCCGCAGCGGCGAGCCCCCAGTTGCCGAAGCGGTCATGCAGTTCCGCCAGGAAATGCGCTGCCTTGGGCACGGCCTGTTCGGGGTCGAAGGGATCGATGAGTCCACGTTCGCGCGCCGTGCCGGGCATGAACTGGGCGACTCCTTGCGCCCCGGCCGGGCTGGTGACGTTCGCGCGGAAGCTCGATTCCTGGAAGATCAATCGGGTCAGGAACGCGGCGGGCATGGATTGCTCCCGCGCCGTGTCGTCGATCAGGCGGCATAGAGCGTCCTGGATGCCGGACGACGCCTGGTCAGTCTGCGCCGGCGCGCGGCTCGACAATGCGACTATCGTCAGGAGGACAAGCACGCGAAGAAGGCGCAGACGCCAGCGCTCATGCAGATGGATGACGCTGCGAGGGCCGAATACGCGCAATCTCGCAGGTCGAGCGGATGGGCATTGTGGACGGCCGGGTCCGCTCTGACCCGGGAGCGCGCCATGGCGGCTGGCATTGCAGTGCATCTGTTCAATATTTCGGATGCTTCGCACCGTTACGACTACAATCTGCGAACGCCCTCGCCTGATGGACTGCCGACCAAGTTGATCGGTGCCGTCAATGGCAACACGGCGGACC
This sequence comes from Bosea sp. ANAM02, assembly GCF_011764485.1. NCBI lineage: Bacteria > Pseudomonadati > Pseudomonadota > Alphaproteobacteria > Hyphomicrobiales > Alloboseaceae > Allobosea > Allobosea sp. ANAM02. The sequence continues at coordinate 3,524,910 of NZ_AP022848.1, read as the reverse complement.
AGATCATCGCCGCGGTCGTAAAGGTTGCGGAGGGGCAGAAGATCAAGGCGATGCGTATCCTCGCGCACGGCAATGCCGGGCAGCTCGCTTTTCCCCAGATGGATGACGAATATACGATCTCCAGCAAGTTCAAGGCTTTGCGAAGCTATTTCGGGCCGATGGCCCGGATCGAGATTCATGGCTGCGGAGTCGCCAGCGAGACCGATATCATGCGGCCGGGCGTGGATTACCGACAGGCCAGGCGCACCAGTGACTTCAAGCCGGGGACGTTTACAGGCAAGAACGGGGGAGCAGGCCTGTCTTACCTGCGACGGTTCGCCTCGATTTTGAACGCGCGTGTCACCGGTGCGGTCGATGTCCAGCATTTCGACGAGCAATGGAGTTATGAAGGCCGCACCGTTACAGTCGAGCCGAATGGCAAGTTCGTGCTCGAGTCGGAGGCAATGCGGGATTGGGATATCGCAGCGACCGAGCGTTCGGCCGCTGCGTTCTGGGATCGTATTCAGTCGGACTTCATCCGCTACAAGGCCTATGTGCAGGCCAGGGCGAATATGCGCGATCTGGTGAAGCGCTTTCCGCATACCCAGACGGCGCTCATCGTCGAGCCTCTGATCGCGCCGGGGCGCCTCGAAAACCAGATCGTGACCACGTTCGAGTAGCTTCGCCTCGGCGGCGCGACCACGCCGTCCGTTGTCCTTGCCGTCGCTTTCATGGCAAGAGGGCGCGCCCTGGGCTCTTTGCGCAGGTCGATCGCGGGTCGCCCGCGCGGCGCCTTGGAAGGTCGAGATGGCGAAGGCCTGGATTGAGTGGTCGCGGTGGTTCCTGGTGGCGGCATTGGCCGTCGCCGGTCTGCTCTTCGCCTTCGTCGCGGTGCTCGATCCCTTCGGCATGCGCGTCCATGCCGGCCAGGCGCCGCGGCCGATCATGGATATCAACCAGCGCTTCATGTATCCGCAGCTCGTCCGATCCGGGCGCTTTAACGCGGCGGTGATCGGCACCTCGACGATGCGCCTGCTCGATCCGCAAGTGCTGTCGCATGGCCTCGACGCACGCTTCGTCAATCTCGCGATGAACGCGGCGACTCCCTGGGAGCAGACGCAGATGGCGCAGCTCTTCCGCGAGCATGTCCGCGCGCCTCGCCGCCTGATCTGGGGCCTCGACACGACCTGGTGCGAGGCCGATGCGACCGATGAGGGCAAGCGCCTCACGCCGCGCCCTGTCCCCGCCTGGCTCTCCCGCGAGGTGGGCTGGGGCGACTGGCCGAAGCTCCTCAACCTGACCAATCTGGAGATCGCCGGCCGGCTCATGGCCTATCGGCTCGGCTGGTCGCGCGAGCGCATCCGCGGCGACGGCTACGAGGTCTTCACGCCGCCGGAGGCGAGCTACGATCTCGCAAGGGCGCGCTGGCACATCTATTCAAGCAATGGCGGTGTGGTCGCCGAACTCGCGCCCCTGTCGCCGCCGGCCACCGTGACGCCGGCCGAGAGCGCCGCCTGGCGCTATCCGGCCCTGTCATGGCTGGAGGATAGCATCGCCGCCTTCCCGAAGACGACGCAGGTCATGCTTGTCATGCCGCCCGCCCATCTCGCCGCCTATCCGCGTGAGGGTACGGCCGGCTGGCAGCGCTACGCCCGCTGCAAGGCGGAGGTCGCCGCTCTGGCCCGCCGCCAAGGCGCGGTCGTCGTCGATTACGCGCATGCCTCGCCGATCACGTCGCAGGACGCCAATTACTGGGATCCGCTGCATTTCCGGCTCGCGATCGCCGCCCGCTTCGGCGAGGAGCTCGCCCGGATCGGCAAGGGCGCCGCGCCGTTCCCCGACGGAGCGGCGACGGTGTCGCGCTGAGGCGCAGACACGGGACCGCCATCGGGAAAGTGCGCCTTCCCGTCGCAGGGTCCCGTGTCTGTGCAGCGGCTACTCACGCGCCGCAGCGCGCACGGGATGACGCCGGAAACACGCGTCCGCGCGGCGTTTGCCGCCGTGCTGCGTCACTGACCAGATGATGTCGGGAAAATGGTGGGCGATGCAGGGTTCGAACCTGCGACCCCTCCCGTGTGAAGGGAGTGCTCTACCACTGAGCTAATCGCCCGGACCGGGCTTCTCCTAGTCGGCGCGCCTCATGCCGTCAAGGATGTCCGGGGAGGAGATTTGAGCAGGCGGCTGACGGCGCCGTGCAGCTCGTCGAAATGCTGGATCACCAGATCCGGCTCCAGTGTCTCGATCGGCACGTCGGTATAGCCGAAGGGGACGCAGATCGTCGGGATGCCGGCGGCGCGGGCCGTGGCGATGTCGGTGCGGGAATCGCCGATCATCACGGCCCGCGCCGGATCGGCCTTCGCCGCGGCGATCGTCAGGGTGAGATGGCGCGGGTCGGGCTTGAAGTAGGGGAAGCTGTCGCGCCCCGCGACGGCCGCGAAACGGCCGGCGATGCCGAAATGGGCCAGCATCAGCTTCGTGTGCAGGATCGGCTTGTTGGTGCAGACGGCGAGCGCGAAGCCTTCGCCCGCCAGCGCATCGAGCGCACCGAGGACGCCGTCGAAGAGATGGCTGCTGCCCGCCGTATCCTGCGCATAGATCTCCATGAATTCCAGGAAGAGCCGCTCCAGCGTCTCTGGATCGAGCGGGCGGCCGGAGACCTTGAAGCCGCGCTCGATCAGGACGCGCACGCCGGCACCGACGAGCTCGCGCGCCCGCTCCAGCGGCAGCGCTGACAGGCCTTCGCGCACCAGGATCAGGTTGAGCACCCGCATGATGTCCGGCGCTGTCTCGGCCAGGGTTCCGTCGAGATCGAAGACGACGATCGGGGGCAGACTCATGGTCGGAACCTTCGATATGATTCGGTCGGGCAGGATTCGGTTAAAGGTCGTTGCGGCCGGGCTGGCAAGTCCCGTGCGTCGGCCTCCCCAAAATTGCCGCGCGGGATGGTATCCTGCGCACGATTCGTCGCACGGCCGGCGGCAGGGAAGATCATCATGTCGAATTTCATCGGAAGACGGGCGGGAATCGCAGGGCTTGTGTTCGGCGCAATGCTGTCGATGGCAGGCGCGACGCCGGCCTCGGCCGGTCCCTTCGAATTCGCGCCGGCGCCGCAGACCGATCTCAACCGCGTCTATCGGATCGACAAGGCGACCGGCGAGGTCGGAGCCTGCCAGTTCCAGCTCAAGGAGGGCGGCGTCGGCTTGACCGTCTGCTTCCCGTCCGGTGAGGGCGCGGGCCCCCAGGCGCCGAGCGATTACGGCCTGATGCCGTCGCGCCACGAGAAGGAAGGTGGCATCTTCCGCGTCAACATCCGCACCGGCGAGATGAGCATCTGCTACGTCTTCGACGACAAGACGGTGTGCACGCCCCAGACGAAATGACGTTCGGCGCCTTCGGAGCGCTGGACTCGCCGGCCTCGAGGGGGCAGGAGAGCGCCGTCGTCCGGCCCGGGCGGCAGGCGTTTTACACAAGCTGAGCCGGACGAACCTCATGAATGCCGACGACCTGAAGAAGCAGGCTGCCGCCCGCGCGCTCGAACTCGTCCGGCCGGGCATGCGGCTCGGCCTCGGCACCGGCTCGACCGCGAAGCATTTCGTCGACCTGCTCGGTGCCAGGGTCGCCCAGGGCTTCGACGTGCTCTGTGTCTCGACCTCGGAGGCGACGCAGGCCCAGGCCGTCTCGCTGGGCATTCCGATGTCGACGCTCGACGAAACTCCGGAGCTCGACCTGACGGTCGACGGTGCCGACGAGGTCGATCTGCAACTGCGCCTGATCAAGGGCGGCGGCGCGGCGTTGCTGCGCGAGAAGATCGTCGCGGCCGCTTCCGCCCGCATGATCGTGATCGCCGATGACGGCAAGCTGGTGCAGACGCTCGGCCGCTTCCCGCTGCCGATCGAGGTCGTGCCCTTCGGGCTCGAGGCGACGCGCCGGGCCGTGGCCGCGGCCATCGCCGCCTCCGGCGCGGAAGGTGAACTGACGCTGCGCCGGAAGCCGGACGGCACGACGCTGGTCACCGATGGCGGGCATTACATTCTCGACGCGCATCTCGGCGCGGTCGAGCGCCCGGAACTGCTGGCGCAGGCCCTGAACATCGTGCCCGGGGTCGTCGAGCATGGGCTGTTCATCGGGCTGGCCACAGGCGCCATCCTGGCCGGCGCCGATGGCCTCAAGCTCCTCGGCAGGATCGAGTGATTCCATTCCGCCGCGATCCACGCTAAGGAACGCGCCACAATGACCGATCCGCCATGGCTCCTGGCCAGCGGTTCGCTGACAAAGGGGTTTCAACGCATGATCCGTCGTTCTCTCGCCCGGGCCGCCCTTGGTCTGGCGCTCGTCTGCGCAGCTCCTGCCTTCGCCCAGGCGCCGGCTCTGACGCCGAGCCATCTCCAGTTGGCGCGCGAGGTCGCGGACCTGACCGGCATCACGCTGACATTCACGGGCATCTTCAACGAATTCGAGAAGAACGTTCAGGAACTCCTCGCCACCCGTCCGGAGATGAAGAAGGACGCCGATACCGTCATCGCCGCGCTGAAGCCGGAAGCCGACAAGCGCATCGAGGAGATGACCAAGACGGCGGCCGAGGTTTTCGCCCGGAGGATGAACGAGGCGGATCTCAAGGAGGTCGCAGGCTTCTTCAAGTCCCCGGTGGGGCAGCGCTACAATGCTCTGCGGCGCGAGGCGATGGACGATCTGTTCAGCGTCCTCCAGCCCTGGACCCTGCAGACGAGCCAGTATCTGTTCGACCGTTTCTCGCAGGAGATGCGCAAGCGCGGCCACTCGCTGTGATGCGGCGCGCATAGCAGCGCTTCGGGGTGTTCTGGAGAGGCCGGCGAGCGATCGCCGGCCTTTTCGTTCCGGAATGACCTGCCATCCCGTTAGAGCATCGGCCCGAAACATGGAACGCGGCTTTCGGGAAAAGCCGATGTCGATCCCGGTCGGCGTCGCCTAGAGGCTATCTCATTTTGCTGGAACGCGGGTCATCCCGGACGCAGCGAAGCGGAGATCCGGGATCCATTCCGGAACGCTTCCGGTGGAGGTTCGGGCATGGATCCCGGGTCAAGCCCGGGATGACCCCGTGGTTCCAGCAAAACCTTAACCTGGCCGGGGGCGCTGGCCTCGGGCCGCGGCTCGCTTTATGGCGGTCGGTCGAAGCGCGAAGTCCGGAGCCGGCAACATGACCCGTGATCTCGTCCTCGTGACAGGAGGCTCCGGCTTCCTTGCGGGCCATTGCATCCTCTCGCTGCTCGCGGCGGGCTACGACGTCCGCGCGACGCTGCGCGATCCCGGCCGGGAAGCGCCGCTCAGGCAAGCCTTGCGCGTGGCCGGCATCGATGCCGGTGACCGCCTGCAGATCGCCGTTGCCGACCTGATGCTGGACGAGGGCTGGACCGAGGCGGTCTCGGACTGCGCCTACCTCCTGCATGTCGCCTCGCCGGTCGCTGCGGCCGAGCCGAAGGACGAGGACGAGCTGATCCGCCCGGCACGGGAGGGCACGCTGCGTGTCCTGCGGGCTGCGCACGGGGCGGGGGTGAGGCGCGTCGTCCTGACCTCGTCCTTCGCCGCGATCGGCTATGGCCGGACGGTGAAGCGCCCCTATGACGAGCGCGACTGGTCGAATGCCTCAGCGCCCGGCCTTGCCGCCTATCCGAAATCCAAGACGCTGGCAGAGCGGGCAGCCTGGGATTTCGTCGATGGCGAAGGGCAGGGGCTGGAGCTCGCGGTCGTCAATCCCGTCGGCATCTTCGGCCCGCTGCTCGGGCCGGACCTGTCGCCTTCGATCCTGCTGGTCAAGACCATGCTGGACGGGCGGCTCTGGGCGGTGCCGCGCCTGATGTTTGGCGTCGTCGACGTGCGCGATGTCGCAGACCTGCACCTACGCGCCATGACCGATCCGGCGGCGGCCGGCGAGCGCTTCCTGGCGACCGCCGGGGACTTCATGACGATGCAGGCGATCGCCCAGGCGCTGAAGGACGGACTCGGCGAGAACGCGGCACGGGTCTCGACCCGCGTTCTGCCCGATTGGCTGGTGCGCTTCGCCGCGCGCTTCAGCGCGACCGCGCGTCAGGCCGCTACGGCCGAACTCGGCCGCAGCAAGAACGCGACGAGCGCAAAGGCGCAGGCCATGCTGGGCTGGCAGCCGCGCCTGGCGGACGAGGCTCTCGTCGCCACCGGCGAGAGCCTCGTCCGGCTCGGCCTCCTCAGTCCTCGGAAGCCTTGAACTTGTTCAGCCCGCTCATCACGAAAGGGGCGACCAGAGCGATGAAGGCGATGCCGAGCAGGGTCGCCGAGATCGGGTTCTCCAGCAGGATCATCGGATCGCCAAGGCTGATCTGCAGCGCGCGGCGCAGTTGCTGCTCCGCCATGGGCCCGAGAATGAGGCCGACGACCATCGGTGCGACCGGATAGTCGTAGCGGCGCATCAGGTAGCCGACGAAGCCGAACAGGAAGAGCATGCCGAGCTCGACCGCCGAGGTGTTGACCGCGAGCGTCCCCATCGTCGCGAAGACGAGGATGCCGGCATAGAGCCAGGGTTGCGGGATCGCCAGCAGCCTGACCCAGAGCCCGATCAGCGGCAGGTTCAGGATGACCAGCATGGCGTTGGCGATGAACAGCGAGGCGATCAGGCCCCAGACCAGATCCGGCTTCTCGGCGAAGAGCAGCGGGCCGGGGTTGAGCCCGTATTGCTGGAAGCCGGCGAGCATGATCGCCGCCGTCGCCGAGGTCGGCAGGCCGAGCGTCAGCAGCGGCACCAGCGTGCCGGCGGCCGAGGCGTTGTTGGCCGCCTCCGGCCCGGCGACGCCCTCGATCGCGCCCTTGCCGAATTCCTCGGGATATTTGCAGAGCTTGCGCTCGGTCGAATAGCTCAGGAAGGTCGGCACCTCGGCGCCGCCGGCCGGCAGGGCGCCGATCGGGAAACCGAAGGCGGTGCCGCGCAGCCAGGGCGCCCAGGAGCGCTTCCAGTCCTGCTTGGTCATCCAGAGCGAGCCCTTGATCGGGATGATCTCCTCGGGATCGCGGGCGCGCTTGGAGGCGACGTAGAAGGCCTCGCCCACAGCGAACAGTCCGACCGCGAGCGTGGTGACCTCGACGCCGTTGAGCAGCTCCGGCACGCCGAAGGTCAGCCGCGCCTGTCCCGTCAGCTTGTCGATGCCGATGAGGCCGAGCGCGATGCCGAGGAACAGGCTGGTCAGGCCACGCAAGGGCGAGTCGCCGAAAGTCGCGGAGACCGTGACGAAGGCGACGATCATCAGCGCGAAATAATCCCAGGGGCCGAACTTCACCGCGAGCTCGACAAGCAGGGGAGCCAGGAAGGCGAGGCCGATGGTCGCGATCAGGCCGGCGACGAAAGAGCCGATCGCCGAGGTCGCGAGCGCGGGACCGCCGCGCCCGGCCTTGGCCATCTTCGAGCCTTCGAGCGCGGTGGCGAGCGAGGCGCTTTCGCCGGGGGCGTTGAGCAGGATCGCGGTGGTCGAACCGCCATACATGCCGCCGTAGTAGATGCCGGCGAACATGATCAGCGACCCGGCCGGGTCGAGCTTGAACGTCACCGGCAGCAGGAGCGCGACGGTCAGCGCCGGGCCGATGCCCGGCAGCACGCCGACGGCGGTGCCGAGGAACACGCCGATCAGGCAGAACAGGAGCTTCGAGGGTTCGATGGCGACGCTGAAGCCGTGGAGCAGGGAGAGCAGGGTATCCATGGTCGGGCTCTCCTCAGAGGAACAGGCGCTCGAGCGGGCCCGACGGCAGGATCAGCGTCAGAACCTTGGCGAAGACGAGATAGATGACGAGGCCGAGCACGAAGCCGATCGCGGCGTCGACGAGCAGGGCCTGGCGGCCCATGCCGCGGGCGGTGCAGGCAAAGATCACGGTGATTGCGATGATGAAGCCGCCGCCGAGCCCGATGCAGGCGATCAGGAAGGCGAGGCCGCCGGCGATCCACAGCAGCGCCTGGCCGTCGGCCTCTTCCGGCTGCGGCAAGCCCTCGCGGAAGGCGACCACGAAATGCGAAAGGCCCAGGATGACGAGACCGGTCGCCACGACATAGGGCATGGCGGTGGGGCCGACGCCGTAGGTCGATGTGATCGTCTGCTGCGAGGCATCGTAGCCGACGAGGGCGGCGACGATCAGCAGCAGGACGCCGACGAGCAGGGCCGGCTTGTTGGCACCTTGCGTGCGCGTTTCGTTGGTCATGGCGTTCCCGCGGTCGTATCCGGCGCGTCTCGGCGCTTCTGGCGGTTGGAAAAGGGGCCGGTTTCCCGGCCCCTGCAGCGTTGGCGTTCCGTCTGGCTTACTTCACCAGGCCGACATCGGTCATGACCTTGCCGACGCGCTGGATTTCGGCCTTCAGGAAGGTGTCGAAAGCGGCGCCGGCGAGGAAAGCGTCGTCCCAGCCGCGGGCCTTGAGGATTTCCTGCCATTCCTTCGACTTGACCATTTTCTCGACCGTGTCGATCAGGGCCTTGGTCTGCTCGGCCGAAAGATCCGGCGGCGCCACGACCGAGCGCCAGTTCAGGAGCTCGAGATCGATGCCCTGCTCCTTCAGCGTCGGCGCGTCCGGCGCGTTCTCGAGGCGCTTGGGCGACGAGACCGCGAGCACGCGCAGCTTGCCGGCCTTGATCTGGCCTTCGAACTCGCCATAGCCGGAGACGCCGGCGGTGACGCGCCCGCCGAGCATGGCCGCGAGCGCCTCGCCGCCACCCGAAAACGGGATATAGTTGATCTTCTTGGGGTCGGCGCCGACGGCCTGCGCGAACAGCGCGGCAAGGATATGGTCGGTGCCGCCGGCCGAGCCACCGGCCCAGGTGACCTTGGCCGGATCGGCCTTCAGGCGCTCGGCTAGGTCCTTGGCGGTCTTGAGCGGCGATTCAGCCGGCACCACGATGACCTCGGCCTCGGCGGTCAGGCGAGCGATCGGCGTGACCTGGGTCAGGTTGACCGGTGACTTGTTGAGCAGGATCGCGCCGACCATGACGAAGCCGTTGACCATGAGCTGGTCGCCGGCACCCTTGGCGCCGATGAGCTGGGCGAGGCCGATCGTGCCGCCCGCGCCGGTCACGTTGTTGACCTGCACGCTCTTGACGATTCCCGCCGAGGTCAGCGCCTGCTGCATCGAGCGGGCCGTGCCGTCCCAGCCGCCGCCGGGCGACGCGGGGGCCATGATCTTCAGCTCGTTGACTTGGGCGAAGGCGGCCGTGGAAAGGGCAGCCAGCGCAACCGCCGTCAGGGCCGTACGCTTCAGGATGGATGTCAGCATGAATTCCTCCGCTTGCGGGCTTTGGCCCACGGGTTTCTTGGGCGGTCCGCCTGTGGCACCTTGCCGCGCCGGTCGTCAATTGCGCCTGATTGCATAATCGGAAGTCAAGAATTTTCGACGACAGGCCGCTTTCGCCGCATCTTCTATATCTTTGGTTCTACGACTCGCGCGAATGTTCCGCCCCGACACTGGCCGCGCCCGGCATGATCGCGTAAGCGCAGGGGCATGAGCCCCCCGACCCTGTCCGGCATCTCTCCTTTTGCTCCGATTCTGCCGCGGCGTCTCGCGTGTCTCGGCATGGGCCTGTTGATCGCGCTGCCACTGGGCATGTGGCTCGCCAACCGCTCGGCCCCGCTTTTCCTCGGGTTGGCAGCTCTCTGTTTCATCGCTTCGGCGGTCGCAGCGGAGGGCTGGATGCCACTGCTGCGGCGCATGCGGCAGGGATTGCGCGCCCCGGCGGGGCTGGCACTCGGCGGCTTCCTGCTCTGGGCGCTGATCTCCATCGCCTGGAGCCACCGCATCGGTGCCAGCATCGCGATGTGGGGCGAGCTGGCCTTGCCGATGGCCGGCGGCTTCGCCATCGCGACGAGCGGCCGCTTCCGGCCTGGACGCCCGGAAAGCCGCGCGCTGGCGGTCGCGCTCGTGGTCGCGGCGATCCTGATGATGGCCGAGCTGGCGACGGGGCTTTCCTTGCGCATCGCGCTCGATATCGGCAAGCAGGTCACCTACATCTTCAACCGCCCGGCGCTGGTCTGCCTCGTATTGCTGCCGGCGGCGGTCGCGGGCCTGTCGCTCCGGCGCAGGGACGGCGCGCTGGATTGGCTGCTGGCCGCGGTCTGCGTCGTCGTCGTGGCGATGATCTCCTTCGATTCCGATAGCGGCGCGGCCGGTCTTGGCTTCCTCATTCTTGCGCTGACCGGGCTGGCGGCCCGGCTGCTGCCGCGCATCACGCTCGTTCTGGTTGCGCTCGGCTTCGTCGCGACGATGGCGCTGGCGCCGGTCATCGGGCGCCTCGGCGACGAGGCCTTGCCGCAGGCCCTGCACGAGCGCCTCGCCAATTCGCACTCGCGCGACCGGGTCGATATCTGGCTGAGCTTCGGCGAGGCGATCCGCGCGCGCCCTCTGCTGGGCTCAGGTTTCGGCACGTCGCCCACACTGGATCGTCATCCCGTGGCGCTTGAAGTTTCGCCGCCGCGCCGCCAATTGCTCGCGGTCGGCCATCCGCACAGCGCGCCGGTCCAGGCCTGGGTCGAGACGGGCGCCGTCGGAGCGGCGCTGCTGACCTTCGCCGGGCTGGCGCTGCTCTGGCGCCTGAGGCACCTGCCGGCGCGCGATCTCGCGCCGCGCCTGGCGCTCGCCGCCGGCGCCTTCGGGGTCGCGACGGTGGCGCACGGGGCCTGGCAGGGATGGTGGATCGCCGCGCTGGCGCTGGCGTCCGTCTGGTTGTTCTGCGGCTTGCCGTCCACGGATACGGACGGCTGAGGGGGTATCATGGCTGATTTCGACGTCGATCTCTTCGTCATCGGGGCCGGTTCGGGCGGCACGCGCGCGGCGCGCATCGCCGCCGGCCACGGCGCCCGCGTCATGATCGCCGAGGAGGACCGCATCGGCGGCACCTGCGTGATCCGTGGCTGCGTGCCGAAGAAGCTCTTCGTCTATGCCAGTCGCTTCGCCGAGGATTTCGAGGACGCGGCCGGCTTCGGCTGGACCTTGCCGCAGGCGCCGGTCTTCGACTGGCCGACATTGCGCGATGCGGTGGCCAACGAGGTCACCCGCCTCTCCGGTCTCTATCGCAAGGGGCTCGAGGGCGCCAAGGTCCAGATCCGCGAAGAGCGCGCCGTCGTCGAAGGCCCGCATCAGATCCGGCTGGCGAAGAGCGGGGAGGTGATCCGCGCCCGCCATATCCTCGTCGCGACCGGCGGCTGGCCGTCCTTCGATCCGCCGATCCCCGGCGGCGAGCTCGGCATCTCCTCCAACGAAATCTTCCACCTGCAGGCGCTGCCGAAGCGCCTGCTCGTGGTCGGCGGCGGCTATATCGCGCTCGAATTCGCCAGCCTCTTCGCCCGGCTCGGCGTCGCGGTGACGGTGCTGCACCGGGGCGACAACATCCTGCGCGGCTTCGACGAGGATATCCGCAGCCGCCTGCGCGACGCGCTCGTCCATGCCGGCATCACCCTGCGGCTCGGCTGCACGATCGACCGGATCGAGGAGCTGGCCGACGGCACCCGCCGCGCCCATTGCGCCCATGGCGCGCCGATCGATGCCGATGTCGTGCTCGTCGCCACCGGCCGCCGGCCGAACACGAAGGGGCTCGGCCTCGACAAGGCCGGCGTCGCGATGGGCCCGCTCGGCGAGATCAAGGTCGATGCCGCATCAGCGAGCAGCGTGCCGTCGATCCATGCGGTGGGCGACGTCACCAACCGGGTCAACCTGACGCCGGTTGCGATCCGCGAGGGCCATGCCTTCGCCGACTCGACCTTCGGCGATCGCGCCTGGACGGTCGACCACGCCACGATCGCCTCGGCCGTCTTCACGACGCCGGAGGTCGGCACCGTCGGTCTGACGGAGGCTCAGGCGGTGGCCGCCGGCCGTAAGGTCAAGGTTTTCGAATCCGGCTTCCGCCCGATGAAGGCGACGATCTCCGGCCGGCAGGAGCGCATCTACATGAAGCTCGTCGTCGACGCGCAGTCGGACAAGGTGCTCGGCGTCCATATCCTCGGGCATGATGCCGGCGAGATCGTGCAGGCGGTTGGCATCGCCGTGACGATGGGCGCGACCAAGGCCGATTTCGATCGCACCGTCGCGCTGCATCCGAGCGCCGCGGAGGAGCTGGTGACGATGCGCACGCCGCGGACAGCCTAAAGCGAAACACCTTTGTCATTCCGGGGCGCGCCGCAGGCGCGAACCCGGAATGACGAAGGCTATTCCATCCGCCCCGTTGAATCGGCCTGTGAAGCGCTTGAATCAGGACGGGAGGCCGTTGCTCCAGCATGGCAACGGCGCTCGCTATCCCGTTGCGCGGAATCATCTTTCCCGATGCATGCGCCGAACGGTCGGGCATGCCCGCTACCGGGGCTTCCCTCCGAAGGTGGCCATTCCCACCTCATGGGTGTATAGCCGCCCCTTCGCGCTACCATGAGGTTAACGATGCGCGATCTCACAGTCAGGAGCACGTAGTCCCATGTCCGAGCGGTGGACGCCAGAGAGCTGGAGGGCCAAGCCCGTCCAGCAGATTCCGGAATATCCGGACCAGGCAGCCTTGAAGGCGGTCGAGCAGCAGCTCGCCGGCTTTCCGCCGCTCGTTTTTGCAGGCGAGGCGCGCAAGCTCAAACGGGCGTTGAGCAAGGTCGCCGCCGGTGAGGCCTTCCTGCTGCAGGGAGGCGATTGCGCCGAGAGCTTCGCCGAGCATTCGGCCGACAATATCCGCGACTTCTTCCGGCTATTCCTGCAGATGGCGGTTGTCCTGACCTTCGCCGGCGGCTCGCCGGTGGTGAAGGTCGGCCGTATCGCCGGCCAGTTCGCCAAGCCGCGCTCGGCTCCGACCGAGACCATCGGCGGCGTCGAACTGCCGAGCTACAAGGGCGACATCGTCAACGACAACGAGTTCACCGCCGAGGCACGCATTCCCGATCCGCGCCGCCAGCTCGAGGGCTATCGCCAGTCGGCGGCGACGCTGAACCTGATCCGCGCCTTCGCGACCGGCGGCTACGCCAATCTCGACAACGCGCATCGCTGGATGCTCGGCTTCGTCAAGGATAGCCCGCAGTCGCATCGCTACCAGGAGGTGGCTGAGCGCATCACCGAGGCGCTGGAATTCATGCGCGCGATCGGCATCGACCCGGAGACCCATCCGGAGATGCGCACGACCGACTTCTATACCAGCCACGAGGCGCTGCTGCTCGGCTACGAGCAGGCGATGACGCGTACGGATTCGACGACCGGCGAATGGTACGACACCTCTGGGCACATGCTCTGGATCGGTGATCGCACCCGCCAGATCGACCATGCCCATGTCGAATTCTTCCGCGGCATCAAGAACCCGATCGGCCTGAAATGCGGCCCCTCGACCACGGTCGACGGCCTGCTCAAGCTGATCGACGTGCTCGATCCGCAGAACCAAGCGGGCCGCCTGACTCTGATCGCGCGTTTCGGCGCCGACAAGGTCTTCGACCATCTGCCGGCGCTGGTGCGGGCGACGAAGCGGGAAGGCCGCAATGTCGTCTGGTCCTGCGACCCGATGCACGGCAACACGGTCAAGGCCGCCAGCGGCTACAAGACCCGGCCCTTCGATCTGATCCTGGGCGAGGTGAAGAACTTCTTCGCCGTCCATCAAGCCGAGGGCACGCATGCCGGCGGCCTGCATCTGGAGATGACCGGCAAGAACGTCACCGAATGCACCGGCGGCGCGCGCGGCATGACCGATGCGGACCTCAACGACCGCTATCACACCTTCTGCGATCCCCGCCTCAATGCGGAGCAGGCGCTGGAACTCGCCTTCATCGTCGCCGAGCTGGTCAAGCGCCAGCGTGCCGGCCGGGCGCGGCCCGAGGTCGAGGCGGCCGAGTAAGGCACCTTACCAAGTCGATGAACAGGAAAGGCCGGGGCTTTCGCCCCGGCCTTTTTCATGCAGCCCTCGGTCGTTCAGAACTTCAGGGCGGCGCCAACGCGAGCCTGATTGAGGCTTGTGGTGACGCCTTCGACGTCGTGGAAGCGGGTATAGAGGTACTCCGCACGGACAAGGATGTTGTCTGTCAGCGCGGCCTCGATGCCGCCGCCGATCACGCCGCCGAAGCCCCAGACATCCTTCTTGGGACCGCCGACCATGCGCGGCCAGCCGACATAGCTGCCGAGCGCGACGCCGTTGACATCGGTGGGACCCCAGTCGCTGTAGACCGAAACATTAGTGTCGAAGCGTCCAACCGCCGCGCCGATCGTGAAATAGGGCATCAACCGGCCATAGGCGTAGCCGAAGCGGGCACGCAACGAAGCGTAGTCGTTGATCCGCGCGCTCTGGTTCAGGCCCACGGTAAGAAATTCATTGCCGACGCGCCGCGATTCGAGGCGGGAAGCGGCGGCTTCCTGATCGATGCGCGAGTAGTCCGCTTCGAGGCCCATGACGACGTCGCCGAAAGCCCAGTTATAACCGACATAACCGCCGAAGATGCTGCCGCTGTCGCGGCGCGGCATGGTGCGCGTCAGGTCGTAGACGTTGATCGAGCTCGCGATTGTCGTGTTCAGCATCGCGTAGTCGATCAGCCTGTCGACGCTCTGATCGCGCTCGAAGCGGGATTGCGCCTGCCCGGCGAAGCCGCCGACATAGAAGCCTTCCCAGGTGAACTGGCTTGGCGCTGGGGGTGCGTCCTCGATCTGCGAGCCGCGCAGAACGGGATAGTCCGCCGCCAGCGTCGGTGCTGCGAGAAGGCTGGTCGCGAGGGCCGTCGACCCAAGCATGAGCGCGATGGAACGGATGCGCATCCTGATCTCCCCGAGCAGCGGTCCGGATCCACCCGTTTTGCCGTGCTCTGAGGACAATTCATGCCTTGGTAACCCTAATGCGGGGTTAACGATGCGGTATTCCACCGAACCGCCGGATTGTCGCCTGCCGGCAAACGCGCCATAAGCCGGCCATGACCTCACCCTTGGTTCGCTTCGCGCCGTCGCCCACCGGCTACCTGCATATCGGCAACGCCCGGCCGGCGCTGTTCAACTGGCTCTTCGCCCGCCGGCACGGCGGCCGCTTCCTGTTGCGCTACGACGATACCGACATCGCCCGCTCGAAAGTGGAATATGCCGATGCCATCGCCGAGGACCTGGGCTGGCTTGGCATCGAGCCCGATCAGGTGATCAAGCAATCCGAACGGTTGGCGATCTATGACGCCGCCGCCGACAGGCTGCGTGGGGCAGGGCGGCTCTATGCCTGCTACGAGACGGCCGACGAGCTCGACCGCCGCCGCAAGCGCCAGCTCGCCCGCGGGCTGCCGCCGATCTATGACCGCGCCGCGCTGAAGCTCACCGATGAGCAGAAGGCGGCCTTTGCGGCGGAGGGGCGCAAGCCTCATTGGCGCTTCCTGCTGGAGCCGCGCGAGGTCGCCTGGGACGATCTGGTGCGCGGCCCCTCCCATGTCGATTGCGCCTCGCTATCGGACCCGGTCCTGGTTCGCGAGGATGGCAGCTATCTCTACACGCTGCCTTCCGTCGTCGACGATATCGAGACCGGCGTGACCCATGTCATCCGTGGCGAGGACCACGTTACCAACACCGCGGTCCAGGCCCAGATCTTCGAGGCGCTCGGTGCGAGCCTGCCAACCTTCGGCCACCACAACCTGCTGACCACCGCGAGCGGCGAGGGGTTGTCCAAGCGCCTCGGCCATCTCTCCTTGCGCGGCCTGCGCGAGACGGGCGTCGAGGCACTGGCCGTGGCGACGCTGGCGACGCTGGTCGGCACGTCGGACGCCGTGCGCCCGGTCGCGAGCCTCGACGAGCTCGCAGGCCTTGTCGAGCTCGACCATGTCTCGCGTGCCCCGGCCAAGTTCGACGAGCACGAGCTGGAGACGCTGAGCGCCCGCACGCTGCATCAATTGCCGCTGGCGGCGGTCGAGCACCGTCTTAACGCGCTCGGCATCGCCGCCGAAGAGGCGTTCTGGCAGGCCGTGCGCGGCAATCTCGCGAAGCTCGACGAGGCCGCCCAGTGGTGGCGCGTCGTACACGGGCCGATCGAGCCGGTAATCGCCGATCGGGATTTTGCCGTGAAGGCGGCCGGGTTGCTGCCGGCGGCGCCCTTCGACGCTACGACCTGGAAGAACTGGACGCAGGCCGTCTCGGCCGCAACCGGCGCCAGGGGCAAGGCGCTGTTCATGCCGCTGCGCCAGGCCCTGACCGGGCTCGACCACGGGCCGGAACTGGCTGCGCTGCTGCCGCTGATCGGGCGGGAAAAGACGCTGAAGCGGTTGGCTGGCGGGAGCGCCTGAACTCACCGGCCCCGCTGGGGTTCAGCTCCCGTCATGCTCGCCCTTGTGGCGAGCATCCACGTCTCCGACACCGCTCCACATCGACGCTGACGTAGCTGGCCCCGGCAAGTCCGCTCATGGCGAATAGTGGGTGAAAGCTGGTCCCGCTCAGGGACGAGCGACCTGCGGGCTCAGGTTGGGCGCGAGATTGGGCGCGACGATCCGCACGGTTCGGCGCTCGCCGGTGGCGCTGCGCGATTCGCTCTTCAGCCCGTCCTTCTTGTCGAGCACCTTCTCGCCGACCGTGTCCGGGCCGACGCCGGCGGATTCGGTGCCGGCTGTCGGCGAATCCTCCGAGGGCATCGGCTTTTCGTCTGCCACGGCCGGAACAGGCGCCGCCGCGGGCTGGGCTGCGGGAGCGCCCTTGCGCTTGGGATCGGCCTTCGGCCGCGACAATTCGGCCGCGCGCTGCTCGCTGAGGATGACGTCGCCCTTGCGCTTGTCGAGCAGATATTCGGCATCCCTGAGGGCGGCCGACCAGCTCTGCCCCTGGCCGCGGCAGGTGCAGGCGGCGTCGAAGCTGCGGGTGTATTTGCCGGCATTGGCCAGCGAGGAATAGGGCTGGCCGGTCGCGCGCGAGGCGGCGTTCTGGATGTCGCCGCCGGCGCTCATGCCATAGGCCAGGGTCTCGGTGCCCGGGCACAGCGCCTGGCACATCTCGTCGCCATTGCCGGTATTGTTCGAGAGCGGGAAGAAATAGCCGTCGCAGGTGCGCACGCAGACTGTCTGCGGGCCGCCGAGACGCGGCTTGGCCGGTTCGGTCGGCTGCTCGGGATCGAGCTCCGGCAGGGTCGAATCGATCTCGCCGGGGCCGGGATCGCGTCCGAAGATCGTGTCGAAGAAGCCGCGCGGCTGCGCCCGGCAGTTGTTGTTGATCGCGGCGGCGAGCTGGGCGCGGCGCTGCTCGATGCCGCCGCCCTCCGCCTGGCTCTGCAGCGCGCCGTACTGGTTCTTCAACTGGCCGAGCTGCTGGCGGATGAAATTGCATTGCGGCGGCGGCGAATCGAAGAAGCTGAAGCCGCGATCGCAGCCCATGGCGCGATACTGGTTGCTCAGTTGCGCGAGCTGTGCCCCGACCCGGCGAGCAGCCTGCGCCGCGCGCGGATCGCCGCCGCCGCGGCCCTGCAGGCTTTCAAGCTCGGCGCGCCAGGCATTGCAGGACGCCGACTGCGCGAGCGCGGTTCCGCCGAGGGCCGCCAGCATCAGAAGGGCCATGCCGAAGCGTCTGGACAGTCGCAGCATCATCGCAGGTCGGGTCACGTCATCCATGGTCGAGCCGGCGGACCGGCCCTGTTCGGGAACTGTGGTCTAGAACACCCGCCAAACACGACGGAACTAAGGAGCGGAGCCTCGCCAGATAGGTCGCGGGGACGCTCCATCGCGAGGGCCTCGCATGCCATATTCGGACAGGCGCAGCAATCCGGGGACGCATGCGCGGCGCCGGTGGTGGAAAACTTCGGTTCTGGTTAGAAGACCTGCGGCAGCGGTCCGCCCGCGCCGGCCTTCCGTGCAGCGCCAATGAGGCAAGCCCCGCCCATGTCCGACTATCTGCCTCTTCACGAAGCCGTCATCCCGGAACTGCCGAACTACTATCGCGGTAAGGTCCGCGAGAACTACGACCTGCCCGACAACCGGCGCATCCTGATCTCGACCGACCGGCTCTCGGCTTTCGACCGGGCGATCGCCTCGATTCCGCTGAAAGGCCAGGTGCTGACGCAGACCGCGCGCTACTGGTTCGAGCAGACCGCCGATATCTGTCCCAACCATGTCCTCGACTATCCCGATCCGAACGTCGTCGTCGGCAGGCGGCTGGAGATACTGCCCGTCGAGATGGTGGTGCGCGGTTATCTCGCCGGCACGACCGGCACCTCGATCCTGACGATGTACAAGCAGGGCCGGCGCGAGATGTACGGCTTAACGCTGCCGGACGGCCTGCGCGACAACGAGGCGCTGCCGCAGGCGATCATCACCCCGACCAGCAAGGCCTTCGACGGCGGCCATGACGAGCCGCTCTCCGCCAAGCAGATCGTCGCGGAGGGGTTGCTGACGCAGAAGCAATGGGACGAGGTCTCGGCCTATGCGCTGGCGCTTTTCGCCCGCGGCCAGAAGCTCGCCCGCGAGCGCGGCCTGATCCTCGCCGATACCAAGTACGAGTTCGGCACCGATGCCGAGGGCAATATCGTGCTGGCCGACGAGATTCATACGCCGGATTCGAGCCGCTACTGGTTCGCCGAAAGCTATCCCGAGCGCTTCGCCGCCGGCGATAAGCCCGAATCTTTCGACAAGGATTTCGTGCGCAACTGGGTCGTGGCGCGCTGCGATCCCTATACGCAGGACCTGCCGCCGATCCCGCAGGAGCTGATCGACCAGACCTCTTCGGTCTATGTCCGGGCCTATGAGGCGATCACCGGCACCGCTTTCGCCTACCCTCCGAAGGGCGAGGACCCGGCTGAGCGCATCCGGCGCAATCTGGCGCGGTATGTCTAAGGGTATTCCAGCGGCGACGCCGAGCTACGCCGTCATTCCGGGGCATCGCGTCAGCGATGAGCCCGGAATCCAGAACCGATGCCTTTGATCATGAAAGGCGCGGCAATGATCAGGTTCATGGCGAGCGGCATCGGTTCTGGATTCCGGGCTCGGCCCTGCGGGCCGCCCCGGAAAGACGGAGCGGTTCCAGTTCGGGATTTCTGGCTTTAAGCCCCGTCCTCCTCGCGATAATTCCCCGCCAGGTGCCGGCCGCGCTCGGTCAGGGTCGAGAGCACGCGCTCGAACACCTTGAGCTCGTCGGGCGCGATGCCCTCGATCCAGCGCGCCTCGAAGCCGAGCGCCAGCGGCACGATCTGATCGTAGATGCGCTTGCCCGCCGGCGTCAGCGCGACGAAGGATTCGCGCCGGTCCTGCCGGTTCTCGGCGCGCGAGACGAGGCCGCGCTTCTCAAGCTCGCCGACCGCGCGCGAGACCTTGGTCTTGTGCATCTGGGCGAGCTCGCCGATGTCGCGCGAGGTCAGCTTGCCGAACTCGCCGAGCTGCGCCACCACCCGCCATTCCGGGATGCCGATGCCGAAATGCTCGCCATAGATGCGGCCGAGCGCGCGGCCGCCGAGCGTGCCGACGACATTCAGGCGGTAGGGCAGGAAGCGCTCCAGATGGAGCGCCTGGTCTTCCGCATCGGCGGCTGGCTTCTTCGTCATGTCGGTGCCCTGGCGCGTCTCAGCGCGCCTTCAGCCGGTTCATGAACGAGTCGTAGGACAGTTCCGCGATCTGCCACCAGAGCAGGTTCTCGCCGCGGAAGGCGACCATCGAATCATAGCCTTTCTTGAAGTCAGGGCTCTTGGCGCTGGTCTCGGCATAGTACTCCTCGGCCGCCTTCAGCGCCGCTTCCATCACCGGCAGCGGGAAGGCCTTGAGCTGAGCGCCCTGTGCCACCAGGCGGCGCAGGCCGCCCGGATTCACGAAGTCGTACTTGGCCAGCATCCAGTTGTTGGCCGCCTCGCAGGCGTTCTGGACGATCGCCTGATAGTGCTTCGGCAGCTTGTTCCAGGCGTCCTTGCCGATGATCAGGTGCAGCATGGCGCCGCCCTCCCACCAGCCGGGGTAGTAGTAGTACTTGGCGACGCGGATGAAGCCGAGCTTCTCGTCGTCATAGGGGCCGACGAACTCGGCCGCGTCGATCGCGCCGCGCTCCAGCGCCGGATAGACGTCGCCGGGCGCGATCTGGGTCGGCACCACGCCGAGCTTGGCCAGCACCGCCCCGCCCATGCCGCCGATGCGGAACTTCAGGCCCTTGAGGTCGTCGATGCTCTTCAGTTCGTTGCGGAAGAAGCCGCCCATCTGGCAGCCGGAATTGCCGCAGGGGATGGAATAGGCGTTGAAGCGGTCGAGCACGCCGTTCACGATCTGCTCGCCGCCGCCGAAATACCACCAGCTATGCTGCTGGCGGGCATTGAGCCCGAAGGGGATGCCGGTGCCCAGACCGAGCGTCGGGTCCTTGCCGATGTAGAAATAGGTCGGCGAATGCGCGCATTCGACCGTGCCGGAGGAGACCGCATCGAGCGCCTGCAGGCCGGGCACGATCTCGCCGGGGGCGAAGACCTGGATTTCGAACTTGCCGTCCGTCGCTTCGGAGACGAGCTTCGAGAACTGCTGGGCCGTGCCGAAGATCGTGTCGAGCGACTTCGGGAAGCTCGACGTCAGGCGCCATTTCACCTCGGGCTGCGACTGCGCGATCGCCGGCATCGCGACGGTCGTCGCGGCGGCGGCCAGTGCCCCCGATTTCAAAAAGCTGCGACGTTCCATATGGTTTCCTCCCGAGGGCTCGTTATGCCCTTTATGCCCTTATTGGCGCGTCCGGGAAGGAATGAAAAGACATGAAGCTCGCCTCGCTCGCGCATGGCCGTGACGGCCGTCTCGTCGTCGTCTCGCGGGACCTGACCCGCGCCACCGACGCCTTTCCGGTGGTGCCGACGCTGCAGGCCGCACTCGACGACTGGGAGCGGAATGCGCCGCGCCTCGCCGATCTCGCCGAGGGACTGGAGCACGGCTCGGTCCCGTCCTTCCGCTTTCACGAGCATGACTGCGCCGCGCCCCTGCCGCGCGCTTATCAATGGCTCGACGGCTCGGCCTATGTGAACCATGTCGATCTCGTCCGGAAGGCGCGCGGCGCCACCATGCCGGAGAGCTTCTGGACCGATCCGCTGATGTACCAGGGCGGCAGCGACGCCTCGCTCGGCCCGCGCCAGGCCGTGCAGGCCCGCAGCGAGGAGGACGGCATCGATTTCGAGGCCGAGATCGCGGTCGTCACCGGCGACGTGCCGATGGGCGCGAGCCGCGAGGAGGCGCTGGGAGCGATCCGCCTCGTCATGCTCGTCAACGACGTGAGCCTGCGGAATCGGATTCCCGACGAATTGGCGAAAGGCTTTGGTTTCGTTCAGTCGAAGCCCGCCTCGGCCTACTCGCCGGTCGCGGCGACGCCGGACGAACTGGGCAACGCCTGGCGCGACGGCCGCTTGCATCTGCCGCTGCTGGCGCAGGTCAACGGCACGCTCTTCGGCAAGCCCGATGCAGGCACCGACATGACCTTCGACTTCGGCACGCTGATCGCCCATGCCGCCGCGACGCGTTGCCTCTCGGCCGGCACCATCGTCGGCGCCGGCACGGTCTCGAATCGCGATGCCGATGGCGGCCCTGGCCGACCGGTGGCGGAAGGCGGGCAGGGTTATGCCTGCATCGCCGAACAGCGCATGGTCGAGACGATCCGGCAGGGCGGGCCGAAGACGCCGTTCCTGCGGTTCGGCGACACCGTCCGCATCGAGATGAAGGACGCCGCCGGGCATTCGATCTTCGGCGCGATCGAGCAGGAAATTCTGCCGCTGGGTTGATCGACATCCCGGCAGCCCCGTCTTGGCGGCAGCCGGGCGGCCGGATAACCTCATGCCAACAGCGCCGATGCGAGACGCGAGAGCCGAGACGCCATGACCGAGACCGTGCCGTTCTATTCCGCTGCCATTCCGCTGGCCTTCTTCATCTGGGGGCCGGTTCTGGTGGTGGTGCTGTTCTGGGCGGTCGGCCTCTGGTCGAACCGGCAGGGCGTGCCGCGCATGCTGGAGGGCGACTGGGACGGCTACTCTATCGCCGATGTCGAGAAGCTGTTCACGCTCTACGGTGAGGACAAGCGCGCCCGCTACCGCAACCGCGTGCTGCCGGCCGATGTCGCCTGCGCCTTCACCTACGCGATCGTCGGCGCGCTGATCGTCGCCGGCCTTGCCATGCGCGGCCAGCCCTGGTGGGTCGCGGCGCTCTGCGGCGGCGGCTGGCTGCTCGGAGGGCTCTGCGATGTCGCCGAGAATTTCGCGCTGGCGCGGCTGCTCGATCGCTACCCGCAGGTCGATGGCGGCAATGTCGCCTTCGCCAGCACCATGACCCGGCTGAAACTCGTTCTTTTCGCGCTCGGCGTCATCGGCGCGCTCGCCGCGGCCTATCTCGTCTTCAAGCCGCTGGCGGGTTGAATGCTGCGTTTCGAGCTCTGGTGCACCGCCGTGCGGCTTCCCATATCCTGACCGGCGCCTAGCTGGAACGCGCCTGGAGAATGGGAATGCTGCTTCGTCGTTGGGTCCTGGCCGCGCTGGCCCTCACCCTGTCGGGAATGATGCTGTCGCCGGCCTCGGCGCAGGAAGACCTGATCTTCAGGAAGTCGACCGTCTGGAAGATGCTCACGCCGAACGACAAGCTCGCCGTCTACGGCGTCGACGATCCGATCGTCGAGGGTGTCGCCTGCCACTACACCGTTCCGGAGAAGGGCGGCGTTTCCGGCATGTTCGGGCTGGCCGAGGAGGTCTCCGAGGTCTCGCTCGCCTGCCGCCAGATCGGCCCGATCAAGTTCAAGGAAAAGGCCGACCAGGGCGATGTCGTCTTCCGCGAGCGTCGTTCGCTGATCTGGAAGAAGATGCAGATCGTGCGCGGCTGCGACGCCAAGCGCAACGTGCTGGTCTATCTCGTCTATACCGACAAGCTGATCGACGGCTCGCCGCAGAACTCGACCTCGACCGTGCCGATCATGCCCTGGGGCGCGTCTGGCGAGCCGCCGAAATGCGCGGAATGGATTCGCTGAGGCCGGGCGCTCGCCACGAAACGGGGCTTGGAACATACCAGCCCTCATCCTGAGGAGCAGCCGAAGACTGCGTCTCGAAGGATGTTCCAGTTATCTCTGGAGCCTCCTGAAGCATCCTTCGAGACGCGCTCCTGCGGAGCGCTCCTCAGGATGAGGGCTCGGTAGATTATGAGCTTGTCTTACTCGCCGCAGGTGATGCTGAGCGGCTGTTCGGCCGCCTGGGCCGGGCTCTGCTTCGTCACCGAGCCGGTGAAGTCCTCGCGGGCGGCGACGCCGAAGGCGACCGCCTTGCCGAAGCCCTGCGACTCGCACCAGGCATTGGCGACGATCTTGCCGCATTCGGCCTTGGACGAGATGCAGTCGGCGACGCCGTAGCCGTCGCTGGCCGGGATCAGGAAGGTGCGCGGCTCGTTTGCGGCTGCGGCTGTGTGGCTGGGGGGAATGATCGACAGCGAGACGCCGCCGGCAACGATCCCGAGCAATCCGACGAAGGCCACGGCGCGGCGCATGAATATGGGTTCCTGATGGGTTGCAGGCGCAGAACCCGCGAATCGGAAGGATGGTTCCGGTCGGTTAAATTTGAATGAACCGCGGCAATCTCGAGGCGATGCTGCATTGCAGCAACCGGACGCCCTCTTGACGGAAAGCCCGCGGAAAGGCAATCAGGTCCGGCCATGACGCGAGCCGCCATCAACAGCCCCCGCATTATTTGCCGCTAGCTTTCGCTGGCCGGCTGCTCACGTCCTCGTCCTGAAAAACGAACCGACAAAAGCGCCCCCGGCCAGCGGCCAGGTCGCCCTTTCGTATTCTGTCGTCTGTTTCGTTCCAGGATTTAGCCCCGATGTCGCCGACCCTGAGGCTCTACAACACGCTGACGCGGACGAAGCAGGACTTCGCGCCGATCGATCCGTCGAATGTCCGCATGTATGTCTGCGGCCCGACGGTCTACGACTACGCCCATATCGGCAATGCCCGCCCGGTTATCGTCTTCGACGTGCTCTACCGGCTGCTGCGCCATATCTACGGCGCCGATCACGTCACCTATGCCCGCAACCTCACCGACGTGGACGACAAGATCAACGCCCGCGCGGCGCGTGACTATCCCGGCCTGAAGCTGAACGAGGCGATCGCCAGGGTCACCGAGGCGACGACGGCGCAGTTTCACGCCGATATCGACGCCCTCGGCACCTTGCGCCCGACGACGGAGCCGCGCGCCACCGAGCATATCGAGGAGATGAAGGCGATCATCGAGCGCCTGATCGCGCGCGGCGTCGCCTATGTCGCCGAGGAGCATGTGCTCTTTCACGTCCCGGCCGTCGCGCATCTGGTGAAGGCGCCGAAATACGGCACGCTCGCCCGCCGCTCGCTCGACGAGATGCTCGCCGGCGCCCGCGTCGACGTCGCGCCCTACAAGCGCGACGCGATGGATTTCGTGCTGTGGAAGCCGAGCCGTGACGGCATCGATCCCGGCTGGCCGTCACCGGCCGGCATCGCCACGCCCGGCCGCCCGGGCTGGCATATCGAATGCTCGGCCATGTCGATGGCGAAGCTGCTGACACCGTTCGGCGGCGGTCTCGCCTGCGACGATCCCGAGAAGAACGTCTTCGACATCCATGGCGGCGGCATCGACCTCGTCTTCCCGCATCACGAGAACGAGATCACCCAGTCCTGCTGCGCCTTTGGCGGAGCGGAAGGGCAGCCGCTCATGGCCAATATCTGGATGCATAACGGCTTCCTGCAGGTCGAAGGCGAGAAGATGTCGAAGAGCCTCGGCAACTTCGTCACCATCAACGAACTGCTGGAAACGGATGTCTTCGGCGGCCGTAAATGGCCGGGCGAGGTGTTGCGCCTTGCGATGCTCAAGACGCACTACCGTCAGCCGATCGACTGGACGGTGAAGGCGCTGGAGGAGGCGGAGAAGACCTTGGCCCGCCTCCAACGTCGAGTTGCCGATATTGCGCCGGAAGACGCCATTGTGGACGAGCCGTTCCTGGAGATGCTTGGCGACGACCTTGCGACCCCGGCGTGTCTGACAAGGATGTTCACGCTATCTAATTTCGGCCAATGGGCCGATCGTGAAGCGCCGCCCGAAGAACAGGTAGGCGCGTTTGGGTTCGGGCCTGGCTATTCCGGCTTCGTCGAGCAGAAGGAGCATGACGATGCGGGGCGTCGTCTGTTGTTCTGTCTCGGCATCTTAGGTCTTTTGCCCACGCGCATCGAACTGACGCCAGAGCAGGAAACGCTCATTCGCGCCCGCCTCGAAGCCCGCCGCGCCAGGAACTTCGCCGAGTCCGATCGTCTCCGCGACGAGCTTGCCGCGATGGGCATCGCGCTCAAGGATGGCAAGGATCCCGCCACCGGCGAGCCGACCACGGCCTGGGAGGTGAAGCGATGAACCGCGACCGAGCCCCCTCTCCCCTTGCGGGAGAGGGTTGGGGTGAGGGGTCGCGCGACGCTGCCGGTTTTGGCTCTCCCGAACTGCAAACCGGGGAGGGCGGTGCGACCCCTCATCCGTCTGCTTCGCAGCCACCTTCTCCCGCAAGGGGAGAAGGGAAGACGCGGCTGCCTGCGCAGGAGGTGTTGAAGGAGCGCGCCCGCGCGATGCGGCATGAACCTACGGAAGCCGAGCGTACGCTATGGCTTCTACTGCGTGATCGCCGCTTCAGTGGCTTCAAATTCCGACGGCAGGTCCAGATCGGCCGATACATTGCCGATTTCGTCTGTCCGGCGAAGCGCTTGATCGTGGAGGTTGATGGCGGCCAGCATGCCGAGAGCACCTATGATGCCGAGCACGACGCTTGGTTGACAGCTCAGGGCTTCCGGGTGCGCCGTTTCTGGAATGCTGACATCTTGACGCGCCCGGATGAGGTGCGTGACACGCTTTGGCATGATCTCGAAGGTGCGACGATTGACGATGAAGCTGTTCATGAGGTGAAACGATGAGCCCGAAGATCCGCCCGGCGGGCTCGCTCTCCTTCGCCATCAAGCTGGTCATGCTGGCGATGGTCATGCCGCGCGTCGTCCGCTTCAAATTGAGGCGGGAGCGATGAGCGCGGCACGCGTCCATCTCTTCGACACGACGCTGCGCGACGGCGCCCAGACCACGGGCGTCGATTTCTCGCTCGACGACAAGCGCGCGGTAGCAAGCCTGCTCGATCGTCTCGGCGTCGATTATGTCGAGGGCGGTTATCCCGGCGCCAACCCGCTGGATACCGCCTTCTTCGAGCAGAAGGCGACGAAGCAGGCGAAATTCGCCGCCTTCGGCATGACCAAGCGGGCAGGGCGCTCGGCCGCCAACGACCCCGGCATCGCCGCGCTGCTGGAGGCGAAGGCCGACACCATCGTCTTCGTCGCCAAGGCCTGGGACTATCACGTCCATGTCGCGCTCGAGATCTCGCTGGAAGAGAACCTCGCCGGCATCCGCGAGAGCGTCGAAACCGCGAAGGCCGCCGGCCGCGAGGTGATGCTCGATTGCGAGCATTTCTTCGACGGGTACAAGGCCAATCCCGACTACGCGCTCGCCTGCGCCCGCACGGCCTACGAGGCCGGCGCGCGCTGGGTCGTGCTCTGCGACACAAATGGCGGCACGTTGCCCGACGAGATCGGTGCGATCGTGCGCGAGGTCGCCAGGACCGTGCCCGGCGACAACCTCGGCATCCACGCCCATGACGATTGCGGCTGCGCCGTCGCCAATTCGCTGGCCGCGATCGAGGCCGGCGCGCGCCAGATCCAGGGCACGCTGAACGGGCTCGGCGAACGCTGCGGCAATGCCAATCTCGTCACGCTGATCGGTGCGCTGAAGCTCAAGGAGCGCTATCGCGGCCGTTTCGAGCTCGGCGTCAGCGAGGACCAGCTTGGCGAATTGACCCATGTCTCGCGCGCGCTCGACGAGATGCTGAACCGCGCCCCGAACCGGCATGCGCCCTTCGTCGGCGCCTCGGCCTTCGCCACCAAGGCCGGCATCCATGCCTCGGCCGTGCTGAAGGACCCGCGCACCTACGAGCATGTCGCGCCGGAAGCGTCCGGCAACACCCGAAAAGTCCTGATCTCCGACCAGGGCGGCAAGTCGAACCTCGTCGCCGAGCTGGAGCGCATCGGCGTCACCCTCGGCCGCGACGATCCGCGCCTCAACCGCGTGCTCGCGGAGATCAAGGACAAGGAGGCGCAGGGCTATGCCTTCGAGGGGGCCGACGCCTCGTTCTTCCTGCTGGTCAAGCGCATCCTGGGCGAGGTCCCGGATTATTTCGCAGTCGAGCGCTTCGCCGTGAATGTCGAGCGCCGCTACAATGCGCTGGGCGAGCTCGTCACCTTCTCCGAGGCGATCGTGAAGGTGAAGGTCGGCGACGACCTGCTGATCTCGGCGGCGGAAGGCGATGCCGGCCCTGTCAACGCGCTCGATATCGCCCTGCGCAAGGATCTCGGCCGCTATCAGTCGCTGATCGGCGGTCTGCGGCTGGTGGATTACAAGGTCCGCATTTTCCAGGGCGGCACCGATGCGGTGACGCGCGTGCTGATCGAGTCCGGCGACGAGACCGGCGAGCGCTGGACCACGGTCGGCGTCAGCGCCAACATCATCGACGCCTCGTTCCAGGCGCTGGTCGACTCGATCACCTACAAGCTGGTGAAGGCCGGCGCGACGGCTTGAGGACCTTCCCACCGAAAACGCTGGTCATCCCGGGCGGAGCGAAGCGCAGACCCGGGATCCATGCCTGAACCTTTGCCGGAAGCGCTCCGGAATGGATCCCGGATCGGCGCGGCTTCGCCGCTTGTCCGGGATGACGGCGGAGGAGATATTAGGTCCTCACTCCGTCAGCCGGATCACGCGATCCTTGCACAGGTCCATGTCGGCGTCGCTCTCGGCCTCGTCCTCGAATCGTGCCTGCACGGTGTAGGCGCAGCCCTGCGGCTTGTTGAGCCTGAGCGAGACGCTCTTGCCCGGCGCCAGCGGCTTGGCGAGCTTCGCGACGAGGCGCGGCTGATCGCCCGGCGTCGCGATCGCGAAATTGCTCAGCGGCACCGCGCGCTGGTTGGTGATCGTGATCTGCGGATGCGGCCGGGAGCCCTGCGCCATGGCCGGCGGGGCGAGGAGGAGTGCGACGGCAATGCCGACACCGGAAACCGCAAGCTGTTGAGCCTTCATGATATTTCCTTCCCCATGTCGAGCGTCGGACGCTCTGGC
Organism: Bosea sp. ANAM02; assembly: GCF_011764485.1. Lineage (NCBI taxonomy): Bacteria > Pseudomonadati > Pseudomonadota > Alphaproteobacteria > Hyphomicrobiales > Alloboseaceae > Allobosea > Allobosea sp. ANAM02. Next base: position 3,496,885 of record NZ_AP022848.1, on the reverse strand, counting down.
GGAGATGAGATACCCGGGATGGGGCGGTGGGAAGGCAGCTTTCGGGCAGCCCGAGCCATGTTCTCCACGCAACGACATTCCCCTGCAACCGCGCGCGATTGCGTCTATATGAACGCGCCAACTGGAATCGTTTGAAAATGTCCGCGCCGTCTGCGCCGCCCCCGGCGTCGAGCTTTCATCGCTCTGCCGTCATCCAGCCCGGAGCCGGCTTCTTCGCCACCTTCCGTGCGCTCTGGCCCTATCTCTGGCCGGCCGAGCGAGCGGACCTGCGTGGCCGCGTCGTCGCCGCCTTCTCCCTGATGCTGTGCGGACGGCTCGTGCTGATGGGTGTGCCCTTCACCTTCAAATGGGTGACAGATGCGCTGGCGGGCTCCTATTCGAATCTCGAGAAATGGCTGCCCTGGCTGGTCGGCGCGCCGCTGGCGCTGACGATGCTCTACGGGCTCGCCCGCGTCGGTGCGGCCGCCTTCGTGCAGTTGCGAGACGCGATCTTCGCCCCGGTCTTCATGCATGCGGTGCGCACGCTGGCGCTGCAGACCTTCGGCCATCTTCACCATCTCTCGCTGCGCTTCCATCTGGAGCGCAAGACCGGCGGGCTCACCCGTGTTCTGGAGCGCGGCCGCAACGGCATCGAGGAGATGGTCCGCCTCGGCCTCAACCAGCTCGTGCCGGTGATCATCGAGGTCACGCTGATCATCGCGGTGCTGCTCTATCTGTTCGACTGGCGCTATGTCGTCGTGCTGGTGACCATGGTCACGGCCTACATGACCTACACCATCAAGGCGACGGAGTGGCGCATCGCCATCCGCACCGCGATGAACGAGTCCGACACCGACGCCAATGCCAAGGCGATCGATTCGCTGCTGAATTACGAGACAGTGAAATATTTCGGCGCCGAGGCCCGCGAGACCGCGCGCTACGACCGTTCGATGGCGCTTTACGAGCGCAACTCGATCAAGTCCTACACCTCGCTCGCCTGGCTCAATTTCGGCCAGGCCGCGATCTTCGCGGTGGGGCTGACGCTGTCGATGGTGATGGCGGTGCGTGGCTTCCAGGCCGGCACCAACACGGTCGGCGACCTCATCCTGATCAACGCGATGCTGATCCAGCTCTACCTGCCGCTGAACTTCATGGGCACCGTCTATCGCGAGATCAAGCAGGCGACGCTCGATATCGCCCAGATGTTCTCGCTGATCGGTCGCGACCCCGAGATTCAGGACAAGCCCGGCGCGCAGCCCCTGGTCGTCCCGGCCGGAGAGGTCGTCTTCGAGGACGTACATTTCGCCTATGTGCCGGAGCGGCCGATCCTGCGCGGCGTCTCTTTCAAGGTGCTGCCCGGCCAGACGGTGGCGATCGTGGGTCCGTCCGGCGCCGGCAAGTCGACGATCTCGCGCCTGCTCTTCCGCTTCTACGAGCCGCAAGGAGGCCGCATCCTCATCGACGGGCAGCCGATCGCCGATGTCCAGCAGGTTTCGCTGCGCGCCGCCATCGGCATGGTCCCGCAGGATACCGTGCTGTTCAACGACACCATCGAGTACAACATCCTTTACGGCCGCCCCGAGGCGACCATGGCCGAGGTCGAGGAGGCCGCGCGCCTTGCCCAGATCGACCGCTTCATCCGCCTGCTTCCGGAAGGTTACGCGACCTCGGTTGGCGAGCGCGGCCTGAAGCTCTCCGGCGGCGAGAAGCAGCGCGTTGCCATCGCCCGCACCATCCTGAAGGGCCCACCGGTGCTCGTCCTCGATGAGGCGACCTCGGCGCTCGATTCCTTCACGGAGAAGGAGATCCAGGATGCGCTCGACCGGGTGAGCGAAGGCCGCACCACGCTGGTCATCGCCCACCGGCTATCGACCGTGGTCAATGCCGACGAGATCATCGTGCTCGACAAAGGCCGGATCGTCGAGCGCGGTCACCATCGCGATCTCCTCGCGGCGGGCGGCGTCTATGCCGCGATGTGGAACCGCCAGCGCGAGGTCGACGAGGCCAAGGCGACGCTCCAGCGCGCGACCGAGGCCGAGGGCGAGAGCGTCAGGGTGACGCTGTCGTAAAGAAGGGCTGTCGAAGGCCGTCATGCTCGCCCTTGTGGCGAGCATCCACGCCTTGAACACCGCCTTCGCCGAAGGAAGACGTGGATGGCCGGGACAAGCCCGACCATGACGGTAAGGGCATCTGGCCCCTGCCTCGGCGCAGCTTAAAACTCCTCGCAACTGCGGTCCGTTTCCTGCATGCTGCTCCGGCAGGGTGAAGCTGGGGGGCTGCCATGTTCGATCCGACCACATTCGTAGGTTTCCACACCTGGCTGAGCCTGATCGCGATCGTGGCCGGTTTTCCGGTGGCGGCCGGGCTGCTCCACGGACACACCCGGCCGGGCTGGACCGGCGTGTTCCTCTCCACCGCCTTCGCGACCAGCGCGACCGGCTTCGGCTTCCCGTTCAACAGCGTGCTGCCGTCCCATATCGTCGGCGCGATCCATATCGTGCTGGTCGCGATCGCAGGCTATGCGCTCTATGGGCGCCGGCTGGAGGGGGGCTGGCGCCGCATCTATGCGATCATGGCGGTGCTCTCCTTTTACCTGCTGATCTTCGTGCTGGTCGCGCAGCTCTTCGGCAAGGTCCCGGCCCTGCATGCGCTGGCGCCGACCCAGTCCGAGCCGCCCTTCGGCATCGCCCAGGGCATCGTCCTCGTCGTCTTCGCTCTGCTGACCTGGAAGGCGGCGGTCCGCTTCGTCCAGGTGCCGCCCCGGGCAGCATGACGCGCCCATCCGCGACATCGCGCGCCGCTGACCGGCGCGCGGCAGGGCTTTCCCTTCGCGCCGGAACCCCCTAAATCAGCGCAACGCTCGCCGCCGGCTTTCGGAGGCGACCATGCCATTCCCGTGCGCCCGGCGCCGGCAGTCCAACGGAATCCGCCTCATGTCCCTCGTCGATTCAGTCCGCAAGGTGATCGTGCCCATCCACAAGGAGGGCTATGTCTTCATCGCGATCGGCCTTGTGGCGACGATCATCCTCGCCAATCTCTGGTCGCCCTTCGGCTGGATCGGCGCGATCATCACGATCTGGATCTGCTACTTCTTCCGCGATCCCGTCCGCGTCACGCCGCAACGCGAGGGGCTGGTGATTTCGCCGGCCGACGGCCGCATCAGCCAGATCGCGCAGTCGCTGCCGCCGCCGGAACTCGAGCTCCCGGCCGAGCCGATGACCCGCATCTCGATCTTCATGAACGTCTTCGACTGCCATGTGAACCGCGCGCCCGTGCCCGGCCGCATCGCCAAGATCGCCTATACGCCCGGCCTCTTCCTCAATGCCGAGCTCGACAAGGCGAGCGACGACAACGAGCGCAACGCGCTGGCGATCGAGACCGGTTCCGGCATCGTCGGCGTCGTCCAGATCGCCGGCCTGATCGCGCGCCGCATCGTGCCCTTCGTCAAGGAAGGCGATGTGCTCGGCACCGGCGAGCGTTTCGGCCTGATCCGCTTCGGCTCGCGCGTCGACGTCTACCTGCCGTCCCATGTCGTGCCGCTGGTCGGCGAGGGCCAGACTGCGATCGCCGGCGAGACCGTGCTCGCCGATCTGACCGGCAACGAGCCGGTCGCGCGCAGCTTCCGCGACATCTGACGAGCGCTGTCGAAAGGCCGCTGCTGAAGCACATGTCATCCCGTGCGCGCTGCGGCATGCAATGCCGCTGCGCAGACACGGGACCGTCACCAGGAGAGGGCAGCTCTCTCGGCGGCATTCAGGATGGGCGACCATTTCGTCGCGCGGTCCCGCATCTGCGCAGCGGCACTTCGCGCCGCAGCGCGTGCGGGATGACACTTGCTGAGCCTAGCCTGCGTCCCCAAAACCGCGTATTCCGGCTCACATGAGCGACCTGTTTCCTCCCTTCGAGCCCGAGCGCGCCGAATCCAAGCGTGCCCGCTTCAAGCCGATTCCCTTCCGTCTGCTGGCGCCGAACGTCATCACGCTGCTGGCGCTCTGCCTCGGCCTCACCGCGATGCGCCTCGTCGTCGAGGGCAAGCTGGAGACGGCGACGATCTGCATCCTGATCGCGGCGGCGCTCGACGGCGTCGACGGCCGCCTGGCGCGCCTGCTCAAGGGCACCTCGCGCTTCGGCGCCGAGCTCGATTCACTGTCGGATTTCGTCAATTTCGGCGTCGCCACCGGCTACGTCCTGTGGATCTTCGTCCTGCACGACCTGAAATCGGTCGGCTGGATCATCGTGCTGACGCTGGCCTGCGCCATGGCGCTCCGGCTCGCGCGCTTCAACGTGATGATCGACGATCCCGACCGCCCGGACTGGCAGAAGGACTTCTTCGTCGGCATGCCGGCGCCCGCGGGCGCAATCACCGCCATGCTGCCGCTCTATCTCCACATCATCGGCGTGCCCGTGCAGCAATATGGCGCGCTGCCCGTCGGCATCTACATCCTGTTCATCGCCTTCCTGACGATCTCGCGCATCCCCTGCTATGCCGGCAAGACGCTCGGCACGCGCATCCCGCGCACGCAGGTGCTGCCGATCTTCGTCGCGGTGGTGATCGTCGCGGGTCTGCTCTTCGCCTACACCTTCGAGGTGCTGACGGTCGTGGTGCTCGCCTATCTCGCGCTGATTCCGGTCAGCGTCGCGCGCTACCGCAAGCTGGAGCGTGTTCATGCGCTGGCGGCGCCGGTTCCCGCGACGGAGCCTGCTCCTGAAAGCCAGATCTGATCATAGTCTTGAAGATTAGCGGCGATAGCCGCCGAGGCGCGCCGCATTGGCGCGGGTGCGCCGGGCGAAGGGCTCCAGCGTGCGGTCGGCAGCCTTGACGGCCGCCGTCGCCACATCGAACTGGCCGGGCGGGTTGAGGGCGAGCCCCCACCAGAAAGCCGTCGTCGCCTGCGTCGCGGCGACGCTGCTTTCGACCACGGCTGAGACTTTTTCCATGACCGCCTTGGCAGCCTCACGCTGGCCCCTGCTGTCGCCGAAGGCGCCTTTCATCAAGAGCGGCATCCGCATGGCAATGGTCAGCCCGGCCTCCGCATGCATGGACATCAGGCGGGCCGCGAGAACCTGCGCCTCCGCGCCGGTCGCAAGGGCGGAGCCCGTCGATTTGCGCGGTCGGGCCATGAGGGAAACTCCAGTGGATCGGCGGTCACCAGAGCGCCGCGCCGAGGGGGAGGCAAGTCTGCAATCTGCGGCGCGGCTTGGCAATGCCTGGTATACCAGAGCCCCGCACGGATTTCAGGCAGCTCGAGCGGGTGCTCAAATGGGTGGCATCTTCTCTCTTCCACGTCTCCAGATGGATTTATCGGCCTGCGGAAATGCTCTAAAGGCTGATCCGGAGCCGATCTTTCCGGCGCCCTGATCCTGTCGAGCAGCCTGTTGAGCCTTTTCTCCACTCCCAAACATCCCGGCTGGCGGCCGATGCTCGTTCTCGCATCGGCCTCGCCGCGCCGCCTCGCCTTGCTGGAGCAAGCGGGCCTGAAGCCGGACGCGCTCCTGCCGGCCGATCTCGACGAGACCCCGCTCAAGGGCGAGCGCCCGCGCGATCTCGCCCGCCGCCTGGCGCGCGAGAAGGCGCAGGCCGCGCGCGAGGGCGCCAGGGCCCGCGCCGATCTCGAAGGCTGCTACATTCTCGCCGCTGATACGGTCGTCGCGGTCGGTCGGCGCATCCTGCCCAAGGCCGAGATCGTCGACGAGGCGGCCGCCTGTCTGCGCCTGCTCTCCGGCCGTGCGCACCGCGTCTATACCGGCGTCGCGCTGGTGACGCCCTCCGGCGCGGTCCGCGACCGCATCGTCGAGACGCGCCTGCGCTTCAAGCGCCTCTCCACCGAGGATATCGAGACCTATCTCGCCTCGGGCGAATGGCGCGGCAAGGCCGGCGGCTACGCGGTGCAGGGCATCGCCGGCTCCTTCGTCGTCAAGCTCGTCGGTTCCTATACCGGCGTGGTCGGCCTGCCGCTCTACGAGACCGTCAACCTCCTGGGCGGCGAGGGCTTCCCGATCCGCTTCGGCTGGATGAACGCAGCCTGACACGGCGCCGATGCGGGTTGCCTGATCGCGGTCCACGGCCGATCTTGCGGCCGGGAAACGCGTTGCGCAGGAACGCGCCGACGAGGGGAAGCTGACATGACGGGACGTCTGAGCGGCAAGGTCGCGATCGTGGCCGGGGCGGGGTCGATCGGGCCGGGCTGGGGCAATGGCAAGGCGACGGCGACGATCTTCGCTCGGGAAGGCGCGAAGGTCGTCTGCGCCGACATCAACCGCGACGCGGCCGAGGAGACGGCCGGCATCATCCGCAACGAGGGCGGCGAGGCCTTCGCCATGCAGGCGGATGTGACCAAGGCGGAGGAGGTCGCCGAGCTCGTCGCCCATGCGCTCGGCCGTTATGGCCGCATCGACATCCTCGACAACAATGTCGGCATCGCCGAGGTCGGCAGCGTCGTCGATCTTGCGGAGGAGGTCTGGGAGCGCGTCTTCCGGGTCAACCTCACCGGCCCTTTCCTCGTGATGAAGCATGTCATCCCGGTGATGCAGCGCCAGTTCGAGGAGACGGGCGAGGGCGGCTCGATCATCAACATCTCGTCGATCGCCTCGATCCGCCATACCGGCGTGCCCTATGCCAGCTATTCCGCGACCAAGGCGGCACTGAACCAGCTCACCCGCACGACGGCCGTGCAGTATGCCCCGCAGAAGATCCGCGTGAACGCGATCCTGCCCGGCCTGATGAAGACGCCGATGGTCGAGCATTCGGCCGGGCTTGCCGCGGTCTATGGCAAGGGCGATGTCGATGCGATGTGGGCGGCCCGCGCCGCGCAGGTCCCGATGGGGCATATGGGCGATGCCTGGGACGTGGCCAATGCCGCACTCTTCCTTGCCAGCGACGAGGCGCGTTACGTCACCGGCATCGAGCTCGTCGTCGATGGAGGCATCACGCTCAAATATGACTGAACGCGACAACGCCCCGCCGGCCGCAAAGCCCTGTCCGATCTGCGGCAAGCCGTCGGTCGCGCGCTTCAAGCCGTTCTGCTCGTCGCGCTGCGCCGATATCGATCTCGGCCGGTGGCTGAAGGGCAGCTACGTCATTCCCGGCGAAGCGATCGACGAGGCGGAAGAGGGCGCGCCGCAGCAGCGCGAGCGTGAGGACTAGAAAACGCGCTCGCCGGATTGCACACTGCCGGGCCGGCACGGCGATCATCGGGCCGGCCCGGAGTGTTTCGCTTCATGAGCAATGTCAGCGAGCGCCATATCGTCATCGTCGGCGCCGGCTTCGGCGGGCTCGAAGCGGCGCGCAATCTCGCCGCCGCGCCGGTCCGGATCACCATGATCGACCAGCGCAACCATCACCTGTTCCAGCCCTTGCTCTATCAGGTCGCGACCGCCTCCCTGCCGACCTCCGAGATCGCCTGGCCGATCCGCTTCCTGCTGCGCGGCTACAGGAACGTCACGACCCTGCTAGGCACGGTCACGGGCGTCGACCGGACGAACAGGCAGGTGCTGCTGGTGGGCGAGCAGCCGATCGGCTTCGACACGCTGATCCTCGCGACCGGCGCTCGCCACGCCTATTTCGGCCATGACGAATGGGAGCCCTACGCGCCAGGCGTGAAGACGCTGGAGGATGCGACCCGCATCCGGCGGCGCATTCTCTCGGCCTTCGAGCAGGCGGAATGGGAGACCGATCCGGCCCGCCGCGCGCAATGGCTGACCTTCGTGATCATCGGGGCCGGGCCGACCGGCGTCGAGCTCGCCGGCACCATCGCGGAGCTGGCGCATGACACGCTGCGCGGCGATTTCCGCCATATCGACACGCGCCGCGCCCGCGTGATCCTGGTCGAGGCCGGCCCGCGTATCCTCGCCGGCTTCACCGAGGACCTCTCGTCCTATGCCGAGCGGGCGCTGGAGCGTCTCGGCGTCGAGGTGAGGTTAGGGCGGCCGGTCTCCGAATGCCGCGCGGAGGGCATCGTGCTTGGCGGCGAGCTGCTACCGGCCCGGACCGTCCTCTGGGCTGCCGGCGTCGCCGCTTCACCGGCGGCGGAATGGCTGGACGCGCCGGCCGACCGGGCTGGCCGCGTCCGTGTCGAGCCCGACCTCACGGTGCCCGGCGAGCCCGATATCTTCGTGATCGGCGACACGGCCTTCCTCGCAGGCGCCGACGGCAAGCCAGTGCCCGGGGTGGCGCCGGCAGCCAAGCAACAGGGGCTTTATGTCGCCGATCTCATCAAGGCGCGGCTGCAGGGCAAGCCGGCTCCACGGCCCTTCGCCTACAGCAATGCCGGCAATCTCGCGACGATCGGCAAGCGCGCGGCCATCGTCGATTTCGGCTGGATCAAGCTGCGCGGGCGCCTGGCCTGGTGGATCTGGGGCATCGCCCACATCTTCTTCCTGATCGGCCTGCGCAACCGGCTCGCCGTCGCACTCAACTGGCTCTGGATCTATGTCAGCGGCCACCGCAGCGCCCGGCTCATCACGCAGCGTGATTCTCCGGGCTACCGCGAGCCGCGATGAAACATCGCTGATCTGTCAGCACGAAGCTGGTCGTTCGAACGCGAGCGGGTGATCGGTCATCGATGGGAAAATGGTGCGCTTCAGCGCGGAGAGGTCGAACCCAACGGGTTCGCAAGGGCGACTGCCCGCCGGCCGGCGAAGCCGTCCCATCGGAGCGGTGAGCGAAGCGAACTCGCGTGAGATGGGGTAAATGGTGCCCAGGGGCGGAATCGAACCACCGACACTGCGATTTTCAGTCGCATGCTCTACCAACTGAGCTACCTGGGCGAACCGGGAGCGGCGCGGGGCCGTCCGTGTTGGTTGGGGCGATATAGAGGCAGGCGCCCGGCCTGTCCAGTCACTTCAGCCGGCTTTCTTCATCGCGGCGTCAATCGACCGCAAACTTGTGGACGAGGGCGGCCTCGGTCCGGCCCCCCTCGCGTCTGCGGACGATTCAGGATGCCTCCGCCTGCCGCCACTCGCAACGCCCCATCACCGCGGCAAGGCGATCGATGGCGGCGAGAGCGGACTGCCGGGCGCGTTCCGATTCGGCGATCGCCGACTGGCTGTAGAGCAGCTTGGCGAAGCCGATGACGGCGCTCACCACCTGGAACGAGGCATCCGCCAGCTCGCTGGATTCGCGCAGGGCGTCATGGAGATGCGCGACATGCGTTTCCGCGCTGTCCTGCAGGGCCTTGGCGTTGAGCACGCCGGCCTTGAGCACGTCGGCGCGCAGCGTCTCGATGTCGCGTGCCAGCAGATCCTGCATGCCGTCAGCCATCGTCGCCTCTTCGAAAGGAGGTTGCCCCGGTCAGCCAGCGGCAGAATATCATCGAAGCGAATGGGTGGCAGCGGGAAGCCTGCCCTTTGGTTAGCCGCTTCTTTCCGGCGCCGGCGCAGAGTTGGAGGCTCGCCCGATGGTCCGGATCCCGGGCGGTCAAGCGAGCCGGGACGCGCACGGTGGCCTTGGCCGATGCGCGCAATGCGGCGTTGACGTCGCAGGCCGATGCGGAAACGATGGGGGCATGCTTGCTGCTGCGGCTCCCGCGTGCCGGGGTCCTTATCGCCGGATCGACGACGCAGACGCGTTCGCGCGAAGTCCTGCGGTTTGCCGCAATGCCGGCACGCCCCGATCTCCCGGAGTTCCAGACAATGAACCAGACGAGTTCGCTCGTGGCGGAGGCGCATGCGCCGCTGCGCCTCACCAGCCTGGCCCATGGCGGCGGCTGCGGCTGCAAGCTGGCCCCGGCCGTGCTCCAGCAATTGCTGGCCGGGCATCCGGCCGTGGGACCGTACGGCCAGCTTCTCGTCGGCACCGAGACCGGTGACGATGCCGCCGTCTGGCAGGTCGACGAGGAGACCTGCGTCGTCGCGACCACCGATTTCTTCATGCCGGTCGTCGACGATCCCCGCGATTTCGGCCGCATCGCCGCGACCAATGCGATTTCGGACGTCTATGCCATGGGCGGCAAGCCGATCATGGCGCTCGCCATCCTCGGCATGCCGCTCGACAAATTGCCGATCGAGGTCACCCGCGAAATCCTCAAGGGCGGCGCCTCGGTCTGCGCCGAGGCCGGCATTCCCGTCGCCGGCGGCCATTCGATCGATGCGCCCGAGCCGATCTACGGGCTTGCGGTCATCGGCCTGCTCAAGCCCGCGAACCTGCGCCGCAACAGCGGTGCGAAGCCGGGCGACGCGCTGATCCTGACCAAGGCGCTGGGCGTCGGCATCTATTCCGCAGCCTTCAAGAAGGGCGAACTCGCCGCCGCCGCCTATGACGAGATGATCGCCTCGACGACGCTGCTCAACCGGATCGGCGCCGAATTGGCACAGGACGAAGCGGTTCACGCGATCACGGATGTCACCGGCTTCGGCATTCTCGGGCACGGACTCGAAATGGCGCGCGGTTCGGGCGTTACGCTCAAGCTCAGGCTGTCTGACCTGCCATTCCTGTCGCAGGCCGAGCGTCTGGCGCGGGAGGGCAGGGTGACCGGCGCCTCCCACCGCAACTGGGCGAGCTATGGCGAGGGCGCCGTCCTGCCCGCGGGGCTGCCGGACTGGCAGCGCCATCTGCTGACTGACCCGCAGACCTCGGGCGGCCTGCTGGTCTCCTGCGCAGCGGAGCGGGCCGAGCCCGTGCTCGCGCAGGTCAGGGCAGCCGGCTATCCGGCCGCGGGGATCATCGGCGCGGTCGAGGCCGGGTCGGCGCAGGTCGTGGTAAACCGGTAGGCGTCACCGTTTCTCCTGAATCTCCAGGTTCCGGCCCCAGACATCGAAGAAGGCGCCCTTGTTGAGGGTGAGCCGGTCCGCGCGAAGCGCCGCCTCCAGCTCGCGCAGACGGCTGCGGGCGGTCGCGTCCGGCACGAGCCCGCCATCGTCGAGGGTCGGGAAGAAAGCGGCGCCGTCCCAGCTCACGCCGGCGCCGCGCAGCATCAGGACGATGTCGCCCCAGTCGATCTCGTCGCCGACGACGTGGACGAAGGTCGAGCGCAATGGCTCCACCTTCGGCTCGGCGATCTTCACCAACACGATCAAGGCCGTGAACGGGCCCTTGCGGAAGAGCCTGCCGAGCCAGCGGTCGAAATCGGTGCCCAGTCCCCTAGAAATCGACACGCGGCGTCTCGGGCATGTAGCGGTCGAACAGGGCGTAGAAATCGCTGCCGGTCTCGGCGCCGTACCAGTCTTCGAACACGGTGAGCGCGTCCTGCACGGCGTCCGGGGCGCCGCCATCATCGGCCATCGCGGCCTGCAGGGCCTCGAGGACGGGCGTCAGTCGTGTCAGGACCAGCTCCTGCCGTGGTCCGATCTCGTCCCAGCCCAGCGATTGCGCGATGCCGAGCCGGACGCGGGCGATCGCCTCGCCCGGCTCTTCGGCGGCCGCGATGGTCGTGCTTGCACGCCGCAGCAGGTTGAGGCGCCGGAAGGCCCGGCTGCGTGCCTGCGCGAGCGTATCGATCCGCTCCGCCGCCTCGCGGCGATAGGCGTCCTCGGCCGCACGCGCATCCTCCGCCGCCTGCTCGAAGCGGGCGATCGGATCGAAGGGGGCAATGTCCGCGTCCGTCATGCGCCCTCAGTGAACTGGCGGAAGAGAATGGGAGTCGAACCCACCAGAGACCGTCTGACGGCCCCTCCCGGATTTGAAGTCCGGACGCCCCACCGGGGACGTTTCTCCTCCATCGTTCAAGCCGGGCGGCGGGCCGAACAGGTCGAGCCGCCGCCGGTTGATGCGTCTCAGGTCGCCGCGGCGGATGGTGACGCCATGACGATCGAAGAACTCGAGAATCTGGATAGCGACCTTTCGGCCGTTGTCGAGCCTGTCGCGGAACTGCGCGGCATTGAAGCCCGCCGGGTGCAGCGCCGCAAGCTCGGCCGATATGCCGACCATCTCGGCCAGCGTATCGCGCAGGAAGAAATGGTCGAGTGCGACCTCATGGACATCGCCGCGCCGGCCGGTGAGCCGCAACAGACGCCGGATCTCCTCCTCGGGCCGCCCGAGCAGATGCCCGATATCGCGCACGCGGGGCGGACGGAAACGCTCGCTCCCGGCGATCAGCGGCGAGACCCTGGTCCAGAGCGCCTCATCCTCCGGCAGAAGCCGGGCTTCGTGGCCGGGCCGCCTGAGCCATGATCCGGCCGGCACCAGCACGCCGTCATCCTCGAAACGGGCGAGCGCCTGCCGGAACAGCGGCGCCGGCCAGCGCGGCGCGATGGCGAAGCGCAGTCGCGCCAGCCCGATCCCCGGCAGATCCGGGTGCTCGGCATGGAAGGCATCGAGCCTCTCGGTTGCGGCCTGTGCCAGTGCCTGCCAATGGGCAGGCAGCAATGCGAGCGGGCCGATCCTGACGAGGCCGAGGCGATTCGTCAGGTCATCCGCCGCATTGGGGCTAAGCGCGCGGTCGCGCACGAAGCTGTCGAGATCGGCATGATGAGGCGGTACCGAGAGCAGGGCCTGCAGCGCTTCCGCAGGGTCGGGCCGGTGGAGGGCTGCGAGCTGGTCCAGGCGCTCCGGGGAGCGGCGCCGGCGTTCGGGCGCGCGCAGGTCGAGGAAGCGCCCGCCGCCGATCGTGCGCGAGGCGCTGGCATCGCGCAGCACGAAACGGTCGAGCGCCGCGGCGGCAAGCGGCTCGTCGAGCACGAGCTGGATCGGGCCATCCGCGCCGGCGGCCATGTCATTGCCGAGCAGCACGATGCGCGCGCCGATCTCGGACGCGGCATGGTGCAGCCGCACCGGCTGCCACATCGTCAGCGCCTTCTCGCCGGGCAGCAGCGAAACCTCCGCGTCGATCCGCGCCGTCGGTGCGTGGAGCGCCGGCGCCACCACCATGTCGCCGTGCCTGATCGCCTCCTTCGTGATATCGGGGCCGGCGAGATTGAGCGCGCAGCGCTCGCCGGCCATGCCGCGCTCGGACGGGCGGTTCTGGGCATGGATCGAGCGCACCCGCGCCGGCAGGCCGCCGGGCGAGACGATGACGCTGTCGCCGGTCGCCACGCTGCCCGACAGGACGGTCCCCGTCACCACCGTCCCGGCGCCCTGCAAGGTGAAGCAGCGGTCGACCGCGAGCCGGAAGGCGCCATCCCCTTGCCGTGCCTGCGCGTCCCGTGCGCGCGACGCGAGCAGGGCGGCGAGCTCCGGCAGGCCTTCGCCTGTCAGCGTCGAGACCGGGAGCATCGGCGCCGCGTCGAACGGGCCGGATGCCAGCAGCGTGGCGATCTCCGCTTCGACCGCCTCGATCCGTCCGGCATCGACCAGATCGGCCTTGGTGATCGCGACGACGGCCTTGCCGATGCCGAGCAGGCGGGCAATGGCGACATGCTCGCGCGTCTGCGGCATCACGCCGTCATCGGCGGCAACGACGAGCAGCAGCAGATCGATGCCGGCAGCGCCGGCCAGCATCGTGTGGACGAATTTCTCATGGCCGGGAACGTCGATGAAGCCGACGACCGAGCCGTCGGCCTGCGGCCAATAGGCGAAGCCGAGCGCGATCGAGATGCCGCGCGCCTTCTCTTCCTTCAACCGGTCGGTATCGACGCCGGTCAACCGCCGGACCAGCGAGGTCTTGCCATGGTCGATATGGCCGGCGGTGCCGATGATCATGGCGCCGTCCCCGCGGGAGAGGCGGCTGTGCGCGCAGCCTTGATGAAGGGCGCCGCGAGCGGGCTGCCCTTACCTTCGGCTGACAGCAGCAGCACCAGCGCGCGTTCCGCATTGGCCGGGACGCCCTGGCCGAGCAGGGTCGCGGCGCCGAGCATTGCTTCCGAGTCCGGGTCGCCGGCCGCCATGCCGCGTTGCCACCATTGCGCGGCGGCAGCGGCATCGCGCTCAACGCCGAGCGCATCGTGGTGCATCATGCCGAGCCGGGTCATGCTGGTGGCGATGCCGGCCTCGGCCGCGGCTTGTGCCCAGCGCAGGGCCTCGGCGCGGTCGGCAGGGTCCCCGCCTTCCAGCAGCATCCAGGACAGCATGTCCTGCGCCGGCGCGTCGCCTTGTTCGGCCGCGAGCCGATAGAGCCGCAGCGCCTCGTCATCGCTCTGCGCGACGCCTTCGCCCTTGAAATGGAGCGCTGCCAGATTGCGCTGACCGACCGGATCGCCGCCTTCCGCTGACAGGTTCAGCCAGCGCAGCGCCAGGGCCGGATCGCGCTCGACGCCAAGCCCTTCGGCGAAACAGGCGCCGATATTGTTCTGCGCCCGCCCGATCCCGGCATGGGCGAGCGGCCCCCAAAGCGCGAGCGCGGCCGCATGGTCGCCGCGTTCGACCGCTGCCGTGGCCTGCGCCATCGTCACGGCGACATCGCCCTCGGCGGCCTCGCTGCGGCCGAACAGGCGCTCAAGCCAGCGCATCGGGCGTCTCTGGCTTCAGGGCGTCGAGCTGTCTCACGAACAGCGCCTCGTCCTCCAGACAGCGCAGATCGAAGACGAGGGCACCCTGCGCGATCCGGCCGATCACGGGCACCGGAACCGCCCGAAAGGCCGCCGCCAGCGTCTCGACGGCAGAGCCGGCCGCCTTGCCCGCCGGGCGCAAGCCAAGTCCCGCGCTCGGCAGCGTCTCCAGCGGCAGCGCGCCCGAGCCGATCTGGCTGGCACAGTCGATGATCTCGACGATCCAGTCCGACCCGATCGCCGTCGAGGCCGTGGGCTGAAGGCGCTCGGCCAGCGCGCGCAGGTCCGCGGCCGTCCGCGTGAACAGCCGGAGCGTCGGCAGGCGCTGCGCCAGCCGGTCGGGGTCGCGATAGAGCCGGAGGGTCGCCTCCAGTGCCGCGAGCCTGAGCTTGTCGAGGCGCAAGGCCCGCTTCAGCGGGTTCTTCGCCAGTTTCGCAATCAAATCTTTCCGGCCAGCGACGATGCCGGCCTGCGGCCCGCCGAGCAGTTTGTCGCCGGAGAAGGTGACGAGATCGGCGCCGCCCTTCAGCGCATCCTGAACCGTCTTCTCCTTGCGCAGCCCCCAGCGCGAAAGGTCGATCAGCGTGCCCGAGCCGAGATCGTCGACGAAGGGCAGGTCGTGCCGGCGCGCGAGCTTGGCGAGCTCCGCCGGCTCGACCTCGGCCGTAAAGCCCTGCACCACGTAATTCGAGGTGTGGACCTTCATCAGCAGGCCGGTTTCGGGGCCGATCGCCTCGGCATAGTCCCTGAGATGTGTGCGGTTGGTCGTGCCGACCTCGCGCAGGGTGGCGCCGGCCCTTGCCATGATGTCCGGCATGCGGAAGGCGCCGCCGATCTCGATCAACTCGCCGCGCGAGACGATGGCCTCCCGCCCTATGGCGAGGGTGTTGAGCACCAGCAGCACGGCCGAGGCGTTGTTGTTGACGAGGATCGCATCCTCGGCCCCGGTCAGTTCCCGCACGAGATCGCGGACATGCGCGTCGCGCTCGCCGCGTTGTCCGGCCTCGACGACATATTCGAGATTGGTCGGTGCCCGCATCGCCGCGACCACGGCCTCGATCGCCTCCTCTGCCAGCAGCGCGCGGCCGAGATTGGTATGCAGCACCGTGCCGGTCAGGTTGATCACCGGGCGCTGCGAGGGCCGGTCGCGCTCTTCGAGCCGGTCCAGCGCCAGGCGGCCGACCTGCTCGACCGGCACCGCTGCCGGTTGGCCAGCGGTGCGCAAGCGCTCGATCGCCTGCCGGATCGCATCGGTCGCCGCCGCCCGGCCATGGCGCGCGATGGCGAGTTCGCCATTGGCGCTGCGCAGCACCGTGTCGACCGATGGCGGGCGGAAGCGTTCGGGCTTGTTCATCAGGCTCCCTCCGGGAGACGCTTGATCGATAATCCGTTGACTGACCCGGCCCGAACCACCGCCGTCATTCCGGGGCGGCCCTCAGGGCCGAGCCCGGAACCCATGAACACCGGACGAACCGAATGGAGACGACCCTTCGAGCCTGGCCTTCCAGAGCGGGGTTCGTGGATTCCGGGGTCATCGCTGCGCAATGCCCCGGAATGACGGCGGTGTTCCGCGCAAGATCATGTCCACGGCGATTCTCTCAGTATCCGAGCAGGAACGGGTTCACCCCCGCACGCCGCCAGCCGGCTTCCGTCACCAGGAGGTCGAGCCCGAGGCTCGCAACGTCGTCGGCTACCGCTTCCAGCTCCGGCGCCTTGCGGCGGTTCAGGATCTTCACATAGGTCCGGCACTCGTCGCAGGTCTCGGCCTTGATCGTGTCGGCGATGCCCTCGATCTCCTGATAGGCGATGCCCTTGGTCGAGCCGCAGGAGACGCATTTCACCCGGACATGGTTCCACTGCGCCGCGCAGAGCGAGCACTGAACATAGCGGACGCCCTCGACATGGAGATCGGCGACGACCGCGCTCGCGACCGGCGGCCCGCCGCAGCACGGGCAGACGCCGTCGGCGACCGGCTGAGGCAGGACGGGATCGAGCAGGGCGCTGCGTCGGGCCGCGACGACCTGCAGGGCGGCGGCGGCGAAGATGTGCTCGGCGACGGCTTCGACCGGCACCGCATCGGCCAGCACGGCGGCGAACATGGCCTGCCGCGCCTCCGGTCCCGCCGCGGCGGCGCGGGTAAGGGCCTCGCGGGCGAGATCCGGCATGGAGACATCGGCCAGCAGCGCTGCGAGCCGGTCGAAGGCCTCGGAAACGCTGCGATCTGTCGCCAGCTCTTCGCGCGGTAGCAGCGGCATCGCATTACCGGCGCGCATTCTGAGATCGCCGGGGGAAGGCATGTCGGGGGCGCCGATCGCTGCCGCAAGCGTCGCCTGCGCCTGGCTCACGCCGCCGAGAAAGGCGAGATAGGCTTCGAGCTGATGGCCCGGCGCGAGCACGGTGAACCGCGCCGCGCGCTTGTCGAACAGCGTCTCAGGCTCCGGCAGGCGCAGGAAGGGCGGCTTGTCGCGCTCGGCAATGCCGACCTCTTCGAAGGCGGCGAAGCCCGGATCGTCACTCATTTGGTGTCCTCTCGAACCGCACGGGTCACGGGAGGCGGCACGGCCGGGGCCGCGCCGCAGGCCATAAAACTCATTCGGCCGGGCCGGGGCTATGGCGGCGCGGCGGCGTCTGGCGCTCGTCGATCACGCCCTCGCGCGCTTCCTGCCGCAGCCAGAGCCGATGGTGGCGGAAGGCCCAGCCGCCCGTCACCTTGCCCTCGGTCATGGCGCTGATCGTGCCACGGACATAGAAGCCGGCATAGATATGGACGATGACCACGAGCAGCATGGCGACTGCCGCCAGCGCATGCACGATATGGCCGAGGCGCTGCTGCTCGATGGTGAAGCTCGCGCCGAAATACTCGTACCAGATCATGATGCCCGTCCCGAACAGGACGATGATGAGCAGGGTCATCAGCCAGAAGACGATCTTCTGCGCGCCATTGTACTTGCCGATCTCGGGCAGGTTCTCCTCGCGGCCCGACATCACCTCGCCGATATGGCCCATCCACTTGGTGTCGGCCTTCGTCCAGAAATTATACCTGACCATCTGGACGAACAGGATCGCGAAGCTCGCGAGCAGCACGACGCCGAGCCAGGGATGCAGCGCCCGCGTGTTGGAGCCGCCGCCGAACAGGCTCGACAGGAAGAACAGCGACGGGTGGAACAGCGCCGCCCCGCTCAGCGTGAGCAGGATCAGCGAGATCGCGGTGATCCAGTGATTGACGCGCACGCGGCCGGGATAGCGGTCTACGGTCGTGCGCTCCTCTTCACGCCTGACGGCCACGGGCTGCCTCCTCGTCGATCAGATGCTCGGCCTCGCGCGCCTCCGCGCGGCTGACATCGTTGCGTCGCGCCACCGTCGCATGGACGAAGGCGAAGGCGGCGGCGAAGCCCACGGCCGCCATGCCGGCATATTTGGTCAGCCCCTTCCAGAGCTCGACGACCTGGCTGATGCGCGGATTGTTCGGCAGGTTGGCATAGAGCTGCGGCTTGTCGGCGTGATGCAGGACATACATCACATGCGTGCCGCCGACGCCGGGCGGGTCGTAGATGCCGGCATTCTTGAAACCGCGCGATTTCAGATCGGTGATGCGGCCCTGGGCATGGTCGAGCATCGCCTGCTTGGTGCCGAACACGATCGCGCCGGTCGGGCAGGCCTTGGCGCAGGCCGGCGCCTGGCCGACCGAGACCCGGTCCGAGCAGAGCGTGCATTTATAGGCCTTGTGGTCGGCCTGGCTGATGCGCGGGATGTTGAAGGGGCAGCCCTTCACGCAATAGCCGCAGCCGATGCAGTTCTCCGAGACGAAATCGACGATGCCGTTATTGTACTGCACGATCGCGCCCGGCGAGGGGCAGGCCTTGAGGCAGCCCGGATCGGCGCAATGCATGCAGCCGTCCTTGCGGATCAGCCATTCGAGATTGCCGCTCTCCGGATTCTCCCATTCGGTGAACCGCATCAGCGTCCACGAGTTCGGCGTCAGGTCGTGCGGGTTTTCGTAGACTCCCACATTGACGCCGACCTCCTCGCGCAGGTTGTTCCACTCCAGGCAGGCCGCCTGGCAGGCCTTGCAGCCGATGCATTTGGAGACGTCGATGAGCTTCGCCACCTCGAAGTCGTGGCGGACATCCGGCGGCCTGAAGGTGGTCGCCGAGATGCGGGCGAAGTCCTGACTTTGCAGTCCAGCCATTGCTTCCTCCCTAGCTCGTCGCCGGACCGTTGGACGGCTCGACATTCACCAGGAACGCCTTGAACTCGGGCGTCTCGATATTGGCGTCGCCGACGAACGGGGTGAGGCTGTTCGGGCCGAAGCCCTTGCGTGCCGCACCGGTGAAGCCCCAGTGGAGCGGGATGCCGACGACATGGACGGTCTTGCCGTCGCAGGTCAGCGGCTTGATGCGCTTGGTCACCACCGCCTTGGCATAGACCGTGCCGCGGGCCGAGGAGACCTTCACCCAGCCGCCCTTCTGGATGTTCTTCTCCGCGGCCAACTGTTCGCTGATCTCGACGAAGAACTCCGGCTGGAGCACCGCATTCACCCAGACATGCTTGGTCCAGTAATGGAAGTGCTCGGTCAGGCGGTAGGAGGTCGCCGCATAGGGGAATTTGTCCGAGGTCCCGAGCGCGGCGAGGTCGTCCTTGAAGATGCGCGCGGCGGGATTGCCGCGGATCTTGGGCGCCATGACGTTGGCGACCGGGCTTTCGAACGGCTCGTAATGGGCCGGGAAGGGACCGTCCTTCATCATGCCGCGCGAGAACAGCCGCGCCGTTCCCTCGGGGTTCATGATGAACGGGCCGACATCGCGCGGCTTCGCCGTCGCCGCGATGTCCGGCACGTCGTAGCCGGTCCAGGCCGCACCGTTCCACTCGATCAGCTTGCGCTTGGGATCCCAGGGCTTGCCGTCGATATCGGCCGAGGCGCGGTTGTAGAGGATGCGGCGGTTGGCCGGCCAGGAGAACGCCCAGTTGGAATAGGCGCCGGTATTGGCCGGATCGCTGGTATCGCGGCGGGCCATCATGTTGCCCTTCTCCGTCCAGCAGCCGGAATAGATCCAGCAGCCGCAGGCGGTCGAGCCGTCGTCGCGCAACTGGCCGAAGGTGTCGACCTGCTTGCCTTTTTCCAGCAGGACCTTGGTCGGGTCGACCGCGTCCGTCACCGTCGAGACGACATAGCCGTTCAGCTCCTTGGCCATCTCGTCCGGCTGCGGATCGTCGGGCTGGCGATAGGGCCAGTGCAGATTGACGATCGGATCCGGGAAGGTGCCGCCCTCCTTCTCGTAGAGGGCGCGCAGGCGCTGGTGGATCTGCGCCATGATCCAGGCGTCGGTCCGGGCCTCGCCCGGAGGTTCCTGGCCCGGCCAGTGCCATTGCAGCCAGCGGCCGGAATTGACCAGCGAGCCTTCGTCCTCGGCGAAGCAGGTGGTCGGCAGCTCGAAGACCTCGGTCTGGATCGCTTCCGGCTTGACGTCGTTATGGACGCCCTCGTCCTTCCAGAACCGCGCGGTTTCCGTCTGCAGCGGGTCCATCACCACCAGGAATTTCAGCTTCGACAGCGCGGCCGTCACCTTGCCGCGATTGGACAAAGAGAGCAGCGGGTTGAAGCCCTGGCAGAAATAGCCGTTCACCTTGCCCTGGTGCATCATGTCGAAGTACCGGAGCATGTCGTAGCCGGGCACGTCGAGCTTCGGCAGCCACTGGTAGGAGAAGTCGTTCTCCGCCGTCGCGGCCTTGCCCCACATGGACTTCAGGAAGCTCACCATGAACTTCCTGTAGTTCTGCCAGTAGCTCATCTGGTTCGGCCGCAGCGGCTTGAAGCCGCGCGTCGACATGTAGGTCTGGAAATCGACCTCCCTGTCGGTTCCCAGCGTGAGATAGCCCGGGATCAGGTTCGACATCAGGCCGATATCGGTCAGGCCCTGGATGTTGGAGTGCCCGCGCAGCGCGTTCATGCCGCCGCCGCGCATGCCGATATTGCCGAGCAGCAACTGCAGCATCGCCATCGAGCGGATGTTCTGCGAGCCCTTCGAATGCTGCGTCCAGCCGAGCGCATACATCGAGGTCATGACCTTGTCGCGCGCGGAGGTTTCCGAGATCAGCTTGCAGACCGCCAGGAACTTGTCCTTCGGCGTGCCGCAGATGCGCTCGACCATCTCCGGCGTATAGGCGGCGATGTGCTTCTTCAGCAGTTGGTAGACGCAGCGCGGATGCTGCAGGGTTTCGTCGACCTGGACATAGCCGTCCGGCCCGAGCTCGTATTCCCAGCTCGAGCGGTCATAGTCGCGCTTGGCCTCGTCATAGCCGGTGAACAGGCCGTCCTGATAACCGAAGCCCTCCTTCACGATATAGGGCGCGTTGGTGAAGGCGCGCACGTAGTCGTGCTGGATCTTGTCGTTGTCGATGCAGTACTTCATCGCCCCGAGCAGGAAGGCGATGTCGGTGCCTTGCCGGATCGGCGCATAGTAATCCGCGACCGAAGCCGAGCGCGTGAAGCGCGGATCGACGACGATCAGCTTGGCGCCACGCTGGGCCTTCGCCTCAGTGACCCATTTGAAGCCGCAGGGGTGCGCTTCCGCGGCATTGCCGCCCATGATGATGACGAGATCGGTGTTCTTGATGTCCGTCCAGGAGTTGGTCATCGCACCGCGACCGAATGTTGGGGCCAGACTGGCCACCGTCGGTCCGTGTCAAACGCGCGCCTGGTTGTCGAACGCCAGTATCCCGGCGCTTCGCACGACCTTGTAGGTCAGGAAGGCCGTCTCGTTGGTGGTGGCCGAAGCGGCCAGGAAGCCCGTGGTCAACCAGCGGTTGACCGTGACGCCGTCCTGGTTCTTGGCGACGAAGTTCTTGTCGCGATCATCCTTCATCAGCCGCGCGATGCGGTCGAGCGCCTCGTTCCAGGTGATCTGGCGGAAGGCCTTCTCGCCGGGGCCGCGATATTGCGGCACCTTGGTGCGCGTCTCGGAATGGACGAAGTCGAGCAGCGCGGAGCCTTTCGGGCAGAGCGTGCCGCGATTGGTCGGATGGTCCGGGTCGCCCTCGATATGGATGATCGCCGGATGGGCGTTCTTGGACTTGTCGCCCAGGCTGTACATGATGACGCCGCAGGCGACTGAACAATACGGACAGGTATTTCGTGTTTCCGTGGTGCGTGCCAGCTTGAAGGGCCGCACGGCCTGGGCAAGTGCCTCCTCGGCACCCCCGAACCCCAGCGCGGCGACGGCAGAACCGCCCAGACCCGCGCCTGCGGCTTTCAGAAACTGGCGACGCGAGAGCTCATGCAGCATCTCAACCTCCCAGGCGACGACGAAGCGTCGTTCAATTTAGAATAGTGAAACTCTCCGCAGGGGGCGTCAAGCTGCCGCTCCGGTAACCGGATGGGCGGACTCTTAGACTTTGGGTGTGCGATCATCGCAGCCGGATGGCGGCGTCGGATTCGCACGGTTGCGACCCCGCCAAAGTGAAGAAGCCGCCTCCGGGTGGCCCGGCGGCGGCTTCTTGCGGGCTGTCGGCTTTTGTTGGAGGGCCTTATTCGGCCGGAGCCATCAGGGGTTCGTCGAGGAAATCCGGAAGCTGGCCCGCAAGCGCGGCCTTCAGGCGGTTCTCGTCAAGCTCGCCTTCCCAGCGCGCCACCACGATTGTGGCGACGGCGTTGCCGATGAAGTTGGTCACCGCGCGGCATTCCGACATGAAGCGGTCGATGCCGAGGATCAGCGCCATGCCGGCGACCGGAACGGCCGGGACGACGGAGAGCGTGGCAGCCAGCGTGATGAAGCCGGCGCCGGTGATGCCGGCCGCGCCCTTCGAGGACAGCATCGCGACGAGCAGCAGCAGGATCTGGTCGCCGAGCGGCAGGTGGATGTCCATCGCCTGCGCGATGAACAGCGCCGCCAGCGTCATGTAGATATTGGTGCCGTCGAGATTGAAGGAATACCCGGTCGGGATGACCAGCCCGACGACCGAGCGCTTGCAGCCGGCGGCCTCCATCTTCTCCATCAGGCTCGGCAGCGCCGCTTCCGAGGAGGAGGTGCCGACGACGAGGAGGATCTCGTCCTTGATGTAGCGGATCAGCGCCAGGATCGAGAAGCCGTTATAGCGGGCGACGACACCGAGCACGACCAGCACGAAGACCGCCGCCGTGATGTAGAAGGTCAGGATCAGGAAGGCGAGGTTGGCGACCGAGCCGATGCCGTAGCGGCCGATGGTGAAGGCCATCGCGCCGAAGGCCCCGATCGGGGCGGCCTTCATCAGGATCGCGACCAGCTTGAAGATCGGGGTCGAGAGCGCTTGCAGGAAGTCGAGCACCGGCTTGCCGCGCTCCCCGACCATGGCCAGCGACAGGCCGAAGAGCACCGAGAAGAACAGCACCTGCAGGATGTCGCCGGAAGCGAAGGCGCCGACGATCGTGTCCGGGATGATGTTCTGCAGGAAGCCGACGATGCTGGTGTCATGCGCCTTGGCGGCGTAGCCCTGCACGGCCTTGGCATCGAGGCTGGCAGGACTGATGTGAAGGCCTGCACCGGGCTGGATCAGGTTGCCGATGATCAGGCCGACGATCAGCGCCAGCGTCGAGAAGCACAGGAAATAGATCATCGCCTTGCCGGCGACGCGCCCGACCTTCTTCATGTCGGTCATCCCAGCGATGCCGGTCGAGACCGTCAGGAAGATCACCGGCGCGATGATCATCTTCACCAGCTTGATGAAGGAATCGCCGAGCGGCTTCAGGGCGGCGCCCTGTTCCGGCGAGAAATGGCCGAGCAGGATGCCCGCCGCGATGGCGAACAGCACCTGCACATAGAGATGTTGATAGAACTTCTTCGGGCGCGCCGGCTGAGCGGGCGCGATGATCGGGTTCGCCATGGTCTGCTCCTTGGGTCGGCGGTCGTCTTGGTCTTGTTCGAAACCGCTGCCCCTCTTCCGCAACCCGCGTGCCAACCGGGTGGAGTCATGAAAATCAAACGAAACCAATGAGTTGCGATTCCCGGCGGAATCAGTTTGCGAATACCTCGAGCGGAATTCCGCACGCGGCCTCTTGATTTGTGCGGAATTCCGCACAACGACTCCGGGATGAGCCGATCCGGGCGCGATCCATGGAAGAATGCCGCGAGGCAGCGCTGGCTGGTCTTCGGGCTGGTCGTGGCGGCGCTCGCTGTCGCCTCGCTTTTCGCGGCTGGAGAGATCGGCCGCAGCCGCGCCATCGCCGCGACGGAGATTCGGGCGACGGATGGCGGTACACTGGCGCTGGCGATCCTGCGTGGCGAACTCGAGAAGCAGCGCGCGCTCCCCGTCATCCTGGCGCGCGACCCCGATGTCAGGCAGGCGCTGACCGGCGGCAGCCGCCATGGGCTCGACCTCAAGCTGGAGGCGATCGCGAAGGAAGCGCGCGCGGCCGTGATCTATCTGCTCGGCCCGGACGGCGTCGCGATCGCGGCGAGCAACTGGAACGAACCGACGAGCTTCGTCGGCAGCAACTACAGCTTCCGCGACTACTTCAAGGGCGCCGTGGCCAACGGAGCGGCCGAGCAATTCGCGCTCGGCACCGTCAGCCAGCGCCCCGGCCTCTATGTCACACGGCGGATCGAGGAGGGTGGCCGCAGCCTCGGCGTCATCGTCGTCAAGGCCGAGTTCGATCGCGTCGAGGCGGATTGGCGGGCGCTCGGCGGCCAGACCTATGTCGTCGACAGGCGCGGCGTCGTGCTGCTCTCGACGGTCGAAGACTGGCGCTTCCGCGTCGAGACGCCGCTCGATCCGGCGACCGCCGTCGCGATCCGTGATTCGCTCCAGTTCGGAACCGCGCCGTTGACCATGCTGCCCTTGCAAGAGCGCGGCGATCTCTTGCAGGGCGCCGATGCCTTCGCCGGGCGCTATGTCCGCATTCGCCAGCCCGTCGCGACGACGGACTGGCTCCTCGAAGTGCTTCAGCCGGTCGATGCCGCGATCGCTGCCGGGCGCTCGCAGTCGCAGGCGCTGGCCGCGCTGCTGCTCATGCCAGGCGCGGCGCTGGCCGGTTTCGCGCTCTATCGCCGCCAGCGCAACCTCGCCCGGCAGGAAGCCGATGCCCGCTCCAAGGCCGAGCTGGAGGAGCGCGTCGCCGAGCGCACCGCCGAACTCGCCGGCGCCAATGAACGCCTCGTTGCCGAGATGGCGAAGCGCACCCGCGCGCAGGAGCGGCTTTCGAATCTCCGCGAGGAACTGGCCAAGGCCAACCGCCTCGCGACGCTCGGCCAGATCACCGCCGGCGTCGCCCATGAGGTCAACCAGCCGCTCGCGGCCCTGCGCACCTATGCCGAGAACGCCCGCACCTTCCTCAGGCGCGCGGAGCCTGCGGATGCCGACGGCGCGCTGGTCCGGATCGTCTCGCTGACGGACCGGATCGGCGCGATCACAGAGGCTTTGCGCGGCTTCGCCCGCCGGAGCAAGGAGCCACTCGCACCGGTCCCGATCGGCACGATCATCGACGGCGCCCTGACCCTGCTCGAAGGTCCCTTGCGCCAGGCGGGCGTGACGCCGCTCGTCACCGCGCCGCCGGAGACGGTCCATGTCATCGCCCGCTCGATCGAGCTGGAGCAGGTCTTCGTCAATCTGCTGCGCAACGCGATCGAGGCGCTGCTGGAAGGCGGGCAGGGCGGCGAGCCCGCGCTCGCGATCACGGTTACGCCAAATCACGAGCGGGTCGAGATCGCGATCACCGATCGCGGTCCCGGACTGTCGGAGCAGGCGCTGGCGCAGCTCTTCGTCCCGTTCAGCACGTCGAAACCGAAGGGGCTCGGCCTCGGGCTGGTGATCTCTCAGGACATGATCGTCTCCTTCGGCGGCACCTTGACCGCGACGAGCGTCCCCGGCGCCGGCGCCAGCTTCGTCATCACTCTCGAAAGGGCGACGACATGAGCGATCCAGGAGCGGCGGCTGCTATCGAGGTCTCCTTCGTCGATGACGATCCCGATCTGCGCGACGCCAATGTCCAGGCTTTGCGCCTTGCCGGCTTCCGGGCGGTGGCGCTGCCGTCCGGGGAGGCTGCGCTGAAGCGGATCGGGCCGGACTATGCCGGCATCGTCGTCACCGATATCCGCATGCCCGGCATGGACGGGATCGAGCTGTTCCGGCGGCTGCGGGCACTCGATCCCGATATCCCGGTGATCGTGATCTCCGGCCATGCCGATATCGCCACCGCCGTCGGCGCGATGAGCGAGGGCGCCTATGACTTCATCGCCAAGCCCTATGCCGGCGAGCGCCTCGTCGAGACGCTCCGGCGCGCCGCCGAGAAGCGCGCGCTCGTCATCGAGAACCGGCGCCTGCGGGCGCTGGCCGGGCAGGGCGAGGAGGAGACCGCGCTGATCGGCGAGACCGCTGCGATCACGCGCCTGCGCCAGACCATCCGCGAGCTCGCCGATGTCGATGTCGACGTGCTCGTGCTCGGCGAGACCGGGACGGGCAAGGAGGTCGTCGCCGGCCTGCTGCACCGGCTCGGCCGGCGGCGCGAAAAGCCTTTCGTCGCGCTGAATTGCGGCGCGCTGCCCGACAGCGTGATCGAAAGCGAGCTCTTCGGCTACGAGCCCGGCGCCTTCACCGGCGCGCAGAAGAAGCGGATCGGCCGCATCGAGCATTCGAGCGGCGGCACGCTGTTCCTCGACGAGCTGGAGAGCATGCCGTCCGCGGCCCAGGTCAAGCTCCTGCGCGTGCTGGAGATGCGCGAGATCGCGCCTTTGGGCTCGAACGACCTTCGCCGTGTCGATCTCCGCGTCGTAGCCGCGACGAAGGCCGATCTCGGCGACCCCGCCCAGCGTCGCGATTTTCGCGAGGACCTCTATTACCGCCTCAACGTCGTAACGTTGCGCATCCCCCCTTTACGCGAGCGCCGCCGCGATATTCCGCTGCTTTTCACGCGCTTTCTCGCCCGCGCGGCGGAAAAGTATCGCCGGCCGGTGCCGGGGCTGGATCGGGCTGTCGAGCGCCATCTGGTCGAGAACGACTGGCCGGGCAACGTCCGCGAACTCGTCCACTTCGCCGAACGGGTCGTGCTCGGCCTGTCCAGTGATCTGCCGGCGCAATCGGCCCGCCCTGACGCTCCGGTCGCCAGCCTGCCGGATCGCCTCAATGCGATCGAGGCAAACCTCATCCGTGAGGCGCTGGAGGCCAATCGCGGCGATGTCCGCGCGACGCTGGAGATGCTCGGCATCCCCCGCAAGACCTTCTACGACAAGCTCGCCCGCCACGGCATCGACCGTGCCGCCTATGCGACAACGGAGTGAGTGAGACTTACCCGAACAGCGCCTGCGGGTCCGGCGTATAACGCCCGAGCTTGCCGCGATCGATCGTGACGCCGAGGCCCGGCAGGTCGGGGATCGTCAGCCAGCCTTCGGCATCGAGCGCGAAGGGCTTGGCCAGAATACCGTCGACATAGGGACTGCCGCCGATGAACTCGACGAGATCGGCATCGGGGAAGGCTGCGGCCATCTGCAGGTCGGCGGCGAGGCCGAGCGCCGTGTTCCAGCCATGGCCGACATATTTGATACCGAGATCATAGGCCATCCAGGCGATGCGGCGCTGCTCGGAGATGCCGCCGACCTTGGTGACGTCGGGCTGGACGATGTCGAGTGCTCCGGTCGTCAGCCAGGGAATGAAGCTCTGGCGCCGGGTCAGCACCTCGCAACCGGCGATCGGCACGGGCGAGGAGCGACGCAATTCGCGGTAATCGTCGATGGCATCGGGCCTCACCGGCTCCTCGAACCAGCCGACTTCGTAATCCGCTAGCATTTCGGCTGTGCGCTTCGCCCATTTCAGCCCATGAGGCCAGAGCGCGTCGCTGGCGCCTGCATCGACGAAGAGCCTGGACTTCTCGCCCGCCGCCTCGCGCGCGGCACGCACGATTGCCTCGTCGAGCTTGACGTCGAGCGCCCGGCCGAACGGCCCCCAGCCGATCTTGAAGGCGCTGAAGCCTTTTTCGCGGTAGCTGGCGACGACGTCCCGCATAACATCCGGCTTCTCCATCAGGAGCGAGCAATAGGGCTGCACGCGCTCGCGATAGCGTCCGCCCAGCAATCGCCCGACGCTGAGCCCCGTCGCCTGGCCGAGGATGTCCCATAGCGCGATGTCGATGCCGCTGATTGTATGGGTCAGCGTGCCGCCGCGCCCCATCCAGAAGGTGTTCTGGTGCAGCTTCTCACTGACGAAATCGGGCGAGAGCGCGTCCGCGCCGAGGAAAAGCGGTTCCAGCACCTTCAGCCCGGCCTGCACGAGGCGGCCATCGGTGAAGACGCTGCCATATCCGGTCAGGCCCTGGTCGGTATGCACCGCGATCAGCGCATGGATCGAATCCTCCGGCCGGATCTCGGCCGACCAGCCGCCCTTCGGGCTTTCGCCGAAAAGGGGGGCGGCCTCGATGCGGGTGATGCGGAAGGGCGGGAGCCCCGCCGCCCGGCCGGCCGCGCGCGTCTGGATGGGCTGGTCGTTCACGGCAAATCCCT
The DNA here is from genome assembly GCF_011764485.1 of Bosea sp. ANAM02. NCBI lineage: Bacteria > Pseudomonadati > Pseudomonadota > Alphaproteobacteria > Hyphomicrobiales > Alloboseaceae > Allobosea > Allobosea sp. ANAM02. Next base: position 3,469,088 of record NZ_AP022848.1, on the reverse strand, counting down.
TTCCCTGCGGCGCTGGGCGACGATGGCCTCGTAATCCATCGCGTGGTTCATGACGGTGATGTGCTCGTCGAGCGTGCGGGTGATCACCGCGATATCGCCGGCCTCGAAGGCCGCGAGCAGGTCGACATGCTCCTCGACCACGCCGGCCATCGGCTTGCCGAAGGTGGCGAGGCCGAAGATGATCGTGCATTGCGGCGCTAGCGTCTCCCAGAGGTCGAAGGTGACACTGTTGCCGCCGAGCAGGCAGAGCGCGCGGTGGAAGCCGGTATCGGCAACCGCGACACCATAGGCGCTGCCGCGCGCCGCCATCAGCTCCATTTCGGCGACGGCAGCCCGCAATTCGTCGAGATGGGCGCCGTGATTGCGGCCGGCGGCCACGGCGCGCACGACCGCGCTGGCTTCCAGCGCGATCCGCGCCTCGATGAGGTCGGAGACGCGCTCGTTCGTCACCGGGCGGAGCCGAATGCCCTTGTAGGGCTCGCTGACCACGACGCCCTGGCTTTCGAGCAGGCGCAAAGCCTCGCGCACCGGAACGCGGCTCACGCCGAGCTTGCGGGCAAGATCGACCTCGACGATCCGGTCGCCCGGCAGGATCAGCCCGGCGGCAGCGCCGGCGATGATCGCCTCGATCGCATGGTCGACGAGCGTCTGTGGCTGCAAGGGCTGCCAGTCGGGGCCAGAGCTTCTCGCCCGCTCCTGCGCCGCTGCTTCGGTTGCCCGCATCCGCTCGCCCGTATCGGTCATCCGGCTCTCTGCCCTTCGCTTGACAGATCGTATGATCGTATACAATCATACGAAACGCAAGAGCGAGGAGGGGTTCGCTATGGCGTCGGAAAGCCGAATTCGGTGCGAGATCGACTTTGAAGCGTCGGGGCGGCAGGCCGGCTATCTGCGGGCGCCCTTGTCGCGCAACACCTCCGGCTGGGGCGTCGTCGAAATCCCGGTCGTCAGCGTGAAGAACGGCTCCGGTCCGACGGTCCTGTTCACCGGCGGCGTACATGGCGACGAATACGAGGGCCAGATCGCGGTCTCGCGCCTCGCCCACAGCCTCGATCCGGCCAAGGTGCAGGGCAGGGTGATCATGATCCCGGCGCTGAACATGCCGGCCGTGCTCAACGACACCCGGCTCTCGCCGGTCGACAACCGCGATATGAATCGCTGCTTCCCCGGCAATCCGCGCGGCACCTTCTCCGAGATGCTGGCGCATTTCGTCGACAGCGTCGTGCTGCCGCTGATCGATGTCTCCGTCGATCTCCACACCGCCGGTCATTCCGGCGACTCGGCCCTCTCGACCAACATGCACTACGTCGCCGACGCGAAGTTGCGCGAGCGCACCATGGCGGCGGCTGCAGCCTTCGGCGCGCCCTACAATGTCGTGTTCTGGGGCGTCGACGAAGGCGCGACCCTGACCTCCTCCGTGGAGCGGCGCGGCATCCTCTCGCTCGGCACCGAGCTCGGCGGCTGGGGCCGCGTCAATGTCGAGGGCGTGCGCATCGCCGACCGGGCGCTGACCAACATTCTCAAGCATTTCGGCCTGATGGACGGAAAACCCGACACGACGCAGCGCAACGGCTCTCCCGGCACCCGCCACATGATGGTGCGCGATGCCGCCGGTTATTCCTTTGCGCCGGCCGGTGGCCTGTTCGAGCCGCGTAACGTCGTCGGCGATCTCTGCCGCGCCGGCGATCTCGCGGGCTGTTTGCATTTCGTCGAGGACATCGACCGCGACCCGCTGGAGGTCCGCTACCGCCGCGACGGCGTGCTCTGGATGTCCGCGGGCCCTGGCCGCGTCCAGCGCGGCGATGCCGTCGCCGTGCTGATGGAGGATTACGACGCGGCGCGTGCCGCGGCCTGACCCAGCTTACGCCTGAACCACCACGTGCCTGACCATCAATCCTGAGGGGACAAGAACATGGCAAAGCACATCATCGTCGGCGCGGCTCTCGCGGCGGCGCTCATGCTCGGAGGGGCCCAGAACGCGCTGGCCCAGCGCAAGGGCGGCGACGTCGTCATCGGCATCAGCCAGGCGCCGCCTTCGCTCGATGCGCAGATCACCTCGGCGCAGGCCTCGCGCAACGTCACGCTCCACATCTTCGAGACGCTCTATGCTCGCGACGAGAACGCCAAGCCCGTGCCGGAGTTGGCCGAGGGCGTCACGGTCTCGCCTGACGGCAAGACCTATGTCTTCCCGATCCGCAAGGACGTGAGCTTCCATAACGGCAAGAAGCTCGACGCGGCCGATGTCGTCGCCTCGCTGGAGCGCTATCGCAAGGTCGGCGCCTCGCCGGCGCTGGTCGCCGCCATCGACACGATCAAGGCGAGCGGCGAGCACGAGGTCACGGTCACGCTGAAGCAGGCGCAATCGACCTTCCTCGACAATCTCTCCTCGCCGCGCGCGCCGATCGCGATCTATCCGGCGAGCGAGGCTGCCAAGGAAGCCGGCAAGATCGAGATCATCGGCACCGGTCCCTACAAATTCGTCGAGTACAGGCCGGACAGCCACGTCAAGCTGACGCGCTATGACGGCTATGCGCCCAATCCGAAGGGCACCGGCCGCGACGGTTTCGCCGGCAAGAAGGAAGCCTTCCTGGATACGGTGACCTTTCGCTTCATGCCGGAGGGCGGCGCCCGCAGCGCGGCGCTCGAAGCCGGGCAGATCCAGTTCAACGAGACCGTCGACGGGCCGACCGCAAAGCGCCTGGGCACCGACAACCGCTTCACCATCCACAAGATGGTGCCGTTCGGCCTGCAGGTGATCAAGTTCAACCAGGCCCAGGCCCCCGCCAATGACGTGAACTTCCGGCTCGCCGTCCAGGCGGCGCTCGACATGGAGGAGATCATGGCGATCTCCTATGCCGATATCTACCAGATGGATCCGAGCTGGCTCTATCCGGGCGCGGCCTTCCATTCAATGGTCGGCAGCGACAAGTACAACAAGTCCGACATCAAGCTCGCCAAGGAGCTGCTCGCCAAATCCTCCTACAAGGGCGGCAAGGTCACCTTCATCACCGACAACCTGCGCCCCAATGTCGATACGGCGACGCTGGTCCAGCAGAAGCTGAAGGAGATCGGCGTCGAGGTCGATATCGCGGTTTCCGACTGGCCGACCGTCTCGAAAATCGGCTTCACGCCGACCGGCTGGACCTTCTGGACGCATGGCTTCGGCATCGAGCCCTATGAAGGTCCGGGCTCGGTGATGGCGCCCTGGGTCAACGGCCTCTCGCAGCAGGCGAAGGATCCGGAGATCGATCGCATCGCCGCCGCCTTCAACGCCGAGATGGACGAAGGGAAGCGCAAGGCCCTCTTCGACGCCTTCCAGAAGCACATGTACGACGCGGCTGTCGCGATGAAGGCCGGCAACTACGGCGTCTTCCAGGCCTCGACGGCCAAGCTCAAGAACTTCAAGCCCTATCGCATCCCGCGCATGTGGGGCGTCTGGCTGGAGCCTTGAGGGCAGTCGTTCGCCAGCTGTCCAGAACGATGTCATCCCGGACAAGCCGCGAAGCGGGGCCGATCCGGGATCCATGCCTGAACCTTCATCGGAAGCGCTCCGGAATGGATCCCGGGTCTCCCTCCGGTCGCCCGGGATGACGCGCCTCTTTCTCGATCATCGACCAACGCTCGAAAGGAGGGCGGCATGGGGCATTTCCTGATCCGCCGGCTCGCGGGCGCCTTTCTCGTGCTCGTCCTGGTCTCGCTGCTGTCCTTCGCGCTGATCTGGCTGGTGCCGGGCGATCCGGCGGCAGCCTTCCTCGACGCCTCGGCGACGCCGGAACAGGTCGCCAGGCTGCGCAGCGCGCTCGGGCTCGATCTCTCGCTGCCGCAGCAGATGCTGGGCTGGTACGGCCGCATCCTGAGTGGCGATCTCGGCCAGTCGATCCTGCTCAACCGTTCGGTGACGGCGGCCCTGATCGAGCGCCTGCCGGTGACGCTCTCGCTGGCGGCGCTGGCGCTGGCCTTCGCCGTCTTCTTCGGCGTCGCCGCCGGCATCATCGCGGCCGTCAATCACAACCGCTGGCCCGATCAGGCGGTGATGACCACGGCGCTGCTCGGGCTCTCGGTACCGGATTTCTGGCTCGGCCTCGTCATGGTGCTGGTCTTCGCTGTCTCGCTCGGTTGGCTGCCGAGCGGCGGCTTCACGCCCTTCATGGAATCGCCGGCCGAATGGCTGCGCAGCATGGTCCTGCCGGCCCTGACCCTGGGGCTGGTGCAGGTCGGCTTCATCGCCCGTATGGCGCGGGCCTCGATGTTGGATACGCTCTCGCAGGATTATGTCCGCACGGCCGATGCCAAGGGGCTGGCCAAGCTCCATGTCGTCCTGCGCCATGCATTGCCGAACGCGATGATCCCGATCCTCACCGTGATCGGCATCGTCTCCGGCGCCTTGCTCGGCGGCGCGGTCATCGTCGAGCAGGTCTTCTCGATTCCCGGCATCGGCCGCCTGATCGTCGGCGCCATCGCCTCGCGCGATTTCCCGGTGCTGCAGGGCGGCTTGCTCTTCCTCGCGGTCATCTATCTCGCGATCAATCTCGTCGTCGACATCCTCTACGCCGTGGTCGATCCCCGGGTGAGGCTGGCTTGATGCAGGGCACGCCACTCGTCGGCCGCGCGCTCTGGGGGCGCCTCTTTCGCAACCGCTCCTTCGTCATCGGGGCGGTGCTGGTGCTCGCAATGGTCGCGGTCGCGCTTGCCGCCGATTGGCTCACGCCTTTCGATCCGCTCAAAAGCAATGTCCGCGCCCGCCTTGCGGCGCCCAGCGCCGTGCACTGGTTCGGCACCGACCATTTCGGTCGCGATATTCTCTCCCGCGTGATGATCGGCGCCCGCATCTCGCTCGCCATCGGCGCTTTCACGGCACTTCTGGCAGGCATCGCCGGCACGCTCTGCGGTGCCGTCGCCGGCTATTTCCATCATCTCGACCAGCCGATCATGCGGATCATGGATGCGCTGATGGCCTTCCCGTCGATCGTGCTGGCCATGGTCGTCTCGGCCGTGCTCGGTGCCTCGCTGACCAATGTCGTGATCGCGCTCGCCATCGCCACGACTCCGCATACGGCCCGCATCGTGCGCGCCTCGGTGCTGCTCGAAAAGGAGCAGGAATACATCGCCGCCGCCCGTTCGATCGGCGTCGGCGAATGGACGATCCTGTTCAAGCATGTGCTGCGCAATGTCGCCGGCCCGCTGATCGTGCGCCTGACCTATGTCTTCGCCATCGCGGTCCTGGCCGAGGCCGCGCTCTCCTTCGTCGGCGCCGGTCCGCCGCCGCCGGCCGCCTCCTTCGGCTCGATCATCGCCCAGGGGCGCGATTTCATGCGCGAGGCGCCCTGGATCACGGTATTTCCGGGCCTCGCGATCATCACCTGCGTGCTCGGCCTCAACCTGCTCGGCGACGGCCTGCGCGACGTGCTCGACCCCCGCCTGAAATTCTGACCCCGCCGGAGCCGCCCGATGAAGCGCATCCTGATCGCCGACTGCAAGCAGGAGATCTCCTCCTTCAACCCCCTGCCGTCGCATTACGAGAACTTCCTGATCCATCATGGCGACGGGCTCTACGTACAGCGCGGCCAGAACCAGGAGCTCGGCGGCGCGCTCGCGGTCTTCGAGGCGAGGCCAGATATCGAGATCGTGCCGACGATCTGCGCGCGCTCGGGCAGCGCCGGCCCGCTCTCGGCGGCAGGCTGGAAGAAGCTCTCGGAAGAAATCCTCGCCGCGATCTTCGCGAAGCTCGATCGCATAGACGGCATCTATGTCTCGCTGCATGGCGCGATGGGCGCTGATGGCGAGCTCGATCCGGAAGGCTACCTGCTGGAGAAGCTGCGTCAGCGCGTCGGGCCGGACATGCCGATCGTGATCTCGCTCGACCTCCACGGCATCCTGACCGATCGCATGCTCCGCAATGTCGACGGTTTCGCGATCTACTGGACCTACCCTCATGTCGATTTCGCGGACACGGGCCGCCGCGCCGCCGAACTTCTGCTCAAGCTGATGGCGGGCGGGATCAAGCCGGTCGCCGCCCGCGTCGTCATTCCCGCTCTCGTGCGTGGCGACGAACTCATCACCAAGATCGGCTGCTACGGCGAGCTTTTGGCCGAATGCCGCCGGCTGGAGGAGGAGGGGCGGGCGCTCGCGGCCGGCATCATGATCGGCAATCCCTTTACCGATGTGCCCGAACTCTGCTCGCAGGTGCTGATCCTCACCGATGGCGACAGGGACGCTGCCGAGAGCGAGGCGATCCGGCTCGCCGAGGAATTCTGGCCCTTGCGCTTCCGCATGCAGGGCAAGCTCGTCCCGCTGGAACGTGCCATCGCGCAGGCCCGCAGCATCGACGGTCCGGTGATCTTCACCGATGCCGCCGACGCGACCTCGTCGGGCGCCTCCGGCGACAGCAACGCGATCCTCGCCGCCTTGCGCAAGGCCGGCTACGGCAAGCGGGTGCTGGCCCAGATCGTCGACGCGCCGGCAGCGGCCGCCGCGCACAAGGCCGGAATCGGCGCGACGATCGAGGTCGCGCTCGGCGGTTCGATCGATCCCGCGCGCTTCCCGCCGATGCAGGTCAAGGCCAAGGTCAAGCTGCTCTCGGATGGCGAGGCGGCGCTGGAGACAATGAAGGCGCCGTTGAGCGCCGGGCCGACTGCGGTGCTGACCTGGGACAACGTCACCGTCGTGGTCATGAGCCGCTCGGTCAGCCTGTTCGACCGCGCGATGTACTACGCCAACGGCATCGACCCGACCGATTTCGACCTGATCGTGGTGAAGTCCCCCCACACCGAGTTCCACATGTTCGACCAGTGGTGCGCGCGGAACTTCAACATCGATGCGCCCGGCGCGACCTCCGCCAACCTGAAGAGCCTGGGCCACACCATCTGCGCCCGGCCGATCTACCCGCTCGACGAGGGCGTCGCCTTCGCGCCCCGCGCCACGATCTACGAACTGTGAGGAGAAGACCTGTGCCCAGGATCGAGGCCGTCGATTTCTTCTATCTCGCCATGCCCGTCGTCACCGATGAGGCCGATGGCAGCCAGGACGCGCTGCTGGTCAGGGTCGCCGCCGGCGGCCATGTCGGCTGGGGCGAATGCGAGGCGGCGCCGCTGCCCTCCATCGCCGCCTTCATCTGCCCGATGTCGCATGGCGTCTGCCGGCCGGTCGCCGATTCCGTCCTCGGCCAGACTCTGGAAAGCCCTGAGGACATCGCTCGCATCGCCGCGGCCGTCGCCTATAACTCGATGGACCTGCTTCAGGCGCCGCATACCTTCTCCGGCGTCGAGATGGCGCTCTGGGACATCCTCGGCAAGATGCGCTCCGAGCCGGTCTGGCGCCTGCTCGGCTACGCGAAAAGCCATCCCAAGACCCCCTATGCCTCGGTCCTGTTCGGCGACACGGCGCAGGAAACCCTAGAGCGCGCCCGCGATGCCCGCAGCCGCAGCTTCCGCGCCGCCAAGTTCGGCTGGGGGCCGATCGGCCGGGGCAGCGTCGAGGCCGATGCCGAGCATTTCGTCGCCGCTCGCGAGGGCTTGGGTCAGGACGGCATCCTGCTCGTCGATACCGGCCAGATCTTCATCGAGGATGTCGAGCGCGCCGCTGCCCGCCTGCCGGCGATGGAGAAGGCGAACGTGCTCTGGTTCGAAGAGCCTTTCCACGCCAGCGCGCTCGAAGCCTATGGCGCGCTTGCCAAACGCAGCCCCAAGGTCCGGCTGGCCGGCGGGGAGGGCGCTCATAACGAGTCGATGGCGCGGCAGCTCATCGACTATGGCGGCATCGGCTATGTCCAGATCGATTGTGGGCGCATCGGCGGCATCGGTCCGTCCAAAGCGGTAGCGGATTATGCCGTCGCGAGGGGCGTGACCTTCGTCAACCACACCTTCACCTCGCATCTCGCGCTCTCGGCCTCGCTCCAGCCTTATGCCGGTCTGGCTGAGCACAAAATCTGCGAATACCCGGCGATGCCGAAGCCGCTCGCGACCGCGATCTCCGCCAATCATCTGGAGCGCGACGCGAACGGGCAGGTCGCGGCGCCCGACGTCCCCGGTCTCGGCATCGCCGTCGCGACCACGGCGCTGCGCGGCTATCTTCAGGAGGTTGAGATCTCCGTCGGCGGCAAGCGGCTCTACGCTACGCCGAGCCTCTGACGCGATGTCCGCTTGACGCCGCGTTGCGCCCTTATAGGGTGTGCGCTGATCGAGGTTCTTCGGGTTGCTCCCGGAGCTAAGAGGGAATTCGGTGAGGCGCCACCCGCGCCAAAGCCGAGGCTGCCCCCGCAACTGTAAGCGGCGAGCTCTCTGTCCATCGTCCACTGGCGCTTTGCGCGCCGGGAAGGCCGGGCGGAAGCGGCATCGACCCGCGAGCCAGGAGACCTGCCCCGGTCGTCGAAGACGTCTTTCGGACGGGGTGTTCCGGAGCCTGTGTGTCGATGGCGGCCCCGTGCCGCTTGTCCGTCCCACATGCCCAAGCTGCCCCGGCCGTCATCTCGGGGAGCGATGAAGTCCATGTTCACGAAGTCCACCACACAGGCCGCTCGGGGCGGCTTGACGGCCGCCGGCCGCGCGCTCTATCAGAAATGCAACATTGTTACATTTCGGATGGTCTCGATGCCGGCTGCGCGCCCGTTCAATTCCCTGCTTCGCCTGTCTGCCGCCGCGCTGTTCGGCACTCTCGCCGCCGGCACGGCCACGGCGGCGCCCACGAAATATCCGCTGACGCTGGAGAATTGCCGCGAGACGATCACCTTCAACGCCGCGCCCAGGCGCGTCGTCGCGATCGGCCAGACGCAGACCGAAATCCTTTACGCGCTCGGCCTCGGCGACCGCGTCGTCGGCACGGCGGTCTGGTTCTCGCCGGTGGCCAAGCCCTATGAGGCGGTCAATGCCAAGGTGAAGCGCCTCGCCGACAATGATCCGAGCTTTGAGGCGGTGCTGGCGCAAGAGCCCGATCTCGTCACGGCGATGTTCGAATGGCATGTCGGGCCCAACGGCATCGTCGGCAAGCGCGACCAGTTCGCCAAGGTCAAGGTGCCGAGCTATGTCTCGCCGACCGATTGCGTCGGCAAGGATAATTCCGGGGCCGGCGACGGCGTGCGAACCCAGATGTTCACGATGGATCTGGTCTACCGCAACATCCGCGAATTCGGCGAAATCTTCGACGTCGCCGACCGGGCCGAGAAGCTTGTCGCCGAGCTCAAGGCGCGCGAGGACAAGGCGGTCGAGCAGGTCGCCAAGCTGAAGGCGCAGGACGTGCCGGTGGTCGTCTGGTTCTCCAGCAAGGACATCAAGGGCGACGGCTTCATGGCCGGCAAGAACGGCGTGCCCGCCTATATCCTGTCCAAGCTCGGTGCCCGCAACGTCATCTCGACCAACGAGGAATGGCCGCTGGTTGGCTGGGAGAGCATCGCGGCCGCCAATCCGGCCGTGATCGTCACCGTGAAGATGGACCGCCGCCGCTTCCCGGCCGACGATATCGAGAAGAAGCTGGACTTCCTGAAGACCGATCCGGTCGCCAGCAAGCTCGACGCCGTCAAGAACAACCGCGTCGTCATCATGGATGTCGGCGCGACCCGCGCCGGGCTCGACACGGTCGACGGCATCGAGATCTTGGCCAAGGCGATAGCCGGCTTCGGGATCTCGCGTTGAGCCACGCCGCCCACGGGCCGAACTGGCCGGCGCGGATCGGCATCGCACTGGCCTCGCTGCTGGCGCTGACGTTCTCGGTCGCGCTGGCGGTGACGATCGGCGAGATGCGCATCCCGCTGGATACGGCCCTGAAGGCGCTCGGCAACGGGCTGTTCGATCTCGACTTCCCCGTCAGCGCGATCCAGCAGGGCGTGATCTTCGATTATCGCCTGAGCCGCGCGCTGATGGCGGGGCTCTGCGGCGGCGCGCTCGCTTTGTCGGGTGCGATCCTGCAGGCGCTGCTGCGCAACCCGCTGGCCGAGCCCTATATCCTCGGCATCTCGGCCGGCGCCTCGACCGGCGCGGTAGCGGTGCTGATCCTCGGCATCAGCATCGGCGGCGCGGTGCTCTCGGTCTCGGCCGGCGCCTTCATCGGCTCCTGCGCCGCGCTCGTCGTCGTCGCCATGCTGGCGGCTGGGGCGGGCGGGGCAAGCGACCGTGTCATACTCGCCGGCGTAGCCACCTCGCAGCTCTTCAACGCGGCAACCGCGACGATCGTCACGACGCTCGCCAGCGCCGAGCAGGCGCGCGGCGTCATGTTCTGGCTGCTCGGCAATTTCGGCGGCGTGCGCTGGCCCGACATCTGGATGGCGGCGCCGGTCGCCTTCATCGGCTTCGCCATCTGTATGCTTCACGCCAAGGCGCTCGATGCCTTCGCCTTCGGCGTCGATGCCGCGGCCTCGCTCGGCGTCGCCGTCACGCGCGTCAAGGTCGTGCTGTTCGCAACGACGGCCGTGATGACGGCGGTGATGGTCTCGATCGTCGGCACGGTCGGCTTCGTCGGATTGATCATTCCCCATGCCGCGCGCTTCCTCGTCGGCTCCGGCCATGCCCGCCTGCTGCCGGCCTGCCTCGTCGTCGGCGCGATCTTCATGATCCTTGCCGACATCCTCTCCCGCATCCTGATACCCCAGCAGATACTGCCGATCGGCGTGGTGACGGCGCTGTTCGGCGCGCCGGTCTTCGCATTGATTCTCTATCGTGCCCGGAGGCCGGCATGACGCTCGCGACCCGCGAGATCCGCTGGGGTGCCGGCGGCCGGATGATCGTCGACGGCGTGACGCTGGAGGCCGCGCCCGGCCGGGTGCTCGGCCTGATCGGCCCGAACGGCTCCGGCAAGTCGAGCCTGCTCCGGTTGCTCTGCCGCCTGCGCAATGTCGCAAGCGGCGTCGTCACGCTCGACGGGAACGACATCGCCGCCGTGCCGCGCCGCGAGCTCGCGCGGCGTCTCGCCTTCGTCGAGCAGCAGGCCACGACCGAGATCCAGCTCTCCGTCTGCGATGTCGTCCGCCTCGGCCGCACGCCGCATCGCGCCGCGCTCGCCTCCTGGAATGAGGCCGACGAAGCGGCGGTCAACGAGGCGCTGGCGCGGGTCGGGCTCACGGAGCGCCACGATCAGTGCTGGCACACGCTCTCGGGCGGCGAGCGCCAGCGCGTCCATATCGCCCGCGCGCTCGCGCAGGAGCCGAGCGAGCTGATCCTCGACGAACCGACCAATCACCTCGATATCCAGCACCAGCTCTCGATCCTGAGCCTGGTCCGGCGCCTCGGCATCACCTGCATCATGGCGCTGCACGATCTCAACCTCGCCGCCATGTTTTGCGACGAGATCGCCTTGTTGCACGAGGGCCGCCTTCAGGCGGCGGGCGCGCCGGAAGAGGTGCTGACCGCCGAGGCGATCCAGCGCATCTTCGGGGTCGCGGTCTCGATCCGTCCGGGAGCCTCGGGACGCCGGCATATCGAATATCTGATCGAGGCCGAGCCACGAAGGCAGGCGCCCGGGAGCCCCTGAAGCCTCGTCGGGCCTTTCGTCGTCGGCGCGGCGCAAGCGCCACCGCATCGACGGATGCAGGGACTGCGCTTCGCCCGCTAGAGCATCGGCCCGAAAAGCGGAACGCGGCTTTCGGAAAAAGTCGATGTAAAATCAAAGATTTAGAGCATCTGACTGAATATCATATTCAGTCCGATGCTCTAAGGTGCTGGGCAGGCCGCGCCACTATCGGCCCAGGCCTGCATCAGCGCGCCGAACGCGGCGGCCGTGCCGGGCGCCGGCGTGCGGCCCTTGCCGGGGTTCCAGCCCCAGAGCACGAGGGTGTCGGTGGTGACGTGCTTCACCAGCGCGGCGAGGTCGCGGCTGCCATTGCGGTTCTGGTCCTTCAACTGCTCGCAGATCTGGCCGACCGTCTTGCCCTCCCAGGCCATCGAGGCCGGAGCCAGCGCCCAGTGCCCGTCGCCGGGCACGCCGGCCGGGTCGAAGTTCTGCTTGCCGTGGCAGGTCGCGCAAGGCAGGCCCGCGGCGCCATGCCCGTCCTTGCCGCGCACGACGAGCGGCTCGTGCAGCTTGCGCAGATCGCCCTGGCGCGGCCGCTCCGTCGCCGGATGGCAGTTCATGCAGCGCGGGTGGGTGAGCACCTTGCCCATCTCGTTGAACAGCGCGACCGAGCGGTCGCGCTGGTTGGCGATCGAGGCGAAGCTCGCTGCGGGGCGCAGGTTCGCGCCGCCGGGCTGGGCCTGCCCGGCATTCTGCGCCAGCGTCAGTGCGCTGCCGCCAATGCAGACCGCGAGCGCGGCGCCTGCGGCGAGGATCAGGTTGCGGCTCATCAGACGGTGCCTCCTTGCATCGGCAACTGGCGCGGCCGGCCGTGGCCGAGCGCGGCGAGCGCGTTGGCGACGGCGGGGCCGATCGGGGGCACGCCGGGCTCGCCGATACCGCTCGGCTTTTCGGTCGAAGGGATGATCGTCACCTCGACGGCCGGCATCTCGTGGATGCGCAGCGAACGGTATTCGTGGAAATTGGTCTGGATCGGCCGCCCGCCATCGAGGGTGATCTGGCCATAGAGCGCGTGGCCGAGGCCGAAGCCGATGCCGCCCTCGACCTGCGCGCGGATGATGTCAGGATTGACCGCGACGCCGCAATCGACCGCGCACCAGACCTTGTGCACCTTCGGCTCGCCTTCCGGCCCCATCGAGACCTCGGCGATCTGGGCCACGAAGGAGCCGAAGCTTTCGACCACGGCGACGCCGCGGGCGCGCCCGTCGACCGGCCCCGGCCCCTTCCAGTTCGCGAGTTCCGCGACGGCCTTGAGCACACCGGCGGCGCGCGGATGCTTGTCGCCCATCAGGGCGAGGCGGCCCTGCACGGCGTCCTGTCCCGCCGCCTGAAGCAGCTCATCAACGAAGCATTCGACGGCATAGCCGGTATGGGTGTGGCCGACGGAGCGCCACCACAAGGTCGGCACGCCGACCTTGGGATTATGCACCTCGCAGCGGAAGTCCGGCACTTCGTAGAAGATCTTGTTGGCGCCCTCGACCGATGTGGCGTCGACGCCGTTCTTCACGACCATCGCCTCGAAGGGCGTTCCGAGGAAAAAGGACTGGCCGACCAGCGTGCTCGCCCAGGCGGCGATCCTGCCGTCCTTCACCGCCCCCCGGAAGCGATGGACGAAGAGCGGGCGGTAATAGCCGCCGGTCAGGTCGTCCTCGCGGGTCCAGACCACCTTGACCGGGCGGTTGGGGCCGATCGTCTTGGCGACGGTGGCGAGTTCGGCCGCCAGATGCTGGCTGACCTGCGCACGCCGGCCGAAGCTGCCGCCGGCAAGCATCGTCTCCAGCGTCACCTTTTCGAGCGGCAGGCCGAGAATCGTGGCGATGGTCTGGTGCTCGGTCGTCTGGAACTGGCTGCCGAAGCGGGCATGAGCCGTCTGCCCGTCCCATTCGAGATAGCCGTCGAGCGGCTCCATCGGTGCATGGGCGAGATAGGGAAAGACGAACTCGGCCTCGATCACACGATCGGCCTTGGCCAGCATGGCCTCGGCATCGCCATGGCTGCCGGCGACCGTGCCGGGCTGGCGGGTGAGCTTGCGGTACTCGGCGATGAGCTCGGAGCTGCCGCGCGTCTCGGCGGCGCTGTCGTCCCAGGTCACCTTCAGCGCCTCGCGGCCCTTCAGCGCCGGCCACATCCCGTTGGCATAGACCGCGACGCCGTAGCCGATCGATTTCACGTCGACGACGCCCTTGACCTTGAGCGCTTCGGCGGCATCGAAGCTCGCGACCTTGCCACCGAAGCGCGGCGAGCGGGCGACGACCACCGTCAGCATGCCCGGGGTATGGATATCGATGGTGAACTGCGCCTTGCCGTGCGCCTTGTCGGCGCTATCGAGGCGCTTCACCGCCCCTTCCTTGCCGATGAAGCGATAGGCCGAGGCCGGCTTGAGCGGCGGATTCTCCGGCACGGGCAGTTTGGCGGCGGCCTCGGCGAATTCGCCGAAGCGGCCCTGCCTGCCGGAGGCATGGCTGATCACGCCCTCCTCGACCTTGATCTCGGAGGCCGGAACCTTCCAGCTATCGGCAGCGGCCTGCACCAGCATCATGCGGGCCGCAGCGCCGGCCTTGCGCATCTGCTCCCAGCTATTGGCGATGGCTGTCGAGCCGCCGGTGCCCTGAACGCCGAGGGCGAGATTGGCGTAAAGCTTGACGTCGGCCGGCGCATGCTCGGCACGCATCTGGCTCCAGGCGGCGTTCATCTCCTCGGCCGCGAGCGTGGCGAGCCCGGTGAACGGGCCCTGGCCGAACTCGATATGCTTGATCAGCACGGTCACCGTGGAGTCGGGCGCGACGCGGATGAAGGCGTTCGGCGCGAAGGTCGCGTTGCCGCCGGGCCGGTAGGCCGCACCGGCCCCTGATTGCGCTTTCGCATTCCGGGGCAGGTGGAAACCGATGACGAGGGCGCCGGCACCTGCCAGCAGGTTGCGGCGCGAGAGTTTGGGATCATGCGCGGTCATGGCTCAGATCTCCAGCGCGCGGGCCGCGTCATGGATCGCGGCGCGGATGCGGACATAGGTGGCGCAGCGGCAGATATTGCCGTTCATCGCGAGATCGATGTCGCGGTCGCTGGGCTTCTTGTTTTCCTTCAGCAGCGCGATGGCGCTCATCACCTGGCCGGACTGGCAATAGCCGCATTGCGGCACGTCGCGGGCGATCCAGGCGGCCTGGACGGCGTCGGCCTCCTTCCCGGCGAGGCCCTCGATGGTGGTGATGTCCCGGCCGTCGACGGCCGAAACCGGTGTCACGCAGGAGCGCAGCGGCTGGCCGTCGATGAAGACGGTGCAGGCGCCGCACTGGGCGACGCCACAGCCGAACTTGGTGCCGGTGAGGCCGAGATTGTCGCGGATCGCCCAGAGCAGGGGCGTATCGTCGTCGACATCGACGGTATGTGTCGTCCCGTTGACCTTGAGAGAGACCATGGCTGCCTCCGATGCTGGCATGACGCAGCGCGGCACCATGGTGCGGATCGAGGGCTCGCCCCCGATGGCCCGATCTGACATATCAGATGGCGGGCGATGAATCCGTAGCCCTGGGTCGCGCGACTGGACTAGTTAGACGATTTGAGTCTAATTAGGATGGTCGCGCGCAGTTTGGATTTTGTCAAGACTGCAGAAGCTGCAATGCCGGACGGAAACGAAGGTTCCAACGTTCTCCCTGCGGAGGATGCCAATACCCGCACCGACCAGATCGCCGATGCGGCGCTGCGTCTGTTCGCCCGCTACGGCTACAAGCGCAGCGCGATGGACGACATCGCCAGAGAGGCCGGGCTCGCCAAGGCGACGCTCTACCTGCATTTCAAGGGCAAGGACGATGTCTTCCGCGCGATGCTGGACCTGCTCGGGCGCCGGGTCGAAGCACGTTGCCGTGAGGTCCTGGCAGAGCCGGGTGCTTTTCCGGAGCGTCTCGCGGCACTGCTTCAGGCGCATCACGGCTCGGCCTATGCCAGCTTCGGCACCGGCGAGCATCTCGTCGAGCTGAAGGCGGTGATGAACACGATCGCGACGCGCGAATTGCAGGCCTTCGAGCGGATATTCACCCGGTTTGCCGGAGAGCTTCTTCAACAGGCCGATCGGCAGGGCGAGATCACCTTGTCGCGCCTGTCGACCACCACGCCGGAGGATTGGGTTTCCGGTCTCCTCTTCGCTGCGGCGGGGGCGAAGCTGGGCACGCCGCCGAGCGCCGAGGACTATGCGCGCAGGCTTAGAGGGATCGCATCGGTGTTCGCAGCCGCTTTGGCGCCTTGATCGTATGGCCGCAGGCCCGGTGAGAAAGCGGTTATGCCGGACCGGGCGCGTTGTCGAACTCCCGGAGGAACTTGTCGCTGACTGTCGCGGCGCCGCGAAATCGCGTTATCGCGAAGGGCTCGAGCGGCGTCGGCGTTTCGCCGTCGAGGATCATCTCGCAGAGGCACAGGCCGACGCCGGGGCCGATCTGGAAGCCGTGGCCGCAGAAGCCGAAGGCGTGGAACAGGCCGGCCGTCGTTCCGCTCGGCCCGATCACCGGGATCATATCCGGCAGATAGGCCTCGATGCCGGACCAGACCCGGATGACATGGCATTGCGCCAGCATCGGCGCGACGCGGGCGAGCGCCCGCATCGCTGCCAGCGTCTTGACGGGCGGCACCGGCGCGCGGTTGGCCTGCGGATCGGCTGCCGTGCGCGGATAGCCGGCGAGGATGATGTTGCCGCGCGGGATCTGGCGGAAGATCACCGAGCCGTCGATCGCCTGCACCGAGGGCTCGATCCGATAGGGGAAGGGTTCGGTCACGAATTGCGGCGGCCCGGCCGGGAAGACCGGCGCGGTCTCGCCGAAGCGCTCGGCGATCTCCAAAGCCCAGGCCCCTGCGGAATTGACCAGAGCGCCGCAGCTTATCCGGCTACCATCGGCCAGCGTCAGCGTAAAGCCGTCGCCCTCACGATCCACAGCCGTCACGCGCGTGTTCTCCAGGATGATGGCGCCTTGCCTCGCGGCTGCGCGTGCCACGGCCGGCGTCGCCAGCCTTGGATTGGCCGTGGCGTCGCGCGTGGAGAAGGTGGCGGCGACGGCACGCTCGCCAAGCCAGGGCCAGCGCCGGCGCAGGTCGGCGGGCCCGACCCGCTCGATGGCGAGGCCATGGGATTCCGAGACCTTGGCATAGCCTTCGAGCTTGGCGTGCTCCTCCTCGTCATAGGCGAGGTAGAGATGCCCGGTCTGCTCGAACTCGCAATCCTCACCGATCAGCGCCTCGAAATCCTCCCACAGCGCCTGCGAGCGCAGCGACAGCGGATATTGGCCGGGAAAGCGACCCTGAAGGCGCAGGTTGCCGAAATTGACGCCGCTCGACTGGGCGCCGACGACGCCCTTCTCGATCAGCGTCACGCGCTGGCCGCGCCGTGCCAGGAAAAAGGCGGTCCAGGCCCCGATCAGCCCGCCGCCGACGATCGCGACATCCGTGGTTTGAACGCTCATGCCGGCTCTTCCGCAGCTGAGAGCGCGATCGGCTTGACCGGCGCCTGGCCGCGCAGCCGGCCGGCGGCTTCGCCGGTTTGCCTGGTTCCGGCCGCGACGATCTCCTGCAGGGCCGGCCCGCAGACACGGCCCTGGCAGCGCCCCATACCGCAGCGGGTCATCGCCTTGACGCGGTTGACCTCGACCGGGCCGAGCGCCTTCGCCATTGCGCCACGGACCTCGCCGACGGTCACGTTCTCGCAGCGGCAGAGCGTGACCCCATCGGGCAGCGCCGCGATCTGCTCCTTCGGCCATGCGAAGGCCCGTGCCAGCCCGCACTGGAAGTCGCGCAGCCGCGCGACCCGCCGCGCCAGCGGCCTGATCGCGGCGATGTCCTGCCCTCGGCCGAGATCGGAGAGGATGGCATGGGCTGCGAGCGCCCCGCTGGCTTCGGCCGCGTCGGCGCCGCCGATCCTTGCCCCGTCGCCGGCGAGGTAGAGCCCTGGCCGCGCGCGGCCAAAGCCATCGATCCGTGGCAGGAACAACCGGAAATCCCTGTCATAGGCGAATTCCGCCCCGGCGAGATCGGCGAGCTGCGTCTCGGGCTTGAGGCCGTAGCCCAGCGCCACCGCGTCGCAGGCGAAGCGCCGCTCGCGTCCGCTGCCGTCGCGCAGGACGAGAGCCTCCACGCGACCGTCTCCCTCGACGGTGACCGGCGTCACGCCATGTAGCATCGGGATGCCCGCGCGCAAGGCTGCTGCCATGTACCAGAGACCGCGCAGCATGGTGCGCGGGGCGCCGAGCAGGGCGGGCACCGCCGCGCGCTTGGCGGAGAAGGGCGTCGTATCGGCGATCACGGCGATCTCGGCGCCCATCGCGCGGTACTGCTTCGCCGCCAGCGCCAGCAGGGGCGAGGAGCCGAGGAAGGCGACGCGGCTGCCGATCAGGCAGCCCTGGTCCTTGAGCGCGACCTGTGCCCCGCCCAGCGTGAAGACGCCGGGCGTCGTCCAGCCGGGCAGGGGCGCGATCCGGTCCATCGCGCCGCTGGCGATCAATAGCCTGTCGCAATCGAGCGTCTCGGCGCGGCCATCGCGCAGCAGGTGCAGGCGTTGGCCGTCGATGGCCCAGACCAGCGTCTGCGGCCGGTAGTCGATCCGGTCGCGCAAGGCGGCGAAGCGCGCGTGCAGGGCTGCATATCGCCCGGCCTCAGAGCCCATCAGCTTGCGCATGTCGAGGGCGAGATCGTCGGCCGGGCGGCGATAGCCCTGTCCACCGGCGCGGGCGCCTTCATCGATCAGGATGGGCTTCAGCCCGTTCGCGACGAGCAATTCGGCAGCGCTGATCCCGGCTGGCCCGGCGCCGATGATGACGATGTCAGCCACGGGCAGGCGCCATGCCCTGCGGTTCGGCGAAGAGCTCCATGCCCTCGCTGACCGGCGTGGTGCAGGCCCTGATCCGGCCTCCATCCGCGCTCCAGACCCAGCAATCCTGGCAGGCGCCCATCAGGCAGAAACCGGCGCGCGGCTCTCCCCCGAATTCATGCCGCCGTGCGAAGGCGCCATTCTCCAGCAGGGCGGCAAGGACGCTGTCGCCCGCGGTCGCGTGGATCGGCGCGCCTGCGAAGCTGAGGGTGACCGGCGGGCCGGTGCGGCGAGCCACACGGCGGAACTGCACCTGCGAGCGTTCCATTCTGTCCCGGTATTATCTCAATGCGATAGAAGTATGTGGATTTTGATAAGTCGAACTATCGCCTGTCAAGGGCTATCGGCCCGTTTTTTCAGACGCGCGAAATGGCGTGGGCGGCGGCGATCACCAGCGACGAAAAGCGCGAGACGACCTCCTCATGGCTGTAGCGCGAGGTCGAGGTCGCGATATTGACAGCGCCCTCGGGCCGGCCGTGATGATCGACGACCACGGCGGCGATCGAGGCGTCGCCGATATAGACCTCCTCGAAGGCGGTGGCGTAGCCCTGGGCAGCCGACTGGCGCAGCTTCTCGCGCAACGCCTCGCGCTGCCAGGTCGTCGACGGCGTGTAGGCGCGGCGGTCGGAGGCGTCGATGATCGCCATCGCCTCGTCCTCCGGTAGGCGCGACAGCATCGCGATGCCCGGTGCGGTGGCATAGGCCGGCATGCGCGTGCCGATGATGACGTCGGTATTGAGGACGTGCCGGCTGAGGAAGCGCGAGACGAAGATGATCTCTGTCTCCTCGCGCACGGTGAGGTTCACCGTTTCCTCGGTCTGCTTGCTGAGATGCATGAGATAGGGCATCGCCCGGTCGAGCAGCCGGCTGCTGCGGACGAAATGATAGCCGAGATCGAGCGTCTTCGCCGTCAGCTCGAAACGCTTGGTCTGCGCGTCCTTGCGGAGATAGCCGAGCTTGGCGAGCGTATGGGTGAAGCGCTGGGCGGCGCTGACATCCATGCCCGTTTCCGAGGCGACCTGGGACAGGTTCAGCGTCTGGTGCTGGCGGCCGAAGGCCGAGAGCACCCGGAACGCCTTCTCCACCGAATTGACCATCAAGGCGTCGTCTTTGCGGGCGGCAGGCTCGGCCGGCGCCGCCGCGCGTTTGCGGCTGGTCTGTCTCTCTTCGGGCATCGTCATCGGGCCTGCTCTCCTTGGCGCGATCAATGGCTGCGAGGAACGGCCTTGACAAGGTGAGCCGCCTCCGTAATATTTTCAATAGAAATTATTGCATTGTGATAAATACCCATCGGAGGGCGCTATGAAGGACTCTGTTCTGGCTGAGGTGCGTGGCGCGGTCGGCATCATCACCCTCAACCGCCCCGAGATTCTCAACGCGTGGAACGCGCCGATGCGCGAGCGGCTGGTCGCCTGCTTCGACGAGATGGAAGCGAACGAGGCCGTCCGCGCCATCATCCTGACGGGGGCGGGCGAGCGCGCCTTCGGTGCCGGCCAGGACCTCAACGAGACCAAGACCTTCGATCCGGACCGCGCCGAACTGTGGATGGGCGAATGGGAGCGGCTCTATGACCGCATGCGCTCGCTCTCCAAGCCGTTGATCGCGGCGCTGAACGGCGTCGCGGCGGGCTCGGCCTTCCAGGTCGCGCTGCTCTGCGATCTGCGCGTCGGCCATGCCGGCGTCACCATGGGCCAGCCCGAGATCAATTCCGGCATCGCCTCGGTGACCGGCCCCTGGATCATGAAGGAGATGATCGGGATCGCCCGCACCATCGATCTGACCCTGACCGGCCGGATGATGGATGCCGACGAGTGCTTCCGCATCGGCCTGATCAATCGGATCGTGCCGAAGGAGCAGGTGATGCAGGCCTCGCTCGCGCTGGCCGAGGAGCTCGCCGGCAAGCCGCCGGTCGCCATGCGCCTCAACAAGGCCCGCTTCCGCGAGATCACCGAGGAGAGCTTCCGCGAGTGCCTCGCCGCCGGCATCCGCAACCAGCGCGCCGCCTACGCCACCGGCGAGCCGGCGCGGATGATGGAGGCCTTCCTCGCCAAGCGCGCGGCGCGAAAGACGGCCTGACCAAAGCATCCGACCACCCACGGGGAAACGCGGAAAACCGCTTGAAAGGGGAGAAGACGATGACGAGCCTGACCACGAAGCCGACCCGGCGCACCCTGCTGCAACTCGCGGGCGGTGTCGCTGCCGGCGCGGTTGCCGCGCCTTATCTGACGGGCACGGCGCGCGCCGCCTCCCAGATCACGGTCGCCGATCCCGGCGGCCCGTTCGGCCCGGCTTTCCGCAAGGCCTTCTACGATCCCTTCGAGAAGGCGACCGGCAACAAGGTCGTCAACGTCGCCCGCGAGGCCGAGCCCACCGCCCAGTTCAAGGCGATGGTCGAGACCAAGTCCTATACCTGGGACGTCTGCACGCTGACGCTCTCGGCCCGCGACATCCTGAAAGGTCAGGGCCTGCTCGACCCGATCGGCTTTGCGCATGCCGACGTGCCGAAGCTGATGCCGCAGGCGATCTCGCCCGAATTCATGGGCACGGACGTCTACTCGACCGTCTTCGCCTATCGCACCGACAAGGTGAAGAACGCGCCGGCGAGCTGGGCCGATTTCTTCAACGTGGAGAAGTTCCCCGGCCGCCGCGCGCTGCGCAAGAACCCGATCGACACAATCGAGCAGGCGCTGCTCGCCGACGGCGTGCCGCTCGAAAAGCTCTATCCGCTGGATATCGACCGGGCCTTCAAGGTACTCGACAAGATCAAGCCGCATGTCGCGGTCTGGTGGACCGGCGGGGCCCAGTCGACCCAGCTTCTGCAGAGCGGCGAGGTCGACATGCTGCCGGGCTGGAACGCCCGCCTGCAGGCGGCGATCGACGGCGGCACGCCGGCGAAGATCGTCTGGAACCAGGGGCTCTACTCGATCGAGGGCTGGGGCCTGCCCAAGGGTGGACCGAAGGCGGACGTCGCCCGGCAGTTCGTGCGCTTCTGCTCGGATCCGAAGGCACAGGCCGTCTTCACCGAGGCGTTGGCCTATGGCCCGACCAACCTCGACGCCTATCAGACGATCTCCCCCGAGCGCGCCAAGGTGCTGCCGACCTCGCCGGAGAACCTGAAGCAGATGGCGATCGCCAACGAGGACTGGTGGAGCGCCAACCGCGCCAAGGTCACCGAGCGCTTCAACGCCTGGCTTCTGACCTGATCGCGATGGGGAAGGGTGCCGGAATGACCGCGACCGAGCCGAAATCGGCCAAGCTCGTCATCGAAGGCAAGCTTGTCATCGAAGGACTGTGTAAGCGCTATGGCGCGACCACGGCGCTCGAACCGAGCTCGCTTGGCGTCGCCGAGGGCGAGTTCCTCACCTTGCTGGGGCCTTCGGGCTCCGGCAAGACGACGCTGCTCCAGCTCATCTGCGGTCTGGTCGAGGCCAGCGAGGGCCGGGTGGTGATCGACGGTCGCGACCAGTCGAACATGCCCGTCCACCAGCGCGATATCGGTCTCGTCTTCCAGCACTATGCGCTCTTCCCGCACCTGACGGTGGCGGAGAACATCGCCTTTCCGCTCAAGATGCGCGGGCGCCCCTCGGCCGAGATCGCCGGCCGGGTCGCGTCCACGCTCGATATGGTCCATCTCGGCCATCTCGCCGGGCGCTTCCCGCGCGAACTCTCCGGCGGCCAGCAGCAGCGCGTCGCCCTGGCGCGCTGCTTCGTCTACCAGCCCTCGATCATCCTGATGGACGAGCCGCTCGGCGCCCTCGACAAGAAGCTGCGCGAGCACATGCAGATCGAGATCAAGCGCTTGCATCGCGAGAGCGGCGCGACCATCGTCTATGTGACCCACGATCAGGAAGAGGCGCTCGCGATGTCCGACCGCATCTGCCTGATGAACCACGCCAGGATCGAGCAGCTCGGCACGCCGCGCGAGATCTATGAGCGCCCGCGCACCGCTTTCGCCGCCGATTTCATCGGCATCTCCAACATCTTCCGCGGCAAATGGGACGGCAACGGCGCGCTCGACACGCCACATGGCCGCTTCGCCCTGCCGAGCGGCGCCAACTGCCGGAGCAACGACGCCGCCCTCGTCATCCGGCCGGAGAACCTTCATCTCGGCGAGCGCGACGGCAATGCCGTCAGCGGCCGGGTCAGCGAGATCGTCTATGCCGGCTCGGAGACGCGCGTCATCGCCGCGCTCGGCGATGGCAGTCCGCTCGTGCTGCGGCTGGGGCCGGACGATCCCGTGCCCGCCATCGACCAGGCCATCGTCGCCGGCTGGGCCCGCGACAAGGCGGTGCTGGTCGCATGAGCGCGGTCGCGGCAGGCACGGCTCCGGCGCGTAGGAGCAGGCTCAGGTTCGGTCCGCTCTGGCTGGCTGTGCCTGGCCTGGCGTTCCTCGCAGTCTTCTTCGCCTGGCCGGTGGCGCAACTGCTCGGCCTCAGCCTCGTCGATCCCCAGACCGGCGGATTCTCGGGCGGCGCCTATCAGCGCATCGCCGCGACCGACGTCTATCTGCGCGTGCTCGGCATCACCTTCCGCATCGCCGGCTGGACGGCCTTCTGGTCGCTGCTGATCGGCTACCCGCTGGCCTATTGGCTGGCGCGCCTGCCCGACATGTTCCGCGGGCGCATGCTGCTCTTCGTCATGGTGCCGTTCTGGACGAGCTATCTCGTCAAGACCTTCGCCTGGATGATCGTGCTCGGCCGCAGCGGCATCATCAATTCGCTCGTGACCGGCTCCGGCCTCGTCGACCAGCCCCTGCCGCTGCTGCACAACATGTTCGGCGTGATGGTCGGCATGGTCCATGCCATGGTGCCGCTCGCGGTGATGACCATGCTGCCGGTGATGACCGGCATCGACCGCCGCCTCGTGCAGGCCGCGCAGACATTGGGCGCCGCCCCGGCGCGGGCTTTCTGGCTGGTCTATTTCAAGCTCTCCCTGCCGGGCGTCGCGGCGGCGGGCCTGCTGGTCTTCATCTCCTCGCTCGGCTTCTTCATCGTTCCGGCCTTCCTCGGCGGACGGCAGGAGACGATGCTCGCCCAGCTCATCATCACCCAGGTGCAGGAGCTGCTGAACTGGTCCTTCGCCGGGGCGCTCGCGGCGATGATGCTGGCCGCGGCGCTGGTCTCCTGCTGGATCTACGACCGACTCTTCGGCATCTCGACCATCGCCGGCGGTTCGGCGCAGGTCGGGGGCGGACGCATCCGCGATCTCGGCCTCGCCATTCTCGGCATTGTCGGCGATATCGCCGGCCGCGCAGCGGCCGTTGCACAGCGCTTGCTGGGCAAGCGCGTCTGCGCTGCGCTGCTGCCGGGCTTCTGCTGGCTCGCCATCGGCTTTCTGGTGCTGCCGACGCTTCTGGTGATCCCGCTCGCCTTCACCTCCTCGCAGTTCCTCGAATTCCCGCCGCCGGGCTACGGGCTCGGCTGGTTCCGCACCTATTTCGAATCGCCGCTCTGGCTGCAGGCGACCCTGCGCTCCTTTACGGTCGCTTTCGCCACGGCACTGGCCGCGACCGCGATCGGCGGCTTCGCGGCGCTGGCGCTGGCCCATAGTCGCACGCGCTGGGGCGGGCTGATCTTCGCCTTCTTCCTCGCGCCGATGATCGTGCCGCGCATCGTCATTGCCGTCGGGCTGTTCTATCTCTTCGCACGGATCGGGTTGGTAGCCACCGATCTCGGCCTGATCATCGGCCACACGGTGCTGGCGATTCCGTTCACGCTCGTTACCATCGCGGCCGTGCTCAAGACCTACGACCAGCGGCTCGACCAGGCGGCGGCGACGCTCGGCGCCAACCGCGTCCGCACGCTCACCGGCGTGACGATCCCGCTGGTGAAAGGCGGCCTCGTCGCGGCCTTCCTCTTCGCCTTCATCACCTCCTTCGACGAACTGACCATCGCGATCTTCGTCTCGGGCGGCGTCAAGACGACCCTGCCGAAGCAGATGTGGGACGACATGATCCTGCAGCTCAACCCGACGCTGGCCGCGGTCTCGGTCGTCGTCTTCGTCGTGGTCACCGTGATGCTGCTGCTGGCCGAACGCTTCCGCTCCTCCTCTTCTTCCTGATACCGACGACCGAAGCGCAACCATGACCTCCCCAGACAAAGACGGCTTCGTAGGCCTTCTGACCGCGCGCGCCGCTGCCGAGCCGGACCGCGTCTATGCCCGCTTCGCCGGCGAGCCGCTGAGCTATGGCGAGCTTGAGCGGCGCTCGGCCGCCTTCGCCGGGCATCTGCGGGCGCGCGGCATCGTCGCGGGCGATCGCGTCGCGGTGATGATGCGCAATTCGATCGCCACCATCGCCGTGGTCTTCGGCCTCGCACGGGCCGGCGTCGCCTGGGTACCGGTCAATGCACAGCAGCGCGGCGAGGGGCTCAACTATCTCCTGAGCCATTCCAGCCCGCGCCTCGTCGTCACCGATGCCGAGCTCGCGCCCCAGATCGCCGAGGCGATGGGGCCGGATTCGACCCTGCCGGTGCTGCTGCATGCGCCGGGCGGCGATCTCGATGCCGTGCTCGCCGGAACCGTCAGCTTCGACGAGCCGGCGCCTTCCGCGGATGCCGTCTTCGCGATCATGTACACCTCCGGCACGACCGGGCGGCCTAAGGGCGTCATCGTCTCGCACCGCATGCTCAGGCTGGCGGCCGAGAGCGTGCTCTATCTGTCGGATGCCAAGCCTGGCGAGGTCTTCTTCGTCTGGGAGCCGCTCTATCATATCGGCGGCGCCCAGCTCCTGCCGCTGCCGATGATCCGCGACGTCACGCTCGCCATGGTCGAGCGCTTCAGCGCCAGCCGCTTCTGGGCGCAGGTCCGCGAGGAGGGAGCGACCCATATCCATTATCTCGGCGGCATCCTGCAGATCCTGCTGAAGCAGCCGCCCACCACACTCGATCGCGAGCATGGCGTGCGCATCGCCTGGGGCGGCGGTTGCCCGGCCGATATCTGGCCGCAGTTCCGCGACCGCTTCGGCGTCGAGATCCGCGAATGCTACGGCATGACCGAGGCCTCCAGCCTGACCACCAGCAACACCAGCGGCGTGGTCGGCTCGGTCGGGCGGCCGATGCCCTGGTTCACCGTCAGGCTGCTCGACGGCGAGGGCAAGCCGGTCGCGGCCGGCGAGCGCGGCGAGATCGTGGTCGAGACCAGCATCCGGGGCGCGATCTTCCCCGGCTATCTCGACAATCCCGAGGCGACCGCGAAGGCCCTGCGCAACGGCGCCCTCCATACCGGCGATCTCGGCTCCTTCGATACCGACGGCAACCTCTACTTCCACGGCCGCATGACCGACAGCGTGCGCTGCCGCGGCGAGAACGTCTCGGCCTGGGAGGTCGAGCATGTCGCGGCCGAGCATGACGCGGTCGAGGATTGCGCGATGATCGGCGTCGCAGCCGATATCGGCGAGCAGGACATCAAGCTCTTCGTCAAGCCGCGTCACGGCGCGATCATCGACCCGCAGGCCCTGTCCGGCTGGCTCGGCCAGCGCCTCGCGCCCTACCAGAACCCGCGCTACATCGCCCTCGTCGACGAGTTCGAGCGCACGGCGAGCCAGCGCATCATGAAGCACAAGCTCTCGCCCCGGCTCGACGATTGCTGGGACAGGGCCGCGATGGGACGCTGAGATGACCGGCTGCGATATCCTGATCTCCGGCACCGGCGGCTTCGCTGCGCGCATCGCATTCGACATCGCTGCGACCGCCCGCGAGCCGGTCGAGGTGATCATCGCCGGGCGCAATCTCGAACGGCTGAACTGGCTGCGCACCGCTGCGAATGCCCGCGCCGCGCTCTTCGGAACCAACGCGCGCTTCACCACCCACGCGATCGATCTGCTCGCGCCGGATGCGTCCGACACGCTTCTCGCCGCGACGTCCCCGCGCATCGTCGTGCAGGCGGCCTCGATCCAGACCTCGCAGGTCATCGCCCAGAGCGGCAATGCCTGGACGCGTCTCGTCGCCGAGGGCGGCCTGAGCGCGACCGCCGTCTTCCAGGCGTTGATCAGCGCCCGCGTCGCGGCGGCGATCACGCGCGCCGGCCAGCCGGTGACGCTGGTCAATTGCAGCTTCCCCGACGTGGTCAACGGCATGATCCGCGCGATGGGCCATGACGTCGTCTGCGGCATGGGCAATGTCGCGATCCTGTCCAACGTCTTCGCCGGCTCGGCCGCGACGCCAGCCGGCGCCGAGGTCAAGGTTCTCGCGCATTACCAGAACCTCGCCGCCTGGCGCCGGCGGCCCGAGGAGCGCAGCGGGCGCGCCCCGCGCGTCTGGCTCGACGGCGAGGAGGTGGTCGATGTCTACGACCGCTTCGCCGATATCCAGCTCACGCCGGAGCCGGTAATCGAGATTTCCGGGGCGAGCGGCGTCCCGATGCTGCTGGCGATGGCAGGCGGCCGGAGCTGGCGGGGTCATGTGCCCGGACCGAACGGGCTGCCAGGCGGCTACCCCGTTCGGCTCGTCGCTGACCGTCTTCAGGTGGATCTGCCGGAGGGCGTGAGCGAATCCGAGGCGATCGCCTGGAACAGGTCCTACGAGGAGGAGAACGGCCTCGTCGTCCTGTCCGGAGGCAAGGTCGTCTTCAACGGAACCCTTGGCGAGAGGCTGGCCGAACATCTGCCGGCGCTTCGCGACGGCTTCGCCGTCGACGATCTGGAAACGGTCTGCGAGGATCTTCTCCGGCTTCGCTCGCTGTTGATGGCGGCCTAGTCATCGCGCGTCCGACGGGACGCGATAATGATGATCTGTCGCTTGAGCGAGGATCGCCCGCCGCGCTAGCATGTGCCCTTGGCCGTGGACATCCGCTGCATGCCGCTCAGCACCGCCTTCAGCGAGGCCATGACGATGTTCGGGTCGATGCCGACGCCATGGACGATCCGCCCATCCGCATCCTCGAGCTTGACATAGCAGGCGGCGGTCGCGTTGGCGCCGCGCCCGACGGCATGCTCGTGATAGTCCAGCAGCGAGAAGGCGACGCCGTAGGTTCTCTGTAGCGCGTCGACGAAAGCGTCGATCGGGCCGTTGCCGACGCCTTCGATGCTGCGCATCGAGCCGTCCCGCTGCCTGAGCTCCGCGATCAGCGTCCGCGTGTCCTGGCCGGTCGGGAAGGTCTTGTGGGAGATCAGCTCAAGCGGCGCATCGCTCAGCAGATAGGTCTTGCCGAACAGGGTCCAGAGGGCGGAGGCGGTCAGCTCCTTGCCGTCGGCATCCATCTGCTCCTGCGCGATCTTCGAGAACTCGACCTGGAGCGGGCGCGGCAGGTCGAGGCCGTGATCGGCCTGCAGGACATAGGCGATGCCGCCCTTGCCCGATTGCGAGTTGATCCGGATGACGGCCTCGTAGTCGCGCCCGACATCCTTGGGATCGATCGGCAGATAGGGCACCTGGAAGAGCGGATCGTTGCGCTTCTGCTGGGCGTCGAAGCCTTTCTTGATCGCGTCCTGATGCGAGCCGGAAAAGGCGGTGTAGACGAGCTCGCCGACATAGGGGTGGCGCTCATGCACCGGCAATTGCGTGCAGTATTCGGCGACGCTGCGGATCTCGTTGACGTCGCGCAGGTCGAGCGCGGGATCGACGCCCTGGGTGAACAGGTTCAGCGCCATCGTGACGATATCGACATTGCCGGTCCGCTCGCCATTGCCGAACAGCGTGCCCTCGACGCGGTCGGCGCCTGCCATCAGAGCGAGTTCGGCGGCGGCGACCGCCGTGCCGCGGTCGTTATGCGGATGGATCGAGAGCAGAACGCTGTCCCGGTCGGAGATATGGCGCCCGAACCATTCGAACTGGTCGGCATGGACGTTGGGCGTCGCCATCTCGACGGTGGCCGGCAGGTTGAGGATCAACTTCTTCCGCGGCGTCGGCTTGATCACCGTCTTGACCGCCTCGCATATCTCCAGCGCGTATTCGAGCTCGGTGCCGGTGAAGCTCTCCGGCGAGTATTCGAAGGTGAAATTGGTTTCGGGCGCCTGCTCGGCCAGCGCCTTGATCTGGGTGGCTGCTTCCACGGCGATCTTGGTGATGCCCTTTCGGTCGGAGCGGAAGACGACCTCGCGCTGCAAGGTCGAGGTCGAGTTGTAGAAGTGCAGGATGACGTTCTTCGCGCCTTTCACGGCTTCGAAGGTGCGCTCGATCAGCTCGGGCCGGCACTGGGTCAGGACCTGGATCGCCACATCGTCGGGGATGGCGCCCTCGTCGATGATCGCGCGCACGAAATCGAAATCGGTCTGCGACGCGGCGGGGAAGGCGACCTCGATCTCCTTGAAGCCCATCCTCACCAGCAGGTTGAACATCCGGTTCTTCCGCTCGACGCCCATCGGTTCTATCAGGGCCTGATTGCCGTCGCGCAGGTCGACCGAGCACCAGATCGGCGCCTTGGTGAGGACCTGCGAGGGCCATGTGCGATCCGGCAGGTTGACCGGGGCATAGGCGCGATATTTGGAAGTCGGCATCGTGGACATACGTGGACCCTTGGGCGGACGCGTTCGGCCGTTCGGCAGGCGAGCGCATTCAGAATGCGACAGCCTGCTATGGATTCCAAGGCACGCCGCTGTCCAGCAGTCGATGCATGCGTGCCGCGCGGCGTGGCGCAGACGTTGAGGGACAGACGCGGCGGCGAGAGCGCGGGCCGGCACCCGACGATCGGTGGAGACAGGGTCGTCGCGCGCCGCCCTTCAGGGTGCTGCGCCCATCGAGCCGCGCAATCTGTGGATTGACGTCTTCGCCTTCCGCACGGGGAGAAAACGCTAATTCAGCGGAGACCAGGGCCACGCAAGTGATGATCGCCGAGCCGCGAGCCTCCCGGACCAGGGACATACACCCCATACGCCCCGCGGTTGTCATCGATGAAGGCGATCATGACCGGTGTCGGCGGTCGAGCTCCTCTCACCCGACAGGCGAATGCATGCATTCGCCGAAAGGGCCTGGGCAAAATACGCCGATGCCTTGCGCAGAATCTCGTTCGCCTGCCGAAGCTCGCGGTTCTCGCGTTCGAGAGCCTTCAGCTTGGCCGCCATCTCCGCCGTCAGCCCGGGCTTGCGACCGCTGTCGATCTCGCCCTTCTTCACCCACTCGCTCAGCGTCTGCGCCGTGCAGCCGATCTTGCCCGAAATCGACGTGATCGCTGCCCAGCGCGACGGATGCTCGGCTTCGTGATCCAGCACCATCCGCACCGCGCGGGCACGCACCTCAGGCGAGAACGTGTTCGTCGTCTTGCTCGTCATAGCCCCATCCTCTCAGGAGTTGGGGCCTCCGACAAACCCGGGGCGGTTCAATGCCGTTCGATCATCGGGCGGTGTTGGCCACCTGTTTCT
The DNA here is from genome assembly GCF_011764485.1 of Bosea sp. ANAM02. Taxonomy (NCBI): domain Bacteria; kingdom Pseudomonadati; phylum Pseudomonadota; class Alphaproteobacteria; order Hyphomicrobiales; family Alloboseaceae; genus Allobosea; species Allobosea sp. ANAM02. The sequence goes on along the minus strand of NZ_AP022848.1, from coordinate 3,439,461 downwards.
GAAGAAGCTGGTCTTCTGGCTCAGCGAAAATCGCGCTGGCGCCAAACCTCGTATTTCGCGGCGCTTCGGATTCGTCTATGCTGCAGGGCGGCTCGCGATCAAGTTCGGACTGCATCCTTGGACGCGGATCGAGTTGCGCAACGCCCTTGCGGAATCGCTGCAAGGGCATGTTCGCCTCACCGAGACTTTCGCGCCCGGAGGGGAGCAGGCCTCGGAAGTCGAACGTGAGAAAATCCTTGCCCATCTCCGAGACTGGTATGTCAGAACCCGCCCGACGATGCGGGATTTGACGAAGCACCCGATCACACCGGCCGCTCCCGATAAGAGGGAAGAGCCGGCCTACCTCTATCGGCATGAGCTTCATGGCTAGGAGATTTTGCTTAAGCGAGGAGCTTTCGAAAAGATGCTGGCGCCGGTCTGCGATCCGGGAATGGCGAAGCAGGTTATGTCCGATGACGGCATTCTCGACCGCGATAGCGAAAGGCCGTCCGTCAAGCGCACCGTAGGCCGCGATCAGATCGGCGCGGCTTTGAGGATGCAGGTCATTGCGCTCTCGCATCGCGCGCTCGATCCCAGCTCCGAAGGGATCCCAGCTCCGAAGGGGCGGATTGAAATCAGGTATGTTGAACGCCGCCAGCGCCTAACCAAAATGACGACCGGGAGTGAGGCTTTAGCGGCCTCACTCTCGGTCCGGGTAGGCGAATATCGCAACAGGCAAAGCTGGCCCAAAGCCGACATCTGGAACGACCGGTATCGGCTGATCGATAGTGGTGACATCAAGGTGCCGGCTAGAGCATTTTCGAGAAGTGGACACCATTTCGCGCGAAGAAAATGCGGCAAAGCAAGGATTTGCCCTAGGAGCCGTGGCCTCTTAAGGGTTTCCGGGTTTGAGCGATGCGTGTTCAAGGCTGTCTTTTGGAGGCAGCCATGGGTGTTCTGGACCGCCTGATCCTTCAAGACGATCAGTGGAATCGGATTTCGCCGCATATAGCGGCATTGGTGATCACAACGCAGAATGGTCGCGGTGATCGAACACAGGCGGCTTGGCAATTGAAACCTGCGTTTCGGCAAGGGCATAGGCTGCCCTCAGACAGTGATGTTCGCTCCATGGCGCGCCGATCAGCTGAACGCCGATCGGTAAGTCCGATGCAAAGACAGGAACGGTAACCACTGGCAGTCCGATGCAAGAAATCGGTTGGGTAAAAACGCCGATGTTCGGCCTCAGCGGCACGGTTTCACCGCGCAGGACCAAGCTCTTCTGGCCGAGCTCGGGCGCTGGGCAAGGGGTCGCTGGTGCGATGATCAGATCGACGGTCTCGAACAGCCGCATCATCTGGTCATGGAACCAGCGCCGCGCCCGCTGCGCCTGCAGATACCAGGCCGTTGGTTGCATCGCGCCGGCGAGAAAGCGGTCGCGCGTCTCCGGGTCGAAATCATTGGCGCGCTGTCTCAGCCGCTCCAGATGGAATGCCGAACTCTCGCCGTTCGTGATCAGGAAGGCCGCTGCGCGGGCGATATCGGCGCCGGCGATATCGATGACGTGCGTTGCGCCGAGACCTCGGGCGACCGAGGCGACGGCAGCCTGCGCCTCCGGCATTCCGTTCACGGAGAAATAGCCTCCGGCGATGGCGATGCGGAGACCCGAGACGCCGGTCTTCAATGAGGGCAGCGTCGGCTCGACGGGCCGCCGCGCACAGGCGGGGTCGTGCGGATCATGGCCCTGCATCAGGTCATAGGCCATCGCGAGATCGATGACGTCGCGCGCGAAGGGGCCAAGATGATCGAGCGAGTCGCAGAAGGAGAAGCTGCGCGTTCTCGGCAGCCGGCGATAGGTCGGCTTCAGCCCGAAGATGCCGCAGAACGAGCTCGGCACGCGGATCGAGCCATTGGTGTCCGAGCCGAGCGAGAGCGTCGCCAGCCCCGCGGCTGTGGCAGCGCCCGAGCCAGACGACGAACCGCCCGCCATGCGGGTGAGATCATGCGGATTGCGGCAGGGGCCGTCATGGGCATTCTCGCCGGTGAAGTCATAGGCGTATTCGCCCATGTTGAGGCCGCCGAGCAGGATCGCATCCGCCTGGCTCAGGCGCTCGATCAGAACCGCATCGCAGGTGGCAGGAGCAGCCTCTCGGTTGATCTTCGAGCCGGCGCGGGTCGGCAGCCCTGCGATGTCGAACAGGTTCTTGGCAGCGAACGGCACGCCCGCAAGCGGCCCGAGTTCCTGACCCGCAGCGCGGCGCTTATCGATTCCCGCAGCCTGTTCGAGCGCGCGCGCGGCTGTGATGTCGGTGAATGCATTGATGGCAGGGTTGAGCGCTGCGATGCGTTGAAGGAAGCCTCGGACAACCGCCTCCGCGCTCATCATCCCTTCGCGTATATCGGCGGCGATCCGGTGGGCCGGTGCGAAAGCATCGAAACTCACGCGGCTCCTCCATCGTCATGTCGGCCAGCGTGGAACACGGGCGCCGGCTCGAAGGACGCGTCGTCGAGCGGGGCGCGAAAGACGGTTGCCGACATACGCTGGGCGATCGCGAGGAACTGCAGCACTGCCGGCCGCTGCTCCCCCGTGATCGTCAGGCCCAGAGTTGCCGCCATGGCATCGCAATGGCGGCTGGGGTCGAAGGCGGGTTGGTCATCGCTCATTGATTATCCTCCAGTATCGTGCCGACCGGCGTAGTTGCGGCCGCCCGGGCTAGCGCCGGCAACACTTTTTCCGTCGTCGAAACCCAGCCGAAAATGCCGCCCTGGGCTGCGATCATCCGTAGGCCCACCTCGTGAAACTCCGGAAAATACGAACCGCAGGCATCGCCGATCACGAGGCAGCGATAGCCGCGATCATTAGCCTCGCGCACAGTCGTGTGGACGCAGACTTCGGTGGTGACGCCGCAGACCAGAAGTGTCTCGACGCTGCGATTGCGCAGCAGGAGATCGAGATCAGTTTGATAGAACGCACCCTTGCCTGGCTTGTCGAGCACGGGTTCGGCGGGCAGCGGGGCCAGTGCCGGCACGATATCGTGGCCGGCCTCGCCGCGGATCAGGATGCGACCCATCGGTCCCTTGGCTCCGATGCGCCTTTCGGCAGGCCCGCGCAGCACCTTGGCCGGTGGCGCATCCGATAGATCGGGCCTGTGCCCTTCGCGCGTGTGGATGACGAACATTTCGGCGGCGCGCGCCGCTTCGAGCATCAGCCGGCAGGGCTTGATCGCCTTGGCGAGAAGCGAGACATCATTGCCCAGGGCCGCGCCGAAGCCACCCGGTTCCAAAAAGTCCCGCTGCATGTCGATGACGATCAGCGCCGTACGGGACAGGTCGACGCTCAGCGCGCGTGGTTCTGCAGCCATCTCGATAACTGGCAAAGCGCACTTCTCCCCCCAAAAGAGTATGGGGTCTTTGCAAGGCCTGTGCCTGTGGCGCCCTCGCTCGGTCGTGCTTGCCCAGAGGCGAGGGGGAATCGGCCAACTGCGAGACGGGTCACGCGCCCGAGCCGTCTGATTCAGCCGCTGCAGTGCATTTGGTTGTGCCCGACATCGCCGCATGCCGGGTCTCTCGCATGATCCTTGCATGCAACCCGCCCAAAAGTGATCGTTTTGTAATCATCCCCATGGCCATCGAACCGGAAGGTGAGTCAGGTGCAGACTCTCAGCGACGTCCTGACAGCCCATATCACTGGCGAGCGCGCCCTCGTGGATACTGTTGCCGCGAGCTATGCGCGACTGCGTGAAGTGGACGATCCGGCCATCTTCATCGCGCTCAAGCCGGAAGCCGATGCGCTTGCCGAGGCTGCCCGCCTGCAGGCAGAGGGCCATCGCGGCCGTGCCCTCTGGGGCATTCCCATTGCGGTCAAGGACAACATCGATGTCCTGGGCCTGGCGACGACCGCGGCATGCCCCGACTTCCTCTACACCCCCACCCAGGATGCGGCGGCCGTTGCCCGTCTCAAGGCAGCCGGGGCGATCATCATCGGCAAGACCAATCTCGACCAGTTCGCGACCGGGCTCAACGGCACGCGCTCGCCCTATGGTACGCCACGCAACGCGCTGCGGCCCGACCTGGTGCCCGGCGGCTCCAGTTCAGGCTCGGCCAGCGCGGTGGCCGCCGGCATCGTGCCCGCGGCGCTGGGCACGGATACGGCCGGCTCGGGGCGCGTTCCCGCAGGCCTGCAGAACCTCGTCGGCCTCAAGCCGAGCTTTGGCCTTGTATCGACAGCCGGCGTCGTACCGGCCTGCCGCACGCTCGATTGCGTCTCGGTCTTCGCACTGACGGTCGATGACGCGATGACGGTGCTGGATGTGATTGCGGGCGCCGAGGCCAACGATCCGTTTTCGAGGCCGGTGAGACGTGGACGGCCTGGCGCGTTGCCGCCCCGTCAGCGCATTGCCGTCCCGCGACCTGCCGACCTCGATTTCGACGGAGACCGGGCCGCCGAGGCGAGCTTTACCCTTGCGATGGATCGCGCCCGCTCGCTGGGCGCCACAATCGTTCCCATCGACATGGCGCCGTTCTACGAGACGGCACGTCTGCTTTATGACGGGCCGTGGGTGGCCGAGCGCTTCCTGACGATCCGCACCTTACTGGCTCGTGATCCCGATGCGATCCTGCCCGTCATTAGGGACGTCGTCGCCGGAAGGCCGCTGCCCGATGCCGCCGACACCTTCGCAGCACAATATCGGTTGGCCGAACTTGCGCTTGCCGCCAGAACGGCGCTGAAGGGCATCGAAGCGATGATGGTGCCGACAGCGCCGAGGTCGGTAACGCTCGCGGAGATCGCGGCCGACCCGGTCGGCAAGAACTCGCTGCTCGGCCGTTACACCAATTTCGTGAACCTACTCGACATGTGCGCGCTCGCAGTGCCGGTGAGCCTGGCTGCCGATGGTACGGCTGCCGGCGTCACGTTCATCGCGCCTGCCGGCCAGGACGCCGAGCTGGCGACGCTCGGCCGCGCCTTCCATCATGCGTCCGCCCTCAGCCTCGGCGGCACGGGCGCGGCGATGCCGCCGCTGGCGCAGCCAGGGAATGCCGCAGCCGCCGGTGCAATCGAGATTGCCGTCGTCGGCGCTCATCTCTCGGGCATGCCGCTCAACGGCGAACTCACCGCGCTCGGTGCGAGCTTCGTACGGGCGACGGCTACGGCCGCGTGCTACCGGCTCTATGCGCTGCCGGGCGGCCCGCCGGCGCGGCCCGGCCTCATCCGCGTCGGCGCGGGCGGGGCGGCCGTGGCGCTGGAAATATGGGCCTTGCCTGCCGAAGGCTTCGGCCGCTTCGTCGCCGGCATTCCGTCGCCCCTGGGGATCGGCACGCTGGAACTGGCTGATGGCGCGAGGGTCAAGGGCTTCCTCTGCGAAGCGACCGCGACCGAGCGCGCGCGGGATGTCACCGCCTTTGGCGGCTGGCGGGCCTTCGTTGCCAGCTTGACCCAGCCTCAGGGCGTTCCGGCGTAGCTCCTGAACGCATCGCGCACGATCCCGATATGGGCGCGCATCGCCTCGGTCGCGGCGGGCTGGTCGCCGCGCAGGATCGCCTGCACGACGAGGTCGTGCTCCTGATAGGAGCGCGCCAGACGGCTCGGCGCCCGGAACTGCGCCCGGCGGAACGGCGCTACGCGCTTTCGGGTCAGGAGGGTCAATTCGGCAAGATAGGCGTTGTGAGAGCCCGTGTAGATCGCAGCATGAAAAGCCTCGTTGACCTCGTGATAGCGCAGGGGATCGCCTTCATGGACGAGCGCACGCAAGGCCTCGTGCAGCGCCTCGAGGTCGCGCCGTTCCGGCACGGTCATGTTGCGGGCGGCGAAGCCGGCGCAAAGTGCCTCCAGCTCGGCCATCACCTCAAACATCTCGTTGAGCTGGGCGGATGTCGGCAGCGCGACGACCGCGCCGCGATGCGGCCGGACGTTGACGAGGCCGGATGTCGAAAGCTGGCGTATCGCTTCTCGCACAGGCGTACGCGAGACGCCGAAGCGCGACGCCAGCTCCTGCTCGTCGAGTGACGTTCCCGGTTCGAGTACCCCCGATACGATCTCGTCTGCGATCTGCAGGCGCAATGCTTCCGTCCGCGTTCGCGGCGACAGCGCAGCCTCGGACGAGGTCGAGAGAGCGGCTTGGCGCGACGGCATGATCTGAATGGGAAAGCGAACGGGATCAAGATGACGGATGAGCAGTGGCGACCGGGCCTCGATCAAGGATCGGGGACCGTCGAGCGTTCATTCCGGGATGATGCTGACATGGGCGCTGACGACCCGCCAGCCTTCCGCAAACTTGATCCAGGTCTGGCTTTGACGGCCGACCTTGCCGACCATGCTGTCGCGCCGAAACATAGTGTTCGCCGTGGCGGTTGTATCACCATAGGTCGTGATGACCGTGCGCTCGATCGTCCGCTCCAGGCCCGTAGACGGGCGGGCAGACCGGAAAGCGGCGATTTCGCCATAGCCGTAGAGGTTCTCGGCCACGCCGTAGCGCAGTGTCTGCGGACCGTCCTTGAAGAGCCTGTCCAGGGTGGCGACATCGTTGCTCACCAGCGCCGTCTCGTACTCGGAAAAAGCGGCTGTTACCTCGGCCAGAACCGCGGGGTCGTTGATTTTCATGGTCGGTCTCCGGGGCGAGGACGGCGTTTCGCTCACAACGGCGGATGCGGGATCGCTGTCAGCAGTTCCTTGGTGTAGGCCGCCTTGGGGGCACCAAGCACCTCCTCGGCCGTGCCTTCCTCGACGATCGAACCGGTCTTCATCACGATCACCCGGTCGCAGAGCAGCCGAACCACGTTGAGATCGTGCGAAACGAAGAGATAGCTCATGCCGAGCCGCCCCTTGAGCTCCTCGAGGAGATTCAGCACCACGGCCTGGACGGAGACGTCGAGCGCCGCCGTCGGTTCGTCGAGAATAACGAGATCAGGGTCGAGGGCGATGGCGCGCGCGATTCCGACGCGCGCCTTCTGCCCGCCCGATAACTGGTGCGGGAAGCGATCGATAAGTTCGACGGGCAAGCCGACGAGCCGCGCCAATTCCTCGCAACGCGTGCGCAGGGCATCGCGGCCCTTGATCGCGCCCATCCGCATGATCGGGTCGGCGATGGCTCGTTCGGCCGTGAAGCGGGGGTTGAGGCTGTCCGTCGGGTCCTGAAAAACCATCTGGATGCGCCGGCGATGCGGCGACGCCGCGAACTGCTTGGCGGGGATCGCACCGATATCGGTGCCGTCGAAAACGATCCTGCCGCCGCTCGGATCGATCAGCCGCGTGATCATCATGGAGGTCGTCGATTTGCCGCAGCCGGACTCGCCGACCAGACCGAGCGTTTCACCCCTGGCGATGCTAAAGCTGATGCCGTCGACCGCACGAAAGGGGGCGGGTTGTTCGACTGCACCCCGGCTCAGCAGCTTGCCGAACATGCTGCCGCCCGCGGGCCGCGGATACTCCTTCAGCAGGCTTTCGACCTGCATCAGCGCGGCGGTCGCGGCCGCCGATCTCGCGACCAAGGAGGGGGCCGCCTGGGCCGGCAGCGCCTTCGGCGCGTCGGGCAGCAAATCCGCAAGGCTCATCCCCAGCCGCGGGGTCGCCTGCATCAGCTTGCGCGTATAGGGATGCTGCGGGTTCCGGAATATCTCGCCGGCGAGCGCGGTCTCGACGACCTTGCCCTTCTCCATCACGACGACCTTGTCGCAATAGGCGGCCGCCAGCCCGAGATCATGCGTGATCAGGATCGTCGACATGCCACGCTCCCGCGTCAGCTCGACGATCAGGTCCATCACGGCCTTCTGGGTCGTCACGTCGAGGCCGGTGGTCGGCTCGTCGGCGATGAGAAGCTGCGGCTGGCAAGCGAGCGCGAGCGCGATCACGACCCGCTGGCACATGCCGCCCGACATTTCGAACGGATAGGCCTCGTAGCGCTCTTCAGGCCGCGCGATCCGGACGCGGGTCAGTGCCTCGATCGCCTTTTCCTTCGCGGTCGCGCGCGTGGCCTGAACATGCTGCAGCAGCACGTCCTCGATCTGCTTTCCAACCTTCCGGATCGGATTAAGCGCCGCGCGCGGGTTCTGGAAGATCATCGAGATCTCCCGGCCACGCAGGTCGCGCATCTGGGCTTCGTCGGCCGCGACCAGATCGACGCCGGAGAAGGCGATCGACCCTTCCGCAACCTTGCCGGCCCGGTCGAGAATGCGCACCACGGCGTAGGAGGTCACGGACTTGCCGGAGCCGGATTCGCCGACGATGGCAACCGTCTCGCCCTTTGCAACGCTGATATCGATCGATTTGACCGCCTGTACACGGCCGCGCCGCGTCGCGAATTCGACAGTGAGGTTCTTGATGTCGAGCAGGGGCGCGGTCGTCATCCTCAATTCCTCCGCTGGGGATCGACGAGGTCGCGCACGCCATCGCCGAGGAGGTTGAAGCAGAACACCGCGATCATCAGAGCCAGCCCCGGAAACAGCGCGATCCACCATTCGCCGGAGACGATGAAGCTTGCTCCTTCCGCGACCATGATGCCCCATTCCGGCGTGGGCGGACGCACGCCGAGCCCGATGAAGGAAAGCCCGGCCGCGTTGAGGATCGCGTAACCCATGGTCAGCGACATCTGCACGGCCATGATCGGCATGATGTTGGGCACGATCTGCGTCATCAGCAGGCGCCAGTCGGAATTGCCCGACAGCCGCGCCGCCTGCACGAAGCCAGCTTCGCGCCGCACATTCGCCTCGGCCCGGGCGACGCGGGCATAGAGCGGGAAATTGATGATTGCGGTTGCGATGACGATGTTGGTGACGCTGTTGCCGAGCGCCGCGACGATGCCCATCGCAAGCACGAACAGCGGGAAGGCCATAATCGTATCGGCGATGCGCCCGACGATCTTGTCGACCCATCCGCCGTAGAAGCCGGCACTGACGCCGGCGAGCCCGCCGAGGAGAAATACGAGCGCCACAGATGCGATCGCGATGGTGAAATCGAGCCGGGTCGCGACGACAACGCGGCTGAAGATATCACGCCCGAGCTGGTCGGTGCCAAACCAGTGCGCCGCGCTCGGCGCCTGCAGCGCGGCGTTGGTGTTGCTCGCGAGTGGATCATAGGGAACGAGCGAAGGTCCGAAGAGCGCGGCGAGGACAATGAGTGCGAAAAGGCCGAAGGCGAGCCCGGTGACCGGATTCTCGGCGACGATGTGCCTTGCGTGGGCCCAGAGGCTGGTCGAGGGCGGCGCATCGAAACGCAGCGGCGGCGCAACCTCGGCCGGCACCTGATCGGCTTTCGTCATGTCGTTCACGATCAGCCCTCCAGTCTCACGCGGGGGTCGATCACGCCGTAGAGCACGTCGATCATCAGGTTCAGCACGACGTAAAGGATCGCCATCGTCAACACGAAGCCCTGGATCGGCGCGTAGTCCGACGCGATCAGCGCCTCGACGGCGTAGGAGCCCACGCCGGGCCAGGCGAAGACCTTTTCGACCAGGACATTGGCCCCGAGCAGAAACGAGAAGACCATGCCCAGGGTCGTGATCACCGGCAGCATAGCGTTGCGGAAAGCATAGGTGCCGATGACCTTGCTGCTGGTCAGCCCGGCTGCTTTTGCCGTGCGAACGAAATCGGCGCCGAGCACGGCGAGCATCGAAGCCCGCGTCATGCGTGTGATCGGCGCCAGCGAGAAGATCGCGAGCGTCACCGCCGGCAGGATGATCTGCGAGAATGCCGCACGGAATGTTTCGAAATTGCCGGAAACCAGACTGTCAACCAGGAAAAGCCCGGTGATGCGCGGCGGCTCGGACGCAAAGACGTCGAGCCGGCCCAGCGGCGCCGGCGACCAGCCGAGCTGGAAATAGAAGACATAGACCAGGAGCAATCCGGTGAAGAACACTGGCAGCGACACGCCTGCGGTGGCAACCACGCGGCAGAGATGGTCGATCCATGAGCCCTGCCGAACCGCCGCGAGCACGCCGAGCGGCAGCGCGACCGCCATCGCGAGCAGCAAGCCGGCGAGTGTCAGTTCCGCCGATGCCGGCAGGCGCGCGGCGAGATCGGCGGTGACCGGCTGGCCCGTCGTGAGGGACTGGCCCAGATCCCCCTTCACCAGCGCCCCCACATAGGAAACGAACTGCACCGGCAATGGCTGGTCGAGGCCGAGCTTGCTGCGGATTTCCGCGATCGCCTGCGGCGTCGCGGCGGGGCCCGCGAAATAGGCCGCCGTATCGCCGGGCAGCACCCGCGTCAGCAGGAAAGTCACGATGATGACGCCGATCACCGAAGGGATCGTCGTCATCAACCGCTGGCCGATCAGCTTCAGCATGGCGAGGCTCCCGATCGCTTCGCTTGTGATGAACTAGCCCGGAATCGCTCCGTCATTCCGGGACAAAGCTTCGCTTCGCCCCGCGTGACGGGGTGTTTGCGAGGTCGAAACCCCGCCCTCAGGCCTTGGTCAGGTAACGGAAATCCGGCTCGCGGCAGGGCTGGAACTGGTATCCGCCGATCGACTTCTGCAAGGCGACGTCATGCGTTGGCTGGTTTATCGGCACCATCGGCACCTCGCTTTCCACCAGCTTGATGAAATCGATGACGTTGGAATCGTAAGACGCCTTGTCCGGCGCGAAGCGCGCGGCATCGACGAGCTTGTCCAGCGCCGGGTTCTGATAGGCGGCGATGTTGAAGATCGAGTTGTTGCCGTGCATCGTCCAGAACAGATAGTAATCGGGATAGTCGAGCCAGCCGGCGAAGCGGTTCAGCACCATCGGGTTGGTCTTCTTGGCGATCTCGGTGCGGAAATTCGCACCCGGCACCTTGTTGATCTCGACCGTGATCCCGATCGTCGCCAGCGCTTCCTTGATCAGCACGGCCATCGGCTCGGCCACGGTCGCATTGCCCGCATCGAAATAGAGCGTGGTCGAGAACGGCCCGCCGGCCGCATCGACCAGCGCCTTCGCCTTGGCCGTGTCGGAGGTGTAGGGGAAGGGTTGAGGCCAGGCGACCTTCGGTGCCGTGCCACCCGCCATCGAGACACCGCGGCCGAACAGCGCCGCCTGCATGATCTTCTCGTAGGGCATCACCCAGGCCACCGCCTGGCGCAGGCGCACGTCCTTGAACGGCCCGACCTGCGTGTTGAGATAGCAGCCCCAGACGCCGTTCGGGATCGGCACGCCGACGACATTGATCTTGCCGGCATCGAGCAGGTCCTTGAAGTCCTTCGGCGGCAGGCCGTAGGAGACATCGGCATCCCCGCGCTCGATCAGTGCCCGCCGCGTCGAGGGCGAGGCGATGTCGCGGGCGATGATCCGGCGCAGCTGCGGCAGCTTTCCGCAGGCCCAGTCGTCGTTGCGGACGTAAATCGTCTCCACGCCCGGCTTCCAGCTCTCGACCTTGTAGGCGCCGGAGCCGGCGACGTTGTTCTTCAGCCATTCCTTGGCATGCGGGTCACCGCCCGCATTCTTGATGGCGAGCTCGGAATCGAAGACGAAGGGAATGGTCACTGCCAGGTTCGGCAGGGTCATCTTGTCCTTGCGCACGAAGTCGACGCGGAAGGTCTTGTCATCGACGACGACGAACTGCTCGGGCTTCTCCAGCGAACCGGCATTCATCTGCGTGGTTGCGAAGCCGCCGATCGTGCAGGCGCGATCGAGCGACCACTTCACGTCCTTGGCGGTGACCGGGCGGCCCGAATGGAACTTGGCATCGCGCAGCTTGAAGGTGCAGCTCATCCCGTCGGACGCGACCTGCCAGCTCTCGGCTAGCTCGCCCTCCAGTTCGCCCATGCTGATCGTGTTGCCGCCCCCGCCGGGGATCGGCACCGGCTTAAAACGCAGCAGCCGATCGTAGCAGTTCAATGCGACGCCGTTGACGGGCTGCGACGAGCCGATGCCCTGCATGTCGAGGCTGTTGGGCCCATATTCCTGCACGAGCAGCAGCGTTTCGGCGCGGCTGGCGGTCTGGGCTTGTGCCTGGCCTCGCGCGATGAAGGGCGCTGCGAGACCGGCGGCAATGGCAGTGCGGCGTGTGAGCATCAGCTTGATATCCCCGGTTGTGCCAATCGGACGTCGCGAAGCTCACGCTCGTCACAGGCGCATCGAGGCCGGATGACGCTGGGAATTCGGAATGATGTGCGAGCAGCGCGCATGCCTTCCTCGAAGCACGTACCGTGCCAGCGCGTATCGTTTGATTTTATGGACGAATTGAAGCAGCGGGCGCGAATGAAAGCGCTCTTGCATGCAATGAGCGGAAGATTGCTTATAAAACAGGCTCAATCAGGCATGGCGCCGATTTAAGCTGTCCAAGGCGGTCCGCATGCCGATCTCGGCTGCATCGAGGATGTTCAACGAGCCCGTCGCAGGCCCCGCCAGCTGCGCTGCAAAGCCTGGGAGATTGGTGCTCCAGACCACGACCGTATCGAGAGCCGATCCGCTGGCGAGTTCCTCGATCCGCGCGAGAAGCGCGCCGGGATCGATGTGAGCGGCTTCGAGGTTATGAACGATGTCCAGCCAGCTACGAGACGCGATCTCCACTCCTTCCGACCGGAACCGAGCCGAAACCTCCGCTGCTTCGGCCTCATCGCCTTGCGTGATGAAGCCGATCCTGTCGCGACCCCGGTTTCTGAGCCGTTCGAGCGTTCCCAGTGCAGTGGTCACGGTCGCAATTCCGGTCCGACCCTCTAGGCGTCGGCAAAGTTCACGATCGGGGTCGAAGCCAAGCATCGCACCGCGCGTGGCATTCCAGCAGATCACGTCGACGCCGGCATCGGCGAGAAGCGCTGCGGCCGTATCAAAGACTTCAAGCCTGTAACGGGCGCGCGCACCACCATCGACGATCCCGTCATAGGGGACGCGGGCGATACAGAGATCGACCTCGGATTGCCCCGACAGCATTCGCGTCGCCACACGCTCCACGACGCGATTGGAAGACGGAACGATGACGCCGATCGCGCGACGCCTGTATTCTCGCTGGGACATCGGCTCACGCGTCGAAGGATGTAACGTCGATGGACAGTAAGCACGCAAGAAAGCGGGTTGCCAGTCATGTCAGTCAGCATAAACCGCCGTTTGGCGCGGCCGTAGCGTAGCGTCCGCCATTATCTGGGCGCTTAAGCGGAAGATAGGACAATTATCCTGCTTCTGCGCGTAGATTACGCCGTGAATCTGGCAAACCTGATGGCGCATCGTCGAACCGTGGATCGGTCGGGGAGCGATGTCCGCTTCCGGGGCGGCGCCCAATGTCAGCTAGTGGCGCAGGATCGCCTCAACCCAGGCTTCCGGCAAAGCGCTCGGCCAGCCGTTGCGTTCGGAAGGCGTCGGTGACCCAGTCGATGAAGACCCTCGTTTTGGCAGGCAGCAGGGTGCGCGAGGCATAATACAGGGAGGTCGCCCCGACATCGGCATACCAGCGCGGCACGAGGCAAACGAGGCGACCGTCCTCCAGGGCTGAAAGGGCGTCCGGCACCGCCAGCATCGCAACGCCCAGACCGAGCAAGGCGGCTTCTCGCATGGCTGCGGGTTCGTTGACCACGATGCTGTCCTTGAGCGCGGCGCGCATCTCCCGCCCGCCAACATCGCGCATGGTCTGGTGTCCGATCCGCCCCGTGCTCAGCGAGCGCATGACAATGCCGTCGAGGTCCTGCAATGCGGCTGGATCGCCGGGCGGCGTCCGGTCTGCCATGTAGGCGGGCGAGGCGACCGCGACGAGATGGGCCGGGCCGAGCGTGCGGGCGACGATGCCGGGCGAAAGCTCGAAGCCCCCGCCGATCGCCGCGTCATAGCTCTCGGCGATCAGGTCGACCGGCCGGTTCTCGAAGTGCCATTCCGGCCTGATGCGCGGATAGCGGGCCATGAAACCCGGCAGCAGCGGCATGAGTAAGCATGGCCGAATGTCGGCGCGAAGGCGCCTCTACGACGCAGTTTAAAGCCGATGCCGACAGAGTTCGGGGGTGGCCCACAGGTTCGGACCCACGCGCTGTCCACTTTGATTTGATCACGCCCGGCAGGTTTTTTTATCAATCGAACTATCGGTATCTCCGATAACACCATCGGATCATTCCGTTTCCTAACAAGCGCGGAAAGCTGGATCACAGCTTACGGATTGGAAATGGAGACCAAGATGACCAGCAATAGAACGAGGCCGCGCCGCATCCTTATCGCCGGAGGGAGTTCCGGCATGGGCTTCGCCCTCGCGCGCCGGTTGACAGAGGCCGGTGACCACGTGGCGATCGTCGGCAGGGATGCCGCCCGGCTTCAGCGTGCACGGGATGACCTAGGCGCTTCGCCGTCGCTGAAAACATACGTGGCCGACATCACCTCCGAAATCGAGGTGCGGGCGCTGTTCGCGAACGAGGAACGATTTGACCATATCGTTTGTACAGCAGCGGATTTTACCGGTGCTTACGAACTGCTCCCAGCGCTTGACCTGAACGCAGCCCGGCGCGCTATCGACAGCAAGATCATCGGCCCGATCCTACTCGCCAAGCACGGTAGTCCGCAGCTCGCTGCCGGGGGGTCGCTGACTTTTACATCCGGCATCGCAGCCTACCGGCCGATGGCGCGGGGAGCGGTGGTAGCAACCATCAATGCGGCACTCGAAGGTCTCGTCCGAGCGTTGGCCGTCGAACTCGCTCCAATCCGTGTGAATGCCGTATCGCCAGGCTGGGTCGACACGCCGATATGGCAGGCGGTGGCGGGCGAAAGGAAGGCGCAGGTCCTCGCCTCAATGGCGGAGCGCCTGCTGGTCGGCCGCGTCGGTCAGCCGGAGGATATCGCCGATGCCGTGGCCTTCCTCATCGGCAATGGTTTCACGACAGGCACGGTTCTTCACGTCGAAGGCGGTCATCGTCTCGTTTGAGAGATCGCTGCACCCGCCCCACCCGGGCCAGTAGGAGCGTCAGATCGGCCGGCTGAACGCGCCGACGGCGCCACACCATGTCGAGTGTCGCGAAGAACTCGAACCCGGACAATTGGATCGTGGCGACGGCGCCGCTCGCAAGCGCTTCCCGCGCCGCGATCCGAGGCACGAAGGCATAGCCGCTGCCGACCGCAACCAGACGCACGATGGCTGTGATACTACCGACCTCGGTGAAAGGCCGTGGCGGCGTCAAGCCGGCTTGGCGCCAGGCCTCGTCGAACAGATGTCGGTAGACACATCCAGGTTCGGTTGCGATGAACGGCTGGGCGATGAGGGCGTCTAGCCCCGACGGCGGCAGGTCGCTTCCCGCTGCAGGCGGCCCGATCATGATCAGCGGCTCCTGGGCAAACTCTCGTCGCGCGAGTCGTTCATCGATCGCGCCCTTGCGAAAGCAGAAGGCAATGTCGTTCAAGCCGTCCAAAAGACGTTGTAGCAGGTGATCGCTTCCCGCCACCTCAATTCGGATCCGAAGCTCAGGCTGGTCTTGCCGAAGATTAGCGAGCAGCGCCGGAAGAACCTCCCCGGCAACGGTTTCCAGTGCGCCGATGACCAGCGATCGATCGCCGGAAAGGCTCGCGCTCTTCACGGCGGCCAGCGCCTCACCCGTCGTGGTCACGATGTCCTGGGCATAAGGCACCAGCGCCTCTCCCGCGGCGGTGAGCCGAAAGCCCTGTCTGGAGCGCAGGAACAGGCTCACTCCCAGTGGCCTGCTGCCGGTTGTGTGGACGCTCAGTTAAGCTAATCCGGCCCTCTTTTCGAACTCGACCGGGCTGATGTCGCCGATGGTCGAGTGCCTTCGAACGGCATTGTAGAAGCGCTCGATGTAATCGAACACGTCGGCACGAGCATCGTCGCGTGTCCGGTATACCCTGCCTCTGATCCGCTCGGTTTTGAGCGAGGAGAAGAAGCTCTCCATCGCGGCATTGTCCCAGACGTTGCCCGAGCGGCTCATCGAGCAGGTGACGCCGTTGTCGGTCATGAGCTTCTGGAACTGCTCGCTGGCATACTGGCTGCCCTGGTCCGAATGGTGCAGCAGGGCATCCGGCTTTCCCCGGCGCCAGATCGCCATCATCAGCGCATCGGTCACGAGCCCGGCGGTCATTTCGGCCTTCATCGACCAGCCCACCACCCGGCGCGAGAACAGGTCGATGACGGCTGCAACGTAAAGCCAACCTTCGGCGATCCAGATGTCGGTAAAGTCGGCGATCCAGCGCTGGTTCGGCCGTTCGGCATGGAACTCCCGGCCGAGCGTATTCGGCGCGATGGCCGATCGCTGGCCCTCATCCCTGGGCAGGCTGCGCCGACGCGGCCTGGCACGCAAAGCCTGGGCACGCATCAGCCGCTCGATGCGATGCAGGCCGCAATCGATCCCTTCCGCCAGCACGTCCCGCCAGACACGCCTGGCACCATAGGTCCGATCCGAACCAAGGAAGCTTGCCCGGACCCTGTTGCCGATCTCCTCATCGTCGCGTGCACGCCGGCTCGGCGACCGGTTGAGCCAGGCATGGAAGCCCGAGCGCGACACATCCAGCGCTTCGCAAAGCCAAGCCACCGGCCAGATCCCCCGGTGCTTCGCAATGAACGTGAACCTCATGTCACGTCCTTCGCGAAGTAGGCTGCGGCCTTTTTTAGGATGTCGCGCTCCGCCTTGAGCCTGGCCACCTCCCGCCGCAGCTTCTCGATCTCAAGCTGCTCCGGCTTCATCTGACCGTGGCCGGGAAAGGCCTGCGCAGGATCGGCCGAAAAGAGCTTCACCCATTTGCGCAACTGGTTCTCGTGGACATCCAAATCCCGAGACGCCTGCGCCACGCTCACTCCGCGCTCCTTGATCAGGCGGACCGCCTCGATCTTGAACTCACGCCCAAACTGTCTTCGCCGCATACCCCACCTCCCGGTTCATGAAACACCCAATCTCGGTGTCCACGAAACCGGCAGCAGGCCAGAGAGCTTCCGGAACGGGAAGGCGGCCGAGACGAACCCGGAACGGGGTAGCACCTAGCCGCTCAACGAATCCTTTCGGGACATGGAATTGGAAAACCCAGCCCGAAGGCTGCTTCCAGAGGTGACTCATGTGTGTCGAAACCTGTGTCGCGGACAGGTTCGGTCAAGAGTTATTTCAGAATGATATCAAGGAGATAGAGGTGGCGGAGACGGAGGGATTCGAACCCTCGATACCCTTGTGGGGTATGCTCATTTAGCAAACGAGTGCCTTCAGCCTCTCGGCCACGTCTCCAGCGAGAGGCTCTATGCCCGATTGAAGAGCCGTTTGACAAGCCTCGTCGGCAACTTACTTCGCTTCGCCTGTGCATGCGCGCAAAGCCGGCCACAGAGCGCCCCATTGGTAATGGAGCGAGCGAGAAGGCGCAGGAAGCTGTGGTTAGATCGAAGGTCGTTGCAAAGAAGCTTTGCGCCGGCTTGCCTTGCTCCTCTGCGGGGCAGGCCCTAGATTGAGCCCGTCCGTTGGGGTGCCGAAAGGCTGAGAGGCGTGGTCCGCGCCAACCCATCGCACCTGATCCGGGTAATGCCGGCGAAGGGAACGGTCTTCGGCAGACATTGTGCTCGTGCCCCAGGCCGCTGCCTCTCCGGGAGCAGGGAAGAGCATTTTGGCGGAACGCCCTCAGTCTGGCCTGAAGGTCGCGGTGGTCGGCGCCGGCGTCGTCGGCCTGGCCTGCGCCACCGAACTGATGACGCGCGGCGCGCTAGTCAGCATTCATGAGCGCGGCCCGCGCATCGGCGCCGAGGCCTGTTCCTGGTATGCTGGCGGCATGCTGGCGCCCTGGTGCGAGGGCGAGAGCGCCGAGGAGCCGGTGGTCCGGCTCGGCAAGCAGGCGGCTGATTGGTGGGAGCACCATGCCGGCGGAGTCAACCGCAACGGCACGCTCGTCGTCGCGCCCAGCCGGGATCGCTCGGAGCTGCGCCGCTTCGGCCAGCGCACCAGCCATTTCGACGAGATCGACGGCGATGCCATCGCCGGGCTTGAGCCCGATCTGGCCGGGCGCTTTTCGCGCGGCCTGTTCTTCGCTGGCGAGGCGCATCTCGATCCGCGTGTGGCGATAGCCGCGCTCGCCGAGCGGCTGGTAGCGAATGGCGCCGAGCTTCATGTCGGCAGCGCGGTGGAGCCTTCCGATCTCGATGCCGATATCGTCCTCGACTGCCGGGGGCTGGCGGCGCGCGATGTCCTGCCGGAATTGCGTGGCGTCAAGGGCGAGATGCTGTTGCTGCGGAGCGACGATATCAGCCTGTCGCGGCCGGTCCGGTTGCTTCATCCGCGCATTCCGCTCTACATCGTGCCGCGGGTCGACGGGCTGTTCATGGTCGGCGCGACCATGATCGAGAGCGGCGAGCGTCGTCGCATCTCCGCCCGCGCCATGCTGGAATTGCTCGGCGCAGCCTATGCGCTGCATCCGGCCTTCGCCGAGGCGGAGGTCGTCGAGATCGGCACCGATGCGCGCCCGGCCTTCCCCGACAACCTGCCGCGGCTGACGCGTCGCGGTCGGGTGATCCACGTCAACGGGCTCTATCGCCACGGCTTCCTGCTCAGCCCCGCCATGGCGCGGATGGCGGCCGAGACCGCGCTGAACCCGCAATCCAAACCGGAGATGCTGCATGACCTTGCTGCTTAACGGCGCTCCGCAGGAGATCGCTGCGAGGACTCTGGCCGAGGCGCTGGCCGAGCTGGGCTTTGCCGGGCGCACCGTCGCGACCGCGCTGAACGGCGATTTCGTGCCGGCCCGCAAGCGCGCCGAGACGGCCCTGAGCGAGGGCGACCGCATCGAGATCGTCGCGCCGATGCAGGGAGGCTGAGATGGCGTCCTTCTATGGCTTCGAGCCTGAGAACCCGCTCTTCCTGGGCACCGCGCAATATCCGTCGCCCGCGATCCTGGCCGAGACGGTGAAGCGCTCCGGCGTCGAGGTCGTCACCGTGTCGCTGCGGCGGGAATCGTCGGGCGGCGCCGGACAGGCCTTCTGGGCCCTGATCCGTGAGCTCGGCGTCAAGGTTCTGCCCAATACCGCAGGCTGCCACACCGTCAAGGAGGCTGTCACCACCGCGCAGATGGCGCGCGAGGTCTTCGGCACCGACTGGATCAAGCTTGAAGTCATCGGCGAGGACGACACGCTCCAGCCGGACGTGATCGCGCTGGTCGAGGCCGCGCGAATCCTCGCCGATGACGGCTTCAAGGTCTTCCCCTATACGACCGAGGATCTCGTCATCGGCGGGCGCCTGCTCGATGCCGGCTGCGAGGTGTTGATGCCCTGGGGCGCGCCGATCGGCTCGGGCAGGGGGCTCAACAATCCCTATGGCCTGTGCAGTCTGCGCCAGCATTTCCCGGATGTGCCGCTCGTCGTCGATGCCGGGATCGGCCTGCCCTCCCATGCCGCGCAGGCGATGGAGCTGGGCTATGACGGTATCCTGCTCAACACCGCCGTCGCCAAGGCCGGCGATCCCGCCGCGATGGCGGAGGCCTTCGCGCTCGCCATCCGTGCCGGCCGGCAGGCCTTCGCCGCGCAGCCGATCGAGGCGCGCGACATGGCCGCTCCCTCCACGCCCGTCATGGGCAAAGCCTTCCTCGCCTGAAAGATCTACTCCGCATGAAGCTCGATCCGTTCTATCCCATCTTCGACAGCGCCGACTGGCTGGAGCGGATGCTGCCGCTCGGCGTCAAGCTGGTGCAGTTGCGCGTCAAGGATCGCCCCGAGACCGAGGTCGCGCGCGAGATCGCCCGGGCGAAGACGCTCTGCGCCGCGGCCGGCTGCGTGCTTGTCGTCAACGATTACTGGAAGCTCGCCATCGCCGAGGGCTGCGAGTGGTTGCACCTCGGCCAGGAGGATCTCGACGACGCCGATCTCGGCGCGATCCGCAAGGCCGGGCTGAAGCTCGGCATCAGCAGCCATGACGAGCCGGAGCTGGAGCGCGCGCTGGCGGCGAAGCCCGACTATGTCGCGCTCGGCCCGGTCTATCCGACGATCCTGAAACAGATGCGCTTCGGCCCGCAGGGGCTGGAGCGGCTCGGCGACTGGAAGCGCCGCATCGGCGACCTGCCGCTGGTCGGCATCGGCGGCATCTCGCTGGAACGGGCGCCGGGCGTCTTCGAGGCCGGCGCCGATATCGTCGCGGCGGTGACCGACATCACGCTGAACGCCGATCCCGAGGGGAGGCTGAAGGCCTGGATCGCGGCGACGCGGAAGCACGCATCCTGAGAGGCGTCATTCTCGGGCGGAGCGCAGCGCAGACCCGAGAAACTCATGACAAGAGGGCGCTGGTTTCCGAGATGCTCGGGGCAAGCCCGAGCATGACGGCAAACATAGCGGCCTTCAGCTCTCCGCCTCGGCCGACATCGTGTGACCGTCGACATGGCCGAGGCTGCGCTCGGGGTCGAGCCGGTCGCGGACACGCTGCTTCAGCACCTTCGAATCCGGGAAGCCGCCATCGGCCTTGCGGTCCCAGATCAGCTCGCCGTCATAGTGGATCTGGAAGATGCCGCCGGTGCGCGGAATCAGCGCGACCTCGCCGAGATCCTGCCCGAAGGTCGAGAGCAGTTCCTGCCCGAGCCAGGCCGAGCGCAGCATCCAGTTGCACAGCGAGCAATAGGTGATGGCGATGCGGGGGGCGGGTTTGGTCTGGGTCATGATCGGTCACCGAAGCGGAAGGTCGTCTCGACATCCCGCTTCGGGCGCCCTGATGCAAGCCCGAAACTGCATGGCTGATCGGCGATCGGGTAGGGCTTAAGCTTTTGTTTCAACTAAATAAAATGAGAGACGCTCAGACCTCTTCGATATAGCGCCGGCGCAGATGCGCCTTGAATACGGAGGCGTCGAGCGGCCGGCCGGTGGCTTCGGTCAGCAGATCATCGGTCGAGAGCAGAGAGCCCTTGCCGTGGATGTTGGCGCGCAACCAGCCGACCAGCGGGCTGAAATCGCCTTTGCCGATGCCGGGCAGGATGGCGACTTCGGCCTTGCAGGCGGCGTCGAATATCTGGGCCGCGGTCATCGCGCCCAGCGTATAGGTCGGGAAATAGCCCCAGCCGCCGGACGGCCAGTGGATATCCTGCAGGCAGCCGAGCCGGTCGTTGGGGACGGTGACGCCGAGCAGGGACTTCATTCCGGCATTCCAGGCTGAGGGAAGCTCGGCGAGCGGCATCTCGTCGGCGATCAGCGCCTTCTCCAGCCGGTAGCGCAGGATGACATGGGCGGGATAGGTGACCTCGTCGGCGTCGACGCGGATGAAGCCGGGCTCGACGCGGGTATAGCGATGCCACATCGCCTCGCTTTCCCAGCCCGGGCCGCTGCCGCCGAAGCTCTCCCGCATCAGTGGCGCGGAGTAGGCCAGGAACTGGCGCGAGCGGCAGGCCTGCATCTCCATAAGCAGCGACTGGCTCTCATGCAGGCTCATGCCGCGCGCGGCGCCGACCGGCTGGTTCAGATAGCCCTGCGGTCGGCCCTGCTCGTAGAGTGCATGGCCGGTCTCGTGCAGTACGCCCATCAGCGCCTTGGTGAAATCGGCCTCGTCATAGCGCGTGGTGATGCGGACATCGTTATCGGCGCCGCCGCAGAACGGATGGGTCGAGATGTCGAGCCGGCCGCGCTCGAAATCATAGCCGAGCGCCGCCATGAACTTGAGGCCCAGCGCCCGCTGCGTCTCCGTGGCGAAGGGGCCTTCCAGTACCGGCAGGGCGGGTCGGCGCGCCTGCACGGCAAGCGCCTCCTGCGTGAAACCCGGCAGGAAACCGGCGAGATCGTCGAACAGCGCGTCGATCTTGGCCGAGCGGCCGCCAGGCTCGTAATCGTTGAGCAGCGCATCATAGGGAGAGAGCCCGAGCTTCTCGCCCTTGGCCCGGCCGATCTGGCGCTGCAGGTTCAAGACCTCGGCGAGGTAGGGCAGGAGCCCGGCGAAATCGGCATCGGCCCGCGCCTGGCGCCAGCGCATCTCGCAGGCCGAGACCGCCTTGCTCGAGGCTTCCACCAGATCGGAGGGCAGGGCGGTATCAACCGTCCAGACGCGCCGGATCTCGCGCAGGTTGGCCTTCTCCCAGGCGCCGAGGCTGCCGTCGCTTTCGGCCTCGGCGAGCCAGTCACCGATGCGGGGATCGGTCGAGAGGCCGTGGCGCATGACATGGAGCAGGGCCATGCTCTCGGCTCGCGTCTCCGCCGCCCCCTTCGGCATCATCACGTCGTTGTCCCATTGCAGGATGCCGACGGCGTTCGACAAAGCGGCGATGCGGCCGAAATGGGCGGAGAGGTCGGAATAGGCGGTCATGTCTCAGCGGCTCCGGCGATTCTGTCGAGCTTCATAACGTACGCGGTCATCCCGGGCGACCGCAGGGAGACCCGGGATCCATTCCGGAACCGTTCAGGCATGGATCCAGGATCCTCGCTTCACTCCGTCCGGGATGACCTGGAGCAGCGTTGCAAATTCAGGCAAAGAGCTTGGAATATTGCCGCGGCTGCGAGCGCAGATACTGGTTCGGCGCCTTGACGGTGGCGCCGA
The DNA here is from genome assembly GCF_011764485.1 of Bosea sp. ANAM02. Lineage (NCBI taxonomy): Bacteria > Pseudomonadati > Pseudomonadota > Alphaproteobacteria > Hyphomicrobiales > Alloboseaceae > Allobosea > Allobosea sp. ANAM02. The sequence goes on along the minus strand of NZ_AP022848.1, from coordinate 3,417,137 downwards.
GCTGCGCCGCCGCGTGCCAGGGCCAGCGCGGGTTGTAGAGGATGCCGCGTGCCAGCGCGACGAGATCGGCCTCGCCCGTGCCGATGATCGCCTCGGCCTGCTCGGCCTCGGTGATCAGGCCGACCGCCATGGTGGTGATGCCCGTCGCCTGCTTCACGGCCAGCGCCAGCGGCACCTGATAGCTCGGGCCGAGCGGGATCTTCTGCGTGGCCGACAGGCCGCCGCCGGACATGTCGATGAAATCGGCGCCGCGCGCCTTGGCCGCTGCCGAGAAGGAGATGCTCTGCTCGATATCCCACCCCCCCTCGACCCAGTCCGTGCCGGAGATGCGGAAGCCGACCGGATAGCCCGCCGGCACCACGGCCCGCACCGCATCGAGCACCGCGAGCGGGAAGCGCATGCGGTTCTCCAGCGAGCCGCCATATGCGTCCGCGCGCTTGTTCGAGACCGGCGAGAGGAACTGGTGCATCAGGTAGCCATGCGCGCCATGGAGCTCGATCGCGGCGAAGCCGAGCCGGACGGCCCGGCGGGCGGATTCGGCGAAAGCCTCGATCAATCGGTCGATATCGTCTGCCGTGAGGGCGCGCGGCGGCCGCGGGTAGGTTTCGAAGCCGAGTTCCGAGGGGCCCGCGATCGTCCAGCCGCCCTGATCGAGGCCGAGCTGTCCGCCGCCCTTCCAGGGCTGCGCGACGGAGGCCTTGCGACCGGCATGGGCGAGCTGGATCGCGATCGGCATGTCCGACCAGCGGCGGGCGGAATCGAGCGCCTTGCCGAGCGCTGCCTCGGTCTCGTCGGACCAGAGCCCGAGATCGAACGGACTGATGCGACCCTCCGGTTCCACGGCCGTCGCCTCGATGATCAGGAGCCCGGCGCCCGACAGCGCGAGATGTCCGAGATGGATGGTATGCCAGTCGGTGGCGCAACCATCCTGCGCCGAATACTGGCACATCGGGGCGATGACGATGCGGTTGGCAAGCGTGAGGCTGCCGAGCTGATAGGGGCTGAAGAGCTGGCTCATGGTGGGAATTTCTCTGAAGGGCGGGTTTCCAGCGCAGTCTAGAAGCCGCCGCGCAGCCAAGGCCAGTGGCACTCGCGCAAACGCGATGCCCGATGCGTGCAGATGCACCTCGCGATGCCGGATATCCCGATGCTAGCCTCGGCAGGTCAGCTCGTCATCCCGGAGACCTCCATGCCCGACGCGTCCGATTCCGTTCAACTCACCCGTGAAGGCGGCGTCGCCATCCTGACGCTGAATCGGCCGGCCGTGCTGAACGCCATCGACGCGCCGATGGCCGAGCGCTTCCTCGCGCAGGTGAAGGCGATCGCGGCCAGCAGCGACGTGCGCGCAATCCTGCTGCAGGGCAATGGCCGCGCCTTCTGCGCCGGCGGCGACGTCTCGCAATTCCTCGCAAGCGATGACATCGCGGCCGGCATCGAGGCGATCATGGCGCCGTTGCACGAAGCGTTGCGCCTGCTCGATGACCTGCCGCAGCCCTCTATCGCCTGCCTGCAGGGCGCTATCGCGGGCGGCGGCTTCAGCCTCGCGCTCGCCTGCGATCTGGCGGTTGCGGCCGATGATGCCCGCTTCACCATGGCCTATGCCCGGATCGGCGCGACGCCCGATCTCGGTGGCACCTACCGGCTCGCCCGCCTCGTCGGTCAGCGCAAGGCCCGCGAAATCGCGCTGCTGGCGGAAACCTTCGGGACCGAGGAGGCGCTCAGGATCGGTCTCGTCAACCGTGTCGTGCCCGTCGCTGGGGCACGCGACGAGGCCCTGGCACTGGCCCGCAAGCTCGCAGCGGGGCCGACCGGCGCCTATGGCCGCATCCGCACCCTTTTGGCGGAAGCACCGGATGCCGATCTCGCCGGTCATCTCGACGCGGAGCGCGAGGCCTTCCGCGCGACGATGGCGACCGCCGATTTCCGTGAGGGCGTGACGGCCTTTCTGGAGAAGCGGTCCGCTGCCTTCACCGGCCGGTGACCGGTACGGCTACAGTAGCTCTTCACCTTTGCGTGCGCCGCACAATCCATTCGTGAAAATGCCGTAATCCGACATATGATAAGCAGGCTTATGATTTGGAGGCCTGCGTATGAAGCGACCTTTGCGGCGGGAGCTGGTTTTCCAGCTCGTCGAAACCTCGCGGCTGCTCCGCACCTATGTCGAGCAGCGCGCCCGCCAGCACGGCACGACACGCGCGCAATGGGGGGTGATGTCGCGGCTGCGGCGTCAGGAAGGGCTGAACCAGGCCGCTTTGGCCGACCAGATGGACCTTCAGCCGATCTCGCTCGCCCGTCTGCTCGACCGCCTGCAGAGCCAGAACCTGATCGAGCGCCGCGAAGACCCTGCCGACCGCCGCGCCTACCGCCTCTTCCTCACGCCGGAGGGGCGGGAGCTGGTCGACGAGCTCGATGCCGTCCGGACCGAGATCGCTGAAGAGATTCTCGGCGGGGCCGGGGAGGACGCGATCCAGTCCGCCCTCGGCACGCTCTCGATGATCCGCGAGCAGATCCGTACCCGATCCGAAGACAAGGCGCCGGCCTCAGCCGGCAACGCAGCCTGAGCGAATGGACAGACGATGAAGCGTTCCGGGTTGATCATCGGCGTTATCGCCATCGGCCTTGCGGCCGGCGGGGCCTGGTATTGGCATTCGCGCGCGCCTGAGGCCGCGCGCTCGGCCCGTGCGGGGCGGGGCGAGGGAGCTCCGGTCGCGGTCGTCACGGCGGCTGCGATCCAGGCCGATTTCCCGGTGCGCAAGCACGCGATCGGCTTCGTCGAGACGCCGGCGAGCGTGCTCGTGCGATCCCGCATCGACAGCCAGATCATGGCCCAGCACGTCACCGACGGGCAGTTCGTCACGGCCGGCGACCTGCTCTTCACGCTCGACGATCGCGACATCAAGGCCCAGATCGCCAAGGACGAGGCGATGCTGGCCCGCGACGAGGCGACCCATACCCGCAACCTCGCCGATCTCGACCGCTACAAGCAGCTTTTCGCCCGCAATGCCGGCACGCAGGCGCAGGTCGACCAGGCGACGGCCGACGAGCGCAGTTCCGCCGCCTCGATCCAGGGCGATCATGCGACGCTCGACGCCGACAGGTTGAAGCTGAGCTATACCCGCATCACCGCGCCGATCGACGGGCGCATCGGCACCGTGCAGGTCACGCCCGGCAATCTCGTCAATGCCAGCGCCAACAGCAGCGGCACCGGCTTGCTGACCATCACCCAGATGAAGCCCCTGCGCGTCTCCTTCGCCATGCCGGAGAGCGAATTGCCGACCTTGCAAGGTGCCCTTGCCGCCGCGAAACCCGTGCCGGTCACTGCGCGCGTGCCCAATGCCGCCCGCACCGCAGCCGAGGGCAAGCTCAATTTCGTCGACTCGACCGTCGACATCACCTCCGGCACGATCACAGCGAAGGCCGCGTTCGCCAACGACGACCTGAGCCTCTGGCCCGGCCAATATGTCGATGTCGAGATCATCCCGGAAACACTGACCGGCATCACGGTGATCCCCACGGTCGCTGTGCAGACCGGCCAGAAGGGCCCCTATGCCTTCGTCGTGAAGCCCGATTTCACGGTTGATCTCCGGCAGATCAAGGTCGCGCTCAGCGATGGCGAGCGCACGGCGGTGAACGAAGGCATCGCGCCGGGCGAACGCGTCGTCACCGACGGTCAGATGCGCCTGAAGCAGGGCAGCAAAGTGCGCGAACGCGGGGCCACCGGCGAGAAACCGGTGCAGGCGACGCCGGTTGCGGAAGGCGCACGCTCATGAACGTCTCGGGTTTCTGCATCCGCCACCCCGTCGCGACCATCCTGATGTCGGTCTCGCTGGTGCTGGCGGGGCTGTTCGCGTACCGCTTCCTCCCGGTCGCCGCGCTTCCGCGCGCCGAATTCCCGGTCGTCAACGTTTCCGCGCAATTGCCGGGCGCCTCCCCGGACACCATGGCGACCTCGGTCGCGACGCCCTTGATCAAGCAGTTCGCCACCATCGCCGGCATCGACTCGATCTCGACCACCAACTCCCAGGGCTCGACCTCGATCGCGATCCAGTTTGTGCTGAACCGCGACATCGACGCGGCTGCGGCAGATGTCCAGGCGGCGATCGCCCGCACACAGCGGCAATTGCCGATCGAGATGACGACGCCGCCGAGCTACCGCAAGGTGAACCCGGCCGATGCGCCGATCGTCCTGATGGCCTTGAAGAGCGACGTCGTGCCGCTCTCGCAACTCGACGCCTTCGCCCAGCAGGTGATCTCGCCGGCGCTCTCGACCGTCGACGGCGTCGCGCAGGTGCTGATCTGGGGCAGCCAGAAATACGCCGTGCGCATCCAGATCGACCCGACGGCGCTCGCCGCGCGCGGCATCGGCCTCGACGAATTGCAGCAGGCGATCACCGCGACCAACGCCAACACGCCGGTCGGCACGATCCAGAACTCGGCCCAGCAGCTCACGATCCAGGCGAAGACGCAGCTCGCCGATGCCGCCCAGTTCGCCAATGTCATCGTCACCACGCGCTCGGGCAAGCCGGTCCGGCTTGGCGACGTCGCCAAGGTGATCGATTCCGTCGAGAACACCCAGACCCGCAGCACCTATGACGGGACGCCGGCGATCGTGCTTGCCGTCCAGCGCCAGCCCGACGCCAACACCGTCGAGGTCGTCGACCGCGTCAAGGCGATGATCCCGGCCTTCGAGGACCAGTTGCCGGCGGCGGCCTCGCTCTCGCTGCTGAACGACCGCTCGACCTCGATCCGGCAGGCGGTGGAGGACGTGCAATTCACGCTGCTGTTGACGATCGCGCTGGTCGTCATGGTGATCTTCGTCTTCCTGCGCCGGGTGGCGGCGACCTTCATCCCGGCCGTCGCGGTGCCGATCTCGATCATCGCCACGCTGGCGGTGATGTACCTGCTGAATTTCTCGATCGACAACATCTCGCTGCTGGGGCTCACGCTCTCGGTCGGCCTCGTCGTCGACGACGCCATCGTCATGCTCGAGAACATCGTCCGCCACATGGAGGAGGATGGGCTCTCGGCCTACGACGCCGCGCTCAAGGGCGCAGGCGAGATCGGCTTCACCATCATCTCGATCTCGCTGTCGCTTGTGGCGGTCTTCATCCCTGTGCTGCTGATGGGCGGCGTCATCGGCCGCATTTTCAACGAGTTCGCGGTGGTGGTGACCGTCTCGATCCTCGCCTCCGCCTTCGTCTCGCTGACGCTGACGCCGATGCTCTGTTCGCGCCTGCTCTCGGGCTATTCCGAGCATCACCGGGAGAACGCGCTCGGCCGCTGGCTGGAAAAGGGCTTCGACAAGCTGCTGGCGGGCTATGATGCGGGCCTGAAATTCTGCCTGCGCTTCCAGCCGCTGATGCTGCTCGCCTTTTTCCTGACGATGGCGGGCACGGTCTGGCTGCTCCAGACCACGCCGAAGGGCTTCTTCCCCCAGGAGGATATCGGCCAGCTCCAGGTTTCGACCGAAGCGCGGCAGGACATTTCCTTCGAGGCCATGCGGAAGCTCCAGGCCGAGGTCGCCGAGGTCTTCCGCAAGTCGCCCTATGTCGCCCATGTCGCCTCGACCGTGGGCGGCAATGGCGGTGGTGGCAGCGCGCTCAATGCCGGGCGGCTCTTCGTCGAGCTCAAGCCGCTCGACGAGCGCCCCCATATCCAGGCCGTGCTGGCATCGCTCAGGCGCGATCTGGCCCAGGTGGCGGGCATCAGCACCTATATGACGCCCGTCCAGAACCTGCGCATCGGCGCACGTTCCTCGAAGAGCCAGTATCAACTCGTCGTGCAGGGGCTCGACCAGCAGCAGATGAACGGCTGGGCCGTGCGCCTCGCCGATGCGATGAGCCGCGACCGCTCGGCCTTCGTCGACGTCACCACCGATCTGCAGGACAACGCCCTTCAGGCCACGGTGGTCGTCGATCGCGACAAGGCCAGCGCGCTCGGCATCGGCTCCGACATCCTGCGCTCGACGCTCTATTCCGGCTTCGGCGTCCGGCAGGTCTCGACGATCTATACGGCCGGCGACAGCTATAATGTCGTCGTCGAGTTCAATCCCAACGAGCACTGGACGCCGGAGCGCCTGAACGCGATCCGTGTGCGCACCAAGTCCGGCACGCTGGTACCGCTCGGCGCCATCGCCCGGATCGAGCGCACGGCCGGCCAGCTCACGGTCAACCAGCTCGGCCAGCTCCCGGCCGTCACGATCAGCTACAACCTGCCCGCCGGTGTCGCGCTGGGTGACAGCGTCAACCGCATCGAGGCGATCAAGGAACGGCTCGGCCTGCCGAAGTCGATCTCGACCACGCTCGCCGGCACGGCCAAGACCTTCCAGGATTCGCTCGCCAATCAGGGCCTGCTGATCGCCGGCGCGATCCTGACGATCTACATCGTGCTCGGCATTCTCTACGAGAGCTTCATCCATCCGCTGACGATCCTGACCGGCCTGCCATCGGCGGCGGTCGGCGCGCTCGGCGCGTTGAGGCTCTTCGACCTCGAACTCTCGGTCATCGCCATCATCGGGCTTCTGATGCTGATCGGCATCGTCAAGAAGAACGCGATCATGATGATCGACGTGGCGCTGGTGCTCCGGCGCGAAGGAAAGACCGCGCAGGAGGCGATCCATCAGGCCTGCGTGATGCGCTTCCGGCCGATCCTGATGACGACGCTGGCGGCGCTGATGGGCACCTTGCCGATCGCGCTCGGCGCGGGCGCGAGCGCCGAGCTGCGCCAGCCGCTCGGCATCGCCGTGGTCGGTGGCCTGATGATCTCTCAGGTGCTGACGCTGTTCATCACGCCCGTCCTGTTCCTCTACATGGACAGGCTTTCGGAAGGGCTGGTGAGGTTCGGCGGAGCCATTCGCGGCACGAAGCACGCGCCGCCGACGGTCACGCACCCGGCGGAGTGACAGGGCCGGGAGCGCCCGTTCCCGTCATGGTCGGGCTTGTCCCGACCATCCACGTCTTCGCAGGTCGAAGATCGTGTTCAAGACACGGATGCTCGCCGCAAGGGCGAGCATGACGGCGCGGGAGTGATTATCGAGGCTTGTTGGCCTCAGGCGGCATCCAGCCCGTAGAGCGAGTGCAGCGTGCGCACCGCGAGCTCGGTATAGGCCGAGTCGATCAGCACCGAGAACTTGATCTCGGAGGTGGTGATCGCGCGGATGTTGATGCCCTTCTCGGCCAGTGCCCGGAAGGCGCGCGCGGCGACACCCGCATGCGAGCGCATGCCGACGCCGATCGCCGAGATCTTCACCACGTCGGTCGCGCCCTGGATCTCCTGATAGGAGATCGTGTCGTGCTTGCTCTCGAGCAGCGTCCTGGCGCGCTCGTAGTCGGCGGTCGGCACGGTGAAGGTGATGTCGGTCGTCGCCTGGTCGTCCGAGACGACCTGGATGATCATGTCGACATTGATATTGGCATCGGCGAGCGGGCCGAAGATCGCCGCGGCGACGCCGGGCTTGTCGGCCACGCGCCGGAGGGTGATCTGGGCTTCGTCCCGGGAGAAGGCGATGCCGGTGACGATCTGCTGTTCCACGATGTCGTCCTCGTCGCAGATGAGGGTGCCAGGATTGGGGTTTTCGGGGTCGTCGAAGGAGGAGCGCACATAGGTCGGCACGCGCTGGGTCATGGCGATCTCGACCGAGCGCACCTGCAGCACCTTGGAGCCGAGCGAGGCCATTTCGAGCATTTCCTCGAAGGAGACCTTGTCCATGCGCCGGGCCTTGGGCACCACGCGCGGGTCGGTGGTGTAGACGCCGTCGACATCGGTGTAGATGTCGCAGCGATCGGCCTTGAGACCGGCGGCGAGCGCGACCGCGCTGGTGTCGGAGCCGCCGCGGCCGAGCGTGACGATGCGATGCGTGCGCGGGTTCATGCCCTGGAAGCCGGAGCAGACCGCGATCTCGCGGTTGCGGTCGAAGCCCGCAACGATACCGGCGCCGTCGACGCTCTCGATCCGGGCCGAACCATGCGCGTCCGAGCCGTAGAGCGGGATCTGCCAGCCCTGCCAGGAGCGCGCCGGCAGGCCCATCTCCTGAAGCACGATCGCCATCAGGCCGGAGGTGACCTGCTCGCCCGAGGCGACGACGGTGTCGTACTCGGCCTGGTCGAACATCGGCGCCGCTTCCCTGCACCAGGCGACGAGCTCGTTGGTCTTGCCCGACATGGCGGAGACCACGACCGCGACCTCGTGGCCGGCGTCGAACTCGCGTTTGACGTGGCGCGCCGCGTTCTTGATCCGCTCGACAGTGGCGACAGAGGTGCCGCCGAATTTCATCACCAGACGGGCCATGACGGTCTTTTCGATAGCTGTCCCGGCTTTGGGCCGGGTCGAAACGTCGCCCTCGCACTTGCGGCGGGGCGGGTGTAGATGACGGGCGACAGGCGCGGTGTCAATGAGGCATCGCATCAGCGAAGGACCGGTTCATGGCGGCTGCGACCCAGCGCACAGGCTCGACGATCGACCCGGCCGAGGTCGCCCGCTTCGATGCGATCGCCCGCGACTGGTGGGACCCGAAAGGGCCCATGGCCGTCCTGCACAAGTTCAATCCTGTGCGGCTCGGCTTCGTCCGCGACGAGGCCTGCGCCCATTTCGGCCGCGATCCGAAGACGATGCGTTCCCTCGATGGCCTGAGCCTCGTCGATATCGGCTGCGGCGGCGGCGTGCTCTCCGAGCCGCTCGCGCGGCTGGGCGCCGAGGTCACCGGTCTCGATCCGGCCCCGACCAATATCGCGGTCGCGCGAGCCCATGCGGAAAAGAGCGGGCTTTCGATCGATTATCGCGAGGAGACGATCGAGGCTGTCGTCGAATCCGGCAAGCGCTTCGACATCGTGCTCGCGATGGAGGTCGTCGAGCATGTCGCCGATGTCGAGGCTTTCGTCGCCGCCTGCTGCGCGGCGGTGAAGCCGGACGGCCTGCTCATCATGGCGACGCTCAACCGCACGCTGAAATCCTATGCGCTGGCGATCGTCGGCGCCGAATACGTCCTGCGCTGGCTGCCGAAGGGCACGCATGACTGGGAGAAGTTCGTGACGCCGGTCGAGCTCGGCGGCGCCATTGAGGGCAACGGCTTTATGCTGGGCACGCAGACCGGCGTGGTCTTCAATCCGCTGACCGGCCGCTGGAGCGCTTCGCGCGACATGGACGTGAACTACATGCTCGCCGCCATCCGCAGCGGCGGGGCCTGACGCTCAATCATCTGGTCGGGCGAGCTTCTCGCTCGCGGCCGCGAGTCGCTGCAGCAGCTCGGCTGGAAAGAGTTCTGCCATGCGGGTCTGGGCATCTCGCCAGACCGGCAGTGCGCCCTGAAGGCGCCTGAGCCCTTTCTCCGTCAGCCAGACGGCGCGGCGGCGCAAATCCTTCTCCACCGAGGCGATCTCGACCAGCCCGTCGCGCTCCAGCCCCCTCAGATTGCGCGACAGCGTCGAGGGATCGAGCCCGGCCTGCTCCGCGAGCGCCGCCATGTGGTCGTCCTCATGCGTCGCGATCACCGCCATGAGCCCGAGCTGAGCGACGCTCAGGCCGCTGTCCTGCAACGCATTCTCATAGGCTTGCGTCATCCGCCGCGCGGCTTGCCGGATAGTCAATCCGGCGCAGCTGGCAGCCAGCATCCGTACTTCGTTCCGCAATCCGTGCTGTCCCTTCATGGCGAATCAGAGTTTACATGCAGATACAATAATTGCATATACATCTAATTGCTTTCCTGGGACCTGCCATGCCCATCGACATCCTCAGCCGCATCGGCGGCACCACGCTTCTGCCGCTGCGCCGGATCGTGCCGGAGAACGGCGCGCGCATCCTCCTGAAGATCGAAAGCGAGAACCCGACCGGCAGCATGAAGGACCGGATGGCTCTGGCGATGATCGAGGCGGCCGAGCGCGACGGGCGCCTGAAGCCGGGCGGCAGCGTCGTCGAATACACGGGGGGCAGCACCGGCGTTTCGCTCGCGCAGGTCTGCGCGGCGAAGGGCTACCGCCTGCACATCGTCACATCCGATGCCTTTGCCCGCGAGAAGCTGACCCATATGCGCCTGCTCGGCGCCGAATTGACGATCATTCCCAGCGAATCCGGGCGCATGACCGAGAAGCTGACCAAGGACATGATCGAGGCCGCCCGCGTCATCGCGGCCGAGACGGGCGCCTTCTGGACAGACCAGATGCGCAATACCGACCAGCTCGCGGCCTATGACCGGCTGGCGGACGAGATCTGGGCGCAGACTGGCGGCCGGATCGACGGCTTCGTCCAGAGCGTCGGCACGGCGGCGTCCCTGCGCGGGACCGGAGAGGCGCTGCTCCGGCGCGATCCGAAGATCGCCCTGATGGCGGTGGAGCCGGCCGAATCCGCCGTGCTCTCCGGCGGCCCGACCGGCGCGCACAAGATCGACGGGGTCGGTGCCGGCTATGTCGTGCCGCTCTGGCGGGCCGACCTCGTCGATGCCATCGAGCCGGTCTCGACGGCCGAGGCGACGGCGATGGTGCTGCGCCTGGCGCGGGAGGAGGGGCTGTTCGCGGGCACATCGACCGGCGGTAACGTCCTGGCGGCGCTACGACTGGCCGAGCGGCTCGGCGCCGGCGCGACCATCGTCACGCTGATGTGCGATACCGGGATGAAATACCTGAACGGCTTCGGCGCCCAACCCGCGCGTTGATTTTCACGGCCGGATGACGGCCATCGCGATCAGCAGCAGCAGGCCGGACCCCGTCGCGATCGCGGCGCGCAGGGCTTCGGCCGGAAAGCGCGTCGGGATGCCGTAGCGGTGCCAGAGCCAGGCGCCGGCGAAGGCGCCGACGAGCGTGATGCCGGTATTGAACATCACGCCGAAACCGGCCTCGTCGAGCAGGAGATCGGCCAGCCAGCCGATCAGAAGCGCGCTCAGCACGATCATCGTGAGAACGATCACCACGGACAGCATGGGCATATCGGGCAGGCCGATCATCTTCAGCAGACCGGGCATCGTTTCTCCTCGGTACGCCGCGCCGGACGCCAGCATCACAGCAAACGATGAAGAAAGCGCAAGTGGCGAAAGAAAGGGTGTTGCGCTGCGGCGTGATTCCTTAGGTTAATGGCGCAGCGCAGCATATGGTGCATGATCGGCGTCCCAATCCGCCGACGAACTCCGGGCTGGGCAACGACGAAAGAGAGCAGGGAGACGACCATGTCGAAGTCGCAGGCCGCCGTGAAGCCGCTCAAGGATCTCTATGAGCTCGACGAGTTGCCCCCGCTCGGCCATGTCCCGGAGAAGATGTACGCTTGGGCGATCCGGCGCGAGCGCCACGGGGCGCCGCAGGACTCGTTCCAGGTCGAGGTTGTGCCGACATGGTCGATCGGCGAGGAGGAGGTGCTGCTCCTCGTCATGGCCGGCGGCGTCAACTACAACGGCATCTGGGCCGGCCTCGGCCAGCCGATCTCGCCCTTCGACGTCCACAAGGCGCCGTTCCATGTCGCCGGCTCCGATGCCTCGGGCATCGTCTGGGCGGTCGGCTCCAAGGTGAAGCGTTGGAAGGTCGGCGACGAGGTCATCGTCCACTGCAACCAGGACGATGGCGACGATGAGGAGTGCAATGGCGGCGATCCGATGTTCTCGTCGACCCAGCGCATCTGGGGCTACGAGACGCCGGACGGCTCCTTCGCCCAGTTCTGCCGGGTGCAGTCGCGCCAGCTCATGCACAAGCCCAAGCACCTCGCCTGGGAGGAGGCGGCCTGCTACACGCTGACGCTGGCCACCGCCTATCGCATGCTCTTCGGCCACGCTCCCCACACCATCAAGCCCGGCGACAACGTCCTCGTCTGGGGCGCCTCGGGCGGCCTCGGCGTCTTCGGCGTGCAGCTCTGCGCGGCCTCCGGCGCCAACGCGATCGGCGTGATCTCGGACGAGACCAAGCGCGACTATGTGCTCGGCCTCGGCGCGAAGGGCGTGATCAACCGCAAGGATTTCAATTGCTGGGGCCAGATGCCCAAGGTCAATTCGCCCGAGTACAACGAGTGGACCAAGGAGGCCCGCAAGTTCGGCAAGGCGATCTGGGACATCACCGGCAAGAAGGATGTCGACATCGTCTTCGAGCATCCGGGCGAGGCGACCTTCCCGGTTTCCTGCCTTGTCGCCAAGCGCGGCGGCATGGTGGTGTTCTGCGCCGGCACGTCCGGCTTCAACATCACCTTCGACGCGCGCTATGTCTGGATGCGGCAGAAGCGCGTGCAGGGCTCGCATTTCGCACATCTCAAGCAGGCGAGCGCCGCCAATCAGTTCGTGATCGACCGGCGCGTCGACCCCTGCATGTCCGAGGTCTTCCCCTGGGACAAGATCCCGCTCGCCCACCAAAAGATGTGGAAGAACGAGCATGCGCCGGGCAACATGTCGGTGCTGGTCTACGCCCCGCGCACGGGCCTCAGGACCTATGAGGATGTCGCCGAGGCGCTGCCGGGCTGAGGCTTCGCGAACTGTCCTCGTTCGGACTGCCGTCATGCTCGCCCTTGTGGCGAGCATCCACGCCTTGAACACCGCATGGTATCGACGAAGACGTGGATGGTCGGAACAAGCCCGACCATGACGCGAATGGCGGGTTCGTCGAAGCCGGACTCTTTGCAGCGGGAAACACCTGGATAGAGGGGCTGCTCAGGCAGCTCGCCCGCCGGCATTCGCCGCTTCCATGCGGCGCAGGAAATCGTCGACCGAGGTCGCGAGCGAACCGGCCACCTCGGCCATGATTTCGGCGGCCTGCCGGGCCTTTCCGATCTCGGTCTTGGTCTCGCCGACGGCGCCGTAGGCCTGCTCGACGCGCTCGGTCGCCTGACGGCTGTGGTCCGCGGCGGAATCGATATTGCTCGACATGGCGGCGGTCGCGGTCCGCTGCTCCTCGACGGCGGCGACGATGGCATGTGTGACCTCGTGGACGTCGAGCACGGCCTGGCGGATCGCTTCGATCGAGCGCGTCACATTCGTGGCGGAAGCGCCGATCGCGCCGATCTTGGTGATGATCTCGTTGCTGGCATCGGTCGTCTGCGCCGCCAGACCCTTGACCTCGGCGGCGACGACGGAAAAGCCGCGCCCGGCCTCGCCGGCCCGCGCAGCCTCGATCGTCGCGTTCAGGGCGAGCAGGTTCGTCCGTCCGGCGATCGCCTGGATCATTTCGACGATGCCCGCTATGCCCTGCGTCAGTGCGGAGAGCTGCGCGATATCCGCCATCGCCGTCGCGCTGACCGAGACGGTATCGCTGATCACCGCGCCGGCGCGGTAGGTCCGCTCGCCGATCAACGTGATCGCGTCGTTGAGCTGGCCGGTGCTGGCGGCGATGGCGTCGATCTCTCCGGTGGCGCTCGCCGCGGCGATCCGCGCCGCGCCGGCCTGGCTCGCCGTCGTCTCGGCCGTGCCGGCCAGCGAGGCGGCACTGGCCGCGATGCCCTGCGTCTCGTGCCGGACGACGTCCTGGAAGCCCGCCATCGACTGCCGGAAGGCCGCGACGATCTCCAGCAGCTCGTGATGCCGGCGGCTCGTCTCGTCGCGCTCGGCGAGTGCATTTTGCTGGAGCTCGATGCGCTCGCGGCTGCTTTCGATCGCGGCATTGCGGCTGCGCACGGCTTCCGCCAGCGTCGCGCCATAGGCCGTAACGTGCCGGGTCATGAACACGAGGTACAGGGCAAGCAGCACCGCCACCGTGATCGCCGCGCCAGCGGAGAACGGGACGAAGGACAGAACCGCGGTCGCACCGAGCGTAACGCCGTAGATCAGCGCCGCGCGGGGCACGACGACGAAGCGCGTCATGCCGCTGGCGATCATGCCGGCGATGACGAAGCCGATGGCGATGTTCTCCCGCGGATCGGTCGTCGCGCCGGCAATCCAGGGCAGGGCGCCCCAGATCAACCCGAGTGCCGGCGCGCGCAGATGCACGATGCGCGTCGGCCAGGGCGAGCGTTCGTAGAGGCGGCTGCGCCAGGCGGCGATGTCGAGCCCCATCGACAGCGAGTAGGTCAGCGTCGCCGCCACCCAGCCGACCAGCACGGGAGCGCGATCGGGCCGCCACAGCATGGCCGCGACCGCCACCACGGCCGCGAAGTTCAGGATCGCGGATGCCAGGGCGTTCTGCGCGAAGGCGACGAAGCCTTCGTGCTCGCTGTTCAACAGCTCTGCGTCGGGAACGGGGGAGGGATGGGAAATATGCGGCATGGTCGGGCTTTTCGGTCGCCAGCGACATTGCGCGCGCGGCGTTGATGATTGGTTGACGATGCGGAAGTTGGCGCGTCGGATTTCGTTAAGGATTGTGACGGCTTCCCGCGCCTGGCCATTCTGCTGAGTAACTGATTGCAAAACGCAATCAGTTACTCTATGCAAGAGAACAGGTCAGGTTCGTGCAGGAGGCGCCCGTGCCGCTAACGCTCTACGCCCATCCGTTCTCGTCCTATTGTCAGAAAGTCCTGGTGGCGCTCTACGAGAACGCGACGCCCTTCATCTATCGCCAGCTCGGGCCGGAAGATCCCGCGGCCGGCGCCGAATGGGTGAAACTCTGGCCGATGAAGAAGATGCCGGTGCTCGTTGATGGCGAAATGCCCGTCTTCGAATCGAGCGTCATCATCGAGCATCTCGACCTGTTTCATCCGGGCGCGGTCCGGCTGGTGCCGGCCGACGCGAAGCAGGCGCTGGAGGTGCGGATGATGGACCGGATCTTCGACAACTACGTGATGACGCCGATGCAGGCGATCGTCTTCGACCAACTGCGCCCGGCCGACGACCGCGATCCCTTCGGCGTCGCCAGGGCGCGCGAGAAGCTGGACGATGCCTATCGCTGGCTCGATGGCGCGCTCGCCGGGCGGCACTGGGCCTGCGGCGAGGATTTCAGCCTGGCCGATTGCGCTGCGGCGCCCGCGCTGTTCTATGCCGACTGGGTTCACGAGATCGACGCCGCCTTCGGCAATCTCCGCGCCTATCGGGCTCGCCTGTTGGCGCGGCCCTCCTTCGCGCGCGCCGTCGACGAGGCGAGGCCGTTCCGCAAGCTGTTTCCGCCGGGCGCGCCCGATCGCGATTGAGGCAAGCATCGACGATGGGAGCATGGGGCGGGGGCGTCGGCGCTCTGTCGGGCGCGGCCGATCGGCGCTAGAGACGGCCGGAACATTTTCGAGCGAAGTGGACGCCGGTTCGCGTGAAGAAAATGCGATAAGACAAAGACCTTGAGCCATTCCGCCATTCGAATGGCGGAATGGCTCAAGGTCCGGCGGTTCCAGGTGCCCATGTCCTCGCCTCTCATCCTGCGCGCGATCCCGCTGCTCTTCACCTTCCTCTGGTCCACGGGCTGGGTTGTCGCCGGCTATTCGGCCCGCCATGCCGATGCCCTGACCTTCCTCGTCGTGCGCTTTTCGAGCGCCGCGGCGCTGCTGACGCTGATCGCGCTCGCGACCGGCGCTCCCTGGCCGCGCGACCGCCGCGCCATCATCGACGTGGCGATCACCGGCATCCTGCTGCACGGCATCTACCTCGCCGGCGTGTGGTGGGCGGTGCGCCACGGGCTGCCGGCCGGCATCTCCGGCCTGATCGCGGGCCTGCAACCGATCCTCACGGCGCTTTTCGCGCCGGCTCTGGTGGGCGAGCGCATTTCGGGCCTGCGCTGGCTCGGCATCATCTGCGGCTTCGTCGGGATCGCCTTGGTGCTGCAGCCGCAGCTCGCTGGCGTCGCGCCGGCGGCACTGTGGGGCATCGCCGTGCCGATGCTGATCAATATCGGCGGAATGGTCGCGGTCACCGCCGGCTCGTTCTACCAGAAGGCGCGCGTCGTCTCCGGCGACCTGCGCACGATCACCGCGATCCAGTATGTCGCGGCCGGGCTCGTCGTGCTGCCCTTCGCCGTCGCCTTCGAGCCGATGCGGATCGACTGGAACCTGACCATGCTGCTGGTGCTGGCCTGGTCGGTGGTCGTGCTCTCGATCGGCAGCATCTGGCTCTATCTGTTCATGCTCCGGCGCGGCGAGGTCTCGCGCATCGTCACCTTCCTCTATCTCGTCCCGGCGCTCGTCGCGGTCGAGGCCTGGCTGCTCTTCGGGGAGACGCTGACCCCGCTTCAGATCGGCGGCATGGCGGTGACGATCCTCGGCGTCGTGCTGGCCAGCAGAAAGTAGGCGCCTCCCCAAAAAGGAGGGTTTCGGTTTCGCGCGATCTCCCCTTATGCTGCGTCGCAACAAAGGGAGGGTCGAAGACCATGAACGCCAATACGGCCGCAAAGGCTGGGCATCGCGCGGATGCGGTTGAACTGATCTCGGCGGCGCTCCCGGGCCTGGAGACCCTGTTCAAGGACGCCGTTGCCGCAGTGCGGCAGAAGGTTCTCCTCGACGGCCGCATCTCGTCGGCCCGGCTGGAGGCCGAGCAGCACGCCGCCCATGGCCTGTCCTGGCTTGCGACCTATGTCACGGCCCTGCGCGAACTGGCCGCCTATGGCGAGCGCCTGCGCGCCGAGGACCGCTACGGCGCCGTCGAGGACTATGCGCTACGCATCGGCGCCGGCGAATACGCGGCCCAGATATTCGGCGGCATTCCGATGAGCCAGGGCGAGATCCTGCGCCTGCCGGCACTCGGCCTGTCGCAGAAGGCGGTCGCTGCCGCCTGCTCCGACGCCGTCGACGCGCTGATCACTGAGGGCAACACGCCGGAGAACCGCGCCCGCTTCGTCGCGCTCTTCAGTCAGGACCAGGGCGCGGCCAGCATCGGCGATACCGGCCTCGACGAGACGCTTGAGGCGATCCGCTCGGAGATGCGCCGCTTCTGCGCCGCCGAGGTGACGCCACACGCGCATGAATGGCATCTGGAGAACGAGTACATCCCGATGCCGGTGGTCGAGAAGATGGCCGAGCTCGGCGTCTTCGGGCTGACCATTCCCGAGGAGTTCGGCGGCATGGGCCTGTCGAAGGTCTCGATGTGCGTGGTCTCGGAGGAGCTCTCGCGCGGTTATATCGGCGTCGGCTCGCTCGGCACCCGCTCGGAGATCGCGGCCGAACTCATCCTCTGCGGCGGTACCGATGCGCAGAAGGAGCATTGGCTGCCGAAGATCGCTTCCGGCGAGGTCCTGCCGACCGCCGTCTTCACCGAGCCCAATACCGGCTCCGATCTCGCCTCGCTGCGGACCAAGGCGGTGAAGGAGGGCGAGGGGGCGGAAGCAGTCTGGAAGGTCCATGGCAACAAGACCTGGATCACCCATCCTGTCCGCGCCGACATCATGACGCTGCTGGTGCGCACGGATCCGTCCGAGCCCGGCTACAAGGGCCTCTCGATGCTGATCGCCGAGAAGCCGCGCGGCAGCGATGCCGATCCGTTTCCGGTCGAAGGGCTCACCGGCGGCGAGATCGAGGTGCTCGGCTATCGAGGCATGAAGGAATACGAGCTTGCCTTCGACGGTTTCGAGGTCAGGGCTGAAAACCTGCTCGGCGGCGTGCCCGGCCAGGGCTTCAAGCAACTCATGCAGACCTTCGAGGCGGCGCGCATCCAGACGGCGGCCCGCGCCATCGGGGTCGCGCAATCGGCTTTCGATCTCGGCTTGCGCTATGCGCAGGAGCGCATACAGTTCGGCAAGCCGCTGATCGCCTTCCCGCGCGTCGCCGACAAGCTTGCGATGATGGCGGCCGAGATCCTGATCGCCCGCCAGCTTACCTATTTCGCCGCTCGCGAGAAGGATGCCGACCGGCGCTGCGACCTTGAGGCCGGCATGGCCAAGCTGCTTGGCGCCCGCGTCGCCTGGGCTGCCGCCGACAACGCCCTGCAGATCCATGGCGGCAACGGCTTCGCGCTGGAATATCCGGTCAGCCGCGTGCTCTGTGACGCCCGCATCCTCAACATCTTCGAGGGCGCGGCCGAGATCCAGGCACAGGTCATCGCGCGCCGGCTGGTCGAGGGATAATGTTGGCCTCAGAGAGCTTTCCTGTGCGAGGCCGGCAACATGCGCCGCAACACGCCGTCCTGGCGGATGAAATGATGCCAGCATGCGGCGATAGCGTGCAGGCAGGCGAACGCTATCAGGGCATAGGCAGCCAATTCATGCCATGTGCGGATAGGTCGCGTGATGGAGCGGGGCTCCGCCGCCTGGAGCGGCGGTAAGGCGAACAGGCCGAAATCGAGGCCCTGCCCACGTCGGACGGCATACAATATGCCAAGGATGGGCACGATAAACATGACGATGTAGAGCGCGATATGGCCCGCGCGTGCCGCGAAACTCAGTATTGCCGAACCTTCCTCCGGAGCGGGGGCTCGATGTGTCAGGCGCCATCCGAGACGGACCAGCAGGAGGAGTAAAATCGCGGTGCCGATGATCTTGTGAATCTCGACGAGCGCATGATCCCAGCTCTTTGGAAAGAGATCGACGGTGAGCCCGAGGACGAAGGCGATCACGATCAGCGTGGCCATTCCCCAATGCAGTGATCGTGAGACCGCGTCGTAGGCGGCCGGTGCTATCGAACGGGCGGGAGTCGCGGTCATGGAAGCCTCGAAATTAGATTTATTCTAACCTAAGGGGGCGTGCGTGCGGTGCGAAAGTTAAATTTGAGTCATGATTGGGCTCCATGGGACGTTGCCGGCTGCGGCACGGCTGATCGCGGATCAACCGTGCCGCTCGACACTGGGTCGTGATAATTTCGACATCATCGGGCGCTTTGGCATCGCAACGGCCGCTTTGCCGTAGAATCTGCAGGAGTCATGATGTCGAACCTTTTCGCCCCCGCCCTGGCCGGAGCCGCCCTGATCGCCGCCGCGATGTTGCCGGTCGCCTCCGCCTCGGCTCAGGAGGATGCCGCCGGGCGTCCCAGCCCGCGCATCAGCGTGACCGGGGAAGGCGAGGTCAGCGTGGCGCCGGACATGGCGATCCTGAACCTCACCGTGCTGCGCGAGGCCGAGACGGCGCGCGCCGCGCTCTCCGCCAACAACGAGGCGATGAAGCAGGTGCTCGCCGCCCTGAAGGAGGCCGGCATCGCCGAGCGCGACCTCCAGACCTCGGGCCTCAGCATCCAGCCGCGCTATGCCCAGCCGGGCAAGGACCGCAGCAGCGAGCCGAAGATCGCGGGCTACAGCGTCAGCAACGCGCTGACCGTCCGGGTCCGCAATCTCGCCGATGCGGGTGGCATCCTCGACAAGGCGGTCGGGCTCGGCGTCAACCAGGGCGGCGGCATCGCCTTCGTCAAGGACGACATGAAGCCGATCCTGACCGAGGCGCGCAAGCGCGCAGTCGCCGATGCGGTGGCACGGGCCAAGACTTTGGCCGAGGCGGCCGATGTCAAGCTCGGCAAGATTCTCTCGATCGAGGAACAGTCGATCATGCCGCGTCCGATGCCTTATGGCGGGGCCGTGCGCATGGCCGCCAGCGAGGCCGCCGTGCCGCTGGCCAGCGGCGAGAACAGCTATCGGACGCAGGTCAGCGTGATCTTCGAGATCGCGCCGTAAAGGCCTGCCTTCAAGCGCGCCCGGCCTGTTCCGGGCGCAGCTTTCCGCCTGCCGCGACGGGCAGGCTGGTGATGATGACGCCGCAGAGCACCCACAGGCCGGGCAGCAGCAGCTCGGTCGGCGGCAGTTCCGCCAGCGCGAGATAGGCCGCGAGCGTGATCAGAGGCACGCGCAGGGTATCGGCGCTGCAGAGCTGCAGGGCCGTGCCATGACGGGACGCATTGGCGAGCACAGCCTGCGAGACGAAACCGCCGACGATCAACGCGAGCACGGCGCCGCCGATCACCGCGAGCTCCGGCAGCGCGAAGGCCAGTCGGTAGGGCTGCGGCGGCGGCGACCATTGTTCCGGCACGAAGAACCAGAGTAGCAGATAGAGCGGCAGCTGGATCGCGTGCATCAGCAGCACGATGGAGAGCGTGCTGCGCTGCGCCGCCAGCCGCGCCAGCATCAGGTTGGTGGTGGTCAGCATCGCGACCGCGCCGATCGCGATGGCGAGGTCGCGGTTGGGGACGGCGTCGAGCCGGAATACCAGGAGCCCGATCCCGGTCGCGAGCACGGCCAGCCCGACCGTTGCCGCGATGCCGGGGCGGCGGCGCAGCACGAGAAAGAGCAACACGGCAGCGAAAAGCGGGCCCGAGAATTCGATGGTGGTGACGAGCGCGAGCGGCAGATGCGCCAGGCTCCAGATCAGCGCGAGCGAACCGGCCAGATGCAGGACGCTGCGCAGGATATCGTCGCGCAGCCTCGGGGGCAGGACGTGGCGGCGTTGCGCGGCACCGCCCGCCCAGACGGCGGAAGCCGCGATGGCGAGGCTGCCGACCGAGCGCAGGAGGCCGATCTCGATGACGGTGAGATAGCCGGCGAGAAGGCGGATGGAGAGGGCGATCGCGAGATAGGACGCGAGATAGGCGCTCATCCACCCGAGGAAGGCCGGAAAGTCTCGGCCTGCCCCGTCCAGGGAATGCCCAGCAGCATCCGCTCCAGAATGGCCATTCGCATCGGCACGGAAAGCTGGACCTGGCGGAAATAGCCTGCGTTCGGGAGGCTGTCGCATGAGGTGTCGAGCTCCGAGAAGCGCGGAAGCGGGTTGAGGATCAACGTATCGGAACGGGCGTCGAGGACCTTGCGGGCGGTCAGGGTAAAGGGCTCGCTCTCTTTTTCCTTGTCGACGGCCTCGTTGCCGAGGGAGGCGTGGGCGAATTTGCTCATGTCCTGCATCTGGATGCTGAGCACGTCATGGTCGAGCGTATGGCGGATGTCGTGGACCATGCCGACCTGCGTGCCGAGATCGGCGAGCATGGTCATCGCCTCGCGCATCGCCGGGTTGATCGGCACGTCGGGCAGGCAGCACAGCGTGAAGCGCTTCGGCGGCGAGAGGCTCAGCATCTTCACGAAAGAGATCGCGAAGCGCGCCCGCGAATCGCTCGAGAGCGCGATGCTGAGAGTCTCGATCGCGCCGCGCATCTGCCGGATCGCGAAGATGTCGACCAGCGCCTGGGTCGGGTGTTCGTCGGCGCCGTTGCCGGCATTGATCACCGGCAGATAGCTCAGCCGCCCGACGCGATAGGGCATGTCCTCCATATGCGAGCGTACGATCAGCAGGTCGCTGTAGAGTTCGACCGTGTGGATATGGTCCTCGATCGATTCGCCGGTCGCCGTGCCCATGCGGCTGCGGTCGGTGTCATAGGCATCGATCGACTGGTGCCCCAGCCGCGCCGCCGCCGTTTGGAAGCCGAGGCGGGTACGCGTGCTGCGCTGGTCGAACAGCGTGGCGATCACCTTAGGCCGGCGGCGCGGGGACGGCGGCTGGTCGGGCAGGGGCAGGCCGGCTTTTTCCAGCTCCTCCTCGTGCAGATGCCGTTCGGCGCGCTCGATGATGTCGTCGAGGTCGAAACGCGAGACGGCATCGGCGCTCAGCAGATCCTTCCCGCTCGGATAGTTCGGGCGTTGCATCAGCAGCCTCTGGCCTCCGGCTCGCGCGGTCGTCTGCGTCCGGGAGCTATCAGGCAACCTGACTGAAGCGGCCCGGCTTGCGCGAGCCGGAGCGCGAGCGCGCCGACCCCATCCGCCCCGTGGGAACACGGTTGCCGATCATGGGCAGCAAATCGGTCGCTGTCATTGGCCGGGCGAAGATGTAGCCCTGAATGCCGTGGACGGCGTGCTTCTCGATGACGGTGAGCTGTTCCTGCGTCTCCACGCCCTCGACGATCAGGCGCAGCTTCAGATCATGCGCGAGCTGGGCGATCGCGTTCATCAGCGAATCCGCCTTGCGCGAGGTGCCGATCTCCTGGGTGAAGGCCTGGTCGATCTTGATCGTGTCGATCGGCAGATGCGCGAGATAGCTGAGCGAGGAATAGCCGGTGCCGAAATCGTCGAGCGCGATCCGCACGCCGAGCTGGCGCAGCGCCACGAGCCTGGAGACGACATGGTCGGGATCGTCGATCAGCGAGCTCTCGGTGATCTCGATCGTCAGGCGCTGCGGCTCGATGCCGCTCATCCGCAGCAGCGCCTCGACCACGCCGACGATGTCGTGGCCATGGTCGAACTGGCGGGCCGAGACATTGACGCTGACGCCGACGCTGCGCGGCCAGGACAGGGCGGTCCGGATCGCCTCGCCGAGAACCCAGGAGCCGAGCACGGTGATGAGCCCGGTCCGCTCCGCCAGCGGGATGAAGATCTCGGGGCTGACCATGCCGCGCCGGGGATGGCGCCAGCGCAGCAGCGCCTCCGCCATGGTCGCGGTGCCGGAGCGCGGGTTGTAGATCGGCTGGAAATGCAGCTCGAACTCGCCGCGGCGGATCGCGTCGCGCAGCTCGGTTTCGAGCGCCACGCCGTCTTCGTGCTCGTTGCGGATGGCGTCGGTGTACATGACGAAGCGGTTCCTCCCGTCGAGCTTGGCGCGGTAGAGCGCGATGTCGACGCATTTCAGCGCCTCGTCGATCGACGCGGCGCAGCCGGCGGGGGCGATGCCCATGCTGGCGGTCGCGGTGACATGGCGCCCGCCGATGACGCGCTGGCTGGCGAGCATCATGACGAGGCGGGCGGCGAGCGCGCTGGTCGCCTCGGCATCGCGCGAGGTCGCGACCATGAACTCGTCGCCGCCGGTGCGCGCGGCGATGTCGCCGACGCCGAGCTCGGCGATCAGCGTCTCGCTGAAGCCCTGCAGCAGCGCATCGCCGATATCGTGGCCGAGGCTGTCGTTGATGCTCTTGAAGCGGTCGATGTCGATCGAGACCAGCGTGACCGGGCGGCCGGAGGCTGCCATCTGCCGGATTTCGCGCATGAAGCCGCGCCGGTTGTAGAGGCTGGTGATCGTGTCGTTAACCGCGAGATGCTCAAGCTCGCGCATCGTGCGCAGGCGGGCGAGGAAGATCTGGTGGATCACCTGCGCGCTCGAGAAGGTCAGGACGGTGGTGAGCAGGACAGAGAGCCCGATCACCACATGAGCCGGGTCCCGCGTCCAGAGCAGGGCGAGCGTGAAGGGGGTCGCCGCGGCC
Source organism: Bosea sp. ANAM02 (assembly GCF_011764485.1). Taxonomy (NCBI): domain Bacteria; kingdom Pseudomonadati; phylum Pseudomonadota; class Alphaproteobacteria; order Hyphomicrobiales; family Alloboseaceae; genus Allobosea; species Allobosea sp. ANAM02. The sequence goes on along the minus strand of NZ_AP022848.1, from coordinate 3,394,244 downwards.
AGCACCTGCACACGGGTGATCACCGGCCGCGAGCTGTTGCGTCCCGAAATGCCGGCGAGATAGCCGATCGTCTGCGCGATCGCGAGAGCCGCGACCGGCTCGTAGGTGTAGCGCAGGATGGCATAGCAGCCATAGGCCGAGATCAGGCTGGCGGTCGACCAGGCGCCGGCCATGGCGAGGTTTTCCAGGGTGCCGATCTGGCCTTCGGTGGCCGTGGCGAGATGGACGCCCTTGTAGTAGCGATGCGAAAGATGGCGGAATACACCGATGGCGACCATGACCGCCGCCATGGCGTGGAAGGCGACGTCGCCGGTCAGTAGCGCGCTCGCCACCATGACCGCCGCGACCGTGACGGTCCCGATGAAGATCGTTCCGGGTGTGGCATAGAGCGCTGCCACCAGTTCCGATTTCATCGCGCTGTCGTTCTCGTGAACGTCGACGATCATCAGGCGTCCCGTCGTTCAATCTGCTTTTCGTTCGGCGTACCCGCTATTCTCGCTAAAAATCTATTAAAGAACTGTATGTCGCTTCGACGGTTTCGCCGACAAATTATCAACCGGGACGGATCTCGCACGATCAGCCGCGGAGGCGGTACTTGGCTAAACCTTCCGGGGCATCGCCGGCCGGCTGGGCCTTCAGTCCGGCCGGCGGCGCGGCCGAGACAGCGGGAAGATCGCTTGCCCGCCCGACATTCGAAAGATGGTGAACGGAGACCGCCTTGATCCTGATCGGCCAGTATGATTCGCCCTTCGTCCGCCGCGTCGGCATCACGCTCGCGCTCTACGGTATCCCGTTCGAGCACCGGCCCTGGTCGGTCTTCGCCGATGGCGAGAAGGTGCGCGCCTTCAACCCGCTGATACGGGTGCCGACCCTTGTGCTCGACGATGGCGAGGTGCTGTTCGACAGCGCGGGCATGATCGACGCGCTCGATGATCTCGCCGGGTCGGAGCGCGCGCTCTGCCCGCGCAGCGGTCCGCTGCGGCGGCAGACCCTCTCCATCGTCGCGCTCGCGATGGGGGCGGCCGAGAAGGCGGTCAGCCTGTTCTATGAATTGCGCTTGCACGAGCAGGTCTCGGCGGTCTGGTCGGAACGCTGCCGCGGCCAGATTCTCTCGGCACTCGACGCGCTCGAACGCGACCGCGCCGGCTGCACCACGATCTATTGGTTTGGCGAGACGCCGGGCCATGCCGATATCGCGGCGGCGGTGGCGCTGCGCTTCATCACCGAGGCGCATCCGGGACTGGTCGATGCTGCTGCCATACCGACGCTCGCGGCCCATGCCGCAGGGTTGGAAGCGCTGCCTGTCTTCGGCGAGATATCCCAGCCCTTCGTCGCGCCGGCTTGAGGCGTCGAATCAAGCCCAGCCTTTGTCATTCCGGGTTCTTCGCTGTGCGAAGCCCCGGAATGACAAAGGGCGGCACAAATCAGCAGGAAGATAAATCAGCGGGGCGGTGGATCCCCTCCATGCGCACGCGCCCGTCGACGCCCTCGGTCCAGCCCCGCACGCTGCCATCGGCCAGCCGCTTCGCCTTCACCCGGAAGATGTCCCCGGCTATGAGCGGGCTCACGCCCCGGTAGTCGAGCCGGATCGGCGCGCCGTCCGTGACTGTCGCGATGATGTTGGCGATCAGTGTCGCCTGGATCGGACCGTGCACGACGAGCCCCGCATAGCCCTCCGTCCCCGTCGCGTAGGGGACATCGTAATGGATGCGATGGCCGTTGAAGGTCAGGGCCGAGTAGCGGAACAGCAAGAGCGGGCTGCCCTCGACCTCCCAGACGAGATCGGCCGGCTCGCCATCGGCGGCCGGCCCAGGCGCTCCGGCCGGGGAAGTACCGGGCTGTGCCGCCTCGCGATAGACGATGTCGTGCCGCTCGCGCAGCGCGACGCCGCGCTCGGTCACATAGTCATGATGGACGGCGACGAAGCAGAGCGGGCCGCTGCGGCCTTCCTTATAGGCGATGTCGCCGATCCGGGACTGCCTGGTGACGCGATCGCCCTCGCGCAGCGGCGCCAGCGTCTCGATCCGCCCGCCGGCCCACATCCGCCGTGGCAGCGGCACGGGCGGCAGGAACGCGCCCTTCGCCGCATGCCCGTCCGGCCCGCAAACCCCGATATCCGAGATCGGCGGCGCCAGGCACCAATGCAGCGCCAATGGCGCTTCCCCCGGCGCGTGAGGCGCGAGGTGACGGCCGAAGCTGGCGGTGAAGCTCTGCACCAGACGTGGCGTGACCACGTCCTCCGCTTCCTCAGTCTTGCCGGTCCAGCTCTTGAGTCGGGCGATATCGATGCTCATGACGGGCTTTCCTCGGTCTGGCGGGCGAATTCGGTACGCAGCGCCGCGTCATGCTGCCCGAGCGACGGCACCGGCCGCATCGTGACGCGCTGGCCGTCGACGATCGCCGATGGCACGAGCACCTCGACCGGCCCGTTCGGTGTCGGGACGGGCAGGGCGGTCGCCGCCGGATGGTCGATCAATCCGCCCACGCTGGAAACCGTGCCATAGGCGATCGCATGGCGGTCGAGCGCCGCAGTGACATCGGCGAAGCGCCGCCGGCCGAGCCGCGCCTGCACCTCGCCATCGAGCAGGACGCGCGCCTTGACCCGCAGCACATTGGAGGCGAAGCGCGGATCGCGGGCCAGTTCCGGGCTTTCCAGCACGTCGCGGGCGAAGACCTGCCATTCCCGCTCGCTCTGGATCGAGACCAGGACCTCGCCATCGGCGAGCGAGAACACGCCATAGGGCGCGATCGAGGGATGGGCGAGCCCGACCCGCGCCGGCTCGATCCCGCCATAGCGGCGCGTGATATAGGGCACGTTCATCAATTCGGCGAGCGTATCGAACAGCGAGAGCGCGATCGCCGAGCCCGCGCCGGTGCGCGCCCGCTTCAGGAGCGCTTCGAGGATCGCGGCATAGGCCGCCTGTCCCGTGGCGATATCGGCGATCGAGACGCCGATGCGTGAGGGACCGGATTCAGGCGTTCCGGTGATGGCGGAGAGGCCCGATTCCGCCTGGATCAGCAGGTCATAGGCCTTGCGCCGCTCGTGCGGCGTGCCCGGCGCATAGCCGGAGATGTCGCAGGTGATGAGGCGCGGATGGCGCTGCCGGAGAGTCGCGCTGCCGAGCCCGAGGCGGTCGGCAGCGCCCGGCGCGAGGTTCTGGATGAAGATGTCGGCCGACGCGACCATCGCCTCGACCAGCGCGAGGTCGCCCGGCTGGCGCAGGTCGACCCGGCAGGATTCCTTGCCCCGGTTGATCCAGACGAAATAAGAGGACTGGCCCTTGGCGAATCCGTCATAGCCGCGCGCGAAGTCGCCTTCCGGCCGCTCCAGCTTGATGACGCGCGCGCCGGCATCGGCGAGCTTGCAACTCGCGACCGGCGCGGCTACCGCCTGCTCCAGCGCGACCACGACGATACCTTCCAGCGCATTCGACATCGGCATTCTCTCGATAGGCGGGAGAGGAAGAGCGTTCGGGCGCGACCAAGTCAAATCCGGGCGGCCGATCGGTACGCGATGTGGTGTCTCGATAAGCTGGAGCGTGGCGCCCGCAAGGCACGCGCAACTTGAATCAAGATGTCACGAGCGGGCGCTATGTCTTTGATACAGCGTTGAAAGAATAGCCGCTCCAGCCTGACCGCTGCTCGCCTCACATCCTGACGATGTGGCGGATCGTGCGGCCTTCGTGCAGTGCGTCGAAGCCCTCGTTGATCTCGTCGAGGCTGCCCGAACTGGTCCAGAGCTTGTCGACGGCCAGCCGCCCGCGCTGGTAGAGCTCGATGAAGCGCGGGATGTCGCGCGAAGGCACGCAGGAGCCCACGTAAGACCCCTTCAGAGTCCGCTCCTCCGCGACGAGTCTCACCGGCGAGAGCGACAGCGTATGGGCGGGATTGGCGAGGCCGGCCGTCGTCGTCGTACCGCCGCGCCGCGTGATCTGGTAGGCGAGGTCGAGCGCCTTGACTGAGCCGGCCATCTCCAGCCCGTGGTCGACGCCACCCTTGGTCGCCTGCCTGATCGCCTCGACCGCATCCGGAGCATCGGCCCTGAAAGCATCGGTCGCGCCGAGCGCCAGCGCGAGATCGAGCTTGTCCTGCGCGAGATCGACGGCGATGACGCGCGAGGCGCCGCAGGCGATGGCGCCGAGCAGGGCCGAGAGCCCGACGCCACCGAGACCGACCACCGCGACCGTCTCGCCGGCCTTGATCCGCGCCGTGTTCACGGCGGCGCCGACGCCGGTCAGCACGGCGCAGCCGAACAGGGCCGCGATCTCATGCGGGATGTCGGCCTCGATCTTGACCAATGAGCGGCGCGAGATCACCGCATGCTCGGCGAAGGCCGAGACGCCGATATGGTGATGCACCGGCCGGCCATGCGTCGAGAGCCGACGTCCGCCGCCGAGCATCTCGCCGCGCCCGTTGGCGGCATTGCCGGGCTCGCAGAGGGCAGGGCGCCCCTCGGCGCAGGGCGCGCAATGCCCGCAGGACGGCACGAAGACCATCACGACGCGATCGCCGGGCTTGAGGTCATCGACCCCTTCGCCGGTCTCGACCACTTCGCCTGCGGCCTCGTGGCCGAGCACCATCGGCACCGGGCGCGGGCGGTTGCCGTCGATCACGGAGAGATCGGAATGGCACAGGCCGGCGGCGCGGACCCGGACCAGCACCTCGTCGCGGCCGGGCGGGGCGAGGTCGAGCTCCTCGATCCGCAGCGGGCGGCTCTGCGCATAGGGCGCCGCAACCGGGCTGGCATTCAGGACGGCGGCGCGAATCTTCATGGTGGGAGGCTCCGGTCTTGTCGTTCGATGCTATCCCGACAGGAGAGGAGGGCGCTGTCAAAGCCGAATGGCGCAACCGTGGTACTGAGACAGACTCCGATCACGGCCCGATTGGCGCTGCCCTCTGCAAGCGCGATCCGGCACACGCAGATCGGTCGAGATATTCGAGCCGCTGACGTCTGCTGTCAGCAGGCGGACAGGCTGGCCTGTCGTCCCCGTCCGTTGGTGCTAGACAGGGTCGGCTTTGCCGGAGGATGCCGCATGACACAGAACCCGTTGTTCGAGCGTCTCTGGGAGGGGTCCGCTGCGATGGAGGAATGGACCGCCTCGGTCTCGCACGGCGCGATCACGCAGGTGGATGACGACATCATCACCGTCCACACCACCTATTTCTGCGGCAGCGTCACGGCGATCCGCACGAGCGAGGGTCTCGTCCTGATCGACACGGCCAAGCCTGATACCGCGAGGCGGACGCTCGACGTCATCCGTTCCTGGGACGACGGCCCGATCCATACGGTGATCTTCACCCATGGCCATATCGACCATACCAGCGGCATCAAGGTGATCGACGAGGAGGCGGATGGTCGCGGATGGCCGCGCCCGCGCATCGTCGCCCATCGCAATGTCGCCCGGCGCATGCAGCGCTATGTCGACTCGCAGGGCTTCAACAGCCTCGTGCAGAGCCAGCAGTTCAACATGCCTGGCTATGTCTACCCGATCGGCCAGCGCCGCCCGGACGAGGTCTATGACGATACCCTGTCGCTCGCGATCGGCGGGGAGCGGCTCGAACTCTTCCACGGCCGCGGCGAGACCGACGACGCGACTTTCGTCTGGCTGCCGCAACGGCGCGTGCTGGCGAGCGGCGATTTCGTGATCTGGGTATTTCCGAATGCCGGCAACCCGCGCAAGGTCCAGCGCTATGCGGCCGAATGGGCGGAAGCACTGCGGCGGATGGAGGCGCTCAGGCCGGAAACGCTCATCCCCGGCCATGGCCCGGTCGTGTTCGGGCGGGAGCGTGTCGCGCGGATGCTGAGCGACGGCGCCGAGGCGTTGGAGCATCTCGTCCGTGAGACGCTTGCGTTGATGAATGCCGGCGCGACGCTCGAAGACGTCTTGAGCAGGGTCAGGGTGCCCGCGAACTATCTCGCCAAGCCGTATCTCCTGCCGAAATACGACGATCCCGAATTCCTCGTCCGCAGCATCTATCATCTCAATGCCGGCTGGTTCGACGGCAATGCAGCCCATCTGAAGCCCGCCCGGACCGCCGAGCTGGCTGCCGAACTCGCCGCTCTCGCCGGTGGTGCCCGCAAATTGGCCGAGCGGGCCGAAGCCTTGGCAGGACGGGGGCAGAACCGACTCGCCGTGGCCCTGGCCGAGCTCGCGGCCGCTGCCGTGCCCGACGATCCCGAACTCCAGGCCATCCGCGCCGCGACGCTGCGCAAGCTGATCGACGGCGAGAGCTCGTTGATGGGCAAGGCTTTCCTTGCCGTCTACGAGCGCGAGGCGGAAGGGCGCTCGAAGGGCTGACGATATCCACGGGAACCACCGCCGTCATTCCGGGGCGTAGCGGAGCGAAGAGCCCGGAATCCAGAGCCGATGCCGCTCTCCAGCAAGAGCGCGGTTGGGTCGGTGATCAAACGAGGAACGGCATCGGTTCTGGATTCCGGGCTCAGGCCTGCGGCCAGCCCCGGAATGACGGGGTAGGTTCCGGCGCCTCATCTCCCCCGACCTTACGGAGTGACCGCCAACTCCTGCGACTTGCGTTCGAGCTCGCGGAACACCGGCAGCGATTGCGCCGCGAAGCTTTTCAATTCGGCATCGTCGCCCTCGCTGGCATAGCGTTCCATCAGTCGGGCGGCGTTCCGATGCGTGGCACGCTGGGCCTCGACATAGGCCTTGTCGAAGGCGGTGCCCTGCTTGTCGGTGAGATCGCGCAGCAGGTCGAGATGGCGCCCGTCCGGTCGGTCGGGCAAGGCGATGTCCGATCGCGTGGCGACGATCCGGCGCAGGCCGCTCGTCACCGCGCCTTGCTCGCTGGCGAGCGCATGCGCGAAATCCTTGATGGCAGGCGAATGGCTTTTATGCAGCGCCAATGTCGCCGACTCGATGCCGAACATCTGCGCGACCGCCGTCTGCTGCACGAAATCCTTCGCTGGAATCGGCGCTTGGGCATGAGCGGCGGAGGCGGTCAGGACAGCGACGGCGAGCCCGTGCAGAAGCGCCCGCCGCGTCGGGTGAAAGATCTGGTTCATGCTTCGGGAACGGCGAAGGGGCGGCCAGGTTCCATGGCATCGACGCCCGCCCCCGCTGCATCGGCTCGCCTTGTCGCACCCCGCCCACTGCGGTAGCAGGTGCGGGCTACGCTTGCCGCCCGGATGCAGAGGAAGCCCCATGCCGACCACCGTCGAGACCATCAGCGATGCGCTGGTGAAAGCCCGCCGCGAGCGTTCGCTGGCTGAGATCGCAAGCCTGCCGGTGCCAGCGACGCTGAGCGAGGGCCTCCGCGCCCAGGCCGCGGTGGGCAAGGCGCTCGATCTCCCCGAAGCCGGTTGGAAGGTCGGCATCGCCGAGGACGGCACGGCCGTCGCCGGCCTGATGCCCGGCCCCTATCTGGCGCCTGGCGATGTCTACGAAGGCGCGATCGGCGCGGAGCTGCGCGTCGAGATCGAGATCGCGCTGCGCCTTGCGCGCGACGTGCCGTTCCGGCCGGGCCAGCCGTGGTCGCGCGCGGAATTGCTCGCCTGCTGCGACAAGGCCTATCTCGGCATCGAGATCGTCGAGAGCCGCCTCGCCAACTGGTCCGGCAATGTCGCATTCCCGCTCTGGCTCGCCGATGCGATGGGGCATGGCGGCTACGTGATCGGCCCCGAACTCGATATCGCGGTGCTGGACGATCCTACCAGCTTCGGCTGTTTCATCTCGCTCAATGGCGTGACGATCTACGACCAGCCGGCGGTGCACGGGAACGGCGATCCGATGACCCCCTTCCTCGCCTGGGCGAACCGCAAGAGCAACGATCTCGGCAGCCTGAAGGCCGGCCAGATCGTGACCACGGGCAGCCTCTGCGGCGGCGTGCTCTCGCCCGGAAAGGGCGAGATCGTGACGCGGCTTTCGCCGCTCGCGACGGTGACCTTAACGCTTCGTTAGAACGATCGGTCGAGTCCTTGAGCATTGCGCATGCCTGTCGGCTCCCTATGATGGCGGCGGGCATGGGCATGATTTGAAGCGTGGCGGGGGTTGCTTGGAGGGTGGATGCGGTTCTGGCGTAGGGCAAGCCACGCGGTCGCGCTGAGCGGCGGCTGTGCGTTTGCCACACTGCTGAGCCTGCAGGCTGAACCTGCCCGGGCTTTCGATCTCTCGTCGCTGGACGTGTTCGGCCTCTTCACCAAGAAGGACGAACCGCCGGCGCCGAGCCCGTCTGCCTTGCCCTACAGGCTCGAATTCGATCTCGGCGAGGCCGATGACGCCAAGACGCTGACGCGCTCGCTGCAGGACGCCTCGCTGCTCTATCGCCTGCGCCAGGACGCCCCGCCCGACGGCGAGAGCCTGTCGCGCCGGATGGCGACCGATCTCAACCCGATGATCGATGCGCTCTGGTCGCAGGGCTATTTCAACGCCGATGTCACGCTCGTCGTCGACGGCGTTCCGCTCAAGGTCGGAACCGAGCCGAATGCGACGCTGGTGAGGACGCTCGAAGCGCATCGCAATCGCGATGCCGTGCCTATCACGGTCGTCGCCCGGCCCGGCAAGGTCTTCGGTCTGCGCAGGATCGACATCGTAGAGCGTGACGAGGCGGGCGCCCCGGCGATCGCCGATCCCGTCAAGGTCTCCAGGCTCAAGGCCGGCGATCCCGCCACTGCTGCGGCCTTGCGGGCGGCGCAGGCCGCGCTGGTCGACCATATGCGCGCCAAGTCGCGGCCGCTCGCCAAGGTCGTCGAACTCAGGCCGGTCGTCGATCACGCCGCCGGCATCATGGACGTGACCTATGTCATCGCGCCGGGGCCGCTCGCCGGCTTCGGCGACATCACGGTCGGCCAGACCGACGAGATCCCGCCCGAGGTCGTGCGCTCCTTCATCTATCTGGAGCCGGGCGATCCCTATTCGCCCAAGGCGCTGGCCGATACCCGCCGCTCGATCGCGACGCTTCCCGCCGTCGGCTCCGTCCGCATCCGCGAGGGCGACAAGCTCGACGGCGCCGGCAACCTGCCGATCTTCGTCGAGGTGACCGAACGGCCCAAGCGCCTCCTCGGCTTCTCCGCCCGCTATTCGACGATCGACGGGCCGGCGGTGAAGACCTATTGGGAACACCGCAACCTGTTCGGCGGGGCCGAGCGCCTGCGGCTGGAGGCCAGCGTCTTCTTCGCCCCGCGCATTGACGGCACCAAGCTGCAGCGCTTCGGCGATTTCAAGGAATCCGATCTCGGCGGTCGCTTCTCCTTCAGCTTCATGAAGCCGGCGCTCGGCGGCAGCCGCAACGACTGGCTGCTCGACGGCGTCGCGACGCGCGAGCGCGTCGGCCTCAACCGCTATGGCGGCTACACCGCCCGCTACGGCAACGTCACAACCGCGATCCGCCATCGCTTCAGCGACACCTTCTCGATCCAGGGCGGCATCGAGGTCGAGCGCGGCCAGACCAGCGACGTGCTCGGGCAGGTGGATTATACCCTGGTCGGCATCCCGCTCTCGGTGAAATACGATTCCACCGACAACCTGCTCGACCCGACGCGCGGCTACCGCGCCACGGCCTCCTTCACGCCCTATCCAACCTTCCTCGGCTCGACGGTCGGCATCTACCAGACCAAGGCGGCCGTCTCCGCCTATTACGCCCTCGACGAGGACGCCCGCTACATCCTCGCCGGCCGCATCGGCTTCGGCTCGGTCTCCGGCGCCAGCCTCGACGAGATTCCGGCGACGCGGCGCTTCTATGCCGGCGGCGGCGGCTCGGTGCGCGGCTACGCCTATCGCAGCCTGTCGCCGCTGGGGCCCTTCGGGCGCATCATCGGCGGCCGCAGTCTGCTGGAGGCCTCGGTCGAGGCAAGGATCAAGATCACCGACACGATCGGCATCGTGCCCTTCTTCGATGCCGGCACCGCCTTCGAATCGAGCCTGCCGGACAGCAAGCAGAAGCTGCAGATGGCCGCGGGCCTGGGCTTCCGCTACTATACCGGCATCGGGCCGATCCGCGTCGACGTCGCCGCGCCGCTCAACCCGCGCAAGGGCGACAAGCCGGTCGCGCTCTATGTCAGCATCGGGCAGGCCTTCTGATGCGCCGGCTCCTCACCATCCCGCGTCTCGCCCTTTTCGCCGCCCTGCTGACGGTAGGCTTTCTGTTCTCGGCGCATTTCGGCGGTTTCGCCCAGAATGCCCAGACCGATCGCGGCGTCGTCGCCGACCTGATCTCCAAGGCTCTGTCGAGCAGCACGAGTCAGGTCTCGATCGGGGAAGTCAACGGCGCGCTCTCCTCCGATGTCGAGATCCGCGACATCGTGCTCTCGGATCGCGACGGCGCCTGGCTGCGACTCGACCGCGTCCGCCTGATCTGGACGCGCAGCGCCCTGCTGCTGCGGAGACTCGATGTCGACCGGCTGGAGATCGGCAAGCTCGAAATCCTGCGCAGGCCCGCGCCGCAGTCGGCCGGTGCGGCCCCGCCGAGCAACGAGCCCATTCTACCCGAACTACCGCTCAAGGTGATCATTCGCGCGCTTCAGCTCAACGAACTGGCATTGGGCGCGCCCGTGCTCGGCACCGCCGCGCGCCTCAGCGCCAATGGCGCCGCGCGGCTGGGACCGCCCAACGAGGGATTGGACCTCAAGCTCGAGGCGAAGCGGCTCGATATGGGTGGGCTCTTCGACGTCACCATGTCCTTCGTGCCGGAGAGCACGCGCCTGCAGCTCGCGGCGAAGCTCGACGAGCCGGCGGGCGGCCTGATCGCGAAGGTCGCGGGCCTGCCGGGCGAACCGCCGGTCAAGCTCGATGTGACCGGCGACGGCCCACTCGATTCGTTCCGGTCCAGCCTCGTCTTCACGGCAGGTCCGACCATCGGCGCCAACGGCTCCGCCACGCTGTCGCGCGCCGGTGCCGAGCGCCAGCTCGCGCTCGCGCTCGATGCCCGTATCGAGGGGCTGATGCCGGCGCCGGTCGCGCCGGTCTTCGCTGGCTCGACCCGGCTCGACGGCTCGGTCGGTTTCCGAGACGACAGCGGTATCGATATCCGCAATCTCGCGCTGGTCTCGGCCTTGGCGCGTCTCGACGTGCTCGGCCGCTACAATCCCGACAAGACGCTCGATCTGCGCGTCACCGCCGCCTCGCGCCCCAATGCGGATGGCCGCACCGTCACGGCAGGCACCGAGATCGGCAAGCTCGCCTTCGATGCGACGATTCGCGGCCCCGTGGCCGGGCCGACCGTCGTCGCGAAGCTCGATGCCAGCGACGCCAAGCTGCCGGCCGGCGAGTTCGGCAAGGTCGCGCTCACCTTCAACGCGACGCCGACGGGCACGATCGGTGAGCCCGGCACCCGCATCGCCCTGACCTCCGACGGCGAAGCCAGCGGGATCGTGATGGCGGACAAGGCGCTGATGCGCGCCGTCGGCGACAAGGTCACCTTCACCTTGCGCGGCACCGCCCAGGATGACGGCACCGCCGATTTCGAGACGCTCAAGCTCGCCTTGTCCGGCGTCGAGCTCGATTACAAAGGCAAGCTCGGCCAGGCGCGCATGCTCGGCCAGCTCAAGGCGGTGCTGCCCGATCTCGCCCGGTTGAGTGGTCTCGCCGGGCGCCCGCTAGCTGGCAGGGCGGATATCACCGCCGATCTCGATGCGACGCCGCGCCTCGACAATTACGCCGCGGCGCTTTCCGGCAAGGCCGAGCGCCTCGCGACCGGCGACGCCACCCTCGACCGCTTGCTCGCCGGCAATCTCACCCTCGCTGGCCGTGTCGGCATATTGACCGGCGACTATTCCGTGACCGGCCTGCGCGTGGCCGGCCAGCACGCCGCCTTCACCGCCGATGGCTCCATCGGCCGGCAACAATCCGGCCTGAAGCTCGCTCTGACTCTGCCCGATCTGAAGCGCGCGGATCCGCGTCTGTCCGGCCGTGGCGACGTCACCGCCGAGATCACCGGCCCGCAGAACAGGCTCGACGCCACGGCCCGCATCGCCGTCGCCAACGCGACCGCGCTCGCCCGGCCGATTCCGCGCCTGACCATCGACACCGTGGCGAAGGACCTGCAGGGCGCGCTCGACGCCAGCGTGACCCTCGCCGGCGAGGTCGACAACAAGCCGGCGACAGGTTCCCTGCGCCTGGCCCGCCAGTCCGACGATAGCTGGAATCTCTCGACGGTCGATTTCGCCCTGGGCTCCGTCCGCCTGACCGGCGGCCTGACGCTCGATCCGGCGAGCCGCGCCGCCGGGCGCCTGACGCTGGCTGCGCGCAATCTCGACGATCTCTCGGCGCTGGCCTTGACCAAGCTCGGCGGCCAGCTCGATGCCGATATCGTGCTGGCGGCACCGGAAGGCCGGCAGGATATCGACCTGACCGCCCGCGGTTCACGGCTGGCCGGACCGTCGCTGACGATCGAGAAGCTCGACGCCCGCGCCAATGCCCGCGACATCTACGGCCGCCCGATGCTCGACGCCGCGATCGCGGTCGATCGGGCCGTCGCGGCGGGCGAGGCGATCAGCGGCATCCGCTTCGATTCGAAGGGGGCACCCGATGCCAGCGCCTTCACGCTGAGCGCCAATGCGCGCGGTTTTGCGCTGAAGGGCGCCGGCCGTCTCGTGCCGGGCGAGCCGCTGAAGCTGGAACTCGCCTCCTTCGATGCCCGCCGCGACGGCCGCGCGATCAGGCTCGCCAATCCCGCGGCCTTCAGCTTCCCCGCTTCCGGCGTCGAGATCGCCGATCTCGCTGTGATGATCGACAAGGGGCGGGTGACGCTGGACGGCCGCGCCGGCGAGACGCTCGATCTGCGCTTCGCCGCCCGCGACGTACCGCTCTCCGCCGCCAGCATCGCGGTGCCCAGCCTGAAGCTCGGCGGCACGCTGAATGCCGAGGCGCAGGTCAAAGGCAGGCCGGGCGACCTTTCGGGGCCCTGGAAACTCAGGATTTCCCGGCTCGTCACGCCGGAGACCCGGCAAGCCGGACTGCCGCCGGTCGAGATTCAGGGCGAGGGCGCGCTCAAGGGCGATGCCGCCGGTATCTCCGCCACCGTCAATGCCGGCAAGGGCGCGAGCCTCACCTTGCGCGGCACCGTGCCGCTCAACGCCGCCGGCCCGCTCGATCTCTCCGCGCAGGGCCGCGTCGATGCGGCGCTCGCCAATACCATGCTGGCGGCGGGCGGGCAGCGCGTCACCGGCACGGTCGCGCTCGACATGCGCGCGGGCGGAACCGCTTCGGCCCCGCGCCTCGGCGGCAGCGCCACCCTTTCGGGCGGCAGCTTCACCGACGCCTTGCAAGGCATCCGCCTCAACGCCATCGAGGCGCGACTCGCGGCCAATGGCGACAACCTGACGATCGAGCGCGCCTCCGCAAAAGCGCCGAACGGCGGGACGATCTCCGCCAGCGGGCAGGTGAAGGTCGATCCGGCGGCCGGCTTCCCCGGCAATATCCGCATCCGCGGTGACCGCGCCCAGCTCGTCTCCAGCGGGCTTGTAACGGCTGTGGCCGGCCTCGACCTCGAAATAGCCGGGCCTCTGGCGCAGCGCCCGCGCCTCAGCGGCCGGGTGGATATCGCCTCGCTCGAGGTCGCGGTGCCGGATCGCCTGCCGGCAACACTTCGGCCTGTGGACGGCATCAAGCACGTCAATGCGAAGGGCGCCGCCGCTGCTCGCCTCGCCGCCGCGCGCAAGGCCCAGAGAGCGAGGGGACGCGGCCGTGCAGCCCCGGCCTTCGATGCGGCGCTCGCGCTGACCGTTTCCGCGCCCAGCAAGGTCTTCATCCGTGGTCGCGGCATCGATGCCGAGCTCGGCGGCGAGATTCGCGTCGGTGGCACGTCCTCGGCGCCGGCGCTGGACGGCGGCTTCGAGCTGCGTCGCGGCCGGCTCAGCGTGCTGACCCAGCGGCTCGATTTCAGCCGCGGCCGACTGACTTTCGCCGGCGGGCTGATTCCCGAGCTCGACTTCATCGCCCAGACCAGCGCCGGCGACGTCACCGCCCGCATCATCATCAGCGGCCCGGCCGATCAGCCGGTCTTCGCCTTCACCTCGCAGCCCGAACTGCCGCCGGACGAGGTGCTGTCGCGGCTGCTCTTCGCCCGTGCCTCGGGCTCGCTCTCGCCGTTCCAGGCGCTGCAACTCGCCCAGGCGGCGGCCCAGTTCGCGGGCGGCGGCGGCGACGATACCTTCGAACGGCTGCGCAAATCGCTGGGCGTCGACAATCTCGACATCCAGATGGGCACGGGCGGGCCGACCGTCGGGGCCTCGCGCTATATCAGCGACAACGTCTCCATCGGGGTGAAGGTCGGCTCCAAGCCGGAGGATAGCGGCGTCTCGGTGGGCATCGACGTGACCAAGCGCCTTAAGCTCCAGGCCGAGACCGGCGCCGACGGCAGCGCAGCCGTCGGAATCGGGGCCGAGTGGGAATACTGAATCGGCTTTGCGGAGCAGAATCGGGCTGTGGGCAGATTCGGCCTGATTCCGCGTCCTCGCGCTGCGATTCCCGTCTCTCGCAAGGCGAAAATCCCTCGCGCGGTGTCGTTGCGGTTAATGCTTGGTGAATTTCGGCGGTCAAAGCGTGGCGCGCCTGCAACACCGGGTTTCAAAGCATTCCATTCACAGGCTCGGGCGGCTGATCGTGGTTGATCGGCGAGGCGGCTTTCGTATGGTGGAAATGCGTCGGGACGTTCCCGGTCGCTGTTTTTCGCCTTCGCCTCCGAAATAGGTCGGTGACGCAGGCGAAAGACCGGGAATAGGCAGGTTCTGCGATCAGGCTGAAAGCTTGGGGCGGGGGGCAGGCTGAAGCCCGAGGGTCTCGAAACTCTTTTGGAGGTTACCAAATGAAGCTCGTCAAGAGCCTCCTCCTCGGTTCCGCCGCCGGCATCGCCGCGGTCGCCGGGGCTCAGGCCGCCGACCTTCCCTCGCGGAAGGCCGCTCCGGTCGAATACGTTCGCGTTTGCTCCGCTTTCGGCGCGAACTTCTTCTACCTGCCCGGCACCGACACCTGCCTCCGCATCGGTGGTCGTGTCCGCGCTGAGTACTCGTTCGGCGAGCGCTGGAGCGCTGGTCAGGACATGTTCGGTACCCGCGCTCGCGGCCGTATCTTCCTCGACGCCCGCAACCAGACCGCTTACGGCACGCTGCGCACGTTCATTCGTTATGACGTCACGACCACCACGGGCGTGTATCGTTACGGCGGCACGAACTCGGCCGCGAACCGCTTCAGCTCGGCCAACGGCGTGAACGAAGACAGCGGCCTGAGCCTCGTCGACGCGGTCGTCCAGCTTGGCCCGTTGACTGCCGGTCGTACGGCGTCGATGTTCCAGTTCTACGCCAACGACTACACCTTCCACGGCGCCCGCACCTCTGACCGTCAGGTCAACCTGCTCGCCTACACCGCTTCGTTCGGCGGCGGCTTCACGGCCACTGTCTCGCTCGAAGATCCCCGCACGACCGGCCGTCTCGCGACCGTCGCCGCCACCGGTGGTTACGCTGGCCTGACCTATCCGGACGTCGTCGGTCAGATCCGCGTCGATCAGGGTTGGGGTTCGGCCTCGCTGTCGGGCGCCTTCGGTGATCGCAGCACCTACAGCTCGCCGTTCCTCGGCGGCACGGGCGCCAAGCGCGATGAAATCGGCTGGGCTGTCCAGGCTGGCGTGAAGATCAACCTGCCGATGCTCGCCGCTGGCGACGCCCTGTTCCTGCAGGCTGCCTATGCCGACGGCGCTCTCGAGTACATCGGCTGGGGTTCGAACGCCGGTCACGGCCGCGTCGCCGCCTTCCCGGTCCGCAACTATGGCGTCGACGGCTTCGGTCGCTTCGAGTCGAACACGGGCTACACCCTGCTCGCCGCCATGCGCCACTACTGGACCCCGTCGATCCGTTCGGACTTCCTGGTCTCGTACTCGGCTCTCCAGACGGCGGAAGTCATCCCGGGCTCGCTCAAGTCCTTCGACCCGAAGGAGCTGGTCGCCAGCGCCAACCTGGTGTGGTCGCCGGTCTCCGGCCTCGACATCGGCGTCGAGGTTCTCTACGCCCGCACCGAGTTCGGTGGTCGCGTTCCGGATGCCAAGGCTGGCTTCCTCGGCAAGACCATCAAGTCGGACGACTCCTGGAGCGGCCGTCTCCGCATCCAGCGCGACTTCTGATCGGTTTCCGATCTCTAGTCAGGAAGCCCCGGGGAAACCCGGGGCTTCTTTTTTATGTGGGTTGTCCGGCTTGACTGTTGACGCAGCCCTGCCGCCCGTCCTGATCTGGCATGGGCGGTCCGGTCGTGATCCTGGAGGGGCACGGCTTCGACCGCCCGTTGAATCGATATCTGCGGATCGCCCGACAAGTCCTTGAGAAACCGAAGGCGATCCCGATGGGAATACCTGCGCCGGCCTGACGCCGGTGCAGTGCAGGGGGCGGTGCATGACTCAACCGGCGCGTTGGCTCTGGGGATTGGTCCCACTCGGCTTGTTGTGGGGAGCCGGGAATCTCGCGCTCGATACCGCGATCGAGCGCGATGTCGGCCGGCGCGCCGAGCAGGCCGTGGCCGCCGTCGCCGGCACGACGCCGGGCGCTCGCCCGGTCGTTGCCCGGGTCGATGGTCGCGACGTCACCATTGGCGGCGAGGTCCTGTCCTCGGACGGCGCGAGCAAGGCGATGGCGCGGCTGCATGGCGAGTTCGGCGTGCGTCGCACGCTCGGGGGGCTGTCCCAGGTCGTCGCCCAGAAGCCCTATTCCTGGTTTGCCAGTCGCCGGGCGGACACTGTGACGCTGGGGGGCTTCGTGCCGGATCTCGACACCGCCGCGGCCAATATGGCGGTGGCTTCGGCCGCCTTGCCCGGATTGCGCATCGATGACCGTCAGACCGTCGCCTTCGGTGCGCCGGAGGGGTTTGCCGCGATGGCGGTCGCGATGCTGGCGGAACTGCCGAAACTGGCTTCGGGCCGGGTCACGCTCGACGACGGCCGCTTCTGCATCGAGGGCAAGGCGATGAGCGCGGATTCGTTCCTGGCTCTCGAAGCCGCGATGGCGCAGGCGGAGCGACCGGGCTTCCGCGCCGTCAAATGCGACCTCGAGCCGCCGGCTGTGACGCCCTATCGCTGGAGCGCCGAGCAGGAGGCCGGTGGCGGCGTCGTGATGCGCGGCTTCTATCCCGATCGGGAGGCCCGCCGGCAGATGCTGGCGGCCGCGCAGCAGGCACTCGGCGCGGGCCTGGCCCTTCGCGACGAGATGAAGCCGGCGCTCGGCGCGCCAGCGGCCTTCCTCGCGAAGGTCACGCGCGCCGTCGGCGATCTGGCGCGTCTGCGGCAGGGCAAGGTCGAGATCAACGGCGACACCTATGCCCTGACCGGGAAGGGGCCTGAGACCTATGAGGCCTGCCAGGCGCTGCGCCTGCAGATCGCCCAGATGGACGGCCCGGATTCGGTGGCCCAGGCAACGATCGATTGTCCTCCCGCTCCGCCGCCGGTGCCGGTCGTCGTGCCGCTCCCGGAGGTGCCGGGCCTGATCCTGCACGACGTTCTGCCGCCTCCGCCGAAGCCGGCCGAACCGGCGCCGCCCGCGGAGCCGGCGCCCGCACCGGTGTCGCCGCAGGCTTCCCCAGACCCGACAACGTCGTCGCCGAATTCTGCGGCCGCGCCACCGGCACCTCCGCCCGTGCCTGCGCCCGCGCCGGTCGCTGCCCCTCGCGCCGTCGCGCCCGTGCCGTTGGACTGGAGCGCTGCCCGGATCGGGAATGGCCTGCGCCTGTCTGGACAACTCCCGGACGAGGCGGCGCGCGCTAGCATCCTCGCCGCCGCGCGCGGCTTCTTCGGCGATGCGGCCGTCGACGACCGGATGACCATCGAGCCGGCGGTGCGGTCCGATCTCGACCTGCAGGCCTCGACCGCCTTCGCGCTGGAGGCCCTCGCCAAGCTCAAGGCGGGCTCCGCGACGATCCGCGAAAAGGCGTTCGCGCTCGCGGGCGAGATCGCGGATGCCGCGAGCCTGGGGGCTTTGCGCGATTTTCTCGCAAGCAAGGCACCCGCTGGCCTGAGCCTCGCCAATCTGCCGGACAGCGTCCTCGTGCGGCCTTACGGGCTGTCGCTTGCCGCGGACCGGACCGGCCTGCGGCTCTCCGGCTATCTGCCGGATCTGGCGACGCAGGCAGCGCTCAAGGCGTTGATCGGCGATTCCCCGTTGAAGGACCGCTTCGAGGACGAGACGACGCTGGTCCCCGGTGCTCCCGCAGGGTTTGCGGCCACGGCTCGCACCGTGCTCGCCGACCTGCTGCGCCTCGATCTCGGTTCGGCGTCCATCGTCGACGATCAGGTGAGATTGCGTGGGCTGACCTGCCGCGACCTGATCAAGAGCGAGGTCGAGACCAGCGCCGCCACCGGTCTGCCGCAGGGCTTCAAGGCGGATGCGGCGGTGAGCCTGCGCCAGACCGGTTGCGTGGTCGATCCGCCGGCGAGCTGCCAGAATGACCTCGACGGGCTGACCAAGCGCAACACGGTTCTGTTCGGCCAGGGAACCTCGGTCGTCGAGCTCGATGCAACGACCGAGCGCGTCATCGGCGAGGCGGCGGCCATCCTGAAGAAATGCCCCGGCTCTCCGATCGTGATCGAAGGGCACGCCAATCGCGATGGCGAGCGGCGCGGTTTCGACAATATGGACCTGTCGCTGCGCCGGGCCTTGCGTGTCCGCGAGGAACTGGCGCGGCGCGGCATCGAGCCCGACAAGCTCGCGGTCAAAGGCTATGGCAGCACGCGTCCGCTCGTGCCGCACGATGCGCCTGAGGCGAGAGCGATGAACCGCCGCGTGCAGTTCACGGTGGCGAAGTAGGAGGCGACCATGCTCTATCTCGCCAGCCAGTTTGTCTGGTTCCTGCTCGCCGCTTTCGGCCTTGGCTTCGCCATGGGCTGGATCAGCCATGACGGCGGCAAGGCGCGCTTCTGGAGCGGTGCCTGGAGCGTGCTGGCCGCGCTCTGGATCGCCGGAGCGGCCGTGACCTGGCTCCAGCTCCTGAACGGCATGCCGGCGACCTGGGTCGAGACCGCGTTGCTGTTCACGGCGGCCTATTGGGTCGGTTGCGTCTGCGCCGGTCTGGTGCGGAAGCCGGCGGCTGCGCAGCCGGGTATCGCTCCCGCCGCGGTTCCGCAGCCGGCCGTTGCGGCCGCCGCGACCTCGACGGCGCCTGTCGCTACGGTGCCGGCCGAGCTTCCGCCGGTCGAGAACGAGGCTGAATTGCCCGGACAACGCCCGGCCGGGCTCGTCGCGGCCCGCGACGACACGCCCGACGACCTCAAGCTGATCAAGGGCATCGGCCGCCAGAACGAGGGCCGCCTTCACGGGCTAGGCATTTGGCATTTCGAGCAGGTCGCCGGCTGGACGGCGGCGAATGTCGAATGGGTCGGCGGGTATCTCGCCTTTCCCGGCCGGATCGAGCGCGAGGACTGGGTCGGGCAGGCCAGGCTTCTGGCGGTGGGAACCGAGACGGAATTTGCGAAGCGCGCGAAGGCCGGCGAGGTCGAAAGCTCGCTCGACGACGGCACGGCCGGGCAGGGCAATGTTACCGAGATCGTCGAGGACAAGAGCCCGAAGTCCTGAGCCGGGTCAGCCGGCGCGGCGCTCGGCCCGTGCGACCAGCTTGCCGATCCGCCGGATCATGTCCTTGCTGCCGAGCAGGGGGGCATGGCCCTGGCCCGGCGCGGTGTAGACCTCGCAATCGGGATGGCGCTCGGCCATCTCCTCCAGCGTCTTCTCCGCCAGAAGGTCGGAATTGGCGCCGCGGATCGCCAGCATCGGCACGGTCTTGAGCGCGTCGAAATAGGTCCAGAGCACCGGCAGCGGCGCTTCGAGGTCGAGTTCCTCCAGCACCTTCATCAGTCGGACGTCGTAATCCGGCCTCAGCGCACCGTCGCGATCGGTCCATGTCCGGCGCGCCATCATCTCCCACTCGGCTTCGCCGAGGATCGGGAACTGCTGGTCGGAGAGCCGCTTCAGGATTTCCGCGCCTTCCTGGAAACTGCGCGGCACGGGCAGCTTGCCGACATAGCCGCGGATGCGCAGCAGTCCGCGCGCATCGATCACCGGACCGACATCGTTGAAGACCACGCCGCGGATCATGGCGGGCCGCGCTGCAGCCAGCGCCATGGTTAGAAGGCCGCCGCGCGACGTGCCGACGAAGATGGCGTGCTCGATGCCGCTTGCGACGAGCACCTGTACGAGATCGTCGAGCTCGATGCGGATATCGTAGTTCTTCCAGTTCCTGTCGTATTCGGAGAGCCCGCGGCCGCGATAGTCGAGCGCCAGCACGCGCCGCGGCCTGGTCTCGTCCCCGGCTAGCGCCAGTGCCAGCTCATGGAAATCGGCGGCGGTGCGGGCGAAACCGGGCAGGCAGATGACCGGCAGCGTCGTCGCCGCGAGCGGACCGTAGTCGCGATAATGCAGCTTGAGTCCGTCGCTGGCGCTGACGAAGCGGGAGGTGAAGCCGGATTCGGACGTCATGAAGGACTCGGAGGCTGCGCAGCAGGCGGGAGCGCACCTAATCATGACCGGGGCGCCAGCGATAGCCGGCCCCGGCCAGGGCTGCTCAGGCTGGGCGAGCCGTCTTCGACGCGTCGCTGCGCACCCGGACGGCGTTGCGACGACAATGTCGCGCCGCGCTAATCCTGCTTGCCCCCGCGCTTCAGGTCGTGGTCGATCAGATAGGCTGTGCGCTGGTTCAGCCGCTCGCGATAGACCTGCAGGTTCTCCATGACGCGCTGGACGTAGTTGCGTGTCTCGGAAAACGGGATGCGCTCGACCCAGTCGACCGCATCGACTTCGGGATCGCGAGGATCGCCATAGGCGGCGATCCATTTCTTCACATTGGGCGAGCCGGCATTATAGGCGGCGAAGGTCAGGATGTAGGAACCGCGCCATTCCTTGAGCAGGTCGTTGAGATGGGCCGCGCCCATCCGCGCCGCATAAAGCGGGTCCTGCCCCAGCTTCTGCCAGTCGAAAGGCAGCCCGGCGCGCCTTGCCGTCTCGCGCGCCGTCGCCGGCATCATCTGCATCAGCCCGCGCGCGCCGGCATGGGACATCGCGGTCGGATCGAAAGCGCTCTCCTGCCGGGCGATGGCGTGGACGATGGCCCGCTCCATCGGGTCGCCGAGCACGTCGAAATCCGGGATGCCGTCGACCGGATAGGCCGCCATGTCGAGCGGGAAACCGCGCTGCAGCGCGGCCTTGCCGATGCCGACCTGTACGCGCGCATCGGTTTCGTGCCGGGCGATGGCGGCAATCGCCTCCAGGGCCTCGGTCGTGTGCAGGCGTCGCGCGAGATCGTTCAGCATCAGCGTGGCGAGGTTGCGCTCGCCGATACGGTAGAGCAGCCGCATGGCGCGATGGCCGGGCAGCGTCTCCAGTCCGGCGGCAACACTGCGCCGCAGCGGCAGATCGGAGAAGCCGAGTTTCGCACGCGCCAACTGCCCGTAATAGGCGACCGGGTGTTCCGCCGCCTTGCCGAAGGCGGCCCTGGCTTCGTCGGTCCTGCCGAGAGCCTCATAAGCGCGGCCCTGCCAATAGGCGGCGCGCGCGACCGAGATCGGCGTCTCGGCGATACCGGCGGCGGCATCGAAATGCTTGAGCGCCACATCCGGCTTCCTGAGAAAGCGCAGCGCCAGAAATCCCGCATGCCATTCGGCCTCGATCCGCTCGGCCGCATCCTCGGCGCCATGGCCGGAGGAGACCTCGTAGGCCTTCTGGGGCTGGCCGGCATCGAGCAGCTTGCGCGCGATGATGCGCCGCTCCTCCCACCAGCCATCGCCGTCGCCGAGCAGGGCGGGATCGCGCGGGATCGCGGCCAGCGCCTTCACGGCATCGTCGAGCCTGTCGCCGCGGCGCGCCTGCTGCGCCTGCAGGAACGCGAAGGAGATATCGCCGCGCAGCGAGGCTGGCACGGCTGCGATCAGTTTCTCGGAGATCGGCCGGCGCGCCCTGGCGCTGGCCAGCCGAGCCTTCGCCAGCACGACATAGTCGGCCGAGACGCGAGCCGCGTTGCGCAAGGCCGCCGCGCTGCTCTCGCGAAACAGGAAGCGCTCGGCGCGCAGGCGATGGTCGTCCTTGCTCAAGACGTCCGCGAAGGCGGCGAGCGCGATCTTCTCCAGCGACTGGCCGAACAGGTCCTTCCGCCAGCTCTGGCGGATGAGGGAGTTGGCTTCCTCGGCCTTGCCTTCATCCTTGAGCGCAACGGCCAGCGCGATCCGTCCGGCCGGCGAGACCGGCTGCTGGCCATGGAAGAAGGCGCGCACGATCGCCGGACTCTTCTTCTCGGCGATCAGCGCCTCCTCCGCGCGGCGTCGAAAACGGGTTGTGGCCGGATAGTTCGGGTGCTCGCGCAGGAAGGCATCGATGCGCAGGAAGCGCACCGCACCGGCATTGGTATGGATCGCCACCCATTCGAGCAGGGATCGTGTCGAGCGGTCGTCGATCCGGGCGGCGAGATCGTCGCCCTCGGCGAGCGCGCCGCGTCGGTACGCGGCGACCGCGGCCTTAACGGCCTGCATATTGACGTCGTCATCGCCACGCAGCGCATTGGCGGGGTAGGGCAGCGCGCCCGTGGCCTCGACATCGCCGAGCATGGCGAGTTTGCGCTGGGTCGCGAGCATGCCGTCATCGCCTGCCAGCGTCGATGACGCCGAGAGCAGGGCGGGCAGCAGCAGGCAGATCAGTCTCCTCGCGGCGGCAGGCGAGGCCATGGCGCGGCTCCGATGCTGGACACGGAACCAGAGCGCCACTTCGCCCGGCAGCGGGCATGCGGTCTGGGGCCGATATCTGTCGATGGTCGGGGATGGCGGTTTATGAAAGCTTAACTATGAGGCCACGCATTTTCATGACTTGCCGGCTTTGCCTTGGCGAGACGACGGTTTATGTGTGGCGGCCCCGCAACCCGCGTTTTCGTCCCAGGATCGTCCCATGACCAAGCACATTGCCTTCACCGGCTCGATGCCCGCTCTGGTCACGCCGTTCAAATCCGGCAAGGTCGACGAGCAGGCGCTGCGTGCGCTGGTCGAATGGCAGATCGGGAACGGCTCGACCGGGCTCGTGCCCGTCGGCACCACCGGCGAGAGCCCGACCCTGTCGCATGACGAGCACAAGCGCGTCGTCGAGATCGTCATCGACCAGAACAAGGGCCGCGTCCCGGTCATCGCCGGCGCCGGCTCGAACAACACGATCGAGGCGATCGACCTCGCGGTCCATGCCGAAAAGGCCGGCGCCGATGCCGTGCTCGTGGTCACGCCCTATTACAACAGGCCGACCCAGGAGGGCCTGTACCAGCACTTCAAGGCGGTGAACGATGCGATCGGCATTCCGATCATCATCTACAACATCCCGCCGCGCTCGGTGGTGGACATGTCGGTCGAGACGATGACGCGGCTCTATGAACTCAAGAACATCGCCGGCGTGAAGGATGCGACGGCCAATCTCGCCCGCGTCTCGCAGCAGCGCCATGCCATGGGGCCGGATTTCATCCAGCTCTCCGGCGAGGACATGACCGCGCTCGCCTATATGGCGGCCGGTGGCCATGGCTGCATCTCGGTCGTCGCCAATGTCGCGCCGCGCCTCTGTGCCGACCTGATGGAAGCTGTCCAGAAGGGCGACTATGCCAGCGCGCTGAAGGTGCAGGACCGTTTGGTGCCGCTCCATGACGCGATCTTCAAGGAGCCCGGCCTTGCCGGGGCCAAGCATGGCCTGACGCTGCTTGGCCGCATCGAGGAGGAGGTGCGCCTGCCCTTGATGCCGGTGACCCCGGCGACCGGCAAAGTCATTCGCGAGGCCATGGTTTTCGCCGGGCTGTTGAATGCCTAAATAGGATAGGTGACCGCGCCGACAGGCGCGGTCATTCGCTTGCCGATAGCGGCAAGTGAGAGAATGATAAGGCCGGCCTTTCCAGAGGCTTGGGCGCCGATCCCGAATCGGATTCTCAAGCGCTGACGATGCCGGTCGGACAAGATGGATTCAGCGGAACGGCATGAAGAAACCCGATCCGGAGCGCTATCGCCTTGCGGCGGATAACCGCAAGGCGCGCTTCAATTACGAGATCAAGGAGACGATCGAGGCCGGCCTTGCCCTGCAGGGCACGGAGGTCAAGTCGTTGCGCGGTGGCCGCGCGACGATCGGGGAGAGCTATGCCGGCCCGATGGGCGACGAGCTCTGGCTCTTCAACTCCTATATCCCCGAATATCTCGAAGCGAACCGCTTCAACCACGAAGTCCGCCGCCCGCGGAAGCTGCTGCTGCATCGCCGCCAGATCCACAAGCTGATGGGCGCGATCCAGCGCGAGGGCTACACCGTCATTCCGCTGAAGGTCTATTTCAACGAGAAGGGCCGGGCGAAGATCGAGCTCGGCCTCGGCCGCGGCAAGAAGCTCCACGATAAGCGCGAGACCGAGAAGACCCGCGACTGGAACCGCGACAAGCAGCGCCTGCTGAAGACGGGTGGGTGAACACCGGTTTCAGAAGAAGGCGCGGGGAACCCCTCTCCTGTAAGGAGAGGGGCAGGGGTAAGGTGTAGGCCCCTGGACCAGTGAGGCGGCACGATCTCTGCCCTTACACGATCTCTGCCCTCAGGAGACTCCAGCGGCAGCCCGAATCCTCGCGACGACGGCATCGCGATCGTTCAAAACCTCTTCATTGCGGAACCGGATAAGCACGAAGCCGTGGCGTTCGATCTCGGCTGTTCTCGCTGCATCATAGTCTCGATCCGCCAGATGCTGGCGGCCGTCGATCTCGATGATCAGCTTGCGCTCGAAACAGAGGAAGTCAACGGTATAGGCCAGAAGAGGCACTTGCCGGCGGAACTTGAGGCCATCAATCCGGCGACCTCTCACCAGTTCCCAGAGGACATCCTCCGGCTTGGTCGCCCGCTGCCGAAGTTGTTTGGCGAAGCTCTGCTGCTCCGATACCATCGCTCTTTCCTGCGAACGGCCGACACCTCACCCCTACCCCTCTCCTTACAGGAGAGGGGATCCCGCGCGCTGCTGGAAGCAGGCTTCGCCTACCCCTCCGCCGGCTCGTCGCCCTGGCGGATGCCGTAGCGACGCTCCAATGACGGGTTGCCAGGCGCGCCCGGCGCTCCAGCAGAACCGCTGCGGCTGGCGCGCTCGGCCGGATCGCGGCCGATCTTCTGCATGAGCTGGGCGAGATCGACGAACTCGTCGCACTGGCGCCGCAATTCGTCCGAGACCATGGGCGGGTTGGTCGAGATCGTCGAGACCACCGAGACCTTCACGCCCTTGCGCTGCACGGCTTCGACCAGCGGCCGGAAATCGCCGTCGCCGGAGAACAGGTAGATCTGGTCGAGATGCGCAGCGAGCTCGAGCATCTCGATCGCCAGCTCGATGTCCATGTTGCCCTTGATCCGGCGCCGGCCGGTGGCGTCGGTGAACTCCTTCGCCGCCTTGGTGATCACCCGGTAGCCGTTGTAGTCGAGCCAGTCGACCAGCGGCCGGATCGAGGAATACTCCTCGCTCTCGACCAGCGTGGTGAAATAGAAGGCGCGGATCAGGTTGCCACGCCCCTGGAATTCCCGCAGCAGGCGCCGGTAGTCCATGTCGAAGCCGAGCTGCTTCGAAGTGGCGTAGAGATTGGCGCCATCGATAAACAGCGCGATGCGCGGTGCGGCGCTCATGGCAATCACTCCTGCTGAAATATCTTTAGGCGTCAAAATGGATGTAAAACGCGTTCGAACAATGTCGTTTCACGACTGAAATTTGACAAGTTACAAGGGGTGTCCGTGTCACCTTGACGCAGCGCGACAGCCCTCTGCGTCAGGGCCGCAAGCGCGCGGGATTGCCCACCGCGGTGCCCTCGGCAGGCACGTCGCGCGTGACCACGCTGCGTGCGCCGATAATGGCGTCGTCGCCGATCATGACGCCGGGCAGGATGATCGCGCCGCCGCCGATCCAGACATTGCGCCCGATGCTGACAGGCCGTCCGAATTCCAGCATCTGCCGGCGCTGGGCCGGGTCGCGGGGGTGGTCGGCGGTCAGGATCTGCACGCCGGGGCCGATCTGCGTGCCGTCGCCGATCGTGACCGCGACGACGTCGAGGATGATGCAGTTGAAGTTCAGGAAGACGCCGTCGCCCAGGCTGATGTTGTAGCCGTAGTCGCAATGGAAGGGCGGGCGGATGACGACGCCGCGCCCGACATAACCGAAGGCCTCCCGCATGAGCTCCAGCCGTGCTTCGGGCGTCGCACCGGTCGCGTTTAGCCGCTCCATCCAGGCGCTGATGCGACGGTTGTCGTCGATGAGCTCTGGGCTGTCGGCGCGGTAAAGCTCGCCGGCCAGCATCTTGTCCTTCTCGCTGCGCATGTCCTGAATTCCAATCCACAGCCCTCATCCTGACGAGCGCCTTCGGACGCATTTCGAAGGATGCTTCAGCAAGCTCCGGATATCTGGAGCATCCTTCGAGACGCCGCTGCGCGGCTCCTCAGGACGAGAGCTTACGGAGTCAAAGGTCGGAAAACGGCCGGCTTGAGGCGCTCAGCCTTTGCCCTTCGGGAATTCCAGCCCCATCTCGCGGTAGCGCTCCGGATCGTCGCTCCAGTTCTCGCGCACCTTCACGAACAGGAAGAGATGGACCTTGGCCTCGGCCGCCTCCGCGATCTCGATGCGCGCCCTCTGGCCGATCGCCTTGATCGTCTGGCCGCCTTCGCCGAGCACGATCTTCCGCTGGCCCTCGCGCTCGACATAGATCGTCTGCTCGATGCGGACCGAGCCATCGGGCTTCTGCTGCCAGCTCTCGGTCTCGACGGTCGAGCGATAGGGCAGTTCGTCATGCAGCCGCTCGAACATCTTCTCGCGGGTGATCTCGGCGGCGAGGAAGCGCAGCGGCGCGTCCGAGATCTGGTCTTCCGGGTAGAGCCAGGGGCCAAGCGGCAGGCGCTTCTCCAGCCAGGCCAGGATGTCCTTGACGCCGTAGCCGGTCAGCGCCGCGACCATGAAGGTCGTCTCGAAGCTGCCGCGCTCGTTCACCTTGGCGGTGATTTCGAGCAGCTTCTCCTTCGGCACCGTGTCGATCTTGTTGAGGATCAGGAATTTCGGCTGCTTCAGCTCGGCGAGCTTTTCGAACAGCGCGGTGTTCTCCTCATGGTCGAAGCGCGCGACGTCGACCAGCACGCCGATCAGGTCGGCATCTGTAGCGCCGCCCCAGGCGCTCGTCACCATCGCGCGGTCGAGCCGGCGCTTGGGCGCGAAGATGCCGGGCGTGTCGACGAAGATGATCTGCGCCGTGCCCGAGAGCGCGATGCCGCGCACCTGCGTGCGCGTCGTCTGCACCTTGCGCGAGACGATCGAGATCTTGGCGCCGACGAGCTGGTTGAGCAGCGTCGACTTGCCGGCATTCGGCGCGCCGATCAGCGCGACGAAGCCGCAGCGCGTGGCTTGATCGGTTTCAGACATTTTCGCTTTCCGGGTTGTCGTTCCACAGGCCCTCGCGTCTCAGGAAGGCTTCGGCCGCGGCCTGCTCGGCCAGCCGCTTGGAGGGGCCGCGCGCCTCGGCGTCGTTGAGCCCCGTGATCCTGGCGGCGACGACAAAGACCGGCGCGTGATCGGGGCCGGACCGGCCGCGCTCGCTATAGGTCGGCGTCGGATAGCCCCGCCCTTGCGCCCATTCCTGCAGCACGGTCTTGGCGTCGCGCAAGGGCCGGACTGGCTTCAGCATGCGCTCTCCAAAAGCGCGTTCGACCAGCGCGCGCGCCGCCTCGTAGCCGCCGTCGATGAAGACGGCGCCGATGATCGCTTCGCAGGCATCGGCCAGGATCGCCTTGTTCTTGCGGGCGCCGCCGAGGATCTCGCCCTCGCCGAGCCGCATGAACTGGCCGAGATTCCAGCCCTGAGCGACCTCGGCGCAGGTCTCCTTGCGCACGAGATCGGCGAGCCGGCGCGAGAGATTGCCTTCCTCCGACTGCGGGAACTGCCGGAACAGCAATTCGGCGACCGACAGGCCGAGCACGCGGTCGCCGAGGAATTCGAGGCGCTGGTAGCTGGCGAGGCGCGAATCCTCGGCGCTCATATGGGTCAGCGCGGTGGCGAGCAGGCTAGGGTCCGCGAAGCGGTGCCCGAGCGCGGCTTCGAGCCGCGCGGTATCCGGGGCCTTTCGCCCGCTTTCGCCCGCCTTGCTCACTTGATGGTGCTGAACAGACGGTTCCAGCGAACCGTATAGGGCCATTCCCAGATCTTCCAGGCCGAGGCGCCGTCCTCGATCGAGAAGAAGATGATCTCGGCGCGGCCGACGAAATTCTCGAAGGGCACGAAGCCGACGCTGCGGTCGCGCGAATCGAGAGAGTTGTCGCGGTTGTCGCCCATCATGAAGAAATGGCCGGGCGGTACCGTGAAGACCTGCGTGTTGTCGAAGGTGCCGGTATCGCCCTCGCGCTCGATGATCTGGTGGCTGACGCCGTTGGGCAGCGTCTCGCGATACTGGATCGTGGGCACGCTGCGGCCCCAGTTGTCGGCGGTCACGTAGTCGGCGATGCGCTCGCGCTTCACCGGCTGGTTGTTGATGTGCAGGATGCCGTCGATCATCTGGATGCGGTCACCCGGCAGGCCGATGACGCGCTTGATATAGTCGGTCGAATTGTCGCTCGGCAGCTTGAACACGGCGATGTCGCCGCGCTTGGGTTCGGCCGCCCAGACCCGGCCTGAGAACAGCGGCGGGCTGAACGGGATCGAATGCTTGGAATAGCCATAGGTGTATTTCGACACGAACAGGTAGTCGCCGATCAGCAGCGTCGGGATCAGCGAGCCCGAGGGGATGTTGAAGGGTTGGAACAGCAGGGTACGAATGACCAGCGCGATCAGCAGTGCCTGGACGACGACCTTGATCGTCTCGAGAACGCCGCCTTCATCCTTGGCCGCCTTGCTTTTGCTGTCGACGTCGTTGGCCACGCGGGCGCTCCTGAGACTGCGATCCAGCGCGCGGTCTATCCGACTATCGCGTCTGCGACAACGCGCAAGAGCGGCAAGGGGAGGGGCGCCGAGAAATAACGGAGAAGGGTCGCGCGGGACTTCCGGATCGGAAGATGGCGAGACAAGGGCGGTTTTGGCGCCTGCGACAGATTGACTGCCCCAATTTTAGCCAAAAGCATCACAGTCGCGCGACACTGGGGGAATCACTCATGAGCACGAAAAAATTAGCGGCCGAAGCCATCGGCACGTTCTGGTTGACCTTTGCAGGTTGCGGCAGCGCGGTGATCGCAGCAGGATTTCCGAATGTCGGTATCGGGTTGCTTGGCGTTTCGCTGGCCTTCGGCCTCACCGTCGTGACGATGGCCTATGCGATCGGCCATATCTCCGGCTGCCATCTCAACCCGGCCGTGACGGTCGGCCTCGCGGCCGGCGGGCGCTTCCCGGCGGGACAGGTCGTTCCTTATATTGTCGCGCAGGTCGTCGGCGCCGTCGTGGCCGCCGGCGTCCTCTATCTCATCGCCAGCGGCGCGCCGGGCTTCGATTTGGCCGGCGGCTTCGCCTCGAACGGCTATGCAGAGCACTCGCCCGGCAAGTACAATCTCGTCTCGGCCTTCCTGATGGAAGTCGTGATGACCATGATGTTCCTCTTCATCATCATGGGCTCGACCCATGGCAAGGCGCCGGCCGGCTTCGCTCCGCTCGCGATCGGCCTCGGGCTCTGCCTGATCCATCTCGTCAGCATCCCGGTTACCAACACCTCGGTGAACCCGGCCCGCAGCACCGGCCCGGCGCTCTTCGTCGGCGGCTGGGCCCTGCAGCAGCTCTGGCTGTTCTGGGTGGCGCCGCTGATCGGCGGCGTGCTCGGCGGCGTGATCTATCGCTGGCTGAGCGACGAGCCGGAAGGTCAGGTCACCGGCCGTTGAGTCGAAGCGCTGGCATCATCGTTCCAGGCCGCGCCGGAGGAGTGCGCCCGGAACGATGAGTACGACGCATATTGCGTCATGGTCGGGCTTGTCCCGACGATCCACGCCTTCCCTCGTACCATGCGGTGTTCAAGACGTGGATGCTCGCCACAGGGGCGAGCGTGACGATCTGGAGTACGCTGCTTTGGTAGCAGGGGAACGAGCGAGGTGCCTCAGGTTATCGGCCGGGCCTCGATCACCACGAAGGCCTGGGCCAGCGGTGGGTCGTCCGTCAGCGAGACATGGACGAAGGGCTCGTGGCCCGGCGGTGTCATGGCCTTCAATCGGGCCGCTGCGCCGCCGGTCAACCGCATGGTCGGACGCCCGCCCGGCAGGTTGACCACCTCCATGTCGCGCCAGAACACGCCGTGGCTCATGCCGGTGCCGAGCGCCTTCGAGCAGGCCTCCTTGGCGGCGAAGCGGCGGGCATAGGACGCGGCGCGGGTGGCGCGGCGGTCCGATTTCGTCCGCTCGCCCTCGGTGAAGACACGCTGGGTGAAGCGCTCGCCGAAGCGTTCGAGCGAGCGCTCGATGCGGCGGATGTCGCAGAGGTCGGAGCCGATACCGAGGATCATCCGAGGGGTCTAAAGCATGGGGCCAAAAAACGGAAACGTGACGTCTCGGTCGACGCGCCTGGGCCGCGCGTCCGGATAGAAGCCGTTAGTCGACTCGCATGCCCCAGATAGGGAATGAGGGGTCGGTGTCCGTCCGTTACTCTCGTCCCGTGATTGCCTGTCGGAGGGCATAGTATCTCCCCGACATAGGTATCGATTGTGAGGATCGAACAGTGAAGATGCCAGTCTTGCCTTTGCTCGCCGCAATCATCGCATTGTGGTCCAGCTCACCCAGTTATGCCCAGGGGCATTACAGCCCCAGGAAGAAGCAGATAGACGAGACAAGCAGACGATTGGAGGCCGGCGCAGCCGCTCACAGAAGGAGGTTGGAGGCGATGGGAATTGGAGGCAAACGCGGCGGCGGCCGCAAAGGCGACTGCAATCCATGCAGTGCCGAGAAGCGGTAGGGATTGTCCTCGCCCATGTCTCAGATCGGAAACCGCCTGAGCCGATGCTTGCAAGCATGACACTCGCGACCATTCTGGTCGCTCATCCTGCAGCGGCAATGCCCGTTCAAGATCACAGTCGGCATCTTTGCGTTCCTCGGAACATGCGCTGCGTTCGCGAACCTTGTCCGCGCTGGGATTGTTCTCCCGGTGCGCCCGACGCTCGCTTTCACGATCATCGTTGCCACCCGAGCTGGTCCGGGTGGAGGCCAGGCTACTGAAAGCGGCGACGCCCGCGCAGCTAGCCCGCCCGCCCCTCGTCCATCGCCTGCCGCATCCGGCGGATCGCCTCTTCGAGGCCGATGAAGATGGCCTCGCCGATCAGGAAATGGCCGATATTGAACTCGACGAAGGCCGGCACGGCCGCGAGCGTGCGGGCGGTGTCGTAGTCGAGACCGTGTCCGGCATGCATTTCGAGCCCGAGCCTGGCTCCGAGCGCCGCGCCGTCGGCAAGCCGCTGGAATTCCGCCT
Source organism: Bosea sp. ANAM02 (assembly GCF_011764485.1). Taxonomy (NCBI): domain Bacteria; kingdom Pseudomonadati; phylum Pseudomonadota; class Alphaproteobacteria; order Hyphomicrobiales; family Alloboseaceae; genus Allobosea; species Allobosea sp. ANAM02. The sequence goes on along the minus strand of NZ_AP022848.1, from coordinate 3,362,904 downwards.
CGGCCTTCGCGGTCTCGCCGTCGAGGACGGCATGGCACCAGCTTCCGGTATGCAGTTCGACCACCGGTGCGCCGAGCTTGGCGGCCATCGCGATCGGCGCCTCGTCCGGCTCGATGAACAGCGAGACGCGGCAGCCGGCCGCCTTCAACCGGGCGATCGCGGGCTTGAGATGGCTTTCCTGCCCGACCACGTCGAGCCCGCCTTCGGTGGTGCGTTCCTCGCGCTTTTCCGGCACGAGGCATGCCGCATGCGGCTTCAGCCGTTCGGCCAGCGCGATCATCTCTTCGGTCGCGCCCATCTCGAAATTGAGCGGCTTGGTCAGTTCTGTGGCGAGGCGCTCCATGTCGGCGTCGCGGATATGGCGCCGGTCCTCGCGCAGATGGGCGGTGATGCCGTCGGCGCCGGCGGCGATGGCGAGATGCGCGGCCCGGACCGGGTCGGGCAGGGCGCCGCCGCGCGCGTTTCGCACCGTGGCGACATGGTCGATATTGACCCCCAAACGCAGCCGATCGGCCATCATGCATCCCCTTGTTTCTTAGCGTCCTGCTTAGACGAAAGCAGCGCATCGGCTCAATGCAGGGATTGTGATGCCCGGCTCACGAAAACTGATCGGTGTGGGAGCGAGCCAGACGGTTACGATTCGATAAAGCGGAATAGCCGGCCAGCGTGAAGGTAATCGTAACCGAAACTCCGTAGCGTCGACGTCCGATACAGCAGAATTCACACGGGGCCGATGCAACTCCCACTGAAGAACGCGGCTTTTCACACGGATGTTTCGCCCGACAGGCGCGAGGCAGACCAGCCGCCCGAGCGGGCGCTGGGGCGCGTCATCGCCTGCGACGGCTCGCGCGCCACGATTCTCAGCGCGGTTTCGACCGGGGGCTGGCTGGCGGGCGATGCCTGGGCCATTGGCCGGATGGTGTCGATCAATCTGGGTTCGAGCCGCATCGTCGCGCTGGTCTACAAGCTGCACGCCGTCGAGCCGGCCTGGAGCGATTCCGAGGAGAACCCGATCCAGGTCGAGGTCGAATTCCTCGGCGAGGTGCTGGAAAGCGCCGAAGGACGAGTACGCTTTCAAAGCGGCATCAGCACCTTTCCGCCCATCGGCGCGATCGCCCACCGCATCCGCTCCGGGGATCTCGCGCTCGTCCACGATCTCGGCGATCGGTCCGGCGTCGAGATCGGCCATGTCACGCAGGATGCGAGCATCCCTGCGACGGTCAGCGTCCAGGACATGCTCTCGCGCCATTTCGCACTGGTTGGGACGACCGGCGTCGGTAAGTCGAGCGCGGTCTCGCTCCTGCTGCGCCGCGCCGTCTCGGTCCGTCCACGGCTGCGCGTGCTCATCCTCGATCCGCATAACGAGTATTCCAGCGCCTTTCCGGACCTTGCCCTGACCATCGACGGCGAGAGCCTTGATCTGCCGTTCTGGATGTTCAAGCAGGACGAACTGGCCGATGTCGTGTTCCGCGGGCGCGCCGCTCTCGATGACGAACCGGACATCCTGCGCGAGGTCGTCTCGGCGGCGCGCGCGCGCTATCGCCAGCCCAACGGCCAGGACCTGGCACGCGATCTCGGCTCGAGCCTGCTGAAGCGTCCGCTCGACCTCGGCGTCTCGCGCCAATCCGCCGAGGCCCAGCAGGGCGGGGCCGCCGATGCCGCGACGCCTTATCGTATCAAGGACGTCTTCGCGGTCATCGACGAGCTGATCGGCCTGCATGAGCAGCGCTGGCCGCGTGCGGCCCTGCGCTCGCTCAAGGTGCGGCTGGAAGCGCTGCATGCCGACCCGCGCTATCGCTTCATGTTCGGCCGGGCCAACATGTACGAGACCGTGGCACCGATCCTGTCCCAGGTCTTCCGCATTCCGATGCATGGTCGGCCGATCACGGCCTTCCAGCTCGGCGGCCTGCCGTCGGAAGTGGTGAACGCGGTGGCCTCCGTGCTGTCGCGTCTGGCTTTCGATCTGGCGGCTGCCAGCCAGGGCGCCTGCGAGATCCTCGTGCTCTGCGAGGAGGCGCATCGCTACGTGCCCTCCGATCCCCAGCTCGGCTTCGCGCCGACCCGGCAGGCGCTCGCCCGGATCGCCAAGGAAGGCCGCAAATACGGTGCCTATCTCGGCATCGTGACGCAGCGCCCGGGCGAGCTCGACCCCACCATCCTGTCGCAGTGCTCGACGATTTTCGCGATGCGGCTGGCCAACGAGCGCGACCAGCAGATCATCCGTTCGGCGATCTCCGACGCCTCCGCCAGCACGATCAACTTCCTGTCCTCGATCGGCAATCGCGAGGCGATCGCCTTCGGCGAGGGCGTGGCCACGACGATGCGCATGCGCTTCGCCCAGCTCCAGCCGCACGAGCTGCCGGCGATGGGCGCGCGCGGGGGCGAGGTCGCGGGCCGGTTCGAGCCGACGCTGGACGACATGGTGCGCCGCATGGGCGCGTGAAGCAGCGCGGCGGCCAGCGAAATTCTTGCATCGCGGCGGCTTTGCCTGTAAGGCCGTGCTCAATCCATTTCCCTGCATCGCTGAGATCGGAAGAAGCCGGCCATGGCTCGCGTTACCGTTGAAGACTGCATCGACAAGGTCGAGAACCGCTTCGAGCTGGTGCTCCTCGCCAGCCACCGCGCGCGGATGATCCAGTCGGGCTCGTCGATCCTCGTCCCCCGCGACAACGACAAGAACCCCGTCGTCGCACTCCGCGAGATCGCCGACGAGAAGCTCAAGCCCGAGGACCTCAAGGAGGACCTGATCCACTCGCTCCAGAAGCATGTCGAGGTCGACGAGCCGGAGCAGGAGACCGTGCCGCTGCTCGCCAATCCGGCGACCGCTTCGACGCCCGACAGCGAAGTCCAGTTCGATCGCATGAGCGAAGAGGATCTGCTGCGCGGCCTCGACGGCCTCGTGCCGCCGACCGAAAGCGCCGACGACGAGGATTGATTCCCGGCGGAAGCAGGCTGCGTTAATCGGATGTGAATCGATTGTTCACCGTTTCCCAGTAAAGCCCGGCAGCGCCGGGCTTTTTTCATGGCCCTCTTCCGGAAAACGCCTTGCTGCCGCCGATGCCTGTGCAAATAATAATGCGTTGCAATGATCGCAGGATGAGGCTGAGGCCCGTATGGGCATGATGCGGCAATACGAACTCGTCGACCGGGTCAGGAGCTATAACCCGAATACCGACGAGGATTTGCTCAACCGGGCCTATGTCTATGCCATGCGCGCGCACGGCACGCAGAAGCGCGCCTCCGGCGATCCTTTCTTCGCGCATCCGCTCGAAGTCGCGGCGATCCTCACCGATCTCAAGCTCGACGACGCCACCATCGTCGCCGCGGTCCTGCACGATACGGTCGAGGACACGGCCGCGACGCTGGAAGAGATCGAGACCATGTTCGGGCCGGATATCCGCCGGCTGGTCGACGGCCTCACCAAGATCAAGAAGCTCGACCTCGTCTCGAAGAAGGCGGCGCAGGGCGAGAATTTCCGCAAGCTGCTGCTCGCCATCGCCGACGATATCCGGGTGCTGCTGGTCAAGCTCGCCGATCGCCTGCACAACATGCGCACCCTTCATTTCGTCCCGCCCGAGAAGCGCCTGCGCATCGCCGAGGAGACGATCGAGATCTATGCGCCGCTCGCCGGCCGCATGGGCATGCAGGAACTGCGCGAGGAACTGGAGGAGCTTTCCTTCCGCCATATCAAGCCGGAAGCACACGCCACCGTGACCAAGCGGCTGGAGGAGGTGACGGAGCGCGAGGGTAAGGTCATCGGCGAGATCGAGGCCGACCTCAAGGAGAAGCTCGCCGCCAGCGGCATCCAGGCCGAGGTCTTCGGGCGGCGCAAGCGCCCCTATTCGATCTGGAAGAAGATGGAGCGGAAATCCGTCTCCTTCGAGCAGCTTTCAGACATCTTCGGCTTCCGCGTCATCGTCGACAGGCCGGAGGATTGCTACCGCGTGCTCGGGATCGTCCATATGACCTGGCCGATGGTGCCGGGCCGTTACAAGGACTATATCTCGACGCCCAAGCAGAACGACTACCGGTCGATCCACACGACCGTCGTCGGCCCCGGCCATAGCCGCGTTGAACTGCAGATCCGCACCGACAACATGGACCGCATCGCCGAATACGGCATCGCCGCCCATGCGCATTACAAGGACGGCCGCGCGGGCGAGCCGATCGGGCTGGCCGACGAGAGCCGCGCCTATCAATGGCTGCGCCGCACCGTCGACCTGCTGAACGAGGGTGACAGTCCCGAGGAATTTCTCGAGCATACCAAGCTCGAGCTCTTTCACGATCAGGTCTTCTGCTTCACGCCGAAAGGGCGTCTGATCGCGCTGCCGCGCGGCGCGACCCCGATCGATTTCGCCTATGCCGTCCATACCGATGTCGGCAACAGCGCCGTCGGCGCCAAGATCAATGGCCGCATCGCGCCGCTCCTCACCGAGTTGCAGAACGGCGACGAGGTCGAGATCACCCGCGCCGACGGGCAGGCGCCGCCGGCCGCCTGGGAATCGCTCGTCGTCACCGGCAAGGCCCGCGCCGCGATACGCCGCGCGACCCGCGTCGCGGTGCGCCGCCAATATGCCGGCCTCGGCCGCCAGATTCTCGAGCGTGCCTTCTCGCGCGCGGAGCGGGCCTTCTCCGACGACAAGCTCAAGGCTGCGCTGAAGCGGCTCGCGCGTAACACCATCGACGACGTGCTCGCCGCGGTCGGCCGCGGCGAGATGTATTCGGGCGACGTGGTCAAGGCGGTCTATCCGGATATGGAACCGGAGAAGCGCGTGGCGTCCGACGGCAGGCCGGGTGCCGCCGCCGATGGCAAGGGCTGGTTCGAGCTGCGGCAGGGCGAGAACCTCAAGTTCAAGCTGCCGGGCGAGGCGTCGGACAATGCGATCCCGATCCGTGGTCTTGGCGGCGATTTGCCGGTGCGTTTCGCGCCGCAGGGCGGGGCCGTGCCTGGCGATCGCATCGTCGGTATCCTGACGCCGGGCGAAGGGGTGACGATCTACCCGATCCAGTCGCCGGCGCTTGCCGCTTTCGACAACGAGCCGGATCGCTGGCTCGATGTCCGCTGGGATCTCGACGACAAGGCGCCGCAGCGCTTTCCGGCGCGCATCGCCCTGACCTCGATCAACGAGCCCGGCTCGCTTGCCCAGATCACTACCACGATCGCGGAGCATGACGGCAACATCGATTCGGTCTCGATGAACCGGCCGAGCCAGGATTTTACCGACGTCTCCATCGACCTCACGGTCTGGGATCTCAAGCACCTCTCGGCCATCATCAGCGAATTGCGCGAGAAGCGCGTGATCAGCCGGGTGGAGCGCGTCGTCGGGTAGGGCAAAGTTCAGCCGTCATTCCGGGGCTTCGCGTAGCGAAGAACCCGGAACCCATGACGGGGTGAGCCAATTGCAGCCCGTCATTGAAGGTCCCACCCAGTCGTGGGTTCCGGGTTCACGCCTGCGGCGCGCCCCGGAATGACAAGGGGGGTGAAGCCTGTGCGATCTGGCGCCGACGGCCCGCACGCCGCCACCGCCGTAGGGTTTATCCCCGGAACGCCGCCGCCAGCTCACGTACGAAGGCGCCCGCGCGCGGCGTCGCGACATTGCTCCTGAGTACGACCTGCGATCCGCCGAGCGAGGGCAGGCCCCATGCAGGGCCGACATCGACCGTGCCCGCCGGCGCGATCCGCGCGGCCAGCGGCGAGACGCCGAGCCCGACCTGCACGGCGGCTGCGACCGCCGCCATGCCACCACCGACGAAGGCCTCGCGCCACCGGATGCCGGCGCGGTCGAGGGTGTCCATGCTGTGCCGGCGCAAGCGGCACTCGGCGACGAGGCTGACCAGCGGCACGGGCGCATCAGCCCGTCGCAGAAGATTGGGCGCCGCGAACCAGCCGACCGGATCGTGGCGCAGCACTTCCCCGGTGCGTCCTGCCGCGAGCCGGCGGACGATCGCCACGTCGAGCTCGCCGCGCTCGAACGCCTCTTCCAGCATCCGCGACGGCTCGATCCTGAGGTTGATGACGATGCCGGGATCATGTGCCGTCAGCCGCGCCAGCACCGCCGGGATCTCGGCGCCGACAGCCTGTTCGCTGATACCGACGGCGATATGCTCAGGCGCGACTGCGAAAGCCGCGAGCGCCTTGCCATGTGCGGCCAGCAACTCCCGGGCGGCCGGCAGGAAGCGCTCGCCCTCGGCCGTCAGCCGGACCAGCCGCGGATGGCGCTGCAGCAGCAGCCGGCCGAGCCCGTCCTCCAGCCGCTTCACGCGCGTGCTGACCAGTGATTGCGTCGTGCCGAGCGCCTCGGCGGCGCGTGTAAAGCTTTTCAGCTCGGCCGCGCGCAGGAAGGAGGCGACGGCATCGATGTCCAGGGTGCTCATAAATCATGATATCATATCATTGATATCATCATAGATGCAGTTTTCATATTGTTCGGAGCGACCTATGTTTCGGTTCGACAGGCGCGGCTGCGCCTCGACACGGAGACAGACCATGCCCTTGATCAGGATTTCCATGCGCCGCGGCCGCCCGGCTTCCGAGCCGGCCGCCATCGTCGACGGCGTCTACAAGGCGCTGCGCGAGACCTTCGAGGTGCCGGAGAAGGATCTCTTCGCCGTCGTTCACCAGCATGACGCCGACGAGTTCGTCTTCGACGCCAACTATTTCGGTTTCAACCGCAGCGCCGGACTGGTGATCATCCAGCTCACGGTCGCCAATACGCGCGGCGTCACGCAGAAGAAGAAGCTCTATGCCGCGATCGCCGAGAACCTGATGAAGGAGCCCGGCCTGAAGCCGGACGACATCTTCATCAACCTCGTCGAGGTCAAGCGCGAGGACTGGTCCTTCGGCGGCGGCATCGCGCAATATGTGGCGTGAAGCCGCGCCACCCCTCGCCAACCGCGTCGTCATCCCGGGCGACCGAAGGGAGACCCGGGATCCATTCCGGAACGCCGCCGACAAAGGTTCCGGAATGGATCCCGGATCTCCGCTTCGCTGCGTCCGGGATGCCCGCGCTTCCAAACAAGAGCGGGAGCCCAGCAAAACGAGCAATCGTCCGGTGGCTGGAAACTCGCGCCTGAAATTGCGGCGGCGCCCCTCGCGCCTTAAACCCTCCTCATGGAATGGACCGACGAGGGCACGATCATCGGCCTCAAGGCTCATGGCGAGAGCGCCGTGATCCTGGAGGCGATGACGCGCGAGCACGGCCGCCATCTTGGCCTCGTTAGGGGCGGGCGCTCGTCCAAGGCGCAGGCCTCGCTCCAGCCTGGAAATAGCGTCTCGCTGACCTGGCGTGCCCGGCTGGACGAACATCTCGGCGAATACAAGGTCGAACTGCTGACCTCCCATGCCGCACGCCTGATCGCCGCGCCGGTCGCGCTCTACGGGCTCGGCACCATCGCCGGGCTGCTGCGCCTCCTGCCGGAGCGCGATCCGCATCCCGGCCTTTACGAAGGCCTTTCCGTCCTCGTCGCCCATCTCGACGAAGCGGAGATGGCGCCGGCCCTGATCATCCGCTTCGAATTGGCGATGCTGACCGAGCTGGGCTTCGGGCTCGACCTCGCGCGTTGCGCCGTCACCGGCTCGCCCGATGATCTCAGCCATGTCTCGCCGAAATCCGGCAAGGCGGTCAGCCGGCGCGCGGCCGAGCCTTATCTCGACCGCCTGCTGAAGCTGCCATCCTTCCTCGTCGAGGGGCAGGGCGGGCGGCGTCCGTCCCCGGCCGATATCCTCTCGGGCTTTGCCCTGACGGGCTTTTTCCTGCGCCGCCATATCCTCGATCCCCGCGGCCTGCGCGAGCCGCCGGAGCGGGCGCGGCTGGTCGAAATGGCGACACGGGCCGCGGCGAATGCGCCGCCGGCCGAATCATCCACCGCCTAAGCGCGCAAACGCGCTCCCTGCGTTTGCGCGGGGGGCTTCGTACCTGCATTGTTCTGGCGGGCCGATTCGCGACGTGCCATAGAAGCCGCGCGAAAATTCGACGAGACGAGGGCTGACGCAGCATGGGCAAACCGGTCGATCCGCCGCCGGAAGATGAAGCCGAGCGCATCGATCTGAAATCGGCGCTCGAAGAGCGCTATCTCGCCTATGCGCTCTCCACCATCATGCATCGCGCCCTGCCGGATGCGCGCGACGGTCTGAAGCCGGTCCACCGGCGCATCCTGCACGCCATGCGGCTGCTCCGGCTCGACCCCGGCCAGGTCCACAAGAAATGCGCCCGCATCGTCGGCGACGTCATCGGCAAGTTCCACCCGCATGGCGACCAGTCGGTCTACGACGCGCTGGTGCGCCTCGCGCAGGATTTCGCCCAGCGTTACCCGCTCGTCGACGGGCAGGGCAATTTCGGCAATATCGACGGCGATAACGCCGCCGCCTACCGCTATACCGAAGCGCGCATGACCGAGGTCGCGCGCCTGCTCCTCGACGGGATCGACGAGGACGCGGTCGATTTCCGCGAGACCTATAACGGCGAGGACGAGGAGCCGGTCGTGCTCCCCGCCGCCTTCCCGAACCTGCTGGCCAACGGCTCGCAGGGCATCGCGGTCGGCATGGCGACCTCGATCCCGCCGCACAACGCGGCCGAGCTGTGCGACGCCGCCCTCTACCTGATCCAGCATCCGGAGACCTCCTCCGAGCAGCTCATGACCTTCGTGCCCGGTCCGGATTTCCCGACCGGCGGCATCATCGTCGAGACCCGCGCGTCGATGGCGGAGACCTATCGCACCGGGCGCGGCGCCTTCCGCACCCGCGCGCGCTGGCATGTCGAGGATCAGGGCCGCGGCACCTGGCTCGCGGTCGTCACCGAGATCCCCTACATGGTCTCGAAGGGCCGGCTGATCGAGAAGATCGCCGAACTCCTCAACGACAAGAAGCTGCCGCTGGTCGCCGACCTGCGCGATGAATCCGCTGAGGACATCCGCATCGTCATCGAGCCGCGCGCCCGTAATGTCGATCCCATCCTGATGATGGAATCGCTCTTCCGGCTCTCGGAGCTGGAAGCACGCATCTCCATGAACATGAACGTGCTGACCGGCGGGCTGGTGCCGCGCGTGCTCGGTCTCGCCGAGGCCCTGCGCGCCTGGCTGGACCATCGCCGCGAGGTTCTGCAGCGGCGCTCGCGCTTCCGGCTCGGCCAGATCGACAAGCGCCTCGAAATCCTGCGCGGCCTGCTGATCGTCTATCTCGATCTCGACCGGGTGATCAAAATCATCCGCGAGGAGGACGAGCCGAAGATCGAACTGATGAAGGTCTTCGACCTTACCGAGGTCCAGGCCAACGCGATCCTCGACACGCGCCTGCGGGCGCTCCGCAAGCTCGAGGAGATGCAGCTCAAGACCGAGCTCGACGAACTGACCAAGGAGAAGGAGCAGATCGAGACCCTGCTCGGCTCCGAGGCGACGCAGTGGAAGACGATCGCCTGGGACATCCGGCAGGTGAAGAAGACCTTCGGCCCGGAAACGGCGATCGGCAAGCGCCGCACCGATTTTGCCGATATGCCGGAAACCGCCGATCTCGACCTGACCCAGGCCATGGTCGAGCGCGAGCCGATCACGGTCGTGATCTCGAAGAAGGGCTGGATCAGGGCCTTGAAGGGCCATGTCCAGGACAAGTCGAGCTTCTCCTTCAAGGGCGACGATGCCCTCCAGACGGCCTTCTTCACCGAGACGACGGCGAAGGTGCTGGTGCTCGCGTCGAACGGCAAGATCTTCACGCTGGATGCGTCGAAGCTGCCCGGTGGGCGCGGTTTCGGCGATCCGATCCGCCTGATGATCGAACTGGAGGAGACGGCCGAGATCGTCTCGGCCTTCCCCTACAAGCCGGGCTCCAAGCTGCTGATGGTGACGAGCGAGGGCAGGGGCTTCGTCGCGCCGGCCGACGATGTCGTCGCCAACACGCGCAAGGGCCGACAGGTCCTCAATGTCGACGGCACGCATGTCGCGAGGCTGGCGGTGCCGGCCGATGGCGATCATGTCGCGATCATCGGCGAGAACCGCAAATTGCTCTGTTTCCCGATCTCGGAAGTGGCCGAGATGGGCCGCGGCAAGGGCGTGCGCCTGCAGCGCTACAAGGATGGCGGCCTCTCCGACGCCAGGACCTTCAACCTCGCGGACGGCCTGACCTGGCTCGACACGTCCGGCCGGACCTGGACGGTGACGCAGGCCGATCTCCTCGAATGGCTCGGCCACCGCGCTGAAGCCGGCCGCCTGCCGCCCAAGGGCTTCCCGAAGAGCAATACATTCGGAGGATGAGGGAAAAGACGCGCGTCATGCTCGGGCTTGACCCGAGCATTTCATGCCAGATCAACGGCTTGCCGGAAAAACCGGAATCAGTCCCGCAACCGCCTGAATCAGATACTCAGCGGATTTCCCGTCCGATGATGCCGGCTTCGAGACCGATCGTGATCTTGTCGGTCACGGCCCACTGGACGCCGGCCCTGGCCTCGGGACGCACGGCGATGCTGCTGCGGCTGAAGGGCGAGGAGAAATCGGTGGCGCCGAACCGCCATGTCTCGTTGGCCGCGCTCAATCCCACCGTCGTGTAGAGCAGCACGTCCGGCGTCACCAGCACGCCGGCCTTGACCTTGAAGGCGCCGGCGAAGTCGCGCGTATAGGCGACATTGCCGAAGCTTGGGTAGCCGTAGCCGCCGATGGCCGGCATGTAGTCGATCGTGCCGGCGACGCCGTAGACGAAGTTGCCCTCGCGCCGCATCGTCCCGGCTTCCAGCCCGATCGTCGGGCCGGCGCTGGTGCGCATATGCTTCGAACTGGTGACCTGGAAGCCCGAGGAGATCCGGGCGTAGGAGCCCTCCCATTTCGGCGAGAGGCTGGGCTGGTCCCAGGCGAAGGAGGGCAGCGGCGCGAAGCCGGAAAGCGGCAGGAAGGCTTGAGCCTGCGCCGACGTGCCCGCACCGAGCAGGGTAGCGAGCGTCGCGGCGGAAAGAAGCGGAAATCTCACGTCGACAGCATCCTCGCGACAGCGCGCCTCATCGGAAGCTAGCATGGAGCGGGGCGAATGTCGCGGTTTTGTGGCGCGGGAGCTCACCGCGGCTTGGACGCTGTCCGGAAGCCCTCATCCTGAGGAGCGCTCGGAGAGCGCGTCTCGAAGGATGCTCCAGATGGTTCGGGAGCCTCCTGAACATCCTTCGAGACGCCGCTTCGCAGCTCCTCAGGATGAGGGCTGGAGGTTCCAGTCGGGCAATCAGGATGAGGGCTGCGCGGATGTCTCCAGGCAGATCCTCAGGCGATCTTCGTCCTGAGCTTGAGGAAGCGCAGGGTCCGTTCCGCCGTCGCGAGATCGAGCTTGGCATAGGCATCGACATCGTCGTCGACGTCGCGGGAGGAGAAATAGAGCCGCCGTGCCCGCAATTGCAGGATGGCGCGGAAGGCTGTGGCGCCGATGCCGAGCGAGCGGCAGGCGACGGCGATGCCACTGGAGTCGCGCTGCATCAGCACGCGCAGCGCCTGCTCGATCGAGATGCCGGCGATCTCGGAGAGCACCTGCGAGAGGTGATAGGCGCGGTCCTCGTCGGCCAGCATGGTCAGTACATCGTCGACCTCGCGCACCTTGGCGGCCAGATCGGAAAGCAGCAGCTTGACTTCGAGGCGCTGCTGGCGCGCCTGCCGGGCAAGCGAGACATTGGCTTCCGTAGCGGGGGCGGCGCTGCCGCCGTCGGAGAACTGCTCGACGATGCGCAGCACGCGCTGGGCCCGGTTCGGCGCGAGGTCGGAGCGGCGGGCCAGCGCACCGGTGATGGCGGCATCGCCCTCGCCGCGTTCGAGAAGCTTGTCGAAGCCGCGATCCGAGAAGGCGGCGCCTCCGTTGGCGCTGACGGTATGCAGCACTTTCTGGTCGCCGCGCTCGACGAGGATGTCGGTGACGCTTTCGGACAGGCGCGCGCGCTCGGCGATGGCGACGAGGTGTTGCTGCGACTGGGTGACGGCGATGGCGGCGAGGTCGGTATCGGTCAGGACCGGGGAGAGCGACAGAACGAGGCGGGCGACCTCGGCATTGTTGTCGCCGCCGAGCGTGACGGCGACGTTATGCGGCAGGGTCGGCATCGCGGCGACGCGCTCGGCATAGCCCTTGCGGTCCTCGTCACCGAGATGGCCGAGCGAACCGGCTGCGATCTCGCCGTAATGCTCCTTGGCGGCCTCGTTGGGGTCGTGGTCGAGCAGGAAGAGATCCGTGACGGCATGCAGAAGCTGCCGGCGCGACTCCGACGACATTTCCGCCGGCATCCGGGTCAGGTTACGCAGCATGAGGACTCCCACGGCAAAGCAGTGGAAGCACTCTGCGCAGATGCGGCTTGATTTACTCTTAAGGCGACCGCGTTGTTTTCTGGACAACGGGGCGATGATGCCCCGTTGTCCAGTCCGTGGGTAAGCCTGCCGCTCGGGTGAGGCAGGCTCTCTGATTTATACACTCATAGGTTGCAATTTTCTTACCAGCAACCCGTCGATCGCCACCATGACGACGAGCGAGAGCCCGACCAATGGGAAGACGAGCCCGCCGATGGCGAGCAGCGCGACCACGACCCTCAGCGTCGTCTTCTCGCGCGGCAATGGCGGCACGCCGATCGACCCTTGCGGGCGGCGCTTCCACCACATCACCAGTGCCGAGATGCAGAGCAGCACGATCGCGAGGCAGGCGGCGAGCATTACCAACTGGTTCGCCAAGCCGAATTCCTGCCCCATATGGACATTGATGCCCCATTCCAGCGCTTTGCCGAGCGGGCCGTAATCGGCATAGCTCATGTCGATCAGGGGCTTGCCGCTATACTGGTCGAGATGGATGACGCGCTGCAGCGCCATGTCCTTCGGATAGACCGAGCCGGTATAGACGCCGCTCGGACCGCTCGGGAGATTGACGGCGTAGCCGCGCGTCAGGCCCAGCCGGTCGAAGGTCGCGACAGCGGCGTCGAGGCCGATCGGCGCCCCGTCCCTGGCATGGGATTCCGGCAGCTTCGCCTGCTCCAGCGACCATGTCGTCGGCGCGACATGCGCGAGATGTTCGTCCGACATCGGCACGGCGACGCGAACCCCGGCCGGGTAGCCGAAATTATGGCCGTTGGCCCATTGATTGACCTTGGCGCCGCACAGAACCGACCACGGCATGCCGGTGATCGCCAAAAACAGGATGAAGCCGCCGGCGACGAGCCCCGTCACCGCATGGAGATCGCGCCAGAACACGCGCTGCCGCGGCTTGCCCCTGACCGTGACCACGCCGCCGCTCTGCTTGCGCGGCCACCATAGATAAAGCCCGGTGAGCACGAGCAGGATCGCCCAGCCGCCGGCGATCTCGATCGCGCCGTTTGCGACCGGCCCGAAATAGGCGAGGCTGTGAATCTGCCGGATCACCCACATCACCGTGCCCTTGTCCGGGATCTGGCCGAGCACGCGGGCATCGTAGGGATCGACATAGATCACCATCCGCGTGCCTGCGGCGTCGCGGATCGTGACCTCTGCGGAAGCGGTCGCGCTATCAGGCGGGATGTATTTCACCGCCTGGCCGGGGAAGCCTTTCACGGCCTGGGCGACGATCTCGCTGGGCGGCCGCTCGCCGGTCATGCGGGCCTCGACCCGTTTGACGTCGCGATGGATCAGGCCGTCGATCTCGGCCCGGAACAGGTAGAGCCCGCCGGTCACGGCCAGCAGGATGAGGAAGGGCAGGGTGATCAGTCCGGCATAGAAGTGCCAGCGCCAGACGGCGCGATAGAGCGATGCGGCAGGTCGGCCCGCGCGTTCGGGCGCGGCCGCTGCCGTTGTGACGGTTGTCATGGATGAATCCTGGTCTGAGCTGAAATGGAGAGAGGCTTCAGACCGGGACAGGCGGAGCGCGGGCACCGAGCGGAGAACCCGACGCGGATGGAGACGAGACCTGCTCCGCCGGCAGGTTGCGGGCAAAGGACCGGGCAGGTTCGCGCGCGACGAAGACCGTCGCGGGCGATGCCGGCGGCAGCGCGATCGCCGCCGACAGGCACAAGGTCGCGCAGCAATCGGGCAGTCTCGCGCCGCCATTATCCGGCGCGGGATCGGCCGGCGCCGTCTGGCCGGGCGCGCAGAGCGGATGCGGCAGGCCGGGCGACGGCTGCGCCGACAATCCGGCGGCGAGCGCGACCAGCGTCGTCTGCAGGACGAGGACATAGACGGCGACGAGCGCGATCGCGCTCCTCCGCCAGCTTGTCCGTCCTGTCGCTCCCGTCATGGAACGAAGGCTTAGCCAATCCGCCCGATCAGCGGAAGCGGGCTTCGTGACGCGGCCTTGCCTATGCCGGCAGGCAGGCCGGGCCGAGCGGCTCGAAGCTCTTGTAGGTCAGGATGAATTCCTGATGGCCGAGCTCCTCGGACTTCGTCCGCCCGCCCTGACCGAGCGAGACGACAAGGTCGCGGATTTCGGTGCCGACCTCGTCGAGCCCGGCGCGGCCTTCGAGGATACGCCCGGCATCGATATCCATATCCTCGGACATCCGGCGATAGGTCTCGGGGTTGGCGCAGATCTTCACCACCGGCGAGATCGCCGAGCCGACGACGGAGCCCCGGCCGGTCACGAACAGCACGCAATGCGCGCCGCAGGCGATCAATTCCGCGATCTCGGCATTGTCGTTGATATTGGGGAAGCCGAAGCGGACTTCGCCGTCCGGCACGACGTCGAGCAGGTAGAGCCCGCCATGCGGCGGCACGTCGCCTGGCTTGATCAGGCCGGAGATCGGCGAGGCCCCGGATTTGGCATAGGCGCCCATCGACTTCTCCTCGATGGTCGAGAGCCCGCCCTCTGCATTGCCCGCGGCGAAGGAGCCGTAGCCCAGCGTCGCGTAGTAGCGCGCCGCCTTGGCCACGGACTTCTCGAGCTCGGCGCCGAGTTCGGGCGTGATCGCGCGGGCAGCCATGATATGCTCGCAGCCGATCAGTTCGCCGGTCTCCTCGAAGATGCAGGCGGCGCCCTCCGCGATGAGCTGGTCGAAGGCCCGTCCGGCCGCCGGATTGCCGGTGATGCCGGAAGTGCCGTCCGAGCCGCCGCAGACCGTGCCGACCACGAGCTCGGAGACCGCCATCGGCACGGTCTCCTGCGCGTCGAGCAGGGCGCGCTGTTCCTCGACCCAGGCGCGGCCCTCGCGGATCGAGGCGCGGGTGCCGCCGGTACCCTGGATGATGATCGTCTTCACCGGCCGGCCGCTGGCGCGCACCGCCCGCTCCAGCGCGTATTTGTTGAAGCTCTCGCAGCCGAGCGAGACCAGCAGCACGGCGCCGACATTGGGATGGGTGCAGAGCTGCTCCATCATCCGCTCGGCATAGGGGTTCGGGTAGCAGCCGGGAAAGCCGATGGCGTGGACGCCTTCCTCGCGCCAGGGCAGGGCGATCTCGCGTGCGACATGGTGGGCACATTCGACGAGATAGGCGACCGCGACGGTGTTGCGGATGCCCTTGCGCCCGTCGGACCGGAGATAGCCGCGCATCGTGCTCATGCCCAGGCTCCTGCCCTGCGTTCGTCTTCGAGATGATAGGTCGGCGTGTAGTCGCTGCGCATGTTGTGGACATGGACATGCGCGGCCGGCGCGATCGCCTCGGTCGCGACGCCGATCGGCGCGCCGTATTTCAGGATCTTCTCGCCGGCCGCGATGGCGCGCCGCGCCACCTTGTGGGCGAGCGCGATATCGCGATCGAGCGTGGCCGGACCGGCGCCGGTCTCGACCGTCTCGCCGGCTTTCAGCCGAACCCGCGCGACGAGGACGTTGTCGCGCGGATCGAGCAGGATGAGGCGCGGATCGTGGGTCATGGCATCGGCCCCTCTTGAAGCGGAGCCCTCATCCTGAGGAGCCATTCCCTTGGGAATGGCGTCTCGAAGGATGCTTCAGGAGGCTCCGAACCATCTGGATCATCCTTCGAGACGCCGCTGCGCGGCTCCTCAGGATGAGGACTGCAACTCTTTCAGAACTTGCCGTACTGCAGGTACGCCTGCTGCGGATCGGTGCCGGCGAGAATCGCGGTGCGGACCTTGTTCTCGGCCGAGATCGCGGTCTCCGACTTGTCGAGCACGTCCTCGATGATCTCGGCGGGAATGCGGACGACGCCGTCGCGGTCGGCGAGGATATAGTCGCCCGGCCGGATCCAGACCTCGCCGATCTTGATCGGCTCGTCGACCGCCTTGGGCAGCCAGGCGCCGACGATGTCGCGGGGCGTATAGGCCTTGAAATAGGCCTGGAAGCCCATCTCGACCATGAATTCGGTATCGCGCGACAGCCCGTCGATGACGCAGCCGCGCACGCCCTTGTTCTTCAGCGTCTCGGCCGAGAGCTCGCCCATCAGCGCGATCTCGTTGGTGTTCGGCTGGCAAACCCAGACATGGCCGGGCTTGGCGGCGGAGAGCAGGCCGGTCCAGCCGAGCAGCGTCTCATGCGCATCGAACTCTCCGGTCTTGCCCTCGACGGTGAAAGCGGGGCCGGCAAGCTTCTGGCCGGGCAGGAGCGGGCGCAGCTCCGGCGGCAGGACGAAATCCTTCAGGCCCATCGCCCGCATCGTGTCGTGGATGATGCCGGTATAGCAGCGCTCCAGCCTGTCGGTCAGTTCCTGGCTCATCGTTCCTCCGCCGCGGCCCTGTCTCGTGGCTCTGCCGCCATGGCCGCTGGCGCTACAGTGTCGGGAGGCGGACGGCGCCGCAAGCGCGTTTTCCGCGCGTCGCTGATGCGTTTCAATCGGTTGAATCGTTGTGATCCACCCGCTCCCAGCCCTGCGGCATCAGGCGTTCCTGCGGCAGGAAGCGCGACTTGTAGGCCATCTTCGGCGAGCCATCGACCCAGTAGCCGAGATAGACGTAAGGCAGGCCGAGGCGGCGCGCCCGAGCGATATGGTCGAGCACCATGAAGGTGCCGAGCGAGCGCAGCTCCAGCCCGGGATCATAGACCGAATAGACCATGGAGAGCCCGTCGCCGAGCGTATCGGTCAGGGCCATCCCGAAGAGATCGCCTTCGCCCCGCCCGGTGAAGCCGGAATCGGGGCCGCGGCGGCGATACTCGATCAGGCTGGTCTCGACATGGGTGTCCTCGACCATCATCGCGAAATCGAGCGCCGACATCGTCGCCATGCCGCCATCGGGGTGGCGCTCGTCGAGATAGGAGCGAAACAGGGAATAATGCTCCGAGCGCGGACGCGGCGGCAGGGCCTCGCCGATCAGGTCGCTGTTGCGGGCGAGTACCCGTCGGAAGCCGCGCGACATCCGGAAATCGTCGACGCAGACGCGGACCGAGACGCAGGCGCGGCAGATCTCGCAGGCCGGGCGATAGGCGATGCTCTGCGAGCGCCGGAAGCCGCCTTGCGAAAGCACGTCGTTGAGTTCGCGCGCCCGCGAGCCGACGAGATGCGTGAATACCTTCCGCTCCTCGCGCCCGGGCAGATAGGGACACGTGGTTGGAGATGTCAGGTAGAATTGCGGAGCATCCCGCAATGGGCGCGTCACGTCGGCTGGCTCCCCGGAAGCTTCCGACTCTGAATGTACCATCAGCCGCACCGGCAACAAGCGCGGCGCGACCGATCGGGACGGGATTCGCGGTCTTTTGACCTGGCTCAACCGGTCAGGCGCGAACGATCACCAGTCCGGTGAGCAGGTCGTGGCCCATGCGCCGGTCCTCGCGGGCGAAGCCGCAGGCGACATCGACGAGCCACAGCAGGAAGGTACCGGCCGCGACGTAGAACAGCAGCGCATGCACGGCCGCAGCCAAACCGTCGGGGCGCCCGCCGCTGGCGGTCTCCACCCTCAGGCCGGCGACGCGCATGCCCCAGGTCGATTGCCTGCGCCCGCCGATCGTCAACGCGGCATAGCCCAGCGCGGTCGCGACGGTCGCGATCGGGATCAGCAGCCAGGTCGCGCCGAAAGTCACGATGCCGAGCACGCCCAGCAGGAACACGACCAGCCAGCCTAGGAAGAACAGCACGACGATGTCGATGAACCAGGCGAACAGTCGCGAGCCGAGAACGCCGCTGACGTTCTGGTAGGGACGCGGCTCCAGCGCCGTGACCGGCGGCTGACCATAACGGGTGTCGCTCATCGGGACGTCGATCCTCCATCTGCCGCGGGATGCGGCGGCGATGCATCGGCCCGAAAAGTGGGAACCGGTTTTCGGGGCAGCCGATGCAACAACGAGCTATAATGTTTGATCAGCGGGCCGGTTCCGCAAGACCGCGCGGCAGAATCCGCCGCGGTGCGAAGCCGTTCCTGGCCAGCGCATCCTCGATCGCGCGCGAATGCGCCGCCCCGCGCGTCTCCACGGTGACGTCGAGCGTGACGCCCTTGGCGGGCACATCGAGGAAGAGTCGGCCATGGCTGACCTCGAGTATATTGGCGCCTTCCTCGCCGAGCAGGCTGGCGATCCGGCCGAGCAGGCCCGGCCTGTCGCTGGTGCTCAGGCGGAAGGCGACGATGCGGTCGTCCCGCTCCAGTTCGCGCACCATGATCGCGGCGAGCAGGCGCGTATCGATATTGCCGCCGCTGAGCACGAGCCCGACCTTGCGGCCGGCATAGCGCTCCGGTTCCTTGAGCATCGCGGCGAGCCCGGTCGCGCCGGCGCCCTCCGCAAGACTGTGCTGAAGACTGGCATAAGCGTTGACCGCGCGCTCGATCAGATCCTCGCCGACCAGCACGATGTCGCCGACGAGGGCGGAGATGACCGGCAGCGTCAGGTGCCCGACGGTCTTGACCGCGATGCCCTCGGCGAGCGTCGGCCCGCCGACCGGCTTGTCCTGCCGGTGCACGGCATTGAAGAAGGAGGGGTAGAGCCCGGCTTCGACGCCGATCAGTTCGATGCCCGGCTTGATCGCCTTCGCCGCGACGGCGTTGCCGGCCATCAGGCCCCCGCCGCCGAGCGGGATGATCAGCGTGTCGAGATCGGGCGCATCCGCCAGCATCTCGCGCGCCAGCGTGCCTTGCCCGGCCATCACCGCAGCATCGTCGTAAGGGTGGACGAAGGTGAGCTGTTCGGCTCCGGCGATTTCATGCGCCTTCTGGCTGGCTTCGGAGAGTGTCTCGCCATGGAGCACGACGTGGGCGCCGTGGGCGCGGGTATTCTCGACCTTCACCAGCGGCGTCGGCTCGGGCATCACGATCGTTGCGGGAATGTCGAAGCGCCTTGCGTGATAGGCGACGGCCTGGGCGTGGTTGCCCGCCGACATCGCGATGACGCCGCGTTCCCGCTCGGCTTCGCTCAGCGAGAGCAGCTTGTTGACCGCCCCGCGCTCCTTGAAGGAGGCGGTCGCCTGCATGTTCTCGTGCTTCACCAGCACGGTCGCGCCGGTCAGTTCCGAGAGGCGCGGGGCCGGCACCAGGGGCGTGCGCAGCACATGGCCCGCGATCCGCCCGGCGGCCGCGTCGATATCCTCGGGGCTGATCGCGAAGCTTTCGCTCATGCTCGGGTCTCGATTCCGGTCGACGCGGGTGGAGAACAGGGCCTCACACGCGGCGTGGCGTCAATTCGCCGTCGCCGAAAAAGCCGCCGGGGCGCCAGATCAGCACGATGGCGAGCAGCGAATAGACGGCAAGGTCGCGCTGCTCGATCGGCAGCGTCGCCGACCAGACGGCTTCGAAGATCGCGATGCAGAGCCCGCCGAGCGCCGCCCCGCTGACCGAGCCGATGCCGCCGAGGATCGCCGCGACGAGCGCTTTCAGGCCGAGCGAGAAGCCGCCGGAGAAGCCCATCCCGCCATAGATCGCGGTGACGATGACGCCGGCGATGCCGCAGCAGGCGCAGGCGATGATGACGGCGACGTCATGGACCGCGCGCGCATCGACGCCGAACAGCGCGGCGGTCTTGGCGTCGTCGGACACGGCCCGCCAGGCCCGGCCATAGGCCGAGCGGCGGATCAGCAGGACGACGCCGAGCGTCGCGCCGAGGCCGATCGCCGCCAGCGCCAGCGCGAGCGGGTTCAGCGTGACCACGAAGTTTCCGGCATGCGCCAGCGGGACCGGCGTGTTGAACACCGGCGGCAGCCAGCGCAGCTCTGGCCCCTGCGCCAGACGAAGATATTCGGAGAGTGCTATGGCGAGCCCGATCGTGGCGATCAGCATCTGCTGGCCCGTGCCGCGCTCGAGATGGCGCAGCACGAACCGGCCCATGGCGAAGCCGTGCAGGGCGCAGACGGCGATGGCGACGGCGAAGGCGACGGCAAGCCCGGAGAGCGGCGTCGACACCGCGAGCGAGAGCAGCAGCGCGACCCCGACGACGGAGGAAAGCGCGCCCAGCGCCGCGAATTCGCCGAAGCTCAGGATGATCCGCCCGGTGAGCCCGTAGACGAGAGCATAGGCCGCCGCGAGCATGGCGTAGATCGCGGCCGAGGGCAGGGCGCTCAGGCCCTGCTGCAGGCCATAGGCGAGGCTGGTCGGAATCGCCGGCAGGCTCTCGGCTCTAGGTTCCGCCGGGTCCGGAGGCGGCGAGGCCCGGTCCTCCAGGTAGAAGCGCCGCAGCAGGTAGAAGCTGGCATCGGCCATCGGCCGCCCGTCCGCGGCGATGCCGACGAGCGCCCCCCGGCTCGGCCCGCTGCCTTCGTTGGCGAAGAGGCAGTCGATCGTGCGGTGGCGTGAAAGCCCGTCGCCGAGCTGGACGCGATAGAACAGCCGCAGGGCCCGCGGGACCGGCCCCCTGGTGGTCCGCTCGATCTCGATGCGGGCGTTCGGCGGATTGAGCGGCGGGATCGCTTGCCGGCAGAGCCGCATCTGGTCGGTGTCGAAATCGAAGCCGCAGCCCGCGAGGGCGAGCGTGACGGCGGCCAGAATCGACAGGAGGAGCGGGCGCATGCGGGCACGACGGTAGCGCGGCCCGACCGGCAGTGTCATCCCGTGCGCGAAGCGATGCTCCGCAGACACGGGACCGTGCGCAGAAAGAGGCGCCCTTTCCGGGGCACGATCCCGCCTCTGCGCAGCGGCATTGCATGCCGCAGCGCGTGCGGGATGACACGCTTCCCTTACGCGCCGGCCTTCAGCTTCTTCGCCACGCGCGGGGCGAAATAGGTGAGCACGCCATCGGCGCCGGCGCGCTTGAAGGCGAGCAGGCTTTCCAGCATCGCCTTGTCGCCGTCGAGCCAGCCGTTGTTCGCGGCCGCCATGATCATCGCGTACTCGCCGGAGACCTGGTAGGCGAAGGTCGGCACGCGGAAATGGTCCTTCACCCGCGCCACCACGTCGAGATAGGGCAGGCCTGGCTTGATCATCACCATGTCGGCGCCCTCTTCGAGGTCGAGCATCACCTCGGCGATCGCCTCGTCCGAATTGGCCGGGTCCATCTGATAGGTGCGCTTGTCGCCGACGAGCGTGGCATTGGTGCCGATCGCGTCGCGGAACGGTCCGTAGAAGGCCGAGGCATATTTCGCCGCATAGGCCATGATCTGCACGTCCTCGTGGCCCTCGCCGTCGAGCGCCGTCCGGATCGCACCGACGCGCCCGTCCATCATGTCGGAGGGCGCGATGATGTCGGCCCCGGCATCGGCGAGCGCCAGCGCCTGCCCGGCGAGGATCTGCACGCTGGCGTCGTTGAGGACGCGCTCGCCCTCCATCACGCCGTCATGGCCATGCGAGGTATAGGGATCGAGCGCGGCGTCGCAGATGATGCCGATCTGCGGCACCTCGCGCTTGATTGCGCGCACGGCGCGGCACATCAGGTTGTTGGCGTTGAGCGCCTCCGAGCCGGTCGGATCGCGCAGCGCCTTGTCGACATAGGGGAAGGGCGCAATGGCGGGGATGCCGAGCGCTGCGGCCTCGGCTGCCCGGCGCACGGCCTCGTCGATATTGAGACGGTCGACGCCGGGCATCCACTCCACCGGCAAACTGGCCTCGCTCGAATCCATCAGGAAGATCGGCCAGATCAGGTCGTCGGTCGTCAGCGCTGATTCCCGCACCAGCCGGCGCGACCATTCCGCCTTGCGGTTGCGGCGCATGCGGCGCGTCAGACCGAGCGAGGGCGCTTCGTCATGGCGGGATTTCGGAGCAGGGAAAGGCCGCACGACCGGGGATTCCATGGCGATTGCCTCGAGCAATGAACGGTATGGGCGGCTGTCGTCATGCGGGCGAAGCCGGCCGATAGCTTCCTTATCACATCGGAACGATTCCAAAACAGGAGGATCGTCGCAAGATTGTCGCAGACCATTGCACGACGGCTTTAGCCATCGCTCGCGTTGACAAGCCATGCCTCGCCTTCCAGAACCGCTGCCCACGGAGGCAGGATCGGACCATGACTGACGATCGCGAGATCATCTGCGAGATTCGCGGCGCAGCCGGCGTCGTCGTGCTCAACCGGCCGAAGGCGCTGAACGCGCTGAGCCTCGGCATGGTCCGCGAGCTCGCCCGCGCGCTCGACGCCTGGGAAAACGACCCGCAGGTCACCCGCGTCGTCGTCGTCAGCACGAGCGAGAAGGCGTTCTCGGCCGGCGGCGATATCCGCTGGCTGCATGATTGCGGCAAGGCCGGCCGCCATGACGAGATGCTCGCCTTCTGGGGCGAGGAATACATCCTCAACCACCGCATCAAGACCTATCCGAAGCCCTATGTCGCGCTGATCGACGGCATCGTCATGGGCGGCGGCGTCGGCATCTCCTTGCATGGCAGCCACCGCATCGCGGGGGATCGCTATCTCTTCGCCATGCCGGAGGTCGGCATCGGCTTCTTCCCCGATGTCGGCGCGACCTATGCCCTGCCGCGCCTGGAAGGCGGTTTCGGCAGCTTTCTCGCGCTGACTGGCGAGCGAGTCGGCGCGGCCGATGCGCTGGCAGCAGGCCTCGCAACCCATGGCGTGCCGAGCGAGCGGATGGAGGAACTCGCCGACGCGCTGACCAAGCCCGGTTCCCTCGACGATATTCTCGCCGGCTTCACGCTCCAGCGCGGGCCAGGCCCCCTGCACGCCGAAAAGGCCATGATGGCCGAGGTCTTCGCCGCGCCGACCTTGCCGGACGTGGTCGCGGGCCTGCGCCGGGCTGCCGACAAGGGCGACGCCTTCGCCGGCAAGCTGCTGCAGACCATTGCGGTGAAGTCGCCGACCAGCGTCGCCATCGCCTTCGAGCAGATGCGGCGTGGAGCCGGGCTCGATTTCGCCGAGGCGATGCGCACCGAGTACCGCATCGTCTCGCGCATCGCGCGCGGCCATGATTTCTACGAAGGCGTGCGCGCCGTGGTGATCGACAAGGACCAGGCGCCGCGCTGGCGGCCCGCGACGCTCGACGAGGTCGAGCAGACCGATATCGATGCCTATTTCGCCTCGCTCGGCGCCGATGAACTGAAGCTGGAGGGCTGAGCTTGGGGCTGGGTGGAGATGGCGATGCGCTGCGTGGCACCCGCGCCGGCGAGGCCGAGGGCAAGCCGGCGAACCGCTGGCGGCTCGTGCTCGTCTGGTTCCTGCGCCTGCTTTCGGCCTTCTGGCTCGCCAAGGGCCTGACCGCGTGGATGGTCATCTTCGGCCTGCCGGGCAATCCGCAGCCGCCCTTCGAGAACCGCCTGCTCAGCTATCAGGCGATCGTCGTCTATTTCGCGGTGATCGATCTCGTCGCCGCGGTCGGCCTCTGGCTGACTTCGACCTGGGGCGGCGTGCTCTGGCTGCTCGCCGCGATCAGCCAGATGCTGCTGGGCTTCTTCTTCCCGCGCTTCGTGCCGATGACGGCCTGGCTCGTCGGGCTCTATATCGGGTTGATCGCCGTCTACTTCCTGGCGACCTGGGCGGCCGAGAACGAGGCGGAGTAGCTGGCGGCGCGCCGGCAGACGCGGGACCGCCATCCTGAAAAGACGCCTGTCATCCCGTGCGCGCCGCAGCGTGAAACGCTGCTGCGCAGACACGGGACCGTGCTCCGGAAAAGGCGCCTTCTCGTCACGCGGTCCCGTGTCTGCGGCGCACCGCTGCGCGCTGCACCGCGCACGGGATGACAGTGCGGGTTCGCAATGACGATTGGGGCGCTCGGCCCTTCGATTGCGCCGAGTCATGGTAAGAATCGCTTTAGCTTAAGCGTTTCTGGCTTCACTTAGGATTCACCCAAAGGGGTAAATCCCTGATTCATCCTGATATTTAAACTCGTTTTCATCCGCTCTGGCTTATGGTGTTTTTCAGAAGCGGACCGGGAGACAAATCCCGGCCGACACACAACAGGCGGGATATACCATGAAAGCGAGCGTCAAGACTTCTGATGTTGCCAAGACGAGCGATGCAGAACTCAACGTGAAGCCTCTTTATCTTGAGTCCCTCACGCTGGTGGAGCGGCTGCATCGCCGTCTGCTCGACGTCATCAAGGACGAGTTCGAGCGCCGCGGCCGGGACGACGTCAACAGCGTGCAGGCCCTGTTGCTCTACAATATCGGCGATGCCGAGCTGTCGGCCAGCGAGCTGCGCACCCGCGGCTACTATCTCGGCTCGAACGTCTCCTACAACGTCAAGAAGCTGGTCGAGCTCGGCTATCTCCACCATGCCCGCTCGCGCATCGACCGCCGCTCGGTCCGCATCAGCCTGACCGAGAAGGGCTCCGCCGTGCACGATATCGTGAAGGGCGTCTACGACAAGCATGTCCGCACGGTCGAGCAGATCGGCGGCATCGCGGCCGACGACTTCGAACGGATGAACAATGCCCTTCTGCGCCTGGAGCGCTTCTGGACCGACCAGATCCGCTACAAGCTCTGAGAAAACAGCCGATTTTCGGCGTCCGCATCGAAACCGCCTGCCTGAACGCGACCGGGATCACGTCCCGGTCGCGTTGGCGCGTCCAGGCGGCGCAGGAGAAACTGTGCTTTTGCTGCCATGCCCGTGGCAAAAGCGGGCCATGCCCTAAATTCGCCTCTGTCATCACGCCTCGTTAACTGTGCTAGGACACCGTCGGCGGCCTGAAGCCTGTCCATCACGTCATGGCGTCGCCCGCTCCGGCGGCGTTTTCGTATGACCAGCGTGCTTGCGTGAAGTCTTGAAGAGGGAAGAGATGTCGCAGTTGAGCCTGACCCGCCGCGAAACCGTGCTGGCCCTGTTGTCGGGCGCCGCGACGGCTGCCGCCGCACCGGCGCTCGCCCAGCAGGCCGAGTGGCGCCAGCGTTACGATGCCGGCGCCCGCAACGCCGTTCTGCGCTCCTCGACGCCGATGCTGTCGCCCGAGGCCCTGCAGGCGACCGAGCAGGCGATCGTGGCCTATCGCGATCTCGCGGCGCGCGGCGGCTGGCCGCAGGTTCAGTTGCCCGATCGTATGGGCGTGGGTGCCAAGGGGCCGGGCGTGGTGGCCCTGCGCCGCCGCCTGATCGTCACCGGCGACCTCGACCCCGCCGCCGGCGAAAGCAGCATCTACGATTCCTATGTCGAGGCGGGTGTGCGCCGCTTCCAGTCGCGCGTCGGCCTTTCCACCACCGGGTCGATCAACCGGGCCACGGTCGCCGCCCTCAATGTGCCGATCGACCATCGCATCCGCCAGCTCGAGACCAATGTCGTCCGGTTGCGCACCTGGTCGGGCAATCTCGGCGGGCGCTATGTCGTCGCGAACATCCCCGCCGCGATGGTCGAGACCGTCGAGAACGGTCATGTCGCGACCCGCCATGCGGCCGGCGTCGGCAAGATCGACCGCCAGTCGCCCTTGCTCCAGACCAGGATTCCCGAGGTCAATTTCAACCCGACCTGGACGGTTCCGGCCTCGATCATCCGCAAGGATCTGATCCCGAAGATGCGCAAGGAGCCGACCTACCTCACCGAGAACAAGATCCGCATCATCTCGCCGAATGGCGGCGAGATCTCGCCGGCCAGCGTCAACTGGAACTCCGACGAGGCGACCCGCTACACCTTCCGGCAGGATCCCGGCGGCGATTTCAACTCGCTCGGCTTCGTGCGCATCAACATCCCCAGCCCGCACGGCGTCTACATGCACGACACCCCGTCGAAGGGCATCTTCGGCGACGATTACCGCTTTGTCTCCTCGGGCTGCATGCGCGTCCAGAACGTGCGCGACTATGTCGCCTGGCTGCTGAAGAACACGCCTGGCTGGGATCGCGCCAAGATCGACGAGACGATCCAGTCGGGCCAGCGCGTCAACGCCCGCATCGCCGATCCGGTCGCCTGCTACTGGGTTTATATCACCGCCTGGGCGACGCCCGATGGCGGCGTGCAGTTCCGCGATGACATCTATAACAAGGACGGTCTGGGACCTGCGCCCGTTGCCGCGCTGCAGGGCGATCAGGACATCTGACGCCGCGCCGCCCTGGCGTTGCTTTCGAACCCGCCGGCTGTCCGGCGGGTTTTTCTTTGGGCCGTTGTTTCGCCGGTTCTATCGCACGGTGACCGTCACGCAGCCGCCCAGGGTCATGCCGGGCGCCTTCGGCGTGGTGTTGGTGGTGCAGAATGTGTCGGAACCCTTGAAGCCCTTGCCGGGCGTATAGATCAGGCCCTGCTTCGTCACGGAAAGCTTCCCCGAGCCGGGAGAGCGGGTGACGGTGACCTGCGTGGCCGGGAAGCGCGTTCCCGCAGATTCGTTGATCACGCCGGGGAAGCTGATCCTGCAGTTCCTGTCCGCCGAGCTCATCTCGAACTGCCCGGCGCCATTGCCTCTGCCCCAGCCTCTGCCATTTGTCCCGGTGCAGGCCGCCTCTGCTGCTGAAATCATCGAATAGCCGGCCGTGGCAAAGGTGATCACGGTGATGAGAACGCGCATGCCTAACCTCCTTCTAGCAATCGCCGAGCTACCTTCGGGCATCGGGAGAGAAACGACAAGCGCTTCGTGTCTGCCGAGTGAAGTGACGAAATGGAGAAGCTGGACAGGCGTGATAATCGTCTATCCGGAAAAGCGAAATCAGCTGAGGATTCTGGTCGGAGGGCAAGCTCGACTGACGGGCTTGACGAAAAGACAGGAGGTCGTGAGTTTTTCGAGATTCTAAACTGCCACGTGGAAGCCGACGCCCCACGGACGAAGCAGGCGTTCCGCTTTGCCGCGCGGCATCTCGCGCCGCAGGAGCGCGCCGGCGTTCGCGATTGCAGCGAAACGAAGGGCGAGCCCGGCCCCGAAGCAATCCGGAGCAATATCAAGGGTATGGCCGTGCCGAACCACCAGTCGCTCGCGGTGCGAGGCTGGTCGGCACGGTCTCTCTCATCGGGTCAGCCAGGACGGTGCGACATAGCCGACGCAGCGCGCTTCCCCGGGGCCGGGATTGATGACTTCGAAGGCCGGAACGGGGCAATTGTTCCCGGGCGCCGGATTGTTGAGGCGAGAGACGTTGGTGTAACCGTCCGGGGACCAGCGGTGGACGCTCGTGGAGCCGCCCGGATAGTACTGCCGGGTCACCGTCCAGGTTTCGGTTGCGGCAGCCTCCTGGCCCAGCAACGGCATCGACAGCACGAAGACGCTCGCTCCGCCGAGGAAGACCCTCTTGAACTGGCTGGAGATCGCCGGAGTCGAATCTGGAACAGGACTCGCGTTCCGTTTTGGGGCGTTCTGTGTCATCGGGAGGCATCCAGTGTTGCGCTGGGTCATGCGCAGCAAGCTGCAAGCCATAATCTGTTAACCATTGTGGCGGAGCCGGCCGATGTCTTGGGCGGCTCCGCCGATCCATCTCCCTCCTGCGAGGCCTGGGAGCACGCCGACCGTGTTTTGACACGCGGATATCGGGTGGTCGGTCAGGCCTTCGGGTAGAGGAGCGCCGCGGCGCCGGCGATCAGTGCCATGAGCACGAGCAGCCCGGCCGTGCCGCCGAACAGCGCCCCGTAGCCGAAGGCGGCGATCAGCGGCATGCTGGCCAGCGGCGAGCAGAACTGGCCGATGAAGATCGAGGCGGTCAGGATGCCTCCGGCCAGGCCGCGGGATCGTGCGGGTGCGAGATCGAGCGCCATGACGACGAAGCCCGGCGAGACCAGCGCATAACCGGCCCCGATCAGCAGTGCCGCGATCAGCAGCGCCGGCGTCGATGCCATGCCGGCCAGCAGCAGGAAACCCAGCGCCATGGCGGCATAGCCGGCGGCGAAGATGCCCGTGGAGCCGATCGCCCGCTGGGCGCGCCGATAGAGCAGGGCGCAGCCGCCGCCCGAGATCATGAGCAGGCCGAGGACCGTTCCCGTCATCACCGCGCTCTCGTAGCCTCGCGTCTCCAGGAAGAACGAGATCTGCGTCGGCATCAGGAAGAAGATCATGTTCGTCACGCCTTGCAGCAGGACGAGCGCGGCAAGCAGGCCGCGCCAGGACGGATGCCCGTCATCGCCGCTGATCGACGTGGCGCCCGGCGCGGCCGCGATGCGCGGCGGCTCGACGATCGCCAGCCACATCAAGGGCAGGAACGCGCCCGCCAGCCCGTAGATCGCGAACGACAGGCGCGGAGACAGGGTCGCGGCCCAGCCGGCCAGCGAGATGAAGACGAGCCCGCCGAAATTCCGTGCCGAGATCTGCAGGCCGGTCAGCGCGTTGCGATCGTCCCCGGTGAAATAGTCGCCGATCAACGCGGTCTGCGCCGTCATGATCAGCGCGACGGCGATGCCGAGAACGAGGCGGCTGGCGAAGATCGACGGCAGATCGGGCAGGACGAGCCCGGCACAGCCCGCGATCACGAACAGGACGACGCCCGCGAGCAGCATCGCGCGCCGTCCGATCCGGTCGGCGGCGATGCCGGCCAGCGGCGCGAACAGCGCGACGCTGAGCGAGGGCGCCGGTACCAGCAGCCGCGTCAGCAGCGCGGCGTTGGGGTCGTCGGCGAACAGCCGCTCGAGGCCCGGCAATGCCGGACTGATCGTCGCGTTCGCCATCGTCGTGAGCGATGCCGCCAGCAGAAGCGCGACCGCGCGCGGGTCCTGCCAGATCGGTCTTTCCCTTATCGAAACAAGGCTTTCCATGATTTTTCCTCTTGCCGAATTGATCCGTTCAGCAGAGCCTACGAATTCAAGTCGACTTGAGGTCAACATGTTGTTGCTGGATATCGGAGAGGTCGCCGAGCGCTCGGGCGTTCCGGCCTCGGCCCTGCGCTATTACGAAGAGATCGGCCTCATCCGCTCGGAGGTGCGGCGTGGCCTGCGGCGGCAATACGATCCCGATGTGCTGCTCCGGTTGTCGCTGATCGGGCTCGGCAAGACCGCGGGCTTCTCGCTGGACGAGATTGCCGCGATGTTCGGTGCGGACGGGCAGCCGAATATCCCGCGCGAGCAGTTGCGGGCGCGGGCCGACGACCTGCAGCGGCAGATGATCGGCTTGCGGACGTTGCGCGACGCGCTCCGTCATGTCGCGGATTGCCGGGCGCCGACTCATCTGGAATGCCCGACCTTCCGGGCGCTGCTGCGCACGGCTTCGCGCCGGCCGCTCGCCTATCCGCCGTCCCGTTCGGATACGCCGTCCCGTCCGGAAAAAGAGAAGAATCTGCTGCCGAGGCGGCGGCCGCGAGGTGATTGACCGCTGCGGCGATGCAGCCTGTCCGCGGCGCCATCTATCGCTTGGACAGCCCCCCGCTGCATGGTAGGGGAGCCGCGACGAAGCCGGGCGCCCGCCGGCCGTCGAACTTCAGGAGCCGGACATGACCGACGCCGCGCTGGACAAGCACCTCTCGAACTCCTTCTTCGGCGCCTCGCTGCACGATGCCGATCCCGAGATCGCCCGCGCGATCGACCTGGAGCTCGGTCGCCAGCGCGACGAGATCGAGCTGATCGCCTCCGAGAACATCGTCTCCCGCGCCGTGCTCGAGGCGCAGGGCTCGGTGATGACCAACAAATATGCCGAGGGTTATCCGGGCCGCCGCTATTACGGCGGCTGCCAGTTCGTCGACATCGCCGAGAAGCTCGCGATCGAGCGCGCCACCCGGCTCTTCGGCTGCACCTATGCCAATGTCCAGCCGAATTCCGGCTCGCAGGCCAACCAGGGCGTCTTCATGGCCCTGATGCAGCCGGGCGACACCTTCATGGGCCTCGACCTCGCCGCCGGCGGGCACCTGACCCATGGCGCGCCGGTCAACCAGTCCGGCAAGTGGTTCAACGTCGTCTCCTACGGCGTCTGCGTCGTCGACCAGATGATCGACTACGACGCGATGGAGCGCCTCGCCGTAGAGCACAAGCCGAAGGTCATCGTCGCCGGTGGCTCGGCCTATGCCCGTCACTGGGACTTCGCCCGCTTCCGCGAGATCGCCGACAAGGTCGGCGCCTGGTTCATGGTCGACATCGCCCATTTCGCCGGGCTCGTCGCCGGCGGCGCGCATCCCTCGCCGTTCCCGCACGCCCATGTCGTCACCACCACGACGCACAAGACCCTGCGCGGCCCGCGCGGCGGCATGATCCTGACCAATGACGAGGCGATCGCGAAGAAGGTCAATTCGGCGATCTTCCCGGGTATCCAGGGCGGCCCGCTGATGCATGTCATCGCGGCCAAGGCGGTCTCCTTCCACGAGGCGCTGCAGCCGGAATTCAAGACCTACGCCCATGCCGTTGTCGCCAATGCCAAGGCGCTGGCCGAGACGCTGAAGTCCAAGGGCTTCGACCTCGTCACCGGCGGCACCGACAATCACCTGATGCTGGTCGACCTGCGCTCGAAGAAGCTCACCGGCAAGGCGGCGGAGGCCGCGCTCGGCCGCGCCCATATCACCTGCAACAAGAACGGCATCCCCTTCGATCCCGAGAAGCCGATGACCACCTCGGGCATCCGCCTGGGCACCCCGGCGGCGACCTCGCGCGGCTTCGGCATCGCCGAGTTCAAGCAGGTCGGCGAGTTGATCGCCGAGGTGCTCGACGGGCTCGCAGCCCATGGCGAGGAAGGCAATGCCGCGATCGAGCAGGCGGTCACCGCCAAGGTCAAGGCGCTCACCGCGCGCTTCCCGATCTATTGAGGCATCGTTGAAGGGGCTCTGAGAAAGGCTGGCGAACCGGAATGCGCTGTCCCTATTGCGGCTCCCTCGACACGCAGGTGAAGGACTCCCGTCCCACCGACGATCACGCCTCGATCCGCCGCCGCCGGGTCTGTCCCGATTGCGGCGGCCGTTTCACCACCTTCGAGCGCGTGCAGTTGCGCGAGTTGACCGTCGTGAAGCGCTCGGGCCGGCGCACCCCCTTCGACCGCGACAAGCTGGAGACCTCGATCGCCCATGCCCTGCGCAAGCGCCCGGTCGCGCCGGAGCGGATCGAGCGCATGGTCAACGGCATCGTGCGCCAGCTCGAAAGCTCGGGCGAGGCCGAGATCCAGAGCTCGGCCATCGGCGAGCTGGTGATGGAGGGGCTCAAAGGTCTCGACGACGTCGCCTATGTCCGCTTCGCCTCGGTCTACAAGAATTTCCGCGAGGCCAAGGATTTCGAGGAACTGCTCGGCCAGCTCGGCACGATCGAGGAGGAGGGCGTCTCCGCCCCGCCGCGCCGCGTCGATGACTGATCTCAAGCCGCTTTCGGGCAGCGAAAGCGCGTCCGAACGAAAGCGGGAGACCGACCGCCTCTTCATGCGCCAGGCGTTGGCCTATGGCGCGCGCAGCCTCGGCACGACCGCGACCAACCCTTCCGTCGGCGCCATCGTCACCCGCGACACGCCGGATGGCCCCGTGGTCGTGGCGCGCGGCCATACCCAGCCCGGCGGGCGGCCGCATGGCGAGGCGCATGCCTTCTCGCGTGCTGGAGCGGCCTCGATGGGCGGCACGCTCTATGTCACGCTCGAACCCTGCTCGCATCGCTCGGTGCGCGGCGGCATCCCCTGCGTCGAGCACACCATCCTCTCGGGCGTGAAGCGCGTCGTCTCGGCGATGTCCGATCCCAATCCCTTCATCGCCGGGCTCGGCCACGCGCTGCTGCGGACGGCGGGGCTGGAGGTGGTGACGGGAGTGCTTGAAGACGAGGCTCGGCAGGCCCATCGTGGCTATCTCACGCGGATCAGGCAGGGCCGCCCGATGGTGACCTTCAAGATCGCCCGCACCGCCGATGGCTATGCCGGCGGGGTGGGGGGCGTGCCACTCGCCGTATCGAGCGCGGTCGCGGGCGGCTGGGTCCATCTCCAGCGCGCGCATCATGACGTGATCATGCTCGGCATCGGCTCGGTGCTTGCCGATGATCCGCAACTCACGGTGCGCCTGCCCGGCATGGCGGACCGCTCGCCGATCCGGGTCATCCTCGACACCCATCTGCGCCTGCCGCTGGCGTCGAAGCTCGTTCGCACGGCCCATGAGGTTCCCGTCTGGGTCATCGCGGCCGAGACCGCGCCGATCGAGCCGGAACAGGCGCTGGTTGAAGCCGGCGTCGAGGTCATGCGGGTTTCGCGGGGACCGGACGGCCATCTCGACCTGCGTGAGGCGCTAACGCTGCTCGGCACGCGCGGCATCAATCGCGTTTTCTCGGAAGGCGGCCCGCGCATTGGCGAGAAGCTGGCGCTCGCAGGGCTTGCCGACGAGGTCATCATCTCGACCTCCCCG
The DNA here is from genome assembly GCF_011764485.1 of Bosea sp. ANAM02. Lineage (NCBI taxonomy): Bacteria > Pseudomonadati > Pseudomonadota > Alphaproteobacteria > Hyphomicrobiales > Alloboseaceae > Allobosea > Allobosea sp. ANAM02. The sequence continues at coordinate 3,330,590 of NZ_AP022848.1, read as the reverse complement.
AAAACGCTGGGGAGCCCCGGCGTCGTTGCGGTGCGCCCAGGCCTTGCCGCGCAGTTGGCCGACCCCGATCTATACGCCCTTGTCGAGGCCGGTCAGATCGGCCAGGACCGTTTCGAGCATTTCACGAGGAGAGGCTGATGTTCACCGGCATCGTCACCGCCATCGGCGAGGTCGTGGAGGCCGAGCGCAAGGGGCCGAGCCTCAAGCGCCTCGCCATCGCCTGCCCCTATGAGTCGGAAGGCATCGCCATCGGGGCCTCGATCGCCTGCGCCGGCGTCTGTCTGACCGTGACCGCGCTGCGTTCACGCACGGATGGCGAGCCCGGCTGCATCTTCCAGGTCGAGGCAGCCGCCGAGACCCTGGCGAAGACGAATGTCGGCGCGTGGGAGCCGGGCACCCGGATCAACCTGGAGCGCTCGCTCAAGGTCGGCGAGGAACTCGGCGGCCATCTCGTCACCGGCCATGTCGACGGCGTCGGCCGCATCCTCAGGATCGAGGCGATCGAGCCCGATCCCGACGAGCCCTGGGGCGCGACCGCGCGTTTCCATATCCGCGCGCCGCAGGGCCTGCCCCGCTTCATCGCGACCAAGGGCTCGATCTGCCTCGACGGCACCTCGCTCACCGTCAACTCGGTGGAGGACGATGTCTTCACTGTCCTGCTGATTCCGCACTCCTTCGCGGTCACCACCTGGGGGGAGCGCAGGGAGGGCGACCCCGTTCATGTCGAGGTCGATCTGATGGCACGGTATGCCGCGCGGCTTGCGGAGGCGCGCCCGCAAGGGTAACGAGCCCGATCACATTCCAAGAAGGACAGAAGAAATGGCCGGACCCCGGCAGACCTCGGCCGACAAGGCCGCAACTCCGGCCGTCGAGATCGACGGCGCCCGCGTCCTCGTGGTCGAGGCACGCTTCTACGACAACTATGCGGACGAATTGCTGGCGGGCGCGCTCGCGGTTCTGGAAGAAGCCGGCTGCCGCGTCGATGTCGTCACCGTTCCAGGTGCGCTCGAAATCCCCTCTGCGATCGTCATCGGCCTGCGCGCCGCCGACGAGGCCGTCGATCCCTATGAGGCGGTTGTCGCGCTCGGCACCGTCATCCGCGGCGAGACCGGCCATTACGACATCGTCGCCGGCGAAAGCTCGCGCGCGCTGATGGATCTCTCGGTCGCCTTCGCGCTGCCGCTCGGCAACGGCATCCTGACTGTCGAGAACGAGGCGCAGGCCTGGGCTCGCGCCAACCGCGAGGACATGAACAAGGGCGGCGGCGCTGCCGAGGCGGCGCTCGCCGTTCTCCGCTACAAGCGCTCCCTGGCGGAGCCGTCCCAATGAGCCGCGTCGAGAAGCGGCGCGGGGCGCGGCTCTCGGTCGTGCAGGCGCTCTACGAGATGGAAATCGGCGGCCGCGGCGTCGTCGAGGCGATGGCCGAGTTCGAGCATTTCTGGATCGGCAAGGAGGTCGAGGAGATAGAACTGCCGGAGGCGGAGATCGCCTTCTTCCGCGATGTCCTCGGCGGCGTCGTCCGCGAGCAGCGCCTTGTCGATCGCTCGGTCGACGAGTTGCTGGCCAAGGACTGGCCGCTGAAGCGCGTCGAGGCCGTGGTACGCGCCATCCTGCGTGCCGGCGCCTACGAGCTCGCCTTCCGCAAGGATGTGCCGGCCCGCGCCGTCATTTCCGAGTATGTCGCGGTCGCGCGCGCCTTCTACGAGGGTGACGAGATCGGTATGGTCAACGCCGTGCTCGACCGCATGGCCCGCGACTTCCGCGCCGACGAGTTCGATCCTGCGGCTTAGGTTTTCCTCAGCCGTCATCCCGGGCGACCGCAGGGAGACCCGGGATCCATTCCAGAGCATGTCCGATTGAGGTTCAGGCATGGATCCCGGATCGGCGCGGCTGCGCCGCTTGTCCGGGATGACCTTGGAATAGTTGCGGAGCTTGCTGACCCATGGCCGATAACCAGCGCCCCGGCGAATTCGAACTGATCGCCCGCTATTTCGCGCCGATCGCCGGGCCGGGCGGGCTTGCTCTACTGGACGATGCCGGCCTGCTGCGACCTGGCCGCGGCTATGAGGTCGTGGTCACGGCCGACGCGCTCGTCGCCGGCGTCCACTTCTTCCCCGACGATCCGCCGGATGCGATCGGCTGGAAGGCGCTGGCCGTCAATCTCTCCGATCTCGCTGCCAAGGGTGCCAAGCCCGAAGGTTTCGTGCTGACGCTCGCCTTGCCGCACGGCTGGACCGAAACCTGGCTTGCCGGTTTCGCTGCCGGTCTCGCTCGCATGACGGAAGCCGCCGGCTGCCCGCTGATCGGCGGCGACACCGTCTCGACCGCGGGGCCGCTCACGCTCTCGATCACCGCTTTCGGCACGGTCCCGGCCGGGCGCATGGTTAAACGGTCCGGCGCGAAGTCGGGCGATATCGTGCTCGTCTCCGGCAGCATCGGCGACGGCGCGCTCGGCCTCAAGGTCCATGGACCCCACAAGCCCGACTGGGTCGCTGCGCTCGGCGCCGAGGACCGCGCCTTCCTCGCCGACCGCTATCTCCATCCGCAGCCGCGCCATGCGCTGGCCGACGCGCTGCAGCGCCATGCCTCGGCGGCGATGGACGTGTCCGACGGCCTCGTCGGCGACCTCGCCAAGCTCGTGAAGGCCTCTGGCGTCGGTGCCGAGATCGATCTCGACGCGGTTCCGCTTTCGGGCGCGGCCCGCGCCGCGCTCATGGCCGCTCCTGCGTTGGCGGAACTGGCCTGCACCGGCGGAGACGACTACGAAATTCTCTGCACGGCCTCGGAAAAGGAATATCCTGCTCTGGTCGCGGCGGCGGAGGGATCGATGCTTCTGCTGACGCCGATCGGGCGGATCTCGGACGAGGCCGGCGCGGTGACATATCGCGGGAAGGGTGGGGCGCAGAGCTTCGCGCAGGGCTCCTTCTCTCATTTCTGACAGCGGCGCATCACGGCGACCGCAAGGCGCCTTGTGATGAATCAGCATTTCTCCGCTCTCGACGGCGACAGGCTCGCCAAGCGCAATGCGCTGGTGCTGGCCGGCGCGCAGGCGCTCGGCGGCGCCAACCCGGCGATCATCGTCTCGCTCGGCGGCATTGTCGGCACCCAACTCGTCGCGGACCAGGCCTTCGCCACCGTGCCGGTCAGCCTGCTACAGCTCGGCATCGCATCGGGCGTGATTCCGGCCGCGATGGTCATGCGACGGCTCGGGCGCCGCAACGGCTACCTGATCGGCGCGCTCGTCGGCGCGGCCGGCGCGAGCATTGCGGCAGGCGGCGTCTCGTTGCGCCTGTTCTGGCTGTTCTGCCTGGGTACCTTCGTCTGCGGGCTCTACGGCTCCTTCGTCCAGAGCTACCGCTTCGCCGCCGCCGATACCGCGACCGACGCCTTCCGGCCGCGCGCGATTTCATGGGTGATGATCGGTGGCCTCGCCGCCGGCGTCATCGGCCCGCAATCCGTTTACTGGACGCGCGACCTGACGCCGGCCGCCCCCTTTGCCGCGAGCTTCATCGCGCAGGGTGCGCTCGCGCTGATCGCGATCCTGATCGTCTCGCGCCTGCGCGCGCCGCCGGTCGCGGCCGTCCGCTCGGGCGGCGGGCGCCCGCTCGGCCAGATCATGCGCCAACCCAAGTTCATCGCCTCGGTCACGGCCTCGCTCGTCGCCTATGGCCTGATGAGCTTCGTCATGACGGCGGCGCCGATGGCGATGGTCGCCTGCGGCCACTCGGTCGGCGATGCCACGCTTGGCATCCAGTGGCATGTGCTGGCGATGTTCGGGCCGAGCTTCTTCACCGGCCGGCTGATCGCCCGCTTCGGCAAGGGGACGGTCACCGCGGTCGGCCTCGGCCTGACGGCGCTGGCCGCCGTGGTCGGCCTGACCGGCCTCAGCGTCGGCCATTTCTGGCTGGCCCTGATCCTGCTGGGTGTCGGCTGGAATTTCGGCTTCATCGGCGCGACCGCGCTGGTGACGGACTGCTATCGCCCGGAAGAGCGGGTTAAGGTGCAAGCGGCCAACGACTTCCTCGTCTTCGGCTCGGTCGCCATCGCCTCGTTCTCGTCGGGCGGCCTGCTCAGCCATGGCGGCTGGAATGCCGTGAACTGGCTGGTCTTCCCGCCGGTCGCCATTGCCCTCATGCTGGTGGCATGGCAGCGCTTCCAGCGCCCGGCCACGGCCTGAGCCGCCGCTAGAGTCCAGATCGGAGCAGAACCATGAATAACCGCGCCTTCCCGCACGCGACCGGCCAGGTTCCGCCCGGCGCCATCGGGCATAATCGCGGTGTGATCAAATCCAATTACGCCTTCATGCCGCCGGAGGGCGTGCTGGTCAGCCGCCTGCCGCAATACCGGGACACGATCGTGCGTGTCCTCACGGGACCGGTCATGGGCGCGGCCTTCGCCCAATATGTCCTCGAGATCGCGCCCGGCGGCGGCACGCCGGCCGCCTTCAGCGAGGACGGTATCCAGCATTTCTTCTACGTTCTTGCGGGCGAGGCGCGAATCGCCGTCGCTGGCGACGCGGCGCAGGCACTCAGCGTTGGCGGCTTCGCCTATCTGCCGCCGGCCACTTCCTTCACCCTGCGCAACGAATCGGCTGAGCCCATCCGCGTGCTGGCCCTCCGCAAGCGCTACGAAGCCGCCCACGGGCTCGCCGTGCCGGAGCCGATCGTCTCGCATCAGGACGCCGTGCCGATCACGAATCACACCGGCATGGAAGGGCGCGGCTTCCAGTTCCTGCTGCCCTATGGCGATATGCGCTTCGATTTCGAGATGAACCTGATGTGGTTCAAGCCGGGCGTCTGCTTCCCGGCGGTCGAGACCCATGTGATGGAGCACGGGCTCTACATGCTGGAAGGGCAGGGGCTCTACCTGCTCGGCGCCGACTGGCACGAGATCTGGGCGCGGGATTTCATCTGGATGGGTGGTTTTTGCCCGCAGCAGTTCTATCCGACCGGCTACGGCGACGCCTGCTACCTGCTCTACAAGAACGTCAACCGCGACCTCGCTCTTTGACGATGCACCGGTTCCCCTGACATCCGACGAGATTTGTAAGCCGGGGCGTTTGCGCTCCTCGCGGAAACTTGCCACAAATTCGCCTGACACTGGCGACGCGGAGCGGGCCTTCAGTCTTTAGGGCCCGTTTTTTCGCTGCCTGACGTCCAACGCTGCAAAAAGAGGAGCGAGCACGCTCCCGGCGACTGCAAGCTCTAGGGTCAGGAAATCGAATGTCAGCTCTGCTTCTCATCATCATATTGAGTGCGCTTTCCATAGCCTACGGCGTCTGGGCCTATGGCGATGTGATGAAGCGCGATGCCGGCAACCAGCGCATGCAGGAGATTTCCGGTGCGGTCGCCGAAGGCGCGCAGGCCTATCTCAAGCGCCAGTACATCACCATTTCCATGGTCGGCGTCGTGCTCTTCGTCGCGCTCGCCTGGCTGCTCGGCAAATGGGTGGCGATCGGCTTCCTGATCGGCGCGGTGCTCTCGGGCGTCGCCGGCTTCATCGGCATGAACGTCTCGGTGCGCGCCAATGTCCGCACGGCCCAGGCCGCGATGCAGTCGCTGGGCGAGGGCCTCGATGTCGCCTTCAAGGCGGGCGCCGTCACCGGCATGCTCGTCGCCGGCCTCGCGTTGCTCGGCGTCGCCGTCTATTACGGCATCCTGACCTCCTTCCTCGGCTTCGAGGCCTCCAGCCGTACCGTGATCGATTCGCTGGTGGCGCTCGGCTTCGGCGCTTCGCTGATCTCGATCTTCGCTCGTCTCGGCGGCGGCATCTTCACCAAGGGTGCTGACGTCGGCGCCGACCTCGTCGGCAAGGTCGAGGCCGGCATTCCCGAAGACGATCCGCGCAATCCGGCGACCATCGCCGACAACGTGGGCGACAATGTCGGCGACTGCGCCGGCATGGCCGCCGACCTGTTCGAGACCTATGCGGTGACGCTGGTCGCGACCATGGTGCTCGCCGCGATCTTCTTCGCTGGCCAGCCGGCGCTCGGCACGATGATGCTCTATCCGATGGCGATCGGCGCGGCCTGCATCGTCACCTCGATCATCGGCACCTTCTTCGTGAAGCTCGGCGCCAACCAGTCGATCATGGGCGCGCTCTACAAGGGCTTCATCGCCGCAGGCGTCCTCTCGGTCGGCGCCATCGCTGCCGTGAACTACGCCATGTTCGGAGGTTTCTCCGCCGCCTTCAAGACGGCGCAGGGCGTCAGCTTCACCTCGGGCGGGCTCTTCGCTTGCGCGCTCGTCGGCCTCGCGGTGACGCTGCTCATCGTCATCATCACCGAGTACTACACCGGCACCGGCAAGCGCCCGGTGGTTTCGATCGCCCAGGCCTCGGTGACCGGCCACGGCACCAACGTCATCCAGGGCCTCGCGGTCTCTCTGGAGTCGACGGCGCTGCCGACCATCGTCATCATCGCCGGCATCATCGCCTCCTACAGCCTCGCGGGCCTCTTCGGCATCGCCATCGCCACCACCGCCATGCTGGCGCTGGCCGGCGTGGTCGTGGCGCTCGATGCCTTCGGCCCGGTCACGGACAATGCCGGCGGCATCGCAGAGATGGCGGGCCTGCCCAAGGAGGTCCGCCACTCCACCGACGCGCTCGACGCGGTCGGCAACACCACCAAGGCGGTCACCAAGGGCTATGCCATCGGCTCGGCCGGCCTCGGTGCGTTGGTGCTCTTCGCCGCCTATACCTCGGACCTGAACTTCTTCATCTCCGAGGCCAACAAGGCAGGCTCGACGGCCTTCCAGTACTTCAAGGGCGTGACGGTCGATTTCTCGCTGTCCAACCCCTATGTCGTCGTCGGCCTCCTGCTCGGCGGCCTGATCCCCTTCCTCTTCGGCGGCATGGGCATGACGGCGGTCGGGCGTGCGGCGGGCTCGGTGGTCGAGGAGGTGCGCCGGCAGTTCCGCGAGAAGCCCGGCATCATGGAAGGCAAGGACCGGCCTGATTACGGCCGCGCCGTCGACATGCTGACCCGCGCCGCGATCAAGGAAATGGTCGTTCCTTCGCTCCTGCCGGTGCTGGCGCCGATCGTGACCTATTTCGTGATCTACTGGATCGCCGGCAAGAACAACGCCTTCGCGGCCGTCGGCGCCATGCTGATGGGCGTGATCGTCACCGGCATCTTCGTCGCGATCTCGATGACCTCGGGCGGCGGCGCCTGGGACAACGCCAAGAAGAGCTTCGAGGACGGCTTCGTCGACAAGGACGGCGTGCGCCATCTGAAGGGCTCCGAAGCCCACAAGGCCTCGGTGACCGGCGACACCGTCGGCGACCCCTACAAGGACACGGCGGGACCCGCCGTGAACCCGGCGATCAAGATCACCAACATCATCGCGCTGCTGCTTCTGGCGATCCTGGCGCATTCCTGAGATGACGTAGCACGAAGTAGAAGTAATGAGACGGCCGGTCAAATGACGGGCCGTCTTTTTTGAGGAAGAGGCGTGAGTTTTGTGAATTTGACTGTTTGGGTGCCTCTCTTGGTCGCAGGTTTAGGTGTTTTCGGCGTTATAGTAGGCGCCGTAACCGCACGAATTCTTGCTCCGTCCCAAAAGAATGCCGAATTTATATATCAGAAAAAGCAAGATATATATATTTCTTGTTCGTAAAAATATTGGAGAGTATGGAATATATGGGAGGAATTTGTTTAGAGGTGAGGACAACAAAGAAAATTATAAGAAGATGATTGAGCTTAGAGCGGGTCTGACGTCTGCAAAAGCGGCGATCTGCATCTATGGCTCCAGTTCCGTCGTAAAGGCCTTGGCCGAGTTTGAACTCGCCGGCTCCGAGATCAAAACACCTGCGCAGGAGAGAGCGTTCATGGCGGTTTTGACAGCGATGCGAGCCGATGTCGGTTTATCGCCGGAAGGGGAGGCATTGACGGCAATTCTTCTCGGTGGGGCGCCGGCCACGAAGGAATAGAGAAGTGGCTCCTCGTTGGTGGTCATCTGGAAAATGATCTCATTGGATCAAAGTCTTATGATGAGGCTCTGATTCAAGTTCGCAAGTCCTTGAATCAAGCTGCGAAGCTACGGCCTGGTCCGTAGCGTTCCCGCATGCGCCGGCGCCGCCCGGCTGGCATGGTCCCGCCACATCCAGGAGGAACCATGTCCACCCGAACGCTCGACCGATCCGCCGCCGCGCCGAACCGTGCCGTTGAACTCGCTCTGCTGCTCGTACTCGCTGGGCTCTGGGGCGGCTCCTACACCTTCATCAAGCTCGGCGTGGAGACGATCCCGCCGCTGACCCTGATCGCGGCCCGGACGCTGATCGCGGGCCTCGTCCTGCTCGCCGTCATCCGCTGGCGTGGCCTGCGCCTGCCGCGCGATCCGGCGACATGGCGCCTGTTCGTCGTCCAGGCTTGCCTGAACAGCGTCGTGCCCTTCACCCTGATCGCCTGGGCCGAGCGCAGCGTCGATGCGGGCTTGGCGACGATCCTGAGCTCGACCAGCCCCATCTTCGTCGTCCTGCTCATCTGCCTCTCGGCCAAGGCCGAGCGCCTGCCGGCCTTGCGCCTCGCCGGCATCGCGGCCGGGCTCGCCGGCACCGTCCTCATCGTCGGCATGCAGGCGATGGCCGGCTTCGGCGAGCAGCTCTGGGCACAGCTCGCGCTGGTCGCGGCCAGTATCTGCTATGGCGGCGCGGCCTTGTTCGGCCGCAGCTTCAAGGGGCTCGATCCGATCATGCCGGCAGCCGGCTCGCTGCTCTGCGGCGCGCTCGTCCTGCTGCCGCTCAGCCTCGTGCTGGACCGGCCCTGGACGCTGTCGCCCTCGGTGCAGTCGATCCAGGCGCTGATCGCGCTCTCGCTCGTCTCCACCGCCCTGGCTTTCGTGATCTATTTCCGACTGATCGCGCGGCTGGGCGCGGTCGCGACGACGTCGGTCGCCTATCTGCGAGTGCCGACGGGCGTGCTGATCGGCATGATCTTCCTGGGCGAGGCGCTGGCACCGACCGCCTGGGCCGGGCTTGGCCTCGTGATCCTCGGCGTCATGGCGATGACGCTGCCGCTGCGCAGTCGCGCGCCGGCAGGCTGATCGCGCCGATCCTGCCCAACAAAGAAGCCCGCGGCGCGCGCCGCGGGCTTTTCTTTTCGATCGCGCGAATGCGCTCCGCTTACGAGCCCAGCGGGTTGAACTTGGTGACGCCCTTGAACAGGTTGCGCAGGAAGCTCTGCTCCTCGCCACCCGTGGGCGTGGTGCGGCTGATGAAGTCGAAGATCACGCCGTCCTGCAGGCCGTAATGGGCGATGCGCTCGACCTTGAAGGCCTTGTTGAAATAGATCACCAGCACCTGCTGGTCGATGGTCTGCGGGTCCTGGAACTGGAACCGGCGGCGCATCGTCTGGCTGATATAGTAGAAGGTGCGGTTGCCGACCGTCGAGGTGGTCGAGGGCGTGCCGAGCGTCGTCAGCACCGTCTGCACGTCCATGCCGACCTTGATCTGCGCGATCAGCGCTTCGTCCATCACGAAGCCGCGCTTGAACTCCTCGTTGATGCCGGCGGAGGTCGGCAATACGAAGCCGCCCGCGTCGGGGCCGCAGCCTGCCAGCACAAGGGAGGTGGTCGCGAGGGCTCCGAGCAGAGCCGTGCGGCGGGTGATCTGCGTCATGCGGGCACGATCCGAAAGGCGAGCACGGCCGGGACGATCCAAGCCGCTTGTCAAAAGGGTAAGGGTTGGCGTAACGCCCGAGGATGGCTTTGGCAAGGCGAGGACGCCCCGGGCAAGAGCGGGCGGGAGCGAACAGGTGATTTTCGGGTTGTTCGGCAAGCGCGCCAATCGGCGCTCCCCTGTGGACACGCTGTTCGCGCGGGTCGCCGAGTCGTCGCGTCTGCCGGCTCTCTATATCGGGGGCGGCATTCCCGATACGTTCGAAGGTCGGTTCGAATCGCTGACCCTGCATGTTTTCCTGGTGCTGCGCCGCCTGCGCGAGCTGCCGCCCCCGGCTGGCGATCTGGCGCAGGAGTTCATCGATGCCTGTTTCGCCTATCTCGAACTCGGCTTCCGCAATGGCGGCATCAGCGATATCGCCGTGCCCAAGAAGATGAAGAAGATCGGCCAGATGTTCTATGGCCGCGTGCAGGCTTACGAGGCCGCGCTGACGGCGGCCGTGCCGGAGGCGCTGGCCGAGGCGCTGGGCCGCAATGCCTGCGCGCTCGAGGCTGCGCCGGCGCTCGCAGCCTATATGCGGGCGGCGCAGCAGGCGCTCGCCACCGCCGATCTCGACGGCATCATGAACCGGGAAGAGCTTTTCCCGGCCTTCTCGATCCCGGAGGCTGCCCATGGCGCATGATCACCTGCCGGCTGGGCCGCTCAGGCATCCGATCCGCGTCGAGGCGATCCGCCCGCGCGGCAGCGAGGTCGTGGTCCGGGCCGAGGCGGAGCAGTTGCCCGCCATCGCCGCGCTGCTCGGCCTCGTCTCCGTCGAAGCGCTGGAGGGGCGCTACACGCTTTCGCGCAATGGCGAGCGCGTGAAGCTCGACGGTCGCATCGCCGCGCGCCTGCACCAGGCCTGCGTCGTGACGCTCGATCCGTTCCCGGTCCAGCTCGACGTGCCCGTGCAGCTCGACTTCGCACCCGAGGAGG